>CAIZFE010000098.1 GCA_903932145.1 uncultured Rhodopila sp. | reverse complement strand
CATCACCCACCACTGCGATATCCTGGAAACCGGCAACGATTCGTTCCGCTTCAAACAGCGCAAGAAACAGACGAAATCGGGCTGACCAAGTGGAAACTTTTGGACGCTGTTACCTGGAAACTATTCAACGCTGATTGACAGACAAACTTGCTGTACGCCTAAATCAACCGGGCAAAGATCGACTCGCGACGATGTGGGAGGTAGCAGTCCTTCACGCACTCACCAAGTACGGCCAGCTAAGGAATGAGGTCCCACTTTCATCGGGACGTTGCCCCGACGTCTCATTCGATAACGGTGCCCTGCGGCTTACAGCCGACATAACGGCGGTGTCGGACGAGAGTCTCGACCAAGACAATCCCTATTTCGAGCTGAGCCAGCTCATTGAGAATGCAAAGACCAAGTTGGGGCTGCCGATTGGCGGCCTGGATTTACGCGTGAAGTCCAAGGTTCATCGAAGCGCACGGGGCACGCGGATCGTGCTGCGACTACCTTCGCGCACGCAGTTAAATGTGTTCGTTCGCGACCAAATCGTGCCGCAGTTGCGGGCCCAGATGACCGCTGGTGAGAAGCGGCTTTCGGTCGCCATCGACGACGATGAAGTGGGCCTCGATATCACAATCGATCCCTTAAAATCGCCTTACAGCTCCGGCAACTTCGCCGTCTATGATGTCCCGAAAATAAGGGACCGCAATCCGCTTTACAACGCGCTGAGGTCGAAAGCTGCGCAGCTTCGGGGCGCCGAAGGCGTCACCGGTGTGATCGTTGGCGACGGCGACTGCGCAGCGCTTACATATCGTCAGGCTAATTGGGATGACGTCTCGGCGGCAGAGATCGTCGAGGAGTTCCTGCGCCAATATTCATCGATCGACTTCGTCCTCCTACTCACGGTGCGAGAGGAACCACCGCTGTGGACGCCCGGCGGGCCGACGAGGCGCTGGGTGCATCCGATGCTGCTCGCCCGACCGGGCAGCCTAGTCATTCCCGAACTCAACACTCTATTCGCGAACATGGTTGAGGAGTTGCCAAAACCAGTCGCGATGCCAGCCAACGGCGCGCTACGCGCCCGGGAATCGGGCTATGATCTTGGTCATCATGGAGGATATACGATGGGAGGAAGGAAGATCCGCATCGGCTCGCGGGAAGTGATAGAAATTCTTGCCGGTCTTCGCACGCTCGACGATAACGGCGCCAGAAATGTCGAGGCGAGCCGCAGCAGGCCACGCCAGCCGAACCCGGTCCAAATTGCGTTCTTGCGAAACCTGCAGCAGGGTCGACTGCCCTCCGCAGTGACGGTCATTAACACTGATGAGAATGACAATGACGACTGGCTTGAGTTCGAGTTCGGCGATCCCGACCCGGCGATATCTCCGCTCAGATGAAGCCCATGGCTGATGTCGGGTTCACGCCCCGGCCGGTCAGTTGGCCGCCGTTTTGCGCTTACCAAAACCGGACATCGCCGGCGGGATACCGTTCGGCCACGATGGGTGGCAGCCGTCGGTTGGTTTTCAGGTGTGGCCGGTCTAAAGCGGACGTCCGAGCGGTTCGCGGTTCGCATTACTCACGTGCCGGGTTTAGCCGTTAAGACTCAACCACAAAACATCCGCCGCCCATATCTGTGGCGCCAAAGAAATGAATAAGAAGCATGATTACCACAGGCCAGTCTGAAGCCGATGAGGTCCGGGCGAATGCCGCGATCACCAAATTCTTGGACTATTATGTCGATCCGAGCCGTCCCTTCGACTACGCCGTCATGGTCAACGGGCCCTGGGGCTCCGGCAAGACCCATCTAGTCAAAGAGTTCCTGAAGGGCAGAAGCTCCCTCAAGCCGCTCTATGTCACGCTCAACGGAATCTCGTCGGTCGACCAGATCGAGCAGGAGTTCTACCGGCTGCTGCATCCCAAACTGTCATCACGTGGCATGAGGATCGCCGCTGCTGCCGCCCGCGCACTGGCGAAAGGCGCTTTGAAGATGGACTTCTCCACGGAAGAGAGCGGCACGCTGAACTTCTCGATGCCTGAGATCGACCTAACCAAGGACCTAGCCAACCCCCGCAACCGGCTGCTGATCTTCGATGACCTCGAGCGATGCAAGATGCCGTTGGGCGAGGTGCTTGGCTACATCAACGGCCTTGTCGAGCACGACGGGCTCAAGGCCATCATCCTTGCGAACGAGACGGAGATCAGGACCTACGTCGAGATTCGATACGACGAGATCCGGGAGAAACTGATCGGCCAGACACTAACTGTGTCCGCGCCGGCTGGAGAGGCGTTCGACGCCTTTGTCAGCCAAGTCCGATGCGACGAAAGGGTTCCTCAAGCGCCACAGGGAGGCCGTCCTCGCACTCCACGCCCAAGGTGGCCGGGGAAACCTTCGGACGCTGAAACATGCGATGTGGGACTTCGAGAAGATCGGTTCGCAGCTCGAGGAGCGTCACTGGAGCAAGGAGGAATCGGTCCTCAAGATTATGAAGGGCTTGATGGCCATCACGATGGAATACCGCGCCGGCGAATTGAATGAGGACGACCTCTCCTCGCTGGTCGGAAACCGAATCGGGCGGCTGATGCGTCGCACGAACGGGAAGGAGAAATCGAAGGCTGACATAATCGATGAGCGCTATCCCCAGGTCGACTTCGACAAGGTGCTGCTTGGAGCGCCCATGCTCGGCGCGATCCTGCTCCGCGGCGAGATGGACGCTCAGGGGCTGGTGGCCGCACTCGACGCAACGAGCGACTACACCAAGCCCGGAGAGCAGCCGCTGTGGCTGCAGGCCGTGCAGGTCTTCACATGCGATGATGCGACATGTGACCGCATCGCCGGTGAGGTGGAGAGAGCCTTTACGAATCGCGAGTTCACCGTCCGCGGCGAGTTCCTCCTAATAGCGGGGATCCGACTTTGGTTTGCCGAGATCGGCCTGCTTTCGAAGAAATGCGAAGACATAGTTGCGGATAGCAAGACCTACATCGACGATCTCGCTCGCGACGACCGGCTGGAGACCAGCCTTGACCGGCCGAAGGGCTCCGTTCGCGACATGGTCTATCGCGGCTACGCTATCCCCGAATCCGAGACTTCCGAACATCGCGAGATCGTCGCTTACTAC
This sequence comes from uncultured Rhodopila sp., assembly GCA_903932145.1. Taxonomy (GTDB): domain Bacteria; phylum Pseudomonadota; class Alphaproteobacteria; order Acetobacterales; family Acetobacteraceae; genus Rhodopila. The sequence goes on along the minus strand of CAIZFE010000098.1, from coordinate 279,350 downwards.
GACAATATCCGCCAGAAGCAGGAGGAGAAGCAGTACCCACAGATCGCCCGAGAACTGCTCGATCAACTGCCCGTCGATCCGGACGGCTTTCTCTTCGATCTCGCGCAGAACACCGTTCGGAACGGGCGATACTGGGATCGTCCGGTGCTGGCGTCGCTACCGCCCGTGCAGTTCGCTAGGACAGTGTTCGAGGCGTCGCCCGAGATACAGTCGCGCGCCATCCAGGCCCTCCACAGCCGTCACTACTACCAGCCGGGGCCCTCGCTCATGCCGGAGCGTCCGTGGATTGCGGAGGTCAAAGTCGAACTCGAGAAGCTGATGGCGGCGGCTAAGCCGATGACCCGATATCGTCTTCAGTCCCTCATCGCGCAGAACCTCGATCCGCTCCTGCCGGATCGGGTAGTCGAGGGAGAAGGTTCGGTGGGCGACGATTCCCCGCGGACCAGAGGTGAGAATGGGGAAGCAGCATTACCCGCCCCAAATTGATCACCGGAAGCAACTCCAGGAAACATAATGAAGCATGCCGGTCAGGCATCCTCGTTTTGCGGTCGCGCGTTGAAATTAGCGAATGGCGTGCATGGGTCGGGACCGGTCAGTGGATGAGGTCGCACCAACGGCAGCTTCTTGGCCCTACTTGCTGCAGACCTGCCAGTCTCTTTTCGGCCAACCCAAGCCATCGGTGGAACGTCTACTTATTTCGCTAGCGGCGCGAAAGCAGACCGACGGCTTTCCATCCAAAGCGGTCCATCCGAGGGACCCCTTAACCTACGGCACCAGATCAGCCCACCAGGGCGCGCAACCCGTCAAAACCCCACAGCGCCCCTACCGAAACGGCGGCTCGTCAAAGCTGCGCAGCTTGCGCGAGTGCAGCGACCCCAGGTCGCCGCGCAGCAAATCCAGCTCGGCAATACCAATACGCAGATGCTCGCCCACGGCGCGCTGGTAGAACGCGCTGGCCATCCCCGGCAGCTTGATCTCCCCATGCAGCGGCTTGTCGGAGACACACAGCAGCGTGCCATACGGCACCCGCAGCCGATACCCCTGCGCCGCCAGCGTCCCGCTCTCCATATCCACCGCGATCGCTCGGGACAGGTTGATCCGCCGCCGTTCCTGTGACCAGCGCAGCTCCCAGTTCCGGTCGTCGTAGGACACCACGGTGCCGGTGCGCAGCCGCTGTTTCAGCGCATCGCCACGCTCCCCGGTCACCTGCGCCGCCGCCTCCTGCAGCGCCACCTGCACCTCGGCCAGCGCCGGCACCGGAATTTCCGGCGGCACCAGATCGTCCAGGATCCGGTCGCGCCGCAGATACCCGTGCGCCAGCACGTAATCGCCAATCGCCTGAGACTGCCGCAACCCGCCGCAATGGCCGACCATCAGCCAACAATGCGGCCGCAACACCGCCAGATGGTCGGTGACGGTCTTGGCGTTCGACGGCCCAACGCCGATGTTGACGATCGTCACGCCCCCCTGCCCGTCCGCCCGAGCCAGATGATACGCGGGCATCTGGAAGTTGTACCAGGGCGCGGCGGCGATCCGCCCCTCCGCCGCGGCCAGATCATCGCCGCGTCCGGCAACGACTCCCCCCGGCGCGATCAACCGGTCGTACGGACTGGCGGGATCGGCCAACGCCGCCAGCCCCCAGCGCACGAACTGATCGACATAGCGCTGGTAGTTGGTCAGCAGAATCCACGGCTGCACGCTGCGCCAGTCCGACCCGGTGTAGTGCTTCAGCCGCCCCAGCGAGTAATCCACGCGCACCGCATCGAACAACGCCAACGGCCGAGCCTGCCCTTCCTCGAACATCCATTGCCCGTCCGCGACCTCATCGCCCACCGCCGACAGCAGCGGCGTCGGGAAATGCCGAGCGAGTTCGGCCGGGGTGGCGTTGCCATGCGCCAGTTCGTCGCCCCGATCGAGCACGTAGGGATACGGAATCTCCTGGTCGCTGAGCCCCACCTCAATCCGGGCGCCATATTCGGCAACCAGCGGGTGGAGCTGCTCCAGCAGATACGGCCGGAAGAAGTCGGGCCGCGTGATCGTGGTGGTGTAGATCCCCGGCGTCTGGATCTTCCCCCAGGCTCGGCGAGTCACCGGCATCGGCCCGTTGGGTTCACACACCACGCGCAGTTCGGGGTAGCGAAACCGGCCGCGCTCCTCGGCCGACGGCGGGGCGCCGCCGGCCGCATAGCGCGCCAGGGCGTCGCGTTGGGCTTGCACTGCTTCGGTGTGCATCACCTCCAACCTGTCAACCGCTTGCTCCGGTGAGAGTGCAATGTGGCGTTCGTCGGACATGGGCAGTGGCCTCCGGTGTGACGCTGAAACCTGAGGCGATTCTATTGACCGATCAGCACGAGAAGCAAGGATGTCGTGCCACGAACGGGGCTTTCCCAACTCCGTCATGGCCGGGCTTGGCCCCATAGGCATCAGGATAAGCGGCTGATGGGGAGGATTTGCCCATTCGTCATGGCCGGGCTTGGCCCGGCCACCCACGACTTCCGGTGCCGCCGCCAGCAAAGTCGTGGGTGACCGGGCCAAGCCCGGTCATGACGGAGAAGACAAAGCCGCGGCTGGAGAAAGAATGTTCTCCCAACCTGCCTTATCCTGATGCCTATGGGGCCAAGCCCGGCCATGAACGGGGCAGCCGCGCTCCCCCCCGTTGATCCAGATCAACGACAGCCGCCATGGACCGACTGAGATCGCGGCAGGGGCAAATACGCGGCAAGGAGCGTCCACAACATGGCACACACATCGCAAGGCACCCGGTTCACGGCGGACACGCTGACGTTCATCGTCAGGCACGAGCTGTGGGACGGCAATATCCAGGATCACGCCGACCAGGGCGTCTGCATCGACGTGGCGGCGGACATCAGGGGCCGCGAGACCGTGCTGCTGCGCTTCAATTGCTTCGATATCGAGCGCAGCTACATCTACGGGCCGGAGAATCCCGATCTGCGGATCGCGGAGCCGATGATGCTGGGTGGTGCGGAGCGAACCGGCGCCGGCCAGCTCTACCGCATGGACCCGACCACCGACGGCAATCCGATCGGCTGGACCATCCGGACGCTGGCAACCAAGCTCCCCCAGATGCTGGACCGAGCCGGATACAGGGACATCGCGGTCGGGCTCGATCTGGCCGCGGTGCGGCGGATGCTGCCCGACGTGGAAGCCTGCGCTCGGGATCTGCATGGCGCGCGGCGGAACACGGTCAAACACAATCGGGGGACCGACATCTTCCCGGCGGGCAACATCCGGTTCGGGCTGGAGATGCGGCGGCTGCCGGTGGGCGACGGCGGCCTGGCGATCCACGTGTTGGGCGATGTCGGCGGCTCCACCCGCAAATCCTACGTGGAGGAGACGGAGCTGCTGGCGTTCGATTGTTTCTGGGACGGCGCGCATTATCACTACGGCCCGCGCAACAAGAACCACCGCATTTACTGGGACATGACGCTGGTCGAGGACCCGCTGGAATGGGTGTTCGAGCAACTGGAAAACCGCAAACTGGGTGCCATGATCGAGCGCGCCGGATATCCGGGCATCGCCGCCGACCTCGACCTGGACACGGTCGCGTCCGTGCTGCCGGCGATGAAGAAACGAGCGTTCGCGATGTACGCGGCGGGCGAGGCACTGACCGGCCACAAGGGGCTGCCGCTGGAGCCAACGCCCAATCTGGCCGCTGATTAGGGAACGTGTCGCTGCCCAGCAGATCCGTCCTGGCCCGGCTTGTCCGGGCCACCTATGCCCTGACGGTGCCGTAATCGTTGAACCGGACAAGCCGGGTCATGACGATTATGGAACGGTCTCGGCTCGTCGGGCCATCACGGTTTGGTGAAGACTGCGCCACGCCCCTATGGCCGCGCCGATCATGGTATAGTCTTCGCACGGACACAGGCGGAGGCAAACAACCCCATGGCGGATTTGCAAAAGCTGCTTTTCGAAACCCCGGCCACGATGACCGACCGGGAGGTCCTGGCCACCGCCCGCCTCAACGCTCGGGTCAAGGTGTTTGCCGGCCGCGAGCTCTCCGAAGACATCACCGAACGGATCAACGAAGCGGTGGCGGATGAGATGGATCAGCTCATCGCCGACGGCGTGCTGAAGCAGCGGCCGGATTGGCTCGCGGTGATTGTCCGCCGGCGGCTGTACGTGGCGTTCGGCAGCGCCGCCGTGCAGCAACTCAGCCGCGAGTTACTGCAAGCAGGCGCTGTTCGGTAAGCGATCGAGCCGCATACGCCTTCTACCGCGTGAAACCGTTTCCGCCCGGGGCGAACCGAGGCGAATCAACGGCCTCGACTGACTGATGCTGCCGGGTGATTCCCGTGAGCACCTCAGTAATGTTCTGAACGCAAACGGCCAGATAAGCCGCGGTCGCCAGGACCAGACAGACCCACAGCAGGTGCCTGTGCAAAGCCGTCCAATCCGGTCGCACTGTCTTGCGACGCGGTGGAGCGACATGGGTGCCATGCCGCAGTCCGGGTAGTTGGATCATGGTCCGACCCTCCTTTCGACCGGACCACCCTCTCAACGGACCCGGCTTAGGAAAAATCGTTAGTCCCGCATAGAAATTCCATAGGCCTGGACGACCCGCCGTATAGTGAAGCGGCGCCGCGCTGGCACAGCCCCACGCGGATCGTCATCGCCAGCGAAAGCTGACCAAAAGACGGGAACGCCGCCCCTCGCCGGCATTGCGGACGACCGGGATCACCCCGGGATTTCGATTTCCCGCGCCAAAATCTCAAACGACCGTTTCCGGGCCGCATGATCGAAAATCTGCGCCGTCACCATCAGTTCGTCCGCACCCGTCGAAGCAACGAATGCGCGCAAGCCGTCCCGTATCGTCTCCGGGCCGCCAACCACTGAACACGCCAACGCATCGGCCAGCATGGTTCGGCCGAACCGATCAACATCCGCATCGAAATTCGCCACCGGGGGCGGCAGCTTCCCCGGCCGGCCGCGCCGCAGGTTCAGGAACGCCTGCTGCAGGGACGAGAACAGAAATCGTGCCTCATCATCCGTGTCCGCCGCGAAGATGTTGACGCCCAGCATCACATGCGGTTTCGCAAGACGATCGGACGGACGAAACCGCTCACGATAGAGTGCCATCGCATGATGCATCTCGGCCGGCGCAAAGTGCGAGGCGAACGCGAACGGCAAGCCAAGATGCGCCGCCAATTGCGCCCCGAACAGGCTGGACCCGAGGATCCAAATCGCGACTTCTTCCCCCTCGCCGGGCACCGCGCGCAACGCCTGTTGCGGTTCGGCTGGCTTGAAGTAACTCATCAGTTCGACGACGTCGGCGGGAAACTGGTTCACGTCGGCCGACAGGTTGCGCCGCATGGCATGTGCGGCGATCGGGTCCGAACCCGGTGCCCGGCCAAGCCCGAGGTCGATCCGCCCCGGGTGCAGCGCCGCCAGCGTGCCGAACTGTTCGGCGATCAACAGCGGCGCGTGGTTCGGCAGCATGATACCGCCGGCGCCAACGCGAATCGTGCTGGTGGCGACGGCCACATGCGCCAGCGCAACGGCCGTCGCGGCGCTGGCGATGCCGGCCATGTTGTGATGCTCCGCCATCCAGTAGCGGGCGTACCCCAGCGATTCTACATGGCGGGCGAGGTCGATCGAATTGCGCAAGGCCTGGCCAGGCGTGCTGCCTTGGGGAACCGGGGAGAGGTCGAGGACGGATAATGGGATCATCCGCACAATATGGTGCAGTGCGCCCCGAAACGCCACCGCCCGCCCCTTGCCCGGCGACCCGCTCGGCGACATGTTGAGCCTATGATCCCCTTCGACAACACCTACGCCCGCCTGCCAGACCGCTTCTACGCGCGCCTGGACCCGACACCGGTGGCCGCGCCAAAGCTGGTGCGGGTTAACACAATGCTGGCCCGACAATTGCGGATCGACCCGGATTGGCTCGCGACTTCCGACGGTGTCGCGGTGCTGGCCGGCAATCAGGTGCCGGCGGGCGCCGAACCGATGGCGCTGGCCTACGCGGGGCATCAGTTCGGCCATTTCGTGCCGCAATTGGGCGACGGCCGAGCCAATCTGCTGGGTGAAGTCGTAGGACTCGACGGCATCCGGCGCGATATTCAGTTGAAGGGGGCCGGCCCGACGCCCTTCTCCCGGCGTGGCGACGGACGCGCGGCGCTGGGTCCGGTGCTGCGGGAATACCTGATCAGCGAGGCGATGGCCGCGCTTGGTGTGCCGACCACCCGCAGCCTCGCCGCCGTCACCACCGGCGAACCGGTGCGGCGGGAGGCGTTGTTGCCGGGTGCGGTGCTGACCCGGGTCGCCGCCAGCCATATGCGCGTCGGCACGTTCCAATATTTCGCCGCGCAGGGTGACGCGGCGGGCGTCAAGCTGTTGGCCGATCATGCCATTGCCCGGCATTACCCGGATGCGGCCGGCGCCGAGAATCCCTATCTGGCGTTTCTGTCCGCCGTCATCGCCCGCCAGGCGGACCTCGTGGCTCGGTGGCTGCTGATCGGTTTCATCCACGGGGTGATGAACACCGACAACTGCTCGATTGCCGGTGAAACGATCGATTACGGTCCCTGCGCCTTCATGGACGCCTACGACCCGGGGACGGTGTTCAGCTCGATCGATCAGCACGGCCGCTATGCTTACGGGAATCAGCCGCGGATTGTCCTGTGGAACCTGACGCGGCTGGCCGAGTGCCTGTTGCCGCTGTTAGGCGACACCGAGGACGGGGCCAAGGCCGCGCTGGCAGGTTTCGCTCCGGCATTCGAGGCGGCATATTTCGGCGGGCTGCGGCGCAAGATCGGTCTGCAGACCGAGCGGAAGGGCGACAACGACCTGACGCAGGATCTGTTGAAGCTGATGGCGGAAGACGGTGCTGACTTCACTTTGACCTTCCGCACGCTGTGCGACGCGGCCGACGGTCCGACTGGCGAGGCGGCCGTTGGTGCGCTGTTCAAGGACGCCGGGGCATATGAGGCGTGGGCGCAACGGTGGCGTGTCAGGCTGGCGCAGGAGACCGGATCCGCGATGGCCATGCGGGCGGTCAACCCGGCCTTTATACCGCGTAATCATCTGGTGGAAGCGGCGCTGGCCGCCGCTGCCGAGCGGGCCGATTTTCAGCCGTTTGAGACGCTGCTGGCGGTGCTGTCACGGCCGTTCCAGGACGATCCGAACCTGGAACGCTATGCGACGCCACCGAGGGAGGAGGAGCGGGTCCTACAAACGTTCTGCGGGACGTGACCCGCTGCTACTTGCAGAGATAGGTCGCGCGGGTGGTGGTGTCGCCGCGCGGGTTCAGGCTCTCCAGCGTCGCGGAGGACTTGTTGAAGATCGCGCACTTATCTTTGGCCATCGAGTCGGCGTAGGTCATCTCGCCGGCCGGGCTGTTGTCGAAGTCGATCAGCACCGACGACGCGCTGCCCGAGACGAACGCGACGGAATGGCCGGGCTTGGGTGTGACGGCGTTGCGGGCATAATCGTAAGCGCCGCAGCCGGTCAGGGCAGCGGCCATCAGGCCTGCGATCAAGAGGTTGGATGGTTTCATCGAAATATACCCTTCCGAGACGATTCCGCCGTCATCGTGACGATCCGGATCACAGGATTATTGGGGATACGTACCCGCTTGGCCGATCACAGGCAAGGCTAAGAACGACCCGGCTTCGGGTTCGCTAAGCGATGAAATTAGAAAATGGGAGATTTGGGCAGTGGTCGCCGACCACTGCAATCACTGGTGGAGCTGAGGGGAATCGAACCCCTGACCTCCTGAATGCCATTCAGGCGCTCTCCCAACTGAGCTACAGCCCCAACCGGTGAGCGACGGGGTATAGACACGTCGTTCCACGGGATCAAGGGTAAGAATGCAAAAAAATCATCTGTTTTGCTAATCCTGCCCGGGAGGAAAATTCACCATCGTGTTGGCCCGGCACCAGTCCAAGGTTGACGTGCTGCCATGCCACGTTGACGTGGTGCGACTCCACGTCCGTCATGGCCCGGTTTGACCGGGCCACCTATCGCGGCACCGTCAGGGCATGGGTGGCCCGGACAAGCCGGGCCATGACAATGGGGGCAAGAGTGAGCCTCAAATCGGCCCAGGTACGACTACCCCGGCCGCCCGCACGATCTCAAAGTCGGTGCGACTGTGACAACGGGTGGGTGATCCGATGCGCCTTTAGTCCGGCGCGGATACGTCCGTGCGCCGGAACGTCCAGTACAGTGGCTGCCGCCCGGCGCGCAGAGCCTTCGCCTCATACCGTGTCGGCGGCCAGCCATCCGGCCGTGTCGTGGCTGGCTCCGCCTTCTCGAACAAGGTCTGCGCGGCCATCACGTCGCGCACCCAGGCCTGATAGGTGGGATCGTCGCTCGCAACCCGCCACTCGCCCCCGGGTTTCAGCACGGATGCCAGCAGGCCCAGTTGTTCGGGATGCACAAAGCGGCGTTTGGCATGCCGCAGCTTGGGCCACGGGTCGGGGAACATCAGGAACAGCCGGTCCAGGCAGCCATCCGGCAGCCGGCGCAGCAGAACCCGAGCGTCGTCGGTCCAGATGTGCAGGTTGGGCGGCAAGGGCGCGTCGGCTTCGTCGCCCTCGGGCACCAGAGCCGAGAGCAATGAACAGATGCCGTTTTCGAATACCTCGCAGGCGATCAGCGTCACCTCGGGATGCGCCTGTACCTGTGCCAGTGCGTGCTCGCCGCCGCCGAAGCCAACCTCCAGCCAAAGCGGCCCCGCCGGGAAAACATCCGGCAGGGCCAACCTTGGCAGTGTGACGTTTAACAGCCTGGACTGCCGGGGCCGCAGTTTGTGTCCGCGAGCCCGGCCGTAGAGGCGATCCGGTGGCGGCTTTACCGCCCGAACGCTGCTTTGAGCGTCGGTACCAGATCGGTCATTTCCCACGTAAACGTACCTTTCGTCTCATCCGGCGTACGTCCGAAATGGCCGTAGGCCGAGGTCGGCACGTAGATCGGCCGGTTCAGCCTCAGATGCTCGCGAATGCCGCGCGGCGACAGGTTCATCGAGTCGCGCAGGATCTTCTCCAGGCGGGTTTCGTCCACATCCTTGCCCGTGCCATGCAGATCGACATAGACCGACAGCGGACGCGCCACGCCGATCGCGTAGCTGATCTGGATCGTGCACTTCTCGGCCAGACCGGCGGCGACGACGTTCTTCGCGAGATAGCGGCAGGCATACGCAGCCGAACGATCGACCTTGGTCGGGTCCTTGCCGCTGAACGCGCCGCCGCCATGCGGGGCCGCACCGCCGTATGTATCGACAATGATCTTACGCCCGGTCAGGCCGCAGTCACCGTCCGGTCCGCCGATGACGAAGTTGCCGGTCGGGTTCACATGGAACTCTTCCTCGGCGCACATCCAGCCCTTGGGCAGGATGGTCTCGACCAGCGGCCACAGCAGGCGCTTGATCTCGGCTTGCTCCATGCCCGCTTCGTGCTGGGTGGAGACAACGACCGAGGTCGCGCCAACCGGCTTGCCATCGACATAGCGCAGGGTGACCTGGCTCTTGGCGTCCGGCAGCAGGCCGGCCACGGAACGGTCGCCGGCCTTGCGCAGGTCGCGGACCGTGCGGAGGATTTCGTGCGAATAGAACAGCGGAGCCGGCATCAGCGTGTCGGTTTCCATGCAGGCGTAACCGAACATGATGCCCTGGTCGCCGGCGCCTTCGTCCTTGTTGCCGGCGCTATCGACGCCCTGCGCGATGTCGGACGACTGCGAGTGCAGGTGCACCGCCACATCGGCATGCTGCCAATGGAAGCCTTCCTGCTCGTAGCCGATGTCGCGGATCGCCATGCGGACCAGGTGGGTCAGCAGTTCCGGCGTGACGGTCGCGGGGCCACGGGTTTCGCCGGCCAGAACGACACGGTTGGTGGTGACCAGCGTCTCACAGGCAACGCGGGAATAGGGATCGGCGGTGAGGAACGCATCCAGCACCGTGTCGCTGAGACGATCAGCGACCTTGTCGGGGTGGCCTTCGGAAACCGATTCCGAGGTAAACAGATACTCGCCCGTGTCCCGCATAGGGTAATGTCTCGCATCAGGGTAGGTTACAGCCTGTCAAACGGCGGCTGTCGGCAGGATGCCAAAGTCGGCGGCTGTGTGACGGAAAGCACCGCCACGGTCAAGCCGAACCGGACACGTTCTGACTGTTTCGTCGTTATGTCATGCCGAGGACGTCCATCATGGAATAAAGCCCGGGTGGTTGCGTGATCGACCACAAGGCAGCCCGCACCGCGCCGGTCGCGAAGGTCCGGCGGTCGAACGCTCGGTGGGTCAGTTCGATGTGCTCACTGCCGGCAGCGAAAATCAGAGTGTGTTCGCCAACCACCTGACCGCCACGCAGGGCAGCGAAGCCAATGGCGCCGGTCTTGCGCACGCCGGTGTGTCCGTGCCGGCCACTTTCGATCACGTCTTCCAGCCTGACGCCCCTTCCCTTGGCGACCGCGCGGCCCATGCCGATGGCGGTGCCGGAGGGGGAGTCAACTTTCTGGCGGTGGTGCATCTCGACGATCTCGGCGTCGTAGCCATCGGCGGGCAGGGCGGCCCCCATGCGTTCGGCCAGGGCCAGCACAAGATTGACGCCGGCCGAGAAGTTGGCGGCATAGACGACCGGGATCCGTTTGGCCGCGGCTTCGACCGAAGTTTCGTCCGCGGCGGACAGGCCGGAGGTCCCGAGGACCCAGGCTTTGCCGGACGCGGCCATGATGGCGGCGTTGGCTTGGGCAGTGGCCGCGTTGGTAAAGTCGATAATGACGTCCGACTGCGCGGCGAGGGCAGTCAGGTCGGGGTTGCTCCGGTTGGTGCCGCCGGACAGAGTCGCGCCAGCGGCCTGGACTTCCTCGGCCAGAAGTTGCCCCATGCGGCCGGTGATGCCGGCAATGCCGATGCGTGTGGTCATGGTTACCTCCGTACGGATGATTCCGGGGATTCTGGACGCATCAATTTCCGGCGTCCAGAGCGATCAGTCGTCTGATGATCGATCGCCCGTTCAAAGGGCATCTCCCGGATTCGTTCAGGAATTCTTTGCCTCGTGATGGCAGCCTATGCCTGATGCGGCGATATGGTACGCGAAGGCGCGCCACCCACGTCTTTGATTTGACTGATAAAAGACGTGGATGCCGACCTTCATCAGCATGACGGGCAAGTAGGCATGGATATCGAACCGGCCTAACCCCGCCCGCCATCGAAGAACGCCGCCACCTTGGCGAAAAATCCCTCATGGTCCGGGCTTCCTTTGCTGCCCTTGGTCGCCTCGGCTTCAAACGCTTCCAACAGTTCGCGCTGTTTGGCAGACAGGTTCTGCGGCGTTTCGACCGCCACCTGGATGAACATGTCGCCGCGTGCCGCGCTGCGCAGCACCGAGAATCCCTTGCCGCGCAGCCGGAACTGATCGCTCGTCTGCGTCCCGGCCGGGATTTTGACCTTCGCCCGAGTCCCGTCGATCACCGGTACCTCGATATCGTCGCCAAGCGCGGCCTGGGTCATCCGCAGCGGCACCCGCATCAAGATGTTCGCCTGTTCGCGCTGGAAGAACTCGTGCGGCCGGATCGAGACATGCACGTACAGATCGCCGTTCGTGGCGCCCGCACCGCCGGCCTCGCCTTCACCGGTCAGCCGGATACGGGTGCCGTCTTCCACGCCGGCCGGGATCGCCACCGACAGGCTGCGTTCACGCTGAACCGTGCCGGCGCCCTGGCAGACCCGGCATGGATTGCGCACCACGCGGCCCTGGCCGGAGCACGTCGGACAGGTGCGCTCGATCAGGAAGAACCCCTGCTGCGCCCGCACTTTGCCCGCGCCTTGGCAGGTCGGGCAGGTTTCGGCCGTGCGGCCTTTGTCCTGCGATCCGCTGCCCTCGCAGCCTTCGCACTTCACCCGGGTTGGCACCCGCAGATCCACCTTCGTGCCGGCGAACGCCTCCACAAGGCCGATCTCCACTCCCTGCCGCAGGTCGGCGCCGGTGCGAGCACGCTGGGTACCACCGCCGCGTCGGCCCATCCCGAACATCTGATCGAAAATATCGCCGAGGTCGCCGGAAGCCGAGAAATCGAAACCGCCCATGCCGGCACCGCCGCCGCCGTTGCCCTGCTCAAACGCCGCATGGCCGAAACGGTCATAGGCGCCGCGCTTCTGGTCGTCCTTCAGGATGTCATACGCCTCACTGACATCCTTGAACTTCGCCTCGGCTGCCTTGTCGCCAGGATTGCGGTCGGGATGGAATTGCATTGCCTGCTTGCGGTACGCCTTCTTCAGGTCATCCGCGCTCGCATTCTTCGCCACACCCAGGGTGGCATAATAATCAGCTTTGGCCATCTCAGCCCTTTATCGCGTCGGCGCCTTGATGCGCGCCTAAAAAATCAATCGTCGCCATTTTTTCCGGGATCGTTGCGTGCCGGCCCGGAAACTCACCCCCGCCCTATGCCAAGGGGGTTGAACAGACATCGCGCCCGCCTTCAAAAGAAGCGCGGGCGCGACTCGTCACGTCAGTCAGGCCCTTGGATCAGGCCGATTTTTTCTTCTTGTCATCGACTTCCTCAAACTCGGCATCGACAACCTTGTCGTCATGGGGAGCCTGCGGTCCGGCACCACCTTCCGGGGGCTGCTGCGAAGCGGCTTCGGCCTTATACATAGCCTCGCCGATCTTCATCGCCGCCTGGCTCAGCCGTTCGCCGGCCTGCTTCAGCGCCTCGGTATCGTTGCCTTCCAACGCCGTCTTCGCGGCGGCGACAGCGGCTTCGGCTTCGCCACGCTCTTGAGCGCCCACCTTGTCGCCATGCTCCTTCAGGTTTTTCTCGACCTGATGGACCATGCTTTCGGTGTGATTCCTGGCCTCGACGGTGGCGCGGCGCTGCTTGTCGGCTTCGGCGTTCGCCTCGGCTTCCTTCACCATGCGCTGGATATCGGCCTCCGACAGACCGCCGCTGGCCTGGATGCGGATCTGCTGCTCCTTGCCGGTCGCCTTGTCCTTCGCCTGCACGGACACGATGCCGTTGGCGTCGATGTCGAACGTCACCTCGATCTGCGGCACGCCACGCGGCGCGGACGGAATGCCGGTCAGGTCGAAGTTGCCCAGCAGCTTGTTGTCAGCCGCCATCTCCCGCTCGCCCTGGTACACCTTGATGGTGACGGCGCCCTGGTTGTCGTCGGCAGTGGAGAACGTCTGGCTTTTCTTCGTCGGGATCGTCGTGTTGCGGTCGATCAACCGGGTGAACACGCCACCCAGCGTTTCAATACCCAGCGACAGCGGAGTCACGTCCAGCAGCAGCACGTCCTTGACGTCGCCCTTCAGAACGCCGCCCTGAACCGCGGCGCCGATCGCAACGACTTCGTCCGGGTTGACGTTGCGGGCCGGCTCACGGCCAAAGAACGCCTTCACCGCCTCGATCACCTTGGGCATGCGGGTCATGCCGCCCACAAGAATGACTTCCTGGATTTCGCTGGCGGTGACGCCGGCATCCTTCAGGGCCGCCTTGCAGGGTTCCAGCGTGCGGCTGATCAGGTCATCGACCAGCGATTCCAGCTTGGCGCGGGACAGCTTCATCACGAGATGCTTCGGCCCGGAGGCGTCGGCGGTGATGAACGGCAGGTTGACTTCCGTCTCTTTCGACGAGGACAGCTCGATCTTCGCCTTTTCCGCGGCTTCCTTCAGGCGCTGCAGGGCCAGCTTGTCGCGGCGCAGGTCGATGCCCTGCTCCTTTTTGAACTCATCGGCCAAGTAGTCGATGATGCGCAGATCGAAATCTTCGCCGCCGAGGAATGTGTCGCCGTTGGTGGACTTCACCTCGAACACGCCGTCGCCGATTTCCAGCACGGAGATGTCGAAGGTGCCGCCGCCAAGGTCATACACCGCGATCGTGCCGGCGGACTTCTTGTCCATGCCGTATGCAAGCGCGGCCGCTGTCGGCTCGTTGATGATACGCAGGACTTCGAGGCCGGCGATGCGGCCGGCGTCCTTGGTCGCCTGGCGCTGGCTGTCGTTGAAGTAAGCCGGAACCGTGATCACGGCCTGGGTAACCGGCTCACCCAAATAGGCTTCCGCCGTCTCTTTCATCTTGCCCAGGATGAACGCGCTGACCTGGCTGGGGGAGTATTTGCCGCCCCGGGATTCCACGGCCGCGTCGCCATTGTCATTGCGGACGATGGTGTAGGGCACCATGCCCTTGTCCTTGGCGACCAGCGGATCGTCATACCGGCGGCCCATCAGCCGCTTGATCGCATACAGCGTGTTGGTCGGATTGGTCACCGCCTGGCGCTTGGCCGACTGGCCAACCAGACGTTCGCCGCCATCGGCGAAGGCGACCATGCTGGGGGTGGTGCGAGCACCTTCCGAGTTTTCGATAACGCGGACATCCTTGCCTTCAAGGATCGCGACGCAGGAATTGGTGGTACCGAGATCGATACCGATCACTTTACTCATTTGGATAGTCTCCTTTCAGCGGACTGCGGCGGCCCGAAGCACCGGCGCAGTCCCTACAGCGAATAATCCGGATGTATGGGACGGAGGCGTCGAGAACAAGTGTTATAGCCAAAAAATCCGTACCGTTCTGTCACAATTGGCCGATTTCGTCAGCCTTGAGGCCCTCCTGACGACAATGGTCCGGCCAGTTCCTCGGTCGGGGCTTTGGCCACCACGACCATCGCCGGGCGCAGCAGGCGGCCGTTCAATGTCCAGGCTTTCGACCATGCCTGAAGCACGGTTCCGGGAGCATGCAGGTCGCTTTCCTGCTCCGCCATCGCCTGATGCAGGTTGGGGTCGAACGGCTGGCCGACCGGGTCGGTCTGCTTGATGCCGTTACGCTCCAACGTGCCGACGAAGCTGCGTTCGACGCCTTCCAGACCCTCGCGGACCTTGGCGAGGATCGCCGGCTGGTCGTTCGATGCCGGAGGCAGGCTGTCGATGCCGCGCTTCAGGTTCTCGGCGGCTTCGACCACATCAGTAGCGAATTTCTGCACCGCATACTGGCGCGTGTCGTCAACGTCCTTGCGGGCTCGGGTGCGAACGTTGGCGTTCTCCGCCTCGGCCCGCATCCAGCGTTCCTTCATTTCCGCCAGTTCGGCTTCCAAAGTGGCAATGCGTTCCGCCTGAGCCTGTTCAGGCGGAGCAGCGTCCTGAGAGGGCGCGACGTCTGGTTCGGCCGCGGTCTGTTCTGACATGATATCCTGGAATGGTTGTGGGTCGGTGTTCATGGTGCGCATCACTAAGACAGCCGCCAACAATTAGGGAAGCCCCAATGCGAGGACAACCCGTATCGACACGTTTGTTTACCAAGGCGCGGGTGTTTACCAAGGCGCGGGTGTTTAACCGAGAAGCTGGCCGATCACCCGCGCCGTATAATCCACCACCGGGATTATCCTGCCATAATTAATCCGGCTGGGTCCGATCACACCAATGGCACCGACGATGCGGCCGGCCTCGTTCCTGGCCGGCGCCACCACCATCGAGACGCCGGACGTGTTAAACACGCCGCTCTCCGCGCCGATAAAAATCCGCACGCCGTCCGATTGTTCGGCCAGTTCCAGCAGCTTCAACATCGTCTCCTGCGCCTCCAGCCGCTCGAACAGCGACTGGATCGCGGTCAGGCGGTCAAGCTGGGTCACATCGGACAGCAGTCGCGCCTGACCACGAACGATGAGGCTGCCGGAGCGGCCTTCGCCGGTCCAGGTCGCGAGACCGGCGGCCACGACCAGGGTGGACAGGGCGTCTAGTTCGGTCCGGTTAGCCGCTATTTCCTCGCCCACGACGCGGCGGAGTTCGGTCAGCGGCCGGCCGGACAGGCGGGAATTCAGGTAGTTGCTGGCCTGTTGCAATGCGGAGGGCGGCAGGCCGGGCGGTGTTTCGATCACCCGGTTTTCCACCTGGCCGTCACTGTTCACCAGCACCACCAACGCTCGGCCCGGACCCAGGGGAACGAATTCGATGTGCTTGATGGAGCCCTCGGACTTCGGGGCCAGGACCAGGCCGGCGGCGGCGGAGAGGCCGGACAGCAGTGAACTGGCTTCCGCCAACGTGTCCTCCAGGCTGCGGCCGGAGGCGGCCAGCGCGGCAGAAATCGAGATACGTTCGTCTTCCGAAAGTTCACCGAAATTAAGCAGGCCATCGACGAACAGGCGCAAACCCTGGTCGGTGGGGAGACGCCCGGCGGAGGTGTGCGGGGCGAACAACAGTCCGGCATCGGTCAGGTCCGCCATCACGTTGCGGATGGTGGCGGGCGACAGGCTCATGGGCAGGCGGCGCGCCAGAGTGCGGGAGCCGACGGGTTCGCCGGTGGAGACGTATTGTTCGACGATCTCGCGCAGCACGGCGGCCGATCGGGCGTCGAGGCCCGGGGGCAACGGTGGTGGCGCGGCCGGGTATGGCAGTGTCCGGCCTTGGAAGCGAGGGAAACGGCCCGGGGGCGGGACGGACATGTTCATGGGGTGTGCTCCAGCCTTGGACGGTAGGATGCGAGGTGAGAGGGGTCAATCGAATTTGGGATCGTTCGCAGCCGAATGATGGGGCGCTGGACGGCTGAACGCCGCAATGTTACCCATCGGGAAGTTCTACTCATCCGGGGGTTTCGCGTTGGCTGAGGAAGATTGCGTCATTCTATCCGAGGTCAACAGATGATTCCCGCCGCACACCATAATTCTGAATGGAATATCCTCGCCGGGGTGCGTTTTTTGTTGGCAGCCTGTGTAGTGATAACGCATTCGGAAATCGTGGCGCCCGGCTAATTTCTTGTTCGATGGATCGGGCATACCGGCTATCCCGCCGTGTTTGGCTTCTTCATGATCAGTGGCTATAGCATTGCAGCCAGCATCATCGCCCGTCCGGATCGCTATATGGTGCGGTGTGTGAAGCGCATCTACCCCGCCTATCTCTTTGCGATTGCTTTCGCGAGCATCATCACTATCGGCGGCCCTCTCCATTTGCCTCTCGGCGAAACGCTTATGCCGCCTGATTGGCGTACCATTGCCGGCAATATATTGATGATGCAAGGAACATTGGTCAGTTCACTATCGACCGACGGTGCGTTGTGGTCGCTTTCGATCGAGTGGTGGTGCTACGTGCTGGCGATTATTCTGATTAGATTCCGGAATGATGTTTCTTTCGCCCTGATGCTGATGTCGTTTGGCGCAATGATAACATACTATGAGCTGGTCAAATTTGTCGGCGGTGCGGGGTTCCCGGCGGGTTCGAACGTGGCAATGATGGCATGGGCGTGGCTGTCTGGTTTTGTTTATTTTCGCAGCCAGACAATCGTCAATTTCCTGTTTATGTCGTTGCTGCCGTTGTTGATGTTCGATATTTTTCTGCCGCTACAGTTCGCGGATTTCGTGATCATTATATCGGCGTTTTCATTGTTGTTTGCCAAAACCATTCGGATTGAGAGCATGGCGGTCAAGCGCGCACTCAATTTCCTGGGGAACGCATCCTATCCGCTTTATCTTCTTCATGGTCCCATGTTGTATTTTGCCGTAACCAGCACCCCGATCCGCAATGGAAACGCCCTTATTTTCATTATCATTGGATTGGTTTTGTTCGGGTATTACCTGACGTCGGCGCTCTACACCCTGATGGAGAATCTCCTAAAACAGAAACTGGCTGGCATGGCCACGTAGGACCGCCGGTAGCCAAACCCGGCGCGGCTGCGGCGGTCCGGATCGTTTGGACAGCCCGGGGGCGCCGTAAAAGTTAACCTCTGATTCATCGTCATGCCGCCAGACCGACCGTTGTCCTCCCCCGGGCACGCCCGGGGAAAGGACAACGGCCGCGCCGCCCTGAGACCTCATCCGAGGCCGAGACGAACGAATTCGATGTGCTTGATACAGCCCTCCGACTTCGGGGCGAGAGCCAGGCCGACGGCGGCGGGCAATCCGAACAGTTCGCCCGAGGCCGGTTCGGCATAAGTCCGTTTCAATTACCGTAATAGGTCGCAAGCACCGTCCCACAAGGTTCGGGTCACCTCGCCGGCAGGCCGCACAGACGCAAGTCTGGCGGATTGGCCGGCCCAGGCCTGCATCCGATCGATATCGCCGGCCTTGGTCGCGGCGTCGCGCATCGACTGCGTCAGCGCACGCTGCACAGGGTATGGGGCCGGAGCCGGGGCGTCCTGTCCATTCGCCGCGCGCGCATAAGCCGTCGCCACGCTGCGGCCGGCGCGGCCTGAGAACGCATGTGTAACCAACGTTTCTTCTGGCTGGCTGCGCCCGATCGCGCCGGCCCAGGCGGGAGACAGTTTGGCCTCGGGAGTCCGCAGAAAGCCGGTGCCGATCTGAACGGCGGACGCCCCCAGGGTCAGGGCCGCGGCGACACCACGCGCATCGGCGATGCCTCCGGTGGCGATGACCGGCACCTTTATCGCATCGGCAATGGCGGGCAGCAGCGCGAACAGGCCGACCATCGCGGTTTCCGCCTTGGCTGGATCGAAGGCGCCCCGGTGGCCGCCCGCCTCCATCCCTTGCGCGACGATGGCGTCGGCGCCGGCGGCTTCGGCTTCCAGAGCCTCCCGTACCGTTGTCACGGTCGCGAACCAGCGGATGCCGCGCGCCTTCATCGCCGCGACAAATGCCGGCGGATAGACCCCCATGATGGAGGAAATTACCGACGGGCCGGCTTCCAGCATCGCCTCGCACTGGGCCGCGAAATCGGGCGGCGTCGCGTTGGCGGCCTCCTCCGGCACGTCTGGTCCCCAGGTGCCGAGGAAGCGGCGCACGGCGGCTTCGGCGTCGGGGTCGCGGGTCGCGGGCGCATCGGGAATCCACAGATTAAGTTGGAAGCCGCCGTTGGTACCGGCGCGGACCTCCGACGCCCAGGCTTTGATCGCGGTGGGCTGCATCAGCAGCCCACCACACGCACCCAGG
Source organism: uncultured Rhodopila sp. (assembly GCA_903932145.1). GTDB lineage: Bacteria > Pseudomonadota > Alphaproteobacteria > Acetobacterales > Acetobacteraceae > Rhodopila. Next base: position 260,522 of record CAIZFE010000098.1, on the reverse strand, counting down.
CCGCCGGCACTGGCAACGGCGATCGACAAGGACGCCGGGCACGCGCCCGCCATCGGAGCGAGCAGAATGGGAATCCGCAGGTCGTATGCGGTGCAGAATGCCTCGGCGCGAGCCAGGGCGGTAAGTGATGTCGTCATGGTCGGGTCTCCTGTGGTGAGGAGACTACCGCGCACCGTTACCGGGCGATAATGGTTTTATCAGATCGCTGCTATCGCCGAAACCGGCCAGATCTATGCCCGGTCACATGCGAGCGCTCAGCAGCCTCGGCTCCCCCATCCTGAATCAGGCCTTGATGATTTTGCCGTCAGCAACTTCGTAAATAGCGACGACATCGACCTCTCCCGGCCCGTCGGGGAACGTGCGGGAGACGGTTTCCTGGTCCACCACCATGCTGCCGAGGACAATGCGATTGGTGAGGGTCCCAAACAGATCGGGTTCGGTAAACCGGACGATATGGCGCTGCCGGATGGCGTCCGCGCCGGAGGCGAGCAGGGTGTTCGGAAATGCGTAATACTGGCAGTCATCGGCCCAATACCGCATAAACGCGTCGATATCGCGCGCGTTGTACGCATCCAGTTGGGCTTGGACAACGGCCCCCGGACTCGTTTGCATGCGGCACCCTCAGTGAGTGGGCGTGCTTCTATCGTGGCGGAGGCAAAATGTCATCGGTGCGGTAATTTCTTTATGTCGGCCGCGAAACACCCCATATGGGGCGGATGTTACCCGAAAGCTTCCGCACATCCCGGCTGTTTCTGCGCCCGATCGCCATGGCGGACGCAGGGCCGATCTTCGACGCCTACGCCGCCGACCCGACGGTCGCGAATTTCCTGATCTGGCGGCCGAACCGGACCCGCCGCGACATCGAATCCTATATTCGCGCGTGCCTGGAAACGCCGAAGCACCGGGCCAGGACCTATGTGATCCAGGGGCGCAAGGACAGCGTGATCCGGGGCGGCATGGACCTGCGCCAGGCCGACCGCCACCGGCTGGAATTCGGCTATGTGCTGTCGCGTGCGTTTTGGGGCCACGGCCTGATGACCGAGGCGTTGACCGAAATCGTGCGATGGGGCCTGGACCAACCCGCCATCTTCCGCATCGGCGCCGTCTGCGACGTTGACAACACCGCATCTGCTCGGGTTATGGAAAAGTCGGGTTTGGTACTGGAAGGTTTGCTGCGGCGCTATTTGATCCACCCCGGCATGGGCAAAGAACCCCGCGACTGCCTGAGTTACGCTCGCGTTAAGTAACCAACGCTTTGGACATCGGATAGCCGCCGGTCGTGCCGAATTTGCAGGCCGGCGGGCCGTCCTCGGTATAGCCGAGACCAAGGTAAAATTGCCGAGCGGTTTCGGTGCTGGAGAGATGGCATCGGGCGTTGCCCAGGTGTCTCGCCCGATCTTCCAGCGCACCGATCAAGGTTCGGCTGACGCCACGAAGTCTGGCGTCCGGGGAGACGTAGTTCAAGGTGATCTCCCCCGCGTCCGTGACCGACCCGACACCGAGAACGGCGTCGTCTTCAACCGCCAGCAGCATCGTGGTCCCGGGCTTCCCGATCCAGGAGGCGACGATCTCCGGGGTCTTGTTCGCCAGCCATTGTTCCAGGATAGCCGGTTCGTTGCGATGATCGGGGGCACAGAGTTCGACGATCGATCGCCTGAGAACCTCGCAGGCGGCTGGTGCGTCGCCGATGACGGCCGGTCGGATGTCCATAGCGCTGGTCTCCGCTGTTGGCCGATTATGCCCGCTTCGACGGCTGTCGGCGAGTGGGTTTAGACCCTGACGGTTCCGGCCGGTGCGGCATTGCTTAACAGTGCGCGGGCATAGGCCGGCCGCGCCGTGACACGTTCGTTATACGACAAGACCGGCTCACCAACCGGCACCCCATAGCGAACCGCCCAGGTGACGCATGTGGACAGAACGAGATCGGCGGCCGTGAAACGATCGCCCAGGATGTAATGACCGCCCTCCTCCAACGCACGCTCGACCGACCGCATCTGCTTCTGGAAATAGGTCGCCGCGGCGTCGTTGGCGGACGGCGCCTCGCCGTAGATGTGGCTTAAATCACGGTGCCTGCGCATCACATACAGTGACGTCGCATCCAGTTCGCTTATTACGAAAAAGCACCATTCCAGGCACCGCGCCCGCCCCCGTGCGTCGGCCGGGAATAACGCAGTGTCCGGTTGCCCATAGGCGTCCGAGAGATACGTAACGATCGCCGCGCTCTCGGTCAGCACCAGATCGCCATCCTGGAGCACCGGAACCTTTTGACGGGCATTCAGTTCGGTAAATTCCGCGGTTTGCGTCTCACCCGTCCTGGGCAGGATAGGCCGGGTTTCGTACTGCAAGCGCAGTTCGTGCAACGCCCAGTGTGGTCTGATAGTGCGGCTGGTGCCGACGCCCCACAAGATCAATCCCGGCATGATCTCGCCGCCCCCAAGGTCTTCATCGCCTCAATGTCCGCTTGGGAATATCCAATTTCAGCCAGAACCGCGTCGGTGTGCTGACCGATCCGCGGCGCGGGGCCGCCGATTCCGGCGGGAGTCACGTCGAACCGTGCCGCCGGCCGAGGTTGCCGCACCGTCCCCAGTCCGGGTTGCTCGCGCAATTCAATCAGTTCATTGGCAATGACCTGGACGTTGTCCATCACCTCCGCGCGCCGCAGCACCGGCGCACAGGGAACGTCCGACGCGTCGAGGCGGTCCAGCCAATCCTGGCTGTGCCCGGCAGCCAAAATCTCGCCGACCAGTCTGATTCGTTCCGCCGCGTTCAACGACCGACCCGACGGAGTGTTGAATCGCGGATCGTCGATCCATTCCGTCCGCCCAATCACGCCGCATAGCCCCTGCCATTCCGAATCCGATAACGAACCGACGGTGATGTAGCCGTCCAGCGTCTGAAAAATCAGGTCGGGCCGAGGTGCCGGTTGCGGCGCGTTTTCTCGCCCCACCACGGTGTATTGCGTCATCGCCTCCGGCCACAGGAACGCCACCATCGTATCCAGCATCGACAGCCGAATATGTTGTCCCTGCCCCGTCCGCCCTCGCGCCACAAGCGCCGCACAGACCGCCTGCGCCGCATACACCGCCGTCGTCTTATCCGCCACGATGGTGCGGATCATCATCGGCCGCCCGGTTTCCTGATCCGCCTGCACGTCAGCGAAGCCGGACAGCGACTGAATGATCGGGTCATAGACTCGTTTCCTGACGTAGGGTCCGGTGTCGCCGACGCCCGAAATCGAGACATAGACCAAACCCGGATTGAGCACCCGCATCGCTGGTTCGCCCAATCCCAGCCGCTCCATCAGCCCCGGCCGAAAATTCTGCACCAGCACGTCGGCCCCAGCGACCAGCCGCCGCAGCGCCTCCAATCCCGCCGGTTGTTTCAGGTCCAGCGCGACGGATCGCTTGCCGCGATTGGATGAAACGAACATCGCGGTAAATTCGCCGCCGCCGGCCATACGCCGCGCGATATCGCCGCCGGGAGGCTCGATCTTGATGACGTCGGCACCCTGGTCAGCCAGGATCATCGTGCAGACCGGTCCCGAGATGACCGTGGTCAGGTCGATGACGCGAATGCCATCCAGCGGTCCCGGCATCACCAGGTCTCCGACCATGGCCGCAGATCCAGTTCATGCGTCCACGCGTCGCGCGGTTGGGCGTGCAGCATCCAGTAATTCTCCGCGATCGACTCCGGATTTAGGATGCCGTCCGCTGCCTTGCGTGCCTCGTAACGATCCCCGGCCCGCTGTTTGGTGAAATCGGTATCGATAGCGCCATCCACCACGATATGCGCCACATGAATCCCCTGCGGCCCCAGTTCCCGAGCCATGCTTTGCGCGAGAGCCCGAAGGGCGGCTTTACCGCCGGCGAAGGCCGCGTAACCGGCGCCGCCGCGCACGCTGGCGGTGGCGCCGGTGAACAGGATCGTGCCCCGCCCGCGCGGCACCATCACGTTGGCTGCCGCGCGTCCGGCGAAGAAGCCTGCCAGGGCGCACATTTCCCAGACTTTTGTATAGACGCGCGTGGTGGTTTCGCGGATCGGGAAGCGCACGTTGCCGCCGACATTGAACGAAACGACCTCGATGGGGCCAATCTCGCGTTCGATGGTTTCAAACAGTTCGACGACATCCTCCTCACGCCTCGCGTCGCTGCCGAAGGCGCGCGCCTTGCCGCCGTCGGCTTCGATGCGCGCCACCAACGGCGCCAGTTTGTTGGCATGACGGCGGGTGACACACACGAAATAACCCTCGCGCGCAAAGCGACGGGCGACAGCGCCGCCGGTGGAGTCTCCCGCCCCGATGACCAGCGCGACCTTGGTTTCCGGCATGGACATTGCTCCCGATCGAAACTTCAGCTTTTACCCGCGTAGCTCTTCGCCATGCCCTCGCCGGGTTCCGCCTGAGGCCCGAACGGCATGATCGGATACCGCAGACCGGCCTTGGCCAGCCCTTGCAAACCGGTAACCGCACGCAGCAAATCCTCGGGAGGACATGCCATCAGCATCTCGTCGTCCGCCACACCGCCGTAACGACGTTCGGCGTAACACGGAATGGAAAGACTGACCTTCTTGTTTTTCAACGCGCTGCCCCAGCTATCGGCGCAGGCGCTTTCGCCGGTGATGCTAAAATCGTAACGCTGATAGTTGCGCCATTGCAGCCCGTTGATGAACAGGATCATCTGCGCGGGATTGCCGTAGAACAGGCACACATCCGGCGGGCTCAACCGCCCCGTCCGCAACGGCGAGATCGCCAGCCCATGATACGTCCCCGGCGTTACCCGAGGCATCTGCGCCTGGTGTGCCGCCGACGCCTCCCGGTTTTCGAACCAAACGCCCTCCATCTTGCGCCCGGAGGTGTAGATTTCGCCCGGAGCATCCAGCCCGATCACGCTGCTGCAACTGGAAAACGGGGGCACGTTTTCAGTCGTGATACCCAGCGTAAATCCGGCCATCCGCGACTGCGTCACCAACTGGCATGTCGAAAATGTCTTGCCTTTGGCCGGCCGGCGCAGCCCGGGGACTGCCTCCATCTCCGCCACGTCGGCGAACAGCTTCATGCCGATCGGAAACGTGCGCAGGCGCAGAAACTGGTTCAACTGCTCGCCGAGGTCCGCGATCGCGGCACCATCCAGGACTTCGTTCATCGCTATGTTCCTCCTGCGCGCATGCTGGCATGCAATGCGCCGGACGGAAATACGCCCGGGTCAGGCGTGCACGATATCCAGGCGCCGTTCGATTCGCTCCAGACGAAGCTCAATGCGATCGATGCGTTCGGATTGTGCGGCGAAGTCCCCGTGCAGCAGGGCCACTTTGGTTTCGAGGGACGTCACACGGCGACCAAGGTCGGACACGCTCTCAGCGAGCCGGTCCAGCTTGTCATCGATCCTGCGCAAGTAAACCAGCATGAGGTTGTCAGGGCCGTCGCTCACGAAAATCACCCTCAAATTCCGCGTTTAGAACCTCTCTATACCACGACCGACAACGATCTCCAGCAACCAATATTGCCACTCAGCTCCCGTGCCGCGCGTGCTGCCGTCCGAACGTCCGCGCGAACCGGCGCAATCCGGCCCGTTGCTGCTGCCAGTAACTGCCGGTCGCCAGTGCCTCTTCGCCCGACGGATCGCCGGTCTGGACGTAGTCGCGCCCAAAGTCGGCGGTCCTGAACAGCATGTCCCACCAGGGCAGCACCGCGCCATAATTGCAGCTTCTGTCCCCTGCCCCGAGAATCCCATGGTGCGCCCGATGAAACCGGGGCGAGATCAGCAGCCGATCCCCCAGCCAACCAAACGACAGCCGCACATTGGCGTGCGACAAAGACTCCAGGAACCGCAGCGTCAGCACGAGCAGCGGGAATTGCAGCGGAGGCACGCCGATCAGCAGTGCGATCACGCCGAACCACACAAACGCGATCACGTCGTCCAACAAATGGTTCCGGTCATCCGACCAGAACGTCATCTGGCGTTGCGCATGATGCAACGAATGCAGGGCCCACCACCAACGGAACTGATGCGCCAACCAGTGCCTCCAGTAATCGGCGAAATCCAAAATGATCGCGTACAGAACAAACGTAATCATCTGCTGCCCCAGCAGCACCGGAAACAGCCCCTCCAGCGTCGGCGGGACCCAGCCCTGGTCCGTCATCCAACCACTGACAAAAACCTGTGCCCGATAGAACAGCACATAAGTAAACAGCGGCAGCACACCGACGCGCGACAACACCGTATAAGCAACGTCAACCCAGACAGCCTTGTTATCCGGCCAACGCTCGACCGGACGCCAGTGTTCCAGTGGCAGGCAGACCGCGAATGTCACCGCCACCTGAGCGACGCCGTACAAGGCGAACAGCACCCAACTGTAGGAAACGTCCTCCCAGTTCATCAGGCCGAACTGGTAGAGCATCGGAATCAGCAGATGCTCCTCCAGCCACCCCGCGCTCAGGTCGAACGGATCGCCCATCAGCGGCTCGACACCACCGCGGGTGACGGTGCCTTGGGATTCAGGAACAACCCATGCGGCGAACGTCCCACATTGATGGTTTCGTAACTGCCGGACGCCGGGTCCAGCACCGCGACTTTCTCAGCGAAACGCCGCGTGATCCAGATTTTTCCGTTCGGCGCGAAATCCATGTCATCCGGCCCACCGGGGATTGAATAGCTGCGGATCAGCTTCAGAGTCGTCGCATCCAGGGACACAGTTGTGCCGCCCTCGCGGTTATTGACCCACAAAATCTTCTTGTCGGGTGACAGGAAAAGCTGATGCGCGCCCTTGCCGGTCGGGATCAGCGCCAAAATCTTGCCCGTCGCCGGATCGACCTGCGCCAGATGGTCTGTCCCCATATCCGCCACCAGCACGGTGCCATTCAGCCACAGCACACCGGCCGGAGTCTTGCCAATGGGAACAGTCCATTTCTCGGTCATCGTGCGCAGATCGAACGCAACCAGCTTGTCGCTATCCTGCAAACTCACAAAGACCGTCGATGAATCCGGCGAATACGTCAAATGACTCGGCGTCGCAACAACCGGAAACCGCTTCAGCAGCTTCATGCTGGCAGCGTCATAAACATCCACCTGATTGCGCAACAACCCGTTTACCGTCAGCAGCTTGCCGTCCGGGCTGAACTGGAATTGATACGGATCGGCCACAGGCATGCGCTTCTGCACCTCTCCCGTATTGGGATCGAGGAACATCATCTGATTACCGGCAGTGTCGCCGACCATCAGGCTATGCCCGTCCGGGGTCAGGATCAGGTGATGCGGCTCCCGCAACGTCGGGATGCGGCTGACCTCCTTCAGGGTCGCCATATCAACGACGCTGATCGATGGCCCGCGGGAGTTCACGATGAAGGCAATCCCCCCCGCCCAGGCAGGTGAGGCAACCGTCAGACAAAACAACAGAAAAAGACGCCGCATGACCAAGTTAACTCCGGCTTGATGGCGCCGTCTCCTACGCCCGCAATCCCGAATCGGGCAAGGCTATTCGCCGCGACGGCGCGCGAACACGGCGGTCGCGAATGCGAACAATACGCAGGCGGGGGTGGAGATCAGCACGTTGTCGGTGAACGCGTGACCGGCCAGTGCCAGGAACGCCAGCCGCATAATGCGGCGGTCTGACGGGCGCAGTTTACGTGTATGGACAATCACCCACGCCACAAACAACCCGATCAACAGAGTTCCACCGAACACACCGCCCTCGACTTCGATGCGCAGGTATTCGTTATGCGCCGCCCAGGTGTGCAACATCCGCGCGATGCGCCCGTCCGCCGGGATCACCGCGTTGCCAGCCCCGACGCCCCAGCCGAACCAGGGCGATCCGGTCGCGGCGTCTTCAAACCACGGCCACAGCAGGCTGCGCCCGCTTAAGTTGCCGGTTTCGTTCAGGACGACATTGAACAACCGGACATCCTCCAAATCGCCCGCCAACACTGCCAGCAGCGGCACGACAGCCAACACGGCCAGCACCAGCATGATCCGGTCACGCACGGCGAACACGGTGGAGCGTAGCGTCAGCAGGCTGATGCCGGTCACCGCCACGGCGAACGCCACCGGCGCCCGCGCGCCCGTCAAAATCAGGATCACGCTGTTGACGATCAGCAGCCAAAGATCGCCGCGCCGTCCTTCTCGATACAACTGGATCAGGCAGGCATAGATCGCTGGCAGACAGACCCCGGCCAGAAACGCGGGATGTCCAAGGCCCGCCAACCTGGCGCCGCCGCTCTCGACGAACAAGGGACGCAGGCCGGAGAGTGCCAGGGGAACGCTCGCCACCACCGCCATCAGCGGGCACCATTGGGTGGCGCGGATCATGGCATTGGCCCAGGACCGTGGCACCCGAGACAAACAGAATACGAACGGGGCGGCAGACCCGACTGTTGATCGCAGGCTGTCCACGGTGGTGAGTCCCGGATACAGGCCGTGAACCCAGCCGCAGACAAACATCGCCGGGAACGCCCATACAGGACACAGCAGGTCCTGTTTTACCCCGAACCGGATCATGCACACGATACCGAGACAGATCTCGATCCCTTTGATCACCGCGATGGCCGGTTGGTAGGTTTCATCGCCCGCGAGGTCGTGCAGCGTCATTTCCAGGCTCATGCCGGTCACCAGAAGCCAGGCGACGCAAAACCAGGTTGGAAACCGCACGGCCAGGAACGCGATGCCAGCGACGACCGCGGTTGCCAAAACCATGCCGAACAGCGGTGGCGAGACGATGCCGGCCGCCAGGACGACCGAGGCAACGGCAAGAATGGGAATGTCAGGACGGTGCAAAGCAGAACGCATACACGCCAGTGTGCCCGCAAAAGATGAACAAACCCTTAACGGTCCGGTTCGCATTTGGCCCGAAACCGCTTTAGACTGGCGAAAACGGAGGGAAACATCATGAAAATCATCGCCACCGGCCTGCGCTTCCCGGAGGGTCCGGTCGCCATGCGGGACGGTTCCGTCGTGCTGGTCGAAATCGAGCGTCAGACCGTCACGCGCGTCCATCCCGACGGCCGCACCGAAATCGTCGCCCATACCGGCGGCGGCCCGAACGGGCTGGCGGTCGGACCGGATGGCGCGTTCTACGTCTGCAACAACGGCGGCTTCCAGTGGCGCACTGAAATGAACATGCTGCGCCCGATCGGGCCGGCTTCGGATTACGCTGGCGGCCGGATAGAGCGGGTCGATCCCGTTTCAGGGACTGTTTCCGTGCTCTACGATCATTGCGGCGCCCACAAACTGCTGGGTCCCAACGATATCGTGTTCGACGGGCAGGGCGGCTTCTATTTCACCGACCTCGGCAAGGCGCGCACCCGCGACCGCGATTGGGGCGGCGTCTATTACGCGTTGGCCGACGGATCGCGCATCACCGAGGTTGTCCACCCCATCCTGACGCCGAACGGCATCGGCCTGTCGCCGGATGGCAAGACCCTCTACGTCGCGGAAACCGAAACCGCCCGCCTGTGGGCATTCGACATTCTGGCTCCCGGCGTCTTGGGCAAGGCGCCGTTTCCCTCCCCGCACGGCGGCCGGCTGATGGTCGGTCTGGGAGGATTTCAGCGCTTCGACAGCCTCGCGGTCGATGCTGCCGGGAACGTTTGCGTGGCCACGCTGGTAAACGGTTCGGTCAGTGTTGTGGCGCCGGCGGGCGGACTGAAGCGGCAAATCCCAATGCCCGACATGTTCTGCACCAATATTTGCTTCGGCGGCCCCGATCTTCAAACCGCTTACATGACACTGTCCGGAACCGGCCAACTTGTTTCGATGCCGTGGGACGGCCCTGGCCTGCGATTGGCGTATGAGGCCTGATGCTGACTGTAAAATGGGCGTGACAAGCCGATAATGTCACGCCGTCCGGACTGCCCCGGTCCGGAAACTCCTGCTACGAGGTTGAGCGGATGGCCGGGTTGCTTCTGGCCACCACTGTCCGGTTCGTTGCCGCCGATTGCGGCAGCCCGTGGCTCCATTGAATTCATTTCTAAAGCAAAGGGGATTTCGATGAGCGGATTTTTCGGCCAGATACTGCAAGGCGTCTTGGGCGGCGGGCAACAGGGACAAGCCTCGCCGATCGCCGGCATCCTGCAACAGGTGCTCGCCGTGCAGGATGGTGACAAGCAAGGCGTGGCAGCGATCATTTCAAAATTCCAGTCCGCCGGGCTTGATCAGCACGTGCAGTCCTGGGTCGGCACCGGCCAGAATGCGCCCTTGACCGGCGATCAGGTCGGGCAGGCATTCCAACCCGACCAAATAGAGGCATGGGCGAAGCAGGCCGGAACCACTCCGGACGCGCTGAAGGACGTGCTGGCGCAGGCCCTTCCGCATGTCGTCGATCACATGACCCCGGGTGGAGCCGTTCCGGCCGAATCGTCACAAATGCCAGACCTCGCCGGCCTGCTGTCGCGGTTCATGGGCGGTGCACGGCCGGCCTGACCAACGCGGCTACCCCATCAAAAAGGGCATCACGGCGTCCAGAAACCGCTCCGGTGCCTGCAATTGCGGGACATGGGCGAGGCCCTCCAGGATCGTCAACGTCGCGTTGGGCAGACCGGCCACGACCTCGCGTGACATTGGCAACGGCGTGGCCTCGTCCTGTTCACCGACCACGGCGAGCACCGGGATGCCCACGTCCGCCAGGGCTGGGCGCAGATCGAGCGATGCCAGCGCGTCGCACGCCGCGATGATCACAGCCGGGTCGGAATCGAGAAAAATCCGGCGGCGTTCGGCGACCAGATCGGGGTTCGCGGCGTAGAAATCGGCAGCGAACAGGCGGCGCATCGCGATATCGGCGATGCCTTCCAGTCCCTTGGCGGCCGCTCCGCGCGCCATGCCGCGGAATGCTTCGCGGCCCGGTTCGGAAAATGCCGCGCCGGCATCGGCGAGCACCAGGCGCTCCGCCAGGCCGGGGTGACGAATCACCGCCTGCAGAGCGACGAAGCCACCGTAGCCATTCCCCAGCAGACGTACGGGTTGGCCGTTCGCGAAGTCGCGAATGGCGGCGGCGACGCGGTCGGCAACGCCGGTCAGGCCTCCCTCCACGGCAGGTGACCGGCCAAAGCCGGGCAGCGCGGGCAGCATGACCTGGAACCGGTCTGCCAACGAACCGGCCACCCGATCAAAGCTGGAACGGTCGGCCAGCAGCGAATGCAGCAGCACAAGCGGCGGCCCCTCGCCGGTTACGTGGGCCTCGACGGTTCCGTCAGCAAACATCCTGTCCATTGTGCGTCCTTGACGTGATATATCACGGCCGCCATCATACAGCCCAACGGGAAAGGGGCAACCAGGGATGCTGTTGCGGGACAATGTCTATGACGCGCTCCGTAGCGCGATCCTGACCTGTGAGCTGCCACCCGGCCAGGAACTGCGGGAGCAAGACCTCGCCGCGCAATACGCCGTCAGCCGGTCGCCGGTGCGCGATGCGTTGTTGCGGCTGGAGGGTGAGCGTCTGGTAACCGTCCTGCCTCGCCAGGGATATCGGGTAAATGCCGTTTCTGCCGCCGATGCGCGTGATATCTTCGGATTGCGGCTGGTGATTGAGCCGGCCTGTGCGGCGGCAGCCGCCAGTTCGGCGGACAATACGCGGACGCTGGATACATTTCGCGGGTTCACCGGCAATGCCAGCGACTTCATCGACTACAACCGGGACTTTCACGCCGCACTCGCGATTTTGTCTGGCAACGCACGCATGGCGGCGGTCGCACGCGATCTCGTCGATCAGTCCGATCGGCTGGTGCGCGTCAGTCTGCTCGTTTTGGGTGACCGCCAACGGGATCGCCTGGTTGCCGAACATGAAACGATCATCGACGCGATCCAGGCCGGCGATGCCACGCGAGCGGAAACCGCCGCACGCGATCATGTCGCCGACGCAAGGACGCGCGTTCTTGCCGGCCTAAACAATAAAAGGGAAGTAACACCATGACAGCGGTCAACGCAGGCGCTCGGTTAGATCGCCTGCCAATCTCGGCTTTTCATCGCAAGGTCTTTACGCTCGTTGCGATCGGGATGTTCTTCGACGGGTTTGATATTTACATCGCCGGAACCGTTCTCGGGACGACGTTGAAGTCCGGATTCTCGACGATGGGGCAAAACGCCGCTTTCGTTTCGATGACGTTTGTCGGCATGATGCTGGGCAGTTTCTTTACCGGCTTCCTCGGTGACCGGTTCGGACGCCGGTTCACCTATCAGGCGAACCTCGCGCTGTTCGGGCTGGCCTCGCTGGCAGCGGCGTTCGCACCGAACATGACGGTGCTGATTGGACTGCGCTTCCTGATGGGCGTTGGCTTGGGGGCGGAGAACGTGGTCGGATACTCAACCCTGACCGAGTTCGCACCTTCCGCCAGCCGTGGCCGCTGGCTCGGTTTTCTGGCGGTCGTCGTTGTCACCGGACTGCCGGTCGCCGTGTTGATCAGCACCGTTATGATTCCCGCCTTCGGCTGGCGCAGCATGTTCATGCTGGGCGGCATCGGGGCTCTGGTGGTCTGGTGGATTCGCAAGGCGCTGCCGGAGAGCCCCCGGTGGCTGGAATCCGTCGGCCGGAATGCCGAAGCCGAGGCGTTGTTGCAGAAGATCGAAGCGTCCATCCCCGGCAAGCTGGCGCCCGTCCTCGCCTCCGGTCCCGCACCGTCGCGGGCGTTGGCAACATTGTTCGCCCCGCCGCTGGCGTCGCGCATGGTGCTGGGGTGTATCGCATTGATCGTGATCAACACGTTGATCTACGGGTTCATCACCTGGTTGCCGTCGTTTTTCGTCAAACAAGGCCTGTCCATCGCGACATCGTTCAACTTCACCCTGATCATGTCGCTGGGCGCGCCGGTCGGAGCGGCCATTGGAGCGCTGACGGCGGATCGTTGGGGACGCAAACCAACACTGATCGGGGCGTCCTGCATCGCCATCGTGTTCGGCGCCATCTATCCTTTCGTGACTGATCCGGTCTGGTTGCCGCTGGTCGGAATCGCGCTGACAATCCCGATGTACGTGCTGGTGGCGCTGCTGTTCGGCATCTACATCCCCGAATTGTTCCCGACCGAGGTGCGCCTGCGGGCCTCCGGTATCTGCAACACATTCGGGCGCGGAGCGACGATCGTGACGCCATTCCTGGTAGTCAAACTGTTCACCGATTTCGGCGTTTTCGGTGTTCTGGCCATGATGATCGGGTTGCTGTTCGTGCTGATCCTGACGGTCGCCGGTCTGGGGATCGAACCGCGCCGCCGCAGCCTGGAAGAACTTGGCGGCGGAACAGCGGCGGAAACCGCACCGATCCCCGCGCTCGCACGATAAAGGTTGGCAGATGGACAGGACGGAATTGCCGCAGGCGGAAACCGAGCGGCTGAGGAAACTGCGTGGTTTGGGCCGTTATACGGCGGATGAGCGGTTCGAGGGGGCGGCGTTCGCGGCGTTCGTTCGCAGCCCGCACGCCCATGCCAAAGTCGTTTCGATCGATACGACAGACGCGGCCGCGATGCCCGGTGTCGTGCGGGTGCTGACCGGGCAGGATTGCGCCGGCCTCGGCAACTTCCCGGTTATTGACCGTATCGGAAACGGCCTGATCATTCCGTTCCGGCCCGTTCTGGCCTCGGATATCGTGCGGCATCCGGGCGAGGCGGTGGCCTGCGTGATCGCCGACACGCAGGCGCAGGCGCTGGACGCGGCGGAGGCGGTGTTTGTCGATTACGAGTCACTGCCGGCGGCGATCGGTCTGGCCGACGACGCCCACCTGGTTTATCCGACCGGCAACGTCGCGTTGACCCATGTCGCGGGAGACGCCGAGGCGGTGGAGGCCGCGATGGAAGCTGCCGCGATGGTGATCGAAACCGAGATTTTTCTGCCCCGCCTGGCTCCGGTCACGATGGAACCACGGGCCGCTGCCGCCTGGTGGGACGCCGAGGCCGGAGTCTATGTGATCCGCGCGCCGCATCAGGGCGTCAATGAGATGCGGCGGGATTTCGCCGGCGTGTTCGGACTGCCGCCGGATCGTTTCCGGGTGCTGGGCGGCGAGGTTGGCGGCGGCTTCGGCCCCCGGAACATTGCCTATCCGGAGTATGCCGCCGTCATGCTGGCGGCCCGCCTGACCGGCCGTCCGGTAGCCTGGCATGGCACGCGTGGCGAATCGTTTCTGACCGATATCCAGGGCCGCGGTGTGCGGGTGCGCGGACGGTTGGCGGTGGACGAGGCGGGACGCTTTACCGCGTTGTCGATGGCCTATGACGCGGATCTCGGCGCCTACATCACGCCTGTCTCAGTGTTCGCCAATATCAACAATCCGTTGCAGTCTTTGACGGGATGTTATGCGATTCCGGCAGCGCACGCGGTGTTCCGTATGATGCACACGAACGCCGTTCCCACCGGCCCGTATCGCGGCGCCGGCCGGCCCGAAATGGCGCTGCTGGTGGAGCGTCTGGTCGATGTCGCGTCGCAACGCCTGAACATCGACCCCTTCGTTTTGCGCGAGCGCAATATCATACCGTTCGAGGCGTTTCCCTGGACTTTGCCGAATGGCGCCCGTTACGACAGCGGCGATTTTTCCCGCATGATGCAGATGGCTCGGGATGCCTCCGATTGGGACAACTTCGACGCGCGTCAGGCGGCGTCCGGATCCAGGCTGGGACGTGGTATGACTCTGTTTATCGAGGTCTCCGGCGGCGGCGGGGCACCGGATGAGGCGGCGTTGACCGTGTCCGCCATCAAAGGCCGAGCGGCGCTGAGGATCGAGACTGTAACGGCGAGTACCGGACAGTCGCATGCGCGGACCTTCGCCCTGGTGGCGGGTCCTCGGTTGGGATTGCCCGAGATCACGGTCGAACTGGTGGCCTCCGATCCCGAAACGGTGTTGTCGGGGGCCGGGTCGTACGCCTCGCGCAGCACCATCGCCGCCGGCAGCGCCGTCGCGATGGCGGCCGACGCGTTGTCGTTGCGATTAAGGACGATGGCCGCCCTGCGTGCGAATTGTGCGCCGGAGGACCTGCATCTGGCCGACGAAACGGTTTGCCGAACCGATGGGACGGCGGTTTGCCGTTTGGTCGATTTACTGGATGAACCGATGACCGAAACCGGTCGCGTGATGCCGACCAACGCCTTTGCGTCGGGCTGCCATATTGCGGAGGTCGCGATGGACCCGGAAACCGGCGCGACGATCCTGACCCGGTATCTGGCGGTCGATGACGCTGGCGTTACCATCGACCATCAGGCCGCCGAAGCGCAGATCCAGGGTGGTATCGCCCAGGGCGTTGGCGAGGTTCTGGGTGAGGATTCGGTGATCGATGCCGAATCGGGCCAGCCCTATGCGGCCAGCCTGATGGATTACACGTTACCTCGTGCCCATGATTTTCCGCATTATCGCGTGCTGGAATGCAACACGCCGTCGCCGTTCAACCCCCTGGGCGTGAAAGGGATCGGCGAGGCCGGAACAACCGGTGCATTGTGCGCGGTCACCAGCGCGGTCGCGAATGCTCTGGGCGGCCGTGATTTGCCGGCGATGCCGTTTACGCAGGAACGTTTGTGGCAGGCCATGCAAGGGGCGGCGGCCGTATAAGGCCGATTGCACCCGGTGGTGGCGTGGACGGGTGCCACGCCAGACCGGCCTATTCGGCGCAACCGCAGCGGTCATGCCGGTACGTCGTATCGTTTCAAAAGACAGGTCGGCTTGCGTATCTGCCCGGGCACCTTCGGCGAAGCCATGGACTGCGGATTGTCCGGCAACCCAACAGCCGGTCCGCCTTGACATGGTTACCGATTCCGCGTGATGCCTGATGCCTTCGCGGCCCGCGGCGTTGGACCCCCTGACGCTGCCCGCCAGCGGCGAAACTGTTACAGGAGTATTAATGACACTTCGACATATGACTTCTCTCGCGCTGGTGCTGGCCCTGGCGGCGGCACCGATGTCGGGGGCATTCGCCCAAGGCGCCGGCGCCGGCGGCGGTATGGGCGGTGGCGCTGGCGGCGGTATGGGCGGCGGCGGCGGTGCTGGCGGTGGCGGCGGCGGGATGGCCGGCATGCCCGGAATGGCTGGCATGCCCGGCATGGGCGGTGGCAAGGCGGCGGCTCCAGCGACGCCAGCCCCGGCGGCGGCGGCTCCAGCGGCACCAGCTCCGGCGGCGGCAGAAGCTCCGGCTGCTCCGGCCGCGGCAGCGCCCGCACCGGCCGATGGTGCCGCGACCGGGAAGTCCCAGTAAAATAAGCCCACGTTAATATCGGCTCTCTGCCAGAACATCCCGTCATGCCGGCGAAGGTCGGCATCCACGTTTTTTTAGACTAAACAAAGACATGGATGGTGCGCCTTCGCGCACCATGACGATACGAGGACGATCCGCGCGCGTCAGGACGAACCCGGGATGGCATAAGATATTGGTTCAAGGGGCGGGCGGAGCAATCCGCCCACCGCTTCGATAGAACAATTGCATTGTATAATTATAATTATGATTGGTCGTAACAGTGCGGCCAAAGTCCATTTTAGGTCATTACGGCGCCCAATTGCCCCACCCCAGCACCCCGGAACAAGAAGAGCTACAGACGGATACGGACATGACGATGGGAAGTTCTACCCCGACGTTGAATTGTAACCCAACTGTCTTACCGAAATCACATCGGCCAAACAGCGCACTGTGACGCGACAATCGGCAGCGCTTTGTCCGGCCTGCCTGCAAGGCCGGACACGTCTATAAGGGCGAAGCGATCAGCCGGCGGCGATCTCCGCCACATGCTCCGCCGTGAAGCCGAAATACTTCAGCAACGCCGGACCCGGCGCGGACTCGCCAAACCGGTCGAGGCCTACCACCGCGCCCTCCAGCCCGACATACTTATACCAGGACATCGTCGCTCCGGCCTCCACCGCCACGCGGCGAACGCCCGGCGGCAGAACGGAATCCCGCCACGCCTTGTCCTGCCGGTCGAACAGATCGGAACACGGCATCGACACAACCCGAGCCTTCACGCCGCGCGCCGCCAACAGATCACGCGCGCCGGTGGTGATGGCGATCTCCGACCCCGTCGCGATCAGCACCACATCCGGCGTCCCATCCACGTCCGACAGCACATAGCCACCCCTGGCCACCTGCGCGGCCCGATCCAGGCCACCGCCATGTTGCGGGCAGTTCTGCCGCGACAACAACAGCGCGGCCGGACCATTCGACCGTTCCAGTGCGCACCGCCATGCCACCGCCGTTTCCAGCATGTCGCACGGGCGCCACACATCCAGGCCGGGGATCAGCCGCAGCGAGGCCGCGTGCTCCACCGGCTGATGCGTCGGGCCATCCTCGCCCAATCCGATGCTGTCATGCGTCAGCACGTAAATGGAACGCAGTCCCATCAGCGCCGCCAGCCGGATCGCATTACGAGCATAATCGGCGAACACCAGGAACGTGCCGCCGAACGGGATGAACCCGCCGTGCAGCGCGATACCGTTCATCATCGCCGCCATGCCGAACTCACGCACGCCGTAATGCATGTAGTTGCCGGCCTTGCCGTGCTCGATGGAGACGCAGCCTTTCCAGTTCGTCAGATTGGACCCGGTCAGATCGGCCGATCCGCCAAAGAACTCCGGCAGGAACGGAGCGAACGCGGTGATGGCGTTCTGCGAGGCTTTGCGGGTAGCGATGGCGTCGGTCAGAGCACCCGCCTCGGTCACCGCCGCATCCGCTTTCGCGGCGAAATCGACAGGCAACGCACCGATAACCCGGCGGCGGAATTCGGCGGCCTCGGCCGGGAAAGCGACGGCGTAAGCCGCAAATCCAACCTCCCACTCCGCCTGCCGCGACGCGCCGGCATCCCTGGCATCCCAGGTGGCCTTGATGTCGGCCGGGATTTCGAAGGGCGGATATGACCAGCCCAAGGCCGCCCGGGTCGCCGCCGCTTCCGTCGCACCCAACGGCGCGCCGTGCGCATCGTGCGTCCCGGCCAGCTTCGGCGCGCCATAGCCGATCACCGTCTTACAGCACACCAACGTCGGCCGGCCACAGGGGGTCACCGCTTCGTCCATTGCCGCCGCCAGCGCCACCAGGTCGTGCCCGTCCACGTCCCGAATCACCCGCCAGCCGTACGCCTCAAACCGCTTGGGCGTATCGTCGTTGAACCAGCCGTCCACATGCCCGTCGATGGAAATGCCGTTGTCGTCGTAGAAAACGACCAGCTTCTCCAGCTTCATGGTTCCGGCGAAGGAGCATGCCTCGTGCGAGATCCCCTCCATCAGGCAGCCATCGCCGCAGAACACGAACGTGCGGTGATCGACGATCGCATGCTCGCCGCGGTTGAACGCGTGCGCGAGTTGCTGTTCCGCCAGCGCCATGCCAACCGCCGTCGCCAGCCCCTGACCCAGTGGGCCGGTGGTGGTTTCAACGCCAGGCGTCAGGCCATGCTCCGGATGCCCGGGGGTCTTGGAGTGCAACTGGCGAAAATTCCGCAGTTCCTCGATCGGCAGATCGTACCCGGTCAGGTGCAGCAGCCCGTACAGCAGCATCGATCCGTGCCCGTTCGACAGCACGAACCGGTCACGATTCGGCCATGCCGGATCGGCGGGATTGTGCCGCATGTGGTGCCGCCACAGCACCTCGGCTATGTCCGCCATCCCCATCGGCATACCGGGGTGACCGGACTTCGCCGCCTCTACCGCATCAATCGCCAAAAAGCGCAGCGCATTCGCCAGCAACCTTGGGGCGGGAGTCGTGACCGCATCCATATAACTGTTCCTTCTCGTCAATGACGGCGTTCTACCACTTGCAGCCCGCCCGGGAAGGGTGGTGTTGATGGTACTTCATTTATCAGAGGGTTCGCCGCTATACTTCGTCCGATGCCGTAAGCATGTGAGCAGGACCAATGGCCGCCCGATCGCCGACACTGGAATCCCGGAAATTCGCTTCACCCGCCGTCAAGGCGTTAATGAGCCAGCGCAGCGCCGAATTCGGCGGCTTGCTGCTGGGACTGCTGGGCCTCGCGATCCTGGTCGCGCTGGTCACCTACGACCCGCGTGACCCTTCGATGAATACCGCTACGACACACCATGTGACCAACCTCGCGGGTCCGGTTGGCGCCACGTTGGCCGATATGCTGTTGCAAGGATTCGGGATTTTCGGCGCCTTACCGGGGATCGCCATGCTGACCTGGTGCTGGCGCATCGCTTCTCATCGCGGGCTGGGCAGCTTTGGTGGCCGGCTGGCGGCGTTACTGGCCTCGTTGCCGCTATTGGCAGGGGCGATCTCGGTTTTGCCGGCCGCCCATCGGCCCTGGCCAGTGATGGCGGGGTTGGGCGGCTCGATCGGTCTGGTCGTCAGCCACGCCGAACTCGCGGCCGGACAATCGCTGTTCGGCGTTGTCGGCGCCGCCACGATTTGGCTGCTCAGCACCGTCCTGGCGCTGGTGCTGGGATTGTTGTCCCTCGGACTTTCTCGCTCAGAATGGAGTACGGCCGGCCGAGCGGCTCGGGTTGCGGCGCGGTTTTCGGTCTCGGGGGGACGCGACGCGGTCGGGGTCTTGTCACGCGGCACGGGTGGCACCGGCGGCGCTTCGGGCTGGCTGGCGGGTCTTGTCAACCGCACGCCCGGCCTTGAACCGGAAGCGCCAGCCGAACCATTCCTGCGTCCGCGGCCGGTCGTGCAGCGGAGCGTTCCGCCGGTGGAGTCGCCTAAAGCGTCCAGGCCGGCCGATCCGGCGCCGGCTGAGGCTGCCCTGTTCGCCGCGCCGCCGGTTCGTGCGGTGAAGCCGGCCGCCCCGCCACTGCCGCCGCGCAAGCCGCAGCAGCAAAGCCTGCCCTTGCCGGACGCCGGCTGGGCGTTTCCGCCACTGGATTTGCTGACCGAACCGCCCCACCGCGCCAGCACCGGCCCCAGCGAGGAATCTCTGCAAGCCAACGCGCGGCTGTTGGAAACCGTGCTGTCCGACTATGGCGTGCAGGGGGAAATCGTCGAAATTCGCCCCGGGCCGGTCGTCACGCTGTACGAACTCGTCCCGGCCCCCGGCATTCGCAGCGCCCGCGTCATCGGCTTGGCCGACGACATCGCCCGCAGCCTGTCCGTCACCGCGGTGCGGATCGCCACGGTGTCGGGGCGCAACGTCATCGGCATCGAGGTGCCGAACAGCAAACGCGAAACTGTTTATCTGAGCGAAATTCTGTCGAGCGAAGAGGTGCTGAAAAACACCGGCCGGTTGTCGCTGGCCTTGGGCAAGGACATCAGCGGCAAGGCGATCGTCGCCGATCTGGCGCGGATGCCTCACCTGATGATCGCCGGCACCACCGGATCAGGTAAGTCCGTCGGCGTCAACGCGATGATTCTGTCGTTGCTGTATCGCCTGTCGCCCGACCAGTGCCGGCTGATCCTGATCGACCCGAAGATGCTGGAATTGTCGATTTATGAGGGCATTCCGCATCTGATGGCTCCCGTCGTGACCGAACCCGCGAAGGCGGTGTCCGCTCTGAAATGGACCGTGCGCGAGATGGAACGCCGCTACCGCGCCATGTCGCAACTGGGCGTCCGCAACATCGGGGGCTTCAACGATCGCGTCGCCGAGGCGCGGGCCAAAGGTGAGGTCCTGACCCGCAAAGTGCAGACCGGCTTCGATCCCGACACCGGCCGCCCGATGTTCGAGGAGCAGCCGCTGGCACTGGAAGCCCTGCCGTTCATCGTGGTGATCGTGGACGAGATGGCCGATCTGATGATGGTCGCCGGCAAGGAGATCGAGCAGACCATTCAACGGCTGGCGCAGATGGCCCGCGCCGCCGGCATTCACGTGATCATGGCGACTCAGCGACCATCGGTGGACGTGATCACCGGCACCATCAAGGCAAACTTCCCGACCCGAATCAGCTTCCAGGTGATCAGCAAGTTCGACAGCCGCACCATCCTGGGCGAACAAGGCGCCGAACAGTTGTTGGGTCAGGGCGACATGCTGTTCATGCAGGGTGGCGGCCGGGTGACCCGCGTGCACGGCCCGTTCGTCTCGGACGAGGAAGTCGAGAAAGTCGTCGCGTATCTGCGCGAGCAGGGCGAACCGGCGTATCTGGATGAGGTCACCGAACCGGTCGAAGGGGCCGGTGGCGGCGAGTCCGACCAGGGCATGTCCGGCATCGCGGGTGCCAGCGACGGGGACAAAAGCCTGTTCGACCAGGCGGTGGCGGTGGTGGCGCGCGAGGGGAAAGCCTCCACGTCGTTCATCCAGCGGCACCTGAACATCGGCTACAACAAGGCCGCCAAGCTGATCGAGCAGATGGAGAAGGAAGGCATCGTCGGTGCCGCGAACCATGTGGGCAAGCGCGAAATATTGGTTCGGCGGACCAACAACGACGACATGGATTGCTGATCGAGGGGGCTGAGGAAGGCGTTTCAGCAGCGCACGATGTTGAATATGGCGGACGGACGCACCACGTCTTGTTTTGCTGGCGAATGAAAGCCAGCCTTGTCAGAATCCAGGAGCGTGTGGTCGTGGCGAAAGTCAGAGTTTTAGCTTCAGATCCCCATTCCAGCCGGTTCTCGCGGATCGTGCTGGGTGGCACCACGGTTGGGCTGATGGCGGCTGTCTCAGGCGGAGTTGTGTTCGCGATCGCCGGCTGGTCCTATTCTCCGATGAGCCAGACCATCGTGGCCGTATTAGGCGCCCTTGCCGGCACGATGATCGGCGCCCGCGAGACGGCGTAAGCCTTTCGAATTGGCTGAGCGCGCCGACGGAAACCACCGAAGACGTCCCGGGGGTGGTTTACGGCCGTTTTCATTGCTTATTTGATTGTCTGTGAGGGAGCCGTTCGCCCGCGAGGTGGACAGGTACTGAACGGCTTGTTGGGGATCAAGGTCTGGCCAGATGAGTTTGATATCAATCCGTCTTGCGGATTAGCCCCGCTCGCAAACCCAACTTCTGGACGCCTCGGCCGAATCACAAAGTCCGGTCGAACAGGATCGTGGACCGCCCTGCCTTAACCCGATAGATCTGGGCCGGCCGATTGCTGGCCCGGCGCATTTCTCCAAACACCGGTTCCACGAAATCGACCTCGGCGATCCGTTTGCGAAATGCCGACTTATCAATTCGGCGACCAAGTATCCGCTCATAGACCGCTTGCAGTTCGGTAAGGGTGAACCCTGACGGCAACAGGTGAACTGGCAGCGTGGAATACTCAACCTTGTTCCGCAGGCGCGTGAGCGCGGACTTTACAATCTTTGCGTGGTCGAACGACAACGGTACCGCAACCGTATCGTCTGTGACGGCGGTCCAGGCAACGTCTGTCCTGTGCTCGGCCGCCGGCAGCCTCATCTGGTTGGTGGCGATCAGCGAGACATAGGAAACGCTGATGCTCCAGCCACGAGGGTCCCGGCCCGCGCTTCCGAAGGTCTCCAGTTGTTCGAGATAGGGCGTTTCGACCCCCGTCTTCTCCCTCAGAACACGGCAGGCCGCCGCTTCCAGGTCGATATCCTTATCAATATGGATCCAGCCACCGGGCAGCGCCCATTCGCCCGCGTAGGGTTCGATGTCTCTGCGCGTGAGGAGAACCTCCAGACCGGCCTCCGTTAGCGCAACAATGACCAGATCGACCGTCGCGATCGGTCTTGGGTAGGGCATTTGGGGGTTCGTCATGACCACCACCCTAGCCCACCGACAGCTTAGTGTGAACTACCCAATAACTTAGTTGACAAAATACACTAACTATCGTTCACTACCTGTCACGGACGGTCATGCGACTGTCAGCAGCAGGAGACGAGCATGTTTGGATTCCGCTTTATCAAAACAGAACCGACCCAGTACGTGATCCAATATCGAAACGGTAAAACCCGCCAGGAAGGTGCCGGACTGGCTTTTTGGTATTTCGCGCCGTCGTCATCGATCGTCATGGTGCCGACCGCCAGCGTGAACGAACCCTTCATTTTTCCTCAGATCACCGCCGATTTTCAGGATGTGACCGTCCAGGGCCAGATCACCTTTCGCGTCGCGGACCCGCGCCGAACCGCCGCGCTGCTCAACTTCACGCTCGGCCCCAAGGGAGCTTATGTGTCGGAGGATCCGCAGAAATTGTCCCAACGGCTGATCGACCAGGTGCAAGTGGCGATGCGGGCCGAGGTCCAGGCGCTACCGCTTAAAGACGTCCTTGCGTCAGGCGAAGCGCTCGTGGCGCGCGTGTCAGGCATGCTGCAACGTCACCCGACAATCGAGGCGTTAGGCTTGGAGCTTCTGGGATTATCGCTGCTGGCTGTGAAGCCGAAGCCCGAGACCGCGAAGGCGCTGGAGGCAGAGGCCCGCGAAGCCCTGCTGCGTCGCTCCGATGAGGCTATCTATGCCCGCCGCAATGCGGCGGTTGAGCAGGAGCGGACGATCAAGGAAAACGAGCTTGCCACCGAAATTGCCGTTGAAAACAAAAAACGGCAAGTGCGCGAGGCCCAAATGGATGCCGAACGCTCCGTTCAGGAGCGTCGTCTTCAAATCCAAAAGGAAGAAATGGCCGGCAAGACTGGCCTCGAAGAGCAGAACAAGGCACTTGTCGCGCTGGCGTCCGCTAATGCGCGCGAGGAAGCGGATGCGAAAGCCTACGGTCTCGCGGCGATGATGCGATCCTTCACAGATGCCGATCCCAAGGTTCTCCAGGCGTTGGCCTCAGTCGGAATGGAGCCCGCCCAGCTTATGGCACTCGCCTTTCGCGATCTGGCCGACAACGCCGCGAAGATCGGGCAACTGAACGTCACGCCGGATCTGCTCCGCGAAATTATGCAGCCTCTGGCGAGGACTTAAACGATGGCCACCACCGAAGATCGCAAGATCGTCCTGATCGTGCGCGAAACCAGGCTCGACGAACTGATTGCGCGCTTCAACACAGTCCAGCAGGCGCAATTTTATGTGGAGCATCTGGGCGCCGACTTCAGCGACTACCTTCAGGAACAGCGCCAATATCGCGCCGCGACCCTGGCGGTCGAGACCAGCCTTCGCGCCTGTGGCAGGGTCCAGCGGATCGACCGCCGCTACCTCGGGAACTTCATCTTTGGGGCGGATGACATCGTTGTTGTATTGGGACAGGACGGGCTGGTGGCCAACACGCTCAAGTATCTCGATGGTCAGCACGTTGTGGGGGTGAACCCTGACCCGTTTCGCTGGGATGGTGTTCTACTGCCGTTTGGTCCGGGGGATCTGCCGAAGGTCGTTCCGGAGGCGATCGCCCGTCGCCGTCCGGTGAAGCGAGTCACCATGGCAAAAGCTTCGCTCAACACTGGATCAGTGATCTACGCCGTGAATGATCTGTTCGTCGGCCCGAGCACCCATGTTTCGGCACGCTATAGGTTGCAGGTTGGCGATCGCCAGGAGCACCAGTCCTCAAGCGGGATCATTATTTCTACGGGGATGGGGTCCACCGGATGGCTCAAGAGCCTCTATGCCGGTTGGTTGGGCGCTGCGACGTTCCTGGGGGTGTACGCGCCGGCGACCGACTTTGACGCCTCCTTTGCCTGGGATGCCGATTTCCTCCATTACTTCGTCCGCGAACCGTTCCCGAGCCGAACCACGGGCGCCTCATTGGTTGCTGGCCGCATTACCACGCGGGATTCAGTAACGATCGTTTCTGAGATGGCCGAACATGGCGTGATCTTCAGCGATGGCATCGAAGGCGACTTCCTCGAATTCAACGCGGGAACCCGGGCGACGATCAGCGTTGCCGACCGTCAGGGCATGTTGGTCACCTAAAACCGTCCGCATCGGGTTTACCGTCATTCCGACGCCGGAGCCGCCGCACAGTGCACCGCAATCCGCTGCCGCCCTTCAATCAAGCCATGTTCGACTGGAATCGTCCGACCTTCGCGAGCGTCATCAAGACCCGCAAAAAGGCAAGCACAACCTCAGGCGGCCCCCTCCAAATCGTGGACTGCCTGATCGTCATTACCGAACCGATTGCCATCGTTCATGACGTGCTCCGTGAGGCTCTGAGTTACATCATGGCAACAGAAGGCGCTTTCAACACTAAAACGACGCTCGGCAGCAGCGTCGCTCAGGCGCTCAACCCGTCTGTTGGATCAACTCCGCCCACCGGTCCAGGATCGGCAGAACAACATCTTCCCTCGCCGCCGGCAGGCTGGTCGCAACCCGAGCGATACCGATGTCGCGGTAGCGCTTGAGTGTGTCGCCGTCCTCGCCTGCCCCGAAGATCGACACCGGACAGGACGCCGGATCGCGGCCCGCTTCCTTCAGCATGGCGTGGAACTTCGGCACCGTGTCGAACACATCGCCGTATTGTCCCGGCCGGCCGGCCAGCGGAATCCAGCCCTCGCCGTAGCGCACCGCCCGCCGGGCGCCGTGCGGGAACGCACCGCCAACGATAACGGGGGGATGCGGCTGCTGCACCGGTTTCGGCCACGTCATCATCGGGCCGAAGTTGACGAACTCGCCAGCATATTCCGGCTTGGACTGAGTCCAGATCGCCTTCATCGCCTCCACCCGCTCCCGCACCAGCTTGGCCCGCGTGGCGAACACGGTGCCGTGGTCTTCCATTTCCTCGGCATTCCAGCCAACGCCTATCCCGAACAGGAACCGACCGCCCGAGACCTGATCGATCGAGGCCACCAGCTTCGCCGTCTGGATCGGATCGCGCTGATTGACCAGGCAGACGCCGGTGCCGATCTTCAGGGTCGTTGTCACCATCGCCGCCGCCGTCAGCGTCACGAACGGGTCCATCACGTCGTAATATTGCTTTGGGAGGTCGCCGCCGCCCGGCCAGGGCGACTTGCGCGACATCGGGATGTGGGAGTGTTCAGGGGCCCAAATCGACTCGAAGCCGCGTTCTTCCAGCGCTTTCGCCAGGGCGGCCGAGGTCATCGAGTAGTCGGTGAAGAACATGGAAGCGCCGAAGTGCATGGACTGTCTCCTTATTGATTAATCGGAGCTTAGCACATTCGGCGCGATCGGTCACGGTGTCCGGGCAGGCCCGATCAGCCGGCCGTCAGACCGCTAAACGTCCATCTCCACACAAACCGGCACATGATCGGACCCGCGCGGCCAGTCTCGCGCATCGCGCAGGATGGTCTGGCTGCGTAATTCGCCGCCAAGGTCGGGAGTCACCCAGACATGATCCAACCGGCGTCCCCGGTTAGATTCCCGCCAATCCTTATTGCGGTACGACCACCACGAATACAGCTTCTGGTCAGCGGGAACAAAGTGCCGCACGGCATCAATGAAACCCACATTCATCCAGGCATTCAAGCCGTCGGTTTCCGCCGGTGTATGGCTCACCACGTCCAGCAACTGCTTATGGCTCCAGACGTCATGTTCCAATGGAGCAATGTTCAGGTCGCCGACGATCACCGCGCGTGCCAGGCCTGACCGGGCGGCGAACCACGAACGGGCCTCGGCGATGAAATCCAGCTTGTGACCGTATTTGGGGTTTTCCACGCGATCCGGAACGTCACCGCCGGCCGGGACGTAGAAATTATGCAGTTCGACCGGCCCTCCCGGCGTTTGCAGCGACGCCGCGACATGCCGGCAATCGCCTTTTTCGCACCAGTCCGGAGCATCCTCCAGCAGCATCAGCGGCACCCGCGACAGGATCGCAACCCCGTTATATCCCTTCATGCCGCGGAACACGGTGTGTGGATACCCGAGCGGCACCAACGCCTCCGCCGGAAACAGCGGGTCGGGGACCTTGGTTTCCTGTAGGCAGATGACATCCGGTCGCAGGGCATCGACCAACTTGTCCAGCAGGCCGACGCGCAAGCGCAGTGAGTTGATGTTCCAGGTCGCGACCCGCAAAGACGGCATCAGACGATGCGCGTCGTCACCGAACCGACACCCTCGACGGTGCCTTCCAACAGGTCGCCGCGTTCGACGGCGGCGACGTTTTCCGGCGTGCCGCTATAGATCAGATCGCCCGGCGCCAGCGTCACCAGCCCCGACAGGTAAGCGATCATTTCCGGCACATCCCAGATCATCTTCGACAGATCGGAGGTCTGGCGGACCTTGCCGTTCACTTTCAATTCGATCAGGCCCTTGGAGGGATGGCCGATCTTCGAGGCCGGCACCAGCAGGCCGATCGGCGCGGACCAGTCGAAACCCTTGCCCATATCCCAGGGCTTACCCTCTTTCTTGGCTGCGTTCTGCAGGTCCCGGCGCGTCATATCCAGGCCTGCGGCGTATCCCCAGACATGGGACAGCGCGTCGGCCGCGGCAATGTTGGCACCGCCGACGCCGATGGCCACGACCATCTCCATCTCATGGTGAAGCTGGGTGCTTTGCGGCGGATACGGCATGTCGGCGTCGTTCAGCAGAAGGGCGTCGGCCGGCTTCATGAAGAAGAACGGCGGTTCGCGATCCGGATCGCTGCCCATTTCCCGAGCGTGTTCGGCGTAATTGCGGCCAACGCAAAAGACCCGTCTGACCGGAAAACTCCCTCCGCCCGCGACGGGGATCGATGATATCGCCGGTGGAGAGATGACGTAATCAGCCATGCGGATGCACCTTGCTGGGGATCAAAGCGAATTGATCGGAGTGGGAAGAAACTATCCCAGCGGATATACGGGACGGCGGATCGTTGGGCAATGGCGCCCAATCCGGCCGGCGACGCGCCTTTGTGTCAACGGCGCAGCGGGCTGGCTGCCTCCGCCTTGGCTTCCACGGGCAGCCCCGCTTCGATCGCGGCAACATAATCCCGGGTCAGCGGCACGACGCCGTGGCCGTGCGTCAATTGCAACTGCCAGACCATGTGGAAGCTGCGGCGAAAGGTAATTTCCGACGCCGCCAGATAGAACTCGAACATGCGGCAGAACATTTCGTCGTAGAGCGTCGCAATGGCGTCGCGGTTGGCGGCGAAGCGCCGGCGCCAATGCCGTAGGGTTTCGGCATAGTGGAGTCGCAAAATCTCAATGTCGGTCGCCCACAGGCCGGAGCGCTCCACCGGCGGCAGCACTTCGGATAGCGCCGGAGAATAGCCACCGGGGAAGATATACTTGCGCAGCCACGCATTCGTGCTGCCCGGCCCTTCCCCGCGCCCGATCGCATGGATCAGCGCCACGCCATCCAGTTTCAGGCAGCGGGCGACGGTTGCGAAGAATGTATCGTAATGGCCAACACCGACATGCTCGAACATCCCCACCGAGACGATACGATCGAAAGTATCGGAGACTGAACGATAGTCCAACAATTCGAACCGCACGCGGTCTTCCAGCCCTTCGGCCGCGACGCGGGCACGAGCCTCGGACAGTTGCTCCTGCGACAACGTGACCCCGGTCACGTCGGCGCCGAAGTCGCGTGCCAGGGTCAGCGCCATGCCGCCCCAGCCGCAGCCGATGTCCAGCACCCTCAACCCCGGCCGGTCCAGACACAGCTTGGCGGCGATATGCCGCTTCTTGGCTGCCTGGGCTTCCTCCAGCGTCTCGTCACCGCGCCGGAAATAGGCGCAGGAATATTGCCGGTCCCGGTCCAGGAACAAACTGTATAGCCGCCCATTCAAATCATAATGGTGTGCCACATTGCGGCGTGCCCGGCCGGCCGGATTGTATTGCATCAGCCGGCGGCCGAGCGATGCCAGCGCTTCTCGCCAGTGCCGAACCGGATGACCGCCGGGATTGCTGGTGAGGTTGACCAGCAGGACGTCAAGCAGATCGTAAATCCCACTGTCTTCCACCGAAAGACCGCCGGACATATAAGCCTCTCCCACCGCGAGCGATGGGTTCAGCACCATTCGCCTGATCGTGCGACGATCCCGCAACCGCATCACGGCGGTTGGTCCGGCTTCACCCGCGTAGGTCGAATGACCGCCATCTGGCCATACGACGGTCAGCCGGCCAGCGGTGATCATGCGTCGCAGAATGCCGTCGAGGACAGCTTGCATCGCTTTCCAATCCACTGTCTTGACCCGCAGAAAGCCAAGCAATGGCTCAGTCACGCAGCCGGCGTCAAAACACCAACTGTCATATGAGTTCAATACACCGTGCCAAAGGGGCCAGCCGGGACTTCACGAATCAGAGAAGTTGTTGGTGCTTCACGCGCCATTATTAGGCGCCCAATGCCGCCAGCGGCGGATTTCCACCAACAGACGAAGAGCCCACCATCCACTCCGGTGCCTTGGCACAGAAGCGAATGGTGGGCTCTTCAGGCGTCACCGGGTCAATCGGCGGGTGACGCCGATTGGTTCGTTCAGTTCGACGAGTCGCCCAGGAAGATGTTCTCTTCGGTCGGGTTTTGCTCGTCGTCTTCCGCGTCGGTGATCGTGGCCTGTTGGCCACGCGCCTGACGTTCGGCTTCGTCCACGCTGCGGGCAACGTTGACGGTCACCGTGATGGACACTTCCGGATGCAGCGATACGCGAACCTTTGACAGGCCGAGCACCTTGATCGGAACTTCCTGCACGACCTGCGAGCGATTGATGCTCAGGCCGGCCGCGGTCGCGGCTTCTGCGATGTCGCGCGGCGACACCGAACCATACAGGCTGCCGGATTCACCAGCCTGACGGACGATGACGACGGACAACCCGCCGACGCGTTCGGCCAAACGTTCGGCTTCCTCACGGCGCTTGATGTTCAGCGCTTCGAGCTGCACGCGCTGCTGCTCAAACTTCGCGCGGTTATCCTTGTTGGCGCGGAGCGCCTTCTTCTGCGGCAAGAGGAAGTTGCGGGCATAACCCGGCTTCACCTTAACCACATCACCCATCTGTCCCAGGTGCTCAACGCGCTGGAGCAGGATCAGTTCAACGGCGGCCATAAAATCCGCTCCTTACGCGACGATGTAGGGCAGCAGCGCCAGGAAACGGGCGCGCTTGATAGCCGTTGCCAACTCGCGCTGCTTCTTCGCAGACACGGCGGTGATACGGCTCGGTACGATCTTACCGCGCTCCGAGAGGAAGCGGGACAGCAGGCGCACGTCCTTGTAGTCGATGACCGGCGCATTCGGGCCGGAGAACGGGCAGGACTTGCGACGGCGGTAGAACGGCCGGCGGGCGCCAACGGCGGCGCGACGGCCAGCGGGATTAACGTCTGTATCGGACATTTGGACCTACTCCTCGACGCCAGAACGGAATTCGTCGCCACCGAAGCCGTCACGGGCGCGGAACTCCTCGCGATCGTCGAACCCACGCTTGCGGCCGCTTTCAAAGCGACCCGCGGGCTTCGGCCCACGGAAGCCGCGTTCGCGGTCGTCGGACTTGCGCGACAGGATGGCGGACGGAGCTTCGTCGATCGCCTCGATGCGAACCGTCATGAAACGCAGCACGTCTTCATTGAGACCGAGCTTACGCTCCATCTCGGTGATGAAGGCCGGCTTGGCATCCATGCTGAGCAGCATGTAATGGCCCTTGCGGTTCTTCTTGATGCGGTAGGCAAGGCCACGCAGACCCCAGTATTCGCGCTTCTTGACCGCGCCGCCATCGGTCTCCAACTCGACACCGATTTCGTCAGCGATCGTCTCGACCTGCTGTTGCGTGACATCATTCCGTGCAATGAGCACGGTTTCGTATAGCGGCATGGATGAACCCCCTATGGCTTGTCTCTGTCCACGACCGGAAGTGGTCTCATTCCCATGATGGGAATGCGAACATAGCCGGGTGCGATGCCGTCGCCCCCGGCAGGGAAGGCGCGGCTTGAAGCACGGATGGGCGGGGGATGCAACGACGGATTTTTGGAAAACACCCTGAGCGCCGCCGTCGGATGCGAGAGATGCGGTAGTCGCCCTGATCGCGGGCAATTCTGTCGAAATCCATCGTCCTTGAACGTCACTGATCCGGCGGGGCATTGTGCCGCCGCCATGCCAGGAGAATCCATCATGCAGTACCTGCTGCTGATCTACAGCGACGAATCCGCCATGGCCTCAGCCACTGAAGCCGATCGGGGCCAAATGATGGCCGCCTACGGCGCATACACCGAGGCCATGGTTCAAGCCGGAATTTTGAAGGGCGGCGACCGCCTGCGCCCGGCCTCTACCGCGACCACCATCCGGACGGTCGATGGCAAAACCGCGGTGCTCGACGGTCCGTATGCCGAAACCAAGGAACAACTCGGCGGTTACTATATTATTGATGCGCCAGATCTCGACGCGGCGCTGTCCTGGGCCGAACGCTGCCCGGGAGCCGCCGTCGGTGCCATCGAGGTCCGCCCCATCTGGGCGATGTAAGCCGGTGGATGCGGGCCGGCATGCGGAGGCGGTGGCGCGCGGCCTTTATGGCAGGCTGCTGGCCTTCGTCGCCGCCCGCACCGGCGATGTCGCGCGGGCCGAGGACGCATTATCCGAGGCTTTCGCCGCCGCACTCACCGACTGGCCGGTAAGCGGGGTCCCGGAAAACCCCGCCGCCTGGCTGCTGACGGTCGCCCGGCGCAAGGTGATCGACACCGTTCGGCGGGAGCGCACCCGTGGATACGCCAGCACCCATCTGCAATTGCTGACCGAGGAACTCGCCGGCGACACGCCCCGGGATGTCCCCGACGACCGGTTGGCATTGATGTTCGTTTGCGCCCATCCGGCCATCGACCCCACCGTTCGCGCCCCGCTCATGCTTCAGACCGTGCTGGGATTGGATGCCGCCGCGATCGCCTCGGCGTTCCTGTCAGCCCCGGCCGCTATGGGTCAACGGCTTGTGCGGGCAAAAGCCCGGATCAAGCTGGCCGGAATTCCGTTTCGCCTGCCGGAGCGTGCCGATCTGCCAGAGCGGTTTGACGCCGTGCTCGAAGCAATCTACGCCGCATTCGGGGCGGGTTGGAGTGAGGCGTGCAGTTCTGAATCACGGCGGCGCGGCCTCACGCAAGAGGCGATTTGGCTGGGCCGTGTCGTCGTGTCGCTGCTGCCGGAAGAGCCGGAAGCCCTCGGCTTAATGGCCCTCATGCTGTACGCCGAATCTCGCCGGGCCGCTCGGCGAACTGCCGGCGGCGGCTATGTGCCGTTGGACGAGCAGGACGTCGCCTTATGGGATGCCGACATGATCCAGCAGGCCGAGACGCTTTTGATGCACGCCAGTGCCAAAGGTGTCGTCGGCCGGTTTCAGTTGGAGGCCGCGGTGCAGTCGGCGCACGCGGCCCGCCGCCGGACCGGACAAACCGACTGGTGCGCGATCGTTCGGCTGTACGATACACTCCTTTCCCTGACCGGATCACCTGTCGTCGCGATTAACCAAGCGGTAGCCCGGGCAGCGGTGGGGCGGACAACCGAGGGTTTGGCCTTGTTGGACAGATTGGCGGCCGATCCCCGAATAGTGACATACCAACCTTATTGGGCAGCACGAGCCGGCCTGCTCGCCCGCATCGGATCGACCCTGGATGCGGCGACTGCCTATCGCCGCGCGATCGGGTTGGAAGCCGATCCGGCCGTGAGACGCTTCCTACAGAAGCGACTGATCGCCCTGGAGGCGAGTAGGGTCAGAATCATCATGACAGACGAACGCTCGGGCGCCGGATACGTCGAAGCCGGGCATGACGGAAAGGCATTGCCGGAGCGCTGAAATCGACTGCCACTGAAATTATTCGGCGGTTATCCTTCGGCACCCAAACGATGCCGGGGCATATTTTTTTGAGCCGGCGCACCCTGGCCTAACCGGCCAACCCGGCCGACCGGAGCGCGCCAGGTCAGCCAAACACATCAGATTCGATCTGGACACAAATGCGACCGATCGTCTAACGTCTGTCCCACTATGGAAATATCCCCAACCTCCAACGACCCCCTGCTGCAGGAAATCGCCTCCCTGGAGATCGCGATAAACCACGACACCGCGGATATCGCCGAGCTTGAGGGCCTGCTGGCCAAAAAAAATCAAAACATTCAAATGTTATTGATCGAGATACGGGCGCTCAAAAAAGCGGCTTCCTTGCGGCCCACGGCCGCCGTCAAAACAGAGGCTCCGGCCCCAGCCCCGACACCCGCCCCCGGACCGAAATTGGGTGGCTTACGCGGCGTGGTTGGCCCGATTCGGAGCAGTGAAAGCCGCTTCGTCCCGATTGGCGGCGATAATACCATCAGCATGAGACCAAAGACGACCGACCCTACGTCTCTGTAATCTGTCGTCGTTTGGCCAGTATTTCCGTCTCCGGCGCGTTGAAGATGTAGGTCGGCTGCCAGATCGGCAAACCTGCGTTGTCAGCCAGCCGCAAGCCAGATCCGTCATTTAAGTGTGCGCCGCGAGAGGCAAGCGAGTCGGCGTTCGGGCAATCCGTACCAACCCGGGAACCGCTGCCGGGCCGCCTGACTCTGACGCCGCTATCACCATGATCGGCCACCATCGAATCGCGAAAAGCCTCACACCCACCGTTTCGAACAAATGTCACGCACTCATTTCGTCATTATTGCTCTTTTGATGTGGACAGCGGGCGAGGCCATCGCTTAGGGTCATTGTATGGACAAGATCACACACTCCGACGACCCGCTTGAGAAAGAGATCGCCGCGCTTGAGATGGCGATCTCCAACGATAACGCGGACATCGCCGAACTTGAGGCCCTTCTGGTTCAGAAGCGGCAGAATCTACAGATGTTGACGGTCGAAATCAGAGCCCTGAAGCGCGCCGCGTCGCTTCGCCCGGTGGCTGCGGCTCGTGTCGCGGTGGCTGCGCCCGCTCCGGTAGCCGTGCCCTCTGCAGCACCCGCTCCGGCGCCGGCGCCGGTGCAGGCGACCGAATCACATGCCGCGCGTTTCCGCAATGTTGTCGCCCAGATCCGGACGACCGATCCGCGGCTCTCGGCAATTCCTGGCGGCTAGCAGGCCGGAAGCGGGTGCCGGTAACGCGAGCATCCGCCGGAGAGGCCGGAGAGGCCGGAGAGGCCAGGGCTATCGAAAAGAGACCGTCGTCCAGCGGTCTCTTTTGTGTTTTAAAGACCCGCGGTCGTTGACATTGACGTATTGCCATTCCCCGGCCGTCTTGGCCCGGCTGGTCCGAGCCACCCATCGCGGCACCGTCAGGGCACAGGTGGCCCGGACAAGCCAGGCCATGACGATTATGGGCGACAGTCGGCATCAATGGCGATTGGTATAATGCCCCGCCGAACCGACGTACTTATTTTCTCTTGGCGGCGGCCAATTCCTGCCTTAGGCGGTCGATCTCGGAACGCAGCGCTTCAATTTCACTGGCGTGAGCATTGGATGGATTAGTCGGTTCGGTGCCACGGTAGAACGGCGTGAACATGCTGAACGCACGTTCCATCATTTGCATGTTCTGCCGGCCGACTTCCTCGATATTGCCGAACGGAAACATCCCACCCATGCTTTTCGTCACCGCCGTACGCAACTGCTCCTGCTGCTGCGCGAACGACGTCATGGCATGTTCGAGATATTTAGGCACCAGCCCCTGCATCGACCCGCCATACATGCCGATCAACTGACGCAGAAAGGCGGTGGGGAGCAGATTCTGGCCTTTGCCTTCCTCTTCCACGATGATCTGGGTCAGCACGCCACGGGTGATGTCGTCGCCGCTTTTCGCGTCATACACAACGAAATCACGCCCGAGCCGCACCATTTCGGCCAGGTTGTCGAGGGTGATGTAGCTGGAACTCTCGGTATTATACAGCCGCCGGTTGGCATATTTTTTGACCACGACCGGAGGCTTTTCGTTCGTTTTGGTTTCTGCCAGGGTCTCGGTGGGCGCGGCCATACATACCTCGTATCTTTACCCCTACCTACCGTGTATCTCGCACTTGCGATAGAGTGATTCCGAACCCCACACCGGTCGTTGCGTTGGATTCATCTGTTACGCACGACCCGCCGACCCCTTTGGTTTGGCCAACGAGGAGACTGAATGCGGCATGGTGGCGGACGCCGGGTCGGACAACGCCGGACACCGTTCGGACGATTGGAATGCGCCCGGCCAGGATCGGGCCGCCTCCGATCAAGTACGTTCGGACTTCGGTGGTCAGGGCGGCGCGGCCAATTCGCATGCCCGGGGTTCGGCGCCGCCCGACCCGAACAAACTGGCGCAGGACTGGGTGACGCTGTGGCAAAGCGAGTTGTCCGCCATGGCCGCCGACCCGGAAATCCGCGAGTCCTGGCAGGCGCTGACCAACCTTTGGGCGGGCACCATGTCCGCCATGCTGCGCGGGCTGCCGCGCGGGGCGCCGCCGGGTTTCGCCGGCAATGACCGGCAGACCGGACAGACCGGGACCGCTGATGCGGCGCGGCCCGCGCCCGTTGCTGCTGCACCTGACCCTCGCGATGCTGAGGTCGAACGTCTCGCGCGCCATGTCGCCATTCTGGAGCGCCGACTGGCAGAGCTTGAGCGTGGGGGCCATACTCCGATCGTTGCAAGACGCCGTCCAAAACGGCCCTTCAAGCGAACATAACGGCTTTCCCGACGCCGTCGTCGCCGAGACGCTGCGCCAGGACGCTGCCCTGATCGAGGGGATTGCCGCCTATCGCCGGCATCCGTCGCAGCGCACCCTGACGGACCCGGCGGTCATCTGGTCGGAGGGTGGGTCGCGGCTGCTTGATTACGGCACCGCCTCTGGCGGACGGCCTGTTCTGTTCGTCCCCAGTCTGATCAATCGCGCCTATGTGCTCGATTTGGCCGAGGGATCGTCGATGCTGCGTTGGCTCGCGGATCGCGATGTGCGTCCGTTGCTGCTGGATTGGGGATGGCCGGGGGAGACCGAACGCAGGTTCACCTTGACCGATTACGTCGCGGGCCGGATGGAACGCGCGATGATCGCCGCCGCCGAGGCGGCAGGGTCTCCACCGGTGCTGGCTGGTTACTGCATGGGGGGCACGCTGGCCGTCGCGGCGGCGCAGCGCCGGCCCGACCTGATCAGCGGCCTGGCGCTGCTGGCGGCACCGTGGGATTTCCATGCGCCCGATCCCGAACGGGCGATCCAATTGGCGCAAACATTGCCGCTGCTGGAACCCGCGCTGGCGCTGAACCAAGCCCTGCCCGTCGATTTGCTCCAATCGTTGTTCGCGATGCTCGATCCATGGAGCGTGGCGGACAAGTACCGCACCTTCGCCGCGCAGCCACAGGACAGTGATCGCGCCAGGTTGTTCGTCGCGCTCGAGGATTGGCTGAACGACGGTGTTCCGCTGGCGGCCGACGTGGCCCGCACCTGTTTGAGT
This sequence comes from uncultured Rhodopila sp., assembly GCA_903932145.1. Lineage (GTDB taxonomy): Bacteria > Pseudomonadota > Alphaproteobacteria > Acetobacterales > Acetobacteraceae > Rhodopila. Next base: position 224,606 of record CAIZFE010000098.1, on the reverse strand, counting down.
GAGTGGTATGGGGCAAACGCCCCGGCCCTGGGCAATTGGCGAATCGCCGGACTGCCGGTCGATCCGGCGACGATCGTCAAACCGGCCTTCGTCGCCGTGCCCGAACGCGACCGGATCGTGCCAAAGGAATCCGCCCTGCCTCTGGCGCGGCTCATCCACGGTGCCGTCCTGCATCAGCCGGCGGCGGGTCACATTGGCATGGCGGCCGGCACGCGGGCCGAGACATCGTTGTGGCGGCCGTTGCTGGACTGGCTGCGCACTTTGCCGCAGCGACCCAACGCCGCTTGACCCGGGACGTCGCCGGTCATCGATAGGGGCCGGCTTGTCCCGGCCATGACGGAGGGTGGAAAGCCCCGTCCGCGCCATGACATCCTTGCTTCTCATCCCGATCGGTCAATGGAATCGCCTCAGCATACAACGATATAGTATCTATTTCACTATCTACCCATCACGCCGCCGTAGTCTGATGCCCGTTCCCGTCATCGACAACAGGCCGCCAGCTCCGTCCCTCGCGAGCCAGAAGATCGTCCGCCGCCGCTGGCCCGTCGCTGCCCGACACATAGTTCGGGAAATCCGGCGGCTTGTCCTGCGACCATGTCTCGAGGACCTTTCCCACCACGCGCCAGGTTTCCTCGACCATGTCGGCTCGGTTGAACAATGTCTGGTCACCTGTCATGACATCGTAGATCAGCGTCTCGTAGCCGATGTTCGGCTCCCTCGGGAACCAGTCGTCATATTTGAACGCCATCCGCACCGCCGCCAGATCGACAACCGGACCCGGTCGCTTGACTTCGAACTGCAACGCGATGCCCTCGTCCGGCTGGATTTGCAGCAGCAGCCAGTTCGGAGCCAGCGCGGCGACGGCGGTTTCCTCGAACGGAGCATACGGCGCGGGTTTAAAGCGGATCGCGATTTCACTGACCCGCCGGGACATATGCTTGCCGGTGCGCAAGTAAAATGGCACCCCGGCCCAGCGCCAATTGTCGATCGCCAGCCGCATCGCCACGTACGTTTCGACCCCGGAGTCCGGGGCGACGTCCTTTTCCTGCCGATAGCCGGCGATCCCGTTGGGACCCGGTCCATACTGGCCGCGCACGGCGTCTTCCGGCGCAACCGTGCGCATCGCCGCAAACACGTCAGTCTTACGATTGCGCACTGCTTTGGCATCGAAGCCGGCGGGCGGTTCCATCGCCACCATCGCCAGCAACTGGAACACGTGGTTCGGCACCATGTCGCGCAGGGCGCCGGTTTTTTCGTAGAAGCGGCCGCGGGCTTCCACGCCAACCGTTTCGGCGACGGTGATCTGGACGTGATCGATGCGGTCGCGGTTCCACAGCGGTTCGAACATACCGTTGGCGAACCGCAACGCCATAATGTTCTGGACAGTCTCCTTGCCCAGGAAATGGTCGATCCGATAGATTTGATGCTCTTGCGCATTGCGCAGGATGGCGGCGTTCAAGGACTTGGCGGAGGCCTCGTCATGGCCGAACGGTTTTTCGATCACCACATGACGCCAGCGCTCCGGTTTCTGCCCGTCCTCGTCCCAGTGTTCCTCGAACAAACCGGCTTTCCCGAGTTGCGTGACCACCGGCCCGAAGAAACGGTCGGCGATGGCAAGGTAGAACAAGCAGTTGCCGCCGGTATCGGATTTTTCGTCCAAGTGCTGTTTCAATTTTTCGTACAGCCCGGCGTCGTCGAAGTCGCCTTTGATGTAGGACATCCGGCCTGTCAGCCGCTTCCAGGTGTCTTCATCGACTTTGTCGATCCGGCTTTCACTGGCGGCTTTGCCGACGAAACTCTGCATCATCTCGTGCAGGCTGTCGCGCCACTTATCCGCATCGAGGTCGGCCAGATCGACCCCGATCAGTTCAAATGTTTCCGGCAACAAGCCCGTTGTCGCCAGATTGTACAGCGCCGGCACCAGCAGGCGCTTCGTCAGATCGCCCCCTGCCCCGAAAATCACCATCGCGCACGGACCGGGTGGCTTGGCCGCTTTGCGTGGCGGGGCGTTCAGGACGCGGGCGGTGGCGGGCTGATCATGTGTCATGTCTGGCAAGATGAGGGTCGCCCGATCCTGGTTGACTACACGTTGCGGTGAGCCGGCTTAAACCAAGACGGCGTCCGCTTTTCGCGGAAGGCGGTCGTGCCCTCCTGGCCCTCGGGCGAGTGCCGCTGCGTCCATCCCTCATGCGCCAACATCGACACCTGACGCTCGTCCAGCAGCAGGTTGTTGGCACCCAGGAAGCTGCTCTTGGTCATGGCAATCGCCGTCGGGCTGCCGAGAAAGATCGCGTCCAACACCGCAGCCAGTTTCGTTTCGACCGCATCTTCCGGGACGACTTCATGGATCAGGCCGATCCGTTCGGCCTCATGCGCGTCGAACCGTTCTCCGGTCAAAGCGTAACGCCGCGTGTGGCGCAGGCCGATGGCGTTGACCATGTGGGTGGAAATCGGCGTCGGGGCCACGCCGACGCGGATTTCGGTAATGCCGAACAGCGAGTCCGGCGTGGCGAACGCGACGTCGACGCAGCAGACGATGCCAACGCCGCCGCCGAAGCAGGCCCCGTGCACCAGCGCGATCGTCGGCTTCGGAAATTCATTTAACAACTGCATCGCTCGGGTGGTCGCAATGGAGGCCGCGTAATTCTCGGCCGGTGGGTAATGCGCGACCTCTCCGAGCCAACGGATGTCGGCGCCGGCCTGGAAGTGCTTGCCGGCGCCGCGGATCACCAGGCAGCGGACGGAAGGGTCCTTCGCGAGGTCTGTCAGGCCCTGGATCAGGGCGTCCAGCAGGGCCGCATTATAGGCGTTGCCGACCTCCGGGCGATTGAGGGTGACGGTGGCGACGCCGCGCGGGTCGATGGAGAGCAGAACGGGGGATTGGGTCATGCGCGGACGATTGCCGGTGTGCCCGCGCATGGCAAGAGGCCGGTCAGCCCCGGCCGGGGGCAATGAACTCCCAGGGCGGATATTCCTCGCCGATATCGGTGATGACTTCGATCAGCGCGGGGGCGCGGGCGGCCAGCGCCTCGGTCACCGCCTTGCGCAGGCCGTCGGCGTCGGTGGCGCGCCAGAAGGCGACGCCGAAGCTTTTTGCGTAGATCGAAAAATCGGGGTTATGCAGTTTGGAGCCGGAATCGCGTCCGTCGAACATGCGTTTTTGATCACGCATAACGTTGCCGTAGGCCGAGTTGTTGAACAGCACGGTGACCAGATTGATCCCGTGCTGCACGGCGGTCGCCAGTTCGGCGCCGCCGAACAGAAAGCCTCCGTCGCCGGTGACCGCGACGACCGCCCGATCCGGGTGCGCAACCTTGACGCCGAGCGCGGTGGGGAAGCCGGCGCCGAGGGTGCCGGAGAAGCCGGATGTGACCAGGGTGCGCGGCTGGTGGAACGGGAAGCCGAACCAGGACGCGTAGCCGACCTGGGTCATTTCGTCGCAGAAAATACCGTCCTCCGGCATCGCCTCGCGGATCGCCGCAAGAAACGACATTTGCGGCTGCACTTTGCTTATCGCCACCGCGGCGCCGGCCTTGGCGTTGGCGATGCTTGCGGTGCGGGTTGATCCGTTCGGGGCGACCAGTGCGGTCAGCGCCCGCGCGGCGTCGGCGGCATCCGCAACGATGCCCGGGTCGACGTGCAGACGGCGCATCTCGGCCGGGTCGATGTCGATGCGGGCGATTTTCAGGCCGGGCGGCGGCGCGCCCCAGCGGCCGAGCGGCACGTCCAGGCGGGTGCCGAAGCCGATCAGCAGGTCGGTTTCCGGCCAGAGCCGATAGCCGGAGGCGACGGTCAAACCCAGTGGATGGCGGTCATCGACGATGCCGCGGCCGCCACGGAAGGAGACCACGGGCGCGCCGATACGTTCGGCCAGTGCGAGGATCTCGGCGGACGCGTGTTGCGCGCCGCCGCCGACCCAGATCATCGGCGCCTTCGCCTGATCCAGCAGTTTCGCCAGTGCGGCGATTTTTTCGCCGTCGACCGGCGGCGCGGGGAACAGCTTCAGCGGGTCCTGGGGGGTGACCTCGGCGACGGCGGTGAACTGGTCCAGCGGCATTTCCAGCGACACCGGGCCGGGGCGGCCGGACTGCATCTCCTGGAATGCCCGCGCGACCAGCAGGGGCGCCTGGTTCGGGTGCTCGATCCGGTCGGCCCATTTCAGCACGCTGCGCAGGGTGGCGAGCTGGTCGGGCAGCTCATGCAATTGGCCGCGGCCGCGGCCGATCATCGGGCCGGGCACCTGTCCGGTCAGGCACAGAACGGGCGCATTGACGCCCCAGGCGGTGGCGAGGGCGGCCATGGTGTTGAGCACGCCGGGTCCAGGCACGACGGCGAACACCGCCGGGCGGCCGGTGGCGCAGGCATAGCCGAGCGCCATGTAGGCGGTGCCTTGCTCGTGCCGCGCGTTGATGAGGCGCAGGCTGTTGGAGGCGCGGGCGAAGGCGTCGAACAGGCCGTAGGTCTGCACGCCCGGCAGCCCGAACACGGTGTCGATCCCGTGTCGTAGCAGCGCGTCCACGATCGCTTCGCCGCCGGTCATACGTGGCATGGCTTTATCCCCAATGGTCCGCTCGTGCGGCTCTGCCAGCGGTTTTTGTTGCAATTCGGGATGGGTCCCCCACCCCGCTTCTGGCAGCATCCCCCTTGGCGAACCCGTCGTAAAGAGTCGTGGCTTGAGTGTGTATTGTTCAGCCGTTCGGCACCAGATGGATATCGATCTTCTGTCCGATCGCAGCCGAGTAGCGTGAAACCATGTCGAAGGTCAGCATGTGGCGGGCATTCTCCAACCGGACGATGACCGATTGCGAGGTGCCCATCCGTTTGGCGATTTCGGCATCGACGATTGGCCCCCGGGTCTCAACGGTCCAGACCGTACCGCGAGGATCAAAAGGGTTGCTTGAGCAGCGTTCATGTTCGGACAGAATAGCACGCATGCTATAACTTCAATTATCTTCTTCATGCCAACGATCTCGGAGATAACCGTGACCCATTACGTTGGCATTCTCGACGGTTCCGGCACCGTCTGGGGCGTCCGCGTCCCCGACCTGCCCGGCTGTCACGGTGGCGGCGAAACGCCGGAGGCCGCGATCGCTCGACGCCGCCTCGGCGGCTCGCGCATGGGCAGAGCATAGCAACGCGAACGGGGCCGTGTTGCCGCTGCAGCGTCCTCTGGCGGAGATCATTCGGAATGGCGAACTGGATCCGGGAGCGGGCGAGGTCGCGGTGATGATTCCGTTGCTGCTCGACAGCGGGCGGCCGGTGCGCGCCAATCTGTCATTGCATGCCGCGTTGCTAAAGGCCATCGATGCGGCAGCCCGGTCACGCGGTTTGACGCGATCCGGGTTTATCGCGTCCGCCGCGCGATAAGATCATGGCGGAGGGATAATCCGGGCGGTCCTTACAAACGCCTGCCCGGTTCGCGCCATCGACCAGGGTCCGGCAACGCAGCGACTCCCATGGCAGCGACACATTGTGTTTCTCAACGTAGCGGCGTCGATGATAAGCTTCTCTCCATGACCATCACGCTCACCCCCGAGCAGTATGCCTGGATTGAAGCCCGGATTGCGCGCGGCGAGTTTCTGTCGGTGGAGGATGCTGTGCGCCAGTTCATCGATGACCGTATCGCCGAGGAAGCCGATATCGGCGATCTCGCCCGGGCAAGGCCGCTGGTAGACCGAGCTGATGAGGACATTGCGAAAGGCCGGGTTCTGACGCGCGAGGCTCACGAAGCACGGATGGACGCCCTGTTGGCATCAATGAAGACTTAATGGCGCTTGTCGTCGTCACGGAATCGGCAGCGGCCGATCAGGCGGACATCCTCGAAGACCTGCATTTCAAAGCCGGCAGACGCACCGCACTCAAATACCGGGGATCCTTTTCCAGGCTATATGACAGGCTGGAGGCCCATCCCGCCAGCGGCCCTCGGCGGCCGGCGCTCGGCGGCCGGCGCTGGGCGCCGACATCCGGATCGGGATCATCCCGCCATACATCGTAATCCACCGGTATGTTCCAAACGAAGGCCTCGTCACCATCCTTCGGATCGTCGATGGACGCCGCGACATCAACGATAAGCTGCTGTCGGGCAGGCGCTGAAACCGCGCGCCCCGCTACCGCGCGAAAAACATCTCCGTCAGCACATAGTCGAACGCCAGGATCAGAATGGAAGCACTCACCACCGCCAGCGTCGTGGCCGACCCGACACCCTGGGCGCCGCCCTTGCTGTTGTAGCCCTGGTAGCAGCCCATCAGCGAGATCAGGAACCCGAACATCCCCGCCTTCACCAGGCCCGACACGACATCGTCCATCTGAACGAAATTGATCGTGTTGACCACGTAGCTGTCCACGTTGAAGCCCAGCTTCAGGGTGGACACGATGAACCCGCCCATCACGCCCAGCACGTCAGCGACCAATACCAGCAGCGGCAGCGCGATCGCTCCGGCCAGCAGCCTTGGCGCCACCAGATACTTCATCGGGTTGGTGGACAGCGTGGACAGTGCGTCGATCTGGTCGGTCACCCGCATCGTGCCGAGCTCCGCCGCCATCGCGGCGCCGACCCGTCCGGCCACCATCAGCCCGGCCAGCACCGGCCCGAGCTCGCGCGTCACCGACAGCACAACCAGGTTGGCCACCGCACCCTGGGCGGAAAAGCGGGCAAACCCGGTGTAGGATTGCAGCGCCAGCACCATGCCGGTGAACACCGCCGTCAGCGCCACCACCGGCAGGCTGAAATAGCCGATCTCCACCAGCGCGCGCCCGAACAAGCGCCAGTAGAACGGCGGGCGGAACAGGTGCGACAGCCCCTCCAGCCCAAACAGAGCCAGCGCCCCGGCGCCCCTGCACAGGCCAATGACCGCTCGACCGACCGCCGCCACGAAGTCCAAAATTATCATCACGCTGTTCGATACACCCTGTGGAAGCGACGGCCCAGGGACGTCAGCACCTCATACCCGTTCGTGCCCGCCGCTTGCGCGACGTCGTCGGGAGACTGATGCGACCCGAGGATCTCCAGCCAGCAACCGGGTTGCACGCCTGGATGGCCGGTCACGTCGAAGGTGGTGAGGTCCATGGACACGCGCCCTACCAGGGGGACCCTGTTGCCGTCAAACCATGCCGAACCGTGGTTGGACAGCGTGCGGTGCAGCCCGTCCGCATACCCAAGCGCCGCGGTCGCGATCCGGGTTGGCCGGGCGGCGGTCCAGATGCCGTTGTAGCCGACGGAGGCTCCGGCCGGGATATCGCGGACGGCCAGGACGCGGACGGACAGCCGCACCACAGGACGCATCGGGTTGGGGAGGCCGGGGGTGGGGTTGAGGCCGTACAGCGCGGCGCCGGGGCGCGCGAGGTCGGACCCGAACGCCGGTCCCAGGAAGATGCCGGACGAATTCGCCAGGCTGAAAGGTGCCGCCGGCAGCATGGTTCGGACGGCCTGGAAGCGCTGAAGCTGGAGCGCGTTCGATGGGTCGTCGGGTAGTTCCGATGCGGCGAGATGCGACAGGATGTAGCGGATTTTGAGCCGGTCCAGACGGGTGCGGTCCTGTGCCAGTTGGGCGAGTTCGTCCGGGGCCAGTCCGAGGCGGGACATGCCGGTATCGACATGCAGGATGGCGGGGCCGCCGAACCAGCGGTCGATCTCGTCCAACGAGCCGAGGACCGGGGTCAGGTCGTGCGTTGTGTAAGCGGCCCCGGTGCCGGGGATCAGGCCGCCGAGGACCGCCAGCATCGCGTCGGGCACAACGTCGCGGACGGCCAGGGCCTCTTGCAGGTAGGCGACGAAGAAATGCCGGCATCCGGCGGCGTGCAGCGCGGCGGCAACCTGTGGGGCGCCAAGGCCGTAGGCGTCGGCCTTGACGACCCCGGCGACGGGACCTGATGGGTGGCGGGCCTGTAGCGTTCGCCAGTTGGCGACGATTGCGTCCAGATCGACTTCCAGGACCGATGGGGCGGCGTCAGTGGGCATCTGATGTATCAACTCGCTTTGAGGCCACGCTCGCGCCGTCAGGCCGCGTGCAAGGTGGGAATCCGCGACACCTGTTCGACGAGATCGCGTTCCGCCACCCAAAGATCGTGCGTCCGTTGCATATCCAGCCAGAGTCGCGGACCGTTCCCACACATCTTGCCGACACGCACCGCCATTTCCGGGGACATGGCAGCCCGCTCCGACAGAACGCGATGCAGCATCTGCCGCGACACACCGAGCGTATTCGCTGCTTCAGACACCGTCAGGCTGAGCGCGGGCAACACGTCCTCACGCAAGATGGCGCCAGGGTGAACCGGGGGGCGGTTGGGGTCTCGCATCGGATTAGCCTCCTAGTGATAGTTTTCGAGATTGACATCGATCACGTCGGTTCCATCCCAGCGGAATGTAATGCACCACGGACCATTGACGTGAACGGAGCAGGTATCTTTCCGGGTGCCGCTCAGACTGTGGAAATCAAATCCGGGGACGTTCATCGCCTCTGGCACCCTGGCGTCGTCCAGCGCGGCCAGACGCCTCTCGATCCGATCCCTGAGTCGCGGTGCGATTTTCGATGCATCGGATTTTTCCCAGAAGGCTCTAAGCGGCTTGCTGCGGAACGACTTAATCATGCGGTGGAGTGTAAACACAAAAGCGAAAAATGTCAACCATAAGTTGACATTCTGCATTTGCACCCGTTCCAGGCCACCCGCTAAGTCAATGCGTGGCCTGGCTGTCTCTGTCAGTCCTGATATTCGTTGTGCACCAAATCGATATCACCAAACCGTGTGAACTCGCCCTCGAACAGCAGCGGGATCGTCCCGGTCGGTCCATGCCGTTGCTTTGCAATAATCAAATCGGCTCGGTTGTGCGCTTTTTCCATCCGTTGCTGCCATTCGGTCAGCGACGTCTGGAATTTGTCACCGCTGCCCTCGAACCCGACTTCCTTGGGTTCTTTTTGCTGCAAGTAATACTCATCACGATAGACAAACATCACCGCGTCGGCGTCCTGCTCGATCGAGCCTGATTCGCGCAAATCGGACAACTGAGGCCGTTTGTCGTCGCGGTTTTCCACCTGACGCGACAACTGCGACAGCGCCATGACCGGGATCGCCAGCTCTTTCGCCAGCGCTTTCAGGCCCTGGGTGATCATGCTGATTTCCAGCACTCGGTTTTCGGGTTTGGTCCCGGCGGCGGGGCGCATCAATTGCAGGTAATCGATGATCACCAGCGCGAGGCCCTTGGTCCGCTTCAACCGCCGGCAGCGGGTGCGCAACGCCGACATGGTGATCGCGGGCGTATCGTCGATCTGGATCGGCAGCGCCGAGATTTCCCGCGATACCTGAATGAACTTGTCGAAATCCTTTTGGCCGATGTCACCGCGGCGGATGCGGTCGCCGGAAATGCGGGCCTCCTCGCTGAGCAGACGGGTGGCGAGCTGTTCGGAACTCATTTCCAGTGAGAACACCGCAACGGTCGCCTTGGGCACGCCGTTCGGGTCGTTCAACCGAGCCTCGGCGAGCAGGGCTTTGGCGGCGCCGAAGGCGATCTTGGTGGCGAGCGCGGTTTTGCCCATACCCGGACGGCCGGCGAGGATCAGCAGATCCGATGGATGCATGCCGCCCAGCTTGGCATCGAGATCGCGCAGGCCCGTCGTTAGACCCGAAACGGTTCCGGCCCGCCTGAAGGCCCGTTCGGCACCCAGAATCGCGTCGGTCAGTGCCCGTTCGAACGTAATGAACCCGCCGGTGGTGCCGCCGTCGGCCGCCAGGTTGAACAGCGTTTGTTCCGCCGCCTCGATCTGTAGCGGACCGTCGAGTTCCGCGTTGGCGCCGAACGCGTTATTGACGACCGTTTCACCAATATCGATCAACTGCCGCCGCAGCCACGTATCCAAAATCGCTCGGCCGTAATCGCCGGCGTTGATGATGCCGACCATGGCGGTCAACAGTTGCGTCAGATACGCGGTGCCGCCGACTTCCTCCAGCACGCCCGCATGCTCGAACTCCGCCTTCAGGGTAACGGCGTCGGCGAGTTGGCCGGCTTCGATGCGGCGGGCGATCGCCTGGAAGATGCGGCCATGCACCGGATCGGCGAAATGTTCCGCCGCCAGGAACTCCGAGACGCGCTCGTATGCCTTGTTGTTGGCCAGGAGGGCGCCCAGCAGGGCTTGCTCCGCCTGGACGTTGGAGGGGGGAAGGCGCTGGGAGAGGCCGAAGAGCGGCTGATTGATGGTGTTCACGGGGACAGCATAGCGCAGACGCGGGCATGCCGCATCGGGGTTGAGGCGTGTTGCCCTGTGGATAGCGGGTGCAAGTCGAAATGAGTGGCGGGTTGCTGCCCGAGGGCGACAATGCGACGCTGGCCTTGGAGGGAACCGTCATGTTGCGCTTCGCTGCGATCGGACTGGATCATCGTCACGTTTACGATCTGACCGCCGGGCTGCTCGCCGCCGGTGCGGTGTGTGCCGGGCATGATCCCGAAAGCTCCGATCCGCGTGTCATGGCGGGATTTCGCAAGCGGTTCCCGGATGTTCCGGCGGTGGCGCGGGAAAGGCTGTTGGACGATCCGTCGATCGACTTCATCGTGCTCGCCGCGATCCCGCGCGACCGCGCTGCCGTGGCGATCGAGGCGATGCGGCGCGGCAAGGACGTGATGGTCGATAAGCCGGGCGTGACAACCGCTGAACAGTTTGCGGCGGTGGAGTCCGTGGTGCGGGAGACCGGACGGATCTGGTCGATCGCGCTGGGACGGCTGACGTCACCCTCTGTGCAGGTGGCGTTGGAGGTCGCGCGATCGGGCGAACTCGGGCGGCTGGTCAGTTTGACCAGTCTGGCGCCACATCGGTTGAACCGGGCGTTGCGGCCGGACTGGTTCTTTGAGCGCGCGGCGTATGGCGGGATCATCAACGATATCGGTGTTCACTCGATCGATCAGTTCCTGGCGTTTGCCGGCGCGTCAGACGCGACGATCGCGGCCAGCACGATTGGATGTTTCGGGACAGAACCGGCCGGCTTCGAGGATTTCGCCGAGATCACGCTGCGCAGCGCCTCCATGACCGGAACGATGCGGCTGGACTGGTTCACCCCGGACGGTTTGCCGGACTGGGGCGACGGGCGGTTGTTCCTGGTGGGAACCGAGGGCACGCTTGAACTGCGCAAGAACCTGGATATAGAGAGCCGGGCCGGCGGCGACCACATGTTCGTGGCTGGGAGGAAACAGACTCGTTACCAGAATTGCAGCGGACTTCCGGTTTTGTATTACCGGGATTTCCTGGACGATGTGCGTGACCGAACCGGCCGGATGTTGGACGGGGGACGTGTATTCTCGGTCTGTAGGTTGGCGTTGCGCTGCCAGGCGCAGGCGGTGCGGTTCACGCCGCAGTAACGAGAATTTCGGTCAGGCCGGCCGCCAAAACGTGGCGCAGGTCGGGCAATGCCAGCGCCACGCAGCCCTCGGTCGGTGCGTAATCGTCCCGCGCGACGTGCAGGAAGATCGCCGATCCGAAACCCGGCCGGATCGGGTCGTCGTTCCAGCCCAGCACCCCGATGATGTCGTACACAGAATCGTCCATCCACAGCGCCTCGGCGCTGGCGTCGATTGGCAGGTGCACCGGGCGGTTATAGGCCGGTTCAGCGGAGTCGTCGCACCAACCATCCCCCGGCGCAATCGTTTCCACCGGCACCGCGCATAACGGTGCCCAGCCGCGATCCGGCCGATACAGCACGCGACGCAGCGGCAGCAACGCGATGGGGGTCGCTCCGTCCCCTTCCCGCTTGTCCGCCCGCACGCCGCCGCGGCCGAGGGCGGCCCGAAAAGTCTCAGTTCCAATGGACAAAAATCCGTTTGGGGTGACGATCGCGCGCATCGGTCTGGGGTCCTTTGGGGCGGCTGGCGTTTTCACGCGGGTGCAACTGGTTATACGCTGAATGCGCTTAACGGAGGAAACCCATGGCACGCGTCCCCTATCTCGAACCATCCGACCTCGCGCCCGAGGATCAGGACCTGCTGAAGCGGCCGATCTGGCTGTTCAAGGCGCTGGTCAACTCGCCCAAGGCGGCGCGCGCCTTTTCCGGGCTGGGCGGATACATCCGCTATGGCAGCAAGCTTGACCCCAGGTTGCGGGAACTGGCCATTTTACAGGTCGGCTGGCTGGCACGCTCGCCCTACGAGTGGTCGCACCACGTCAAGCTGGGGCACGATTTCGGGGTCTCCGACGCGGATGTGCAGGCGCTGATCGACGACACCGACGGCAAGCCGACCGGTCTTGATGCGGTGTCGAAGCTGGTGCTGCGGGGCGCGCGGGAAATGACATCGAACGGTGCCATGGCCGAGGCGACCTTCGCCGCGCTACAGGCGGAACTCGGCAACGAACTGGTGGTGGACCTGACGCTGACCATTGGCTTCTACAACGCCGTCGTGCGCGTGCTGGCGACGCTACAGATCGATGTGGAGCCGGAGTATCAGCCGTACATGGACCAGTTCCCATTTTCGCCATAGCAGTATTGGACGAAATACCGCTGCTTTGTTGCTCTTATTTCGCCATGAAGCGGCGCAATATACAGCCCTGTCACCGAGGCCAAATGCGGCCTCGGTTCAGGAGCAAATGTCATGGTCATTTCGAAAACCCTTCGCTTTGCCATCCCCCTGATCGGGGCGTTGGCGATTGCCGGCGCGGCGCAGGCGGAGACGCAGTGGGACCGGGACCATCCGCGCCGGGACCAGGTCAACGACCGGCTGGCCAACCAGAACGCCCGCATCAAAACCGAACGGAAAGAGGGCGAGATTTCGGGCGCGCGGGCCGCGGCGCTGCATAAGGAGGATCGGACGATCCGGTCCGAGGAACGCGGTATGGCGGCGCAGAATGGCGGGCACGTTACGGCGACCGAGCAGAAGGCGCTGAATCAGCAGGAGAATCAGACCAGCCGGCAGATCGGGAAGTAGTCTCTGCCCGATGGGGTAGCGTCCCGCGCCGCCGCGTGCGATGGCTCCGCACGCGGATGGCGGGGAGTGGCTTATGTCGATCGAAGTGCAGCACCGGACGGACGTGGCGGAGCGTGCCATGCCGCTGGTGTTTGTCGTCATCTGGTCCACCGGGTTTATCGTCGCTCGGTTGATCGCTCCGCATGCCGAACCGCTGACGTTCCTGTCGATCCGTTACGTGCTGGGCGCGCTGGTGTTCAGCGTGATCTCCGTCGCGGTCGGGGCGAAGTGGCCCCGCACGGTCGCGGCCTGGCGCAGCGCGCTGGTGGCGGGCGTGCTGATGCAGAGCGTCTATACGGCCGGAGTCTTCTGGGCGGTGCGGCACGGCCTGCCGGCCGGCATCGCGGCGCTGATCGCCGGACTGCAACCGCTGCTGACCGGGCTGCTGTCCTTCCCCCTGCTGGGCGAGCCTGTCGGGCGCCGCCGTTGGATCGGCATCGCGCTGGGCTTCTCCGGCGCGCTGCTGGTGTTGTCGCCCGGGTTCGGGACGATGGCCGCGCTGCCTTGGCTGCCGCTGGCGGTGTGCTGCGTCGGCATGATGGGGATGACACTCGGCACGATCTGGCAGAAACGTACCGCTGTCGGGGCCGATCTGCGCACCAACGCGGCGGTGCAGTTCATGGGCGCGGCGGCGGTGACGGCGCCGTTGGCGCTGCTGCTGGAGAACGGAGGCTTCGACGGAAGTCTGGCGGTGTGGGCCGGCCTGCTGTGGGCGGTGTTCGGCCTGTCGGTCGGCGCGATCTCACTGTTGATGCTGCTGATCCGCCGCGGCGCCATCGCCGGGGTGGCGTCGCTGTTCTATCTGGTACCGCCGGTGTCGGCGGGGATGGCGTTCCTGCTGTTCGGGGAGCGGCTGACGCTGGTGCAGGTGGCCGGCATGCTGGTCGCGGCGGCGGGGGTGGCGATTGCTAATCGGGGGTGAGGGGAGGGACTTGGTTCCCTCTCACCGACGCCTGCAGGAAACGGACATGGCGCCTTGGATATTAGCAGGCTTTGATAATACCACTGGTTCCTGATATCATCCGCCCGGCAAGCGGTAACAAGGATGTCGCCATGGCCAACAGCGGCCGCAATTTCAGCCTGACGGACGCACTGGGCTCATTTGTGGACAGGCAAGTTGCGTCCGGCCGCCACGCCAGCGCAAGCGAAGTCGTGCGTGAGGCGCTACGTCGCTACGAAGATGACGTGCAGCGCGAGGAAGCGCATCTCGGCTACCTCCGGAAGTTGGCCGAGCACGGTGAAGCCGACATCGCGGCGGGCCGGTATACAGAGGTAACAACCCCCGACGCCGTTCGTGCCCATATCGTTAATCGTGCCGGTCGCCGTCTGCGTGCGGCGGAGTAGGCGTGCTCCGCATTCTGTTTACCGACTCCGCGACGCGGCAGTCGGATGAAATCGGCGTATGGAGTGAAGATAAGTTCGGCAAGGCGGCCGCTGATCGTTACGCGCTGCTGCTGGTCCGGGCGGTTATCGATCTGGCCGAGGCTCCGGGGCATCACGGTGTGACGCTGGTCGACGGCCGAATCCATTACCATATCCGGCACAGTCAGGCATCCGTCCCACGATCCGACAGGGTTGCTTCGCCGCGACACTTGGTCATTGCGAAGGTCGTGGGCGATGCACTTTGGGTTCTGGCTTTTGCTCATGATGGCATGGCCGATGAGCTTGCCCGGCGAATTGATCGGGGCGATGCTGAGGTGGACCGGGATCGACAACTGTAACGGCAGCCGCCTCAATGATACGCGGTCATCCTGCAATTTCGTGTGTCGCTCATCAACGTGTATTATGGCGGCGGATTCAAGTTCCGGGACAAACACCCCCCCGGCGGCGACTTTTGCGCGCCGGCCAATCCGGCGAGTAGTTTCGGGAATTGCTCCTCTGGCGTCGCATAGTTCAGTGTCTTGCGCGGTTGGGCGTTCAGGGTGTCCGGGTCTGGCGGGGATCCGCTGGCGCGTCTCAGCGACGAGTTGCTTGGACGTCTTGTCCAGACTAACCACCGGGTGGGCCGGCTCGTGCGGCCTTTGGCAGACGACCGCCCGCGCATCGGACCCGTCGCGCACGTCCGGAATCTCCGGAGTATCGATCGAGTCGTCCCGCATCGCCACCAAGGCCGCAATATCCGGGGACAGCGCTTCAGAATTTCCCTTCCTCACCAGCCTTCCTGTCATACGAAGTGCCCGCTTGGCCGCGATGATCCGCCCGGCCCCATCTCCATCCCGGGTAGTGGGTCAGTTTCAAGTTTGAGATTGACGCGGCGGTATAATATCCTATATGTAGGATAAGAGACTCCAACCGGAGCGTAGCATGTTTGAATTGCGGGAACGGGCGTTGACACTGGCGCAGGACGCCGAGGCAAAAGACGGCATATCTGACCCTGCATCTGTCGTGGATCGGGCTAGGATCTATTTAGATTTCCTGCAAGGAACGCGCGACGCCGAGATCATCGACGCCGCTCGGATGCTATCAGAAAAGATCAACTCTTCCACTTGACGCTTGGACTAATTACCGTCGAGAGGCATTCAGCGTAGGTTGTCAAGATCCATTCTCGGGTGGGCTTGATGGTTGTGTGACCAAGTGCGCCAAACCCTTCGGCGACGGCGATCCGCTCAAACAACATGTAAGCCACCTGCTCACGCGAATAACCGCCAATCGCTTGTTCTGCCATTTGTTCTCTCCTGATATGGTTGCACAACCACGATGGGCTCGACCGCGTAGGGAGTCATCCCGGCAAGGGCGCCATAAATATCTTCCGCCGTTCTTGTGGCCTTAAACGACAAGCCCCGCCATAGAGGCGGGGCTGGATCGACACCGCGCGCGGCTTGTCGTGGCCATTGCGCGGCCGCCTTCCGAGGAAGGTCTTAGGCGCTGATCTGCCTGTTACGGCTAGAGAGCAGCTATCCCCCCCAACATGGCGGTTCATAGATGCTTCGTCAACCCGAACAGCCCCAAAGATTGAAGAACACACGCGCGGACCGCCTTCAATTGTTCGGCGGAGATCGGTCGGACGTGGTATTTTCGCTTTCCGGTATCGTCGGCGCGGCCGACCCGTATTAGGTCTAGCCGGTGGAATCCGGCCGCCAAAATCATATCGCCCTTAACCCAAACCTCTTTGGAATCCCATGGCGGCGGCAAGGGAGGGTCAATAATCAGTTGGCAGTGATATGGGCGCGGGGGAACTGGTGGCGAGGTGCTCAATGCCACAACGGTGCAGAGTCCAGGGCGCCAAGCAATCGGGGGGCTGATAACAATGACCGGCCGCCGTTTGACCATTTCTGGAGGTTTGAACCCTCGGTCAAAATCGCAGGTCAAGATAGTTCCTATCGATGGATGCGAAGAGATCGCCATTAAGCCCCGCGAATCATAGTTAGTCGTCCTGGTTCCGACGTTATCACGATCGTGAAGTTTCCCAATCTTCCATTACGGCCACCATGTCCGCTAGTTCCCACAGCTTCGTTGTAACGCCAGCGGCCATAGCAGGGGTGCAGCGCAGCGTCTGGTGAATGCGGACGAAATTGTAGTGCATGAAATAGATCGCCATGGCGTGTTCGTGGTTCTCGGACTTCTTGCTGAAAGCGTTGGTGAGCCGGGTTAGGCGCCGGTTCCCCATACGGATAGAGAGGTTCGCGCGCTCGGCGTAGCTGGTGCTGATGTGCTTCGGATTGGGCTTGCCGGTAACCGGCTCTTTCTTCGCGCCCGTGCATTCGGCGGGGCTATAGCGACCCGGCGCCGCGATTGTTGGGCCATAGATTTTGATCAGTTGGGCGTAGTCGATATCGGCGCCGAAGCATTCCTCTACGGCTTGCAGGTAGGGCTTATGACCGTCGCTGGTCAGTTGGACCCGGTTAGCCAAACGCACCACCAGATCGCCGATGAACTCAAACGCCGCGTCGCCGTCGCGCTTTCCGACATAGAAGGACGGGATCAGTTTCGTGTCAGCGCAGATCGCGGTCCACGTCCAAATGTCTCCAGCATCGGCCTGAGCGGACTTGGCCGTGCCGACGTTCTTGGCCTTGGCATAGACAAAGGACCAGATTTCATCGACTTGGACCCGTTTGCACGGGAGGTTCCGCAGAACCTTATCCTGGTATTCGCTGAACGCCTGACCGGCATCCTCAACCAGCTTCGCCAGCGTATTCTTGCTCACGCCCGTGATGCGCGTGATCACACGAAGCGAGACCCCCTCGGCCATCAGGCCCAGGATTTCAGCGCGCTTGGCGGAAGGGAGCTTGTTCATGCCCATCATAATGACACAACATGCTTAGTTAATCAAGCACAAAATGTCAGTTTGCGTTTTTGCGCAGGTCGGCTATTATGATGCGAATGACCGATTCGGACGCAACCCTGTATCGCACCCCAGGCCAACTCATAGCCGCGCTATTAGCGCAGCGGGGATGGACGCAACGTACTATGGCGATCATCCTAGGCATGGACGAAACAGGCATTAACCGGCTCGTTGCTGACAAACGGCCGGTCGATGCTCCCTTGGCCGTCGTCTTAGAAGAACTGTTTGGCGTTCCTGCCGACAGGTTTCTGAACCTTCAGGCATCTTACGATTTGGCCAAGGCCAGAATAGTGGCAAGGCCCGATCCTCAACGCTCAATCCGCGCGTTGCTTTATGGTGATCTCCCGATCGCCGAAATGATAAAGCGAGGATGGATTTTGGCTGACGGCGTCCGCGACATGAAGGCCGTCGAAGCAGAATTGATGCGTTTTTTTGGCGTTAACCGGCTGGAAGATATTGAGATCGTGCCGCACGCGGCAAAAAAAACCGAGGTCAATTCCAACGTCACGCCAACGCAACTCGCTTGGCTATACCGCGTCAAACAAATCGCCCGCGACATGCTGGTCGCGCAGTATTCGCCGGAATCGGTCCGGGCGGCATTGGCGCGCTTGCGCGGCCTTATGATGTCGCCCGATGGGGTGGCCAAGGTGCCGCGCATAATGGCTGAATGCGGCATCAGATTTGTTCTCGTGGAATCACTTCCTTCAGCAAAAATAGACGGGGTATGCTTTTGGTTAAATGACAAAGCCCCTGTAATAGCAATGTCACTTCGGTTCGATCGGATCGACAATTTTTGGTTCGTTCTTCGCCATGAAATTGAGCACGTCCTTCAGTTGCATGGGAGATCGGCCGCCATGATGGATGTGGACATGGAAGGTGACGGCGTGGGCGATGGTGCGGATATTCCAGATGAAGAACGCATAGCAAATGATGCAGCGCAGGATTTCTGTGTACCGTCTGCTTTATTGGATGCTTTTATTGCTCGAAAGGCTCCGTTCTTTTCAGAACGGGACATTATTGGATTTTCGAGGCTTGTAAAAGTTCACCCTGGGATAGTCGCTGGACAAATTCAACGGAGAACAAAGCGTTACGACCGGTTCAGAGATCATCTTGTCAAAATACGAGCGATCATTTCGCCAAATGCGATCAAAGACGGCTGGGGCGATGTCGCCCCGGTGGAACCATGAAAGGTCTAGCCTGATGAGCAAACGACAAGAGCGGCAAAGATTCATTCGGTATTGGAAGGAGATGACCGGCGAAACTGAGGTTGATATGCGGAAGGTCGCGGATTTTGCGAAGCAGAAGGGCTGGAAAATGCCCATCCCACCCTCCGACATTGATATGCTGGCGAAGTTGTTTACAGACGATGCTCAGGCCGAGCGTGGCGTTGATGTTAAAACCGGCAAGCCCTATCGCGTATATCACGCGCTCCCGGTTTCCGGACAGACTAGCCTTTTCGTCTATATCGACATTGACGACGCAACGCGGAATCAGATGTGGAAGTCGGCGGTAAACCGGCGCGAGCAAATGGTCAGCGACGGATACAACCTGACGCTCGATCTGGACCATTGGAACAGCGTCAACCCGGACAAAGAGCCGATCGCCCTTCCTATGGATTTAGGTCTAGATATCGAAATCCGAAAAGCCTCCGGGGACGACGACGACATCGCCGCCTAAGATTTTTTCCAACGGGCCTCGGCCGCGATTTGGGCAATCTCCGCTCTCTGCCTTGGCGACAGAGAGGCGGCGCGAGCCGCACCACCCTTGCGGCCCTTGGTCACAGCAGCTTCGCCCTTCCCGTCGTCCACGGTATCGGGGACTTGGCCGGTTGCGATGTCGCCGATCAGCTTGGCGAGTGCGATAGGATCGCGGGGGCGTGGTGTGCGTTTGGTTGCCATACCCAGAGTATGCCATGATCCGACCCAAGGGCCAAAGTGGGATCAGTAGGAATATCTACTACGGCGATTCAAACTGACCCACTACCCCATCCCGCCACGGTTCACACCGCGACAGAAATGTGCGATAAGGCGATATGAGCACCACCCTCTACGACGAGGACTTCTACGCCTGGGCCAACGAGCAGGCTCGGCTGCTGCGCGAGGGCAATCTGACGCAAGCGGACATCGCGCATATCGCCGAGGAAATCGAAAGCATGGGTAAGGCCGAAAAGCGCGAACTGGTCAGCCGCTTGCAGGTCTTGCTGATGCACCTCCTGAAATGGCAGTACCAGCCTGATCGCCGCGGCGTCCGTTGGGAAGTAACGATCGGCAACCAGCGCGATGCTCTGGTTGATCATTTGACCGACAACCCCAGCTTGAAAGCCAGGTTCCCCGAGGCGGTCGCCCGTGCCTACCGCGCCGCGCGGGGCGAAGCGCGCGTGGAAACCGGGTTGCCGGAAGCCATTTTTCCACCCGCATGTCCCTGGACGTTGGCGCAAATCACTAACGAGGACTTCTGGCCGGATCTCTCTTCGTCATAGCGATACCGTCTTGGACGTGCATCCAAAGAGTGCTGCCGCACCGCTCGGTGAGATTGCCCCGCCGTGGCGCTCCCCCTCGCTCGGCCGATCGGCCGCAATACCTTACGAAAATCCCGGTGCCGCCCTGTTCACCCGATGATCCGGATCGGAACAGCCGCAACAAATCTTGACTTATTTCCTATATTCGTTTACCATTCCTGAAAATGAAAACTTCATCTCCGCGAAATCCGGCCATCGATCTCCCCACAAACCGGCAAGCCGGTCGGCCCGCAATGGCGGCGGCCGAGGCGCCGGCCGCGTGCGTGGACCGGCGGATTGAGGAAAGCGTCTCAGAATATGATATATTTTCTCATAACATGGCTTTTGAGACGGTGTTGAGCGAGCAACCCTGCAACCATGGGACCAGACGATCAATCATTTGCAATGCGAGGTCAGGCCGCTTTGTTCTTCTGCTCGCTCACACGTTCCCGTACATCGAGCACCTCAATGCCGATTACGTTACCAGCTTCGTCATAATCCAGCATGATCCCCGGGGCGACTTCTGTCGTGCTGGCGGATTTTGTCCCCTCCGGGGCGAGCCAGACGAACATCGCGTCGGCCTCCGGATCGGAACTGGTGCGCATCATCGCCTGGCACTCCTGTCGCGATGAACAGTGATTACAACGGCATCTGCTCCCTCGGGACGAAAAACAACACGAGGGTACCGGCCGCCGAACGCGGGGATGGCCATGAAGGCACGCGTCAGGTTGGCGTGGCGCGGGCGGGCGTCTGTCCGATCAGGGAAACCGCAGCGTCCGTGCAACCCACCCGAACGGGATATTCCTGACGTCCATGACCTCGGTTGCGTGCCTCGTCAGTCGAATCATCGAGGGGACGCCTGCCCCGACTGTGTCACAAACTCCGATTTGCCCGCGCCACCACCGCTTCGAACAGAACCTGGCACCCCGCCTCGGCTTCCACCGGCTCGATGCTTTCGGCCTCGTTGTGCGACAGCCCGTCCTTACACGGCGTGAAGATCATCGCCGTGGGGACATGCCGAGCGACATAGACCGCGTCGTGTCCGGCGCCGGAGACGATCTCGCGGGTGCTGTAGCCCAACTTCGCCGCGCCCTGGCGCACCAGATCCACGCACGACAGATCGAACGGCTGGGCGGGGATTTTGAACAGCGTCGTCAGTTCCAGCTTAACACCGCAGGCGTCGGCGATGGCCTGCGCCGCCGGGGGGAACTCCGCATCCAGCGCATCGACTTCGGCATTGCTTGGGTGGCGGAATTCGACCGAGAAACGAACCTCACCCGGGACAACATTGCGGCTGTTGGGGGACACCAGCAACTGCCCAACCGTGCCGCGTCCGTCCTCGCCCCGCGCACGCATCATGCGGTCCACGAGATCGATCATCCGGGCGGCGCAGACCAGGGCGTCCTTGCGGGCAGAGGGTGGGGTGGTGCCGGCGTGGCTGTCCTGGCCGATCGTCACCGCATCGTACCAAACCATCGACTGGGCGCCGGTGACGATGCCGATTTGCTTGCTCTCGCGCTCCAGGATCGGACCTTGCTCGATATGCAGTTCGAAATAGGCATCGGCGGCGAACGGGGCGGCCGGTTCGGGCCCGCGGAAGCCGATCGCGTCCAGCGCGGTTGCGACCGTTACGCCCTCGGTGTCCTGATATCCGTAGGCGTCGGCCAGTTCAAACGCGCCCGACCACACGCCGGAGCCCATCAGACTGTGGCCGAAACGGCTGCCTTCCTCGTCGGTCCAGTTGATCAGTTCCAGCGGAGCCTCGGTGACGATGCCCAGGTCGTTCAGGCTGCGCATCACCTCCATCCCGGCGATCACCCCCAGCGCCCCATCGAATTTTCCCCCGCTCGGTTGGCTGTCCAGATGGCTGCCGAACAGGACGGGCAAGCGGGCCGGATCGCGGCCGGGGCGCCGAGCGAACATGTTGCCGATCGCGTCCACCCGAACGGTCAGGCCCATCGCCTCGCATTCCGCGCGGAAGCGCTCGCGGCCTCGCTTATCCACCTCGGTCAGGGTCAGGCGGCGCACGCCGCCTTTGGGGGTTGCGCCGATCTCGGCGAATCCCATCAGGGAGTCCCAGAGACGTTTGCCGTCGATGCGTTGGTTTGTCTGTGCCATGCGTGGCATCTTGCCCAGCGCGCGGCTTCCTGCAAGCCTGCGTTCCATGACCGCCATCATGCGCAACACTGATCTCGACAGTCCCGACATCTGGCAGGCGCGGGTGGACCTCGCCGCGTGCTTCCGGGGGGCGGCGCGATTGGGACTGCACGAGGGTGTCTGCAACCACCTGTCGTTTATGGTGCCCGGCCGGGACGACCTGTTCCTGGTCAACCCGGACGGCTGGGCGTTTTCCGAAATCACCGCCTCCCGCCTGCTGATCTGCGACTTCAACCGCCATGTTGTGGCGGGCGACGGCGTGCCGGAGGACACCGCCTTCTATATCCATGCGCGCCTGCACGCTCGCATTCCCCGGGCTCGAGCTGCCTTCCATACCCACATGCCGAACGCCACCGCGTTGACGATGGTCGAAGGCGATCCGCTGGTCTGGGCCGGCCAGACCGCGCTGAAATTCTACGGCCGCACCGTGGTGGACCACGACTACCACGGCCTTGCGCTGGACGAATCGGAGGGCGACCGCATCGCCGCCGCCGTGGGTGACGCCGATATCGTGTTCATGAAGCACCACGGTGTGCTGGTGCTGGCGCCAACCATCGCCAAGGCCTGGGACGACCTGTATTATCTGGAACGCGCCTGCGAGGTGCAGCGCCTGGCGCAGTCCACCGGCCGCCCCATCGTGCCGGTTCCGGCCCACATCGCCGAGGCCACCGCGCTGCAGATGCGGCATGAAGGTGGACGCGATTCGCCGAAACTGCATTTGGACAGTATGAAGCGGCAACTTGACCGTGACGCCCCGGAGTATCGCCAGTGACTCGCTTCCTACCCGTTGCCTTGGCGTTGCTCAGCTTCACCGGCTGCACGCTGATCGATCAGAAGACGTTTGCCCCGGCGCAGGAGGCGAAGGCTCAACCGGCGCCGCCGCAGGCCCCGGTGGTGCTTGATACGCGCACGGCGCTGGTGACGATCGATTACTCGGTCCCGTCACCGGATTTTTCGGAGCTGCTGCACTACGCGGTGCGGGCGGCGGAAAATCGTGACGCCGACGTGCGGTACGACGTCATTTCCGTCGTGAAGGCGACCGAGGACGCCGCCGCCGGCCAGGAACGCGCCACGGGGGTCATGAAGGCGATCATGCGTGACCGGGTGCCGGCGGATCGCATCCATCTGGCGTTGCGCACCGATCCGGCATTGGCCGCCAGCCAGGTGCGTGTCTACGTCCGTTAAACCAGGCCGGCTGGTGACGGAACGCACCGAGGGCATCGCCCTGGTGCTGTTCACCGCCTGCACCTGGGGGCTGACATGGCCGCAGTCCAAGTTCCTGCTGACCATGTTGCCGCCGTTCTCGATGCGGGCGACCTGCGGCGTGCTGGGATGCTGCGTGGCGTTCTCGGTCGCCCTGATCCGGGGCGAAAATCTGTGGCCACCACGCGACCAGTGGCCCCGGCTGATCCTGTTCGCGATGCTCAATTACGGGCTGTTCATCGTGCTGACCACGCTGTCGCTGGCGTTGCTGAAGGCGTCGGAGGCTGTCGTCATCACCTACACTCTGCCGGTCTGGGCGGCGCTGCTGGCCTGGCCGATGCTGGGGGAACGGCCAACGGTGACCAAGGTCGTGGCGCTGGTGCTGGCCATGAGCGGAGTCGCGCTGCTGGTGGGCGCCGACACAGCCGAGGCCACCTGGCAGAAGCTGCCCGCCGCGGGGCTGAGCCTCGCCGCCGCGATGCTGTTCGGCCTGGGCACCGTGCTGGCGAAGAAACATCCGCTGCGCCTGCCGCCCGCCACCAGCGTGGCCTGGCAGGCGCTGTTCGGCATGGTCCTGGTGGTGTCGCTGGCGTTGTTCGAGCATCCGGACTGGGGGCGGGTGACCAACGGGGGATGGGCGTCGGTCGCGTATATATCCACGGTTCCATTCACGTTTGCCTACCTGGCGTGGTTCCGGGCCTTGCGGATGGTGCCGGCCTCCACGGCGGCGACGACGGTGCTGGTGTCCCCGCTGGTGGGGGTGATTGGGTCCGGCATCCTGCTGGGCGAGACGTTCGGGCCGCGCCAGATCGTGGCGCTGGTGATGACCCTGACCGGCGTGGCGCTGGCGGCGCGGGGATAGGCAAGCCGCTCGGTGGAGCGGGCTGGCCCTGAGACGGCTGCCCCGGCAACGCATCTATGCTACAAGACAATCGCGACCCCAAAATGGAGGAAACCCTATGGCATTCACGATGTACAACGCCTCGGTCCCGATCTGCGCCCAGCAGCTTGGCGCCCTGGTTGCGATTCTCGACAAAGCCGCCGCCCACTGCGCGGCGAAAAAGATTGACGAGGCAGTACTGCTGTCCGACCGCCTGTATCCGGACATGTTCCCCCTCGCCCGCCAGATCCGCCAGGCCACCGATTTCGGCCGCAACACCCCCGGCCGCCTCGCCGGTCTGGTCCCGACCGACTTCGCCGCCACCGACGACACCAGCTTCGCCGAGGCCAAATCGCGCGCCGAACGGTCGCTGGCCTTCGTCAAAACCCTGACGCCCGCCATGATCGACGGCACCGAGGACAAAGCGATCAACTGGACCGCCGGCACCCGCGAAATGTCCTTCAAAGGCGAGGCCTATCTGACCTGGTTCGCCCTGCCGAACTTCTTTTTCCACATGACCACGGCCTACAACATCCTGCGTCATCGCGGCGTGGAGATCGGCAAGCGCGACTTCCTCGGCAATCCGCCCGCCTGAGGCCGGGTTCTCGCGGCGGGAAGGGGTGACGGCCTCCCCGTCGCGCGCCCGGTCGGTCTTGGGGCGGCCCGGCGAGCGCGGGAGCGCCTTGTTGAGGGCGTGCGGTTGAGCGGCTCGGGTCGGCCCCTGGGCCGCCGGGTGCCGTCAGCGCTGGTGACGGCGACGGTCTGACTGCGCATCGAGCCATCGGCGTTGCTGTCGGTCACCGTCTCGGTGCGGACGCCGTTGCTGGCGACAACGGTCTGGCCGGTTTCCGTCAGGTCGAAGCTGCCATTGCCAGTGCTGTCCACCTGCACAATGCGGGTCAGCCCGTCGCTGGAGACACTGGACACGGTCTGATCGATCAGGCTGCCGTTGCGGGTAAGGTCAGAGACCGAAACCGAGCTGCCGCCGGTGCTCAGCCTGGTATCGACCTCCTGCTGGTTCGTATAGCCGGCGCCGGTCGTATCGCGGTCGATGGTCACGACCAGGCCGTTGGCACTGGTGGTGGTCGTGCTATCCAGCACCACGCTCGAACCGTTGGTGTCGGTCACCGTCTCGGTGGTCGAGCCGTCGCCGTTGACGACGGTGTCGTCGGTCTCGGTCTGGTCGATGACGCCGTCGCCGTTCCAGTCATAGGTGGTCGTGATGTCGAGGCCGTTGGCCGAGGTCGTAGTCGTGATCTGCTCGGCAAGCTGGCCATCGGGCGTGTAGGCGCTGTTTTCCAGCACGGTGGCGCCGGCAGAGTTCTGCGTCACGCTCTGCTGCACCACATAGTCGCCCGATGTAGCAAAGCTGACGGCAGCGGCAGTGCCGGTCGTGCCGTCGCTGCGCGTGAAGCTGGTCTCGCCGTCGATCGAGGAGCCGTCCGGCAGCGACTGTTGATAGGCATTGGCCTGCAGATTGATGGAGGTCACCCCGGCCTGCGCCAAAGTCTCCAGAGTGGTGGTGCCGTCGGCGTTGGTGACCAGGATACGGAAGCTGCTCCAACTGGCGTCTGAGGCGTTGAGCGTGCCGTCGTGATTGGTGTCGAAAACGTCTTCCAGCGCCTGCATATCGTTCTTGGCGGCCGGATCCCATAGGGTGAAGTTGACCTGATTGGCGTGAGTGACAGCTCCGCCGCTGGGGTCATAGGCCAGTACGCCGTTACCAGCGCCCGCCCAGGCGGTGTGCTGTTCGTGGCCATCGTTGGCCAGATCGAAGAACATGTTCGATGACGACAGCGGCGTGATCTTGATGCCTTTGCCGGTCAGGTCGAGGACCACGGGACCGTAGGTGCCCCCGCCACCTGAGCCCCCATCCGCCGGTGCCGGGTCTTCAAACGCCCCTGGGAGCCGAGCAGGAGTATCCCAAATGATATTGTCGGGGATTCCGAGATTTAAGGGAACATACTGGTAGCCGCCAACCCCGGTTCCGCCGGAAGAGTTTGGATCAATCAATGTGGAACCAGGCGGGTTCGCGGAGCCTGGACCCATAGCATTCCCTGCCGCACTTAAGAAATTCGCTATCGTCTGGTCAATGGCATAGCCAGCCCGCAGTTGCGACTGTGCCGCGTCGGCCTCGCTTTGGCCGTGGACTTGTGCCATGCTTTGCAGGAACGATCCGATGGCGGATACCCCATCTGCTATCGCCTGGCCGACACTGGTGAGCGCGGCATTCTGTGCCTGATACTCCAGATTATTGGCGTCGATCTGAAGTTGGACGCCATCGCCGATTGCCTGACCGACTGTTTGGGCAAGCGCGTTGCCGGCCGCGGCGGTGGCCTCCGCCTCCGCGATTTGTGCCTGGCCGATTTGCGTCATCGCCTGCGTTGCGAAGTCTTGTATCGCGTTACCGACACTGGCGATGCCGTTTATCAGGCTTTCCGAGGATGCTACCTCGGCGTCAGACTCCGCAATCACGGCTTGCCCGAGCGGCCCCTCCATTTCTTTATACGCTGACGTCACCGCTTGGTCGGCGCGATAGGCCACAAGACCAGCTAGTCCCAGGGTGACCACAACCGGCAGCGCTTCTGCAAAGGCTACCCCGGTGACGATGCCCGCTATCGAGGCCGCGATACCGCCAGCGAGGCCTGCGCCGATGTCTTGTTCGGTTGCACCTGCAGTGGCACCCAACAACACGCCACCTAAAAGGTCCATTGCGTAAAAGACAGGTGTAAGCTCGGGTACCCCCAATGACGCGGCTTCTGTAAAAGCATCGAGGCCTGCAATAAGGGCTGTCCGACCTGCCCCAACGGCGGGAATCCAAGTGGCGCCAGGGTTGTCAGGCTTGGGGTTGGCATAAATGGTCATGGTTGCAATTCCCCCATTGTATGTAATATCGCTCATTTTTTCCACTCCTGTTCGTTATGATTGTTATTGCTGTTAATACAGGTATTGGCACTCTCTCCGCTGGAAGCGGCTGTTTTGGAACGGCTGTTACGGTCATTGAGAATCGTAATGGTTCGGGCGGCAACTGCGAACTGATATGAGACCGATAAACCAAGCGTCGCCCCTGCCTCGACGAAGCAGAATTTGATTATTCCTTCATTGCGCCCAATCATATCCAGATAGGAGCCGAAATTCTCTCCTGACCACGAAATCGTAAATGAATTAAAAAAATTATGCCCGAGTAGACCAATAGCAAATAATACCGCCGAAGATACCGATGTTCTGGTGAGACTCCATCGAAGAATACTGACCTGACGGATGGAATAGAACAATATAAATCCCGAAAACAGCATAATTCCCCAGGCGATAAAGAAGAATATATTGCAGAAATATATTAATGACACCTCTTCAGCACGCCATGCATATCCATGGCCTGCGAGTTCGGTCACAGCTCTCTGTGCGAATGACGATATATTATAATAGAATTCGCTCGCTTTGAATGCCACGGCAAGCCAATATGGCCCGCCGCTGCGGCTCCGTCCCGCGCCAAGATAAAGGGCGAGCCAAGCATAGTTCCACCAAGACAACAGAATTATGGAAGCAATCCCGTTGAAACATCGTACTTTGCGTTTGAATTCGGTGGTATTCGCAACCCCTGCTTCGACCAAATCCGCGATCTGAGATACCGGCATCCGGCACTCCGGCGATAAGATGTGGCGTGCGACATCAATCGCGATTCCGATCACGCCGGCAACCGCAAAGGACCGCCATGACGGAGCACCGACGAGCACCAAACCGCAAAGCGAGATGGTCGCGAAAAAATCGCAATGACAATCCAAACGCAGCCGCCGTATCGCGCCCGGCGAACCCCAAAATTTGCGCCCTCGGGACAATTCGAACAGACGGATCATCAATGCGTCCTCTCTGCCACCTGCCCCATCCCCCTCAACACACCGCCTCCAAATAGCCAAACCGCATCATCATCGGCGCATGCGCGGCAACAACGGCCTTCACCTGATCGGCGCTCAGCGCCTCGCGCCATTGCCCGGCGCGTCCGGCGCGGAAAAAGCGCTCCGCCGTCTCTGGCCGTTCCACGAAGCGCGCCCGCCGTTCCTGCCCGGCCAGTTCCTCGAACGCGGACATCTCGACGGCGCGGCGCAACTGCTTGGGGTTCGGACACTGCCGAAGGAACGCGGCCAGCCGGCCAACGCTGCGCACCGGTCAGCACGGTGCCCCTCGCGGATTCGTCCGTCTGGGTAGTCATCGCGCCGCCGCTGGGATCCGCCACGCTGTCCACTGTCATCAGATTGATAACACCGTTGCCGGCGCCGCCGACCGACATGGTGGTGGTCAGGCCGTCGGCGCTGGTGACCGCACTGGTCTGACTGCGCATCGAGCCGTCGGCATTGCGGTCGGTCACCGTCACGGTGCGGACGCCGCTGCCGGCGACGACGGTCTGGTCGGTTTCGGTCACGTCGAAAGTGCCATCGCCGGTGCTGTCCACCTGCACAATGCGGGTGAGGCCGTCGCTGGAGACGGTGGAGATGGTCTGGTCGATCAGGCTGCCGTCGCGGGTAAGGTCAGAGACCGAAACCGAGCTGCCGCCGGTGCTCAGCTTGGTGTCGACCTCCTGCTGGTCTGTGTAGCCGGAGCCGGTCGTATCGCGGTCGATGGTCACGACCAGGCCGTTGGCGCTGGTGGTGGTCGTTGTGCTGTCCAGCACCACGCCCGAACCGTTGGTGTCGGTCACCGTCCGCGTGGTCGAGCCGTCGCTGTTGACGACGGTGTTGTCCGTCTCGGTGTGGTCGATGACGCCGTCGCCGTTCCAGTCATAGCTGGTGGTGCGGTCGAGTCCGTTGGCCGAGGTCGTGGTCGTGGTCGTGATCTGCTCGGCGAGCTGCCCATCGGGCGAGTAGGCGCTATTTTGCACCACAGTGGCGCCGGCCGCGTTCTGCGTCACGCTTTGCTGCACCACATAATTGCCCGATGTAGCGAAGCTGACGGTGGCGGCGGTGCCGGTCGTGCCGTCGGTTCGCGTGAAGCTGGTCTCGCCGTCGATCGAGGAGCCGCCCGGCAGCGACTGTCGATAGGCATTGGCCTGCAGGTTGATGGAGGTCACCCCGGCCTGCGCCAAAGTCTCCAGCGTAGTGGTGCCGTCGGCGTTGGTGACCAGGATACGGAAGCTGCCCCAACTGGCGTCCGAGGCATCGAGCACGCCGTCGTGATTGGTGTCGAAAACATCTTCCAGCGCCTGCATGTCGTTCTTGGCGGCCGGGTCCCATAGGGTGAAGTCGATCTGGTCGGCCTGGGTGACCGCCCCGCCGCTGGGGTCGTAGACAAGCACGCCGTTGCCGGCGCCCGCCCAGGCGGTGTGCTGTTCGTAACCGTCATTGGCAAGGTCAAAGAACATATTCGACGACGACAACGGAGTGATCTTGATGCCCCTGCCGGTCAAGTCGAGCACCACGGGGCTGAAGGTACCCCCGCCACCTGAGCCCCCATCTTCCGGACCTGCAAACGTCCCGGGGAGCGGCGCAGGAGTATCCCAAATGATATCGTCGGGGATATCGAGATTTAAGGGAAGGTATGGGTCGCCGCCAACCCCGGTTCCGCTGGAAGAGTTTGGATCAATCAATGTAGAATCAGGCGCGTTTGTGGAGCCTAGACCCATAGCATTCGCTGCCGTACTCAAGAAATTCGCTATCGTCTGGTTAATAGCATCGCCAGCCTGTAGTTGCGACTGTGCCGCGTCGATCTCGCTTTGGCCGTAGGCTTGTGCCATGCTTTGCAGAGACGATCCGATGGCGGATACCCCATCTGCTATCGCGTGGCCGGCACTGGCGATGCCGTCTATCAGCGTTTGCCCGGCGGCTTGGTTGGCATCCGCCTCCGCGATTTGACCTTTCCCGATTTGCTCCATCGCCTGCGTTACGAAGTCTTGTATCGCGTTGCCCGCACTGGCGATGCCGTTTATCAGGTTTTCCGAGGATGCCTCCTCGGCGTCCGACTCCGCAATCACGGCCTGTCCGAGCGGCTCTTCCATTTTTTTATACGCCGACGTCACCGCTTGGTCGGCGCCATAGGCCGCCAGACCAGCTAGTCCCAGGGTGATCAAAACCGGCAGCGCTTCTGGAGCGACTACCCCGGTGACGATGCCCGCTATCGAGGCCGCGATACCGACAGCGAGGCCTGCGCCGATGTCTTGTTCGGCTGCACCGGCAGTGGCACCCAACAACACGCCACCTAAAAGGTCCGTTGCCCAAAAGACAGGTGTAAGCTCGGGTGCCACAAATGACGCGGCTTCTGTAAAAGCATCGAGGCCTGCAATAAGGGCTGTCCGACCTGCCCCAATGGCGGGAATCAAAGTGGCGCCGGGGTTGCCGGGCTCGGGGTTCCCATAAATGGTCATGGTTGCAATTCCCCCATTGTATGTAATATTATTCATTTTTCCCGCTCCTGTTCATTATTACCATTATTACCATTATTACCGTTATTACCGTTATTGCTGTTAATACAGGTATTGGCACTCTCTCCGCTGGAGGCGGCTGTTTCGGATTGGCTGGCACGGTCTTTGAGAATCGTCAGGATTCGGGCAGCAACTGCCAAATGATATGAGACCGATAAACCAAGCGTCGCCCCTGCCTCAACGAAGCAAAACTTGATTATTCCTTGATTGCGCCCAATCATATCCAGATAGAAGCCGAAATTCTCTCCTGACCACGAAATTGTAAACCAATTCAAGAATATATGGCCAAGCAACCCAAAGACAAAGAATACCACCGAAGATACCGATGTCCTGGTAAGACTCCATCGAAAAATGCTGACCTGACGGATAGAATAAAAAAATATAAATCCCGAAAACAGCATGAGTCCCCAGGCGATAAAGAAAAATATATTGGAGAAATATATTAATGACACCTCTTCAGCACGCCATGCATAGCCATGGTCTGCGAGTTCGGTCACGGCTCTCTGTGCGAATGACGATATATTATAATAGAATTCGCTCGCTTTGAATGGCACGGCAAGCCAATATGGGCCGCGGCTCCGTCCCGCGCCAAGATAAAGGGCGAGCCAAGCATAGTTCCACCAAGACAACAGAATTATAGAAGAAATCCCGTTGAAACAACGCAGCTTGCGTTTGAACTCGGTGGTATTCGCAAAGCCTGCCTCGACCAGATCCGCGATCTGAGACACCGGCATCCGGCACTCCGGCGATAAGATGTGGCGTGCGACATCGATCGCGATTCCGATCACACCGGCAACCGCAAATGACCGCCATGACGGAGCACCGACGAGCACTAAACCGCAAAGGGAAATAGTCGCGAAAAAATCGCAATGACAATCCAAACGCAGCCGCCGTATCGCGTCCGGCGAACCCCAAAATTCGCGCCCTCGGGACAATTCGAACAGACGGATCATGTCCTTCCTTCCAACTACCTCATCCCCTCAACACACCGCTTCCAAATACCCAAACCGCATCATCATTGGCGCGTGCGTGGCAATGATGGATTTGACCTGATCGGCGCTCAGCGCCTCGCGCCATTGTCCGGCACGGCCGGCCCGGAAAAAGCGCTCCGCCGTCTGGGGCCGTTCCACGAAGCCCGCCCGCCGTTCCTGCCCGGCCAGTTCCTCGAACGAGGACATCTCGACGGCGCGCCGCAACTGCTCGGAGCTCGGATGCAGCCGAAGGAACGCGGCCAGCCGGCCAAAGCTGCGCACCGGGTCGTTCAGCATGTCCTCGTAGCGCAAGATCAGCACCGGCCGATGCGGAATGGACAGCCAACTGGCGACATGAAAGCTCCAGGAGCCGAGGAACTCGTACACCCGCCGCTCTCCCGAACCGAGATAGGCGTCGGCATCGGCCATCTGTGCGATCACCGCATCCAGCCCGAGCCCGGAGAAATGTGCGTAGGACACCGCGATATCGAGCGGATTGCGCAGTGCGTAGATCGCGGCCCGGGTGATGTCGAAGTTAATCGTGGGCGCCCCTTCGACCATCGCCACGGCGTTATGGGTCTTGATGAAGACCGGGCCGCCCTCGCCGCGCACCAAATCGGCTTGCACTGCGCATCGTGCGGCTGCGATCTGAGCCGGTGTCGCCTCCGTCGCCGGTTTTCCTAGCGCGCGTGCAAAACGACCGGTGACAGGCTCTCTTTCCGTCAATTCACCCCAGTACGGCGCGCCCTCCCAGCGCCGCCCTGGCAGGGCGCGTGGCATCAGCCTGCCGGTATCGATGCGCGCCTCATAGTCCAGCCAACCGTCGTCGAGGTGCTCCGAACGCAACGGGCCGAGGGTGCGGTCCCCGGCCGCCAGGACACCACCCGGGTACGCGATGGCACCCGGGGAACGGTTCGACGGCCGAAAGGATGAGGCATCCAGATCGGAGTTCGTTTAGCCCTCCGCGGCGGCCTTCCGAGCCAAACCTTCCTCGGCGGAGGAAATGCCGCCATGCGCGGCCGACCAGGCCACCGGGTTTTCCAGGAATTTGCGCACCTCCGACAGCGCGGACTCGGAAAAATACGGCTTGTCCTTGCACGCCTCCAGCACATCCCACCACGTGCACAGGCTGTGCAGCGTCACATCCATCTTGGTCAGAGTCTCAAACGCGCCCGGGAACACGCCGTAGAAAAACACCACGAACGCATGGTTCACGATCGCCCCGGCATCGCGCAACGCATTGACGAACTTGATCTTCGAGCCGCCGTCCGTGGTCAGATCCTCCACCAGCAGAGTCCGCTTGCCCACCGGCACATCGCCCTCGATCAGCGCGTTCTGCCCGAACCCCTTCGGCTTCTTCCGCACATACGACATCGGCGCGCCCATCCGGTCGGCGATCCACGCCGCGAACGGAATCCCCGCCGTCTCCCCGCCGCACACCGTCTCGATCGACTCGTACCCCACATGCCGGTCGATCTTCTCCACCGCCAGATCGCAAATCTTCGACCTCGCGCGCGGGAAGTAAATGATCCGGCGGCAGTCGATATAGACGGGAGACTTCCAGCCGGCCGTAAACGTGTACGGCTCCTCCGGGCGGAAATTCACCGCCTTGATCTCCAGCAGGATGCGCGCGGCGGTCAGCGCGGCGTCACGATCCCACTCGGTCGAGGAGGTAGAAGCAAGAGCCGGTTTCATCATCGGGCGCGGTCCTTATGTCGCGGGTGTGTCCGCGCCCAATACAAGATCCGCCGCCGTCATAACAGGGGGCCGACATGTGCGTGGTGCGCAACAGCGCCGCCTTCATGCCCTCTCCGGCCGGGGGCGAGTGCCGCCCCTGCCCGATCTCCCCCGCCACCCCGGTCAGCGCGTCGATCCACAACGCGTTCAGCGTCCGCTGCTCCGGCGCCGCCTCGGCCGCCCCCTGCCGCAACCGGCCCGCCACACTGTGCATCGCTTTGGCCCAATCCTGCACCACCACAGCCTTCTCGGGCGGCGGCGGCGGCACGGCCGGTGGCGGTGCACTGTCCGCCTCCGTCACGGCCGAACCTGATGCGGGCCCCGCCCCGCGAAGGACACCATTGTCCTTCGCCGACCGGTTCAACCCGTTGGCGGTGCCCCGCAGCTTCAGCTTCATCGACGGCGACAGATCGGCGGGAGCCGACAACCGCAGCGTATCCAACCCCGCCATGGCGAACGCCAAAATCCGCCCGGTCGCGATCAGCTCCCCCTGCCCCCGCGGCTGGTACGCCTCAATCGCCTCCACCGCCGCTCGGCGCGCCAGCGCCGCGTCCCCGAGACCGGCGCCCATCACGGAGGCAAGCACAACAATCAGAAACTCCAGCAACGGGCTGTCGGCGTGGTCGGTCATACGATCGGGTCCTGGTGAAATGAGTAATGATGTGTGGCAAAGAGCGAACCGACACCCCGTCGTGACGGTGCCTGGATAAGTGGCGCGGACGTGGCCTTGCACCCTCCGTCATGGCCGGGCTTGGCCCGGCCACCCACGACTTTGCTTGGCGCCGCACAGGAAGTCGTGGGTGACCGGGCCAAGCCCGGTCATGACGAATGGGCAAATCCTCCCCATCCAACGGCTTATCCTGATGCCTATGGGGCCAGGCCCGGCTATGACGAGTGGGCAAAAGCGGCCCCCCCTAATGGACAATCTCGCCCTCCCGCACCCCGCGGAAGCGGATCTTCTTCGTCACCCCGTTGCGGCGGTTCTCTTCCAGCTCGCGGATGTAGGCCAGCGCCAGCCGCCGATCGATGTACGCCGCCTGCTGCGGAGTCGGCTCCAGCGGCATGACCATGCTGCCATCCGGCAGGATGCCGGCGGTATTCTCGATATCCAGGCCCTCGTTCGGGTTCTCCAGCCAGTGCTGGTTGCGCGCCGCCATGTCGGTGATCATCTCGTGGTCCTTCACCCCGCGATAATCCGGCTGCGCCGAATCCCAGAACAGGCCGGTGTCCGCCACGCCGCAGCGGCGTTTCCACTCTCCCTGCACCGCCACGGTATCCTTCGGCCCCCATTCCCGCGGCTCCGGCCGGCCGATCGGCACGGACAGCGGCTTCGCCTGCCGCCGCTCCAGCGCCCGCAGCATGGAGTCGAACGCTCGGGCGGCGGAGGCGGCGGAGGCGACGTGGCGGCGGACGTCGTCGTCCGGTTTGCCGCTGGCGCCGCGGCGCCAGCCGGCGTTGGCGGCGTGATAGGCACTCAGCGCCTGCACTCCGAGCATGAGTTCGGGCTCGTTGCGCGGGTGCAGGGCGGCGAGGGCGCGCATCGAGGCCCACATGCGCCGGCTGGCGACTTGCGGGGTGTCGGACAGCTCGACCTGCGTGGCGCGCATGATGGTGGCGACGGCGTCCTCCATGACGGCGGGGTCGAGCGGGCCGTTGAGGTCGAAAATGGCGTCCGGGTTGTAGGGGCGGTCCTGGATCAGGGTGTCGGGCATCAATTCACTGTTTGTTCTATGATGCGGGGGAGGTTGGGGGTAGTGTGGGTAAGGACAAGGAGGGGCGTGAGAAATATTTTCGGGTGGTGGGAAGGCTTGGCCGGAAGGGAACGCCTGGATCCCAGGATACACAGCTATCCACCCAGGCGGGTTTCGGCGAGGTTTGCCGCTATCTTACGCGCACCAGTTGTGTCATAATGATGCTTGCGAATCGCTTTCTCGTTACGAGCCCTTGGAGCCCACTAAAATGCCTGCGCTCGGAAGCCTCTGCTTCTTCAACAACAAGGGCGGTGTTGGAAAAACCACACTGGCATGCAACGTCGCGTCCTATCTGGCGGAGTCGGAGAATCTCAACGTATTGCTCGTCGATGCTGATCCCCAGTGTAATGCAACACAGCTGGTGCTCCGGGACGAAACGACGGATCAGCTGTACGCTTCCGGTGCAGGTTCGTCGCACATAGACTCACTCAAGCAGGTGCTACAGCCTCTTCTAGCGGGCGATGCATCACTTGGGTTAACGCACAAGATCGCCGGACCCGAGACCAACCGATTCACCATCTCTGTGCTTCCAGGACACCCTCACGTTGCTCTGCTCGAAGACCGGCTGAGCACCAACTGGACGCAATTCATGGGAGCGGACCTCGGCGGGGCTCGAGTGTCCAACTGGAATACCCAACTTCTCAGCCAGCTTAGATCGCAGTACGATCTCATCATTTATGACGTGGGGCCGAGCCTAGGGGCCCTGAACCGTTCGATTCTTATCGGGGTCGACTACTTTATTGCGCCCATGGGCTGCGACATCTTCAGTTTAATCGGAATCGAGAATATCGCTAGCTGGATCGATCAGTGGCGGCGCTACTATGACCAAGCGTTTGAGCAAGTGAAATCGCAACACGGGGCTACGCTTCAGGAGTACGCCGGGCAGGTGCGGACTACATCTAATGTCATGGCGCGTTTTGTTGGTTATACGGTTCAGCAATACATCACCAAGACCATTCGTGATGAAAGGCGTGCGACTGCCGCGTACGTCACGATTCTCGAAAAGATCCCCAAGGAAATATCGAATAGTCTTGGACCATTCATTGCGCCACCGCTGACCACACACGATGTACGTCTAGGGGACGTGCCGCACATGTATAGCCTTGTGCCTTTGGCACAAACCGCACACACGCCCATACATAAACTGACTGCGCGTGACGGGTTGGCCGGAGGCCAGTACCAGCAGCAGCGCGATTATCAGAAGTTCATCGGAACGCTTGCTCAATCGCTTATGCGCAACCTCCGCAGAAGTGCTAGGGTGCCGAATGATTGATTGGCCTGAGGATCTCGTTCGGGATGTTGCCGCGCGGCGTTCTGTTCTTTTTCTGGGCGCCGGCGTGTCACGCAACGCACAGAACAAACATGGGGTGCACCCCCGCGAGTGGACCGACTTCCTGACCTATCTTGCCTCTAAAGTGTCAAAGGCCGAGCTCCGGAAGGAGATCGAGCAGTGTATCATTGATGCAGACCTGCTTACCGCCTGCGAGCTTGGCCGAAAGTATTTGTCAGCATCCGACTTCAAGACGGAGATGCTTAAGGAGTTTTCTGGTAACGCTTACAAGCCGGCGCAAATCCACGATGATCTCAGCCGGGTGGATTCTCGGTTGGTAATGACGACCAACTTCGACAAGCTGTATGAGAACCGAGCTAATCAACTCCAATGTAACACGGTACTTGTAAAAAATTACTACGACAAAGACGTGGCCGACGTGTTTCGCCGACAGGACCGCGTTGTCTTGAAGGTGCATGGAACCATCGACGAGTCCGATCGTACCATTTTTACCCGTAGTCAGTACGCATTGGCTCGACGGGATTACGGCCATTTCTATCAGCTGCTCCGAGGTTTGTTCGTAACTCACACATTCGTGTTTCTTGGCGCGTCAATGCGGGACCCGGATATGCAGTTGTTGCTCGAAGATCACGCATACCGCTTCGAGGGTGCGCGCCCGCACTACATGGTGATGCCTGAGAACTCGGCTCGGGCAGGTACCTTGCGGGTCCTGGAGGAGACAATGAATCTTAAGGCGCTGTTGTACGATCCAGCAAATAACCATCAGTCGCTCGCCGACTCAGTTGCTGCTCTTGTGCCCAAGGTCGAGGCCGCACGCCAGGAGATCGCCGCGACGGCGGCGTGGTGACAATGATCGGACAACTCGCCGCCACGGCGGAGGCAGCGCCGCACGAATGGAAGCAGCCTGCATTGGACGCGGACGCTCGGTTACACCAGCTTGCGCCGTACATTGGCAAGCTGAAGCCCGTGATCGCACGCCAACTACTCCAGCGTTTCACGGCTCCAGGTGATATCGTGCTGGATTGCTTCTCCGGATCTGGTACAATCCCACTCGAAGCTTTGCTTCTGGGGCGACGCGTATTGGCGTTTGACACCAATCCTTATGCTGTCGCACTGACGCGGGCGAAGTTGGAAGCTCCAGTATCCTTGGAAGCTGCGGCCCATCGACTGACGCAAAGACTCGTCGCCGCGCGTGAGCGTCCGCGATATGCAGATGAAGATGTTCCAGATTGGGTCCGAAAATTCTTCCATCCAGAAACCCTTCAAAACGCTTTGCAATTCGCAGACGAGTGCCTCGAAAAGGATGATCAGTTTCTGCTCGCCTGCCTGTTGAGCATTCTCCACCACCAGCGGCCAGGGTTCTTGTCATATCCGAGCAGCCACCTTGTGCCCTATCTCCGCGATCGAAAATTCCCCCGAACTGATTATCCGGAGATGTATACAGAGCGCGCACTCGCGCCCAGGCTCGCGGCAAAGCTGCGGCGCGCTTACAAAGACGGTCGTTCCGTAGATCGTACAGGGGTGCTAAAAGTGGGGCAAGTGGGAGTCGCTGACCTACGGCTCGACTACGAAGTAGATGCGATCGTAACCAGTCCTCCATACATGAATGCACTCGATTATGTCAGGGATAATAGGCTACGTATGTGGTTCTTGGACCGAAGAACGGCTAATTATTCGCCGGAGCCAACGGAGAAGCAAGGTCAATCCGACGCCATTACGGCTGCATTCGCTCGCAACGCGTTAAAGTACCTGCGTCAAGGAGGACATTGTGTACTGATCGTTGGAGAAACGGTACTCCGTAAGCGCATTAAGTCGCATCCTGCTGAGCGGATTTTTGCTACCCTCGTCGAGGAATACCCCACCTTGCGCGTCGAGCAAGTCATTCAGGACGAGATCCCGGACGTCAGACGTTCCCGGAATACAGGATCAGCAACCAAACGCGAGCTAATTCTCGTCCTAAAAAAAGGATGAGCATGTTCCTCCAAAGAAGCCCTTCAAAGGCGTTGCACTGTGATCGCGCAACTACCAGGCGGGCGGTCACGTTTGGGGCGCACTGCAAACGCTACGCGATGAATCAGATGGCGAACGGCCTATTCCAAATCCCTCGCCTCAGTTGGAGTCTTTCCGATGCAAAACATGACGATTTCGATGCTCAAACCCGAAATTGGACGGGTCCCCTATTACGATACCTTCTATCGAAATTACTCGATGCTGGTTGCCACGAGCCTCGTAACATATGAAATCATAAACGAAACTCCCGAAGCCGAAATATTCGAACTAATCTGCGGCACGTCGAGCTTTGCAGCCAGTGACCACGAGCGCTTGAGGGTCGATTACATTGGGATTGGCGTCGACTTCCGAACGCCCCAAACCAATGAGGCGCGCGGCCTTGACCGGAACGCGCTCATCGAGCCGATAAAAGCGCAACAGATTTCTGCGACGAACTCCCTCATCACGTTTATCAATGCCAGCGAATTTTTGTTCCTGTTCGCGATATTTGAGGCTGCAATCAAAGACGCAGTCAGCTCTGGTAAAGATTTTCCCGAAAAAGCCGTAATGTCACAAATACTGGCCAAGCTGAAGAAGGACGGAACGTTTGATCAATTCCGTAACGTCCTTGCCAAGAGGACCCTGATCCAAAATTTCAAAGACGCCGAGGAGGTATGGAAATTTTTCTTGGATTTTCGACACCTGTACGTCCATGGGGGCGGCAGGGTCACAGAAAAGTGGCTGGGAAAATTCCAAACAAGCATGGACGGTCTGATGAGCCGGCTGACCAAAGACACTGATTTGGCAAAAATGTTTTTAGCCGACGTCATCGAAAGCTGCCAGCCACAGGACGGTCAGTTGTTCGTGGTGACTGACAATTTCACGAATGTGTTTCGGAACTTTATCGTGTCGATCATGGAAGCCTTGTACTTGACGGAGATCCGCCATCGACCGGCCCACACGACTGACAGTTCCGGGTAACGAGCAGGGACCTTGCTCCGCCAATAACTCAGATAAGACCCGGCTCAGTTGGACCGATTAGCTACGCCCCAGTGTCGGTATCTCGGGACCAGACCCCGCGACCAACCCGGCCGTCCGGTGACAACACAGGTGGCCGGGCATGCCGTCATTGGCCGGGACGGGGCGCCGGCAACTCTTGATCTGCATCGAGGCTATCGATCCAGCCATCGACCGCTTCAGAAGACACGATGCGTCCGGCGGCGTCCGACGCGCGTGCATGGAAAATGCCCTCAGCTTCCTGGGGGTGCCGACGCCTTCGGTCCGCGCCTGTCTCGGCGGGCGGAGTTCGACCAGTGGCGAGGTTCATCGTGTCCATGACGGTAAGATAGCCCTTTCCGAACCCGGCTGCCCTAGCAAATCCCAGTCTAGGGCAAGCGCAGAACCTTTGTTATGATCCTGGGCACCTTCGTGAAGAAGGTGTAGTCTGCCTCCCACTTGCTATCGTCTAGTGACACAGAATTTGCTACGAATATCACCACCAATAGACAAACAACATTTGCGTTTCGTGAATAGAATCGACTTAGCCCATCAAGCGTCTTTATCACCTCCCTTTTCTTTTGGTCGCTATCGACGTGCTTCAATTCGATGACGAGCTTTCCTTCAAACAAACTAAAATCAGAGATCTTTTTCTGATCGTCGTATATCAACTCAACCTCTTCTCTCTCTAGCTGCGGCAGCCAGGGCTTCACTACTGTGAAGAATAGATTCTGGCAGTCATACTCATCTGCCAAATTGACGGTCCAACCCCGTTTGGCCTGCCCGCGTTGACCTAGGTCGGAAGGTCGCATCAAAACCCGTTGCAGAACGTCTGAGATTTGTGCGGTCGCTTTGTCGATTGTTTCCCCGATAAACGGCCGAGCGGGCAATCCGCCCTGCTCGGCTCGCTTAATCAATGTTTGCCAGCTTAATTCTGCAATATGTCCGCTGGGCAAAACCGTGGCAGCGTGAACGACATTGATGCTGGTGCTGAACACCCACTTGGATTCAAAGTCGAATTCGAAGTCAGCAAACCCCTCGGATTTTGACCACAACAGGACAGCATCCAGCTTATCGACTAACTCCTCAAACGAGGCTGCCCTCACAAAGCTGTCGTTCATACAGCTGGTGGCCCGGCCGCCTTCGGCTATGAAGAAATCCAAAGCTGGGCACTGCGTCATGGCAAAGTTACGCAACTCACTTGAGCGGACGTGGCTTTCACTATCTCCCCGAACGAGCAGATCACAGTCGGATCGGAGGCTCCCGGTTCGGTAGGCTCGCGAACCGAACAGATAGACCTCAAAAATGGCCGGTTGGACGCTTAGAAGCTCGCCTAGCAATCCCTTGAGGTTGAACTTGGTAACCTCCTGCATTTAGACTCACCTCGTTGCGCCATGAAACTCGGGCCCCAGTATCCCTTCGCCGGACGTATGTCTAGGTCTGCTCGCGGTCGATGGCAGTAAAAGCGCGCCTGGTCGGCAAGTGTCAGAACCA
Source organism: uncultured Rhodopila sp. (assembly GCA_903932145.1). Taxonomy (GTDB): domain Bacteria; phylum Pseudomonadota; class Alphaproteobacteria; order Acetobacterales; family Acetobacteraceae; genus Rhodopila. Next base: position 184,012 of record CAIZFE010000098.1, on the reverse strand, counting down.
GGGTGCTGTGTATCCGGAACCTCCGATCCCGCTCCCGACAAGCTTCCGCCATCTTGTGACGGATAAAAGCGGCCGCGCAACATCATTACCTTCCCGTTCGCCCACCCCCCCAACCGTGCTGCACTCCCCCCGCTAGGGAGGAAACCATCCGTGAACACCGTGCAGGGCACGACGCAAGCCCGCGCGCCATCGCCATTGCGCCGGCTATTGCGCCCGGAGTTCGCCGACTTCTGGCACCTATGGTCCGTCGGTCTCGTGGTCTTCAGCGTCCGCGGGCTGGAAACCGTGGCCATCGGCGTGTTCGTCTATCAGCGCACCAACTCCGCGTTCCTGGTCGCGATGATGACCATGCTCCGCCTGGTGCCGATGGGCTTGTTCGGCGTCTTTCTCGGCGCCCGGGCCGAGCGCATAGAGCGTCGCAGCACCCTCATCGCCGTCGTCCTCCTCCCGGGCGCCAACTCAGCCACGCTCGGTTTGCTAGCCCTCGGCGGCCAACTCGAAGTGTGGCACCTCGCGCTCTCCAGCTTCGTCAACAGCCTCGATTGGGCCACCGACAACCCCGTCCGACGAGCCATGATCGGCAACGCCCCGGGGCTCGGGCATGGGCACCGCCCTCTCTCTTTTGACGGCTCCGTCGGCCGCATTGTTGTGCTATAAGACGGCCATGGATCGCCAGGACATCATCGCCCGATTGCGAGAGAACGAAGCCGCACTCCGGTCGCGCGGCGTGGCCCGGGCGGCGCTGTTCGGCGCGCGCGCACGCGGCGACGAGCACCCCGGCAGCGATACCGACATCATGATAGAAATCGATCCCGACGCGCATATCGGCGTCCGGGGTTACGCCGGCCTCAAGGCATACATCGCGGCGCTGTTCGGCGGGCCGGTCGATGGCATCGATCGCGAGGCACTGAAACCCACCATCGCGCCAGCCGCGACCGCCGACGCGATCTATGCCTTCTAACACCCCCGCCACGCCTCGCCGCGCGACGCTGACCGCCGAGGACTACCAAGACCTGATCGACGCGGCCGACGCCAAGGCCGCGATGCGGGCTGTCGCGGCCGGGACGCTGCAAACGCTGTCCGGCGACGATGTGGAAGGGCCGGCGCGAGGGATCGGTGTCAATCTGTCGGCGGCTCGCCCGGCAGTTGGGATTGAGCGTTGATGAGTTGTTGCCCGACGGGTCCTGCCCGGATCAGTCTGATATCCTAATAATCGAGAGTCCAAATCGGACAGCGAGAAAGAGACCGCGATCGCGGCGATTGCCGGACGACATGCAAGCGCGGCACCCATCCATCCAATGGCGGGATAATGGCGGCCCTCCCCTAGGTCACGTATCGCGCCCACGGACCCGACTGGATACCGGCCCCCTTCAAGGCCTGCTACTGGCCCGCCGACTCAACCGTGCTGCACTCGCCCCTATAATTGTTAACAAGCAACAACTAGCGCGCTATCACCAAATATTGACTGACGATACCCCAAACTATGCAAGGGGCCGACACCACAAAATCCCGCGTTGACAGACCAGCACAAGCAATGCTGAATATTAACTAATGCACGGAGGGAAACCATGACGACCAGTGACATCATTTTGCTCGGTGGCGTTTTCGAGACAAGCGCCCAAACAGGATCCCAAAGTTCAGGCGCGGGTGCTGGCAAGGCGGTTACGAGCGTTACGTTTGACGTGTATGGGGTCAACAATCCCGGTTCGATCGGATCACAAGGCTCCGGCGCAGGCGCTGGCAAAGTCACTTACACAGATCTCGGCTCAGTAACCGTCAAACTCACAGATTTCGGACAAAATGCGTACGGGGTGTTGGCATTCGCTGCAACCACCAGCACGCCATATTCCAGCTTCCTCATCAAGGAGGCTTCCTCGCCAACCCTTGGGGTGTTCAACGCAAACAGTAGTGCGACGATCAGCGAACCGAATGGTACCCTTACACTGATTGAGCGGACCATTTGACGCTCCCGTCTATCGGCGCCGGCACCTGGAGCTTTCATAGCCTTGGGCGAAACGCAACTCGCTCGATCACCAGATAACGAGGCCGCTTGTGAGGATAAAGTGCCGTCTCCGCTCGCGTGAACGCCGCTATCCAGTCCGTCTCCTCCCCCTGATGACACGCAAGGCGGAGACGGTTACGCTCCCCTGAACGGCCGGCGCGACCGGCGCGACCGGCAGAAGAAGGAGCGTGCGATGGCGGTTATCAAGGTCAGGGATCTCGCCTACGGCCGGTTGCGGTCGCCGGATTTGGACCAGCAGGAGGAATTTCTCACCGCCTTCGGCATGACCCGAGCGGCGAGGACGCCGAACGCGCTGTATATGCGCGGCACCGATCCGGCCCATCACATCCACATCACCGAACGCGGCGATCCGGCCTATCTCGGCTTTGCCTGGTATGCCGACAGCGAAGACGATCTGCGCACGCTGGCGAAACTACCCGGCGCCTCGGGCATCGAGCATCTCGACGAACCCGGCGGCGGCCAGCGCGTCCGCATCCAGGAACCCAACGGCTACACGATCGAGGTCGTGCACGGCATCGAAGCCGCATGGCCGATCCAGGTGGTGCGCCAGCCGATCAACTCCGGCCCCGAACCGCTGAAGCGCGCCGGTGAGGTAATCCGCTTCCGCCAAGGCCCGTCCAGCGTGAAACGAATCGCCCACGCCGTCATGGGCTCCCCGAAAAACACCGAAACCGTCGCCTGGTTCCGCGATACGCTCGGTCTGATCCGGTCGGACGACGTGTATGCCGGCCAACAGGACAACATCATCGGCCAGTTCAGCCGCATCGACCGCGGCGACGAGTATGTCGATCACCACGCGTTCTTCTGCATGAAAACCGAACGGGCCGGGCTGAATCATTTCTCGTTCGAGGTGCAGGACATCGACGACGTGTTCATCGGCCACGAACACCTGGTCAAGCAAGAAAAATTCGAGCATATGTGGGGGATCGGCCGGCATTTACTCGGCAGTCAGGTCTATGATTACTGGGCCGATCCATGGCGCCGGGTGCACGAGCACTGGGCCGACAGCGACCGCCTGAACGTCCGCAACGGCGGCAATCTGGTGTCGGCGGAGGAAGGCCTACGCTCGCAATGGGGCGACCGTCCGCCGCCGAAATTCATCGGGCATGTCAGCGTGTGATGAAGGGTGCGTGCGGTGTGAAACCTCCGGCGTAAGAGGCAACACGGGCGAACCGTGAGGCTCCGTCATTCCACAATCGTCATGGCCCGGCTTGTCCGGGCCACCATCGCGCGCACAGGCGCCGCGATAGCGAGCCCGGCGCGCCCGCCATAACAATTGACGACAGAACTGACTTAGAAAAAGGAAACCACCATGCGCGCCGCCGTCTTCCGCCAAGGCTCGATCGTCGTCGATACGCTGCCCGATCCGGTGCCGGTGCAGGGCCAGGTGCTGGTCCGCACCCTCGCCTGCGGCATTTGCGGCTCCGATCTGCACGCCGCCAAACACACGCATCAGTTCGTCAATCTGGCAAAGCGAGCCGGCAACCGCTGGTCGATGGACGCCGACCGCGACGTGGTCTTCGGCCACGAATTCTGCTGCGAGGTGATCGACTACGGCCCGAACACCCCGGCTCGGTTGGCCCCCGGCACGCTGGTCTGCTCGATGCCGATGACGCTGGCCGGCGAGACGGTACAGGGCATCGGTTACTCGAACGACATCGCCGGCGGCTTCGCGCAATACATGCCGCTGGCGGATCGGTTGCTGTTGCCGGTGCCGAACGGATTGCCGGCCGAAAAGGCGGCGCTGACGGAGCCTTTGGCGGTCGGCTGGCACGCCGTCCAGCACGCGCGGTTAACGCCCCAGGACGTGCCGCTGGTGGTCGGCTGCGGCCCGGTCGGGCTGGCGGTGATCGCCGGGCTGGCGATCAAGAACGTGCATCCGATCATCGCCGCCGATTACTCCCCCGCGCGGCGGGCGCTGGCGCTGAAGATGGGCGCGGACATCGTGATCGATCCGGCCGAGGTCTCCCCCTACGAGACATGGCGGCAAACCGCGACGCCCGCGGGCTTCGACGGCAGCCGCTACGCGCAATTGTTCGGCCTCGGCCCGAAGCTGCGCCCGGCGGTGATTTTCGAATGCGTCGGCGTCCCCAGCGTGATCCAACAGGTGCTGGAGGGCGCCCCGGCCGGCGCCCGCGTCGTCGTGGTCGGCGTGTGCATGGAAACGGATCGGATCGAGCCGTTTTTCGGTATTGTCAAGCAACTGAACGTCCAGTTCGTGCTGGCCTACACGGCGGCCGAGTTCGCCGAAAGCCTGGCATTCATTGCGGAGGGGAAGGTGGATGTCTCGCCGTTGGTGACCGGAACGGTGGGGCTGGACGGGGTCAGCGGGGCCTTTGCCGCGTTGGCGAACCCGGAGACGCACGCCAAGGTTATGGTCAATCCCCGGGAGTGAGCGGGGCGGCGGCTTCACGTCGTCTGTGCCGCCACCGAACGGAACCGCCACAGGGCCAGGCCGAAAAACAGCCCTCCCACCAGGGCGACGGCGAGGAATTGCGGCCAGACGATGCCGATCCCGGCGCCCCGGTACAGGATGGACTGCGCGAACGATACGAAATGGGTCGAGGGTGACGCCTGCATCGCGGTGGACAGCCACACCGGCATGCTCTCCAGCGGCGTGTTGCTGCCGGACAGCATGTTCATGGGCAGGAAGACCAGCATGAACAGCAGCCCGAGTTGCGGCATCGACCGGGTCACGGTTCCCAGAAAAATGCCGACGGCGGTGGCGAAGAACAGGTAGATCACCACGCCAACCATGAAAAGCGGGATCGACCCGGCGATGGGAATGCCGAGAATGGTGCGCACGGCGACGTATAGCGAAAGCCCGACGGCGACAGTGATCACCAGGCCGTTTGCCCACACCTTGGACATCGCGATCTCAAACGGGGTCAGCGGCATCGCCAGCAGATGATCCATCGTTCCGTGCTCCCGTTCGCGGATAATCGCGGCACCGGACATGATGATCGCCAGCATAGTAACGTTGTTGATGATCCCCATGACGCTGGTGAACCAGGCGGTCGTTACGTTCGGATTGAAGGCGATTCGCACGTCCAGATTAACCGTGGACAGAGGCGCCTGTTCGGTGTGGGCCAGAAATTCGGCGATTTCAGTGGTGATGATCTGCTGCGCGTCGCCCGACCCCAGGCCGGCCTGTATCATCGCGGTTGCATCGACATCGATCTGCAACCCCGGGCTTCGGCCGCCTCGCACGTCTTGCTCGAACCGCGGCGGGATATCGATCACGAAGGTATATTTGCCGGCGTTCATCAGCGGAACGATGTCGGCCACTGCGATGAACTGCGGCGTTTGAAACAGCGGTGGCAGGAAAGCACCGGCGATACGGCGCGACAATTGGGAATGGTCCTCATCGGCGATGGCGATCGAGGCATTATTCAATTCTTGCGAATTGCTTTGCGCGGAGGTGATCACGGCGAATGAAAAAGCGTAGATCACAAGCCCGATCAGAACGTAATCGTGCAGGAAGCTGCGAAGCTCCTTGGTGCCAAGCCAGAAGATATTCGACAGGCTGCGCATCATCACTTTTCCTGCTTACGGAGTAGCAGCAGGCTGAGCAACAGCAGCACCGGAATGAAAATCGCCAACCGCGCCACATTGCCGCTCAGATCCTGGAAACCGAGACCCTTGGTAAACGTGCCGACACTGATGGGCACAAAATAGGTCATCGGAAACCCCTGCCCGATGATCCGAGCCATGCCGGTCAGCGAGGAGACGGGGGTCATCATGCCGGAGAATTGGGTCGCCGGTAGAACCGTCAGGATCGCGGTGCCGAACAAGGCGGCAATCTGAGTTTTGGTGAACGCCGAAACCAGCATCCCATAGGCGGTTGTCGTCGTGACATACAGCAAAACACCCAGCAGCAGCGTGATGAAACTTCCCTTGAGCGGCACATGGAAGATGAAAATCGCCATCAGGAACAGCAGTCCGAAATTGACCATCGCGATCGCGATATAGGGAAGCTGTTTGCCGATCAGGAACTCCAGCCGCGTGACCGGGGTGACATACAGATTCGTGATCGATCCAAGCTCCTTTTCCCGGACGATCGCCAGAGCCATCAGGATCGCCGGGAACAGCGCCAGCATCATGGAGATGTTGGAGGGCACCATGGCATAGATGCTGTCGAAGTCCTGGTTGTACTTGAACCGTATTTCAATATCGGCGGGCGGCGAAGGCGCCGGCCGCGTCGTGGTGACGATCGGATCGGCCAGATAAAGCTGGTGCATGGCTTGCAAATACCCGCGAATGGTTTGCGCCCGGAATGGCATCGCTCCGTCCACCGTCGCGGACACCCAGACCGGTCTGCCGCGCTTGATATCGCGTCCGAAGCCCGGCGGTATCTCGATGGCGGCGTTGATGCTGCCGTCCTGTAGCCGCGCCTCAAGGTCGGTGTAGTCGGTGATCGGCGGCTTCTCCACAAAATAGGCCGACCCCCTCAATTCCTCCAAATAGGCTCGGCTTTCCCGTGTCTGGTCGCGGTCGAGCGCCGCGAACGTGAGATTGTTGACGTCGGTAGAGACGCCGAACGCGAAGACAATCATCAGCATGGCTGTGCCGAAAAGCCCGAAGCCAAGCCTCACCGGATCGCGCAACAGTTCCAGGCTTTCACGGATGGTGTAGGCCAGCAAGCGTCGCGGACTGAACCAGGGACGTTCGACCGACGCGCTGTTGGAGATCGCTCGCAACGAAGCCGGTGCCGGCGAAGCGCCCTTGGCTTCCTCAAGGTAGGCGATGAACGCCTCCTCCAGCGAGGCGACCCCGCGGGCCTTGACCAACCCGGCCGGCGTATCGGTGGCCAGCACACGTCCGGCATCCATCAGCGACACCCGATCGCAGCGCGCGGCCTCATTCATGAAATGGGTGGACACGAAAATCGTTACGCCCTGATTGCGCGCAAGGTCAATCAGCAATTCCCAGAAATGATCCCGCTCCAGCGGGTCGACGCCCGACGTCGGTTCATCCAGGATCAGGATTTCCGGCTGATGAACGATGGCCACGGCGAGCGAAAGCCGCTGGCGGATGCCCAGCGGCAGGTCCAATGTGCGTTGGTCCAGGTAGTCTCCCAGGCCAAATTGCCGGGTCAATTCGGTAATACGGGTCCGCGCCTTTTCCCGCGGCAAATGGAAAAGATGCGCATGCAGATCAAGGTTCTGCCGGACGGTCAGTTCAGTATACAGCGAGAACGATTGCGACATATAGCCGATACGATTGCGCACAGCGATGCCGCCGGCCTGAACCGGGTGGCCGAACAGCAGTGCGTCTCCCGACGTGGCCGGCAACAGCCCGGTCAGCATCTTCATCGTCGTGCTTTTGCCGCAGCCGTTCGATCCGAGGAATCCGAAGATCTCGCCACGCTCGATCTTGAAGCTGACCTTGTCCACCGCGGTGAAATCACCAAAACGGCACGTCAAATCATGCGCGGTGATAACCGGTTCGGCGTCCATAACCTTGCGCGGGGGGATCTTCAGCGCGGTGTGGCCGCGTCGTTGCGCCTCCGGCAGGACGGCGATGAAAGCTTCCTCCACCGTATCGACATGGTGCGCCTGCTTCAGGTCGGCCGGCGTTCCGGTCGCCAGGACCTTGCCGGCGTTCATGGCGATCAGCCAGTCGAACCGTTCGGCTTCCTCCATATAAGCCGTTGCCACGACGACGCTCATGCCCGCGCGCCGTGACCGCATGAGATCGACCAATTCCCAGAACTGGCGGCGCGATAACGGATCGACGCCGGTTGTGGGCTCGTCCAGAATCAGCAGATCGGGGTCGTGGATCAGGGAACAGCACAGACCCAGCTTCTGGCGCATCCCGCCCGATAGTTTCTTGGCCGGACGGTCGGCGAACGCGGTCAGGCCGGTCGCCCCCAGCAGTTCGGCGATACGCCATGTCCGTTCGGCGCGCGATTGCCCGAACAGGCGGCTGAAGAACTCGATATTCTCGCGAACACTCAGGTCGGGGTACAGATTCCGCCCCAAACCCTGCGGCATGAACGCAACCCTTGGACACAATGCGGCCCTGTATCCCGCATCGGCCATGTTACCACCGAGCACCGTAACGGTACCAGACTGGATCTGCCGAGCGCCGGCGATCAGGCTGAGGACGGACGACTTGCCGACGCCGTCCGGACCGATAATCCCCACCATGCAACCGGCTGGAATCGACAGCGAGACGTTATCCAGTGCGACGGCTTTGCCATAAATGTGCGAGACCGCATCCAGTTGCGCCGCCAGCGCAGTCATTTCGGTGCGGCAGTTTGCAGCGTTACCGGCCAAACCACGTTGGGTTCGGTCTGGACATAGGCCATGCCCGGCAATCCGCTGCGCACCGCCGCCGCATGCGCCTTCAACTGTTCCGGATCGATCCGGACGCGCACCCGGAACATCAGCACGTCTCGCTCATCCTTGGTTTCCACTGTTTTGGGCGTGAACTGTGCTTGCGCGGCGATGAACACGACCTTGGCCGGAAACGGATGCGCCGGGTAGGAATCCAGGACGATACGGGCGTCGGTGCCCAATTTTACACGTCCCGCCGACAGTGTTGACAGGTAGATATCCATGTAAACATAGCTGGTATCGAGCATGGTGAAGACCTTGCCGCCGGCCGGCAGAACCTCCCCCACATTCGCGACCCGATATTCGATCCGCCCGTCGCGCGGCGCCACCAGGGAGCCGTCGGCGATATTGACCTGATACACCTCCGCGGCGTGCGTGGCGGCATCGAGCGCGGCTTGAGACCCGGCGATGCCCGCGGTGGCGGCGTTCTGCCCGGCGATGGCACTGGCCAGCGTCTGGCGTTGCTGGTCCAGCGTCTCCCGCGTGGCAAATCCCTTGTCCACCAGGGCCAGCGTGCGCGCGATCTCTTGCCCTGCGAACACCACCTGGCTCTTTTGCTGTTCCAACGTGGCTTTGGCGGCGAGCAACGTCTGGGACGCCTGGGCAATCAATGCCTGAGACTGTTGCAGCGAGGCCTCGAGGTCCCGCGTATCCATCTTCGCGACGACCTGCCCGGCCGTCGTCAGATCGCCCTCATCGACGGACAACGTGGCGATCCGGCCGGCGAATTTCGTGGCGATATCGATTTCGTCGGCATCCAGGCGGCCGTTTCCCGATGCGATGCCCGGCGGCAGACTGGCGCGCGGATGCAGCCACCAGTAGCCGCCGCCGGCAAGCCCCGCGAACAGCAGCAGCAACAGCAGCGCCGGTTTCAGCAAGCGGCGCCGCTTCGGCACGATCGCGGCTTCCGGTGGGACCACGACTGCGCCTGTAGGCACGACGGCCGGCACGTTCGGAACCGTCGCCAGGGCGGTCACCTGCGATACAGAAGGGCGAGAGTCGGTCTGGCTGTCGGGTTGGTCTGTGGACAAAATGACTCTCCGGAACGGGACGCGCCGAACAGCGCGCCGGCTGCGGAACGTCAGACAGCAATGCTACACACACGCCGGCTATTCGATAGTTACGGAATCTACTTAGGACTCCCTCCTAACACTCCGGATTCCCGCGAATAACCGGGCTCGGCCGGGATAACGTATGCGCGAGAACACGCCCCGTCTTGCCTTCGCGCCAGCATGTGGCAGGGTGCGCACCCAATGGAAATCGGAGAAGTGCAGATGCAGATCGGTGTTGTGGGATTGGGCCGTATGGGCGCGAACATCTCCCGGCGGTTGATGAAGGCGGGGCACGCCTCGGTCGTATGGGACGCCAGTCAGGCGGCGGTGGACTCGCTGGGTAAAGAGGGCGCCACGACGGCCAGCGGGCTTTCCGACATGGTCGCCAAGCTGACCGGATCGCCGAAAGCGATCTGGGTCATGCTGCCACACGGCAAGATTACCGAGGACACCATCGACACGCTGTCCGGCCTGCTCGGCAAAGGCGACATCATCATCGATGGCGGCAACACTTACTACAAAGACGACATTCGGCGCGGTAAAGCGCTGGCCGGGAAAGGCCTGCGGTATCTCGACGTCGGCACCTCCGGCGGCGTCTGGGGCCTGCAACGCGGCTACTGCATGATGATCGGCGGCGACGCGGATGCGGTGAAGCACCTCGACCCGATCTTTGCCGCGCTGGCCCCCGGGATTGGCACCATCGAACGCACCCCCGGTCGCGAGGGCCGCGATCCCCGCGCCGAACAAGGCTACATCCATGCCGGCCCGGTCGGTGCCGGCCACTTCGTGAAAATGATCCACAATGGCATCGAATACGGCATGATGCAGGCGATGGCGGAGGGCTTCGACATCCTGCGCAACAAGTCGTCGGACAAACTGCCGGAGGATCACCGTTTCGACCTCAACATGGGCGACATCGCCGAGGTCTGGCGCCGCGGCAGCGTGGTCAGTTCCTGGCTGCTCGACCTGACCGCCGATGCGATGGCCAAGGATGAAAAGCTGGAAGCGTTCTCCGGCGAGGTCGAGGACTCCGGAGAGGGCCGCTGGACCATCGAAGCCGCGATCGAGGAAGCCGTGCCGGCCGATGTGCTGGCCGCGTCGCTGTTCACCCGCTTCCGCTCGCGCCAGCACCACACCTTCGCCGAAAAGGTGCTGTCCGCCATGCGGTTCGGCTTTGGCGGCCATGTGGAGCCGGCCAAGAAGTGACAATCGTTGTTGTGATGGGCGTGTCGGGCAGCGGCAAGACCTCGGTCGCCGCGGCTTTGGCGCGTCAGGAAGGCTGGATCCTGCTGGAGGGTGATTCGTTTCATCCTCCAGCCAACATCGCCAAGATGGCCGCCGGAACGCCGCTGACCGACGAAGACCGCTGGCCCTGGCTGCGCGCCATCGCGGCCAGGGAGGACGAGCTGCTGGCCGCCGGACAGTCGGCCGTCGTGGCGTGTTCGGCACTGAAACGCGTGTATCGGGACATCCTGATCGGCGACCGGTCGGACACGCTGCTGATGTATCTGCGCGGGTCGAAGGCGCTGATCGCGGATCGGGTCAGCGCCCGCAAGAACCACTTCATGCCGCCTGCCCTACTGGACAGCCAGTTTGCCACGCTGGAGGAACCCGGACCGGACGAGCATCCGATCATCGTCGATATTGTGGGCAGCAAGGACGCCGTGGTGGCCGATGCCCTTCGGAAGCTGACGGAGGTACTGTCATGAGCTTCGCCGTCTATCCGTCCCTGCGCGACCGCGTCGTTCTGGTGACCGGCGGCGCCAGCGGCATCGGCGCCGAACACGTGACCCAGTTCGCCCGCCAGGGTGCTCGGATTGCGTTCCTGGACATCGCGGAGGACGCAGCGGCGCGTTTGATCGATAGCCTGACCGCCGAGGGCCTGCCCGCGCCGATTTTCCTTCCGTGCGACCTGAAGGATATCCCGGCGTTGCAGGCCGCCATCGCCGACATCGCCGGGCGGCTGGGTCCCATCGGGGTCCTGGTCAACAATGCCGCCAACGATCAGCGCCACAATTACGCCGACGTGACGGTAGAGTTCTGGGACGAGCGCATGGCCACCAACCTGCGCCACCAGTTCTTCGCCATCCAGGCCGTGGCGCCGATGATGCAGGCGGCCGGAGGTGGCTCGATCATCAATTTCGGCTCGATTTCATGGCACACCAACCATGGCGACATGCCCGCCTACACCACCGCCAAGGCCGGGGTGGAGGGGCTGACGAAGGGCATGGCGCGCGACCTGGGCGGTCACGGTATCCGGGTGAATTGCGTCATCCCCGGCTGGATCATGACGCAACGGCAGATCGACCTGTGGCTGACTCCCGAAGCCGAGGCCAACCTGATGCGCGTGCAATGCCTGAAGGCCAAGGTGATACCGGAGGACGTGTCCCGGATGGTGCTGTGGCTGGCGTCTGATGACAGCCGCATGTGCAGCGGTCAATTGTGGGTGGTGGACGGCGGGCGGCTTTAAGGGGGCGTCGACATTCAGACATCGGCCGCAAGCCTTCCATTCGCGTCATGGCCCGGCTTGTCCGGGCCACCTGTGGCGGCAGGAGCAGGCGTGGTTGGTGCGGGCAGGTCTTGGCGTTAAGCTCGGGCTTTTGCTTTTGCCTTGGCGATGGCCAAATCCGACTGGCGAAAGGCGATCACCTGAGCAACCGCGAGTAGTTCCGGCACCGTGCGCGGGTTATGGGCGTCCAAAGCCCCCTGCGCGGTACACCGAGCCAGCGTGGTGTCGCCGTTGCAGGCGGGCCGGAACAGCGGGGTCAGCAAATTGAGGATAACATCCTGCAGCAGGCGCGACGGGCGGCGCGAGGGATCGGCGCTGTCCGGAGCGGTTGCGGACAAGGCTTTGAAAGCGGCGGTCTGCGGCATCGCGTCCATCTCCTGCAAGGTGTGGCTGAGTTCTAGCGGAAACCAAGGAACGTAACAAGAACTATTTTCCAGGTGCCACCCGGCCTGTCCGAAGGGCACTGCCGGACCGGGCCGTCGGTGGGGGACCAAGATGCCCGACTTGTCCCGGACATCAGCCCGGGCGCTGGCGAGCGATGCTCGTCGGCAATCCTTAACGTTGACGGCGGTCGTCGGGTGCGGGCATTAAGGCGCCGGTGCGCGCCTGTAGCTCAATTGGTTAGAGCAGGCGGCTCATAACCGCTCGGTTGTAGGTTCGAGTCCTACCGGGCGCACCATTTCCTAAGTTCTCGCCTGTTGCACCAAATACGCCAACTCCTGCTCCAAAGTCTGGGGATTCCGGCAGACATGGAACGCCCATCGGCCGAGTTTGCCCCAGTTGTTCACCGCCCTCACCCAACGCTGCGCGCCCTCGTGCTTCGCCGAGGCTTGATTCCCCTCGAAACCCTTCACTTCCAAGATCAACGTCAGATCCGGTTCGCCGTCCGGTGTCGCCAGACGCACCAGAAAATCCGGTTCATACCCATGATCCACGCTCAGGAACTCGTAGGGGATCGTGAAGTTCATCCCCTCATTCCGAGCATAAAATCGCACCACGCCACGGAGGGCAGCCTGTTCAAGCCGGAAAGCGGTTGCCTGCTCCCACGTCATGGTATCGGCAACAACATGCCCGATATGGCTGGCCGTTGTGGCATAGACCGGCCGTTTCGTCCGAAATTCCACCCCGGACGTGCTACCGATTTCTTGTGTCCGGTTCAGTAACGGCAACAGCGGCGGCTCACCGGACGCCTCGTCCGGTTGGATCGCCACCCGCATCCGCTCGACAATCTGGCGCATATACTTCTCCAGACCGAGTTCCTGTTCTGGCGCCCCGTTGAGAATGACTTTCTGCCGATAGTATTCCTCGACAATCCGAAACACCTGGGGAAACAAAGCATGCCGCGATTGCAGGGCAAAAACCCGCCGGCGCCGCCCATCCACCCCTTGGGTGCTTACGGTCGCGAGTTCATCTACGATCCGCAGCGCCGCCTGGAACAAGATCGTTTGCACATGTGTAGACTCGTAATACGCACTGCGATTCTGCTGGTCATAGCCGAACGGTGACTGCGTCGAGGCCATGCCACGGCTGACCTGAACGCCGACCTGTGGCCGCACGAACGTGCCGGTCGGTTCCAAGTTCGGTTCGATCCGCAAGACTTCCATCGCCGCCACATCGCAACGGATCAAATTCCGCCGCAGCGCGAACGCATACCCCTCCACCACCGGAAAACGCATTTCCATCGCGGCACGTTCAGGCAGCGCCTTCACCAGATTGGGCGGCGTATCATCCGGCTCAGGCTTGTTCACCGGCCGTCCCCGGAACGGAATCACGGAAAACGGCACACCGTAAACGTCGCAGTATTCCTCAGTCAACAGACCAGTCGCCGGGTCGGGTGTGTAGTTCATCCGTCGCAACCCCCGGCCGACGACCTGCTCGCACAGCAACTGGCTGGTGAAGGCGCGCAGCCCGAGAATTTGGGTGACCGTGTTCGCGTCCCAGCCCTCGGTCAGCATCGCCACCGAAACGACGCATCGCACATGCTGCCCCGGCTCGCCGGTCTTACCCACCGTTGCCACGACACGTCGCAGTTCCTCCGCCGCGTCGGCTTTCTTCTTACCGGTGCCCCCAGCCTCGGCTTGCGCCAACAGCTTGCTGTCAATCCGGATGGTGAACTTGCGAGCAGCAGTATTGCTGAACAGCTCAGGAAACACCTCGCCACGGCCGTAAACGGTCTTGGGCTTCGGCTTCTTGCCGCGCTTGGTCGGGGCTGCTTCATCCTCTGCCGCTTCGTCTTCCAACACTTCCAGAACTTCGGCTTCGGTGACGGTTTCGACAATCTGCTCGCCACTGATTCGGCGATAGAATTCCTCGGCGATGTCGGTGTTGTCGCAGACCACGATCACACACGGCGGGGTCCGGTCCACGCCGGGCCGAGCGGCTTGGATGCGTTCGAAACGTTCCTTCCACTGACCGAGGATTTGCAGCAGCGCGCCTTGTGCCTCGCGCCACACGACGGCGGGCTTGGGCTTGCCGGAGCGGCCGGGCAGCCGCTCCCCCGGTTGCAGACCATCGCGAATGGCCTCCCACAGCCGGAAGTATCGCGGATCGGGACGGCCGGTCGTGTCCTGGACCGGCAAACGCGGGATTTTGGTGATCCCGCTTTCAATGGCATCCACCAGACCGAAATCGGAGACGATCCAGGGGAACGGTTGCCCCTCGGGGTAGTTGCTGCCCTTGATCCTGAACGGCGTGGCCGACAGATCGAGCACCCAGGAGATTCCAGGCTTGTCGCCACCGCTGGCATTCAACCGGTCGAGGCCTTCGACCCAGACGGTTGCTTCCTGTATTTCGGCCTCGAATTCTGACTTGTCATCTCCGGTCAGATCGGCTCCAGCCTGTGCCCCTGGCGCCGGCCGCCAGCAATGATGGCCTTCGTCGTTAATGACCAGGATCGGCAATCGGTCCGGAGCCTCCCGCATGATGCGGCGGAGCAGATCGACGGGTGTTTCCTCACCTTTGTCCACGACGGCGTAGGTCTTGTCGCCTTCCTTGTGCGGGCTTTCCGGCGCGAACCGGTGCCAGTTCTCGATCACCACCGTTCCGCGGTTCAGAAGCGACCGCCACTTGGCCGGCACCAGATCGAATGCGTCGTAGTAGTTGTCCACCGCATCCGGCCGCAGCACGCTCAGCCGTTCTTTCACCGTCAGATTCGGGGCGCAGATCAGAACGACGTTGGGATACTCGCGGCTTTCCGGACTGATGCCGCGATTGACGAACGCCCAGGTGATAACCATCGCGGCGACCAGCGTCTTGCCGCTGCCGGTCGCCAGCTTCGTGCAGAGCCGCCGCAGCGGCTTCAATGCCGGGTCGGACGGCTTATCTACCAGCGTCGGGAAGAAATCCGCGCCTTGGGTAAGTCCGAAAGCCGGACCGGGACGCACCCCGGTCAACAAACGATTAAGGTCGTCTTCCGTTACCTTTGGCGTGAAACGCAGCCGGCTGGTTCGGGCGTTGAAGCGAATTTCCGCGAGGTAGATCAGTGTCTCGACGGCCTCCCGCTGGCCGAAGAACAACCGGCGTTCCCGATCCTCCCGCCCCCAATGCCGCAGCAATTCCCGCGTGGCTTGCGTGCCGCCGCGATAGTCGGCGTCCCGCCAGCGGCGCACGTCTTCCCGCAGCAGGTTCGGCAGCGGCAGGTCGTCCTGCTGTTCCTGCGCCAACAGTGATAGCTGCGCTCCGCCAGTCCGCTCGGTCTTATACCAATAGGACGCTGGCCGGCGGCCCGGTTCCTTGCGGGCCGCGCCGGTGACAGTGTCATATTTCCAGTGCTGATCAGGCTCTTTATAGGGAGCGCAAATGATCGGCTTTTCGACCGGCTGGATTGGGATGTCCTGCTGGGCCGGTGGCGGCGCTTTGGCCATTGGATCAGCCCTCAAACCGGTGCAGGCGCATCACCTCGTTGCCGCGCGGATCGATCACTTTCACTGCCACGCACCCGTTCTCGCCTTTGGCGAATGGCAGGCTGACGGTGCCGGACAGGGCGGCGAACGCGGCCTCATCCAACACGCCTTTCAGGGCAGCGCTGAGCTTCGACCACGCATCCTTGTCAGGGAAAAACGCCTGTGTGATGCAGAACGTCCGTCCGTCGTAGTCGCTGTCGAGGAACCATGCCGCGACCTTGTCCGCTCGGCTCGGCGTGATCGTGCTGGTGACGGGGTCGTAGATGTCCACGCCCTCCATGGTCACCTGCCATTCGTCGTTGGCGAGCGAGTCCAGTCTGGAGCGCGGCTTTCCGAATACGGTGAAAAGCTGGGCGGTCGAGGTGTCTTTCAGCAAGCCCGCCATACCAGGGTTCACGTCGGGGCGAATGTGGGCCATGTGAACTTTCAATTCAGGGTGTTCCGCGTCCTGAATCGCCGCCTGTGCTGCACCGTCAAAAGAAAAGCCAGCCACCACCAGATCGTCGTAACCGCGCCGGGCCGCAGCGCGCATGAGTTGCTCCACCTGTCTGGCGGTCACGGGGCCGTATTGCGGACCAAAACCAACAGCGACAGTCGCGTTACCCTCCGGGTCGGAGTCGGATTCCCCTGGGGCTGTCCAGCGCCCCTCGGCGTGGATTGCCAATGTGCTAGCGCCCATAGTGTCCAGACGGGAGAAGCTCATCACCCGGTTGTCGAGGAATCGAACCCCATCCATTTTCAACAAACGTAGCATCTGATCGAGATAGGCTTCGGCGTTCTTAGGCTCAGCCGTTGGGATGTTTTGATCGTCAGTTGCGAACGTGCCGTCCAGCGCTTCGGGAGCACCTTCGATTGGACTGGCGTGAGTGGCTTCGTCCAGACTGGTTTCCGCGGGCTGGACCGCTTCAACCGAAAACGGGCCGGAGACACGCGTGATTCCAGATACCTTTTCGGGCTGATCGACCAAGTCCTCATGCTCGGCTGCGGCTGTAATAGCAGCGTCAATTTCCTCCTGCCTTACCCGCCAAAATTCGCGATAACTGGTGATTGCTTTGGCCAGAGATTCGGGGTGGTCTGGATCCGTGTCAAACGGCACAGACCATGTCTCAAAGGACTCTCCGACTTTCGGCAAACTCCATCGACGACGGTCAGCATCCGTGACAGAACGCTTACCATACGCCTTCACCTTCGCAGCGAGTTGTCCAAGAAGATGGCGGCGAATATTATCGCCAACATCACGCAACGCGGCGTTCAAATTTTTCAGACTTTGATCAAGTATGGGTTTGTGCTTTGCAATAATGGGATCAATAGCGACATTTTGTGCGATAGATTTAAGAGTAATATTTTGGGCGGTCTTATAGACAAATCCCTCTGAAAGCCCGGCTGCTTCGCGTTTCAATTTGTATTGGTCGAATCGGGCAGTCATCAGCCGTTGGCGAGCAATGGCAACCGCAACTCGTGATGTGTCAATAGTTATCCACCGACGCCCCCATTGCTCCGCGACGAAAGCAGTAGTACCCGAACCACAAGTTGGATCAAGCACCAAGTCTCCCGGTTTTGTGGTCATGAGCATACAACGCTCAATGATCTTCGCGGCCGTTTGAACCACATAGACTTTCCCGGTTGCACCGCCCAGGTCATTCCAATTCATGCCCAACGTTACGACAGGCGAATCGTGCCAAAGGCGCAAAAGTCTGATCTGCTTATCCTCCGCTACCAGACGATTTGCTGCGGCTACGCGATCGAGATGTTCCGTTCTCACTTTCCAATGGGCATTATCGCCCGGATGAAATTTTCCATTTTCAAACGCGTACGGAACGGTGGTCGTCTCTCGATATCCGTCGGATGTAAGTGGGTAGGAACTCCAAATCTCTAGCCCAGGTCGCAATGCACCTTGTTCGTCGAAATCGGCGTCGGTGACTTGACGACGGGCGCCAGTAGCATCCACAATCCGGTTATATCCGCTTCCGCCTTTTCCATGTCGTTCACGCTTAACGTAGAGCTTTGTAAACGTCTTGTTAGCTTGATCCACGTCACGGCAATACCAAAGGAGAAAATCCACATTCGTCTGGATAAATGCGCCGGTAGAACTTCCAGTTTTTTGCACCGCGATTTGAGCAATATAATTCTGTCTTCCAAATACATCATCCATCAACTGACGAACCGTATGAATATTATCGTCGCTAATTTGGAGGAACATATGGCCGCCGTCAGCGAGCATATTTCGACAAAGAATGAGTCGGTCACGTAGATATGCAAGGTAAGAATGCAAACCTAAATTCCAAGTATCTCGGTACGCCTTAACCATTTCTGGCTCCCGAGTTAGATCACTTTCCTTTTCCGAAACTCTGCTGGCCCCAACTTCAGGCTGCCAATTAGATCCGAATTTGATCCCATAAGGCGGGTCCAGATAGATCATCTGGACCTTCCCCGCGAGATTCTCCCGCTGCGCCAAACTCGCCATCACCTGCAAGCTGTCGCCCAGGATCATCCGGTTCGACCAGTCCACATCGTGCTGATAGAACTTCACCGCCTGCGCATAGGAGAGCTTGGGATCGGCGAACAAATCGCGCGTGACGTCCTGCCGAGCGGCGGTGCGCAGGATGGCCTGGGTGCTTACTCGCTCGTGGATGTGCAGCGCCACCGGGTCCACGGCAAACGCCGGAGTCTCCCGCTTGCCCGCCCATTCCAGCCAGGGTTCGTGCCGCCGCAACGCCCCCGCCAGCAGCGCGGCTTCCTCCTTGGTCAATGGCTCCCGCGTGGCTTTCTCCAGCAACTCCGGCAGAGCGTCGGCCTTGCCGGTGGGATCGCTGCGCAGCGACGGCGTCAGCCTGGGGGAATAGGCATAGATTGTTTTCGGCACCGCCGGAGTCCGCCCTTCGGCAGCCAAGGCCGCCGGCGGATTGTTCGGCCGCGTCGCCTCCGGATGGCGGTAATCGTCCACTGGCAACGCCCCTGGCTTAATCTTGGGCTGCGCCCGTCGCGGACCCGCCATGCTTATATCCCCCGAGTGGTTAACAAATCGTCAATGTGTACTGCCGGCGCGGCCGAGCCGCGTCGAGATGACGGACATGTTACCCCCTCGGGCGTTCCGTGGATATCCACAATCATGGCTTGTGTTCGGGGGTCGTTAACCAATCGAGATGCAGGCTGCCGGGATCGCGTGCCTGCCTTCCGATCCGGTTCATCGTGCCCCCAACGCCATCCGGACATCGGACACCCGGGGTGGGCCGGCCCCTGCTTCAGGACCGGCCCGCTCCCCTAACGTTGTTTGATGATGACCTTGACTTTTATGATCACGATCACCACTATCAGCGCCAGGAAGTCGTGAGTTGGAAGCATAGCGACCTCCGGATGTTAAGCCGGCGGGGAAATCCCGCCGGCTTCTTCATATTGACAGCAAAGTATTAACAAATCGTTTACTCTGACCGCCTGATGGCCAATCGACGTCTCACCTTCAGTCAGTGCCGAGCCACCCGCCTGGACGCAGTGCCTCCGCCAACCGCGCGGTTTGCTCCTGAGTCAGCGGTTCCCGCGTGGCTTTGTCCGGCAGCGCATCGGCCTTGCCGGTGGCATCGCGGCGCGGCGATGGCCTCAGCCGAGGGGAATAAGCAAAGGTCGCCCTCGGCATCGGCGGAGCCCGCCCAGCCGCCAACGCCGCCGGCGGATTGTTCGGTTGCGTCAGGATATCGCATCCACGACATCATGAAGGCATCGGACACCCGGGGTGGGCCGGCCCCTGCTCCAGGACCGACCCGCTCCCCTAACGTTTCTTGATGATGACCTTGACTTTTATGATCACGATCACCATCATTAGCGCCAGGAAGTCGTAGCTTGAAAACATGGCGACCTCCGGGTTTTAAGCCGGCGGGGACATTCCGCCGGCTTCTTCATATTGACCGCAATGATTAACAAATCGTTTACGCTGACCATCTGTTTGGTCGTTCGACGGCACATCCGTCTTGCTTATGGCCGCGCCACCGCCTGGATGATCGCGCCGCCACCGGACGGGATGAATGCCCGGGTCTGCGCTCGAACGGTCGAGGCGACGGCGGAAACACAACGCGGCGGGTTTCGAAGCCGGGAACGCCTCCTATACAGTGACACAACGTGGTATTCGCTCGCATCGCTCATCGCCCGCCCGGCCTTCACTTCTCAATATGGCAGGCAGGGCGTTCAACGTGTTGACCAGACAGTCCACCTACTCCGCGAATACAGTCACCGAGACATCACTCCGGGCAACCACCAAGCGCGGCGTCGCCGGTTCACGCAGGTGTTGGGCGTCCTCGGCTCAATAGAGCCCTCCTCCGCCAGAACCTGGACTGCCGAGTTCTGTGGGGCGCATTGAACTTCTTGCCGGGCGCGCCCCGCGCTTCCAGGATCGCCCAATCGAACATCAGCGCCGGAGCACAGTGTCCGGCGTCCGCCACAATCCGCATCTCCCGTCGTCTTGCGTCAATCTGCTCCGAAGCCGGTTTTGCGATTTTGTTCGGATCTTCAATGGTAGTGATGGGAGATTGCTGACCAACCCCAGTACAGCAAACCCACCGTCCGTCCCGCTTCCAGACATCGGGCACCCGGGGTGGGCCGGCCCCTGCTTCAGGACCGACCCGCTCCCCTAACGTTTTTTGATGATTATCTTGACTTTTATGATCACGATCACCACCATCAGCGCCAGGAAGTCGCAAGTTCGTAGCATGCCGACCTCCGGGTGTTAAAGCCGGCGGGGAAATCCCGCCGGTTTTTTCATATTGACCACAAAGTATTAACAAATCGTTTACGCTGGCCATCTTTTGGCCAATCGGCGGCGGATCACTTTCAGTTTAGTGTCAGCCCGCCGCCTGGAAGCAATCAATGGCCGGCCTGGCGGTTTCACGCCCTGCGAGGTGATCGCCTCGGGCCATGCACTGTACTGGTGTCAGGGACCTGGCGCCTTGTGTTCAACTTTGACGGCGAGAACGCCACCGGCGGCGATGACCACCAGCAAGCCAGCGGTCCTGCCGATGCACGATTTCCGCATCCCGGCGACATCCTCCGTGAGATGCATCTCACGCCGATCAATTCAACCGTAATGACATGCCGTTAGCCAGGAATCGGGAATTCTGGATCGTCATGGCGCGCCTCCTGATCCGGTGCATCTTGCACCCGGGGTGGGCCGGCCCCTGGTTCAGGACCGGCCCGCTCCCCTAACGTTTTTTGATGATTATCTTGACTTTTATGATCACGATCACCACCATCAGCGCCAGGAAGTCGTTAGTTGTAACCATGCCGACCTCCGGGTGTTAAAGCCGGCGGGGAAATTCCGCCGGCTTTTTCATATTGACCGCAATGTATTAACAAATCGTTTACGCGGTTCATTTGGCGGTGAGCCGGCTCGATTTAAAATCGACCCGGGCCTGCTATGCCGCTCGACGGGATCAATGCTTTCACGCCCTATGCCCCCGCGAACCGAGCCTCGTGCCGCCCGACCTGTAGGCGGTAATTCTCTCGATACCGGTCGCTGACATCCTGGTGCACAGCCAGCGCCGCCGCATCGCGCTCGCCGCCCGTCGGCTCCACCAGATCGAAGTGTCCGAAATGGTCCTCCCCGCGTACCAGCATCGCCCGGCAGCGCACCGGCCCGTCCACCCGCACATGCGTCGGCATGTAGTTCAGCCCGATCCCCACCC
The DNA here is from genome assembly GCA_903932145.1 of uncultured Rhodopila sp. Classification (GTDB taxonomy): domain Bacteria; phylum Pseudomonadota; class Alphaproteobacteria; order Acetobacterales; family Acetobacteraceae; genus Rhodopila. Next base: position 162,516 of record CAIZFE010000098.1, on the reverse strand, counting down.
GCCGGTGCGACGCGTTGTTCGGCGCCGAGCGATGCACCGCCAACTCGTGATGCAACGAGAATGACCCGGCCGGCAGCGCCATCGCGGTCGGGTTCGAGTCATCGAACACATCGACAATCGTTTGACCCGCCCGGTTGATACTGTTCGGCAACCCCATCGGCGAATGGTGATACAACCGCGGCTCGCCCCGAAACGACAACTGTTCCATGCACCCCGCCTCCCGGCTGGCATCGGTCAACGCCACCCAGGCGCACACCGACTCTTTCGGATCCAGACCAAAATAGCCGCCGTCCTGATGCCACGCCGCATACGTCGGCGAGTGCGGCTCTTTGATGAAAAACGTGCTGGTCCAGACCAGGATGTTCGGTCCGATCACGTCCTCGATCGCATCCAGGATGCGAGGATGCCGGATCAGCCCCTCGATCCACGGCGAGTGCATATGCCCGTGCGACCGCCATTTCGGGTCCGCATCCGCGACCGCGCAGCCCAGCGAGGTCTCCAGCCGCTCCAGCCCGGCCAGGCAATCAGCGATTTCCGGCGGCGACAACGCCGGCATCGGAAACAGGAAGCCGTTATACCGAAAGAACTCCACCTGGTCCCGCGTCAGCGCTTTCATTGCCGTCCCTCCCCTACCCGCCGGTAACCTCACGCCCACAAGCCGAAAACGTCAACCGGCCTGGAACCCGCACGTCCCGCTACCAACTCTGACGAATGCGCTGTAGAACCGGCGGCGAACGGAGAAGCGACGGATCATGGCCAGCTATCAGTACGTCTATGTGTTGAAAGACCTCACGAAAAACTTCCAGGGCGGCCGGGAGGTGTTCAAGGGCATCACCCTGTCCTTCCTCCCCGGCGTGAAAATCGGCATTCTGGGCGTCAACGGCGCCGGTAAATCGACGCTGATGAAGATCATGGCCGGCATCGAGACGGAATACGGCGGCGAAGCCTGGGCCGCGCCCGGCGCCACCGTCGGCTATCTGGCGCAGGAACCGCACCTCGATCCCAACCTGACCGTGGGCGAGAACGTCGAGGAAGCTTTCGCCGACCTGAAACGGGCGCTGGAACGCTTCAACGAAATCTCCATGCTGTTCGCCGAACCGATGGACGACGACCAGATGAACAAGCTGCTGGTCGAGCAGGGGGACCTGCAGGAGCTGATCGACTCCAAGGACGGCTGGGAGCTCGACCGCAAGGTCGATATCGCCCTGGACGCCCTGCGCTGCCCGCCCGCCGATGCCCCCGTCACGATGCTGTCGGGTGGCGAGAAGCGCCGCGTCGCGCTGTGCAAGCTGCTGCTGGAAAAGCCCGACCTGCTGCTGCTCGATGAGCCAACCAACCATTTGGACGCCGAAAGCGTCGCCTGGCTGGAACATACCCTGCATGATTATGCCGGCACCGTGATGGTCGTCACCCATGACCGTTACTTCCTGGATAACGTGACCGGCTGGATGCTCGAACTCGAACGCGGCCGCGGCTATCCGTTCGAGGGCAATTACTCGTCCTGGCTGCAACAAAAACGCAAGCGCCTGCAGCAGGAGGAAAAAGAAGAATCGGCTCGCCAACGCTCTTTGGCCGCGGAATCCGAATGGATCGCCGCCTCGCCGCGCGCCCGCCAGACCAAGAGTCGCGCCCGTATCGCGAAGTATGAGGAGATGTTGCAGAAGTCGCAGGAACTCGTCACCGGTGTGGCGGAAATCGCCATTCCGCCCGGACCGCGCCTGGGCAACATCGTGATCGAGGCCGAGGACCTGTGCAAAGGCTACGGCGACACCGAACTGATCGAGAAGCTGAACTTCAAGCTGCCGCCCGGCGGCATCGTCGGCGTGATCGGCCCGAACGGCGCCGGCAAAACGACGTTGTTCCGCATGATCACCGGCCAGGAAGTGCCGGACTCCGGATCGTTACGGATCGGCGACACGGTGAAACTGGGCTACGTCGATCAGTCGCGTGACACGCTGGACCCCGAAAAGACCGTCTGGCAGGAAATCAGCGGCGGCGACGAAGTGATCCACCTGGGCAAGCGGGCGGTGAATTCGCGTGCCTACGTGGCGGCGTTCAACTTCAAAGGCTCCGACCAGCAGAAGAAGGTCGGCATTCTGTCAGGCGGCGAGCGCAACCGCGTCCATTTGGCAAAAATGCTGAAGATCGAGCACAATGTGCTGCTGTTGGATGAACCGACGAACGATCTCGACGTCGATACGTTGCGGGCGCTGGAAGAAGCACTGGCCGAGTTCGCCGGTTGCGCGGTGATCATCAGCCATGATCGCTGGTTCCTGGATCGTCTGGCCACCCACATCCTGGCGTTCGAGGGCGACAGCCACGTCGAATGGTTCGAGGGTAACTTCCAGGCCTACGAAGAAGACAAACGCCGCCGCCTGGGCGCCGAAGCCACCGAACCGCACCGCATCAAATACCGCCCCCTAGCTCGGTAACTATTCGAAACGATTAAGGACAGGCGGAACGCTTCGTTCCGCCTGTCCGTCCGTCCATCGTCACGGCCTCAGTCACCGCCAACTTCGCCTCGCCTCAGCCTTTCGGCCACCCCAGGGTGGGTTCGATCCGCACCGCCGGCCTACCACCGCGCGGCCGGGCAACCCAGGCCGGCATCCGTACAATACGCAGCAGTCCGGCCGCGCTGGACATGCTCTGAACCGAGCGCCGCGCCTCCAGCAACAGGTGGCGCAGCAGCAGCGGGTCGGTCGTTCCGGCAGTCTCCTGCACCGATGACAGCCTGTGCAGCGAATACAGACCGACAATCGCCGCCATCCCGAACAGGAACGTCCACGCATGAAAATCCAGCACCTGTAGCGAGACCGCATCCGTGCTGGACTTCCAGGTGAAGCCGAAACTCAGGTCCCGCGCGCTGAAGAAATCGGCGCACAGACCGCCGATGATCGGCGCGACCGAGGCGCAGGTCGCGCTGACCACGCTGTTGGCCGCCAGATAGGACGTGGCCTGCCCGGCCGGCGATAATTTCATGGCGATATTACCCGACGCCAACGCCACCCCCGCCGTTGCGATGCCCATCAGGACGTGAATACCGAGCAGAATGAAGAATACGGCGGGCTGAACCCAGGCCAGGCCGGTGAACGTCCAGGCCAGCGTGCACAACAAGAACAACGGAGCGGCGATACCCAGCACGGCTTTGTTGCTGAAACGGTCTATCAGCGTGCCCCAGAGACCCAGCGCCGCGAGGTTGCTGAGCTGGCTGGCCGTGGTGAGGACGATGATGGTGCTCATCTGGTAGCCGATGGTCTTCAGCATATAGACAACGAAAAACGGCGCGGCGAGGTTGGCGGCGAAGTTCCAGGAGGCGAGGAAGATCATCAGCCGGCGGAAATTGCTGTCGCGGAATGGCATCGCGAACAAGGTCCGGGTCGGCGTCCGTTCCGCGGCTTCCGGCATCGGCTGGTCGGGCGTGATCGCCAGCAGCCAGACCCCGATGAAGCCCATCACCCCGCTGAAAACGAACATGCAGGCATAGACATAGACGGGATGCCCCGGCAGCAACGCCTTCCACCGGTCGATGAACAGCCCGCAGACCAGCGCGAGACACGTCGACAGCGCGGTTGTCGCGGCGGTGCGGCGGCCGAAGAAGCGGCCGAACTCGGTTTCCGGAACGAGATCGCGCATCCAGGAGTTCCAGGAGCAGCCCGCGATCGCCGCCATCGCCTGATACACCGCCACGGCCGCGATCAGCAGGATCACCCCCATTTCCGCCCCGACGAACGGCGCCAGCGCGGCGACGAACAGGAACAACCGGCCCACGCCCGCCGACCATGCGCAGATCGCTCGGCGGGAGCGGATGCGCTCCACCAGGACCACCGCCGGCAATTGCAGGAACTGCACCGCGAACGGAACCGCCGCGAGGACGCCGATCGCGAGGTTGCTAGCGCCGAGGTCCACCAGATAGCCCGCCAGGAACACGCCCGACGTCAGAGTGGACATCGCCTCGCTGGCCAGCGCGTCATACAACACCAGGCGGAAGGTGCGGTCCGTCCCGGTTGCGCTGGTTGCGGTGGTGCGGGTTCGCCAGGGGAGTTTCATGCGCTTGCAGCGTGCGGGATGGGGCGGCGTTTGGCCAGCGGATTTTCGCGCCGGCGGTGCGGGGCATCGCCGATGCGATCGACCGCCGCACCCGGACCCGATCGGTATCCGCGGGTTCGGCATCCGATTGTGCGGACGCATCCGTGGACCGGACGGACATGTGCTTTGTCCTATGGGATGCTTGACTTGCCGCCTGGCGCGCCATAGAACAAATCGTGTCCCACGTTGCGCTCGACGATCCGATCCTGGTTCACTTCCGCCACGCGCTCGGTGAAGCGTATGGCGCGCGGCTCGAACGCGTCGTGCTCTACGGATCGCGCGCGCGGGGCGATGCGCGGCCGGAGTCCGATCATGATGTGGCGGTGTTCCTGCGCGATATGCCTGACCGGGCGCGCGAGTTGAACCGCCTGGCTGACCTCGCCACCGATATTCTTTACGAGGACGGCGCGGTTGTGCATGCGATGCCGTACGGCGCCGGAGCTTACGACGAGCGCACGCCATTGATGCACGAGATTCGCGTCGATGGCGTCGATCTGTGAAACCGGAAACCAGCGCGTTTCTTGTGAAATCCAAGGAATTTCTCGATCGCGCCCCGGCACTGTTGGCGCAGGACTTCACCGCCGACGCGGGACGCGCGGCTTATCTTGCGGGTTTCATGCGGCGCAAGCGTTGATCTTTGAAAAGCAGGGACGCTCACCGAAAAGCCACGGCGGCGTTTAATCGGCATTTGCCTTGCTGGTGAGAAACGAGCCGATGATCGGCCGCGATCTTCACGCGTTTCTTGGCCGGACCTATACTCTCAAGGCCATGGCCGATTATGAAACCGGCCCAGGTGCGAACGTGTCGGCCGCGCAGGCGACAGAGGCGATTGCGGTGGCAAGCGGCTTTGTTGCCGCGATTGTTGGGTTGTTGCGTTTTTTACCCGCGCCGTCCTCGCAGACCCCAGACGCGCCGCCGTAGCCGGCACCTTTGTGTGCGTCGAGCGAGGGCACTATGCTGCGTTCGGGACAACGGCCCGATCCTTGACTCGCCCTTCGTCCCCAGGGCGGGATCGACGCCGGGGCACGCCTCGCCCCATAAGGAATGGTACCGCCGATGACCGACATCATCACCAAGCCCAAAATCAAAGAGGAGATAAAGGTCGAACGCCCGCATCTCCACAAGGTCATTTTGGTCAATGACGACTTTACGCCCCGCGCATTCGTCGTTTTGGTTCTGAAGGCGGAATTTCGCCTGAGCGAGGATCAGGCCCTGCGCGTGATGATGACAGCGCATCGACGCGGCGTGTGTGTCGTCGCCGTCTTCACGAAGGACGTGGCGGAAGCCAAGGCAACGAACGCGACGGATGCTGGCCGACGCAAAGGCTATCCCTTGTTGTTCACGACCGAGCCGGAGGAATAAGGTTGCCTGGGGGGCTGCCGCCGTCCATTCGGCGTCGCAGACGCTTGCTCGCCTCCAGAGCGCTGACTCTCAGGTGCGGCTGCTTTGCGCCAACGGATGCGCAAAGGTGTTCCGCGAGGCGGCGCGCAGAGCCAAGGCCGACTGCGCCCAGCTTGCTAAGGCGCTTGGGATACCGGACACCGACAACGGACTGATGGTGACGCGGCTCGATCGGCTGGCGCGATCGATGCACGACCTTCCCAATACGCTTGGAACGATCGCAGACCGCAAGGCCGGTTTCAAATCCCTTGGCGACACATAGGCCGACACGACGACGGCACACGTGCGGCTTATACTGACCGTTATGGGCGGCGTAGCCGAGTTTGAGCGTGAGCTGCGAGCTGATCCGCAAGGGCGAGGCCCCCGCACCAGATCAAAGAGGAGCTACGCCGCCGCTGTGCGGGCGTGGCTATGCGGGACATTGCAAAATCGTATAATGTCTCGCACATTACGATTTCAAGGCTGCGCGCTTAAACTGCCATCCCATCTTGTGAGGCTCACCAATGACCCGCCTAATAGCCGCCCTTCTGTGTGTCATGCTTGCGCACAGTGCGTTTGCCTTAGATCGATGTGCTAGTCTTCTGAACTCGTATGAACTTACGGAAAAGGAAAAAAGCTTCCATACATGGCTTAGCATCGGCGATAACAGCGCACCACGTCAGGCGGTCACGCAACTCCGGATCAACACAGAAACCGTAAGCCAATCAATCATCACACAAATAATGGTCGCCGCGCATTGCGATCTTCCGTTAAACATGCCTTCAACAAACCGCTATTGGAAAGCGGCGAGCAACTGCGTCAATGCCCGTGGCGAGGATGAAACGAAACTTGCCTGTAATAGAGAGGCGTGGAATCCGAGTTAGGGGAGCCGCACCGGCTGCTCATCGGCTGATCCCACATGGCCCCTGGTGACCCGACTGATGGGTTTAGGCCAAGACGCAAACCGTGGAGATGGGGTGACCGGCGAAGTTGACGACCCGTCCGGTCAAGGTGGCAATCCGGCGGCGTGATTCCGGAGAACCCACGCGCGATATTATAATAACCACAACGTCAGCCGGAGCATGATTTCGCGGTTTACAGGATAATTTTTTTGGCGCAGTATGAGCAGGCACCATATAGGTAAGTAAGCATATGAGTTTGGAGGACGAACAAACTCTGCAAGACAGGCTCGCTCGGCTTGAGGCGTTTGATACCGAGCTTTTGCGGACCGCATATTCCCTACTACGCCAGTATGCGGAGATTTACCAAACTGATCTTTTTATAATGGGGGCACTTAAGCGAACGTTCGCACAATCGAAGGGATTCAGGGATTTGGTGATGGCCCGGAATTTTCCGTGCGCAGCAGCAATCCTGCGTATGCAACTCGACACAGCTATGCGAATCAATGCCTTGCTTCTCGTGGATGACCGAGAGGTCTTATGCCGCGCAGTGCTTGACGGACAGAAAATGAACGGTCTAAAAGACCGATCCGGCAAGAAGATGTCTGATGCATATCTGCGTGGAAAATTAAGTGAAAATAACCCATGGATCAATCAAGTCTATGAACAAACTTCCGATCTTGTACACCTATCGGGTCGCCACTTCTATTCATCTATAACAAGCTTGGATGAAAGCACGCACACAATAAGGTTCGTCATCTCCGCAGAAGACCCTCCTCGAGCAGAGGAGGATTATTTCGAAATAACAGACACGTTTGTAGAAATTTCAAAGTTGGCTGGCTTGCTAATTCTCGAACATTTTTCCGCACGTTTTTGAAAACGGCAAGCTAAGAGCTGATTTATAGAACGCTTGGTGCGGTTCGTGAGCCACTTACCACAACGCTACGATTCAAGCGGTGGGGGGATCATTATTCTCCCCGCCAAAGCGCTAGCAGACAGGCATAGGCAAGCCCGAAGCCTACAAACCATAAATGAATCTTTATTAGACCTATAAACACAAACATTGTTTTGGCGTGAACCTGCGGCAGCAGTGTCCACACGAGATAGGAGGGGACGAAAATCCAAAACAGGAAAGCTAACAAAAAAAATATAATCATGATACGTTTCAGAGACTTAGTTCGAATCGCACCATATGACAATAAAATATTTACCTGGGACAATAATATTTCTTTTTTCCATATCGATAGAAATACAATGAGTGAAAAAATATCCTCACCAAAGAATGCCAGAACGGTATCGGTGCCATAAGGGGGCTTTTCCGTATTCACAACGGAAGTCAGAATGGCGATCGCCAGTGTCCCAAGGGACCCGATCCCCAATTTGATGAGACCTTCACGCATACGATCAGTAGTCAGGTCAGACACTGGGAACCCTCTCGGTAGGTCAAATTGCGACGACGACCGCGAGATACTATGATTATGAAATCATTGCTAGTCGGGTTGCCGGGTTGCGGTGGTGGTGGTGTGACAAACGATCTGAAGGGGAGCCTATCCCACTTACCAGAAAAGCGGTAAGGAAGCTTGACGGCAATGGCCGGCCCTCGGAACCGGTTTCTGCCTCTTATTCGACCTTTGTCGTCAACGCTCTGTTCGCGGCCTCGATCGCGCGTTGCAAATCACGTTCGGAGACCGTCTCACTGAGACCGTCCAGGACAATGCTCACCCGAACACCATCGCGGGCGGCCCACACCTCGCCAACTTCAGGCTCGTCCGTTTGGGCCATCGGCCGTGCCCTCCGCTCGTGCAGCTTCAACCCCACGAACGCCAGCAGAGAGATCGTCGCCGGCAGGGCAAAATAGGCCAACAGCAGGAACGGGTCCATCATCGAAGCCCTTCTAAAGCCCGTCTGGCCAGCCAGTGTAACACGCCCGCAAAATATGAAGAACGAGGCCGCCAGGACGAACTGAATGACGGCCGGCGCGGAGAGCATCCCGTCGCTCGGTTTGGAGAGGTTGATCAGCGGCAGCAGACTGCCCGCCCCCATGGCGGTCGATGCCCGATCATAGGCGTTCGCGATAAGCCTGGTGCGTTCGTTATAGATCATCAGGGATCTGGCCGCCGTCGATCCGCTCATACCGGTCACTCTCTCCAGCCGGTCGATTGCTTCCCTGGGCACTCACCCGAGCGGTTCGTCCGGAAACCGCGTCCAACCCGCCATAAAGCCGCAACCGTTTAACGCGGCGTTCTGGCAAGTCGTCGGCCGGATGGCCGTGTAGCGCAACGTGGCGTGGCGCGGCGGTATGCTGACAAGACAATCGCGTGGCGGGAACTGCTTATAAAGAATATTGTCTTTACATTTTACACAACCTTTGGTAGATAGCCCAGACATTTTGTCAAGGTCGCACGGCATGTCCCAGTTAGCCACGCCTACAAAAGCACCATCCCCGGCAGGCTTCCTCCGGCCTTCGGACCTTCTGCTGAACCTCGTCATCTCGATCATTGCGCCCATTTTCCGGCGGGTCACGGGCGGAGACACCGGCCTGGCGCGCCTGGCGGCGATTGAGGCGCTGAACACCTACCGCGTGCGCAATTTCGCGGAGCTGATCGCGGTCGCTCAGATCATCGCCTACGGGCTCGCGGCGTTGGATTCGCTCACTCAATCGTTTGGCGAGGACCTGCCCGTGTCCATGGTCCTGCGCCTGCGCGGCAATGCCAACGCGCTGAACCGAGCGGCGGAACAGAACCGGCGGCTGCTGCGGGCCATACCACAACCACAGGATGAAGATGTGATGGCGCAGCCGGAACCGGCCGCCATGCCTGAGGCATGCGAGGACACACTTGACACGGAACCTTTTCTTAGCGACGCGGCCGCCGAACTATTGGCGGCGGAGGCCAGCGATCGGCTGGCGGGGCCGCAGCCCAAAGCCGCCGCCCAGCCCGTCGAGCCTGCGGCCAGTCCGGTCGCCGCCACGGCCGGGGATACCGCCGCGGACAAGCGCCATCGGGAGATGTGGGCGATCGCGCTGGTCAGCGAAGCCTCGGAGATCTCCTCCGGCCTACCCGGAATGCCGGCTGCCGAACGCGGCGCGGCGTCGATCCGGGCGGGGATGCTGGCGAGCACCGCCAATCAATTGCTGACGGGTGGGGATGGGCCGGGGGTTGCGTTCAGCCTGACGGGTGGAAAGGCGGCGGGATCGCGGGTTCGATTAGGGTGATGGTGGGACCAGTGGATTGAAGAGATCGTCTCACAGTATGGGAATAGTTCTCACGTTGTGGCTTTTGAGACGATGTTGAGAGTGATGAAGCAATTACGGCATCGCCTGGCGGTAAATCCTCGCCGCCAAACGCCTTATGGTGACGCCTGTGCTTCTTGTCCCCGCCCCTATGCCCTGGCGGTGCCGCGATAGGTGGCCCGGACGAGCCGGGCCATGACGGTTGGGCCATGACGATGGGGCCATGTCGGATCGGGCGCTTGCGCACCCAGATCGCCCTGCCGTGTCGCTAATCGCAGCGGGCCGTCATGCCCCCATCGACGACGATTTCGGTGCCCGTGATAAACCGAGCCTCGTCGCAGGCCAGGAACAGCACGGCGTTGGCGATGTCGCGGCCGTCCCCCATGAACCCCAACGGGATGCGCGCGACCCGGCTTTTCAACAACGCCTCCACATCGCCGCCGGCCCGTTGACCGGCCAACCGGGCCTCCACCATCGGGGTGTGCATCTGCCCCGGCACCACGGTGTTCACCCGGATGCCCTTGGGCGCGTATTCCACCGCCGTGACCTTACCAAACTGGATCACCGCCGCCTTCGACGACGCGTATCCCACCTGAGCGGCGCCGGTCCAGCGCACCCCGGACGCCGAGGACAGGTTGACGATCGCGCCGCCGCCGTTGGCGATCATCACCGGGATCGCGTGCTTGCAGCCCAGGAACACGGTCTTCAGATTCAGGTCCATTTGCCGGTCCCAGGCCTCCTCGGACAGCTCGACGACGCCGCCCTTGGTCGAGCCGCCGACGTTGTTGACCAGGATATCCACCCGGCCGAACGTCGTGACGCAGGCGGCGACCATCGCGCGCACCTGCTCGCTGTTCGTGACATCGCAGGTATGGGTGACGATTTCACCGCCATGCGCCGCGGCGGCATTGGCGCGCTCCACGGTTTCCGTCATCGCCTCGGCCTGATGGTCCACCGCGAACACCTTCGCACCTTCCCGAGCAAACGCCACCGCCGCCGCCCGGCCGTTGCCCCAGCCGGGGCCGATGCAGCCTGCGCCGCTGACAATCGCGATCTTGCCTTGAAGTCGTCCGCCCATGTTTAGTCTCCTTGATCCGCCGGGCTGTCCCGTGGTTGCCACGGTTACAGTGCATCCGCCCGCCGGGATCAAGTGCGGCGCCGTCCTGACGTCAGCGATCGGCGTCCATGACAGCGATATCGCGTTTCACGTCCCCGGGCTGAATCCAGCCCCGGGCGACGGCGAACACCCGTATCCGTTTGGCGACGGCATCCGCCAGTCTGGCTGCGTCCGGCGCGCCTCCATTGGCGGTCTGTCCCTCCAACGCCATCAAAAATCGCGGCGGTCCTGTTTCGGCGAGGTCATAGAGCTGCGTATCCGCCTCGATACCGCCGACGGTCCCCAGGCCGATCAGCGCGCGCTTCGTCGTCTTGCCGCGGTCGATACTGACGATCTGCCCCTGCACCAGCAGGCCGCTGCCGCTACCGCTGTTGTTCGTGGCGATTTCGGCCGACAGTCCATAGGTCTTCAGCCGGTTCACAAGCCCCTCGGCCACCGATGCCTGCAACGGCCGCAGCGCCCGCAATGCCCGTTCGGGCAGAGGCCGATCGTCGGCCGTACGAACGAACCGGGCACTAACCCCCTGATCGAGCGTCACCTGTTCGGGAAGCATGGCGAAATACGCGACAAAAATATGATCCGGGCGCGGGATCGCGGCGCCCGGGTATGCCTCGTTGGTGAGGGCATGATTTGGCGCGCAGGCGCTGAGGCCCACGATCAGCGCAAGACATCGTACCAGACCAAGCGTCCGCATCGGTTTCCGCCCCCATCGAAGAGAAGCGTAAGCCTAGAAGTGGTTCAGATGCTTTTCCATAAACAGAACAGAGATGACGGGACGTCGGCGCAAATGGATCAGACCGGCCGCCACAGTCTCGCCAGCGCGTCATGATCGGTCAGCCAGGCTCGGTTTTCGTAGCGTTTGGCGACGTCCAGCGCGTCGATGAACGCCAGGGCTCCGGCCGGACGGCCATAGACATGCGCATGCACAGTAATATCCACGCAGCCCGGCCGGTTGCCCAGCCTCGGCCAGCCGGCCACAACCTTCTCCAGCATGCGCGGAAACGCCTCCGGTTCCTGCCCGTAGCGCACCGACAGCGGCATGTCGTTCACCTCCATTGTGAACGGCATGGCGACGATGGGACCGGCGGTGGTCGGCTCGATCCGCGGCAGATCGTTGTCGAAAAAATCCGCGTGCCATCTGAACCCGCTGCCCGCCAGCAGCGCGGTGGTCCGAACGCTCGGGGTGCAGCGCGGGCTGACCCAGCCCAGCGGAGAGGTGCCGGTAGTCTCGGTCAGGATGCTGACGCATCGGGCGAGGTCGCGGGTTTCCTCCTCTGGCGTCTGGGTCGCCGGGATGATGTGCTGGCTCCAGCCATGGCCGGCGACGCTGTGCCCGGCATCGGCGATCGCCCGCATCAGCGCGGGATAGCGTTCGGCGAGGACGCCGCTGGTGTAGAACACCGCCCGCACCCCGGCCTGCGCCAGAATGTCGAGGATGCGCCATGCCCCGACCCGGGCGCCGTATTCGGCCCAAGACCGAGCCTGCAAGTCCAGCACACCGGCGCGCAGCACGTTGCCCATCGGGCCGATGCCGGGGGCGGCGTCGTCAGTCCACCCCTCCAGCATCACACTGACGGCGATGGCGAGCGGCTTGCCCTCCGGCCATCCGGCGGGGAGCGTCATTTGCCGACGATCCGTGTGACCAGGCGGCCGATCGGCGCGATCTCGCACACCACTTCGTCGCCCGCCTTCAGCGGATGCGGCGGTGTCATCGCGTAGCCGACGCCGGACGGCGTGCCGGTGATGATGATGTCGCCGGGTTCCAGCGTCATGCCGGCCGACAGCGAGGCGATGATCGCCGGAATGTCGAAGATCATCTGCGCCACCTTGGCGTTCTGCCGGCGCTCCCCGTTCACGAACAGGGAGAGTTCGATGGCGCGGTAATCGGCGATGTCGTCGGCGGTGACGATCCAGGGACCCAGCGGGCAGGACCGGTCGAGGCCCTTGCCCTTGAACCACTGGTCATGCCGGCGTTGCAGGTCACGGGCGGTGATGTCGTTGGCGATCGTGTATCCATAGACATGCTGGAAGGCGTCGTCCGCCGCGATGTTACAGCCGCGGGTGCCGATGATCACCGCGAGTTCGACCTCATAATCCAACATCTGCGTCAGGTCTGGATTATGGGTGAAGGTCTCGTCCGGCCCGATCACAGCGGTTGGCGGCTTGGTGAAGAACTGCGGGAATTCCGGCAGCTTGATTTCGGTCCCGCGCGCCCGGTAGCCCTCGGCGACATGGTCCACGTAGTTGCGGCCAACGCAGAAAACGTTCTTGGCCGGACGGGGAATGGGCGCCAGCAGGCGGACGTGAGCCGTGGGGATACGCGCTTCAAGAACCGCGCCCGTGGCGGCAATCAAGCGGCGGGCGGTGGCCAGACCGGCCGATCCGGTGGCGATGAAGCCGATCATGTCGGACGGCAACGCAGGCTCGCCGGCCAACGTGGCGGCGAGCGGGAGATGAAGCACCGCATCGTCAAGATGCACGCCGTAGGCGATGGTGCCAGCCGACACGAACGTCACCAATTTCATTCTGTTTCCCCTTGGACGCGTTGAACGGCGCGCATCAATGCTCATCCATCGCGTTTCGGCAAGGTTGGCGCATCCGAAAAGACGCGCTTAATCGAGTGAGACCCGAATCTCGCTTTTCCGCCCGGTGATGCTGGTCGCCGACAGAACCGCGGAGTGCGGTTGCGACATGCCAGGACGTGCCTGCGGCAACGCAAAAGTGCCTTGTTCGTCCACGGCTACACTGAACGGGGCCTCGCCGTTATCCAGCGCAACCGACACCGATCCCACCGGCGCCACATTGTCCAGCACGCAGCCCATCCGTTGATGCGGATCCCGGCCGAACATTGGCATCGCACTGCTCATCATCATGATGATTGGACCGCGATCCTCGCCCACGCGGGCAAAATTCGCCATCGTCCAGGCGCCAACCGCACGGCCCGTCGTCTGGCCATCCACAATGTCGAACGAAAAATGGATGCCACCGAACACCCGGCTCGCCCCCGCTTCCGCCGCCGCCTGGTCGAAGTTGGCGAAATGACGCGTCACGCCCGGTAAACTCGCGCTGGAAAACGTGAAGGGACGGCTTCCGAACCAGGCCGTCAGCACCACCGCCGCCGCCCCGCTAAAGGCGGAATGCCCCGAGATATAACCTGGATAGTTGGGTGTTTTCAGCAGCGACTGCCACTCCGGGTTCGCGGTCCGGGCGTCGTCGCCCAACTGGATCGCGGTAATCGGCCGCCACATGCGATACGTGTATTTTGCGTCGGCCATCGCGATGCCCGCATCGGCGATGGCGACATTGAGTTCCGCGAACAGTTCGGCTTCCACCGCCACGCCGAGACCGAGCGGCGCGACGATGTGCGCGGCGATCGCATTCCAATGGCCCGCCGGAGCGTAAGAACCGATGGCGTCGCTCCAGTAATGCGCGATTTCAGTTTGTTCGGCTGTGCGCGTGGTCGATGCGGCCGCGCCAAGCGACGCGACCTCCGCCCGAGACTGCCTGTATGCATCCGTATCGATAGCGGGCGGACCGGCGGCGCGGAATTGCTCGGGCCGGGTCAACGAAAACGGCTGTAAGCTCGCCCATTCGGGATGCGCGGCCGGCCGCATGTCGGGTGGGACCGGACGCCATGCCCCGTCACGGCTTTGAGACGCGCCAGAGTCGGCTTCGTCGCGATCGGCGGCGGGAACCATAGATCCGTCCTCGTCGCGCACCATGATCACCGCTTCAGCGATCGACTTGCCGAAAGCGACCGCCTGGTCGCGGACGGGTCCCGCTGGTTCGCGCATCAGGGCCGTTGCCAAGGTCCGATCGAACATCGCGCGCTGCGACGGAAACAGATGGCTCAGAACGCTATGCGCGGCGGCCGCGGCGGCGATATTGGCTGATATGCCGCGCGGCGCCGGCAACCGCACGAGGAAGGCGCCGGCCTCATCGATCGACTTCAGCGTGTCCAGAATCGCGATGCTTTCGATCGCCAGCGCCCGGGACGCAACAAAAGCGTCGGTCCACGTCGTCTGGATCGCCCGGTTGACCTGGTCGTTCCAGACCAGCACGACATCCTGTTCGGGCGGAGAGGGGGGCGCCGCCGGGGTGGCCGCGACCCGGTTCAGGGCTTCCATCGTCCGTATCAACGACCCGCCGGAGGCGATTGAATGCAGAAAAGGCAACCGTGCCAGCGGCGCGATGTCGGCAACCTGCGTGCTTTCGATGTTCAGCGACCGCAGCTCCCGCAAGGCAACAAGGGCCTGAACATCCGCGATCCGGGTACCGCCCAGATCCAACGTTCGAAGCTCCGTCAGACCGGCCAGTGGCTCGATATCGTCAACCGGCGCGCCGTTCAAATTGAGCAACTGTAGCCTGATCATTCGCGCCAATGGCCGGATATCCCAAACCCGGGTGCTGCTGAGATCAAGCGACCGAAGTTGCGCGAGCACCGCGATCGGCGTCAGGTCTTTCACTTTGGTGACCGACAGAACCAGATTGCGCAGATCGGCGATGCCGGCGAGCGGCGTCAGGTCGCTGACTTCGGTGCCGCCGAGATTGAGCGTCCGCAGTCCGGTCATCGCAGCGAGCGGCCGAAGATCATCGATCCGCAGAAACTGCAGGTTAAGAACCTGTAAGCCCGTCAGGCTTTGCAGCGGCGCCAGATTGCGCACCTGGGTGCCGCCAAGATCGAGCGCGATCAGACCCGGAATGCCAGCGAGCAACACGCTGTCGCTGACAGGGCTGCCGTGCAGATTAACCGACTGGACACCCTTCGCAACCAACTCAGGCAGCGCGGCCGCAGAACCGAATCGTCGGTTCGATCATTGAATGTCGCTGTGATCAGGCCGTCTCTGGCCTCAATGACGACATCCTGACCCGAGACCTCGGTCAATCCGGCCGGCGACGCGGTTCCGCCGACGTTCGGCAGAATGACAATAAAAGCGAGCAGATACAGCAATATTAACATGCCAGGAGGTAAGCGCGTGACCACGACACCTACCGGTCGAATCAACCGGCCATACTGTCTGATCGCCATCCGCGCACTGGTTCCGAACACCATTTTATTTTGCAGACAATGCGGCGGAAATGCAACGCGATTCGTCTCGAAATGTCTCAATTCATGGCGATACCGCAATCGAGCCGTCGTGATCGGCTGCATGTTCGACCTGGCATCGCTCACATGATGGCGCCGGCACGCGGTGCGGTCACGACGGTAAGCCGCGGCACAGGCTGGGCTGGCGAGCCGCCCGCACCCAATACCGTCCGATCGCGCTGGCACCGAACCAAGCCAGCGCGACGAGACAGCAACCGAAAGTGACGGCCGGGTCTTGGCAGACCCTCAGCGGATCGGCGGTGCGTATTGCAACCCACCCTTGTTCCAGAGGTTGTTAATGCCCCGCGGTACACCCATCGGGGTGATGTCCCGATCCCACATCTCACCCAGGTTGCCGACCTGTTTGATCACGTTGTAGGCCCATTTGTTATCCAGGCCCAACGCCTTGCCCATGTCACCCTCGACACCAAGAAGGCGGCGGATGTCGGGATCGGTGCTGTCCATGAACGTGTCCACGTTGGCGCTGGTGATGCCCTTTTCCTCGGCGGTGATCATCGCGGCGAAGGTCCAGCGGACAAGGTCAAACCACTTGTCGTCGCCCTTACGGACCATCACCCCCAGCGGCTCCTTGCTGATGATCTCGGGCAGCAGCACCAGATCATTCGCCTTCGGTCCCTGAGTGAACCGGAATGTCGCCAGCGCGGACGCGTCGGTCGAATACGCATCGCAGCGGCCGGACAGAAACGCGGCCTGGATTTCCGACAGGTCGGCGATGGTAATCGGCGTGAACTTCAGCTTGTTCAGGCGGAAATAGTCATTGATGGCCAATTCCGTGCTGCTGCCCGGCTGCACGCAAACCGTCGCCCCGTCCATCTCTTTCGCCGACTTCACGCCGGCGGACGTCTTCACCAGAAAGCCGGTGCCATCATAGTAATTGATCCAGGCGAACTCCAGGCCAAGGTTGCCCTCCCGCCCCAGCGTCCAGGTCGTCTCGCGCGCCAGAAGATCGACTTCGCCGGATTGCAGCGCGGTGAAGCGGTTCTGCGTGGTGGTCGGAACGAACTTAGCCTTTCCGGCATCGCCCAGCGCGGCGGCTGCGACCGCCCGGCAGGTATCGGCGTCCAGGCCCTTCATGATGCCCTGACTGTCCGGCAGCGAAAAGCCGGGGATATTGCCGGCAATGCCGCATAAGAGCTGACCGTGCGCCCTGGACGCGTCCAGGGTTGCCGAACCTGAACCCTGGGCCGCCACCGGCCGCACCCAACCGGCACCGATCAGAAAACCCGCGGTAACGCCGAGCACGGCAAGTCTGGCAAATCGAATCATTCAGCGGTTCCTCGATCTATCGGGGCGGGCAATTCTGCTTTTCCTTCGGAACTGTGCAATGTGGCCAGCACAAGATCAATGGGTGGGGGTCCGATTGTCAGCGTCAATTGGTCCCCGGGAACCACCCGGCCCACCTCCGGCAAGCCCGCTCGGCGGAGCCCCTCGGCATAACGGGCGACATCCCGCGGGCAGACGAACGGCGTCCGTCGCACGGCATCCTGGACTGAAAAACCCGGTTCCAGTTCCAACAACCGGCGCAAAACCATCTGCGCCTCGCCAGCGCGGTCCATCAGCCCGAGAGCGGCGAGGTAGCTCTTATACGTTGATGAAAACAGAGGGTTGATCTGGATAGCCCGCCGCCCGACGGCCGCCGCTCCGGCATAGTCGTCGCGCATCAAATGCACTATGATCAACGCTTGATCGAAGAAAAACTGGTGTGGGTCCGACGGTGACAAACGGCATGACTGAATCACGCGCCGCAACGCTTCCTCGTGCCGCCCCATATAAGAATGGGCCATACCCGAGAAACACCAGGCCAGGGCCAGGTTCGGATTCAATGTGATCGCGCGTTCATGCAGGGCACTGGCCTCGTCCGGCGCTTTGCCCAGAAAGCCGCGTACGTGCCCTGCCAGGGTCAAGGCACGCGCATCATTCGGATCAAGCAAGATCGCCCGTTCCGCCAGCCGGCCGGCCTCGGCCGCGCCGAACGCAGGATCGGCCGCCCATCCTTGCCCGACATGCAACAGGTTCCAGTAGGCGAGCCAGCCATGGGCAACCGAACTACCAGGATCAGCGCGGAGAGACATGTCCAGCAACCGGCGGGCATCAATGAAACTATGTTTCTCCAGACGGAAGATCGCAGGCAGCGCCTGCAACAGCAGATCACGGCCGCTCATGTCATCGGGCCGCATCGCGGCAGTACGGCGGCCCTCATACTGCATGAGCTCAGGATCGATCTGCGCCACGATCGCGGCGGCGATCTCGTCCTGTAGGGCAAGCAAATCGCTAATGACCCGATCGAAGCGCCCGGACCATGCGATCTCCCCGCCGGCACGCATATCCAGCAGACGCACATGGATGCGGACGCGCTGGCCAGCCCGTTGGATCGTCCCCTCCAGCACAAAGTCGGCGCCGAGGCCGCCAGCCACCGTGGTGTCCGCCCCGTCGAGGTCCGAACCCGGGAACCAAAGGCTGGCCGGCACGCAGGAAATCCAACGGAACCGCGACAGCCCGGCGGAAATCTCTTCCGCCAATCCGACTGCGAGGCCATCGTCCGGTGCTTCGCCGGCGGTGCGAAACGGCGCGACCCTCAACCGCAATGCCGATCTATCGCGACGGGCAGGGCTGTATTGCGGCGCCGCCGCCGTCATGGATGGCAGCAGCAAAGGCGGCGGCGGGATCAGTGCCCCGGGCGATGCCACTGACCGGGCGGTTTCTGGCTGTCGGGGGTTGGGCCAGGTCTGCCGTCGGATCAAGTCCATCAAATCTTGCGTTTCCGGTGACGGCCGGGCTCCGGAGCGTTCGGCCAACACGCTGCGGCAGCGCTCATAACACAGCGCCGCGGCGTCCGGATCGCCACGCTCCTGATGGCTGCGCATGATCGCCCGCCATGCACCTTCGTGGGCGCGGTCTATGCACAGTAATTGCTCGGCCGCGTCGATAGCCGATTGGGGATCAGAGCACCTGGCCAGGATGGATTCGCCTATCGTGCGGCCGACGCGATCGAATCGGGCGCGCTCGTCGTCCAACCAGTGGTCGAACGCGGGATCGAGACCACTCAAGTCGTCAAGTAAAGTCGACTCAAACAGATCCAGAGTTCGCGGGAGACTGGATGGCTGCGCCAGCATCGCGGCATCGATATCGAGACACTCACGACGCAACGACAAGTGGTGACGGTCGACCTTGAATATATGGCTCCACGCCGGGCCGAGTGTATCCTGCAATTCATGGACGCTTTGGCGGAGCGATGCCCTGGCCTGCTCGTTCTCCCGCCGGCTCCAGAGAAGCCCGGCCAAACGCATGCGAAGGACCGGTTTCGGGCTGGCGATGGTCAGAACGGCCAACAAGGCGCGTGTCTTGCGGGTGCGCGGCAGGTAGCTGCGCCCTTTCGCGTCATCAACCGTCATGTGTCCGAAAAGCCGCAGCCGTAGGCGAGGCTCCGCCTCCTGGTTCTCCGGGAAAGGATCGGCGTTGGCGGCCTGCCTTAAGATGGCACTGCCCCCCGGGTGTTCACTGTGTTGAAGATCATCACAATCATACCGCGCAATATACAACCGTCTGTATCTGCTTCGATGCCGCACGACAATAAGTACGAACCCGTCGATGACTTGACTTCACTGAGTCGTGATAATGGGAGGTTCTTACAGGTCCGGTGACGACAAGCCGCGATGAGACGCGATGCGGGTCGGGCACGGGTCGGCTTTTCTATTTCCGACTCCGAAAGACAAAAAACCTTTCAAGGTTTTGGCGATTGATGACAGATATTATCCGGTGACGCACAATCGTGGCAGAGTGTGAGGAAACGAGCGTGGCGATGAATTTGACGACTGTCCCTGTGCGATCACGGGCGGCAACCGAAGCCCGGCTCCGCCGCGGCCTCGGGCTGGCCTTGTGCATCGGGATCGCAGCCCTGGCGGTTGCCGGCGGTTGGTTCGCGCCGCTGATCGGTGCGCCGCTGTTCGCGATTGCCCTGGGCGTCCTGATCGTCAATGCCATTCCGGCGTTGCGGCAGCAGAAGGCACTGGGGATTTCCGAGACCAGCAAGCTTTGCCTGAAATCCGGCATCGTCCTGCTCGGCGCCAGCCTCGATCTGGGCGATATTGTGCATACCGGCCTCGGGTCACTGCCCTTGCTGGGCGTAACTATGGCTTCGGGCCTGATCTGTGCCTTGTGGTTTGGCAAATACCTGGGGATCGACTGGCGGATGCGCTGCCTGATCGGCATCGGCACGACGATCTGCGGCGCCTCGGCCATCGCCGCGCTGGCACCGGTAATCCGAGCCAAGGCCGAGGAGATCGCCTATTCGGTCACCGTGGTGTTCTTTTTCAATATGGTGGCCGTGTTTACCTTCCCTGCGCTCGGCCACCTGTTGGGCTTGAGCGACAACGGCTTCGGCATCTGGGCAGGCACTGCGGTAAATGACACCTCGGCCGTGGTCGCGGCGGGGTTCGCGTTCAGCCAGGCGGCCGGCACGACCGCGACGATCGTCAAGCTGACCCGAACCACACTGATCATCCCGCTGGTGCTGGGCTTTGGACTGGCACTTCCCTTCGTTGTCAAAGAAGACCGTTCTGGCGGAGAGTCGCTGGCCAGGCGGGTTTACGCGGCAGTGCCGACATTTATTATCTTGTTCATCCTTGCGGCGGCCGTGAACACCGCCGGTCTGATCGGATCACACGCGCCGCAGGTCCAGATGTTAGGTCGCCTGGTGATGGTCGTCGCCCTGGCCGCGGTCGGCCTGCAAGGTCACTGGCGCGCGTTTGTCGACGCTGGAAGCCGGCCGCTCGTGCTGGGTTTGGTGACGTGGTTCGTGGTCGCGGCGTCGAGCCTTGCGGTGCAGGCATGGACTCACGCCCTGTAGGCGATATGCCGTCCCCTGGAGAAACCAATGGACGCGACAACGCGCCTGTGAAAGAACGGGCGTTCGTCCAAAACGTCGCCTGATTTGTCAAATGACCGGATATTTTTCAGTTTTGTGATTTTATTAGGAATAATTTTATTTACTAAGGTTTGTTTTCCATATAAGTCCGCGACTGCCAACAGGACATCTATGTCTTGAGACCTCAGGCGGCATCCTTTCTGTGTGACTTCGAAAGGCTGCTCATCTGTTCAGGTCCGCGTCCATTTTACGAAATACCATCAAGACGATCCTGATCAGGGCAGTTTGCTGTTTGCCTTGAGCCTGTTTGGCGCATTCAAACAAACAAGGAAATCCCGATGCTCTTTTGTACACAAATCGCCGTTGACGCTTCTTCGGCATCCACCGCCGATACCGGCAAGATTGTTCTGGGCGGCGGCATTCGCCTGCCGGTGAAGACCGCCGACACCGGCAAGATCGTTCTAGGTGGTGGTATCCGCCTGCCGGTGAAGACCGCCTGAAGCAAGGATAATACGCGTCCGCCTATCGAGCGCACGACGCGACAGGTTTGCGATGGTCAAAAGATACTGATGCAATACCTGCCAGGTACCTTCGTTCTTCGTTAAGCGATCCGAGCGGGGTCACACCCGACGCCACCTCCCATTCGGCGATGCCCCCGGGCCCACTGACGAGGGGTTCAAAAAGGGCATAACCAGATGGCGAGCTTGCGCTCCCGGCCGGAGCGGATTTAGCCCCGGCCGCGGATCGCACCCCCCAATTCAAGGCAACACAGTCCCGGCTACACGTCGTATGCGACGCGCGGACGGCCGAATCGCGCCATCCCATGGTTGCCTGGAACCAACCCACCATCGCTGAAAGATCTTCCAGCATGTCCAATCCTGACCAGCCCATTGTTCGGTTTCATCGGCTCACCAGTCGGGGCCGCATACCGATGCGGGCAGACCGCTCCGCCATGGGCACGCTGCCGATGCGGGCCGTGCGTTACTGCGAGGCACTCACCAGCGCGACCGCGTTCGGGTGGTGGTTGTTTCCGCCGATCGATCTCGAACTGTTATGGGATGGCAGTGACGTCTTCTGGCGCTGTGACGAAGCGCCGGATTGGATGCCTTTGCAAACGGCGGCGCAACTTCCCGATTACATGGATGAATTCGATCGTGTCGCCCCCGCGGCGTTGAAGGGCTGCTCACCGCCGTTCCTGACGGCATTGCCGGAGCCCGGGACCGTTCAACTGTGGACCGGCCTGATTGCGCGGACCGCGCCGGATTGGCATCTTCTGGTGCGGTCGCCGGTCAATTTGCCACAGGCCGGCGGGATCTGCCTGTTCGAGGGGATCGTGGAAACAGACCGCTGGTTCGGTCCTCTGTTCACCAACATGCGGTTCACCCGAAGTCACATGCCGGTGCGCCTGCGTGCCGACTATCCTCTGGTGCAGGTGCAGCCGGTGCCGCGACACAGCTACAGTAACGACACGCTCAACAAGGTGGAGGTGACATCTGGACCGTCCGATCTGACCGATGCAGATTGGAACGCCTATCACGCCTCAATCGTCGAGCCGAACAGCCGGCCGAACCGCCCGTTCGGCGCTTATGCCGCCAGCGCGCGTCAACAACGGCACCGGTGTTCGGCCAGCGGGAGGGGGACGGCGGACATCTCCGCGCCCTGACACCGCTTTATGGCCGGTCGCGATCAGACCGGCAACAGCCGCATACATCCGGCGCTCCGGCCGGCAGTGAACAGGAAGGCGACGACCTGGCCCGCAATCGCGAAGGCGCTTGTCCGGGTCACCGAGGTCAGTCCCCACAGGTCCTGGATGGCATCGGCAGCGCCCATCAGCACCGGGTCACCGTCGGTCAACAGCAACACAGGCACATCGCGGCGATAATTCGCCACCAGTTTCATGGTGTGAAATCCGTCCTGTTCGTCCCCTTCCACGTCGCTGATCACCGCCATCGGGCGCTGTTCCTGCAAGACCTGCATCAGATCCGTGCCGGCCGAGACGATTTCCATCTTCAGATCCAGAAAATCCAAGACCGGCGCCAGTCTGTCGATCGTGGCCAGATCGTCGGTGACGACGGCAACGACGCCCTGCTTTTGCGTCGTCATACTGCCGGGGAAGTCGAGGTCACGGGACACGGCCTCGGGGGCAATCATGTTCATGGCTTTACTGCCTTCTGCAAGCGAACCCGGCTGAACCAGGCGGACGATCACAGTGTGATGAAAGCACACGAAAGAGAGTAGCCGTATCCTGGTTAACTATGCGTCGGAAAACCGTATTTCAGCGTGAATAATCGTGAAATACTGGCGAGTCTTTAAAGGAACTCGCTTTGGCTTCGACTGTGCACGCATGTCAGCGACTGTTCAGGGTGCAATCGGCTCGTTCGGCAATAAGCCCCAGAACTGGTCCCGCCGCAAGTAGCCGCGATAGGATCCACTCTGTACATTGCACCAAGCCGACGTCGCCTCGCAGGAGCGAATGCGCCCGATCACCCCGGGTTTGAGGATAGCCACGGCCGATCCCGCTTCGCTGGCTTCCGATCGCAGCGTGGCGTCAGCCTTTTGCACGATGAAGTTGCGGCGCCCCATCAGCGTGGCCTGATGCACCCACCCCTGGATACCGTCGGCATCGCGCACCCAGCGCCAGACGTCGAACTCGCGCTCGATTTCCACCGGCAGATCACGGCGCTTGTATACCCAGTCGATCCGGTACCGCGCGCCCGGGCCGGCCCGCATATTGACATCATCCGACCGCAAGGAGGCAAAGCGCGGCAGCTTGAGGACCGCTCCTTCCGGCTTCTCGGGATCAGGCAGCTTTTCCGGCGCGGCTTTGGTCTCGGCTGGCGGCTGGGCCGGGGCGGACGGTGGGGCAACCGGTGGGATGATCGGTGCCACCGCCGGTTTTGCCGCCGCGGCGACCGGTTTGTTGGGATGCGCCGGCCCATGCGGCGGCACGACCGGGATTTTTGCCGGCCCGGCCTCTTTATGCACCGGCTGCCGGGGGGCCGCGGCGGGCGGCTTGATCGGTTGATCGTGGGGCAGGTGGACATTGGGCTGCAGCGTGCCGGCGGGCGGCGACATTTGCGCCCCGGCCCCGGGCGTACCGATCGCCCATAGACAGGCCGAAGCCATCAAAAATCGAACCGTAGGATGCATTCGTTATCCCTGCCACACCGAACCTGACCGATACAAGCCGGATGCGTCAGATCGTTATAATCTGCCCGCTTCCCACGGCGGAGAGAAATGTGACGATACCGGAAACCTCAATGCCGGGCAGCAGCAGGCCGGAGTCCAGCGCCTCGGCGCGCAGGCCGGCCTCGCAGGCGATCATGCGGACATCCATCTCCTGGCAGGCGTCCCGCAGCGTTTCCAGGCCGGCGACGCCGTTAGCCTGGATGCGGGCATCACGGTTGGCGTCCGTCAGGCCCGACCAGTCGCGGCACAGCGCGAGGCAGCCTTTGTTGCTCGCGAACAGGACGACCTGCCGCCCGATCGCGGCGGCTCCGGAGGCGACGACGAAGGCGTAGTGGGCACGGTCGTGATCGCCCGACAGCAGCAGGATACCGAGCGGGTCAGATGGCACAGGCGGGTCCTTCGGGGGTGCCGTGCGCGCTGAGGTCATGGATCGTGGCGTCCGGGCCGCACAGGGCGCAGGACGGATCGGGACGCAGTTTGATGTTGCGGAAGCGGCTGTCCAGCGCGTCCCAGACCATCAGCCTGCCGGACATGGATTCGCCGATGCCGAGGATTTCCTTCAGCACTTCGGTCGCCTGCAACGTCCCCATCACGCCGGTGACCGCGCCCAGCACGCCAGCTTCGCTGCATGTCGGGACGGTGCCGGGCGGCGGCGCTTCCGAATACAGGCAGCGGTAGCACGGACCGCCTTCATGCGGTTTGAAGGTCGATAGTTGGCCCTCGAACCGCAGGACGGCGGCCGACACCAGCGTGCGCTTTGCCAGCGCGCAGGCGTCGGCGATCAGAAAGCGGGTGCCGAAATTGTCGGTGCCGTCGCAGACGATGTCGTAGCGGCCGATCAGGTCGAGCGCATTATCGGCCGACAGGCGCGTGGCGTACGCCTCGACATTCAGGTCGGGGTTGATCGCTTTGGCGGCTTTGGCGGCGGATTCGACCTTCAGCGTGCCGATGCGATCCGTCGTGTGGGCGATCTGGCGCTGCAGGTTAGACAGATCCACCACGTCGTCATCGACGATGCCGATCGTCCCGACCCCTGCCGCCGCCAGATACAGCATCAGCGGCGAACCGAGGCCTCCGGCGCCGATCACCAGGACGCGCGCGGCTTTCAGTTTCGCCTGCCCTGTGCCGCCGACCTCCTGCAACAGGATGTGGCGGGAGTAGCGCTGGATTTCGTCTTCCGAAAAATCCATGTGTTGAGTCCATTCGCTTTTTTCAGACGACGGGGTGCCGCTCATTTTCGGTCCTCCAGGCTGTTGATCCGCCCCTCTAACTGCCGCAGGAGTTTGGTCAGGGTCATTATCTGCGCGCCCAGCAGCCGGTTATCCTCGGCCACACTCCGCGCGCGGCGTTCGACGTGATCGTTGTGGTCGAGGCCCGGGGTCAGGTATTCATCAAGGCTGTCCAGGTGGGATTGTATCCGGTCAATCCGCGCCATCAGGTCAACACGGAGGCGTGTTTGCACTGTTTCAAGGCGGCCCAACCCCGATTCAAGCCGAACCAACGCGGACAGGATTGGATCGTCGCTCATGCCGGCTCCTCCACGTTGTGCGCCATGCGGCGCCAGGGTTGGGGTTGCGATCGTCGATTGGTCGGATTCACAAAACCCTACACCTTACCAGCACTCCAACGCAAATTCAACAAAATCAGATGGTTAAGCTTTCAATGTGTTCTTCCGCAAGATCACGGTTTATGGGGTGATGATAAGATCGACACACAGTTTTTGACAGAGGCGCCATGACGCAACGCAGCCAGACCCCGGACACCGCCCTGGTGTTGTTCTCCGGTGGACAGGATTCGACCACATGCCTGGCCTGGGCGCTGGCGCGGTATCCGCATGTGGAGACGGTGGGTTTCCACTACGGCCAGCGCCATGCAATCGAGATGGCATGCCGCGAACCGATCCGCCAGGCGCTGGCGTGCGATCGTCTCGGCATCGACCACGTCGTCGATCTCACCGCCACCATCGCCGGGCTCGGGCAGACCGCGATGACGGCGGATATCGCGATCGAGATGGATCAGGGCGGCCTGCCGAACACCTTCGTGCCGGGCCGCAACCTGCTGTTCCTGACCTGCGCGGCGGCGATCGCGTACCGGCGCGGGCTGCGACGGATCGTGACCGGCGTGTGCGAGACAGATTACTCCGGCTACCCGGACTGTCGCGACGATACCGTGAAAGCGATGCAACTGGCGTTGAATCTGGGCATGCAGCGGCGGTTCGTGCTGGAGACTCCCCTGATGTGGCGTGACAAAGCGGCGACCTGGGCGCTGGCGTTCGATCTGGGCGGCGAGGCGCTGGTGGGGGTCATTCGCGAACTGACACATACCTGCTACTTGGGGAATCGCACCGATCGCCACATATGGGGTTTCGGATGCGGGACATGCCCGGCCTGTGATCTGCGCGCCCGGGGGTGGGAGCGTTGGACGCAGGACGGTCCGGTTGCCGGCACGATCACAGGCTGATGGAGGTTTTTCGGATGAAGTCGCTTTTCGTGGTTCCCTTGCTGGCCGTGATGGTTTCCGTTGCCTCGGTGTCGGGCGCGGGGGCGGCTCAGACGATCGCGCCGCACGTCAGGACGGCCGGGGATCTGGCCGAATTGTGCGGTGCCAATCCCAGGGAGCCGGCGGCTGACGCCAGGATCAACTATTGCCATGGCTTCGCGCAGGCCGCGGTCGATCTGGAGTTGCAGCACAGCGGCGACAAGAAGCCGTTCTGCTTCCCTTCCCCGTCCCCGAGCCGGGCGGCGACCTTGGGCGAGTTTGTGAACTGGGTGCATGCCCTGCCGGAGCATCGCGAA
Organism: uncultured Rhodopila sp.; assembly: GCA_903932145.1. Lineage (GTDB taxonomy): Bacteria > Pseudomonadota > Alphaproteobacteria > Acetobacterales > Acetobacteraceae > Rhodopila. Next base: position 135,847 of record CAIZFE010000098.1, on the reverse strand, counting down.
CTGCCGGCCACCGGCGGGCTGTTCAAATTCCTGGCCGAACGGTTCCCTTGTAAGTAGGGCGGCGTTGCTTGCGCGAGGGATAAGCCGGACCATGACGAAATCACTGGTCAGGCGGCCAAGGCGGATTTTTCATATCCAGCCGCCTACCGCGGGCCGTTATCCGTGCCACTGAAGAATTGCCATCAAGACGTTTACCAGTCCGGCCATCCCATGCGCCCGGACGTGGTGTGGCTTCCGGTCCTGCCACGCATGCCACGCCTGCATGAACATCACCCCCGCCAGCGCACCGTAGATGCAGAAGTGCAGGTTGCAGTCCGCCAGCCCATGCAGGCAGGCGTCACCGACCGGACCAAGCGTGTGCCACGCGGCCGTCGCATCGGCACTGAAACGTGCCGCCATTGCTTCGACTGTTACATGATGGGTATGGACAACCATAACGACCTCCTCACTATTGCGAGGAACTTCATGGGCCGGCGAGTCGCCGGAAGCAGCAACGTGGATCGGTGGTTAATCGGACCCGGAAACGGAGGGGAAAGTGACGGAGCAAACCGGAACTGGATCGGAAAACGGGAGTGCGCTGCCACCGGGTGGAAATCGGTGGCCGTTTCCGCAGTTGTTGCGATTCTTTATGGACGCCGGTATTCGCCCGCCACACTCGGAAGAGCATGGCGCCTGGACGGTTAAGGAATTCTCCGCCGCCCTCGGGGTCAATGAAAAGTCGATCCGGAATTGGCTCGATGGCGATCCCATCAGCCCCCAAAACCGGAAGGGGATCGAACGGGTATTATTTGGTGGCGACCACACATTTGGAATCGAGGACCGGCGGGCACTTCGCGAATCCTATGCACGCGGCCGGGTCATCGAATCCGAGAACGGACCACCATCCGAAACCTCTCGTCCATCAGGGCCCTCGTCGCTCAATCCCCCGAACATCGACGACAAAGCCCTCTGCCTTGGCCGCGACGAAGACATCCTCAGCCTGATCGCCGCCCTCGTCCCCAGCGCAAACGGCGGGTCAGCCCTGGTGCTCGGCGGCCCGGGGTTCGGCAAGACCACGTTAACCGAGAAAGTCGCCCTCCACCCAACGATGATCGGCCAATTCAAACATCGGCGATGGTTCGTCAAACTCGCTGCCGTCGAAACCGCGACCGGTATCGTCGAAGCCATCGCCGCCGCCATCGGACTGGAGAAAGCCGCCCGCGAAGATGCCGTTCTGCTGCGGCTTGGCGAAGCGCCGGCCCTGCTGGTCCTTGATAACCTCGAAACGCCCTGGCACCGGGATCGCGACGCGACCGAGGCGCTGCTCCGCCGCCTCCGTGCCGAACCGGCCATTGCCCTGATCGCCTCCCTGCGCAGCGACGACACCATGGGCGACATGTGGGACAAATGGCTCAAATTGACCGTCCTGGACCGGGACACCGCCAGGCGGGCCTTTCGCACGACGGCCAACCGGGACTACCCGGACGGTGAGGATCTGGATTTCTTCCTCGACCGAACCGGCTGCATCCCGCTGGGCATCTATCTCACCGCAAAGCGCGCCGCGGTTTATCCAACCCTGGAACGGCCGCGCAAGGAATGGCAGTCGATGGGCCTGAAAGCGGCGACGGCACGCGGGAAAGAGGGTACCCGCGAGGGCGACCTCGCCGCCTGCATCGCGTTCTCGCTCAGTGCGCCAACCCTGCGCGTCGCCGGCAGGCGGCTCTTCGCCCTGCTCGGACAACTGCCCGCCGGACTGGCACTGGATGACCAATACGCTCTGTTGCAACAGGACGCCGCCGAGGCCGACAACCAGTTGCGTCTGGTCGGTTTGCTGGAGGAGCGAGACGGCCGCATCGACCTGCTCCCCCCGATCCGCGACGTCGCCCGCATGAAGGACAACGCACCGTCCGAGCAGGACACCGCACTGTGGGTCTCTTACTACATGGCCATCGCCAGGGACGACGGTGCCCGTGTCGGCAAGGCGGACAGCGCGGAGGCGGTCGCACGCCTGAATCTCGAACTCCCCAACATCGCCGCCGCGATGTTGCATGCAGCGTCCGAACCACTCCGTCGCCCTGAGGCTGTCGCCGTTCTGGACGGGCTGTCCCGGGCCATGCGTTACACCGGCGCCACCGCCGACACACTATTCGAAGCGCTGGGCGCGGCATGCTTCCGCGACGGCGACCCGCACGGCGAGGCCGCCTGCCTGATTGCCCGGGCAGAAACCGCCCGCATGCGATCGGACAACGAAAATGCGCGGTGCTGGTTCGATGCCGCGCGGACCAGACTACGAGACGCGCCTCACGACGAACGCGAAGCGGACTGCCTCCGGGGCCTGGCCGGGATCGAGCGGATGCAGGGCCGCTACGACGAAGCCCGCGCGCTGTATCAGGACGCCCGACAACGCTACCAACGCGCGGGCAACTTGACCGGCGAAGCGAACTGCCTCCTGGGCCTGGCCGCGATCGAGCGGATGCAGGACCGCAACGACGAAGCCCGCGCGCTGTATCAGGACGCCCGCCAACGCTACCAACGCGCGGGCAACTTGACCGGCGAAGCGAACTGCCTAGTGGGTCTGGCCGGGATCGAGCGGATGCAGAACCGCAACGACGAAGCCCGTGCGCTGTATCAGGACGCCCGCCAACGCTACCAACGCGCGGGCGCGTTGACCGGCGAAGCGGACTGCCTCTGGGGCCTGGCCGGGATCGAGCGGATGCAGAACCGCAACAACGAAGCCCGCGCGCTGTATCAGGACGCCCGCCAACGACACCAACACGCGGGCAACTTGACCGGCGAAGCGGACTGCCTCGTGGGCCTGGCCGAGATCGAGCGGATGCAGGGCCGTAACGACGAAGCCCGCGCGCTGTATCAGGACGCCCGCCAACGCTACCAACGCGCTGGCTCGCCCTATGGAGAGGCTCTCAGTCTTGAAGGATTGGCGCAGGTAGCCGAGGCCACCCATGATCGCCCTGAGGCCTGCCGCCTGTTCGCCCTGGCCGAGGCCCTGTTCCGGCAAGCCGGGGCAACCGACTGGGTCCGATGGGTCGTCGCCAAACGCCGCCGGCTCGGTTGCCCGCCAGAGTGAAACCAACCACGCTATCGCACGCCGCCGGCTTTCATCCGCACCCTTCGCGTTACTCAGGCCGCATCAGAGACAGTATCTTCCAATTCTCCATCGCTATCCCACGCTGCGCCTTTGGTAACGCCTTCACGGCCGCTGTCACAGCCGCCGCGTCGATCGTATGCGCGGCGATCAACCAGAAGCAATCCTCGAAATCCCGGTCTTCGCCGCGCAGCAGCTTTGAAGCCACAAGAACATGCGGCGGAGGCACCGTCACCGTCAGTTTGTTGCCGCGCCAGACCTCCCGCTCTGGTTCGCCCAGGAATGCGCGCTTCGCCGCGTTCCATCCGGGGACTTGAACAATCCCCGGGTGCACGATTTGCAAATACGGCACGCGTGGCCGTTCGTCCCGAGGGTCGAAGTCACACCCGGCCGCCACCGCCGCTTGGCGCAGATCCGCCAGGGAAACACGACTTGCGCGCGCCCAGACATCGATGTCGTCGGTCTGCCGCGCCAACTGGCCGAGCAGGATTGTTGCGCCACTGCCAATCAGGCATATCGACGCTGGCGCAACCAGATGACGGTCAATCGCGGCCAATAGATCCTTGAGTTGGTCTGCATCCAATGCCATGTTGGAAAAAAATCCCTGCAATGGTTGCAGGAAACTGAAGCATCACAGGCGCGGTAGCAAGGTTTCAGAGTCATGCAAGCCAAACCAGGCATGGAAGGCGCACTGGCGCTCCGCCGCTGGCGCAGGGCCGCCAAACTTTCGCCACCCACCGCCGCGAAGGAACTCGGCATCAGCGAGCGCATGCTCGCCTATTACGAGGCCAGCACACATGCGGTTCCGCGGCCGATCCTGTTGGCATCGCGCGCCCTGGCTTCGGGCCTGGACGATCGGCCCGCGATGACCCGAGATCGCTGGGTGTCCCTGGTCGGAAACCTGCTGGAATATGAGCGCGGCGTGCCAGTGGTGGGCCGGATGGTGAAAGCACGGAACCGGGAAGGCTTGCGGGATTTCCTCGATTTCGTGCGAACGGGGCCGGCGCCGGACTTGGCACTCACCGATCCGGCGCTGTTTCAGACGTTGCGCGCCGCCGTCACACGCGCCCAATTGGGTGGCCTGGCAAAATTTCATGTTTCGGAGGCGATGTAATCGCTTGGAGGAAGCCGCTACTCGCCCTTGATCTGCTTCATCGCCGCGCTGTAACCGCGATACAGCACGTCGGCGTCGCTGGAGTAGGCCAACAGCAGCGCGCCGGCGTCCTTCCAGCGCTGCATCTCCTCGAAGCTGCCCACCAGCATGGCGCACACTTTCCCATGTTTGCGGCAGGCGGCGAGCACGCGGTCGCGGTGTGCGTCCAGCACCTTTGCCTGCTCCGGCGCCCCGAACACGCCAAGGTCCTGGGCCAGATCGGCCGGCCCGATCGTCAGCGCGTCGATACCCGGCATGGCGGCGATCGCGTCCAGGTCGTCAAAGGCGCGGGCGGTCTCGAACATCACCGTGACGAACACCTCCCGGTTGGCATGCGTGCGGCGATCCGACACGGACAGCGACCCGTCGAAGTCAGTCGCGGCGCTCAGGCCGCCATTGCCGCGCAATCCCAACGGCGCGTAGCGGGAGCAGGCCACGATCTCCTTGGCATGGGCGGCGTTCTCGACCTGCGGGCAGTGCAGATTCCAGACGCCGACATCGAGCAGGCGGGTGATCCACTCCCTGTTCGCCTTGGGCGGCCGAACGGCGATCGGAAAATTCAGCGCGCGGGACAGCACCGCCAGGTCGGCGATGGCTTCGATGGTCAGCGCGGTATGCTCCATGTCCACGCGGGCGAAGTCGAGGCCGGCGGCTTGCATCAGCGACAGGATGGCGGGGTTGCGCACCAGGGTGAGCCAGGTGCCGATTTGCGGTTCCCCGCGTTTCAGGGCCGCGCGCATGGGGTTGGGTTGCATGGTGCTGTCCTCCGCTTTTTTTCTCCGCCGGGTTTGCCCTCGGACGTAAGGTCAGCAGTCTGCCGCTATTGGCTGCCGGGACAAGTGGCGCAGGCCGAGGTCCAAGATATTTCCGTCGCCTGCCATTGCGTTCCACGCAATCGCCCACCCTCACCGCCCGAAGCGCATGCCCCCGCCTCCGCCCGACTGCATGATTTGCAGAATATAATGCATCGTGAAATTGAACTCGACCGGATCCGTCTCACCGGACGGCAGCGGCGGAATGTGCTGGTCGCGAAACAGCGCCACCAGGCCCATGTCCAGCCATACGGATCCCGAACGGCCGATCAACTCGACTTCCTTCACCTTGCCGTTCGGCAGCACGATGACATGCACCTTCGCGTCGCCCTCCTGCAGGTCGCGGATCGCCTGCGGCGGATAGTAGGCGTGTTCGGACACCCACCGGCTGAGCGCGTTGCGCCAGTCCGCCACGGCCGCGTCTTCACGGTCGCCAAACGGAGTCGCATTCGCCTCACCCGGTGAAGCCGGCCCCATCGACATATCAATGGTGCCGGGGAAATGCGCTTTCGCGGCGTGCTGGGCCGGCGCTGCCTGCACGGGAACCTTGGGACCGGTCGGCCCGAAGCTGAAATTCATCGGCGCCGGGAAATCGGACGGCTTTGGCGGCGCCGGCGGCTTCGGGGCCGGGGGCGGCTTGGTCACCAACGCCTGCTTCGGCTGCTGCGGCCGAGGTTGTGGCGCCGGCTCCGCTTCCATCGGAGGCGGCGGGGGCGGGGGCGGCGGTGCCGTTTCAGGTTCGACGGCCTCCGGCGGAGGCGGCGCGACCGGCTGTGCCTGCTGCTGCACCGGTGGGGCGACCGGCTGCGGCGGCGCGGCGGTCGGAGCCGGAGGGGGCGCCAAAGGGGGCGCCGGCGGCGGCATCGGTAGCGACGGACTGGGCAGTGTCGGGCCGGCCTTACGGCCCCCATCGAACACCATCGTCACCGCCGATGGAGGCGGTAACATTTCTTCCTTTGGCTCGTGCCTGATCGTCACCAGCAGGACCACGCCGATCAGCGCATGAATCAGAACCGACACCAGAACGGCGACACGAATCCGCCATCGGCGCCGCGCCGGTGCCCGAGCAGCGAGGGCGTCGATACGGCGCAGGCCCCGAACGGTCACGGCAACAGGCCTATCGGCGTCGCAGCAAGAACACGCCTTGCTCTCCGAACAAATTGGCCAATCGCAGGAATCGCCGCCACGGGCCGCGCCGGCCGGCATCGTCGGCCGCGAGCCAGCGCTCCACAACGTAACCCTCTTCCTCGCACAGCACGAAAAAATCGCGGATCGTGCAGGGATGGATGTTCGGAGTCTCGTGCCAAGGCCGATCCCAGGTCGCGTTCACCGGCATGCGACCGGTGGACAGCAACTGCCAGCGCACCAGCCAGTGGCCAAAATTCGGGAAGCTGACGACCGCGCGCGTGCCGATCCGCAGCATCTGCTGCAAAACCTCCCTCGGCCGCTCCACCGCCTGTAACGCTCGGGACAGCACCACGTAATCGAATGCATTATCGGGGTAGTACGCCAAATCGGTATCGGCATCGCCGTGCATCACCGGCAAGCCATAGGCGACCGCGTGGGTCACCTCGCCCATGTCGATCTCGATACCGCGCGCGTCACAGTTCTTGGTTTTGAACAGGTGATCGATCAGCGTTCCATCGCCGCAGCCGATGTCTAAAACCCGTGTCCCCGGGGCGATCATCCCGGCGATCAGGGCCAGATCGACACGCATGTTCTTCGCCAGGAAGCGAACCGGATCGAGCGTGCTCATGAGAAAACACCCAATCCGGCATGCGCCGCGCATCCGCGCAGGAACCCGGCCAGCGTGCGATGAAAGTCCGGCTCCTCCAACAGAAACGCGTCGTGCCCCTTGTCAGTCGGGAATTCCACGAACGACACGTTGGCCCCTGCCCGGTTCAGCGCCCGCGCCACCGACCGGCTTTGCGTGGTCGGGAACAACCAGTCGGAGGTGAACGAGGCCAGCAAGAACCGCGTCTGTGTGCCCTTGAACGCCGCCGTCAGATCGCCGCCGCAATCGGCGGCCAGATCGAAATAATCCATCGCCCGGGTGATCGTCAGATAGCTGTTGGCGTCGAACCGCTGCACGAAGGTGCTGCCCTGGTGCCGCAGGTAGCTCTCGACCTCGAACATTTCCCCGAACAGGTTGATCGCCTCGGTGCTGTCCTTGGGCGCATTCTGCAAACGGCGGCCGAATTTGCGGGTCAGTGCTTCCTCGGACAGATAGGTGATATGCGCGCACATCCTGGCTACCGCCAATCCGCGCGCCGGAATGCGGCCGGTTCGCCAGTACTGGCCGTTCAGCCAGTCCGGATCGGCGAATATCGCCTGACGCCCGACCTCATGAAACGCGATGTTCTGGGCAGTGTGATAAGCGGCGGTGGCGATCGGCAACGCCGCGAAAACGGCATCCGGATACGACGCCGCCCACTGCAACACCTGCATGCCACCCATGGAGCCACCCAGGACGGCAAACAGCCGCTCGATCCCCAGGTGCTCGATCAGGCGTTTTTGCGCGCGCACCATGTCGCGAATCGTGACCGGCGGGAACTCGGTGCCCCAGGGTTCGTCCGACTCGGTGCCATCCGGCAGTTCCCGGTTGCTCAACGGCCCTGTGCTGCCCATGCAGCCGCCTAACACATTGGGACAAATGACGAAAAACCGCTCCGTATCCACCGGACACCCCGGCCCGACGACATTGTCCCACCATCCCGGCTTGCCAGTAATGGGATGTTCCTCGGCGACATACTGGTCGCCGGTCAGCGCATGACACACCAGAACCGCGTTGGAACGGTCGGCGTTCAGGGTGCCATAGGTGCGGAACGCGACCGTATGGCGCCTCAAGGTGTTCCCACACTCCAGCACAATCCCGTCGTCGAACGTGACGTGGGAGTGGGCCGGGTCGGCGCATGTCGCTGGCTGATCCATTGCGACGATTGAATAGGACCTGCGGATGCGGCTCGCAACGGGGCGTCGAAATACTGATCGGTAAGCCCGGTCTCGCGAATGGGTTTGCAGACCGGTGCGCATCCGCTAAGTCTGCCGTTCCTTAACGGCGAGAACGATGTCCAGCTCCGTTTCCATAGTCGATGCCGCGCCTGTCCCCATGACGGAGGAACCGCCTCCGCAGGATGGTTGGCGCACCGGTGGTTTGCCTGCCTTGCGGGCGGAACTCGATCGGATCGATAACACGGTCCATGATTTGCTGATGCAACGCGCGGAAATCGTTGAGTACGTGGCGCGTTCCGGCAAGCCAGCGGCGTTTCGGCCGGGCCGCGAAGCCTCGATCGTGCGTCGCCTGCTGGCTCGGCATCGCGGCAGCCTGCCGCCGGTTTCGCTGGTGCGCATCTGGCGGGAACTGCTGGCTGGCACGACGTCGATGCAAGGCGGCTTTTCGCTGGCGGTGTGCGACTCCGATCCCGGGGCCACGTTCACCCAGTTGGCGCGCGAACATTTCGGCGCGTTGACGCCGTTGCGCAGCACCACCAGTGCCGGCCAGGCTTTGGTGGATGTCAGCCAGGGCCTCGCCTCTGTCGCCGTGCTGCCTTACCCATCGGAAACCGATAGCTGGTGGGTCGCTCTGCTGCATCACGAGCCTCGCCTGCACATCATCGGGCGTTTGCCATTCTGGAAGCCGCGTCCCGACGGCGCACCGAACACGCAAGCGATTGTGGTGGCATCGACCGCCCCCGATGCCAGCGGCGACGACCGGTCGTTTCTGGGCATGGAGTGCGATAGCGAGGTCAGCCGGGCGCGTCTGTCCGGGGAACTGACGACGGCGGGTTTGAAGCCGGAAACAATGGTGCTGGTCCGCCGGCCGGGATCGCCGGTCGCCAATGTGTTGGTCGAGGTCGAGGGGTATCTCGCCGACGACGACGCAAGGCTGTTGCGTCTGGGTGTCGTCCTGCGCCAGCCGGTGGTGCTGGGTAGCTATGCGGTTCCTGTCGGGGGGGTGGCCCGATGACCAGCCCGTCGCCTCGCCCGGAAATCCTGACCATCCACCCGTATGTCGCCGGTGAATCGGAACTGCCCGGTGCTAACCGCACCGTGAAGCTGTCGTCCAACGAGGGCGCTTTCGGGGTCCCTCCGTCAGCCCGTGCCGCGATCGCGGCCGCGGCCGAGGGGTCGTATCGTTACCCCGACGGCGGCGCCGATAAGTTACGCGAGGCCATCGGCAAGCGCTGGGGCCTGGACCCTGCCCGCATCGTTTGCGGCGCCGGTTCGGACGACCTGCTGTATCAGTTCTGCCTGTCCTATGGCGGCCCGGGGCGAGACATCGTCATGTCCGAGCACGGGTTCTCCATCTACTACATCGCTGGCACCTACGCTGGCAGCCGGGTGATCAAGGTTCCCGAACGCAACCTGACCACTGACCTGGACGCGATGCTGGCGGCGGTGTCGCCGGCCACCCGACTGATGTTCATCGCCAATCCGAACAACCCCACCGGTTCGATGCTGCCGGCCGATGATATCGCCCGATTCCGCGCCGCGCTGCCGCCCGAAGTGTTGCTGGTGCTGGATTCCGCCTATGCGGAATACGTCACCCATCCGGCCTACGACGCCGGCGTGAAGCTGGTCGATGCCACCGACAACACGGTGATGACACGGACATTTTCCAAAATCTACGGCCTGGGCGGCATGCGCATCGGCTGGTGCTACGCACCGCCCGCCATTGTCGATGTGCTTAACCGGGTGCGAGGGCCGTTCAACGTCTCCGTCGCCGCACAGGCTGCCGCCATCGCCGCACTGTCCGAACCGGGTTGGGTCGAGGCCGGCTGCGCCCACAACGCCGAATATCGCCCGAAGCTGGCCGCCGGGATCGCGGCGACCGGCCTGAAGGTCTGGCCAAGCGAAGGCAATTTCGTGCTGGTCGAGCTGGAAACGGTTGAGGCCGCCAACGCCGCCGACGCCTTTCTGCGCACCAATGGCATCATTATCCGCAAGGTCGCCGGCTACGGATTGCCGCACTGCCTGCGCGTGACGGTCGGAACCGCCGAGGAAGTTGGCTTGGTGGTCGATGGCTTCGCTGAATTCATGCGGCAAGCCCGTGGCTGACCCGGTCTTCAAGCGTCTCGCACTGCTGGGTGTCGGACTGATCGGTTCGTCGGTCGCCCGCATCGCACGCGAACGCGGCGACATCGCGGCGGAGATCGTCGTCAACGCCCGCACCCAGGCCACTTTGGACCGGGTAATGGAGCTTGGCTTCGCCGACCGCGTGGAACTGGACCCGGCGAAGGCCGTGGAGGGCGCGGACTGCGTCATGCTCTGCGCCCCCGTTGGCGCCTTCGCCGACCTCGCCGCTCGGATTGCCCCTCACCTGATGCCGGGCGCGGTTCTGACGGACGTGGGATCGACCAAGCAGTCGGTTATCCGCGATGTCGGGCCGCTGGTTCCCGCGGGCGTGCACTTCGTGCCGGCGCATCCAATCGCGGGCACCGAACACTCCGGCCCGGATTCCGGTTTCGTGGAATTGTTCCAGAACCGCTGGACGCTGCTGACCCCCATCCCCGGCACCGACGAGGCGTCGATCGCCAAGGTCGAGGCGTTGTGGCAGCGCTGCGGCGCGCAGACCGAGCGGATGGAACCGAGCCATCATGATCGGGTTCTGGCGATCGTGTCGCATCTGCCGCATTTGATTGCGTTCACGATCTGCGGCACGGCCGACGATCTGGGCAACGAAAGCCGCCAGGAAGTTGTGAACTTTGCCGCCTCCGGCTTCCGCGATTTCACCCGCATCGCAGCGTCGGATCCGGTGATGTGGCGCGACATTTTCCTGAACAACCGCGAGGCTCTGCTGGAGATGCTACAGCGCTTCATGGAAGACGCGCAGGCCATGGCGCGCGCGGTGCGCTGGGGCGACACGGCGTATATCGAAGACAAGGTCGAACGCGGGCGTAAGATCCGCCGCAGTTTGATCGAGCGGAAACAGGTTTAGAAGCCTTCGAACGGATCGGCGTTTTGCGCCGGTCTGTCAGGAAGCACGCGACACAGGGCGAGCTACCGTTCGCCCCGGCATAAGCTGGAGGCATCGGGCACCCGGGGTGGGCCGGCCCCTCCTGAAGGACCGACCCGCTCCCCTAACGTTTTCTGATGATTATCTTGACTTTTATGATCACGATCACCATCATTAGCGCCAGGAAGTCGTCTGGTTGAAACATAGCGACCTCCGGGTGTTAAAGTCGGCGGGGAAATCCCGCCGGCTTCTTCATATTGACCGTAATGTATTAACAAATCGTTTACGCTGGCCATCTTATTGGTCATTGGACAGCAAACCTGCTTCGGTTATCGCCAATCCGCCATCCGGACATGATGAACTACCCGGGAAGAAGCGGGTATTGCGATGCCGCGTTCGGGCATGGGATATGCTCCGCAAAACTTGCGCTTTTGCGCAACCCGGAGTCACACTCCCTCCACCACAATAACCGAGGGAGCCAAGCCATGACTGTCAAGAGCAAAGGATATCTCCGCCACGTCGCACTCAGCGTCGCCGATCCGTGGGAGACCGCCGAATACTACAAAGCCACCGTCGGCCTGGAGGAGGTGGCCGAACTTGATGGCCCGCTGGCCGAAGGCGTGTTCCTGACCGACGGCGTTGTCAATCTCGCGATCCTGCATTTCAAGGACGAGGAAGCCGCGCAAGGCACTGGCGTCGATTTCGTCGGCATTCACCATATCGGTTTCTGGGTGGACGACATCATCGTGTCCGGCAAACAGGCGCGGGCCGCGGGCGGGAAATGGATCATGGGCGATCCGAACAACCCCGACGGGTATGAGGTCAAGCACACCGACCTGTCCGGCATCATCTTCGACATCGCCGCGCACGGCTGGGCCGGTTCCCAGAAACGCCCGGGTGAAGCCGAGAACGAAACGCACCCGAACCCGCATCGGCGTTTGGCCAAGTTCGATGAGCGGCGTGAGGCTGCCCGCCGCAAGATCGAAGCGAATCAGATGGCGGAAGCTGTGTGATCCGATAGTCAATAAACACACCGATTCAATAGAGATCTATTGAACCGGTGTATTGTACTGATGATTAATTATTCTGCGTTGACTGGACGAACGGCATTGACGTAAACGGTCGCGAAATCGGTGCCGCCACCCGCTATCCCGCCCAGGTGGTCACGAAATCCTTCGCCTCAGGACGTGGGATCGGCGACGAACCGCCGGCTCGCGTGCCGATATACAGAAAACCAATGATGTCGTCCTCGGCGGCCAGTCCCAACGCCAGCTTCACCGCCGGGTCATAGGCTGGAGCGCCGGTCTTCCAGACCGCGCCAAAGCCCAACGCGGGCGCCGCTAACATGATCGTCTGCGCCGCCGCCGACGCGGAGGCGATCTGTTCGATCTCCGGAATGGGCAAGCCGCGTTTCACCTTGGCCGCGACCACGACGATCACCGGCGACCGAAACGCCTTGTCCCGCTCCCGCTGCAACGCCGGTTCGGTCGCCGCCGGGTCGCGACGTCGCAACGAGTCCGCCATCAGGTCGCCGAACGCTGCCCGCCGGTCCTCGTTGATGACCACAAACCGCCACGGCCGTAGCCGGCCGTGATCCGGTGCCCGCACTGCGGTCGCGAACATCTGATCCAGTTCCTCGGCTGAGGGGCCAGGTGATACGAGTTTCAATGCCGATTCACGGCTGAGCATCAGGTCAAGTGCGTTCATCGAGGTCCTCCGTTCCGGACAGGATAGCCAAACCCAGAGCGACGCGCCAACCTTGGATCATTCGGCGCGTATCCAGGTTTGCGTGCGGCCCAGCAGCGAAATGCCCATGTAACCTCGAACCTCCAGTTGCTTGCCGCCATTTTTCGGGCGCAGGCGAACCCGGTAAACCTTGCCGGAATCCGGATCCAGGATGTCGCCGCCGTCCCATTGACCGGTTTCGTCCGCGGACGCCCGCACACCGCGCAGAATGGTCATTCCCAACAGCGGTTTATTCTTCCGGTCATCCGAACACAGGTCGCAGATACGGCGTTCGGGCGGGTTGGGGCCGAGGGTGCCCTCGATCCGGCCGGACAACACACCGTTCTCATCGACGATCCGCACCAGACCTTTTTCCCGGCCGGTTGCATCATCAATGGTTTTCCACAAACCGACGGGGGTCATTTGTGCGAGGGCTGGACACGCCCACAGGCAAAGCAACAGGCCGAACACGGACTTCATCGGGACGGGTCCTCGTTACCTGTTCGTCTTATTGACGCCGTAAACAGGTCGCCTATGCAACCCAAGGCGTCGGCACAAAAAACCGGCCGCCGACGGTTTTCAGTGCGTTGTTCTCGCTGTCCATCGCCGTGCGACGCAATGCCTGTAGCAGTGCGCCGGCCGCCGTGTGCCGCCAGAACCAGGTGTCCACCTGTTTGGCGGATGGAGCTGGCCCGACAGCCTGCGCGGCCTCGCCATACAGCGCCTTGATGTCGTCGCACAGGAAGCGCACCGACAGCGCGGTGGTGTCCAATTGCGGCACCACCTGCAGTTCTCCGGCCAGGATGGCGGCGGCGAAGTCAGGCCATGCCGACGGAGCCTGAAAACTCAACCCGACCGATGTTCGGCCAAACCGCGCCTGTGCGGTTTCCCAGAGTGGTAGAATGGCACGCAGTTCCGCAGCGAAGGCTGTGGACGGGTCTGTGACCGGCGCGGTCCAGTCCGGGTTGTCCAACCAGCCCGGCGGATCATCCGGGAAGTCTTCCAGGATGACCGGTCCATCCGTTCGTTCCAGCAACGCCAGCGCCATCCGCAGAACGCGCAATTGGAACGCCGGGTCCGACGGCTCGCACACCGGGCGTCCCAGCATGGCCGGGGTCCACAGGGCACGCGGCGGGCGGGTTTTCTCGGCCTGCCCCCGCGCGCTGGCTATCGCCACCGTCGAGAAACCGCGTTCTTCAAGCTTGTGTGAAAGCGCGCACACGGCGCGCGTGCAAAGCGGTCAGACAGGTGTGAGCAGGACGGAATCGATCCGCTCCTGCTTCAACTGCCCCACTATCTGGTCCACCGCCGCGTCCATCGCGGCCGGGTCGGTGGACCCCATGACCGTGTAATGCGTGTCCGCCACGCCGCCGATTTCGCCGAGCGCGGCGAGGTCCCGCAGCCGGTCGATCGGATACACGACGTTGATGTCACGCTGCCAGCCGGCGCGATCGAAGTTGATCGAGACATGACTGAGCAACAAATCGCCGGGTGCGGTGTCAGCGGGTATAAAACGAGCCTCGCCGGAGCCGAATGCGAACGGCTTGTCGCCGCGGACGATCAGGGCGGCGCTGGTCACGATCGCGATGCGTCGTTGCGATAGCGGTGGGCCGGCGACGAAGGGCGTTGTGTCGAACGCCGGGCACGGCAGGTTCAAAACCACATCGCGGGTCGGCTGGGGGATGTCTTCCGGGCGCGCCATTCATGGACCCTGGCATGGCGCGCCGAACGGCGCAAGCTGGCTACGCGGCCGGAACGCCCACGAGCGACAATTCCTCTGCCCGCAGGCAGCGCACACTGTGGCCGGGGGCGATTTCGCGCAACGCCGGCGTTTCGATCCGGCATTGGTCCGTCGCGTATTGGCAACGCGGGTGAAAATGGCAGCCGGACGGCGGATTGGACGGATCCGCCACATCCCCCTCCAGCACGATGCGTTGCGCTCTGCGGCGAGGATCGGGCACCGGCACGGCGGACAGCAGCGCCTCGGTGTACGGATGCCGCGGCGTGTTGAAGAGACCCGTCGTCGGCGCGATTTCGACAATGCGGCCGACATACATCACCGCCACGCGGTGACTGACATGTTTCACCACAGAAAGGTCGTGCGCGACAAACAAGTAGGCGAGACCGAGCCGGTCCTGCAGGTCCAGCATCAGATTGACGATCTGCGCCTGCACCGAAACGTCCAGCGCCGACACCGGTTCATCCGCCACAATCAGCGACGGGTTCAGCGCCAGGGCACGGGCGATGCCGATGCGCTGACGTTGGCCGCCGGAGAACGCGTGTGGGAAGCGATTGAGATAGGCACTGGGAAGTTGCACCAACTCCAGCAGGTCCGCGACGCGTTTGTTGCGTATCGTGGTGTCGGTCATCCCGTTCACCAGCATCGGCTCGCCGATGATTTCGGAAATCGTCATGCGCGGGTTCAGCGAAGAAAACGGATCCTGAAAAATCATCTGCATTTGCCGCCGCAGCGGCCGCAGTTGTTTCTTCTCCAGCGGCGCCACGTCAACCTGCTCGCCGGTTCCGGTGCGAAACAGAATTTCGCCGCTGGACGGTCTGATCGCGCGCAGGATACAGCGAGACGTCGTGGTTTTGCCGCAGCCGGATTCGCCGACCAGCGACAACGTCTCCCCCGCTTCGATCGAAAACGAAACGTCATCCACAGCCTTCACGTAGCCGGCCGTGCGACCAAGCAGACCCCGTCGCAAGGGAAAATGCTTCCGCAAGTGTCGGACGTCGAGAACCGTCATGCCGGCACCTTGGTGTAAAGATGGCAGGCAGTGACGTGGTTCTCGCCGATCACGACTTCAGCCGGCACGATGATTTCGCAGACGTCATGGCGATCCGGACAGCGCGGGTGGAACGGACAACCGCCGGGCCGGGCAAATGGATGCGGTATCGATCCGGTAATCGTTGCCAGACGCGATCTCGGTTCGGCCAGAACGCTGGGGATCGAGCGCAGCAGGGATTGTGTATAAGGATGCCGTGGCGCGTGGAAAATCTCGTCCACCGGGCCTTTTTCGACTTCCTTGCCGAGGTACATGACGACCACGTCGTCCGCCATCTCGGCGATCACCCCCATGTCGTGGGTGATCAGCATCACCGCCAGGTCGCGCTCCTGCTGCAAACGGCGGATCAGATCGAGAATCTGCGCCTGCGTCGTCACATCCAGCGCGGTCGTGGGTTCGTCGGCGATCAGCACACGCGGTTCGGCCGCCAACGCCATTGCAATCATGACACGTTGACGCAGGCCGCCGGAGAGTTCGAACGAATACGAATCGATCCGTTGCGCCGGGCGGGGGATGCCCACCATGTTGAGCAGTTCGATCGCCTGCTCGCGGATCGCCCGCTTGCTCAGGTCTTTATGCAGACGGATGCCTTCCATCAGTTGGTTACCGATGGTGTGGAAGGCCGACAGCGAACTCATCGGTTCCTGGAACACCAGCCCGATCTCGCCGCCGCGAATACTGCGCATCTCGCGCCCGTCGGTGGGCAGCGTCGTCAGGTCTACGGTCGATCCATTTTGTCGCCGCAGCATGATCTGACCGCTGACAATGCGGCCGGGACGCTCGACAATACGCAAGATAGACTTCGCGGTGACGCTCTTGCCGCAGCCGGACTCGCCGACAATCCCCAACGTTCGACCGCTGTGCAGGTCGAACGATGTGCCATCGACGGCGCGCACCACGCCCTCATCGGCGAAGAAATGCGTGTGCAGGTCGCGCACGCTCAAGATGGGTTCATCAGCCATAGGGATCTGCCGCGTCTCTCAGGCCGTCGCCGAGGAAGTTGAAGGCGAGGATGACGACGATCACCGGAAGGGCGACCACCAGCAGCCACGGGGCCAGGGCGAGGGTTTGCAGATTCTGCGCGTCTTGCAACAGCACGCCCCAGGAAATCGCCGGCGGCCGCAAACCCAGCCCGAGGAATGACAGGGTCGTTTCACTGATGATCATCGCCGGCAACGCCAGACTGACGGCGGCGATGATGTGCGACAGGAAGCTGGGGACCATGTGCTTGAAGATGATCCTCATTTGTGACGCGCCGGCCAGTTCGGCGGCGGTAATGAAGTCTTCCTCTCGAAGCGCCAGGAAGCGGCCCCGGACCACCCGGGCGAGTTCGGTCCAGCCGATCAGGCTGATAATCAGCGTGATCACGAAATAAACCTGTTGCGGTGTCCAACTGTTCGGCACCGCCGCGGCGAGGCCCATCCACAACGGAATGGTCGGAATGGATCGCAAGATTTCGATGACGCGCTGGATGACGACGTCGATCCAACCGCCGTACAGGCCGGATATGCCGCCCAACAGAACGCCCAACACCAGGGACATCACGACACCGACCAGACCGATGGTCAGCGATGTACGGCTTGCCAGGACCAACCGCGAAAACACATCCCGGCCAAGCTGGTCGGTGCCGAGCAGGAAAAGTGCATCCTGTGGACGGCTGTTGGACACACCCAGCAGGTGGATGTCGGTCGGAATCAGGCCGAACAGGCGATACTCATAGCCGTGACCGAACAAGACCAGGTCGCGCGTTTCGCCGGGGTCGGGCGCATACGACAGCTTGAACGTGCGCGGGTCGCGCTTGCCTTTCAGCGCGTTGACCGTCGGATGAAAATGTCCGTCCGCGTCGAACCAGGTGATCGGCTGCGGCGGGATGTAGCTGCGGGCGGATTGGGTATCGAACGGCTCTGTATAGGCGATCGTATCGGCGAACATCGCCACCAGATAGAATGCCGCCACGATGAACGCGCTGACCAGGGCCAGTTTGTGTTTGCGAAAGCGCCACCAGATCAATTGCCGTTGCGATGCGACCGCAACCTTATTCTCGGCTGTCGTGGCGCTCATTTGAGCTGCCCCAGCCGGATGCGGGGATCGATCCACATCAGCAGCAGGTCGGACAATAAGGTGCCGAACACGGTCAATACGCCCAGCATCAGGATAATGGTCGATCCCAGCAGCATGTCCTGGGAGATCAGCGAATGCAGCAACAGCGGCCCGACCGTCGGCAGGCTCAGCACGACGGAAATAATCACGCTACCGGACACGGTGTACGGCAACAGATAGCCGATCGTAGAGGCGAACGGATTCAGCGCCGCCCGCACAGGGTATTTCATGATCACCCGCCGTTCGGACAGCCCGCGCGCTCGGGCCGTCACGACGTAGGGGCGACGCAGTTCGTCCAGCAGGTTGGCGCGCATGATTCGTACCAATTGCGCGGTGCCGGCCAGGGCCAGGATCAGCATCG
This sequence comes from uncultured Rhodopila sp., assembly GCA_903932145.1. Lineage (GTDB taxonomy): Bacteria > Pseudomonadota > Alphaproteobacteria > Acetobacterales > Acetobacteraceae > Rhodopila. The sequence continues at coordinate 117,869 of CAIZFE010000098.1, read as the reverse complement.
GAACCGGTAAATGCCCGGCCAGATCCCAGACCTTCGCCCACGACCAGGGCGCCAACTGGAACTCCGACGAAAACAGACCGCCGACGCTGACGTTGAAGACCCGCAGGCCGACATACATGATGATCAGAGCCAGCAGAAAATTCGGGACCGCCAACCCGACAAATCCGATAAACGTGAAGATGTAGTCGCCGATCGAGTATTGCCGCACCGCCGAGTAAATCCCGATCGGCAGCGCCAGCCCCCATGTGACGATGATCGCGCCGATCGACAGCAAAATCGTCAGCCACAATCTGTCGCCAATCACCTCGGTCACCGGCCGGCCATATTCGAACGACTGGCCGAACTCACCGTGCACGATGTGCGCCATCCACTTGTAATACTGCACCCAGACCGACTGATCCAGGCCATAGGCGTGGCGCAACGCCGCGGCCTCCCCGGCCGAAATCGCGGTGCCCATGGCGGACGCTTGCGCCACATAGGCGTCCACGAAGTCGCCCGGTGGCAACTGCAGGATGATGAAGGTGACGATGGTGATCGCCCATATGGTGATCACCGCCAAACCCACGCGCCGGACGAGATAGGCCAGCATCAGGCTTTGAAATACCAGGTTTCGGCATGCGAATTGCCCGGCGTGCGGCAATGCTGGGCATTGCAGACGCGCGAGGCGATATTCCCGAGTTTGTTACTGACCAGACGTACACCCAGGCCGGCGGGTGATTGCCCGACTGTGCCGATGCCGTATTGCTGATCGGCCAGGATTTTCCAGATCTCCTGCGCATTATGGTTGCGGCCCTCGGCTTTCAGGCCGGCGGCCTCGGTGAACAGCTCCCATATGCGCAGAATGTTCGGGTCGTCCGGCTTCATACCTTGGGTGCCGCCGGAGGCGTAATAATTTGCGTATTCCGGTCCCATATACGCCTCGGTCGGATCGACCGGGATGGCGTGACGCGGGAACAGGTACAGCAGTTCGGTGCCGCCATTGTTCCAGGTGTAAATATGCGTCTCGTTGTTGCGCACCCGGGTTGTCGCCAGGTTGCGTTCCATCTCGCGCACGTCGGCCTGAATGCCGATCTTCTGCCACTGATCGCCGACCATTTCCGACATCTTCGGAAACGGCATGAACGCCTGAATGGCCACGATCTGGATGCGCAGCCGCTCCCCATTATCGGTGCGGACGCGAAAGCCGGCGCTGTCCTTCTTCGCCAGACCGATCTTGTCCAGCATGGCATTGGCTTGCCTGACATCCAGCACGGACCATTTCTTGCGCCATTCCGGCCCGGGATTCTGCGGCATCGATTCACCGGGGACAGGCGATCCAGGGGTTCCGACGCCGAGCCAGAACGTGTCGTTCAACTGATCCCGGTCGATACCCAACGACAGCGCTCGGCGGAAATCCGCATTGGTCAGCCATTTACGAATTTCAGGGTCGGCCTTGTAGCTCTGGTTGATCTGCAGGATGAAGTCGGAGCCGGCAAACCCCAGGTCCAGATGGACTTTGTAGTTGCCCTTATCCTGGTTATCCAACAGCACCGGCAGCTTGCTGATGTCGATGTGGCGTTCCTGTTCGTCATAATCGCCGGCCATGGCACGCAGATTGATGACCTCCAGGTTTTCGCCGAGCGTCAACTGCACCTTGTCCATGTAGGGAAGCTGATTGCCCGCGGTATCAATCGCATAATAGAACGGATTGCGCTCCAGCAGCCAAATGGGATTGTTGATGGATTGGACGGTCTTCCACGGACCCAGCGTCGGCAGTTCCGTATTCAGCGACCAATCCTTCTTGAAGTGCAGCATCTGCAGCCAATTCTCGAAACCCTCTTTCTTGGCGCGGGCGTTGACTTCCTCCAGCGAGGAATATTTCGGCAGGAACTGCTTCAGGTAATGACCGGGGGAATACGCGCCGAAGCTGAGTTTTTGTGACTGCCTTACCGACTGGCCGCCACCGATCAGGGTGTCGCCGGCCATCATTTCCTCAAACAGATAGTACGGCACGTCGAATTCGAAGCGAACCGTGACCTCATCGACCTTGACGATACGGCCCGGCTTGCCCTGCGGGCTCATGTCCGTCGTTGGCGTCGGAACGATCTCCTTGTTGCCGTAGATATCCTCAAACCAGAACACGAAATCATCGGCGGTGAACGGGGACCCGTCGGACCATTTCATGCCCTTGCGCAGGTGCATCGTGTAGGTCTTGCCGTCGTCGCTGAGTTCGTACGCCTTGGCGACGCAAGGGACGATCTTGCTGCCATCGGCGCTCCAGAAGAAGCACTTATCGGACGCATTGATGCGGTTGGCGTTTTCCACGTCGCCGGGGCCGGTGAAGGCGCGGCGCCAGGTGCCGCCGTATTTGCCGGTTTCGTTCAGCGGCTGCCATACCATTGGTTCGGCCGGGATGCGTTCGGCGACCGGCGGCAGCTTGCCGGCCTTGACCCGTTCGGCCAGCATCGGGGCTTCCTGGAATTTTGTCGGCCATTTCGCCGGGTCGGTGATCATGGTCGGGCCCTGCAATTCCCCGACCAGACCGGAGGCGGCCAAATCGGCGGCGCGAGCGGCCTCGGTCAGCAAGGCCATGGCGACCGGGCTGGCGGCAAGCGTGGCCAGAAGGCCCCTGCGCGAAAGATGGGGGCGAGACAGATTGGGCATGGACGTATTCCCCAGAGTTTATTTAATCGGAGACTACGGCGGGAATGGTAGCGCGACCAGGGGGAAAACGATGGCCGGTGATCGTTCGTCTCACTTGGAATGATCGAAAAAATTCATCGACCCGCGACTTTCAATTGAACCGGCATATGGTCTAACTTGTTCAGGTGAGGACTCAGACAGACGCCTTGTTCGCAAGGCGCCTGGTTGCGTTCGACTCATCGATCCGGAAGCTAAAAGGAAATCGACATGTCTGGGCTCAAGGGTAGCAAGACCGAAGACAATTTGAAGGCCGCGTTCGCTGGCGAATCGCAGGCAAACCGCCGGTATCTGTATTTCGCACAGAAGGCCGACGTTGAAGGCCACAACGATGTCGCGGTCGTGTTCCGCTCCACCGCCGAAGGCGAAACCGGCCATGCGCACGGCCATCTGGAATACCTGGAAGAGTCCGGCGATCCGGCGACCGGCCTGCCGATCGGCCCGACCGCGCTGAACCTCGCCGCCGCTGTGGCGGGTGAGACTCACGAATACACCGACATGTATCCCGGCATGGCCCGCACCGCGCGTGATGAAGGCTTCGACGAGATCGCGGCATGGTTTGAGACACTGGCGAAGGCCGAGCGCTCGCACGCTGGCCGGTTCCAGAAGGCTTTGAACGAACTCGAAGCGTAAGCGACGAGCCCCTCCCCGCCGTCGCGCGGGGAGGACTGACTTTTACCAAGCGATCGTTGCGACTACTCCCGCCCCATCGTCATGGCCCGGCTTGTCCGGGCCACCTCTCGCGGCACCGTCAGGGCATAGGTGGCCCGGACAAGCCGGGCCATGACGATTGCGTAAAAATCAGCGCCAACGCCCTTCAGTATGACCCCGGACAGACGGAATATCCCGACATGAGAGAAGGCAGCCTCGAGGCGCCGACCCGGCATCCGATTGCCTGGCAGGACCCGGATTTCTACGACCCCGCGTCGGTCGAGAAGGAACTGGAGCGGGTTTTCGACATCTGTCATGGCTGCCGCCGGTGTTTCAATCTGTGCGACTCGTTTCCGCGGTTGTTCGACCTGTGTGATGAATCGCCGACGCAGGAACTCGACGGGGTCGATAAGGCGCAATTCAAGTCGGTCGTGGATGCCTGCACGCTGTGCGACATGTGCTTCCTGACGAAGTGCCCGTACGTTCCGCCGCACGAATTCAACCTCGATTTCCCCCATTTGATGCTGCGGTATCGCGCCATGGAGGAAAAGCAGGGGTCCGTTACATTTGCGGACAAGCAGCTAGCGGAAACTGATCGTAATGGCGTGCTGGCCGGGCTGGTGGCGCCGATAGCGAACTGGGCGACAGGACGCGACAACACGATTGTCGGGCCTTTGCTGCGGTCAGCGGCCGGATTGCATCCGGATGCGGAACTGCCGAAATTTTCCGGACAAACGCTGGTTAATCTGTCTGCGGCAACGCCGGTGCTGAACCGCGATGCCCCGGCGTTCGGGCGCAAGGCGGTATTGTACGCGACGTGTTTCGGCAACTACAATTCGCCCGACGTCGGTATCGACACCCGGGCGGTGTTGGCCAGGAACGGCGTCGAAACGGAAGTGGCCTATCCAAAATGCTGCGGCATGCCGCTACTGGAGCAAGGCCGCATCGCGGATGTCGCTGACAACGCCCGCGAGGTTGCCCTGGGCATGAAGGCGTGGATCGACAAAGGGTATGACGTGATCGCCCTGGTGCCGTCCTGCGCACTGATGCTGAAGGCCGAGTGGCCGCTGATCCTGCCGGACGATCCCGATGTCAAGGCGTTGGCCCGGGCAACCTACGACATCAGCGAATACGTGGTCGATATCGCCAAAAAGGAAGGTCTGGCCCCCGGTCTGTCGCCGGTTCCGGCGAGCCTGACCGTGCATATGGCGTGTCATGCAAGGGCACAGAATATGGGGCAGAAGGCGGCGGAGATGCTGCGTCTGGTGCCTCAGGCGAAGGTCAAGGTGATTGAACGCTGTTCCGGGCACGGCGGATCGTGGGGGTTCAAGAAGGACTTCTTTGAGGTCGGCATGCGGGTCGGGCGTCCGGTCGCGCGTCAGGCAGCGCAGAACGGCGCCGGCTTCGTGATGTCGGAGTGCCCGTTGGCGGGCGTGCATATCCAGCAGGGCATCGACAGCCTGGGCGGCGATGGACCGAAGCCGACATTAGTAACCCATCCGATCCAGATTTTGGCTCGTTCCTATGAAGGCGGCGTGTAGTTTTTTGCCGCACGCGAAACGTAACAACACGGGGTTTTCATGGCCAAGCGCGTTCTGACTGAAGCCGATGTCATGCCGGCGGCTGAGTATGCCAAGGTGCGGATGGAGTGGCGGCAGAAGATTACGGCGAAGAAAAAGCACCGGCGGGTCGATGTCGGGCCGAATATTACGTTCTACTTCGAATGCTACGACACGATGTGGGTGCAGGTGCAGGAAATGCTGCACATCGAAAAGGGCGGCGCCGAACAGATTCCGGGTGAGCTGGAAGCCTACAACCCGCTGGTCCCGAACGGGTCCGAACTGACCGCGACGTTCATGATCGAGATCGACGAGCCGATCCGCCGCAAGCGCGTGCTGGATGGATTGGGCGGGATTGAGGAAACCGCGTTCCTGCGGGTGGCCGGCGAAACGATCCTCGGCGTGCCGGAAGCCGATGCGGACCGGACGTCAGCGACAGGCAAGGCATCGTCGGTACAGTTCGTGCATTTCCCGTTCACGGCGGCGCAGATCGCGGCGTTTTCGAAGCCGGATGCAGAAGTTGTGCTGGGATTCGGTCATGCGAACTATGGGCACATGACGATCGTCAGCGAGGCGGTGCGGGCGGAATTGGCCGGCGATTTCGGCTAAATTTCGAATGTGAGTTGCGCGGCACGGGCCATAATCGGCGTCGCGCACACACGATATCTATGCGGAACTGATCGTACGGCGTGCCGCACCCTTGAAGGTCGGACGACCGGGAAGGCCGTCCGCCCCCGGTGACGGCGGCTGGATTTTGATCCATAGTCGCCGCACCAAAAAGGAGCGCTGGCATGAGCGGCGAACACCACCACGATCACGACCATGACCACGATCATGGGGGCCAGGATATTCCCTCCGCCACCGCGCTGCGGGTGAAGGCGCTGGAATCGCTCCTGGTGGAGAAAGGCCTCATCGATCCGGCCGCACTGGACGCCATCGTCGATGCGTACGAAACCAAGATCGGCCCGCGCAACGGTGCCCGCGTGGTGGCGAGGGCATGGACCGATCCCGCCTACAAGGCGCGGCTGATGCAAGATGCCTCCTCCGCGATCTCGGAGATCGGCTTCACGGGGTCCGAACGGCCGCACATGATCGTGGTGGAGAACACGCCCGGTACGCATAACCTCGTCGTTTGCACTCTCTGTTCCTGCTATCCGTGGCTGGTGCTGGGTTTGCCGCCGGTCTGGTACAAATCCACCGCCTACCGGTCGCGCGCGGTGATCGACCCGCGTGGCGTTCTGAACGATTTCGGGCTGACTTTGGGCGACGACGTCGCGGTGCGGGTCTGGGATTCCACCGCCGAAACCCGCTACCTCGTGCTGCCCGAACGCCCCGAGGGCACCGAAGGCATGGACGAAGAGGCGCTGGCGGCGCTTGTGACCCGTGATTCGATGGTCGGCGTCGCCAAGGTGGTCGCGCCATGAACGGGGTGCACGATCTGGGCGGCATGCACGGCTTCGGCCCGGTGCGCCCCGAAGCGAATGAGCCGGTGTTCCATGCGCCCTGGGAAGGCCGCGTCATCGCGATGCGCCGCCTGATGGGCGCCTGGCCGGGCTATAATATCGATGCCGGCCGTCACGCGATCGAACGCTTGCCGCCGGTCGATTATCTGGGCTTCACCTACTACCAGAAATGGTTCCAGTCGCTGATCGACCAAATGATCGCAAGCGGCACGATCACGCCTCAGGAACTGACCAGCGGCCGGAACGCCGCCGGCGTCCCTGTCGCCACCCCGCCCATCACCATCGCGAACGTGGCGAAGTCGATCGCCCCTGTCGGTTCCTTCCAGCGCGACACCGGCGCCAACCCCCGCTTTACCGCTGGCGACACGGTTCGAGCCCGCAACATCCACCCGGAGGGCCATACCCGCCTGCCGCGCTACGTCCGGGGCCATATCGGCACCATCGAGCGCGATCACGGGGCGCACGTCTTGCCGGACTCCAACGCCCATCACCAAGGGGAAGCGCCGCAGACGCTCTACACCGTCCGTTTCGCCGCGCGCGAACTCTGGGGTTCGGCGCGCAACGAAGCCGACGCCGTCTATCTCGATCTATGGGAGTCCTACCTTGATCCCGCGTGAGGCAGCGCCGGGCCAGCCGGTGTTCGCCGAACCCTGGCAGGCGCAGGCCTTCGCGCTGGTCGTGCAACTTCAGCGCGCCGGGTATTTTACCGCGCCGGAATGGGCGGAAATACTCGGCGCGGAATTGCGCGCGGCCGGGGAGGACGATGGCTCGCATTATTACGAATCCTGGCTGAAAGCGCTGGAAAAGCTCAGTCTGGCCAAAGGGCTGACCGATCTGGCAACGCTGGACGCGCGCACCGAAGCCTGGGAACACGCCTACGAGCATACCCCGCATGGCAAGCCGGTGGTTTTGTAAGACCTGCTGCCGTTTCACGCTGGCGTATTGGTATTCCACGGCCGCATGGACCGGATCGCCCGGGTCACCGTTGCGAGGGCGGCGCCGTCGGGTTGCTGATGGATCGTGGCGATCAGGGCTTGTCATCGCCGATGAAATCAAGGCTAGCCCAGATTGTGGGAGACTCAAAAGCGGGCCGGTCGGCTCACCATACCAATGGGTCTGGAAAGCACTCGAAATCCAGGACGGCTTAAGCCGTTAACTTCATATTAACCAATTTGCGGCATAATACTCCGCATGAGCGCACGCCCACTTGCCTCCCCGGCCAACCTGAAATTGCCCGGAGCCAGATGAATTCCGTCCACAATGCACAAACCACGCTAACGGCCACCATTGTGAACAACCTCGCGGCGGCATTTATCGTCGCGGGCTTCATCGCGCCAGAAGCCAACGGACAGCTAACATTTGGTGCTATCGCTTGGATCGGCGTTGGAATCGGGCTACATTTATTGGCCCGGTCCATCCTCGGAGGTCTGAAACAATGACCTGGAACTATATCATTGTTTGGTTCATCTGGCCCGCTGCCGTTGCGACGGTCGTTGGCTTCGGCGGCCTTTGGCTGTCGCGCCGTCCCTAGACAGAGGGGCGAAGTCGTTACCCCGACGCGCAATGGGATAAAGACCATCGGCAATCCGACCGTGCGGTGCCAGTGCCCGGTTTTTGGCGACCCTCACCAACTCGGGCAAGGCGACATGCTGTGCGATGCGAACAGGCTGACTCCAACGGGGCCTCAGTCGACGGCTCGGTTGTTTGGTCGTCGGGGCGTTCAACGATGTCCAAGCCGTAGCGAGGCTGCTCCAAGGGACCAGTCGCGGCCTCCGCTGTCATCGCGAGAAGCCGCTCTTCACCAACGCGCCGAAGTAGCGCAACCTGGGGCGGTCCAAGGAAAGGAAACCGTCACATGTCGCTGCGCGAAGCAGGTGCCATCACCGGCGTCGGGGAAACCCAATACCTGCGCGGAACCGATCGCACCGCGCTGTCGTTTCAACTCGAAGCGTCGTTGAACGCCATCCGCGACGCCGGGCTGAGGCCGTCCGACATTGACGGCCTGATCCCATACGGTCACGGCGCCGTCGCCGAGGACTTCATCACCAATTTCGGCATCAAGGACCTGCGGTTTTCCGCCACCACGCCGATGGGCGGCGCCTCCGCCGTCGCGGCGATCCAGTGCGCCCTCGCCGTCATCCAGGCCGGCATCTGCAAGCACGTGCTGATCTCGCTCGGTCGCACCGGCTACTCAGGCGGCCGCATCGGCACCCGCGTGCAACAGATGCCCCAGTTCAAAGTTATCGGCGAGTTCGAAATGCCGCTCGGTGCCATCGCTCCGGCGCAGCTCTACGCCCCAATGGCGCGGCGGCACATGGAGATGTACGGCACCACCTCCCGCCAGTTGGCCGAAATCGCGGTCACCACGCGCCACCACGCCTCATTGCAACGCAATGCCACGATGAGGACCCCGATCACCATCGAGGACCATCAGTCCTCCCGCATGATCTCCGATCCGCTGCGGCTGCTGGATTGCTCGCTGGAAAGCGACGGCGGCGCCGCGGTGGTTATCAGCGCGCCCGACCGAGCGCGGGACTTGGCGAAGCGGCCGATCATGGTGATGGGCGTGGCGGAGGGACACCCGGACTCGCCGTCCGCCATCACCCAACGCCCGGACCTGACCACGCTCGGTTTGGCCAAGGCGGCACCGAAAGCGTTCGCGATGGCCGGGATTGAACGCGGCGATATCGATGTGGCCGAGGTCTATGACTGCTTCACCTATATCGTGATGTGTCAGTTGGAGGACCTCGGGTTCTGCAAGAAAGGCGAGGGCGGAGCCTTCGTGGAAGGCGGTGCGCTGGGTCTGAACGGACGCCTGCCGGTGAACACGCACGGCGGGTTGCTGTCGCAGGCGCACATGGCCGGCATGAACCACATCGTCGAACTTGCCCGGCAATTGCGTGGCGAAGCGGATGCGCAGGTGCAGGACGCCGAGATCGGATTGGTGACGGGCTACGGCGACATGGGCGACGGCGCCCTGGCCATCATGCGGAGAGCCTGACGATGTCCTATGACAAACTGGTGCCGTCACCGAGTCCGGAAACGCAGCCGTACTGGGATGGACTGAACGAAAACCGGTTACGCCTGCAATGCTGCGGCGAATGCGGCAAGGTCCGGCATTATCCGCGGCCGATGTGCGATGCGTGCTGGTCGATGAAAACGGACTGGGTCGATGCGGCCGGCGTTGGGACGGTGCATAGCTGGACCATCACGCATTACGCGTTCCACCCCGGCTTCAAGGGGGATCTCCCCTACATATTACTGACAGTGGATCTACCGGAGGGCGTGCGGATGAACGCTCAGGCGCGCGGGATCGAGGCGTCGGCGTTGCGAATGGGGCTGCCGGTGAAAGTGGTGTTCGATCGGGTGAAGGACGATCTGACGCTGCCGGTGTTTGAGGCGGCATAAAAAAGCGGCGAAAGTGTCGCCGCCACTTATAAAGCCTTATGTGAACCAGTCCCTGCCCTCTCTTCCGGTCGACCTGAAGGAAATACCATGCACGCCGCGCCGCCGGTTTCTGCAAGCCTCTCAGGCGGATTCATACCCGTCCAGGGAAGCGATCAGTAAGCGGGAGGACTTTGGTGTTCCGTTAGATGGGCGGGTATCGGGGTTCGGGTCGGGTGCTGGCCGATTGGTGCATCCGGAGAAGTCGCCGACGTTCCTTTATCAGAAGGCGCGCGAGGCCTTGCGTCGCAGCCTCAGAGTCAACGAAGCTGCCGCGGACTCAAACAAGCTGGGTCGAACCGAGGCTTTCAGCTTCGGCCACATGTCGCTCACCCACAGCCCGGGTTTCCGGCAGCGTCGAAAACCAGCGGGACGCCGGAGACAAAGCGACGATCTCCTCGACAGCGCTAATATCCGCCGGGTCCATTTCCGTGCGCCAGCGATGCGCCACCGCTTGGGTATCCTGAAACACGCCATAATAGCGCGACGGTCCCTCGTAGTGGGTGCTTCGGTTCAGGAAGTTCTCAGTCTGCGCATGCCACCCCAGACCGGCGAAAGCGAACAGGTCGCGCGCCACGGCCTCGGGCTGTTCGCACAGATCTTCGTAACGAAGGACCTTGAAATTCGCCAATCCGTCCAGGCTGGTCAGGGCGCTCTCGTTGAAAGCAACCCAGCCCCAGGCGTATCGCGCGACATCGGGCAGATCATCGAATTGGCGGCTTGTGACGCCATACCGCTCGGCACAGGCCATCGCCGCAATCGCATTGATGGGCAAGGCCCCGCCGTTGCGCAGTTCGAACCGGTTCTGCCGCATGCCGCGCATCATCGACCAGACGTGGCCGCACGCGTCACGGACGATCAGGATCGTGCGATTGGTGGGTACGTCGCGCGTGCCAAGGTGGATACCTTCGCTCCAGTGAACGCTTTTGATCACGATGTTGGCTTTGCCGATATCGCCCATGTCCGGAATGGTCGGACCACCCCAGGGGCTCGCGCCGCGGATCAGGCCGGCCAGCAGCGGATGTACGAGATTGCCTGCGGTGGTCCGCCAGGATTTTGGAAAAGACGGCGGTTTGCCGGCGGTCCTGATCGTTCGGTCGGAAGCCCAGCTCTGAACGAGCAGCAGCGCAGCCGCTTCGTCCAGCGATGCGGCCGACGGAAGCTCCTTATCCGGCTCGTGCCGGTAAAGGACATCTGGATGGCTGTCGAAAATCTTCCCGAGCCATGTCGTCCCCGACCTGGGAGCGCCTACCAAAAAAATCAACACCGACTCCACATTGGGCTAACTGCCGAACCCGTAAGGGTGTGTTCCGGCTTGAGGATTGCGAACTGAAACAATAGGACTGTTCTCTATCTGAATCATGTAATAAAGCGTAACTACCAGGGAGCGCAAGCAGAATCGGCAGGTTTTGTCCGCCAAAATGGTTGCCTTAGGTCAAATTGTAACGACATAAGTCGATGATTGGGGATCGGCCCTGTCGCGCCGGGGAGATCAGAGTCCGGTGCGGAACCGGTGGTGCCGGGATCGATGGCCGCTCGGCCGATGTCAGAACCCACCGCCTGGAATCCGTCCAGCACGGGGCGCTGAGCCGGTTCGGGCCAAATCAATGACCGGGGCGATCGTGTATGCCGTTGCGATCCGCCCGGCGCAAACCACCACCACTATCGAACCCCGGGGCCGGCGATGCTCGGTTTGAGCGTTGTGGACGGAATATGAGCGCGCCGCCAAACATTTTGGCCCGTGCCGGGGGAACGAACCGGGAGGTCCAGGCAGCCATGCAGGGGTACGGCCTCGTGGGCTGCGACCCATTGTTGGTGCCAGGGCAGGTGCCTGTCGGGTTGTTCACCATGCGGACCAGCGACACCACATTGGGTTGCGGGCGTCGCAGAACGCGTGCGCTCGCTCATCGGTCCCAAACCTCCGGCCCGGGCTTGGATGAAAGCATTCGGAAGCGGCGACAGTTCCATGCCACCTCGCGCTCGATCACGCCTGGCGGTAACGCCGTTCCAGGTCTTCGGAATGCGACGTCCGAGCCGAGACTTCGGCCTCTGGCGCCGCGACGATCCGCACGAGCGTTGAGAGTTCGCGCGTCTGTTTGAGACTAATACTCTGATCGGCGCCAAAAATCTGAACGGGGAGGATCGCCAGCAGCACACTCTTGCGGCGGCTCAGGCGGGGTTCCAGGTGCAGGTCGCTACAGGCCCGGGCGCACCGCATAGCCCGGAAGCCCTCCGCGCCCAGTCCCCAGATCCTTGAATGGACACCATAGGAGATGGTCATCCGCCGACGTGCGATGGAGGGGTGGCCACGGAAACATCCTCAAGGACGGGCGCCCATTTAACATCGCTTCATCGGGTGAGCTTTCAATCCGGCCTCGATTGAGGACGATGATATCTCCTCGGATCGCACTACCCCGAACGGTCCAAAAAATCACAATAGACCACCAGTTTCAACTTACCGTTGTCGCTTTCGAATGGGTATGGACAGTCAAACTTCATAATGTTCTAGTCGGATACAGGATATAGACGGCTGCCCGAGCCCGGCCGGCCGTAAACGAAAGCAATCAATACTTCTTTGCCGCGGCCCGATCGGGCCATCCCAAACACCTGCCTGCGGCCCGGGCGTCATCGCTGGCGCAACCCGACGGAACGTCGGACGCGGCTAATCCGTCATGCTAAAAAATATTAGGAGGATTAAGATGTACACGCCATTCCTGCCACTTACTCTGGCTTTGTCGGTCATGATCGCCTCCAGCGGCGTCGCGTTTGCCGATGACGATACGATTTCATCGACGCTGGTGGAGCAAGGTTATAAAATTTCGCCCATCCCCCGGGACCAACTGAATTTGACTGGCAAAAGCACAACCGCCGTTGGACTGGGCAGCTACCTTGTCAACGCGGTCGGAGACTGTAGCGGTTGCCATTCGTTTCCACAATTCCTCGAAAAAGGCGGTGCCGGAAACAATCCCTCGGCTGGCGATCCCTTCGAGGGCATCCCATCGACGCAGAGCGTCTCCGGACAATTGGTCGCGAATTTCAATGTGTCGCACTACATGGGCGGAGGCCAGTGCTTCGGTCCGTTTATGGCTCGCAATCTGACACCCGACCAATACGGTCCGGTCGAGGGGTTGACGCAGGATGAATTCATCACGGTGATACGCACTGGCGCAGATGTGCATTGCGATAAATTTGCGAACGATCCGATCTGCGCACTTGGGCCTCCGACGCCTTTACTTCAGGTTATGCCCTGGTCCACCTATCACGGCATGACGGATGCTCATCTGCGGGCAATGTATGCCTATCTGAGTGCTATTCCAGCCGCCACGGCTTGCAACACGGTCGCCAATGGCTGCCCGGGTTATTCCGGGGACGCCGCAACATCGGCCAATTACGCTTATCCGAATACCAGCGACTGCCCCAACCCGGCCCCGCCGCAGTAAGCGGTTGGACCTTGCCGATCCGCCGCGGCGGATCGGCAAAAGAGGGCGGCTAGAAGCCGCAACGTTATGGGATCGCCGGCGGCAAGATCGGGTCCTCGCCGAACGGACGGTTGATGATCGACAGCGCCTCGGTCGCGGCAAACAGACGGTTGCGACGGTAGCCGGTGCGTTCGTGCAGGATGCCGGCCTCCATCAACTGGCGGATCGCCACCAAAGCCTGCGCCGCGCTGACATGCAGCACCGACGCCAGCCGAGCGGCGGTGATCACGGGGTAATGCGGCAGCACATCCAGCCCCCGCAGTGCGGCCGATCCGGCTCGGAACCGGCGTCGCTGCAACCAGATCGCGCGCAGATGCTGCAATGCCTTGCGTGTCGCCAGCAGTTCGGCGACCGAACCGGTCACCGCGTCGGCGATGAACCCGATCATTTCGTGCCACAGCAGTCTTTGCTGGGCCACCTTCAGTGCCTCGTAATAGGCCGTCCGGTTCGCCTCGATATAAGGCGACAGATACAGCGGAGCATGTCCTTGCGCCGCCATCATGAGCGGCAGCAGCAAGCGGCCCACGCGGCCATTGCCGTCAATGAACGGATGCACCGCCTCAAAATGCGCATGCGCCACCGCCATGCGGGTCAGAATGTGGGGAGCATACAGTTCGTCCGTGTCGCCGCGCATATAGGCGATGTTGTCGGCGAGGCAGCGAGCGATGTCCTCGGGCGGCGTCGGGTTGTAAGTGGAATAGGCGATGTCGCCGCGTCCGCCGATCCAGACGACCTTAGTGCGCGGCTCGCCCGGCGCATCGGCGTATCCATCTTCGCTTTTCATGACCGAGCGGTGCAGATCGCGCACCAGCCGACCGGTGAATATGCGCGCCCCGACCGCCGTTGCATCCGGCACCACGACGTCCAGGCACAGCGCGTAGTGTTTGACTTGCGCCGCCGTTTCCTGCCCCAACGTGTTGCCCGTTTCCTCGACCGCGAGCAGTTCATCGAGGGTGCTGTTGGTGCCTTCGATGGCCGAACTGCTGACCGCCTCGCGCCGCATCAGAATACGGCTGACGAGCCAGGGATCGCCCAGTTCTGTTACCACAGCCTCAAGCCGTGCCAACGCGGTTCGGGCGGCCTCGCACCGGGCGGCGACCGGCGTAATCGTCGGCGACGTGGCGGGTGGCGGATACGGAACCACGCCGTAATGGCTGGCATATGGCGGCGGCAGCCGCTTCAGCGCCGCGCGGACCTGATGGGAGAGCAAGGCGCGGTTCACGAAAACCCTCCGCATGAACGGGTGCGGATAGTTTTTACGATGTATATTTACCAAAAGCCATCGTATAACTTCCGATGGCTTACCTTGCTATGGCTTCTGGAGCAGCACCAGCGCCGCTGCCTGCACGGATCTTTCGAACACCGACAGATCGGACCAGCGGTCCTGGTCCTCACGGATCAGAGCGCCGCCGGACCCGGTGATCCCGCCCTCGATCATCAGATTGTCGAACAGCCCGAACTGTTCGACCAGCATTCCGTCCTGGTCCCACCAGGACCCGTCCGGGGCCTGCCGTCCGCCACCGACATGCGACAGCGTGCGATCGAGGAACGGGGCCGCTATCGTGGCGTAACCGAAAATCTTCAGCCCCAGGCCTCGGGCGAAGCCAACCTCGTACACCGTGCCGACGTCGGCGCTGGGTCCGCGGAACGGCGTCAGGTTGGCGATGATCGCGGCGCAGCTTCGGATGTGGGCTTCATTGCGCAGCGCGATCCGGCGCCATTCGGGCATATCCGCCCAGTCCGCCGGTTCATCCGCCAGGGCGTCGAGCGGCGATACCCCGGTCAGACCGTAGCCGGCACAGATCGCCTTCTTCCGCTCCATCCATCCGATGGCATCGGGCAGGAAGACGTCCGGGCCGGCGAGATAGACCCTCATGCCGCATCGCTCCTTGAGGCCGGGCGCGACAGGTGGCGCTCAGCTTTCCAGTGCGGCGACGCCGGGCAGGGTCTTGCCCTCCAGCCATTCCAGGAAGGCGCCGCCGGCCGAGGATACGTAGGTCAGTTGGTCCAGCACGCCCGCGTGACGCAGGGCGGAGACTGTGTCGCCACCGCCGGCGACGCTGCGCAGGCCGTGCTGTTGTGTCGCGGTTGCAACCGCATGTGCCAGCGCCACTGTGGCGGAGTCGAACGGCGGGGTTTCGAAGGCGCCGAGCGGGCCGTTCCAAACCAGGGTTTTCAGCGACGGAAGCTGGCGGATCAGGGAGGCGACGGACGCGGGACCGACATCCAGAATCATCGTGTCGGCCGGAACGGCATCGACAGACACCGTTTCCGTCGGCGGGTTGGCGCGGAACTCGCGAGCGACGACGGCGTCGGTGGGCAGGACGATCTGGCAGTTGGCGGCCTTGGCCTTGGCCAGAATATCCACCGCCATGCCGTGCATCTCGGCTTCCTGCAGCGATTTGCCGACGCCCTTACCCTGGGCGGCCAGGAAGGTGTTGGCCATGGCGCCGCCGATGACCAGGACATCGACCTTGCCCACCAGGTTACCGAGCAGCTCCAGTTTGGTGGACACCTTGGCACCACCGACGATCGCTGCAACCGGGCGGACAGGGTTACCGAGCGCTGCATCGAGCGCCTCGAGTTCCGCCTGCATCAGGCGGCCGGCATACGATGGCAGCAGGTGCGCCACGCCTTCCGTGCTGGCATGGGCGCGATGGGCGGCGGAGAACGCGTCGTTGACAAAAATATCGGCGAGTTTGGCCAGATCGGCCGCGAACGCCGGATCGTTCTTTTCCTCACCGGCATGGAAGCGGGTGTTTTCCAGCACCAGCACGTCGCCGGCGGCCATGCGATCGACGGCTTGTTCGGCCGCGACACCGGTGCAGTCCTCGACGAAACGGACCCGTTTGCCCAGGACTTCCGCCAATGCGGCCGCCATCGGGGCGAGCGACATTTCCGGCACGCGCTTGCCCTTGGGCCGGTCGAAATGGCTACAGACGATGACCTTGGCGCCCTTTTCGGAGAGTTCCCGAATGGTGGGCGACAGACGCTCAATCCGCGTCAGGTCGGAGATCTTGCCATCCCGCACCGGAACATTCAGGTCGGCTCGGAGCAGGACACGCTTGTCGGCGACGTCCACGTTGTCGAGGGTGCGGAATGGCATGGGCGTAGGTCCTTGGTGTTGGCGAGCTTTTATTACAGCCTGACGCGCGGGACGCCAATGCGGGAGGGCGGACCTACGTGTAGTGGCCCCGGCAGGCGATTATCATGATCTGATGCGAGGCGCCTTTTCCGGCTGTTTCGTAAATCAGACGGTGCGTCTTATCGACCCGCCGGCTCCAATACGGCTTCATGTGGCGGAACACGCAAGACCGTGCGAACGTGCCTCGCGTCCTCGATTTGATACGGGACTGCGCCCGCGATCCCTTCACCGGCATCGGCCGCGCTGGCGCGTGACGCGCTCTCCACGGACGATGCGGGTTCGCCGACGGCTATGAGCACGCCGATTTCGCTGATTTCCAAAGGCATCCTGGTCGCTCCTTAAACGTCCGGACAGACTAATCGTTCCGGGTTGTCCGGGGTAAGTCAGCTAATCCGGGACCGGGGCATTGACGCTGGTCACGGTGGTGTAGGCGATCTCTAGCGTTTGGGTCAGCACGGTCGACGTGTTGTTGGCGTCGAGCGTGCCGATCTCCCACTTCACGGGCCAGGCGTTGGCGAACGTCCATGTCACCAGCACCTTATCGCCGGGGCCGAGGAGGAAGACGTTCAAGACCTTTGTTTCGATCGGGGTTGTGAGGTCCGACCCAACGGTTTGTGCCGCCCATTGGGCCAACGCCGACCCCTGTGTGACATAGCCACGTTTCAGCACGAGGTTGGAATGTTTGGTCACCCCCGGCAATTGATGCACGTAGCTGTTGGTGGCGCCCTCGGTCTCCTCCTCGACCTCTACCTTTGGATCGATCCCCGAAATCTCTTGAAACGCCGCATCCACCGACATTGACGGTGAAGACCCCGAGGCGATGGAGACCGAGAAGGCGAACGCCGGCGGCGAATAATAGCTCGTGGAGGACATCAGGAATGCCTATCCCACGGTCAGGTATTCATAGGCGACTTCGAGGCTTTCAATCGCGACCTCGTTGCCGTCCGATTTCAGATCGGTGCCGGCGTATTTGGTCGGGAATGCGTTGTTGAGCGTCCATTTGGACTGCACGGCAGCGGACTCGTCGATCAACGACACGACGACGGTCGTGCGGGTGGGGGCGGCGATCTGGATTCCGTTGAGCCATGTCCAGAAGGCATGGTCGCCAAGGAAGATCCCCTTCTTGAATGTCACATTGCCCACTTTCGACAACCCGGGCATTTTGATCGGAAACAGGTTTGGACCGGCGCCGTCGCGGTATTCGACGTCCTGGACTTCTTTCTCCAGGCCGGTCACCTCCTGGAAGGTAATCGGTGTGTCGGAGAAGCCGGTGACCGAGAAATAGAATTTAAGTAACGGCCATTGGGTGGCGCTGGAAGTTCCGCTCATGATGATTTCCCGTGGGTTCTCGGTTTGGCTGTGGAATGGACGATGCTGCGGGCTACGAGATGAGCAGCTTTAGCCGGCCGACATCACACATCTCGTAGTCGGCACATTCTCTGTAGCCCTCGATCTTGACCGACCAGAACATGGTGCCCTTCGTACGTCAGGTGCTTCCGCATCCAATTCGCGCAAGCTTATCGTAAATCATCCCAAAATTAAAACGGCGCCGCAAACAGGCGCCGTCTCTCAAAATCGCGAATACAGCGGCCGTGCCAGCAACCCGGCTCGGTCGCCAGACCAGACTTACAAACTCCCGAACAGCGCAGCCGTATCCGACATGCGGTTCGAGAAGCCCCACTCATTGTCATACCAGCCCATAACCCGAGCCATCGCCCCATCCACGACCGCGGTTTGGGTCGCGTCGAAGGTGCAGGACGCCGGGTTGTGGTTGAAGTCGATGCTGACCAGCGGCACCGTATTGTAGTCCATGATCCCGGCCAGCTCGCCCTTTGAGGCATCCTGCATCGCGGCGTTGATCTCGGCCTTGGTCGCGTGCTTCGACAGGTTCACGTCCAGCGAGACCAGCGACACGTTCGGCGTCGGGATACGGATCGCCGTGCCATCCAGCTTGCCCGCCAACTCCGGCAACACCAGACCAACGGCCTTGGCCGCGCCGGTGGAGGTCGGAATCGCCGACACCGCCGCCGCACGAGCGCGATGCAGGTCCTTGTGCAACGTATCGACGGTGTTCTGATCGCCGGTATAGGCGTGGATCGTCACCATATACCCGCGCAGGATGCCGAACCGCTCATGCAGCACCTTCGCCATCGGCGCCAGGCAGTTGGTGGTGCAGGACGCGTTCGAAATCACCGTCATATCGGACGTGATCGTCTTGTGGTTCACGCCGTACACGATGGTCGCATCGACCTCATCCGCCGGGGCCGAGATCAGCACCTTGCGCGCGCCGGCCGTCAGCAGCGCGGACGCCTTCGCCTTGCTGGCGAAAATCCCGGTACATTCCAGCGCGACATCGACGCCCTGATACGGAACCTTCGTCGGATCACGTTCGGCCGAGACCTTCAGCGGGCCATACACCTTGCCGTTGTGACGGATGGTGATGGTGTCGCCGGACACCTCGATCTGGCCCGGAAACCGGCCATGCACGCTGTCGTATGCGAACAGATGAGCGTTCGCCTCGACGCTGCCCAAATCGTTGATGGCGACGGGAATAACGTCCTCGCGCCCGCTCTCTACAATGGCGCGCAACACGAGGCGCCCGATCCGTCCGAATCCGTTAATCGCGACCTTTACGGCCATGGCCTGCTTCCTTTCCGCTACTTCCCAAAATCACCGGCACCAATCTCATTGGAGCCAGCGTAACGCACACGGGCTTATCGCCCCAATCATTGAGATAGATCAACGGTCACCCGCCGCCTATCAAAGGTTTGACGTGCGTTTATCCCAGCCGGCGCATCACCGCCGCGACCACGGCCTCCGCCGTGATGCCAAAATGACTATAAAGATCATCACACGGCGCCGATGCGCCGAACCCGGTCATGCCGATAAAAATACCGTCCGGTCCCAGCCACCGCTCCCATCCGAAATCTCCGGCGGCCTCGATCCCGACGCGCGGCGCGCCACCCAGCACCTGGGCGCGGTACGATTCGTCCTGCTGGACGAACGCCTCCCAGCATGGCAGCGACACGACCGCCACCGCGATGTTGTCCCCCGCCAGCTTCTCCCGCGCGATCATCGCAATCGCCACTTCCGAACCGGTCGCAATGATCGTGGCCTGCCGAGCGCCATCGGCCTCGGCCAGCACATAGCCGCCCCGGGCGCAGCGGTTCTCCGCCGTGTCCGCTCGCAGCGCCGGCAGCGCCTGGCGCGATAACACCAGCAGGCTTGGCCCCTCGGTTCGCCGCATCGCGAGTTCCCAGCACTCGGCCGTTTCCATCGCATCGGCCGGCCGGAACACATGCACGTTAGGCATCGCTCGCAGGCTGGCGAGCTGCTCCACCGGCTGATGCGTCGGGCCGTCCTCCCCCAGTCCGATGGAGTCGTGCGTCAGCACATACAGCACACGCTGCCGCATCATCGCCGCCATCCGCAAAGCCGGCCGCAGATAATCGCTGAATACCAGGAACGTGCCGATATACGGAACGATGCCGCCATGCAGCGCCATCCCGTTGGCCGCGGCGGCCATCGCATGCTCGCGGATGCCATAGTGGATATACCGGCCACCATAGTTCCCCGCTGAGAGCGCGCCCATTCCCGGT
Source organism: uncultured Rhodopila sp. (assembly GCA_903932145.1). Lineage (GTDB taxonomy): Bacteria > Pseudomonadota > Alphaproteobacteria > Acetobacterales > Acetobacteraceae > Rhodopila. Next base: position 97,850 of record CAIZFE010000098.1, on the reverse strand, counting down.
ACCCATGTCAAGTTGGAACTGGTCAGGTCCGCCGACCCGCCAACCAACTCCGGCATCGCCCCCGCCAGCGCCTCCAAACACATCTGCCCGGAGGCTCGGCTCGCCATCCGGGGACGGCGGTCAGCGATTTCCTGCCTGAGGTTGGCCAAGGTCTCATGCAAGGTATCCGGCAGCCGCCCGGCCATGACCCGTTCGAACTCGCCACGCTGCGCATGCCGGGTGAGTCGCTTCAGCCAGGACCGGCGGGCGCTGGCGCCGCGATGGCCGACGACCCGCCAACGCTCCAGCAGGTCCGCGGGTGTGACGAACGGGTCCTCGTTCCAGCCCAGCAGAAACCGTGCGCCATCCGCCTCGCTGGAGCCCAGCGGGGAGCCGTGAACACCGTTGGTTCCCGCCTTATTGGGCGCACCGAAGCCAATAATGGTGCGGCAGGAAATCATAGTCGGCTTGGTGGATCGCACGGCGAATGACAATGCGGCATTGATCTGCCCGGGGTCATGGCCATCGACCTGCTTGACGGCCCAGCCGTAGGCGGCAAAGCGCTTCAGCACGTCTTCCGAGGACGATAGCGCCGTGTCGCCGTCGATCGAGATGCGGTTATCGTCATACAGGACGGTCAGCTTTGACAACCCGAGGTGCCCGGCCAGCGCCGCCGACTCGTGACTAACGCCTTCCATCAGATCGCCGTCGGACACGAGGACCCAGGTCCGGTGATCCACCAGCGATTTGCCAAACCGAGCCGCCATGGCGCGTTCGGCGATCGCCATGCCGACACCGGTTGCCAGCCCCTGGCCCAACGGCCCGGTCGTGGTTTCAATGGCAGGGTGCGCCCCGTATTCCGGGTGACCGGCGGCGGGCGAGTGCAACCGCCGGAAGTTTCGGACCGCGTCGATCGTCAGTCCGTCATGGCCGGTGAGATAGAGCAGCGCATACAGCAACATCGATCCATGCCCGGCCGACAGGACGAACCGGTCCCGGTCGGGCCAACGTGAGTCGGCCGCGTCGAATTTGTGAAATCGGGTCCAGAGCGCGGTAACGACGTCCGCCATGCCGAGTGGCAATCCGGGATGACCGGACTTCGCCTGCTCAATGGCGTCAATCGCCAAAGCGCGAATCGCATCCGCCATGCGGCGCGCAGGAGTCACCGGACGCGCCAAAATTTCGGCCTGCAGGGCCAGTATGGGATGGTCGAACGACAACTCGGCAGAGTCAGCCATGCGTGCTCCTTGGAGCAACGCTATAGGCGGCAGAGAACGGGGCGGCAACCTGCGATCCACACCGCACCCTGGTTCAGCACGAGCCTCGCCACCGGAGAACCGCGAACCATTAGCGTCGAGGACTATGGGCCACCTCAGTTCGTTGCCTCTCGCTGCAGCAACGTCCTGTCCGATTGACCTCGACGCCAGCGGGTCCTATGCGAATCCGGCTGATCCCGGCCTTCCTGACCGGATCGCCGTTGGGGAGTTTTGAATGGTCGCCTCAATCTCGCGCCCCCCTTCAGCCGCGTGACCCGGTGTCAGGGCCGCGCACGCCGGGCGGCACGTTCATGTGGCATAGCGTGACCTCCCTGGCCGCAATACAAGCCGCGACATCGCGTCCTGTCCCGGGTTCGGCCGGCCCCGAAGCCATCGCGTCCCTTATTCTGATTTTGGGGGCAGCGCGCTCCGGCACAACGTGGCTGGCGAAGATTATCGACAGCCACCCCGACGTGCTCTACCGGCACGAGCCGGATATGACCCGGCCCAGCCCGTCGCCCTTGTCCGAAGCCGATTTGCCAGGATTACTGGCGCTCTGGGTTGGCGACCGAAGCTTGCGCACGGTCGGCAAGCAGCCCTTCTTTGCCAAGTCCTGGCAGCCACGATGGCGGCGTTAGGTGCGAACCGCGCTGACGACCGCCGCCCGCGCGGCGGGTCGCATGCCATGGCCCGCCCGGGCGCTGGCCAAACTGCCGATACCGGATCTGGTCGGGCGGGCCGCACCGCGGGTCGCGATCAAGTCGATCGGCTGGGGGAAGGACGCCGCCGTCCTGGCGCGGACGATGCCGCATAGCCGCACCATCTTCATACTGCGGCACCCCTGCGGCCAGGTCGATTCGGTCATGCGCGGCAACCGCCACCGCCGGTTCGACCTGGGTACGCCCGGCACCGACATGCCGTTCGATGAAGTCGCGGCGGTCCGCTTCGCGGCGGAGCATGGAATCGGCGCGGCGGGTTTTCAGGCGTTGCCCGCTGCGGCGAAATACGCATGGAGCTGGCGTGCCTTCAACGAACCGGCCTATGCCGCGCTGTCCGCGCAGAGCAACGTTCATATCGTTCTGTACGAAGCCCTGTGCGCCCAACCTGACACGCTGGTTAGGCAGATCATGATGTTTACCGGCCTCAGTTGGACCCAGCAGACGAAGAACTTCGTCGCAAGCAGCAGCGGTCATCAGGGCAAAGCGGGGTACTACGCGATTGTCCGCGACGCCGCCGCCGCGGCGACTCAATGGCGGACGACCATGCCAGCCGCCGACCAGGATGCGGTGCGTTCGGTGGTCGCGGGGTCCCCGCTCGCGCGGTTCTGGCCGGATTTGATGAACCCCACATAATGCCGCGGGCGACGACCGGCGCGCGCGCCACCGGTTCGTTTCAAATGTGCCAGCCCCTCCTGGACAACGCACCCCCCTCGTGGCACTTTGCCGCATTGCGACATAAACAGGAGAAAAGTGTGCGTGCCTGCTTAGGTTTGGCGGCGCTTGTAAGCCAATCCGGCCAGGTCGGCGGCGCTTTATGAGTGGCGAGAGTCCCCTTGATGAGATGGCCGATGGCTCGGGCCGCGCCAAACCGCATTGGCGCTCGCTGCTGTCGACCATGTTCGCCCTCGGCCACGAGACGCTGGCCCAGCGCGCCGGCCTGCTGGATCAGGCCTTCGCCGAGGAAGGCATAACCGCCATCCTGCCCGGTGAACGCGCCGTCAACTGGCGCTGCGACCCGATCCCGCTGCTGATGTCGGCGGCCGAATTTTCATCGCTCGAAGCCGGGCTGGCCCAGCGCGCCGAGCTGATGGAACTGATCCTGGCCGACCTGTACGGCCCGCGCGAGCTGATGGCCGAAGGTCTGATCCCGCCCGAAATCATCTACGGCAACCCCGCCTACCTGCGTCCCTGCCGCACCGTCGATGGGCGCCGGACCGACCGGTATTTGTCGTTCTACGCCGCCGACATGTTGCGCGGCCCGGACGGCGCGTGGCGGGTACTGGCGGATCGCACCGGTCAGGCGCAAGGCATCGCCTATGCGCTGGAAAACCGGCGCATCCTGTCCCGCATCGTGCCGGAGCTGTTCCAGTCGCAGCGCATCCAGCCGCTGCGCCAACACCTCGAAATCACCGGCGACGCGCTCCAGGCGCTGTCCCCCGCCGACGGGGCCGGCGTCGCGCTGCTCAGCGGCGGCCACTCCGATCCGCTGTGGTTTGAGCATGTGTTGCTCTCCCGCGAACTGTCGATCGGCCTCGTGGAGGCGGGAGACCTGACACTCCGCAACGGTCAGGTGTTCCTGAAAACCCTGCGCGGCTTGCAACGCATTGGCGTGCTGCTGCGCCGTAAAGAGGGCAACCGCGTCGATTCGCTGGAATTGTCAGCCGGCGGCGGCATTCCCGGCCTGCTCGACGCGATGCGCGGCGGCTCCGTCCGTATGGTCAACGACCCCGGTTCGGCGCTGGCCGAAGCGCCCGGCCTGGCGGCATTCCTGCCGACTCTGGCCCGCCGCCTGCTCGGCGAGGACCTGCAACTCCCCAGCCAGGCAACCCTCTGGCTCGGCGAAGGCGCGGTCGTCCGCACCGTGCTGCGCGATCTGGAAGGCTGGCTGGTCCGCAAGTCCACCGACGGCAGCACCCCGCCCGTCGTGCCGATGCTGCTGTCCACCGAGGAACGCGCGAAACTGGCGGCCGCGATGGAGGCCAATCCCGGCGCCTTCACCGCCTCCGTTGCCCCGACACCATCGGTCGCGCCCTGCGCCGGACCAAATGGGTTGGAGGCGAAACCCGTCGCGCTGCGCATGTTCATGACGTTCGACGGCACAAGATGGCGCGCCTTCCCCGGTGGTCTGGCGCGGGCCTTGTCCGAGGAAGATGCCCTCGCCGGCCGCCTGCCGCGCAACGCGCTGTCCAAAGACGTCTGGGTGATGGAGGACGAAACCAGCAAGGTGCAGGGCGCATCCGGGCTGGTGATCCCGACCCTGACGATCCGCCGCACCGCCGGCGACCTGCCGTCCCGCGTTGCCGACAATTTCTACTGGCTCGGCCGCTATCTGGAGCGGCTCGAGGAAGCCGCCCGCCTGCAACGCGCCTTGATCGCCCGCATCCTGCGGCCGTCTCCCACCGCCCGCGAAATCGCCGAGATCCAGATCCTGGTCGCCAGCCTGACCAGCGTGAAAATGATGGACGCGGAGGATGCCAGCGTGCTCGGCGTCGGCATGCTGTCGTCTGCTGTCATGCGCGCCTTCCGCCGCGACGGCGGCATGCGCCGCGTGCTCGGGCATGTCGCCCGCCAGGTCGAGCAACTGCGCGACCGCCTGACCGGGGAATTGCACACCGTCCTGACACGCTCGCTGCGCATTCTGGGCGAGGACATGCGTAAGCTACCGGCGGAATCCAACGCGCGGTCGCTGGAACATGCGTCCAATCTGACGACGGAAATCCTGGAATTCGCCGCCACCGTGGCGGGTCTGGCAGCGGAGAATATGGTTCGCGGCGGCGGCCGGCTGTTCCTGGATTTCGGCCGCCGGATGGAGCGCGCCCAGGCGGTGACCGCCGAACTGGCACAGGTCCTGGATCAGCCCGGCGCGATGACGCAACCCGGCCGGGTGGAGGCGGGGCTTCGCCTGGCGCTGGAACTCCGGGACTCCGTGATCACCTACCGGTCACGCTATTTGGCGGTGCTACAGCCGGCACCGGCATTGGATTTGATTCTGGCCGACGAAGGCAATCCGCGCGGGCTGGCCTTCCAACTGGTGGCGGCGCGGGAGTTGTTGCACGAGATCGTCGAGGGCAGCGACTGGCTGCTGATGTCGATGGAGCCGTTGCTGCAGGAAACCCGCGACATCGTCGCCGAGGTGCTGGGCTCGCCCGACCAGATGGCGACGACAGCGCGTCTGCCGCCACGGTTGAAGAAGTTGGAGCAGGCGATCGGCGCGGTGGCCGATCGGGTGTCGCGGCGCTACTTCACGCTGCTGCCGGTCGCGCGGAGCCTGGGCCCGGAAGGCGAGTTGCTGCGCGGGGCGGCTTGAGCGGAGGCGAACGGGCGACGGCACGATTCTCTGCCGCCCGGCCTGTAGTCCCTACTCGGTAGCAGGCTTCTCCACCACCGACGGCGCCGGGTGATCCGACACCGTCTCGGGCTTCACCGGTGCGTTTTTCGCGATCGCCCCCGTCATCGGGATGAAGAACACGCCGATGTCGCGGCGCGAGTGGATCTTCCCCTCGGCATCCTTCGTATAGACATACAAAACCTGTCCGCGCTTGAACGGCTGCCCGATCGGGATGATCATCCGGCCGCCGGGCTTGAGCTGCTTGAACAGATCGGGCGGCGCGAACGTGGCAGCACATGTCACGATGATGATGTCGAAACCGCCCTCAACCTCCGGCCAGCCGTAATAGCCGTCCCCTACCCGGGAATGCACATTGTCGTAGCCGATCGGCGCGAAGATTTTGCCGACCGCCTTGCCCAACGGCTCGATGATCTCGATCGAGTAGGACGTCTTGACGATCCGCGACAACAGGCTGCTCTGGAATCCGCTGCCGGTGCCGACTTCCAGGGTGATCTCACCCGGTGCGGGCTTGCATATCTGGGTCATGTAGGCCTGGCCGAGGTAATCGGACAACGCCGACCCGTAGCCCAACGCCCAGGGCTTCGGATTCTCCTCGTAGGCGTCCCCCGGGGTCGCCCGATGTTCGGGGTATTCGTAGTGGTAATATTCGCGCGGCACCGCCTCGAACGCCGCCAGAACCGCCGGATCGGCGCTGCCGAGATGCGATTTCAGATACGCCTCGATCTGCTTCATCGCGGCCGGTTTGCGCTTCTGGATGGCATCGAACTGCGCGTCGCTCAGGCTGACCGGACGGCCGGACTCGCGCATCGCCTGCTCATAGGCGGCCTTGGTCCATACCGGAGCGGCCTTCGCCCCCGCCGGGATCAAAGGCAGAAGCGCGGCGGAGATTACTCCGCGGCGGGAGATGGTGCTGCTATATCGTGCCAAACCGAGGTCTTCCTCATAGCCGGAAATGTAATAAGGGCGACCCCATAAACGATCGCGGCGCATAACAGAACCCTGCTGAAGCCGAATTCGCGTGCAATCAGATTCGCGAGCGGTGTCGCCACAACGGAAAACGCCCCGTTCAGTGCCCAGGCCCAAGGCAAAAACCCGCCGTTGCCGGCCCGACTCAGGCCCAACGGGAACGGCAGACCCAGCGCCACCGACACCGGCGCCACCAATATCAGCAGCAAAGCACCCCGAATCACGAACGGCCAATCCAGGGTCGCCAGGATCAGCGGCTCCAGCCAGAGCAAAGCCGCCAGACACCACACCATCACCACGCCGGTGACCATCGCCATGCCGCGCAGCGGGGCGGCGGCAAAGCGCTCTGACAGCAAACTGCCGAGGCCGGAGAACACCAGCATTCCGGTCAGTACGATGGCGAACCCGTTGGTCCGGTCACCCAGCCAGAAGCTTGCCTTCTCAATGAGATAGATTTCGATGAACAGGAAACCCAACGCCAGTGCCGGGAAATAGATCACCGCCCGCAGCACACCGGTCCGCGGCGCACCGATCCGGCCGGGTGCGGCCAGCGGCACCAGCAACACCAGCGCGGCAATCACCACGGCCTGGGCGAGCACCGCCAGATTGACCAGTGCGCCAACCTCGGCCTGCGGCAGAATCTCCAACCGCTTCAGGATGGTGCCAAGCTGGTCCAGCCGCAGCACGGCGTAGAAGAACGGCTTGTCCAGCGTCATCGGCGACAGGTTGAACTGTTCGGCGGATGGTGAGGTCTGGCCGGACAGCACCGCCTGAGCCTCGTCCGCGATCGCGTCGTCGGGACCGCCGGATTCAACCTCGCCCTTGTCGAAGGAAACGGCGGGGAGGTCGTTGTACAGTCCTTCCCGAGCCTTCACGACATCCAGGCCGGGATACCACGACACATCGAACGACCGGTCGTCGCAGAATTTTTTGACACCACTGATATCCGCGGCCGTCCAGCCCTCGCGGGAGACGAGAATGCGGACATTCCACGCCGACCGGTAAACGATCACGTGCGCGGCAGGGTCTGCAATGCCGGTCGCCAGCAAGGCCGATCTTACCGTGGACAGCATCCGCAGCGCATAGACGGGAAAGTCACGGATCGACACCGGGATCGACACCATGCCGTTCGGCGCGAGGACGTGCAGATAGGACACGACCGCCTCACGCGTAAACGCGGTGGCGTTGGTCTCCGCCGCATCCAGGAAGTCGGCCGACAGATCGACCACGTCGTAAACGCCGCGTTCGGTGTCAGCCAGCGGTCCGGACCCGATCACATGCACGCGCGGCGACGGCGGAATCGGCGTCACCGGATCGAGACCGTCGCGCATAATACGCAACAGTTCCGGTTCCGGCTCCAATACCCGCACCTGCGACGCCCCCAGTGCCAGCACTTCGGCCGTCCGGAATCCCCCGGACCCACCCGCGAGCATCGTCCTTGCGTGCGGGATCAGTTGATACGGTAGGCCATCCAGCGCAGCCCCGGCATACTCCGCGAAAACCGGCCGCTGCTTTGGCAGCGCGGCGATCCGGTTGCCGTCGCGATACAGCCCATAGCTGCGCGGCGGCCCTTCGACCCCCAGCATCCCGGCGTTGTTAGAGATGTCGGTATCGACCCGTTCGGTAAAATCATCCAGCAACGCGTAATCGCCACGCGGGGAGTTCACCGCCGCGACGATCTTGGCATCGGGCGTATGCAGCGGCGCGTAGATCGCCTTGAAATCGTTGTAGGCGGCCTCGTTGTCCAACAGCAGCAACGCTTCCGCCACACCCAACGCGCACAGCGCCGCCAGCATCGATTGCAACCGGTGCGGCCCGCGCAGAAACGCCGAGGCCAGCGCCAACGGGATCAGCAAAAGCGGCACCAGCCCGAATGCATGCACGACATACATCGCCGCCAGCACACTCGCCGCCCCTGCCCCGGCGCCGGTCAGATCGAACGCATAGACCAAGCCTATGCGATCGGCGTAGCGCACGAAACTAAGGCTTATGAACAGGCCGGCGAGGAAGAAGAACGGCAGCAACGCCGCATAATACCCGGCGATGTTCCAGATCTGCGGCTGCCACGTCACCGGATTTTGCAGTTGCAGCGGGTTGAACGGATTGGTGGTGGTGAAATGGTATCCGATCGCCGCGGTCAGCACCAAAACGGCCGGCAGCGTCGCCATCAGGTCCTGTGCCCGCCGAGCAAACACGTCACGCCACAGCGCCAGCACCACGCCGCTCAGGGCAAACCCCACCATCACGATGGAGATCACCCAGTAGCCATACTCCGACCATTTCGCGACCGCGAAGTATCGTGTCAGCGCCGTCTCATAGCCAACCGCGGCCATCGACACGAGAAACAATGGCAGCAGATTGAGCGCCCGCTTGTTCACCATTACGGCCAAACGCGACGGCGGAGAAAAAGATCGGTCACGCTGTTAAAGCGCGCCGCATCATCGACGAACAGGGCATGGCCGGAATCATTGAAAACGTCCATCTCAGTATTCGGGCGGTTTCGCACGAGTGTCGTCCCCTGCGCAACCCAGCGTTGCCGCACGATATATAAAACCGGCACTTTAGTTGCATAAAGTGCCTCTTTCCAGTAAGACCTGGGCACTGGATAGGCCAACAGCAAGCGGCTGGCCGCTTCGGGTGTCTTCAGGGTCGCCTCGGTCAGCCGGTCAATATAACTTGGGGCCGGCTTGCGGCTGAACATCTGAGACACGAAGCGCCTCATCGCCTGCGCATGAGTCAGCGGTGGCGCGACACGGCGCGGTCCCGGTTTGAACACCGGCGCCGGATCCTCTCCCACTGAGTTGTCCACCAGCACCAACCCGGCCAGATGCTCGTCACCCGCGATGTGAATCGATGCCAGCGCATCCAGAACACCCAGCGACCACCCCACGACAACGACCGGCACCGATCCCAACCGGGCGATCATCTCGGACACATCACGCCCGCGGCGAACCGGTTCGTAACCCTCCGCCGGAACAGCGGAATCGCCCTGCCCGCGCGGATCGAACGCCACGACGTGATAGGTGCGCGAGAACGCCAGGATTTGCGGCATCCAGATCCAGGCCGGCATCGTCCACCCCGGCACGAACACCAAAGTGTGGGCCGAGGGCGAGCCGGCTTCGAGGTAATGCAGGCGCACGCCGTCGCTGGACATGAAGAAGTGGTCGGTGACCGAAGCGGGCAACGCCTGCGCCTGAGCCAATTGTGCCTGCGGCAGCAGGAAAAAGCCTAACGTTAACCAGCGGGATACACGACTCGCAAGCTGGGACACTCGTTGGCGCATACGCCTCAGAACGCCAAAAACTCCGTCCCGGTCAACAGAAATTTGAACGTATCCGCCGAACCGTCAGCCACGGTCGATCGCCGAAGCGCCCACAATCTAGAAGAGCAAATAAGCGGTGAAAGCCAGCAATCCCCAAAACGGGGTTGCGATCAGGACAGCGGACACAATGCCCCGTGCCACCGTCATCCCGTCGTCGTCCGGCAGTGGGTCGGTTTCGAAGCCCGCGTATGCGGGCACCGCCGCCGCTCTGCTATCGACAGGCGCTACGTCCGCAAGCTGTGTGTCCATCACCGGGTCCTCCGCGGAAAGCGCGCCGTCCTTGCGACGACGATACACTTACCTTACGGGAACAGGTTCGATTTAACACTGGTTTCGATTTCAATTTCCCGTGTGGTGTTCGGCGACTCAGCCGGTGCTGCCAAAGCCGCCCGCACTCCGCACCGTCTCATCCAGGTTAGCCACCTCTTGCCACACCGCTCGGACGACCGGCGCCAGCACCGCCTGGGCAATGCGGGCGCCCCGTTCGATCACGAACGCCTCGCTGCCGGTATTCAGGATGATGACGCCAATTTCGCCGCGATAATCCTCGTCGATCGTCCCCGGCGTGTTCGGCAGCGTGATGCCATACCGCAGCGCGAGGCCGGAGCGTGGACGGATCTGCAGCTCATACCCGGCCGGCAGCGCGATGGTCAGGCCGGTCGGGATCAAGGCTCGCTGACCCGGCCCGATCGTGACCGGGTCCTGAACCGCGGCGATCAGGTCCATGCCGGCGGCACCGGCGGTGGCATACGAGGGGAGCGGCAGGCCATCGGCGTGCGGCAAACGGCGAATTTGAATGGGGATCGACATCGGATCAGTGTGCCGTGCCGAACCACGCAAAGGCAAGGCGAAGCCATCGCGCAGGCCGCGCCACTGGGTCAGAATCAAGTCCGCCCGGGACTGAGAACCTCCCGGGCGGCGCAGACTTACTCAACGTGCCGAAATGACCCGGTTAGCTGCAATGCTGCCAGGGCGGGATCGTGCCGTCTTCGCGCCGGCTCACCTGGCTGAGGTGATCGAAATCCATGACCTGCGGTCCACCGACCACCAGCCCGCATTCCGGCAGACCCGGATTGCGCAACATCTCACCCGGATCAAGTTCACGGAAACCACCGCGATCCTCGGTATTGTGGAAATGCTCCTGGGTGAAGACCTCATCGGTGACGTTCGCCACTTCATTGATGAAGTTCAGCAGGATGTTGCGCGGCGCCTCATCGCTGAGATCGCCCTCGAAGCTGCTCGAATCGGCATCGTAGCGGATCGTCGTGGCGCTGCGAATGTTGCGGCCCTTCACGAACTTGCCGTTTTCATAGACCCGGAAGACCGGGTGCAGATGCGCCACGCAACCCGGACGTTCGGGGTCGTTGCGGCGGACGAAGACGTTCGGATTGGCACCGGGGAACTGATGATGGCCAAATTCCAGGGTGAACAGCATCACCGTCTTGCCGGTGAAGTACGGGTTCTCCAGGAAATAATCGATCGGCATTTCGTAGAAGACCCGAGCCACGCCGGCTTCCGGATCGAACACCAGGGCGTCGGACATCAGGCTGTGGCCCTCGTACAGACCCGAGGAAATGCTGATGCGCTTGATCATCGACAGCCCCAGCGTCCGCAGATCTTCCGTCGTCTTCAGCGGGAACACCTGATTAGGCGTCGGGACGCTGTGATAGCGCTGTTCGGTGAAGTTAAACACCGCACGGACCGCGTAGCGGAACCCATGGATGGAGGTGTTGGGGCCGCGCTTGTTGCGGCCGTCCATGGCGGCACCCAGGATGAACAGGTCCGGCGTCGTGGATTCCCACGCCGAGCTCATCAGCGGGTATTTGCCGTGCTGCACGGTCTGCGGGCAAATTGCCGGCGCGTACATCGCTTCGTCGATATACTTCCAGCCGGTGCAGCGAATGACGTGATCGACCGGCATCCAGCCTTCGGCGACACCGGGGGACGTCCAGTGCGGGAATTCCTCCCGGTAATAAACCCGCAGCACCCCGTCGTCCTGCTTGGTGATGCGCGTCGGGATGATGCCGAACATGCTGTGCATCATCTTGAGCTGGGTCATATCCAGCAGCGCGTTGCCCGAGGACCGCACGTCGCCGACGTAATGGGTCTGCCAGGCATGCTTCATAAAGCTGTTGCCCAGTGCGATCGTGACGACCGCGGCGGCGTTGGCAAGGTGGTTGGCGGTTTCGAACGCCGAGTTGCCGGCGCCCATGATCAGAACGCGCTTGTTCTCATACAGCTCGAGGTCGGTTTCGTGATCCTCGTAGCCGGTGGCAAATTCGATCCCGGGGATGTCCGGAATATTCGGCTTCACCGGGCCGGTCGCCATCATCAGCTTGCGGCAGCGATATTCGGTCCCGTCGCCGGTGGTGAGGATGAAATTGCCGGTTTCGGCATCCCGGTCGATGTAGGTCACGCGGGTGTTGTACTGGACCTTGAGAGCAAAGTGCTCACTGAAATCGGCGAAATACTCTGCCAGCTTATCGGCGAGCGGAAACAGGTCCTTCGAATACGGACGGAACTGGAACGAAAAATCATGCGTCAACAGCGAATGCCAGTCGAAGCGCATATTGAAGTCGGCTTCGTCGAACCAGTTGAACCGCTTGTTGAAGGAGTTCAGGCGGCGGTGGCGAGGGAACTTCGTGAAAAACTTGCCGGCCCGCTCGCTGCCTTCGAGCATGAGGTAATCGCGGCCGGCGGACTCAAGCAGGTAGCTCATCTGAAGGCCTGCGGGACCCGCTCCGACGACGATATAATCGTGAAAAATCATGTTCCGCGATACTCCTGAATTTCGGCAATTTCGGCGTCTATAACAGGCATCACGCGAACTTTACAAGGGTCAATCGCAACAGATTCGAATATACGGAGTCGTTTGTTGTTGCAATCAACTTGATTGAATCAACATTATCGCCCGTGCGCATTATCAAATCGCGGCGCGAAACCCGCCCCTAATGAAACGTTCCGGTTTGTCGAGGCCGACTTGTGCGGGGTCTGGCGCGGCTATCCGTTGGCTCCCGTGGGCCGGATGGGACAGATTATGTCAGCCGCTGTTGATGGCGATGTGCGGCTCTTCCACTTCCGTCATGGCCATGCTTGTCCGAGCCACCCGTGACCTGACGGTGCCGCGACAGGTGGCCCGGACGAGCCCGGCCATGACGACGGGATTGGTGCCCCCCCCGAGATATGGCGCGCACTGTCATAAACCCAGTGGCGCATTCGCCGCCGACAGCCTAAATCGCCGGCACCGCTCAGGAGACGCGCTTCCGTGACCCAGTTCATCCTTACCTTATCGTGCGAGAACCGCCCCGGGATCGTCGCCGCCGTCGCGACCACCATCTTCGAGCATGGCGGCAACATCCGGGAGTCGCAGCAGTTCGATGACACCGAAAGCGGCCGCTTTTTCGCCCGCATCGTGCTCGACCACCCGGACGATCGGCTGGACGTGGCGAAACTGTCAGACGCCCTGAACGCGGTAGCGGTTCGGTTCAGCATGACCTGGACGCTGCGTGACCGCGCCGAGAAGCAGCGTGTCATGCTGTTGGTCTCTAAATTCGACCATTGCCTGACCGACATCCTGTATCGCTGGCGCATCGGCGAACTGCCGATGGAGGTGACCGGCGTGATCTCCAATCACCCGCGCGAAACCTATCGGCACATCGATTTCGACGGCATCCCGTTCCACCACCTGCCGGTGACCAAGGCCACGAAAGCCGACCAGGAAGCCCGGATCTGGGCGCTGGTACAGGAAACCGGCACCGAGATGGTCATTCTCGCACGCTATATGCAGGTGCTGTCGGATGATCTGGCCGGCAAGCTGTCGGGGCGCTGTATCAACATCCACCACTCGTTCCTGCCGGGCTTCAAGGGCGCCAAGCCGTACCACCAGGCGCACCAGCGCGGCGTCAAACTGATCGGCGCGACGGCACATTATGTGACAGCCGACCTCGATGAAGGTCCGATCATCGAGCAGGACGTGGAGCGGATCAGCCACGCCGATTCACCCGACGATCTGGTGCGTCAGGGGCGCGACATCGAGCGCCGGGTGCTGTCCCGTGCCCTGCGCTGGCAGTTGGACGGCCGGATTTTGGTCAATGGCGTGCGCACGGTGGTGTTCCGCGATTGATCGCCGGCCTGATAGCGACGGACATCCGGTCCGTCGCGTCAGCAGAATGAACTGCACCGGAATCGGCCGCTGTCATCCAACTGTCACAAAACTGCAATAGAGCCTTCACGCTTCACTCCTAAGTTCCGGCGGCGCACAGCGCGAGTCTCCCTTGGAGGAACCAGTATGAAGATCGCATTAACGGCCCTGGCTGTCAGCCTGGCCGGTTTCACAGTAGCCGCCGAAGCGCAACAGATCACCGGCGCCGGCTCCAGCTTCGCCGCGCCAATTTATGGCAAGTGGGGCGAGGCCTCCAGCAGCGCCACCGGGCTGCAACTGAACTACCAGGCCGTCGGTTCCGGCGCCGGTATCAACCAGATCAACAACCGCACCGTCGATTTCGGCGCGTCGGACATGCCCGTCGCGGCTGACAAGCTCGCCGAACACAAGGAAATGCAGTTCCCGAGCGTCATCGGCGGCGTGGACGTCATCATCAACCTGCCCGGCATCAAGTCGAACGAGATCAAGCTGACCGGCCCGATCCTGGCCGACATCTATCTCGGCACCATCACCAAATGGAACGACAAGGCGATCGCCGAGATCAACCCCGGCGTCAAACTGCCCTCCACCGCGATCGCCACGGTCCATCGCGCTGACGGTTCGGGCACGACGTTCGTGTTCACCGACTACCTGAGCATGCAGAGCCCCGAGTGGAAGTCCAAGGTCGGCGCGTCCACCAGCGTTAGCTGGCCGGTCGGCGCGGGCGCCAAGGGCAGCGACGGCGTTGCCGCGACGGTGCGTCAGATCCCCGGCGGCATTGGCTATGACGAGAGCGCCTATGCCGAACAGAACCACCTGACCACGACCATGATGCGCAACTTCGACGGCAAGTTCGTCGCCCCGACCATGCCCGCCTTCGCTGCCGCCGCCGCGAATGCCGATTGGTCCAAGGTGAAAAACTTCGCCATCGATCTGAACGATCAGCCCGGAGCCGCAAGCTGGCCGATCGAATCCGCCACGTTCGTGCTGCTGCCGACCGATCCTAAGGACGAGAAGCAGAGCGCTTCGGTGAAGAAGTTCTTCGACTGGGGCTTCACTCATGGCAACGATATCGCCACCAGCCTCCTCTACATCCCGCTGCCGGCGAAGATCCAGGATGAGATTCGCGCTGCCTGGAAGGCCGTCCCCGGCGGTATGTAAGACTAACCGTCTTTGACTTCGACTCTCTGAGCGTGCCTGTCCGTCATGCCGGCGAAGGCCGGCATCCACGTCTTTTTATTCCACGGGATCAAGACGTGGATGGTGCGCCTTCGCGCACCATGACGACCGAAGACGGGTGCGCTTTCGCGCACCATGGCGATCAAGGTGGTGCGCGAAGGCGCACCACGACGACCGAATAAGAACCAAGGATGTGCGGGACCTCTCCCGCACCCTGGATAACCAAGGATTTTCCGCCCCGTGCAGCAAGCGGTCGCCCTTTCCGGTTCGCCGGCCACCAGACGCAGCAGCCCCGGCGACGCGATTTTCGCCGGCATCGCCCGCGCGTCCGGCATTCTGGTCCTGCTGCTGCTTGGCAGCCTGATCCTCTCGCTGTTCATTGGCGGCCTGCCCGCCTTCCGTCAGTTCGGCGCCAGCTTCCTGTGGTCCACCACCTGGGACCCGGTTAAAGAGGTCTTCGGCGCCGGCGTCTCGGTCTATGGCACCGTGATGACCTCCATCCTGGCGATGGTCCTCGCGGTCCCGCTGGCCTTCGGGATCGCCTTCTACCTGACCGAACTGGCGCCCAACTGGCTGCGCCGCCCGGTCGGCACCGCGGTCGAGCTGCTCGCCGCGGTTCCATCAATCATCTACGGCATGTGGGGCTTCTTCGTAATCGTCCCGATCATGTCCCAATATGTCGAACCCGTCCTGATCGACACGTTCGACGGCATCCCGGTGCTGGAGGACATGTTCGCCGGCCCGCCGTTCGGCACGGGCATCTTCACCGCCGCCCTGGTCCTGACCGTCATGGTCGTGCCGTTCATCGCCGCAACCATGCGCGACGTGTTCGAAACGGTCCCCCCCGTCTTCAAGGAATCCGCTTACGGCGTCGGCTGCACAACGTGGGAAGTGATGCGCTCCATCGTCATCCCCTACACCCGCGTGTCGGTCGTCGGCGGCATCATGCTGGGCTTCGGCCGAGCGCTGGGTGAGACGATGGCGGTGACGTTCGTGATCGGGAATTCCGATCATATCAACGCCAGCCTGTTCTCCTCCGGCAACACCATCGCCTCCATCGTCGCGCTGGAGTTTCCGGAAAGCGGTACCGGCAGCCTGAAGCTGGCATCGCTGCTGGCGCTTGGGTTCATTCTGTTCGTCATCTCGTTCATCGTGCTGGCGATCTCCCGCACGCTGCTGCGTCCGAAGTTGAAGGTCTGACCATGAGCGCGACAACATCCTCCGCTCGCGGCATTCCGGGTGCCAGCAAAGACCTGAACGTCGCCCGCGCGCTTGGCCGCCGCCGGCACCTGACCAACACGATCGTCAAAGTGGCCTGCATCGCAGCCACCGTGTTGGGCATGGTTCTATTGGCTTCGATCCTGCTGAGCCTGATCTGGCGTGGCGCCGCGGGCATTTCGCTGACCGTATTCACTCATAATACCAAACCCCCCGGCTCCGGCGGCGGCCTGCTGAATGCCATCGTGGGCACGTTGATCCAAACCGTGATCGGCACCGCGGTCGGCACGCCGATCGGGCTGATGGTCGGCACCTACCTCGCGGAATACGGCCGCGGTTCCCCACTCGCCAATACGGTTCGCTTCGTGTCGGACATCCTGCTGTCCGCCCCGTCCATCCTGATCGGCCTGTTCGTTTACGAGATCGCCGTGGAGCCGTTCGGCGGCTTTTCCGGGATCGCCGGCTGCATCGCGCTGGCCATCATTGTCATCCCCATCGTCGTCCGCACGACCGAGGACATGCTGAGCCTGATCACCCCCGCCCTGCGCGAAGCGGCGATCGGCCTGGGTGCGCCCAAATACAAAGTCATCGTGCAGATCTGCTACCGCTCCGCGATGGACGGCATCGTCACCGGCGTGCTGCTGGCCGTCGCCCGCATCGCCGGTGAGACCGCGCCGCTGCTGTTCACCAGCCTGGGCAACCTGAACTGGTCGATTTCACTGGGTCAGCCGATGGCCAGCCTTCCCGTCACCATCTACCAGTATGCCGGTTCGGCGTTCGAGGACTGGGTGCAACTCGCCTGGGTTGGCGCCCTGCTGATCACCTTCGGCGTGCTGGCTATCAACATCGCGGCTCGGCTGTTACTTCGCCGGGGGAAATGAGGCAGTTATGAGCATGACATCCGAATCAACACGCCAGAATGCGAGCTTCGGCAACATTCAGGCCCGCGCGACCTCGACCATGAACCCGGCCAAGATCGCGATCCGCAACCTGGACTTCTTTTACGGCGACCATCGCGCGTTGAAGGCAATCGGTCTGGATCTGCCGGAACGCCAGGTCACCGGTATGATCGGCCCCTCCGGCTGCGGCAAATCGACCCTGCTGCGGGTGCTGAACCGGATGTACGATTTGTATCCCGGCCAACGCGCGACCGGTCAGGTGATGATGGAGGACACCAACATCATCGATGCCGGCGTGGACGTGAACGCGTTGCGCGCGCGCATCGGCATGGTGTTCCAAAAGCCCACACCGTTTCCCATGACGATCGCTGAAAACATCGCGTTCGGCGTGAAGTTGCACGAGAAACTGTCAAAGTCGGCAATGGAAGAGCGGATTGAATGGTCGCTGACTCGCGCCGCGCTGTGGGGGGAAGTGAAGGACCGCCTGCACAGCTCCGCCATGGGCCTGTCCGGCGGCCAGCAACAGCGCCTGTGTATCGCGCGGACCATCGCGGTGCGGCCGGACGTTATCCTGCTGGACGAACCGACCAGCGCGCTCGACCCGATCAGCACGCTGAAGATCGAGGAACTGATCGATGAGTTGAAGCACGACTTCACCATCGCGATCGTGACCCACAACATGCAGCAAGCGGCCCGCTGTGCCGATCAGGTCGCCTTCTTCTACCTTGGCGAGATGGTGGAATGCACGCCCGCCGCGCAGATCTTCACCTCGCCCAAGCAAAAGCGCACCCAGGAATACGTCACCGGCCGGTTCGGCTGAGACATAAAGGACTTATGCAATGACCGAACACCTGGTGAAGGGTTTCGATACCGACCTAAAGCGACTGCGCGATATGCTGACCGAGATGGGTGGCATCGTGGAAAGCCAGCTCGTGATGGCGTCCGCGGCCGTTATGAACCGCGACAATGAAGCGGCAACCCGCGCGGTGGCGGATGACCCCAAGGTCGATGCGTTGGAGCACGAGGTCGAGCAGTTCGTGATCCGGATGCTGGCCCTGCGCCAGCCGATGGCGGGGGATCTGCGTCAGGTCGTCGCCGCGCTGAAGATCACCAGCGATCTGGAACGCATCGGCGATTATGCCGCCAACGTCGCCAAGCGCAGCATCGTGCTGGGGCAGTTCAACCTGCCCTACTCGCTGACCGGACTCGGCCATATGGCATCTTTGGTGCAGGAGCAGTTGAAGTCGATCATCGATGCGCTGGGCAACAACGACACCGCGAAAGCGCTCGAAGTGTGGCGGTCGGATCAGGTGGTGGATGATATCTACAACGCGCTGTTCCGCGAGTTGATCACCTACATGATGGAAGATCCGCGCAACATCACGCCCTGCACGCATCTGCTGTTCATCGCCAAAAACCTGGAACGGATCGGCGATCACACGACCAATATCGCCGAGACGATCTACTACGTGGTCGAAGGCGAGGTCATTCCGGATATTCGGCCCAAGGGCACTTCCGCCGCGTATGCGGTCGTTCGGCCGAAAGACTAAAGACCTTTCACGATTGTCATGGCCCGGCTTGTCCGGGCCACCTGGCGCGACACCGTCAGGACACGGGTGGCCCGGACCAAACGGGCCATGACGAAATACATGCGACGGCCGTTTCGCTGAACGTTGGGACTCGCCGAGCCGTTCGACCAATAGCGCCACCGCCTCAACCAGTCTAAAGACGTAACTCGGGAGAGTGTAATGCTCGACGCCATATCCAGTTTACCCAAGCCGCTGATCCTGGTGGTTGAGGATGAGGCCGCGCTGGCGACGATGCTGCGCTATAACCTGGAAAAACAGGGTTTTCGGGTGGAGGAAGCCGGCGACGGCCAGGAAGCGCTGACCCGCATCGCCGAGACCCAGCCGGATCTGGTGTTGCTGGATTGGATGCTGCCCGTGATGTCCGGGATCGAGGTTTGCCGCCAGATCCGGCGCAAGGCCTCGACCCGCGACCTGCCGGTGATCATGGTGACGGCGCGCACCGAGGACCAGGACGCCGTGCGCGGCCTGAATACCGGCGCCGACGATTACATTACCAAACCGTTCAACATCGAAGCCCTGCTGGCCCGTATGCGCGCCCTGCTGCGCCGGTCCAACGCGATGCCGGTCAAGGGGCAACTGTCTTTCCACGATATCGAAATGGACCTGGCGTCGCATCGTGTCACCCGTAATGAGCGCCGGGTGCATCTGGGTCCGACCGAGTTCCGGCTGCTGGAATTCTTTATGCAGCATCCGCGCCGGGTGTTCTCACGCGAGGAACTACTCGACGCCGTGTGGGGCAAGGACATCCATGTCGAGCCAAGAACGGTCGATGTGCATATCCGCCGGCTGCGCAAGTCGATCAATGGCGAGGCTGAACTGGACGTCGTCCGCACCGTGCGCACGGCAGGCTACGCGCTGGACACGGAACCGCTATAATACCGATCGGCGATGACATCGACCCACCGCTAATTTACTTCTGTCATGGCCCGGTTTGTTTCGGAGCTAAGAACCGGTGAGTTGCACAAACCGCCTGTGCCGCATAGGTGGCCCGGACAAGCCGGGCCATGACGGATTGGGGCAATATACATCTCTGTCGAAACGAGATAGCGGACTCCTCTGGCTGCGCAGCTCGGGGCTCGGAAAAGCTACCAATTCGACCTGATCACCGCCCGATACGCGTGCCACGTCGCGTGCCCGGCCAACGGCAGAGCGATGACCAGACCGACGTAGAAGACGGCCATCCCCGCCAGGGTCAGCGCCACCAGCAGTGCCGCCCACACGACCATCGCCGGTAGGTTCACCATCACCGCCGTGAAACTGGTCGCGATCGCCTCGGCCATGCCGACCTTTCGGTCCAGCAGAATGGGCAATGCGAAAGCCCCGCCAGCGAACGCCAGCATGGCAATGATCGCCCCGAGCGCAATGAACAACGCAATGAACGTCTGCCCGCTTGTCGTGTGCAGCAAGGCGTTAACCATGCCCTGCTGATACACGTCGATCGCATCCGGGAAGCTCAGCGCGAATATATACTCGGAGAGCCGGAACCAGACCAGAAACAGGAACATGAACGCCGCGCCGGCATAGAAAATCGGCCCCCTATTTTGCTGCCACGCAAACAACGCGCTGGCAAAGGTTGGCTGCCGATGACGTTCCAGATCACGACTGATCGACTGAAAACCCAGTGTCAGCGCCGGCCCAAGCAGCAAGAAGCCGCTGATGAGCGGCAGAATCAGGAAAATCGCGTGGATTTTCCACAGTCCGAAAGTCAGAACATACCCGGCGATGACAAACAGCAATCCGTAACACAGGCTCGCCACCGGTGCCGCCGTGAGATCCCGCCACCCGGCAGCCAGCCAGCGGAACGGCTCTCCCGGGGAGATGTGTCGGACATGATGGGCGTAGGGCATGGATGGTACGGAGTGGGTGATCGGCATTGGTTTCTCCCTTCGCTCAAGTGCGCCGTTTGCGTGCCGGTATTCGGATAAATTAGCAGAAGTTTGGTAACACAGCGAGATTTTGCTCTTGGTGTCCGGTGCCTGTACTTGGCCCGGGCGGCGCGTGAGGGCGATTCTCCCGCACTATTGATGATATGCGGCCCTCCTCCAAAACGCAGGCCTCTCGCTCTGGGCAATCGCGCGACGCGCGGTTAAGGTTTCTCCGACCGCCAACGAAAAGGCGAAAATCATGGACGCCGACGCCAAGAAGACCGCCCTCCGCATGATCCCATACGGGATTTACGTCCTCACGGCCGACGACCACAAAGGCAATGTCGGGGCCGCCACGGTCAACTGGGTCACCCAGGGCTCGTTCGCGCCGCCGCTGGTCGTCGTTGGTGTCAAAGCCGATTCCGGCGCCCACACCGTCGTCAAGGGTACCGGCAAATTCGCCCTCAACATGCTGGGTAAGGACCAAAAGAGCCTCGCCTTCACTTTTTTCAAACCCGCCAAGGTCGAGGACGGCAAACTGTCCGGCCAAACCTTCCACACCGGCGCCAACGGTTGCCCGATCCTGGATGACGCCATCGCCGCCGTTGAGTGCGCCGTGCAGCAGATCGTCGAACTGGGCGACCACCACATCGTCATCGCCGAAGTCACCGATGCCTACGTCATGAAAGCCCCGGCCGGCCGAGCGGACGCGGCGATTTTGGAGATGAAGGACCTGGGCGACACGGTTTATTACGGCGGCTGAAACCAACCGGGAGGAAACGAGATGATAACGAAATTCTCGACCGTCTATCCAGGTCATATCGACCTCCCGGATCGCGGCCAGAATGCCACGCCCGCCAATGAGCGCCGCTTCTCCAACGAGGCGCTGGCCGGTGTATTCGACAAGACCGAGCACATCGCCACGCTGATCGACCGGCTTGGCTGGGACACGCTGTGGATGGCGGAGCACCATTTCCAGTACGAAGGCTACGAGGCCATTCCAAACTTGTTGATGGTGGCTGTGCATTTGGCGCACCTGACCAAGACCCTGAAGATCGGCTGCGGCTTCAACATCGCACCGATGTGGCACCCGCTGCGGCTGGCCGAGGATTACGCCGTTGCCGACATCCTGACCAAGGGCCGCACCGTGTTCGGCGTCGGCCGCGGTTACCACACGCGGGAGGTCGAAACCTTCGGCGCGCCGATGCTCGATCAGGACGCCAATCGCGCATTGTTTGAAGAGCAGGTCGATATCATCTTCAAGGCGTTCAACAACGAATCGTTCAGCCACAAGGGCAAGTATTACACGCTGCCTCCCGAGGTTCCCTATCGCGGCTATCAGCTCAAGGAACTGACGCTGGTGCCCCGGCCGGTCAACCGCCCGGTGCCTTGTTGGCAACCGGTGGTCAGTGCCAGCGCGCGCGGACTGGACTTCATGGTCCGGCATGGCATCAAAGGTGCGGTCGGGGGCGGCGCGGCGACGTTGCAGCAAGGCCCGATCACCGCTTATCGGGAAGCCGCCGCCCGCGCCGGGCAGGATCTGCAACTCGGCGAGAACCTGATGCTGGGCATTTTCTTCCATGTTGCCGATACGAAAGAAAAGGCCATTGCGGCGCTGCGGCCTTTATATGAGGAGCATGCCAAGATGTTTGCGCCTCTGGGATTTCTGCCGGGGGCCACACCAGCTCAGGTGGAGGCGATCGGCAAACGCGGCGGCTGGTATGAGGCAGGGGTTCCCAAACTGGAAGACTACCTGAAGACCGGCGCCTGGTTCGCGGGAACGCCAGACGATCTGGTCGCTTACCTGAAGGAACTGGAAGACCGTTACCCCGGCATGGAGGACATCAATTTAAGCACGCCTATGGGCACGCCCGAGGCGATCATGCTGGATCAGTTCCAATGGGTGTCGGAAGCGGTGATGCCGGCCTTTCGGTGATAGGCGGGTGTGTCGGGACGGCGTTCCTGTCGGCCGTTCGACAAACGTATCGTCATGGCCCGGTCCGGGCCATGACGATCACGAAATGCCCTAATTGCAGCGGCTGAACGCGCGATTGTAGGTCACCCAATCAGAGGCGTCATTCCTGCCGCGCAATTGAATCAATCCGTTTGGCGTGATTCCGGAAAACTCCGTGACCACCCTTTGGGACGCGATGCTGGACTGAATGACGACGCGATCAGCCTCAATGCTATAATGATCGATCGGATAGCTCGCCGCGGTTCCGTTCCGGTAATGGAATTTCCACTGACTGGCCGTGAGCGTCATCTTGACCGGTCCGGAGCACCAGGTTCCAAAAATTGTCCCGGCTGAAAGCCGCGGGGCGGCCGGTGGATTGGGCTGCGGTACGATCATGGCAAGACGCTGACTGTCCCCCGGCGGGTCGCCCAACGTTCGCGATGATCCCGGCTGAGCTGCGAGTTCGGCAACCTGCCTTGACGGTTCCCCGGCGGCCCTCCGGATCGCAAATTGACGGGCCTCCTCGGCAGCGGCTCTTTGATCCGCAAAGCGCTGCGCGGCGTCCTCGAACTCCGCCCCGGCCGATTGTTCCCGGCTCGGTGCCGACAGTGAGGTCTGTTCCGCTGGCTTGCGTACCGCTTCGGCAGCCGCCCGTTGATCCGCCAATCTCCGAGCCATCTGCTTACGGGCAGCCTCTCGTTCATCTGTCGTCCGCAAAGCCGCTTCCGCCGCCGCGCGTTGTTCGGCAAATCGCTGCGCGGCTTCGACATCGGGTTCGGCCAATTGCTGTGCCGCGTCCGCCCTCTGCTCCGCAAACCGCCGGGCGGCATCGGCAGTTGCCTTTTCGTCCGCGAGCCTTGTGGCCTCGGCTGCGGCCGTGTGATCCGCAAACCTTTTCGCTTGCATGCTTTGCGCCGCCTCAGCCTGCTCATTGGCAAGCCGCTTTGCCTCCACCGCCGCCCGGTGATCCGCAAGCCGCTTCGCTTCCGCCGCCGCCTTTTGTTCGGCCAGAATTTGCCCTGCCTCGGCGGCCGCCTGCTGGTCCGCCAGTTTTTTTGCCTCAGCGGCGGCCTTTGGATCTGCTACAGGTTTTGCTTTGACCGACGCGCTCGAACTCACCAGCCGAATCTGTTCGATTCGGCTTAGAGCCAGATCAGCGAACACCCCGTTCGGATAGCGGGACAGATAGGACTGTATGGCAGCAGGATCGTTGCTGTTTTGGACGGAGCTCCAATAGACCGTCTCACCGTCCGCCGACACCGGACGCAGGAAGAACTGCCCCTCCAGTGACGAACTGTCCCAGGGAGTCTGCCGCCCACCGGTTGCCTGGCGCACATCCCGCCGGACCCTGGTAATCAACTCGCGGATCTCGACACCGGGCTCCTCAATGTGCCGCAGCAGGGCAGCGGTGAACGGGCTATGCGGGCCGCCGCCGTCATCCGCCACGCTGCCCGGCGCGGTGGCATAGACAACCAATGTCCCGGAGGCACCGGTCAGCGGCGCCGCCAGCCCGCGTCCGACCGGCATATCTCGAAATGATCCTGTCAGGGCATGGCGAAACGGGTTGTCCCGGCAGGAATCCAGCATCACCAGGGAAATCCGGGCCTGACCGACGATCTGGTCCATGACCGCATCGACTTCGAGCGTTTCGAACCTGAGATCCCGTTCTGTGTGCAGATCGGCCTGAACCGGAACCAGCCAGTTCTGGCCTCCATATTCCAGCGCGTGCCCGGCGTAATAGAACAGCGCCACATCGGCGCCGCGGGCTCGGTCGCCCAACCGGCGAACACTGGCTTCCAGGGCAGCCCGATCCGGGTCCTTCACGGTCTCAACCTCAAAGCCCAACCGCGATAACGCCGCCGCAATGTCTTTCGCGTCATTCAGAGTATTTGGCAAAGTATTCGCATGTTTATAGGCACTCACCCCAACGACCAACGCGACACGTTTTTCTTGCGATACCGCCGCGGACACGGTGCCCAGCAGCAGAACAAAGCTTATTGCGATGAAGTTGACCCATTTGCGCATTGCGGGAGGCGTCTGACACCGAATGTTAATCGAACGTGACGTGAGTCCAGACAAGCGTGTTGCCAGCAAAGCGACCAACGCCGGCGCAACGCGGTTCAGCAGGAGTAAGCGATAGCCCCGCTCCAAGGCATGAATGTGGCGAGGCCCGCCTAATACGCGGAGCCATCCAGCCCGGCACAGTAGGACGAACAACACCATCGCGCGGGCTAACCTTTCGCCATGGGTGCCGGCCCGGTCGCTGCGCGAGGGCGCGGCTGTGTTCGCGGGAAAAATTCGCGCGGAACCGGTATAGAATTTAAGCTATTGTCCGGCATTCTTTCGACCCACATCTTCGTGAGGTGATGACGCAGACGAATCGATGGTTGGCGAGATAACCGCCGCGCCAGAAGGATGTTGAACCAGACGCCGGAAAACCGTTTTCCTGCCGATCCACGCAAGCGGATTCAGCTCGATTTAATAATGTCCTGGTACACGAACGCCCGGCCAAGGACGCAATCCCGGCCGGGCGATCAATGCCAAGCGATTACCCCGCGCGAACGAACTGCACGCGCCGGTTCGCGGCATCGAACGGATCGGCGGTCAACGGCTCCGACATGCCTTTGCCGACCGGCAACAGGCGTGACGGGTCAACCCCCTGGCTGACCAGATATTCCGCGACCGACAAGGCCCGGCGTTTCGACAGCGACAGATTGTAGCCCGCCGCTCCAACGGCATCCGTATGCCCTTCAACGCGGATCTTGACGTCGGGCGCCTCTTTCATGAATTCGGCGATGCGTCCGACCATCTCTTGCGCGGAGTCCGGCAAGGCGGCGGAATTGAAGGCGAAATTGATATGAAATGCCACCGCGTCAGTGGCCGTCTCATGTTTGCGTGTGGGCGGCGCCGTTCGGATCGGTTCGGCAGCCGTCGCCTTCGCCTCGGGCTGGGACGATATATCCTGCGACGCGACATCCATTCGTGGAGCCGGTTGAACCTGAACAGACGCGCGTTGCACTCCCGACGGAGACGCGCTGGCATCGGGCCGCATGATCACGATCGATCGGGAATGCGTCGGGCTCGAGTCCGGGGCCAGGATGGACCGAAGCTGTTCGATCGAGGGGGCGTCGTCGAAGACCTGCACGGTTTGCGCGAACGCCGCCCCGCCGAACAGAAGCATGGCACCGGAGGCAACAACAGCAATGCGATTGAAGCGCGAGCGACGGGGAACGGACATGACGGCGATCCTTCGGAATGGGCGCCCCGGTCTGGTTGCGCCGCTTCCGCCACTTTGCCGCCGCTATGCCCGGCTCGCTGTTGAGTGCTTCACACCCGGGTTAACGTCGGCGTGAGGCCGACATCGGGTCATCGTGTCGGCAGGAACCGTGTGTCCAGCATCGTGGCCGCGTCGGCCTCGCCTTTGACCAGGCCCTGGTCCTTGAACCAGCGCACCTGGTCCAGCACGTCCGCGACGTCCAGGGCGCCGCCGGCATCGTAGTAGCCGACGCCGCTGAGGATCTTTTGGCGGGCGTTGGGGTCGCCTGTGAAGACGTATTTGGTCAGCAACGGGATGACGGCTTCTGTTTTGTCGTCGGTAATTGGTTTGCCGGTGTTGTCGAGGCGCAGGAATGCCTCGCGGTAATCCGCCACGCCCTTTTGATAGGCGGCGGCGAAGTGCTTCAGGACGTCCGGCTTGGCGGCGATCATCGCGGGCGTCGTGAACAGGGCGGTCAGTTGCTCGGGCACGATGTCGCCGGCCCAGGCCAGGATGTGGGCCTGGTGTTGCTCCTGGAGCGGTCTCGCCATGGAGGCGATGGCGATCGTTGCATCGATTTGGTTGGACGCCACCGCGGCCACCATGTTGCCGATCTGCTGCACCGGGCGAAGGGTGATGGTTTTGAGATCGAAGCCCTCGGCCTGCGCGATGCGTCCGGCCATGTAATGGAACGACGAGCCGTATTGGGTGATCGCGAAGCTGTGGCCGGGCAGTTTGTCCAGGCTGGTCAGGCCGGCGTCGTAGGCGGTGTTGGAGACGAGGATGGCGGAGCCTTCGTAGCCTTTTTCCTCGTGCAGGCCGCCGCCAATGACTTTCAGCACGCCCTTTTCGGCGAGGTTGAAGAAGCCTCCGGTCAGGGCGGTGACGCCGACATCGATGTCGCCCGCGACGGCGGCGGCGGCGATCGGTTGCGCGGCCTCGAAGAAGCGGAACGTCAGGTCGATACCCTCGTCGCGGAAATAGCCGCGTTCCTGCGCGATGTAGAACGGCGCCGGGGACAGGGTGTGGAGCAGACCGAGCCGCACGGGGTCGGCGGCGTGCGCGGGGGAGGCGCAGAGCAGGCCGAGCAGGACGGTTTTTCGCGCAATTTTTGCCAACATGATGGTGTTCTGTCCCATGCCGGGAAGCGCGATGCAAGCGGCCGGATCGGCGACGCCGGGCGATCCTGGGTGAACAGGACAGGTGGCCTGACCCTGAGCGGCGGCGTCTTCCCCTGTGTCATCGCCGGGCTTGGCGCCATAAGCATCAGGATAAGCGAACGGGGAGAAGGTTTAGGCCGCAGACGTGGCTTTTCCCGCTCCGTCATGGCCGGGCTTGGCCCGGCCATGACGGATGGATAATCCTCCCCACTCTGTTCGTGCCCACTTTCGCACCTTTGTGTTGACATCGACATTTCAGCCGACCACTTCCGTTGGGCAAATGGAGGCCAGCATCCGAGTCCCTTTTTCATCGTGGAGAATCCGTTCCGGGGGGGCTTCGCTGGTTCCGGCGGATAAAGTCCGCCGGCGTGCGTTGCCGATGGCCGCGGCCTGATGCCCGAAAACCCGCTGTCGTTCGACCTCCTGTCGCGGCCGATCAAACGGGCGATCATCGCCAACGTGGTCGCGATTTTCAACGACAAGTCCCGGGGCGAGAAGCCGGTGAAGCGGCGTCCCGATGGGCTGTTCGGCCCGGGATCGGTGGCGTGGCGGGTGCACAGCGACGTGACGTCC
This sequence comes from uncultured Rhodopila sp., assembly GCA_903932145.1. Classification (GTDB taxonomy): domain Bacteria; phylum Pseudomonadota; class Alphaproteobacteria; order Acetobacterales; family Acetobacteraceae; genus Rhodopila. Next base: position 70,425 of record CAIZFE010000098.1, on the reverse strand, counting down.
ATGATGGTTGGCGGCATCGCCGGGCTGTTGCTGCAGATGCTGCATCCGGCGGTGCTGGCCGGGGTGTGGGACCACTCGAATTTTCGCAACGACATGCACGGGCGGCTGCGGCGCACTGCGAGGTTTATCTCCCTGACCACGTTCGGCGGGCGGGAGGAGGCGATCGCCGCCATCGCCCGAGTGCGCGGCATTCACGATCGTGTCCGCGGCGTGCTGCCCGACGGCGGGGTGTATGAGGCGAACGATCCGGCGCTGCTGGCCTGGGTGCATGTGACGGAGACGACGAGTTTCCTGAAAGCCTGGATGCGCTACGCCGAACCGGACATGCCGGCCGCCGACCAGGATCGCTACTTCGCCGAGATGGTGCGTGTCGCCGAACCGTTGGGTGCCGATCCGATCCCGCGCACCAAGGCCGAGGCGCTGGCTCTGATCGAGGGGGTCCGGCCGCGTTTGCTGTGCGACGCCCGCACGCGGGAGGTCGCCCGGTTGGTCATGACGCAACGCGCGCCGAACCTGATGCAGCAGCCGTTGCACACGCTGACCATGCAGGCCGGCGTCGATTTGCTGCCGGACTGGGCCAGGGCGATGCACGGGCTGAGTTCGCCGCCGCTGAGCCGCCCGCTTGTGCGCGCGGGGACGTATGGGATCGCTCGGACGTTGCGCTGGGCGTTTCGGTAGTGGGGGGTCGCGGGGGAGGCGGTTCCGACCAAAGCTGTTCCCCACAGCCGATGCTTCAACCGGCCGCGATTGGCCGGGCGGTTACCTTGCGGGACGCCCGTTAATCTGCCAGTGCGATATTGAGCCGTCCCTTGCACTTTATCAGCACGGCACGGTCGGCTTCCACTTTCGCGGCCGCGCCCCTCACATCGGCGGCTTGCTTCCCAAGCGCGTCCTCGACCGGTCCGAAGATGGATTCGATTACATCTAGGCATTGCTCACTGAGCGCCCAGCGCATTTTGCGTCCCGTATCCGTGATCTCCTGTTGAAGGGCAATGCGGCGATCTTTCTCGCGTTCGAAGTCCTTCTGCGCCTCGCGATGCGCGGAGTATGAATCATAGATGCCAGTCACAACCTGGATGGCGGGGCCGATGAATGGCATCGCCTTCCCGACAATCTTCCCGAAGGTTTTTTCACCTATACCAGCGAAAACAGATTTGGGAAGTATTCTCTTGGCAACCATCAAACCGCCTACGAGGGTTTCCTTGTCGAATTGGTTCAGTGTGGGGGTGAGAAGCTTTGCGGCGTCACTGAAACCAAAACCGACATCCTGTGGCGCCGGTCCTTCAGGCAGCGGGATGCCCGGGCCGGACACGGGACGGATCGCGATCATTTGAGCGGCGAAAGTGCTTTCGATATCACCAAAAACACGCTGCGTCCGGTGCAATTCGCGTTCGATGATGGCACTGACGGCGTCAGCTGCTTCGTTGGCGGCAGTCGGGCCAAATTGCGGGTCGCGGCTCGCAAACGCGCGCGTCAGCTCCGCCTGAAAATGGGCGGCGGCCTCTTGTGATGCGACGTCAAGCACTGCGGTGAGCCGTATGCGCTCCGCGGCGATCGCATCGGCGCGCACGTGGAAGGGCTGCATTGCATCATCTACCGGTAGGTCCCTTAGGGCCTGATCGATTTGTTTCGCAATGAGCCGACATACCGTGCGGGCCATGTCCGCTTTGCCAGTGGTCTCGCAGAGTTCTGCAATGTCTGCTTCGAGCTCCAGCAGGCCGCTGTTCGCCAGCAGCGCCAACTTGCCCTCGAGCCGGGCTCGCAGCCCGGATGCGGCGTTGACAAGCCGAATTGGTGCACGGGTTTCAATATCTTCGATCCCCGCCACAGCGGCGGCGCGGCGCAGATTATCGGCCAGGCGGTCGCGCGAGCTGAGGAACTCCGGGCTGCCGGACCGAAAGCCACTTTTGTTGTTGAGAATGACCCGGATAGGCTTGCCGGTGCGCACACGCTGGATAATTTCATCAAAGCTGCGCTGCTCCTCAAGCGTGCCGTCGGTGGCGAGCACGAAGAGCACGGCGTCGGAGGCGTCGAGATGCTTGCGCGTAACCTGCTCGTGGGTGTCCGGCGCGTCGATGCCCGGTGTGTCATCGAGTAGGAAGCCGCGCCAGGGATAGCTCGTCACGCGATCGGTCTCGGGATGGTCGGCGACGCGTGCGACTTCCTCCCCCACAAGTGCATTTATCAGGGTGCTTTTACCCGCGTTGTAGGTGCCGAAAACCATGATGCGTGGCGTCGCAGCGCCGCTGCGATCGGCGAGCACTTCATCGGTCTCCTCGATATCGATCGCCGGCAGGTGGCGGGCGAGTGGCGAGCGCGCCGTTGCCCAGACATCAAACGCGAGCCGGAACGGATCAGCCATTGCTATGCACCTTTCTCTTCAGAATGTCGGAAAATCGGGAAAGTTCGTGATCGAGCCGCGCGGCGCGCTGACTGACCGGCTGGATAGTGGCGCGGTTAATGTCTGCGAAGAATTTCTTCACTGCGTCCTGACCCGCGGCCTGCAAGGTCTTGACGGCACTTACTTCGACCTCGGCACGGTTGTCGCCCGACTGCATACTTTGTTCCCAGTCGCTGCCGGCCGCTTCCCCAGCGGCACTCCCTACGGCGCTGCCTAAAAATGCACCAACCGCCCCACCGACGAGCCCGCCAATCAGATTACCAATGCCTGGAACCACCGAGCCGGCCATAGCGCCCAGTTCCGCGCCAGCCCAGGCACCAGCGGCGGCGCCACCGGCCCCGCCGATCGCACCGGTCGTTTTGCGATTTGACTTCGGAATTTTGATCGTGAAACTCTCGAATTTCAAAAAATCGGAAATTTCGGCAAAGTCCGCAACTGGCAGGAGCGCGCCATCTGTGGACGTAATCAGCGACCTGATTGCGTTTTGCGTCTCCTCGCTGAGGATTCGGCGAAATGCGTCCCGACACCCCTGCTCGAATCCCGCCTGGTCCTTGTCGCCGGCGTGAATTTTAATCTGATAGGCCACCATCGGGCCAATCTTGCCTAAGACGGCCGCGATTACGCGGTTGGTGTGCCGGTCGAATTCGGCGTCAGCGGCGTTAAGCTTTTCCTCGAGATTGCGAAGGCGATCGAGAACCCGCACGACCGACAGAGTGCCCCCGCGCGCATCGGTGCCCAGTACAAGCTGTACGAAATGATCGAGATTGCGCGATGGGGTTTCGCGCTTGCGGCGCACGCCTTCTGAAAGGGCGATGCTGGTCAGCAGACGAAAAAAATCCGCGAGACCACTTTCCTCGAGCGCCTCGGGACTATTGCCATGCGTTTCCGCGAAGCGCACCGACAGGCTCAGAAGATCGATCGGGACTGTATCGCCAGCATCAGCGACGGCGCGGCGCACGTAATCGATCTGCCCCTGGCGGGCGGCCCCGTCCTTCATGACCCAATTCTGGACGATAGAGCCGTCCGGCGCCTCATCCTCCTCCAGCCTGTCGCACTGCGTTATGATTACAAGGAAACGTTTCTTTGCGTTTAGAAGTTGTTGTATTTCCTCGACGTCGCCCTTCCTGCCGGGATTGCCGCTATGCATCGGATAAACGATCAGGTCGGCGACGTCGGCGTAGTCAGAGGCAAGAGCCCCGTTCTCGCGCGTCACCGAATGCAGCCCCGGCGAATCGACCCAGGTAAGCCCGGGAACGCGGAAACCCTGGATCGATTTCGTTGTTTCGCGCGCACCAACGCGAAAGTAGCCGCCCTGCTCAAGGGCGGCTTCAGCTTGGCCTTCCTCACCTTGCGCCATAGCGGAGGTGAAAAAATTGGCTTGCGTTCCGGCGATGGGCACCCCTTCGGGATTACTACAGCCATAGGCCATGTAGTTACCGAGCGAACTCTTGCCCGCCTTCACCTTGCCGAGCACGAACACGACGAGACTGTCGGTGAAGCCCTTGCGGAACTTGGTGTTGCGGTCATGCTTCTCGATACGCCTTAGCCAGTCCTGTAGTATTTTCGCGAGCTCGCCATTGAAATCGGCCATGAAGCGGGTGAGCGCGTGTGACGGGGCGAGGACCGTCTCGCCGATGCCGTCGTGCAGCATGTAGCGTATATCGGACAGCGCGTTCTGTAGCGTTGCTTCGCGCGCATCGATGTCGGCAGCAGCGGCAACGAATTCCGCCTGCAATCCAGACATTGCGGCGAAGAAGTCAGCGCGTGTATCAGTAGGCATTCGGAGTGCCCCCTTTCGTTTGACCATGCCTTCCACAACCCCCAACTGCATACGGAATGTATCAAATGAGGAATAATCTAGCAAGGCATCACGAGAGCCACTGGCTCGAATGACTTCGATCGGCGCTCCGAGCGGACATAACATTGCCGCAATTCGCGTCCGGTAGGCATTTCGCCACTTTCTCTGGCCGACCAGCTCAATCTGACTCCAGAGGATCGAGCCCAACTCTTGCCCTCCGGCAAACAGACGCTGTTCGGAAACCGAGTCATTGGGCCAAGACCTATCTGACCAAGGCTGGTCTGCTGGAAAGCACGCTGCGGGGGCATTTCAGGATCATCAAGCGGGGGCAGCAGGTGGTCGCCTCCCATCCCTCACGCATCGACAATGACTTTCTCAAAAAAGTTCGCCGAATTCCGGCAGTTCAAAGAAAAATCGGCCATTGACGCCGCACAGGGCGCTCCACTGATTGAGCCGCCGCTCGTAAGCCGCGCGGAGACGCCCGACGAAGTCATGCGGGCGGCCCACAAGCAGGTCGAGATAGCGCTCGGGCAGGATTTGCTCGATCGCATTCGCTCGGCACCGCCCGCCTTCTTCGAGCGTCTCATCGTCAATTTGCTGCTCGGAATGGGCTATGGCGGCTCCGCCGCGGACGCGGGCCGAACGATCGGCCGCAGCGACGACGACGGTGTGGACGGGGTGATCGACCAGGACGCACTCGGTCTCGATCGAGTCACTATTCAGGCGAAACGGTAAGCAGCGGGCAATACCAGCACGCGTTGATGCCGACTCTCGCCTCCCATCGTCATGGCCCGGCGTGTCCCGGCCACCAATGCCATGGCGGTGCCGCGATAGGTGGCCCGGACAAGCCGGGCCATGACGGAAGCAGATTGGCAGTACGTCAATGTCAATGCGGACCGGTATAACAGCATCGGCGTCGGGGCGATCCGGGATTTCTTTGGCAGCCTCGACCGTCACAAAGCAACGAAGGGCCTGTTTGTGACGACCTCGACCTTCTCGCCTCGCGGCGAAGGAGACGACGGCATTCCTCAGCAAGCGGATTGTTCTGATCGACGGGGAAAACCTCGCCAGGCTGATGATCCGGTATAATGTGGGCTGCCGGATTGAGGAGGTGCCGCACATCAAGAAGGTCGATGAGGACTTCTTCGCGTAGAGGCCATTGCCCGAGCGTGTTGGCCGTCATGGGATCGGCGGGCGTGGCGCGAGGCTGACGCCGGCAACGGCTCAAAATTCATGCCGAGGCACCGGGATCGGATGCAGCGGCTGCTTTTTTGCCGCCTGTTAACTTTTTATCAACTTTTGCTCGGTATACTCCACGGTATCGAGGTAAAACTGGCACGGATCGCCGCAGGGAAAGGACCGGAGATGGCAGCAGATAAGATCACGCGGGTCGCTGTAGATCGTGAGACGCTCCAACTCGCCATGGCGCGCGCCGGCCTCTCAGACCCGACCGAATTGGTCGAATTCGCCCCGGGTCTCCTGACGGCGCCGGACCCTTCCGCGGATTTTGCCAGGCAATCGCGCGGCAGCCTGCCTGGCTTCGATCTAGACGTCTGAGCTGCAAGACAGTGCCTGACATACCCATGCGGTGCCGGTGCGACTATAGTGGAGCCAGGAAGGACAGATTGGCATGACCTCTGACCGATTCACCCTGTCATACCTGGCAAGTGTCCAGGCCGCGTTTTTGACGGAGGCGGACAAAGCCGCCCTGTCCGAGCTGTTCGCGGGTGATCCGGTCAATCGGCCGGACGTGACCAAAGTGGCTGAAGATGGACGCTTTGTCTCGTGGAGTGGCAACAAGCTTGTGGTTTGGCACAAAGCCAGCGATGGCCGGCCGGAGATCCTGTCCATCATCGATCGCTCCTTCTTGCCGGCGGCCGAATGAGCGCACTGCACGCGATCTCGGTCGATTTACCAACAGCGACATCGGAATTGGCATCGTTCAAGGCATGGCTCGCCACGGCGGGATTTGTTGGCGAAACACCTATCGTCGCGGAGATCAAATCGCGGCCGCACATGGTCTGTCTGCTGGCCGGCACCCTCGGATTCAGTGCGCCGAACCTGATCCGGTTTGAGTTGCAGATGAAAGGCATGTTCCGCATCGATCTCGTCCTCGGCAACGACGGGCTTCGCCAGTTTGGTCTGATCGAATTCGAAGATGCGATGCCGGACAGTATCTTCAGGAAAGGAACGAAACAGTACCGGTATTGGTCGCCGCGGATCGAGCACGGGTTCAGCCAGATCGTTGACTGGGCATGGGTGCGCAGTGATCATCCCAATGACAGTGTGCTGGTTGCGGGGTTCGGCGGCAGGATCGGGACCAGTACCTATGCGGTGATCTGCGGACGCACGATGAGCCTTCGGGACGATATGGAGGAGAAGCGGTTTGCCCACAGACGCGCTTCGCTCAGGGTGGAAGGCCAGCCTGCTGTGGTGCTCACCTATGACGAGATGGTACGCACTATGGAGGACAATCTGAGCTGGCTGAAGAGTTGGGTTTGACGCCAAAATTGGGCGCCGTGTCGGCTGTCCTCGGTCGGTGAGGACCAGAGGATCGACACCAACGCCTCATAAAATGAGACAAATTCTCATGTCGCGGCTTTTGAGACGCCGTTGAGCACGCAGCCCTGGACCCGGGGGACCACACTGAAGGGAGGCGGAATGGATGGCGGCGGGGCGGCTGGCATCATTAAAGCAATAGTGCTGAAATGGCTGATCAATCGTGAGATCGGAAATTGCGCTGATGCAAGACCTATCCATCTTGGGACCCTTTGTCGCCGCGGGTGTGGCGATGATAGCGGTCGCGCTGGCGTTTTCGCGGCAAACCACGCTTTCGGCGCGCCGGCTGGATAAGCTGATGGCAGAGAGGCCGGAGCGCCGCCCGCAGGTTTATGGCGTTGGCACCATCGGATCCATCGACGCCAGCGCCTCAAATGCCGAGGCAGCAAGGCATCACCCGGCACACACCTAGCTTATCAGCGTAACCAGGGCCTCCGTGTCCGGGCTCTTCGGCGGCCTTTGCCCGGACATTGGGCGATTTATCCGCAAGACGCCAGACACAGCGATATCGCACCTAAGTGGCCCGGAACCCTGAAAGGACAGATTGGCATGAGCCGCGCCAGATTCACCCTATCATACCAGGCACAAGTCCAAGCCTCGCTTTTAACGAAGGCGGACAAAGCCGCCCTGTCCGCGTTGTTCGCTGGTGATCCGATCAATCGGCCGGAGGTCCTGTCCATCATCGATCGCTCCTTCTTGCCGTCAGTCGAATGAGCGCACTCCCCGCGTTCCGACCGGCGGGCTGAGGCAATGGAAGCCGATGGACCCTTCAGCACGATGCATCGCAATCCGTCCATGCATCCGATTTCGCTGCATGGCATGCACGTCGGGGTTGATATTTATTTAACGTTAATGTTAGTAATACGGACATGGAGCATACGGCGCCAACCTCCGCCCAGCCTACCCCGCCCGATTCAACACAGGACCGGCCCACCCCCGGGCTGCCCGCTCGCCTCGCCGCGCTGCTGCATGTCGTCCGGGTTCTGCTCGGGCACGGCCGCCGGCTCGCCGAAACGGTCCCGGATCGCGCCGCCACAGTGGAATTCGCCTCCCTGGCCGCCGTGTTTGGCACCTACTCGCTTCCAACCATCCTCGCCCGCGTGCAGCGCGGCATCCTGCGCGCCATGGCGCTGGAGCGTTACCTGCTGGCCCGCGGCGCCAGAGGCCACGAGATCGCGTTCGTGGATCCGCGCCCGCGTGCGCCGGCCAAGGTGCCGGCCGAACCGCGAGAGGCGGGACCATCCCCGGATCCACAAGACGAGCGCATCCCGAAGCGGCGCCCGTTCGATCCGGACGATTTGCGCATCCCAACACCGGAGGAACTCGACGCCGAGGTGCGCCGCCGTCCGGTCGGCCGCACCGTTGCCGCGATCTGCATGGACCTCGCCGTTATCCCCGGCTTCCGCACCGGCGATTTCTGGAACCTGATATTTGACACGCTGCGGGGTTTCGGCGGCAGCCTGACGGTCGTGTGTGAGGTGCGGGCATACCGGGAAAAATCCTTCCAGAAAGAGCGGGACAAGCGCCCGGACTCCTGGAGCTACAACTGGAAGGATTTCGCACGCGACACCGTGCGCCAGGTGATCGGATGTCTGATCGGCGAGTCGCCGGTGCCGGACCCGTTTGGCCCCGAGCTGGCCACCGCCCCACCCTGATTCCATGGCCGGACCCCGGCTTTTGGGGGCGCTTTCGCGCGCGCGCCGGCCCGATCTCGTCGCCGGCCGGAGCGCCGCGGGCGGGGCACCGCCGGGACCGGACCTCAGGACGCGGGAGAACGTCTCGTTATATGGGATGAATTCTCATGGTGCGGCTTTTGAGACGGATTTGAGCGCGATCCTCTGAAAGCGGCGGTTCAGAGGATCGCACATGTCGCGCCGGCCGGCCCATCCTTGCCAATGGGAGGCGGACCTGCCACACGCCCGCGCAACCAATGCAAGCCACTCAACCTTTTCTCGTTTATCGCGACCGTATCGGCGTCCCGTCGGAGATCGGGTTCCTGCGGCGGCAATATGTCGGGTTCTCGCGGCTGCATCCGGTCTGGATCGGCCGCACGGTGCTGCCCGACGCCGGCGAGATCAGCCCCGACACGCACAGGCTGGGCGGCGACCCGCCGCTGGGATCGTTGCAGCGGTTTTTGTTCCGGCATTGCGGGGTGGTTCCGTCGCTGGGCATGCCCGGCCTGGCGCCGGTTCTGCATGCGCAGTTCGCCCGGGGTGGGGCGTTGGCCCTGCCGCTGGTTCGCCACCTGGGGCTGCGCATGGTCGTCACGCTGCATGGCGGCGACGTCAGCAAGCACAAGAACTGGACGGGCACCGTGCTGGCCAAACGCTGGCCGGCAATGCTGCGGGAAACAGCCTGTTTCGTGTGCGTCTCCGGCGCGGTGGCCGAGGTCGCCGCGGCGCACGGGGTGCCTGCCGACAAGCTGATGGTGCTGCCGATCGGTGTGGAGATCACCAACGATCCGGCGATCCGCCGCCCAAGCGCGCATTTGTTCGTGGGGCGGTTCGTGGAGAAGAAGGGGATCGTCGTGCTGGCCGATGCCATGCGGCGCCTGCGGGCGGCGGGCGATCTGACTCCGCTGGTATGCGTGGGCGACGGGCCGCTGCGGCCGATGCTGAACGCGCTGGCTCGGGAGATCCCCGGCATCATCCTGACTGGCTGGCTCACGCCTGACGCGGTGCGGGCGCGAATGACCAATGCCGTCTCGCTGGTGGTGCCGAGCGTGGTGGCAAGCGACGGGGATGCGGAGGGGTTGCCGAGTGTGATCCCCGAGGCGATGGCTCAGGCGTGTCCGGTGATCGGATCGGATCAGGGCGGGATCGCCGAGGCGATCAGCGACGGCGTGACCGGTCTGTTGGTGCCGCCGGGGGATGTGGAGGCGCTGGCGGTCGCGATGCGCCGGGTGGCGCAGGAGCCGGGGTTAGGCGACCAGCTCGGGGCGGCGGGCTTCAGGCACGCGGCATCGGCGCTGAACGCGCATATTCAGTCGGCGAAGCTGGAGGATTTGCTGCTGTCCGTTTAGGCTGGCACCGTGATGACAATACGGAGTCGTTATCCGTGTTTGTGTCGGATAGCGGACGCAGGGACCCGAGCAAATCAGGGTCTCCGCGAATCGCGCCGAACCCAACAGCGGCTCGAACATTAATAGCCGGGACAAGCCCGGCTATTGCGTCATGCTATAAAGGCGGTTCGGACCAAGCCGAACGAGGAGGCGAAGCCTACCCCTGCCGGCACTTCATGCGCGGGTTCTTCTTGTTGATCACATAAACCCGCCCACGGCGACGGACCACACGGCAGTTCTTGTCGCGGACCTTGGCGGAACGCAGGCTGTTACGGACTCTCATGATACGCGCTACTATCCTGGTCAAACTCGAAGGGGCGCTTGGTAGTGGCCGCCTCCCCTCCTGTCAAGCGCAACAGACCTGCCCCGCGCCGACACCCCTTGCTTTTCCGCCGCCACACCGCGATTTTCCGCCCACGGAAAGGGATTGCGACACATGACATCGGTCTTCATCGACGGCGAATCCGGCACCACGGGCCTTGGCATCCGCGAGCGTCTCGCGGCCATTCCCGCGGTCACGTTGAAAAGCCTGCCGTCCGACCGACGCCGCGATCCCTCCGCCCGGCGCGACATCATGGCGGAAGTGGACCTGATCGTCCTGTGCCTGCCCGACGATGCCGCCAAAGAATCCGCCGCCATGGCCGCCTCCCTCGGCAACGCCGCGCCGAAAGTGCTGGACGCCTCCACCGCCCACCGGGTCGCGCCCGACTGGGTCTACGGGTTCGCCGAAATGGCCCCCGGCCAGGCCGAACGCATCGCCGCCGCGCGGAACGTCAGCAACCCCGGCTGCTACCCGACGGGAGCCGTTAGCCTGCTCCGCCCGCTGGTCGATGCCGGGCTGATCCTGGCCGACTACCCCATCACCATCAATGCCGTCTCCGGCTACTCCGGCGGCGGCAAGGCCATGATCCAGGCGCACGACTCCACCCACGGCCCGGCGTTCGAACTGTATGGCCTCGGCCTGGAACACAAGCACGTGGCGGAGATCGAACAGTATGGCAGCCTGAACCGTCGGCCGATCTTCGTGCCGGCTGTCGGGCACTACATGCAGGGCATGCTGGTCTCCATCCCGCTGCACCTGGACACGCTGCCCGGCAAACCGGCCGGAGCCGACCTGCGCGCCGCCCTGGAAGCCTACTACGCCGGCTGCGATCTGGTCCGGGTGGTCGCGTCCCCCGCCGACGGCAAACTGGAGCCTGAGGCGCTGAACGACACCGACCGCCTGGAACTGTATGTCGCCACCAACGAGAAGCACCGTCAGGCCGTCCTGGTCGCGCGGCTGGACAACCTCGGTAAAGGTGCCTCCGGCGCCGCTGTCCAAAACATCGCCCTGATGCTCGGTCTGCATACCGGGGTAGGGAGTCGCTGAATGTCTGTTTGGCCGTACGGAACCGTCTTTTCGCTGAACGGCGTCACCCCGGTGATCGCCGAGGACGCCTTCATCGCCCCCACCGCCGCGATCATCGGCGACGTGGTGATCGGATCGGAAACCGGCATCTGGTTCCACTGCCTGGTCCGAGGCGACATGGGCCTGATCCGCATCGGCGCCCGCACCAACATCCAGGACGGGTCGATCCTCCACGTCGACTCCGGCGGCATGGACACGCACATCGGCGACGACGTGACGGTCGGCCACAACGCGGTGATCCACGCCTGCACATTGAAAAACCGAGCTTTTGTGGGCATCAGCGCGACGGTTCTGGATGGGGCGGTGATCGAGGAAGGCGGCATGCTCGGCGCTGGCGGCCTTCTGACCCCCGGCAAGGTGATCGGCCCGAATGAGCTGTGGACCGGCGCCCCCGCCAAACTGCGCCGCGTCATGGACGCCGAGGAACGCATCAAATTCGACCGCAACGCCACGGTATACCGCGCCCTGGCGCGGGATTTCCGGTCGGGGTTGAAGGTCGTCCGGTAGAACCGGGGGAGGGTCGTCTTTGCGGGCGCCCGCCATCCAAGCCTTTGCCGCAACCAGCCTCCGGCCTTGATCCGGGTTCCGTCGGGTCGCCGACGTTCGAAGGGATCACGAGGTCAGGCCCGGCCAGGGCGGTGACGCCCCTGTCACCGCGCCGATCGCAACCGCGCCGACCACGCGGGCCCGCGACGCTTCGATCCTCGGCAACGCCACCGATACCACATGCAGATAATCCCCATGCGGCAGGTCGTCGTGAGGATCCAGCCGCAGCGTCGCGACAATCTCGTGCGCAAATCCGGGATACGCTTGGTAATCGTCGTTAATCGCCGCCGCCCCGGGCAAAGGCGGAGTCCCGTGCCAGCGATTCGTATTCAGCCAGTCCCTGACCAGACGAATGACCTGCCGCGGATCATTGGCGTGGACGTCAATATCCATGCCGGAAATATCTGACAGCGTCTTGTCATACCGGTGCGCCTCGGCGTCGAGAATCAGCGTCCGGCGCCGCCGCTGGAGTGGTGGGCCGGCCAAACGCAGGCCAAGGTCAGCCCCCAATTCCAACGGCATATTGAATCGTGGCAGGCGCGATGCTCGATCCAACTGCACCCGCGAGATGTCATGGATCGACAGGTCGCACGAGGTGATCAATTTGATGATCTCGGTGAAACGCACAACGCCGCTATCGCTGTAATCCAGTGCGGAACGCGGCTGGTACCCGCAGATTTGGATCACGAAGCAAGCTGCACGCAGCAGAAGTTTGTATTCCGGGTCGAACGGACAGTTGATAAAGACCGATCGCGCTCGGCTAAGTCTTCCGAACGGCGAACGCCTCGGGGCATTTGGCGATCGCAGCTTCAACGGCCCGTATGACTTCTTCGCGGGTGAATTGCGATCCGGCACTCATGTCCAGAATACGGATGCCCTGATAGGTCGAGCCGACCTTGGCTTTCCGTTGGCGTTTCTTCGGCACAGGTAACTTTGCTTCTGTGTTCATGGCTCCTCCTATACGTCATTTCGGCGCCCCGGGCAACATCGCTGCATCCCGACTTCCGAGCGATATCAATCTCTTGATGCCGAAGCGGAGGGTGCGTTGGGTCAGGTGCGGGGACACAGACGATCATGCGCGGCATTATCGCGCTTATTGGTTAATACGGAGTTAACGGCGCCGCTGTTTTGTTATGGACGGCGCGACAGCCAAAGACCGCCGGCGCCGACGATCATGGCCGGAACATGCCAACGGCGTCGATCAACCCGTTGCGGGAGGGACCGTATCGGCATGAACATCGTTTGCCCGCGGCGCGACACCCGGGGCGGTTCCGGCTGGGCGGATGAGACACAATCGGCCCTATCCTACCCCAACCGTATCAACCAACACTCCCCGCGCAGCCTCGATCGAGGGCAATGCCAGCACCACGACATGCACATAATCCCCATGCGGCATGTCATCGTGCGGATCGAGCCGCAGCTTCGCGACAATTCGCTGCGCAAATCCAAGATACGCGCCATAATCCTCGTTGATCGCCACCGCACCGGGCAACGGCGGCGTTCCCGGCCGGCGGTTCGCGTTGAGCCAGTCTCTGACCAGGCGAATAACCTGCCGCGGGTTATTGGCGTGGGCGTCGATATCCATACCCGAGATGTCCGATAGGGTCTTGTCGTACCGGTGCGCCTCGGCGTCGAGAATCAGCGTCCTGCGCCGCCGCTGGAGCGGTGGCCCGGCCAAACGCAAGCCCAGGTCAGCGCCCAATTCCAGCGGCATGTTGAACCGCGGCAGGCGCGATGCACGATCCAGCTCCACCCGCGAGATGTCGTGGATCGACAGGTCGCAGGAGGTGATCAATTTGACGATCTCGGTGAAACGCACGGCGCCGCTGTCGCTGTAATCCAGCGCGCAACGCGGCAGGTAACTGCAGGTCAACATCGTGAAACAGGCTGCCCGCAGAAGCCATTTGTACTCCGGGTCGAACGGACAGTTGATAAAGACCGATCGTGCTCGGTCAGTCTTCCCGAACAGGGAACACGATGGGGTGCTCGGCGATCGCGGCGTCAATGGCCGTGGCGACTTCTTCATTAGTGAACCGCGATCCGGCGCTCATGTCCGGAAGGCGAATACCGCGATACATCGACACGACCTTGGCTTTCCGCCGGGTCGTTTTCGGCACAGGTGACTTCGCGACTGTGTTCATGGCTCCTCATATACGCCATATCGGCACCCTGGGGCAACATTTCTGCGTCCCAACTTCCGAGCGATATCAAGCTCTTGATGCCGGGGCGGAGGGTTCGTTTGGTCAAGACAGGTTCCGGGGGCACGGGCGCTCATGCGCGGCATTATCGCGCATATTGGTTAATATGGGGTTAACGGTCCCGGCGGTCCCTTCTTTGGATTTCGGACTTGAACGTGGGAACCGTAAGCCTCCTGCAGAACCCGACTACACTGTTCACCATATCGAACTGCGGTAGTTCTCTGATCACCGGTTTACTTCATTCACTACGAACCCCCTCCGCGGCAACATCGAGGACGTTACAAACTGCCTTAGAGAAGCCTTCGGCCGCACGAGACCAAGATAATAGCGGCGCGAGCGCCATTCGCAGCGCCCTCGCTCGCTCAAATGCCTTCGGTCGATCAGAGAGAAGTCGGTTGATTTTGTCGGCCCACTCGTCCGCGATAGATCCGTTCTCGCCGACTACGTTGGCTACGCACCCATCGGATATTGCCCGATCTATGTCACCATTGGCGCCGGCTGTAAGAATGTACTCCGCAAGACCGCTCTCGTAAGAAACGAGGACCGGCACGCCCGCGGCAACCGCCTCGAAGGCGCTTAAGCCAAATCCTTCACTTATCGATGGCATAATGACTAATGATGAGGCCTTAATATCGTCATGGATCTCTATGACATCGTGAGTGTACTTCCTCGGCTGCACAAAATTGTTGAAATCTTTGAATAATCCAATTTTCGTAAATTCATTATCTGCAACGTCTGGATCGAACCCTCGTATCACTAGCCACGGGCGGAGTCCGGCCCCCCAAGACTGCTCCGTACCGACTTTTCGAATCGCTTCACATCCGAGCTGTACACCCTTGAGAACCGCACCCTGCATCCGAGCCGTGAGCAAGCAATGATTACGACGCAAGCGGGATAGGTCCGGCTGGTGCCTCAGAAGAGACGGATTCAGGCCCGGCATCATCTCATGAAGCGGCGGACCATTGCGGAGCCGCTGGGCGGCATAACCATGAATTTTCGGCCCTATGGAAATCACGAGCTGAGCCTCTTTGCACAGGGCTATTTGGGCCTCACGCTTGTCATCGCCACGCAACGTTTGAGGACCCAAGTGGTCCTGAAATCGATCCTTTATACCCTCGGACTCTTCAGGGACGGTATGCAAGAAGTGAGCGTAGATTCCGCCAAGTTCCTTCGAGAGTTGGAGGCCGTAATGCCCCGTTATAAGGTCGTGGCCGATCACAACGTCTGGCTGCGTCCCGCCGAGCATACTTGCCCTCAACAACAGAAACCGGCTCCTACTTTCCTTATCTATGCCAAGCGCCACCGGACATTCGACCAATGCTACGCCGAGGGGCTGAGCTTCGAGCCGCTCCTTTTCGCTGACGTCAAGGGCTACGCACCAAACCTCGTGATCAAGCGCCGCCATCGCGAGGCAGAGTTCCCGGTTAAGCGTAGAAATGCCGCCATGGCCTGATCGCCATTCAGTTGCAATAGCAACAATCTTTAGTCGGCGACCCGCGCAAATGATCGGATTTGCGACCGAGGAAATTGCCGGGCCTGACGCGTCGGTGGGAACGATGAATGCGGACGCAGTGCCCAGTTCTCTTGCTAAGGCAAATTGAAAGGCCTCGACCTCGTTGCGGACGGGTAGCGGCGGTTGCAACGCTCCAATCACGCGTATGACTTCATGAGGCGGATACAATTGCCGTGCCTTGGCGCGAAAGTTCTGACGTGCCTCCTGCATGCGCCACCGCAACCACTCTGTTTCAGGCAGGGCGTCGGCGATTCGGCCAACGGCGATTACCGAATCCTGCGTTCCTCTTGCCACTAGATGGTTAAGAAACCCGCCTTTTACTTGGTCAATGTGGTCGATCGCCGACAGCAACCGAGCCCTATCCGTCTGGATTGCCTCTTGTGGCTTCGGAAATAGGGCCTCAAGATCAAGATAGGCACTCGCGATACTGTCCGGGAGTAGATCGGCCAGCCCCGCTGATTGCCTATTGGCCCGTGCTACTGAAAACGCTTCCCATATGGCTTTCGCAAGGGTGGCATCGCGTATGCGGAGAGCAAGAACCTCGTCCCACATCTGTGCAAATCCATCGGCGAGAAGCTGCGCAGCGGCGCCAGCCAGCGAAGCAACATTTCCGACCTCAGTCGTATGCTCGGATCCAATGGCATGAATCGTCAAGTCGGAAGTCACGTGGGTAGCGAGAGCATCCATTACGGATTGAACTGCGGGGCGATAGCCCATGCGCACCAGAAAAGCACGCAGGTCAGCATCGCGACTAGTCCCCCGCAGGCCTCGGCGGTTTACCAGGGTCTCTATTACAACCCCGAGGCGTTCGTCGAAAACACCCTCCAGGAGTTCGAGCACGCGTCGAGAGACTCCCGTCGATTTTGGACCCAAAGCCATTCGGATGATCGCGCAAATGATGGCGTCTGGAGCCACCTCATATGCTCTTCGAACGATCGCGGCCTGCGCGGAAGAGCCTTCACTGAAGTTGTTGTCAAAAAAACCGATCGTAGCCGGCGCCCAAGCTTTCCAAACGCCGAAAGGTAGGCTATCAAACATCTCTGGACGTTCGTCCCTGATTAACCTAAAGGCCCTAAATCCTGCCGATGCGGGGCGATGTTGCGTGTTGGTACCCAACCATCTCAATGTATTCAACCGCGAATGTGTGAGATATGAGAACGCACCATCTATTATTCGTTGTTGATCGAGTTCGCTCAGACCTATCCAGCCCGGAGTGTCCCTCAGATCAGCACGAAACTCGAACTCGCTTTCGTACCGGCCAGTAGCCGAAACGAAAAGTTGGAGATTAAGCTGCCACCAAAGTTCGATTTCTCCTTGTTCGATGCGACCGAGGGTCTCAGTTATAACGTGCGCGACCCTATTGCTTTCATTTTCTCGATTTGCCTTGCGTTCCTCAACCTTCTTGCTGCGAAGCAGCTCGTTCCGCATCCACTCCACATCCGGCGAATCAAGATAAGTGTGGTAGGACGCCTTTAAGGCAGCCTTCACTTCTGGAATTTCTTCGGCTACGTCCCAAAAATCGTTTAGCGAGTCAAGTTCTCGATCTCGAAAGATCGTCGCTACAGTATCCGCAAATGCAATCCGCAATTTCTCATTGCTACTGGCTTTGATCGCAACAAGGTACGCAGCTAGGTCCCCTGTCCTAATGAGATCCGGAACAAAATAATGAATATATCGTATAGCCTGAACCTGATCGGGACAGTGCTTAAGGATTTGTTCTACTATGTGAAGCCGGTCGGCGATTGCGGACGGCCATGGTGTTCCCTTCTCCTTATCTCTATCAAATATCAAGTGTGATGGTTTTTGGAATTCTTGTGCTATAAGTTGCCCCAACGCTTCGCGAACCGATTTGTCGCCCGATTGCGCAGCAGCTGCCCAGAAAAATTTCGGCATTACCCGTTGCATACTAGAATCTAGATCACTGTCATTGTGTCGAGGCAACCTCGTGCGGAGCCATTCAATAGCGGCCCTGGCATCCTGAGGTGAGCATGCCTTTAGATCCAACCGATATAGAAACATGGAATAGGACCCGATAAGGTTCGGGTCTTTAATCGGCGTGATGGCTTCTAGTAAGTCTGTAAACTTAAGATACTCCGGCCAAGTAGCGAGCAGTGCCGCCCCCCTCAATTCATCGCTCGTGTCGGCTGAGAGATCCCCTTTCAGCAGCGGCACGAGCCGGGCGCGCACGTCTGTGCGATCCAGGCGCGCAACCGCTATTGCAGCCTCCTTGCGTAAGGCGACCGGTTCCTTCTCCGCCAACGCAATTTGTACAAAATCTTCGGTTAACTCGCTGAGGTGATTTGCCTCCGCGATATCGATAGCTGCGCGCCGGGCGAAAAGGCGCTTCGACTGATCACGGACAAAATTCCGAACTTGAAAAGCAAGATCTGGATGTGCAAGCTTTCCCAATTGAGGCATTAGGCCCGCGTAGGCATTAACCAATTCGCCAGCATTCAGTCGCTCCAAAAGGGCATCAAACAGGCGCTTTCGATCAGCCGGGTCCGCTGCGGCGACGTCGCTTTGGAGTAAGATGTCCGGTTCTCGTTCGGCGAGGACCTTGAAGAATGTCGGCATCATGGTGGCGACCCAAGCGGCAATTTCGCGAAGCTGCGGAGCGATTCCACCTTCTCCGTCTATTTCTTCAGTAGAAAGGAAAGTCATTACCTGAACCGGCGAAAGTCCGTGTTCGACCAGATAGCGAGCAGCCAGATACTCCATGAAAGTCTGGTGCGCCCACGTATAGATGTCCTGCCCGATGGCGACGAACAGCGGAGTTCGCACCGCGTCTAGCAGGTCAGCTTCACGGACGGGAAAGCTAAATGGCGGTGTAGGTTCGACCCCACCTTCAATGTCGTTGAGAGAGAATGCATTTGTCGGTTGCTCTTGCGTGGCCAATCCAGTCCAGACTTGGCTCACACCTGAGAAAGCGGTCGCGGCGGCGATTCGGGCTGCAACGGTTAGTCGCGTAACGGAATCTAAAGCAGCTCGACCGCCACGGCCCCTGCGATAATCGTCCGGTTCGTCCAGCAAGGCCTGCAGGCCGAGTCGATAGAGATCGGCTTGTCTGGGCGGGATTCGTCCTTGCTCCGTAAACAAATTGGCGAGTAGTTGAAACGACACTGGGCGACTAGCTAGAGCTTGGACATGGCTATCAGCCATCGCGTCCATAAATCGCTTTGCCTCATCTCTATCGCCAGTTGATATGTCGCTGGCTTGGCGCACATCGATCTGCCGAAGAGGTGCGATCTGCCGCTTCTGAATTTTCTGGTCAGTCCAGATTGTTTCTAGCGCACGATCAAGCGTTCCGGTCCATTCGACCGTGCGGCACAGCAGCCGCAGCCTGACTGTTGAAATTTCTCCACCTGTGCCCAAAAGTCCATCAAGGAAACTTTGAAAGCCGGCTTCGAACCCTGCAGCCGCCCCCGCAGCTTCGTCCACGCCATCAATAAAAATGTACCAGGGCCGGCCTGACGAAACCCAGTTTGCACAGTTAGTACCTTGTAGGAGGTCATGGAGAGTCCGGCTCGGGTCTGCTCGTCTGCCTGCGTACACGAGGTCAATGAGTTCACCGTCAGTGCGCAGGCTAGTCACCGCTGCTTCGGCTTCTCGAGTCTTGCCCATCCCAGGCGCGCCCAGAAGCACGAGGCACGGAATGTCCTTTAACTGAGTAAGGGTCCGCCCTTCCTGATCGGAACCCCCGTCGTCGATTTCAACTTCGGCCAGATATCCGTCGGACATAGGAATTTGCCGATCAAACGGGTACCAATAACGCGTCCATCCATATTCTCTTGGCATTGAAATGGCAGCACCTATGATCGAGAGCGTTGCCCTCCCCCATAGATGGGTAACCGCCTTAAAGCAACCTTACGAAGTCAACACAAGTGACGTAACGTCGCTTTAACGAACCCGCCCCAAAGCCGCCTCAATCTCCCCCAAATGCTCAACCACCACCTGATGCCCAGCGGCGATCGCCCTCTCACGCGCATCCCAGTCAAACAGCCCCATGGCCCCAATCTCGGGCCGCAGCGCCACGTCACCATCCTGCCACCCATTTTTCGCCGCGGTGTCGCTGGCAATCGTGCCCACGCGCCACAGCAGCTCCCACATGTTCGGCAAGCCCTCACCGTCATCGGATCGCCCTGGCTGCTTGATCGCGGACCCCACATCCACCGAAATCACCGACGCCACGCCAACGCCGCGCATCCCATCCGTCGGCACATTGTTCAGCACGCCACCATCGATATAAACATTGTTCCCCTCAAGTATCGGAGGACAAATCCCCGGCACCGCCGTCGACGCCCGCAGCCACGTCACCAACCGCCCGGTTCTGTGCACCACCGACACCCCTTGCGTCAAATTCGTCGACACACAGAACATCGGGATCGGCAAATCCTCGATCGCGATCTCCCCAAACCGGTTCCCCAACGTTCTCGCAAACGCCCGTTCGGAGTAAAGCGCCGTGCGCGGGATCGCAAAATCGGACCACCGCCGCTTGGCGAACCCGGTAGCGAGGGACAGCATGGTCGCCCCCAGATCGCACTCCGTCGCGAACACCGCCGCGACAACAGCGCCGATGCTGGTCCCACCGATGGTGTCGATCTGAACGCCGTTCGTCGTCAACGCCAAGCGCAGGCCAAGATCGGCGCCCAATTCCAATGGCATGTTGAACCGCGGCAGGCGCGATACATGATCCAACTTCACCCGCGAGATGTCGTTGACCGACAGGTCGCACGCGGTGATCAATTTGACGATCTCGGTAAAACGAACGGCGCCGCTGTCGCTGTAATCCAGCGCGCAACGCGGCAGGTAACCGCACGTCAACATCGTGAAACAGGCTGCCCGCAGCAGCCGTTTGTACCCCGGGTCGAACGGGCAACTGATAAAGACCGATCGTGCTCGGTTAGTCTTTCCGAACGGCAAATGCCTCGGGGTGCCTGGCGATCACGGCTTTAATCGCTCTCTCGACTTCTTCACTGGTGAACTGCGATCCGGCGCTCATGTCCGGAAGGCGAATACCGCGATAGGTCGGGACGACCTTGGGTGGCCGCTTGCGCGATTTTGGCACAGGTGACTTTGCGACTGATTTCATGGCTCCTCCTATATGTCATTTCGGCGCCCGGAACTGACAAGCCCACCTCCACCAATGCCGCCAGAGGCTGGCCCGGACAAGCCGGGCCAGGACGGTTTGGGGTAGAACGCGCCACGCCGATGCCGAAGGGGAAGCCCCCCTAAACGGGCGCTGTCTCGGCCAATCCCTTGTTCTGCGCGAACCCCTCGTACCACGCCGCCAGCTTCGGATGCCCCGCGCGCCACGGATCGGACCCGAACCGGAAATCCAGATACCCCAGCGCGCACGCCACTGTAACGGACCCGATATCGACATGCTTATGCGGCGGGTCCGCCTCCAGCGCATCCACCGCGCGACTCATCGCGGCCTTGTAACGAGCAATCTGCGCATCCCGGGCGGCCTCAACCGGCTTGCCCTGTTCGCCACGACACGGCACCGCCGCATCCAAAATCCCGTCACCGAGCGACTGGAATTTCAGCGCGCGCCAGCGCGCCGCGCCCTGAGCGGGAAATAACGGCAACGCGTCACCCAGGCTGTCCAGGTATTCGCAGATCAACTGGCTGCCGAACAACGACAACCCGTCATCCGTCACCAGACACGGCACTTTCGACAGCGGATTATCCGCCAGCAGATCCTCCGGCGAGGCATGCGGATTGCTCGCCTGTTTCTCAATCCGGCCATCCAGGCCACGGATAATGGCGCATGCCATGACTTTGCGAACATACGGGCTGGTCGCCGAGTAATAAATCTTCACGTCAAAAACTCTCCCTTAGAACTTGTCTTTTTTGGCGCGAACCGCCGCGAAACTGGCAACGTCGGACGCCAGCAGGAACGGGTTAACCGCCAGTTCGTCACCCAGAACCGACGGCACACTCGGCTGACCGGCGGCGCGCAACTGCTCGACCTTACCGACGAACGCGTGCAAAGCCTTGTTGTCGGGATCGACCGCCAGGGCGAAGCGGGCATTGCTCTCGGTATATTCATGGCCGCAGCAGACCAGTGTATCCGACGGCAGAGCCTTCAGCTTGGCCAGGCTGTCGAACATCTCGGCCGGCGTGCCCTCAATCAGGCGGCCGCAGCCCAGGCTGAACAATGTGTCGCCCGACAGCAGTATGTCGCCGTCCGGGAAAAAGAAATTGATTTGGCCGCGCGTGTGGCCGGGCGTTTCGATCACCTCGGCGGTGGCGTCGCCAAACCGGACGGTGTCGCCCTCTTTCACCGCCTCATCCAGCTTCGGCAGCCTATGCTGATCCGCATAGGCGCCGACAACGCGGCAGTTGAACCGGGCGCGCACTTCATCGACACCGGCGATATGGTCGGCGTGGTGGTGCGTCAGCAGGATCAGGTCCAGCCTTCCGCCGGCCTTCTCGATCGCCTCGATAATCGGCTTGGCGTCGGCCGGATCGACGATCGCGGTCGCGCCGGTGACGCTGTCTTTCAGCAGCCACGCATAGTTGTCGCTGAGGATGGGAACGGGGGACGCTGTCACGGTCATTCGATGATTCCTGCCTTTTGGATAGTCTAGCATGCGTTCATTCGGCCGCAAACCGCCGGACGTGTTATAGAGCGCGGCATGACAGCCGATGCACACCTTGCCGCGGAGTTCTACGGATCGGCGCGCGGCGCCGTGACGGCGCGCGTGCTGCGCGAGCGGCTGGTCTCGATGTGGCCCTCCGCCCGGGGTGAATCGGTGCTGGGTATCGGATATTCAATGCCCTATCTGCGTCTTTGGCGCGAGCAGGCGTCACGATGCATTGCGCTGACCCCGGCCCAGATGGGTGCCGCACGCTGGCCGCCGGGTGTCCCGAACTTGTCATGCACAGCCGAGGAAGACTGCCTGCCATTCGCGGACCTGACGTTCGATCGCATCCTGTTGGTGCACGGGCTGGAAAACGCCGAGAACGCGCGGCGATTGTTGCGGGAGGTCTGGCGGGTGCTGAAGGATGACGGGCGGCTGCTGATCGTCGCCCCGAACCGAGCCGGGATTTGGGCTTACCAGGACGGCACCCCGTTTGGCCACGGCCTCCCCTACTCCACCGGGCAGCTCGGGCGGCTGCTGGCGGGCGGTCTGTTCCGGATCGAGCGGCGGGATGCCGCGTTATGGATGCCGCCCTCGACGTTGCGGGTCGTGCTGCGGAGCGCGCCGTTGTTCGAGCGGGCGGGCCGGCGGATGGTGCCGGGTTTGGCGGGGGTCATTTTGGCCGAGGCGGTCAAGGACGTCTACGCGGCAATGCCGGTGAAGGCGGCGCATCGGCGGCGTTTGGTGCTGGCCGAGGCGGCTTAGTGGGGCTGCTGGTTGGTTGGCGGACAGGCAAGGAAGCAACCAAGGGACGCTGAAGGTTGTGAACGATGCAATCGGGGTTGGGCCTCGAGGTTGGGGCGTCTGTCGATTCTTACCACGGAGACAGGCTGAGGATCACGGCCACGGAGGGGTGTTGACGGGTCAGACTACGAAGCGGCGCAGGCCGTCCTTCAGGCGGAGCGCATGAAAATTCATCAGCAGGCCGATGCGAATGGGGCTCATGTGGAGGTAGGTCAGGATTTGGGCGTCGTGGTGGGGGAGCAAGGCTGGGGTGGCTTTGATTTCCAGAATCACCGCGTTCTGGACGACGATGTCGGCGCGGAAGCCGAGGCGGAGGGTTTTGGCTTTGTGTCTGACGGGGATCATGACCTCGCGTTGGAACGGGATGCCGGCTTCTTCCAGTTCGTCGCACAGGATTTCCGCATAGACGGATTCCAGCAGGCCTGGGCCGGTGGTTCGATGCACCTCGATCGCGAGGCCGATGATGCGTTCTGTCAGGTCTCGATGGTGCAGCATGGGTTGAACTCCGTGGTGCTCCGTGGTTCTTCGTGTTCTCCGTGGTAAACCTTACTAAACCGTTAACGCGGGCGATAATTTCCAGGAAAAACACCGAAATGACGGCCCCCGTGGCGCCGGTGCCACCGTTCGGGTAGAAAGCGGGGCATGCTCAACCCCCGCAACTATCCCGATACGATCCAAAGCGCCGTAAGCGGCCGGCCTCTGCGGCGCGGCGTTTAAGATGCTGACCATAAACCGTGACGGCGGGAGCAAGCCCATCCGGACTGTCACAGTTGCTCAATGTTATCACGGACTCCCTCTAGATTTTTTCAGTTCGGATGGAAGTATATAAATATAGTTCAGAAGTTCCTGGATAAATTTTATTAGATGCCGAGCGTCATCAACAGAAACGATATTGATAGGATCAAAGTGCGCACCCAAATTGCCCATGATCCGAACCTCCTTTGCCCATTCAGAAAGGGTCGGATGCAAAACACTAGCGGAAGCAAGCCGCTCTAACCTTTGCGCCAACGGCCCCGAAGTTTGTCCTTTCTCTGCGGTTATGGCCTCAAGTGTTCTGCGGGCCATAACAACACACGCCCGTGGGCAATTTGCTGCAAGCGAAGTTAGAGCTTCGTTGAATGCCTCTCCAACCTCGGACGGAACGGCTTCATGAACGAGATGACCCGCTAGAGGCCACCATTGAAACCCTCGCCAAGATATCGGTCCACCCCCCTTTCTTTCGACAGAACGATGATCACCGACCCACTGTTCCTCGAGCACTGAAACCCCTTGGTTACAATGGCGACAGATGAGAACCGATGATCGTTCAGAATGTGTATGCGTTGCACCCCCGTTGTGGTCCAGCAATCTCCCTCCGTCGAAAGTGAGGGGAATAGAGCCAAGCAATTCAAAACTCGACTGCTTATGGCACCTGGGACACAGTCCTGACGGATGTTCTGAATCAGGGGGCCCATCATGCGGAGCAGGAAGAGGCTCATCTCTCTTGCCCTTAGCCACATTTCTGAAAAAATTCCGCATTCTCGCTCCTCTAGATCCAAACGGGGTCGAACGAGTGTGCCGCAGGCGTTCGGAACCGGGAGGAAACGTATAGTGCTGCACACAGGGGAAGTCACTGGCGGTGCGGTTGGATCGATGCATTCGATCCCACCCCAACGGCACGTGGCTCAATGGTCCAGCCTTCGTCACACCATGACGGGGATGGAATCAATGCCCCCTAAGAATCTGGCTCAAAAACAGCTTCAACCGATCCGTCCGCGGGTTCTCAAACAGCTCCCCCGGAGGTCCACTCTCGACAATTTCCCCCCGGTCCATGAACACCACCCGGTGCGCCACCTGACGCGCAAACCCCATCTCGTGGGTCACGCAGACCATGGTCATGCCGGTATCGGCCAACCCGATCATGGTATCCAGCACCTCCTTGATCATCTCCGGATCAAGCGCGGACGTCGGCTCATCGAACAGCATGATCTTCGGCTGCATGCACAGCGCCCGGGCGATCGCCACCCGCTGCTGCTGGCCGCCCGACAACTGGCCCGGATACTTGCGAGCCTGCTCGGGGATCTTCACCCGCTCCAGATACGACATCGCCAGGGCCTCCGCCTCGGCCTTGGGCATCTTGCGCACCCAGATCGGGGCTAAAGTACAGTTCTCCAGGATCGTTAGATGAGGAAACAGGTTGAACGACTGAAACACCATCCCGACCTCCCGCCGGATCGTGTCCAGTGCCCGCAGATCGTCGGTCAGTTCGGTGCCGTCAACGATGATGCGGCCCTCCTGGTGAGTCTCCAGCCGGTTGATGCAGCGGATCATCGTGGACTTGCCGGACCCGGACGGGCCGCACACCACGACGCGTTCCTTCTCGGTCACCGTCAGCGACACGTCGCGCAGCACGTGCATGGCGCCATACCACTTGTTCACCTTGTCCAGCACGATCGCCGGCGGGCCCGCCAAAACATCCATCTGTAAAACTCCCTGTCAGCGGGCGCGGGAGCGGTTGAGGTCACGCTCCAGGCCGCGGCTGTATTTCGACATGGCAAAACAAAACGCGATATAGACCGAAGCGAGGCCCAGATAGACTTCGGTGGAAAACCCCTGCCAGGGCGGGTCGCTCAGCGCCACTTTGCCCATGGTCAGCAGGTCGAAGATGCCGATGATCAGTACCAGCGACGTATCCTTGAAGAACCCGATGAACGTGTTGACCAGCGGCGGAATCACCAGCCGCAACGCCTGCGGCAGGATGATGAAGCCGGTCTTCTGCCAGTAGCTCAGGCCCAGCGCGTCGGCGGCCTCGGCCTGACCGGGAGGCAGCGCCTGCAGGCCGCCGCGGACGACTTCGGCCAGATAGGCGCCGGCGAACAGGATGAAGGCGATCTGTGCCCGCAACAGTTTGTCCACGTTGACGCCGGCCGGCATGAACAGCGGGAACATGACGCTGGCCATGAACAGCACAGCGATCAGCGGCACGCCGCGGATGATTTCGACATAGAGCACGCAGAGTATTTTCACCGCCGGCAGTTTGGTCGCGCGCCGCCCCAGGGCCACCAGCACCGCGAGTGGAAACGAGAACGCGGCACCGAACGTTGCCAGGATCAGCGTAATCGGCAGGCCGCCCCAATTGTCCTCGGTCACCTCCGACAGCCCGAACACGCCGCCCCACATCAGGACGCCGATCGCCGCCAAAACAACGATCCAAACCAGCAGCAGTTCCTTGCGCCAGAATCGGCGCAGGCCGGAAACGATGTAAAGACCGACGAACAGCAACACGACAATCGCCGGGCGCCATTGTTCAGCATAAGGATAGCGGCCGAACAGGATGAGCCTGTACTTGTCCACCAGCACCGCCCAGCACGCCCCCGTCCCCTTGGCGGCCTGGCAAACCAAGGTGTCGGCGATCCCGTTGGCGCTGTAGGGCACGGTCCAGATCGCGTGAATCAGCCCCCACTCCACCACCCCAACGATGACGCGCAGTATGATGTAGCCAAGCAACAAAGTAACCGCGGTGGACCACCAGGAACCCAGCAGGTTGGCGCGCGCCCAGGCCACGGGACCGAGCGAGGCGATGGCGGTTTGGGTGCGGACGGCGGTTGGGATGTGGAGTGTGGCTTCGCTCATGGTCTTAACGCTCCACCAGGGCGATACGGGCGTTATACCAGTTCATGAACAGGCTGATGGACAGGCTGATGAGCAGAAACACCGCCATGATGTAGGCGATGCCCTCGATCGCCTGACCGGTCTGGTTCAGGGTGGTGTTGGCGATGGACACGACGTCCTGATAGCCGATGGCGACGGCCAGCGAGCTGTTCTTGGTCAGGTTCAGGTACTGGCTGGTCATCGGCGGCACGATCACCCGCAGCGCCTGCGGCAGCACGATGCGGCGCAGGATGGCGCCCGATGACAACCCCAGCGCTCGGGAGGCTTCCCACTGCCCCAGCGGCACCGCCTGGATGCCGGAGCGGACAATTTCGGCAATGTAGGACGCGGTGTAGGTCACCAGGCCCAGCAACAAGGCAAAATACTCGGGCGCCAGGGTCAGGCCGCCCTGGAAGTTGAAGCCTCGCAACGCCGGCAATTCCAACGTGAAGGGGGCACCGAGGGCGGCCCAGACGATCAGCGGCAGCACGACCAAAACCCCAACAGCGACCGGCCAGACCGCCGGCCGTACCCCCGTCGCGTCCTGCCGTTCATGCGCTCGGCGCGTGCAAAACCATGTCACGATCAGGCCGGCGACGAACGCCACCAGAGCCCAGGTATGCGCGGTCTGCCATTCCAGCCGGGGCAGTTTCAGCCCACGGTTGGACAGAAATGCCGCGTCGCCGAGGTGCCACGCCTGCTTGGGTCCCGGCATGCCCTGTAGCACGGTGTACCAGAACAGCAGTTGCAGCAGCAGTGGGATATCCCGGAGAGTCTCGACATAGAAGCCGGTCAATTTCGCCAGCAACCAGTTTTTCGACAGCCGCCCGATGCCGATCAGAGTGCCGAGAATGGTCGCCAGGATGATGCCGATGATCGCGATATCCAGCGTGTTCAACACGCCGATCAGCAGCGCCGTCCCATACGTATCGGATGCCGGATTGTAGGGGATCAGAGACTCGCCGATCGGAATACCGGCGACGCGGCCGAGGAACCCGAACCCGGTGGCGATATGCCGGGCGGCCAGGTTCTCGTTAGTATTGCGGATCAGATACCAGGCAATGGCGACGACCACGCCGACAATCAGAACCTGCCAGACGACCGCCCGAAACACCGGGTCGGCCCATGACAATCGCATGCGGCGCCTGGGGGCGGCCCGAGGCGCGGCAAGACGTGGATCAGCGGTGGTGTCTGCCATCGGTCGGCGGCCTCCTTGCGGCTGCGTCGGATGATCTGGTTACGCAAGATTGGGGCCACGCGCAATGCGTGGCGTGCAGAGCGGCCGCGCTACTGCGACTGCTCCGCCTGCTGCGACCATGCCAGCGTCAGATGGTTCAGGATGATGGCCGCCGCCGTCGAAACGTTCAGTGAGTTGGCCATCCCATGCACCGGAATAGCCACCGCCGCATCCGCCAGGGCCAGCACCGCGTTGGACACCCCGTGGAACTCCGATCCCAGCACCAGGCAAACCGGGAATACGGCGGGCAGCAACTGCGGCGGCACCGCATCGCGGGTCTGTTCCGCGACCACAATGCGATAGCCATCGTTGCGGCACGCGAGCACCGCCGCCACGGCATCCTCGCAAATTTCGTGCGGCACCCAGTGCTGCGTGCCGCGGGCCGCCTGGATCAGCTTGCGCATGCCGGTTTCCATCGACTTGCCGCAGATGATCAGCCGATCGACCAACATGGCGTCACACAGCCTAAAAATCGCGCCGACGTTGTAGCTCTGCTGCACGCCGTCGAGCACCACCCGGATCGGCCGTCGCGGCACCGCGAGGAAGGCGACCCGGTCGGGCTTGGCAATCCGCAGTTCGGGTGTGGTCAAGGTCTGGTCGGCCATAGAGATACGTCCTTCGGATCCGGGCACTGACATGCGGGACATGGTATGCCGCCATTCCTTACACGCGGCCGCCGGTTCGGCGGCAACAAAACAAGAGCGCATCCTCGGTCGCGAAAACGCAGGCACACACTTCGGAAGCGGATGAGTTTCCTCCGGCGTGTCTTAATCGTACTGGCGGGATCGAACTGGCGGGCGGGGAAGTCCGTGCGAATGGGTCAAATTCACTACACCTCAAGGAGGTCCGGATCCTCCACGCAACCTGCCTCGATCCCCAAGGCGTGAGCCATCGCGAGCAGAAGCTGTTCGGCGTCGCTGCGCGCGCGATGCGTCGCCCTGACGCGTTCCAGCCAGTCAAGAGCGCGTTCCCGGCTCGTTTTTCCCATCAGCGCCGCCAGCCGGTGCCAGTCGTCCAGCATGAAGACCGGATCAACGCCACCGGCCCTGAACAGCCCCCGCATCCACTGCCCATCGTACGGTCCGCCATCGCACCAGACGGTTCGTCCAGGGCCGAGTACCCGGTTCAATCCGGGCGCGATCCGGTCGGGGCGCCAGCCGGCTGCCATCAGGTCGCGCCCGCGCAGGCCATGCACCTTGGCTGACTGCTGGCTCCAGTGCCCTTGCCGAGCCCAATCCGTCGTTGGTTGGATCAACGCCGACCAGCTTCGGATCGGTTCTCCAGGGGCGTCCCACAGCGCCAGACCGACCTCGATCGGGTAGCCCGACGGTTCGAGCGAACTTGCCTCGAAGTCGATCACCGCGAGAGGCCAGGGAAGCGACCTGATCATGGTTTGACCTCTAGCGACCGGGGGCTTCGGTAGTGCTGGTCATGGCGGACAACGACACGACCGGGTGGCAAGCGGAAATGCCCGACGATCTGGCTGACCAGACCCGCGCCGGTGATCCTGCGGTCAGCATACAGCATGAAACGATTGGCGGGACGATCGAACACGATTCGGCCGCGTGGCCATTCGTCGTATTCGTCATACAGCACGACCTTGGCCAGTGCCGGGTTCGGTGGGCCGTTTCGCCGCCAGTTCGTCCAAATTTCGTCATGACCCGGCGCGAACGTCAGGCAGTCGCCGTATATCTCCGCTTCCGCCAGTTGGCAGCGTGCTGCGAGCATGCTTGCCGCTCGGTTCGCATCCAGGGCGAACCAAAAGATTCCGACTGCTGGTCGTTCGGGCATCTGTACCTACCTTGTTGCTGCATCCCGCTCAATGCAGCATCAGCCCGTCAGAACCGGACGTTTTCGTTTTGTCGGCGTGTCAGGCATCAGCCACCAGGGCCATAAGGGCGCGATGCACCACCACCATGGCCATGGTGTCACGTTCGCAATAGGCTGACAGTGCAGCCCTCAATCGCATGACCTCGGCTGGATCGCTGACCTTGCCGGATGCGAGCTGAACAAAAGTTCCTGCCGCCGCGGTGCCGTCCGCGACATCCTCGAGGTCGTCATAACCGAAGCCAGGACATAGCGCCGGGGCAACCGATTTAATGGAGTTACTGAAATTGAATCCCGGGAAATAAACGGCACCGCGTATGATGGGTAGCAGATCGGCCAGCCGCTCTATGATGGCGGTCAGTGGCGTTCCGAGATCGGGGAAGTGCCCGGCCAATTCCTTCAACCGCGTTTGCTCGTAGGACGAATAGACGATGATGGGCATGTCGGACCCGGCAAGGGCGCCGATCAGAGACTCGGCAAACGCCCGCCTGGGGTCGCCGTCCGCCGCCGCGAGGAAGCCCTGATGCGTCAAGTCTCCATCCGGCGTCATGACATGCAGCGACCATTGGAAGGGTAAAGTCTGATACGGTCTTGTCCCCTGATAAAGCGGGATCGGCGGCATCATGGCCTCGAAATCCAGGTAGCAAACGGGCGGTTTAAGGCCGTGGAGCAGCCGCGCCAGATCGGGCGACACATAGGGCTGTCCGGTGGCCATCGCGTCCCGGATGATTTCCTGTTTCCAGCTCAGCGGAAATCCCTGGGGAATGGCAGAAATCGCCGTGACGCCAAGCGCTTCGAGAGCGGTTTTGCGAACCGCTGTCATGTAGGGAAGATGGGCGATCCAGTCGGCAGGTTTGTCGGCGGTGCAGCGATCCCAGAATTCACATTCGTAGGGATCGCCACAATGATCGCCGGGTTCGGTGCGCGGTGGGGTTTCCGATAGGAGGCACTGGTGCATGGGGGGCAGTTGTTCAGGCAATCCAACGCGGCGTTCTTTCGTTTCGTCCGCTACATCCACCCTTGTAAAGAATAGCGGCCAGTCGACCTCCCCCGCGCCGCGTACGTATCGTGTATTGACATGCACGATTTCGATTGCGGACAGCGTGACACCGGCACCGTTTAGAACGTGGGCTTGCAATGCGATATCGTTCAGATAGTGGTCCTTGACGCGGCTGCTGCTTTTGACTTCCAGAAGGCCCCAACCATCGGGCCGGCGCACCAGTATGTCCACCCGGACGCGGACGTTACAATCGACCAATGCAGCCTCGAAAATGGCCGGGACGGTTGGGTCCTGCATCAACCTTGCGGTGCGTTCGGCGGCTTCGGCGTGCTGCCACGGTTCTTCATCGACCAGTATGCCGCCGGGGAACAGAAGGTGCGCCTTCTCGCCAATCTCCCGCCCGAAATCGAGCGGTGAACCGGGAGAGGGCACCTCGTAGTCCTGCGGCTCGTGAACCTGTAGCCACAACCGGCGCAGGCACTGGAGGCCCGACATGTAGCGGGACTTGGTGAGATGCGGGCTGGCCATGGATACTCCTGAGCGGATCGCCGCATGGTGGGGCGCCGGAGTGGATTCTTGCAATGGAACATTTGGCGCCGATCGGTCGGGTCCGTCCGGTTCTGTCGTATGCATCTGGTGTTAATGCTTTCGGCGGCGATGGTCCGAGGGCCGCAGGACGGAGGTGCAACGATGAAAACAGTCGCCTACTACCGGACGCGCCCGAGTGAGCCCGCAGCTTCTGCTGTGGCGCTGTTGGCTCAACAACAAGCCGTTCGGCGGGCAGTGGAGGAAAACGGCTACACGCTCGTCGGAGAGTTTATCGAGCTTGAAGGGATCGGTCATGGTTGGCCTGCGTATTGCGCCGCGGTTCGATCGGCGATGGCCCGTGAGGGCTGAATGTCGATGATCCATGGCTAGCTTTCAAGCAGGAGGCACCGGATGCTTCACCCAAAACATCGGGTGGTCCTGGTCGCGCGACTTCGTCATGATCATAACTTGAACAGGATTGAATGACTTCATGAGATATGGCCCATCAGAACGGCTCTTTCGCCTGGCTCGCAGCCTGGCAGGTGCCCGCGTTGGTTTGACCCTGGATGAAATGGCTGCCGAGCTTGAGGTTGGACGTCGGACAGCAGAGCGATTGCGCGATACTCTGGTCGCAATGTTCCCCCAGATGGAGAGTTCGGACGATGAAGGACGCATACGGCGTTGGCGACTGCCCGGTAGCGCTCTGATTGGCGTCGTCGAGGCGCGAGCGGAGGCCGTCGCGGCGATCGAAGCGACCGCGCGGGAATGCGACGTCAACGGTGAAAATGATCGCGCTGCCTTATTGCGGGAGGGGTCGGCCACCCTCCGAGCCGTCATGCGTCCGGATGCGCTGCGCCGTTCGGAGCCGGATATCGCGGCGCTGATGGAGGCCGAAGGCGTGGCGATGCGGCCTGGGCCGCGACCGAAACTACGAGCTGGCGTGCTGCCGACGCTGCGGCGAGCGATCCTTGGCATGCAACCTGTGGTGGTTCGTTACGCGGGACCGCATGCGGGAGAGCCAACCATTCGCGTCCTGTGTCCCTATGGCATCCTCTACGGCGGGAGTGGATGGTTGGTCGGCCATGTGGACGACTTGCCGGAAATGCGACTGTGGCGGTTGGACCGGATTGTCTCCGCGGATTTACTCGACCGGGGATTTCAGCGCCGGGAGGATTTTTCGCTTGCCGCCTACGCGGCGCAGTCGTTCGGGGTGTTCCAGGAGGAACCAATAGATGTGGTGCTGCGGCTGAGCCCGGAGGTCGCGGACGAGGGAGAGGCTTGGTTGTTTCATCCCTCGCAGAGCATCGTTCGAGAAACGGACGGGGGCCTGACTGTGCGGTTCCGGGCGGGCGGGGCGCTGGAGATGTGCTGGCACCTGTTTACCTGGGGAAGCGGGATCACGATCGTGGAGCCGCCGGAATTGCGAACACAGCTATGCGACATGGCGGCGGTGGTTGCGGCACATCATGGCGGAGATGCGAGTGTTTCCGACGACCCGGGCAAATCGGAATAATACCATCTGGATACGACCTGATGTGTCGCATCGCCGCGTTACCTGCTGGCCCTGCAGCCCGTCGCGGGGCTGGGATGTCATCGAAACAAGGAGTGGAATTATGCCGATCGCCAGTGTGATACAGAAGGGCAGCATGTTGACAGTCTATGACGAGCGGGGGCGGCAAATCGGGATCATCCCGCTTGGAAACGGCGGCGACACCTTGAGCGGATACACCGGTTCGACGGTCAGCGTCCGTCGTGGCAGTTTTGTCGTCATGTACAACGAGCGTGGCCGGCAAACGGGACTGGTTCCAACCCGATAGGACTTGGGCGGCGCGTCCTTCCATCATGTCGTATAAACACGATTCCATAATTTTCTGTAACCGCAATGTTGACTCCCCCTCTTTGGGGTATGATTATGCATACGCTTACGTCCCTAAACCACAACGAAAAGAAATTATATGACCGAAAGAGTGCTAGAAGAACTTGTCGGGACCTATCTCGCGATCGATCGAGGTTGCCTCTTGAATTCCCAATATATAATCGGTGAGCACGGCAAATGGCGTGCTGAAGCAGATTTTTTGGCCGTCGATTTTCCGGACGGTGAAGTCTGGATGGTGGAAGTGACAAAAGCACCGTATGGTCTGAGATCGAAAATCGCGGAATTTGAAGGAGAGTATGTCCATAGAATACGTGAACAATTGGCTTTACATCACATCACTCCTAAAATTGACAAACATCCCGATTGGAAAATCGGATTTTGGATTTTTGTCCCAAAAGAGGAAAAGGCATGGGTCGAAACGAAGCTGACCACCACCGGTGTCATCAATAGTCGGGTCACAGCGATCGAGGACATGATGTTCCCAATTTGGAAAGAACGTTACCGGTAGTAGCACCGGACCAACCGCGTAGCTGCCAGCCGTCCCCTGGCCTCCACCGTCAACGCCCTTCCATCTGGCGGTGGAACACCCACCTATGTTGCTATATGAGTTCGCTCGCAGTTTCCTCGGCACATTGGACGATGACAGCATGAGCGCATCCCTGAAGCCTCTGACGGCTGATGAATTCCTGGCCTGGGAACGGACGCAGGAACTTCGGTACGAATTCGATGGCGTCCAGCCGGTCGCCATGACCGGCGGAAGTCTGGCCCATAACCGCGTCACAACGCGGCTGACCATCGCACTCGGGCAACGGGTTAAGCCGCCATGCGAGGCTTTTGGCCCGGATTTGAAGGTACTGACGCCCGGACGGCTCCGGTATCCGGATGCAACAGTGGCATGCGCCGATTCGGACGATGAAAGCGACCTCGTGTCGCCCACCGTTGTGTTTGAAGTCAGCTCCCCCTCCACCGTCCTGACCGATCGGCGGGTCAAGCCGGTCGAGTATACCGGAGTCCCGAACATCCTGGTTTACGTGATACTGGAAACCGACCGGCCGGAGATGACTGTCCGCCGCCGTTCCACCGGATGGGAGGCGGAAACCATCGTGGGCCTGGACGCAGACCTCCCGCTCCCGGAAATCGATGTAACGATCCCGCTGGCCGCCATTTACGCTCGCTAGCCCCGTAAAGGTCACCGCCCATCTGGTGACTTCGGTGCTGAACAATGCGAGATACCGCTTGCTCATACCGGCTGTTGTTGACCGTCTTTGATCGGGCAACACTTGCGGCGTCCAGCATGACGCGTGACCGCTCAGCAACCAATCCTCACAAAAAATCAACCGGTTTGAGGCCGCCCAAGGGCGCCTCGGCGCCTTGACCGCCGCCGCTGTCAGGCGCGTAAACAAAAGTTGACTCAACCAGAACGGCATGGCCCTTAGCGGACAAACAGGAGACCCACCATGAGCACAGATCCGACGATCATTTATACGCTGACCGACGAGGCGCCGCTACTCGCGACCTACGCGTTTCTGCCGATCATTCGCACCTTCACCACGCCGGCCGGCGTGACGATCGAGGAAAGCGACATCTCGGTCGCGGCGCGCATCCTGGCCAATTTCCCGGACTACCTGACGCCGGAACAGCGCGTGCCGGACACGCTGGCCGAACTGGGCGCCAAGACGTTGGAGCCAGACACCAACATCATCAAGCTGCCGAACATCAGCGCATCCGTGCCGCAGCTTCTGGCGGCGATCAAGGAATTGCAGGCCAAGGGCTACGCCCTGCCCGACTACCCCGGCGACCCGAAGACCGACGCGGAAAAGGCCATCGTGGTCCGCTACGGCAAGTGCCTCGGGTCCGCCGTCAACCCGGTGCTGCGCGAAGGCAACTCCGACCGCCGCGCCCCACGCGCGGTGAAGGAATACGCCCGCAAGAACCCGCATTCGATGGCCGAGTGGTCGCCCGCGTCGCGCACCCATGTGTCGCACATGCACAGCGGCGACTTCTATCACGGCGAGAAGACGCTGACGCTGGACCGCGCGCGCGACGTGAAGATGGAGCTGATCACCAACAGCGGCAAGACGATGGTGCTGAAGCCTAAGGTTTCGCTGCTGGAAGGCGAGATCATCGACTCGATGTATATGAGCAAGAAGGCGCTGCTGGACTTCTACGAAAAGCAGATCGACGACGCCTACAAGAGCCACATCATGTTCTCGTTGCACGTCAAGGCGACGATGATGAAGGTGTCGCACCCCATCGTGTTCGGTCACTGCGTCCGGATTTTCTATCGCGAAGCCTTCGACAAACACGCCGCGACGCTTGAGGCGCTGGGCGTGAACGTCAACAACGGCATGGTCGATCTCTACACCAAGATCCAGAAGCTGCCGGACTCCCAGCGCGAGGAAATCCTGCGCGACATCCACGCCTGCCAGGAGCACCGGCCGGAAATCGCCATGGTCGACTCGGCCAAGGGTATCACCAACTTCCATTCGCCCAGCGACGTGATCGTCGATGCCTCGATGCCGGCGATGATCCGCGCCGGCGGCAAGATGTACGGCGCCGACGGGCGGCTGAAGGAAGTCAAGGCGGTGATGCCGGAAAGCACCTTCGCCCGTATTTATCAGGAGGTGATCAACTTCTGTAAGACGCATGGCGCCTTCGACCCGAAGACCATGGGCACCGTGCCAAACGTCGGCCTGATGGCGCAGCAGGCCGAGGAATACGGCAGCCACGACAAGACCTTCGAAATCGCCGAGGACGGCATCGCCAACGTCACTGACCTGGCGACCGGTGAAGTGCTGCTGTCGGAGACCGTCGAGGCCGGCGACATCTGGCGTATGTGCCAGGTCAAGGACGCGCCGATCCGCGACTGGGTGAAGCTGGCGGTGACCCGCTGCCGCAACTCCGGCATGCCGGCGGTGTTCTGGCTGGATTCCGAGCGTCCGCACGAGGCGGAAGTGGCCAAGAAGGTGGTGCGTTACCTGCAAGATCACGACACCACCGGCCTGGACATCAAGATCATGCCGCAGGAACTGGCGATGCGCTTCACGCTGGAGCGGGTGATCCGCGGCCAGGACACGATCTCGGTCACCGGCAACATCCTGCGCGACTACCTGACCGATCTGTTCCCGATCATGGAGCTGGGCACCAGCGCGAAGATGCTGTCGATCGTCCCGTTGATGGCTGGCGGCGGCATGTATGAAACCGGTGCCGGCGGGTCCGCGCCCAAGCACGTGCAGCAGTTGGTCGAGGAGGATCACCTGCGCTGGGATTCGCTGGGCGAATACCTCGCGCTGGCGGCGAGCCTGGAGGATTTGGGCATCAAGACCGGCAACGCCCGCGCCGGTATTCTGGCCAAGACGCTGGATGCCGCCACCGGCAAGCTGCTGGACAACCGCAAGGGGCCGTCGCCGAAGACCGGTCAGTTGGATAACCGCGGCAGCCAGTTCTACCTGGCCATGTACTGGGCGCAGGAAGTGGCTGCGCAAACCGAGGACGCCGCGCTGGCGGAGCATTTCGCGCCGCTGGCGAAGATGCTGGCCGACAACGAGGAAAAGATCGTTGCCGAACTCGCCGCGGTGCAGGGCAAGCATGTGGACATCGGCGGCTACTACCAGCCGGACCCCGCCAAGATGACAGCGGTGATGCGCCCGAGCGCGACGCTGAACGCGGTGCTGTCGTCGGTGGGGTGAGACACGAAGGCGCAGAGGCCGATCTGGGGATTGGCCTCTGCGTGGCGAGCGGGAACGGCATGTTCCACCAGTGGCAGACGATCCGGGCGCTGATTACGCCCGCTATGTTCTCCCATAGGTCGCGTCGTGATCCGGCGTTTCACCGCCGCCGGGTGTGGGACCAGCCAAGTGCGATACCCGCCGCGACAACAATGGCGGCTCCGGCGAAGGTCGGCGCATCGGGCAATTGGTCGAACATGTAGTAGCCAACGACGGTCGATCCCAGAAGCTGGAAATAGGCGAACGGCGCAATGATGTTCGCCGGCGCCCGGGCCAGTGCCAGCACGACACAGTAATGACCCAACCCGCCGATGATGCCCAGCGCGCAGAACATCGCAAAATCGGCGAAATTAACCGGAAGTTTGCCGACAAACGGCAGCACGGCCAGCATCGCGATCGCCCCGAAGACGGAGCTGTAGAACGTGGTCGCGGCGGTTGAATCGACGTTCGCCCCCATCCGCGTCAGGATCTGATACAGCGCAAAGCAAATCGAGCTGCCGATCAGCAGCAGCGCCGAGGGATGGAATACCGAACTGCCCGGCCGAATGATGATCAGCACGCCGACGAAACCAACGAGGATGGTAATGACGTGCGACAGCGATGCGCGTTCTCCCAGCATCGGCCACGCCATCAGGACCACCATCAACGGCCCCATCATGCCGATGGCGGACGCATTGGCGAGCGGTTGGTACACGATCGCCGCAACGAACAGGCAGTTCGACAGGCATTGGATCACCGACCGTGCCAACTGGATTTTTGGCTGACGCGTGATGAACATGCTGACGCCGCGGCTCGGCAGGAAGATCATCGCGGTAAAGACAACGTGGCCGGCAAACCGCGCCCAGGATACTTCCAGTGTCGAGTAGGTGTGACCAAGGATTTTGGCGAACGCATTCATGAACGGGAACATGATGCCAGCGAGGCACATCAATCCGATGCCGGTGAGGACGCGCCCGCGCTCGCCTTGATACCCAGCCAATAATGACGGTTTCAGCATGATCTGGGGCGTGTTGGGGATGCCCTTGGGGCGTTCGGCGGTGCGGCGGTTCTCATTATGGCGTCCGGGGATGTGAAAATTCTTATGGCAAACGATGGCCTGCCTTAAGATCGGATCGGCCGGTCAAAACGTCCGGCCGAGGACATGATACAGCCGCAGGAGAAACCTCGGGATCGTCACCCGAGTGGTGACTCCCGTCGCGAACAATGCCAGATACCGCTTGGGCAGATACTCGCCGGGAGGACTATATGAACGCGCCAATCACTGCAATCACGCCGTTGGCCCCGCCAGCCTCGCGGCACATGCAGATCCTGAAGCAGTTGGAGCGTAAACTGCTGTGGTTGTCCGCCTGGATGATCCACAACGCCAACCACATCCGCCCCAACCGGGACGGGCTGAAGGTCGGCGGCCACCAGGCCTCCTGCGCCTCCTGCATCTCCATCATGGCCGCCCTGTATCTGGAAACGGCGCGTCCGCAGGACCGCATCGCGGTGAAACCGCACGCCGGCCCGGTCTTCCACGCCATGAACTACCTGTTCGGCCGCCAGACCAAAGAGAAAATGGAAGGCCTGCGCCAGTTCGGCGGCATCCAGCCTTACCCCTCGCGAGTCAAAGACGGCGCCGAAGTCGATTTCTCCACCGGCTCGGTCGGTCTCGGCGTCGCGATGACCAGTTTCTCCGCCCTGATGGCCGACTACACCCGCCTGCACGGGCTCGGCCGCACCGACCTGCCGCAAGGCCGCCACATCGCCATCTGCGGCGACGCCGAACTGGACGAGGGCAACATCTACGAAGCCCTGCTCGAAGGCTGGAAACACGATGTCCGCAATGTCTGGTGGGTGGTGGACTACAACCGCCAATCGCTGGACTCCGTCGTCCCCGACCGCCTGTTCGGCCGCATTGAGGGCCTGTTCCGCGACATGGGCTGGAACTGCGTCACCATCAAATACGGCCGCAAACTGGAAGCTGCCTTCACCCGCGAGGGCGGCACCGACCTGCGCGACTGGATCGACGACTGCCCCAACAGCCTGTATGCCGCTCTGACGTTCCAGGGCGGAGCCGCCTGGCGCCAAACCCTGCTGTCCGATCTGGGGCGGTCCAAAGCCCGCGCCATCATCGACGAACTGACCGACGCCGAACTCGGCGCCCTGATGACCAATCTGGGCGGCCACGACATCGAAACCGTTATCGAGGCGTTCCGCACCGCCGACGCCGAGGGCGACCAACCCACCTGCTTCATCGCCTACACCATCAAGGGCATGGGTCTGCCGTTCGCCGGCCACAAGGACAACCACGCCGGCCTGATGACCAGGGAACAGATGGAGCAGTTCCGCCACGACATGAACATCCGCCCCGGCCACGAATGGGACAAGTTCGAAGGCCTGGACATTCCTGAGTCCGAGCTGCGCGCCTTCCTCGCCGATTGTCCGTTCGGCACGCCGTTGACGCCGGAGGGCCGCCTGCTGACCGCCCCCGTGGTGCACGTGCCGGCCGCGTTGCCGATGCCGAAAACCGCCGGCCGCAAGATGTCCACCCAGGGCGGCTTCGGCGATATCCTGGCGGAAATCGGCCGCGGCAATGGCGAGCTGAAAGACCTCGCCGCGCATATCATGACGACCTCCCCCGACGTGACGGTGTCCACCAATCTGGGGCCGTGGGTGAACCGGCGCGGCATCTTCGACCGCCATACCCGCAACGACGTGTTCCGGGACTCCAAGCTGGCGAGCGCCCAACGCTGGGGCATGTCGCCCAAGGGCCAGCATATCGAGCTTGGCATCGCCGAACAGAATCTGTTCCTGCTGCTGGGTGCCGCCGGACTGACCACCGGCATGTCCGGCGCGCGGGTGCTGCCGATCGGCACCGTGTACGATCCGTTCGTCAATCGCGGCCTGGATGCGCTGATTTACGCCTGTTACCAGGATGCGCGGTTCCTGCTGATCTCCACCCCGTCCGGCATCACCCTGGCGCCTGAGGGCGGCCAGCATCAGTCGGTCAACACCCCGTTGATCGGCATGGCGGCCGACCGGCTGGCGTCGTTTGAGCCGACGCATGTCGATGAATTAGGCATCCTGATGCGCCACGCGTTCGATTTCATGCAGCGCCCGGATGGCTCGTCCGTGTGGCTGCGGCTGTCCACACGGACGCTGGACCAGCATCCGCGGGAGCTGGACCCGGCGGCGGTGATCGCCGGCGGCCATTGGGTCGTCCCCCCCGCACCCGGCGCCCGTATCGCGCTGGCCTATCAAGGCCCGGTGGCACCGGAAGCCGAGGCCGCGTTCGCCGAATTGATAACGGAGGAGCCGGGCGCCGGGCTGCTGGCCATCACCTCCTCCGACCGGTTGCACGCCGGCTGGCTGGCCGCCCAGCGCGCTCGGCGCACCGGCGACCGAGGCGCGGTGTCGTGGGTGGAGACGCTGCTGGCGCCGCTGGACCGCGGCGCGGCGCTGGTGACGGTGCTGGATGGCCACCCGGCGACGCACGCCTGGCTGGGGTCAGTGCGCGGACAGCGCGTGGTGCCGCTGGGGCCGGACCGGTTCGGGCAGAGCGGCGATATCGTCGATCTGTATCGCGAGTACGGTCTGGACACCGACGCGATTTTGGATGCGTGCGCCCAGGCGATGCTGGCGGGGTAAAGCGGGCGCCGTCACGGTTGGGCAGAGCAGGTCGCGTCGCTCCGGCTCATCCCATCGTCTCGCTGCGGCTTCCCCCCGCCGGAATGACCCGGCTTACCCCCATCGTCTCGCTCCGGCTTTCCCCCCGCGTCATGGCCCGGCTTTCCCCCCGCGTCATGGCCCGGCTTGTCCGGGCCACCTGTCGCGGTACCGCAGAGGCACGAGTTGCCCGCTCACCGACGTCTCAAAACCCACACGATGAGAATGAGTCGCACATTATGAGACGCCCCCTGCATCCCCTGGTCCGCAAATCCACCGCGCATCGCCCCTGATCCCAGCCGCGGGGAAAGTGCCCCCCAGCACTCGCCATTGCCGTCCTCCGCACGTGATCCAGCAATCGCCCCGGCAACCCGAACCAGGCGAGGCCCCCGGCGCAAGCCCCCCAACCGCGTTGCAACCGGTACCCGGACCAGATCGGTCCACAATCGCGCGCGGACCCGTTCTCGCCCCCCGGTTCCAGGAAGGCCCGCTCAACCACGTCTCAAAAGCCACACCCTGAGAATTTGTCCCATATCGTGAGACGATTCCCCTCAATCCTTTGGTCCGCACAAGCCGCCGCCAGGAAGGCTTCCATTCCTTGAATTGTGCACCTATATAGGAAATATGTCAAGACCCAGCCCGGGCAGGCGAGCCTCTCGCACCGCCGAATAACAACCATAACGAGAAATAACAATTAGAGGTTGCAATCCCCACTTCATGCGATAAAGTCCGATCATCACGCGCCGCGGCCCGGACGCCGACGGCCGACAGGCTTGGAAGGTCGCGTCACGCATGAAGCTGGAGACCTTTTCCGATCTGTATTTTGTCGCCGCGGTCTTCGTGCCGGGATTTATCTACGCCGGCGTGGTCGCCAATTTCATTCCCGCCAGAACTGCCAAGGAAAAGGACGTCCTTTTCCTGCGTTACCTGACGGCCACGGCGTTCAACTACGCGATATGCTCGCCGTTGATCTATCTCCTCGGGTACGGAGTGATCTTCACCAACCGCCCGGTCGCACAGGCGTTCGCCTGGTTCGCGATCCTGTTTGTCGTCCCGGTCGTCCTCGCGATGGGGCGTGCCTGGATGATCCAGAACGACAGCCTGGAGTGGTTTTACCGCCTTATCGAGCTTCGACCGATCAATCCCATCCCTACCGGATGGGACTGGATCTTCACCCGCATCGATCCTTGTTTCGTGCTGATCACCCTGAATGATGGCGGCGTGATCGCGGGATGGTTTGGGGCTCGGTCGATGGCGTCGTCCGACACGGAGCGGCGGGATCTCTACATCGAACAGGTCTATCGGATTCCCGATGACGGCGGCCCATGGCAGCATGTCGAGAAATCCTTGGGCATCTATTTAGATGCGGCTAAGATCACCCACATCGAATTCCGGAGGTGAAACCCATGTTCGGCTGGAAACGTAAGCCCGTGCGGGAGCCTGTGAAGCCGATTCTCCAGGGATATCAGCCCGGTGGTGGGCTGCGGCCGATCGGCTCCGGTCCCAAACCGCATTGTGACGGCAGCGGAGGCCCTAACGACTTGCCCCCACCACCGAGCGGTTGGTCGAGTGTGAGGAAGCCGCCGGGTCAGTGACGACCT
The DNA here is from genome assembly GCA_903932145.1 of uncultured Rhodopila sp. Lineage (GTDB taxonomy): Bacteria > Pseudomonadota > Alphaproteobacteria > Acetobacterales > Acetobacteraceae > Rhodopila. The sequence goes on along the minus strand of CAIZFE010000098.1, from coordinate 28,475 downwards.
GCCACCGCGGCGACGGGCGTATCTCGGATAGCGTCTATCGAATTCCGGAGGTGAAACCCATGTTCGGCTGGAAACGTAAGCCCGCCCGGGCGCCCATTAAACCGATTCCCCTGATCTATCAGCCGGGCCGGCTACGGCCGATCGGCTCTGGTCCTAAACCGCTTGTCGATAGCAGCGAAGGCCGGCGCGACTTGCCCCCTCCACCGAGCGGTGGGTCGAGCGTGATGAGGCCGAAGTGTAAGTGACTTCCTCCCATGGCGGCGACGGGCGTATTGCCCCCCGGTTGAGGCGTCAGGTTCCGCCAGCCCTCGCGGCATCACCCGGTTTTGCGGCTGAGACGGCCACGCCGCAGCGCATCGCGCAAAACGGCTTCAACCCGAGCGTTGTAGCCCCCCGGAGGCGCGGATACCGTCGACGACGTCTCGGGATAGCCGAAAGCCGATATGGACCTTGGGCGAGGCTACGCGCGGTCTGCCGCCCTGGCGGACGAGGGATTTGTGTTGCGCGGGGAACACCTCACTGAACGGCCGAGCTTTTTTGAAGTCGGCGTCTGTCAGTTCGAGATTGTCCTGGTCGTCTATCGGGGTGTCGGGTAATCCATCGGGTTTAGCTTAGCTTTTGCCATATCGTGTGACCTCCATCCGGTTGGCCTGGCGTCGAGAGATAGGCCGCAGCTTTTGCCCTCGCATCGTGAACGCCAGGACGTGCAGCACGCCGTCGATCGATCCCCAGGCCCGATAGCGATCCTCAGTTGTATGCGAAGCGCGTATCGAGTGCGACCGTCGCCGTCGTGAAGTCCATCAAGGCCGCGTCCAGTGCTTGCCCCGATTGGTCGTCTCTTTAGCCAGATCGGGCGGGTCGATCTCCATAGGTTTTTGTAGCAACAAAAACCGGCCAGCGCAAGGTTTTTTGTTATTACAAAAAGCCTACCTGGAAGCCGGTCTTTGTCGCCCCGAACCCACCGGACCGGGCAAGCAATCCACCGCCGTGATCAATGTCCGATTTTGCGCAGGTCGTTTTCCCAATCCGTCTGGCTTGGCTAAGCGGCGACAAACTCGGTTATAGCTCACGCAACAGGTCGAGAAATGGTCTTAACCAGGAGAAATAATAGGGCATGCTTTCTGCCAATCCAGCAATTTGAACGGTATGTGCCAAGAAGAACTGACCGACTTGATGCTGAAAGCCGGGACTCTTGACAACTTCTCCGACTATATCCTTCAAAGTTTCTTTCGTTACCAGACCGCCTAAATCCAATGAGCCTTTGTAAAATCTCTCCAGGACAGAACCGGCCATTGCTCTAAACGAACCTCGCAAAGCCCCAATTCCAAGGCTGGTCAGGGCCTTTGTGGGCTCAACTGGCTGTTGGAACGAGCCAGCTAGTTTCTTCATAACCTCATCGGTTTTGGGTTCAAAGAGTTGCTGCGTGTAAGCAAGGCTATGAAGAAGGGACCATGGCAGCGGTTTGGCGTCCGGATTCAAACGACTGTAATGCTCATTTATTCTATCCATATCTTCAGCCGCTTGCCGAATTACATCAAATCCCTCGATATATAAGCCGTGTGCGCTGATAAATGACAGAATGACTCCCAAGGCATCGCCATCGATGCGCTCATCCTCAGGAGCAAATTTCTGATTGTGAACTACTCTCGCATCTATGTCTTGCCCGATGGCAAATAAGATAAGAATGTCATCGCCATTTATAGCCTCACGATAGGTTGCAATATACTCCTTCATTAGAGCAGACAGGTTTGGATCGCGATTGCTTATGCCCTCAAGATGGTGGGAAGCCTCGATTCGTCCAAGCGCTCTGTCGAGCAAGGCCTTGTAGTTAACCTTAGTTGCTTTGCCGTTCTCGGGTCGGAGCGACAGGCGGCCGGATGCCACTTCAAAATGAATCATGCCCTTCTGATTTCTGAAGGAACTGGATTGTTCGATTTGCTGCAAGATCGGATAAGCAGCGCGACTGCGTTGGGCAGGTTTACTCCGAAGTCCCCAAAGCTCTCTTCCCAACATTCCAAGCGCTGCCCCGAGCGCCTCATCGGCAATTGCGAGACTCAAATCCAGGACACCTTCGTCGAAACTCGGGGTGATTCTGTCGGTTAGATCAACGGCAGCGTAGGATTCAAAAATTGTTCTAAATTCACGTGTGTCATTTACCAGAGACAATAGATCCCTGAGAACCACGTCGTAATTCAGTGATTTAGAAAACAGATTTATAAAGTCTGAATTTCCTTGGTTTAAACGAAAGAACTCGAATGCATCCCGGGACCAAGCGACAAGCCTCTTTTCCGGTTCGAATTTGATATGTTGCGACAGCCATTCGGCCATGACGTTGCGGATGAAAGTGTGGCCGGCGTTTCGAAGTTTTAGCGATAGCAAATCACCCAGGTCCAGCATATTTGACCGGAGCAACGTGCCTTCCAAATCGTAGCTGGTATTCTCGACACCCTCAGCAACCGCGTCCTGAAAATGATCGAGAAATCTCTCTCTTAGCCACTTCGAATCCAGCCTCCGCGCCATTCGTCGTTCCCCCTACGACTATGACATATAGACGCCTTCATTTCGTTGCAACACTCTTGGCTCCCCTGCCAGTCTCCCTGCCAATGGGCTAACCTTCAGTCCCCGAATGGGTTAACGCCGCCGCCCCACCCCGCTAAAGTTCAAGTGAAACCTACACCGCCTTGCGTCCAAACAACGGGATCTGGGATCTATAGGTCCTCGGGGCGAAGGCCGGTGGTCTTCGCGATACGGGCCAGCATCCGAAAGCCGATTTCGTAAGACCGAATTCTTCCAGTTCGCCCGCGACAGCACGCGATGCGAGCCGGTCTGACGCTCGATCGTCCAGCCGATTCGTTGCAGTGCCCGTAAGGCGGTCCCCGCCTTGGCGGCGGGCCAATTACTCACGCGGGTGCAAACAGGCCGCGTGCCTCGTCCGGAACAGGCTCACCGTGTTCGATCAAATCCGCGATGACACGACACGCGAGGGCGGCAACGCGGGATTGTGCTTCAGCCTCCGTCGCGCCATAGGCGAGGGCGCCGGGGAGTGCCATCACCTCGGCAATCCAGCGCCCGTCTGCTTCGCGTTCGACCTCGATCGTCAGCATCTTTGGCTCATGTAGCGCGAATATGGAGCCGGCATACCGTCAATGCGAGTGAAAATGTGAGGATTGGCGGGCACGTCCTGGATTTCTGACTTGCCGAGGCTTCGGTCACGAATCTTGACAATCACGGCCAATATGTATATTCAATTGCGCATATACAGTTTGGGTCTCATTCGATGCGATTTACCTGGGACCCAGCCAAGGAGGTGAGGAACAAGGCCAACCACGGCCTCGATTTTTCGTTTGCCGAGTTCGTGTTCGCCGACCCGATGCACGCCATTGTCTTCGACCGGCACGAGGATGCCGAGGACCGGTGGCATTGTGTCGGTGCGATTGCCGGAGGCTACCGGGTGCTGCTCGTCGTCCACTGCTACCCCGACCCGGACGACCCGGACCTCATCCGGGTCATCGGCCTACGACAGGCTACCACGCGCGAAAGGAGGCGCTACGAAGATGGCGAGTGATCGCAAACTGACCGACGACCAAATCCAGCAACTGCACGCCCTTCAGGACCGGGAACCCGATACCCGGGACATCCCGGAGGCACCAGCCGAAAACTGGCAGCACGACCAACGCGGCGCGTTTTGGAAGCCTCGGAAAGAGGCGATCAGCCTCCGCGTCGATATGGATGTCCTGGACTGGCTCCGGCAACAGGGTCCCGGCTACCAGACCACGATCAATCGTATCCTGCGCGAACGGATGCAAGCCGAGCATCCGTAGCCGGGCTTGTCCGATCAGGCTGCCTCCAGCGACGGGGGAAAACGGCCGTCAAGCCGTCACCGAAACAACGCCAGGTCGTTGGCGGCCTGTGGCGAGATCAGAAGGCGGCGCAGCGCCTTAACCTCGACGGCCTAACGCCGCGGCACGTTCATATTCACCGTCACGTTCTTCCGCTGGGTGAAGCTATCCAGCATCCCCTCCAGCGAGAACTCCCGCCCGATGCCGCTTTGCTTGAACCCGCCATACGAATGCCCGGGCTGCTGACCCAGACCCTGGTTGACCTGCACCCAGCCTGACTCGATCGCGTGCGCCGTCCGCAGCGCGCTGCCGATCTCGTGCGTCCACACATACGCGGCCAGACCGTAATGACTATCGTTCGCCATCCGGATCGCGTCCGCCTCGTCCTTCCAGGGGATCGCCACCAGCACCGGTCCGAAAATCTCCTCGCGCGCCAGCCGCCAGTCGTTCGACGTGTCGGCGAACACCGTCGGAATGGCATAATAGCCCTGGCTGAGCGGCCCGTCCGTCGGCGGCAGGCCGCCGAACACCAGCCGGGCGTCCTTGCGCTGCAAACCCTCATCCACATAGCCGCACACTTTGCGGAACTGCTTCTCGTTGATGATGCTGCCGATATCGGTCGCCTCGTCCAGCGGATCGCCCAGTTTCAACGTTTGCGTCTTCGCCGTCAGCTTCTCCAGGAAACTGTCGAAAATATCCTGGTGTAGAAACAACCGCGATCCCGCCGTGCAGGACTGGCTTTGCCGGGTGAAGCGCATACCGGAGATAACGCCGTCCACCACCCAATCCTCATCGGCGTCGGGATACACGATCGACGGGCTTTTGCCGCCGAGTTCCAGCGACACCGGAACGATCCGTTCGGCGGCCGCCCGCATAATGATTTTGCCGACATTGGTCGATCCGGTGAACGACAGCTTCTGGATCAACGGATTTTCCGCCAGCGGGCCGCCGCATTCCTCGCCGGTGCCGGTCAATACGTTCAGCACGCCGGGCGGCAGGAACTCCTGGCAGATTTCGGCCATCCGCAGCACGCCCAGGGGCGCGTCCTCGGCGGTTTTCAGCACCATCGTGTTGCCGGCGCATAACGCCGGGGCGATCTTCAACGCACCGAGCAGGACGGGCGCGTTCCAGGGAATGATGGCGCCGACGACACCGAGCGGCTCGCGCCGGGTGTAGCTGAGGACGTTCTCGCCCAATGGTATCGTTTCGCCCTTAAGCTCACCCGCCAGGCCGCCGAAATAACGAAAAATATCGGCGGTCAGCGTGGCTTCGCCGCGCGCCTGGGTGCGCAGCGCATTGCCGGTTTCCTCGGCGATGATGCGGGCCATTTCCTCAATGCGGGCTTCCATCGCTTCGGCGATCTGCAGCAGCATGCGGCCGCGCTGACGGGGGGCGATCTTGCTCCAGGCCGGGAAGGCTGCATGGGCGGCCTGCACGGCGCGATCAACGTCCGCCTTGGCGCCGCGCGGAACCGTGGCGATCGGTGTCCGCCGCCCGGGGTTCTCCACCGACAGGACCTCGCCGGAGGCACTGTCCACCCAATTGCCGTCGATCAGCATGCGCACATGCCGCGGCTTGCTGGTAACGGCGGGACGGGTTTGTTCGCTGATCGACATGGACGCAATCCTCGGTTGCTATGTGGCGGTGGATATAGCGAGCACCCGGCGGACGGTCCAGATGCTACAGCACTTCGATCGACGTGGACTTGATCAACGCCAACACCGGAGACCCCGGCGACAACCCCAGCCGCACCACCGCGTCCGGGGTGACGCGCGACAAAAGCCCGCCCTCCGGCAGGCCGATCTCAACAACCACCGACCGGCGGACGCTATCCTCGGCAATGCGACGCACGATCCCCGGCACGATGTTGTGCAGGCTGATCGCGTCCGGCGGACGGCTGGCCAGGATCACCTCGCGCGCTGGCACGCGGATGCGGCACCCGGCGCCCACCGGCAGATCGAGCAACGGCACCCAGAACGTCGCGCCGCCGCCCTGCAATCGTGTCAGTGTGCGGCCGACATCGTTCTCCACCACCGCACAAATCACCACCGCCCCGGCATCGTCACGCCGCGCCAACGCCAGATCCGCTCGGGATGCCACCTCGGAAACCGGCCCGAACGCCACCACCTGCCCGGCGTCCAGCAACACCATCGAGTCCGCCAGTTGCGCCGCCTCATCCATTGCATGCGTCACATACAGGATCGGCAGTTTCAGGGCGGTCTTCAGACGGGTCAGATACGGCAGGATCTCGGCTTTGCGGGCGGCATCCAGGCTGGCCAGTGGCTCATCCATCAGCAGCAAATGCGGTTGTGCCAGCAGCGCCCGCCCGATCGCGACACGCTGCCGTTCCCCACCCGACAGGGTGTGCGGCCGCCGGTCCAGCAACGCACCGATCCCCAGCAGACTCACGACATCATCGAAATGAATCGCGCCGGGGGCGACCCGCCGCATCCCGAACCGCAGATTGGTCGCGACCGACATATGCGGGAACAGCCGCGAGTCCTGAAACACCATGCCGGCGCGCCGTCGTTCCGGGGGCAACCAGACCCCGGAACGCGTGTCGGCCAGCACCCGGCCGTCGATCTCGATCACACCTATGTCGGGACGCAGCAATCCGGCGGCGGCATTGATGATGGTCGATTTGCCGGAGCCGGACGGGCCGAACAGCACCGTCACCCCGGGCGATGCAACCTCGAACGCGATATCCATCCGGATCGCCGGGAAACGATGCCGCAGCGTGACGGAGATACTCATCGCCCCAGCACGGTGTTCAGTCGCCTGCCGATCCATTCCGACAGCAAAAGCCCGGCCAGCGCCAGCGTCAACGACACCATCGACAGTTCCGCCGCTTTCGCCTCCCCGCCGGGGACCTGCAACGCGGCGTAAATCGCCAACGGCAATGTCTGCGTCTGGCCGGGAATGCTGGCCGCGAAAGTAATGACAGCTCCGAACTCACCCAGGCAGGTGGCATAGGCGACGATGGCACCGACCAGAATCCCCGGTGAGGCCAGCGGCAGAGTGATGTTGATCAACCGGTCAAACCATCCGGCGCCGAGTGTGCGCGCCGCCTGCTCCAACCCGCCATCGACCGCCTCCAGCGACAGCCGCACCGACCGCACCATGATGGGAAAGGTCATGACCGCGCAGGCCAGAGTGGCGCCCGCGGTGGTGAAAACCAACCGGATGCCGAACCAGTCGTGCAGCAGTATGCCGATCGGCCCGCGCACGCCGAACAGGATCAGCAGCAGCCAGCCCGTCACGACAGGCGGCAGCACCATCGGCAAATGCACCAGAGCATTCAGCACCGGCCTGCCGACGAAACGATACCGCGTCAGCACCCAGGCCATCAGGATGGCCACCGGCAGCCCGAACCCGACCGCCCGCGCGGCGACCACCAGCGTCAGGCGAACCGCCTCCCATTCATCTGGGGACAGTAACAGTCTATTCGACCTTGAAGCCGCGCCGCACGAACACCACGCGCGCCTGCGGGCCGGCCAGGAACGTCAGCAGCGAGCGGGCCTCCGCCGTGTCGCCCGCCTTGGTCACTGCAAACGGATACGAAATCGGATCGTGACTGCCGTCCGGGAAAATACCCGCCACCATGACGCCTTTCGACACCGGCGCATCGGTCGCATAGACGATACCGGCGGGCACTTCGCCTCTTTCGACCAGCAGCAACCCCGACCGGACGTCGTCGGTTCGCGCCAGCCGAGGAACGATCTTGTCCCACATCCCCAGCTTCTTCAGCGCCTGCTCGGCGTAAATCCCCACCGGCACATGCGCCGGATCGCCGACCGCCAGCCGTCCGGAGGCGCCCAGCAGGCCAAACAGATCGAAATCCGGCCCGATCGTCACATGCAGTGGCTTGTCGGCCGGGACCACCAAAACGAGGTCGTTACCCAGCAAGTCCTTGCGGGTATCGGCGGCGATCAGATCTTTCCCGGCCAGATAGTCCATCCATTTCTCATCGGCGGAGGCGAACAGATTGGCCGGCGCCCCTTGCTCGATTTGCCGCGCCAATGTGGAACTGGAGCCGAACGACAGGCGCAACGCCGGATGTCCGGCTTGCACCCACAACGCCGAAACGTCCTTCATCGCGTCGGTCAGGCTGGCGGCGGCGAACACCGTCAGTTCCTGCGCCCGGGCGGTCAGCGGCAGCAGCAGGACACATAGAAAAAGCACAAAGCGCATGGGTGGAACCTCTTGTCAGGGCTGAAGTCCGGCCAGAACGCTGTCGCGCTCCGCCGGTGTCAATACGTGGCTATAGACGACAGCGTTGACCAACATCGGCCTCGGCCACCATTGCGAGTCAGGACCACAGCATGGTCAGCACCGGGATTACACGCATGCCATTCGCCTTACGCCGCTACGATATAGCCACTGAGATACAGCGGCAAGCGCGGTCTGACCGTGCACGATTGCGCAACGGGGTTTCGGTGTGGTTTGATTAGGCTGCAATGGCAAAAAATCCAACCAAGGCTTCCGAGGCTACCCACGCGGGCGACCGGCTCAGCATCCGGCTCGATCTGGCGTCGGGTGCCAGAATTGGACCGGGCAAGATCGCCGTTCTGGAGGCCATCGCGCTGGCCGGATCGATTTCCGCTGCTGGCCGAACGCTGAAGATGTCGTATCGGCGGACCTGGGAACTGGTGGAGGATCTCAACCGGACCCTCGGCACGCCGGTCGTGGAAACGGCGGCCGGCGGCAGTGGCGGAGGCGGCGCGATACTCACAAAGGCCGGAAAGGCAGTTGTGACCAGTTATCGCGCGATAGAAATGGACACAGCGCTGGCAGCCCGTAAGCATCTCCTGGCGCTGAACCGGGTTTGCCCGGGAAAGCCTCGCGGCCCCTCCCGGGCAAACGCATGATGACGAAAACCGTCACAGTCTCTCTGTGATCACCGTCCTGGACTCGATGCGGCGTCAGGTGGCACCGTCACCCCATGAACCATGACAACGACCTACGCTCGGGCGAAGTCGCCGTAGCGCTTCCCCCGGCGACTGATGCCGGCGTGTATTTCATCGGCACCATTCGCACACCCTGGACGGTTCGCGGCGAATGTCCGAAGCGCGGCAGCCTGGACGGCCCGATCTGTTCGATCGTTGTGGATGAACGATGGCGCGAGGCCCTGACCGGCATGGACGATCATCCGCTTATTCAGGTGCTTTACTGGATGCATCACGCGCGCCGTGACCTTGTCCTGCAGACGCCGATCCGCACCGGCCGGACGACCGGTACGTTCGCCCTGCGCTCCCCCGTGCGGCCTAACCCGATCGCGTCATCTGTTGTCGCGCTGGTGGGAATCGAAGGCACCACACTGCGTGTTCGCGGTCTGGACTGCCTTGACGGCACGCCACTGATCGATTTGAAGCCGGATCGTAAGCCCAATCCGGTGTAAGGACGGTGGCACGCGGGGTCTTGTATCGCCGCCGCTTCTCGCCAAACATAAGCCGATGCAAAGGAACCTGAGATGAACGTGAAAGAGTACCCGGTCACCCGCACCGATGCTGAATGGCGCAAGAAGCTGACCGCCGAACAATATTACGTCATGCGCAGCCACGGGACGGAACGGCCCGGCAGTTGCGCTCTGTTGGGGGAAAAACGCCCCGGACGCTTCACCTGCGCCGGATGCGACACGCCGCTGTTCGAGACGAAACTGAAGTTCGAAAGCGGCACCGGTTGGCCCAGCTTCAACGATCCGATCGAAGGCTCGACTGAAAACACCGTCGATCGCAGCCTTGGGATGATCCGCACAGAGGTGCATTGCGCCACCTGCGGCAGCCATCTCGGGCACGTCTTCCCCGATGGTCCGGCCCCGACCTACCAGCGCTATTGCATCAACGGCGTCGCCATGAACTTCGTGCCGGATTAGCGGAGCGCCCATGCATCCAGCCCTGACCGCCGGCCGCGTCGCGGTCATCACCGGTGCCGCCAGCGGCATCGGACTCGCCGCCGCCAAACGGTTTGCCTCCATGGGACTGCGCGTCTGCCTCGCCGACCTGTCGGCGGAGGCGCTGGACCGTGCCGCCGAGGTGGTCGCCACCGTTGCGCCGTCCGGACGCGACTCCGTGCTGACGGTCCCGACCGATGTCAGCAAGCTGGAGTCCGTCCAGGCGTTGCACGACGCCGCCTACGACCGGTTTGGCGAGGTCGCGGTGCTGATGAACAACGCCGGCATCCCGAACGGCGGCGGTCCCTACGACCACATCGACCGCTGGCGGCGGGTGCTGGAGGTCAACCTGTGGGGCGTCATCAACGGCGTTCAGACCTTCACGCCCTCGATGCTGACGCAACAAACCCCGTGCGCCATCGTCAACACCGGATCGAAACAAGGCATTACCTGCCCGCCCGGCGACACCGCCTACAATATGAGCAAGGCCGGGGTGAAAGTCCTGACCGAAGCGCTGGCGCACAGCATACGCAACGAAGACGGCGCCCGCATATCGGCGCATCTACTGGTGCCGGGCTCGACCTTCACCGGCATGACGCGCGGCGAGCGAACCGAGAAACCGCCGGGCGCGTGGACTCCGGATCAGGTTGTAGAGATGCTGATCACCGGCATGAATCTGGGCGATTTCTACATTATCTGCCCCGACAACGACGTGACGCGGGCAATCGATAACCGGCGCATTCTGTGGGCAGCGGGGGACATCACAGAGAACCGTCCGGCGCTGTCGCGTTGGCACCCGGACTACAAAGCGGAATTCGAAACGTTCCTGAACGGCTAGAGGCGCGTCTCCGGGAAAAGCCGTTCATCAGGAGGTTCGGGCACCGAGAAGCCCCGCCCCAACGGTCGCAAAATCAGCTCACCGCTATGACACTGAGTTTTGAAGCAACGACGGACGACATTGCCGCGTTTCCTCCCTGATCCGTGAGAAATTAAACTGCCCCGGGAGAGCTTTATGAACAACATCATCTACATCGTCGGCTTGGTCGTCGTCGTGATCGCCGTATTGAGTTTTTTTGGTCTGCGCTAAAAGTTGCCGGTCCATTCACAACGAAACGGCTCCGCCCGGGCGCCGGCTTATCCGGTGGCCCCAACACGAAACGCGGAGCGTGACCGTCCGAGGACTCCGGCCCCCGGCAACCACGCTCCGAACCGTTAAAACATCACCGCGGTAACTCATCGTCCTTTGTTTCGCGTCCGAGCAGTGCGGCGACGATGCTAAGCCCCGCGAAGCAGGTCATCACCGCGGTTGCCTGATTGAACGCGCCACCCAGCGATCCCGCCAACAGCCCGGCCACCAACGGCCCGAAACTGGTAATCACGCGCCCCGTCCCGTTGCAGAACGACACCGCCGTTGCCCGCACCTGGGTCGGGAACAACTCCGGTAGGTAAACAGCGTGACCGGAGAAAACCCCGAACACGAAATACCCGAAAATCGGCAGCATGTACGGATACAGATCATATGTATCGAGCCACAGATACATGTACAGCCCGGAGACGATCGCACCAACATTGTAGAAAATAATCGTCGCCCGCCGCCCCACCACGTCGGCGATGAAGCCGAACGTTGCATAGCCAATAATGCCGCCCAATCCCCACAGCGTCATCCCATGACCGATGAACGGTGCCGCCGCCGCGCCGGTAATGCCTTGTTTGGCCAGCAACTGCCCCTGGATCGTCGGCAGCCATATCTGGCTCGTCCAGATCGACAACAGAGTGCCAACGCAGAACAGCACCCCGATGAATGTGCTGTACCGCAATGCCGGCGTGAATAACTGCGCCGGCGCAAAGCGCATATACTCCTGATCTTCTTTCGACTGCTCTCGTTGCGCGCGAATGGAAGCGCGACGCGCGTGCACGATCTGGAAATGTTCGGGTTCGTCGAGGCCGCGGCGCATGAACAGCAGAATGATCGCCGGCAGCACGCCCGCGAACATCACGTAGCGCCAGCCATACGGACCGACGAGCGCGAACAATTGACCACCGATTAGGGCACCGAAGCCGCCGCCGGTCATCATCACACCCAACACTTTCGCGCGATGCACGTCGGCGAATGCCTCGGCCACCAGCGGAATGCCCAGGACGACCTCTGCCCCGGTGCCGACGCCGGTCAGAAACCGGCAGATGCCGAAGGTGACCGTACTATGCGTAAAGCCCTGAAGCGCGGTGCAAACCGCGACCAGTGCCACACTCAACATTAAGGTCCGCACACGTCCGAAGTAATCGCCAACAATACCGAGAGCAAAACCGCCCAATGCCCAACCGAGTAGCCCGGTCATGCTGAGAAGGCCGCCCACGCGTCCGATATCGGCGGCGGATGGATTACCGCCAAGCAGTTCCGTCAGTGCAGGGCGCAGCACGAGGGAAAACAGATTGAAGTCGGTATTGTCCAGCGACCACCCCATCCAGGCGACCAGAAAAACCATCCACTGATAGCGGGTGATATCCCGCACCCATCCCCACCCGGTGGCCGTCGCGGTTGTCTGTCCCATTAAGCCCTCCTGTTGGCGCGGCTCTCAAGGGCAGCGCTTCGACTGGAAGCTTAGGCATGATTGCCCCGGGTTGGAAACACTTCAGCCCGCCAGGGTCGCCCCCAGCAGGAACTCCTTATTGCCTTCCGGGCCGGTGATCGGGCTTTCGGCCACACCGGCCACTGTCCAGCCGGGGAGGCCGGACCACCACTGCGTCACCCGGTCACAAACCGCCTGATGCACGGCGGGATCGCGCACCACGCCCTTCGGGCCGACCAATGCAGCGGCGGCTTCGAACTGCGGCTTGATCAGGACGATCGCCCAGGCTCCGGGGACGCACAGGGCCAGCGGGGCCGGCATCACCGTCGCAAGGCCGATAAAGCTGGCGTCGCACACCACCGCGCCGATCGGATCGGGCACCGCATCGCGGGTGAGGTACCGGGCGTTCGTTTTCTCATAGACCACAACACGGTCGTCGGAACGCAGACGCCAGGCGAGTTGCCCGTGTCCGACATCCACCGCATGCACCTTCACCGCGCCGTTTGCCAGCAGCACATCGGTGAATCCGCCGGTGGAGGCGCCAACATCCAAACATATCCGCCCAGCAGGGGAGAAGCCAAAATGCGCCAACCCGTGCGACAGCTTCAGGCCGCCGCGTGAGACCCAGGGGTGTTCCTGGCCTTTGACCTCCAGCGGCACGTCCTCGACCAGGAAGTCGCCGGCCTTGGCCACGCGCCGGTCGCCAGAAAACACTTTGCCCGCCAGGATCAACGCCTGCGCCCGGGCCTGGCTTTCGACCAGCCCACGCAGCACCAGCAACTGATCGGCGCGCTGTTTCACTCCAGCGGCCGGGTTCCGAGTGAACCGTCGGCGCGTTGAACGAGTGCCTCGACGCGGGCTTCGACTTCCGCGAGTTTGGCTTCGCAATGGCGGCGCAGCTTGACCCCACGTTCGAACGCCTGCACCGCCGCATCCAGCTTCAGGGTGCCCCCTTCCAGGCCACGCACGATCTGGTCGAGTTCCGCCAACGCGTCCTCGAACGACAACCTGGCGACATCATCTTCGGGCATGCTAACGGCCTTCGCATTGAATAGGTGGGATCGAAGGGCTGATGGCCCTTCGCGGGTTGAGGGCAGAGCCCTCACCTTGCCTTAAATTCGCATCAGCCCGCGCACATGCACAGCCGCCGCGCTAGCGAGCGCATGAAGGTCGTACCCGCCCTCCAGCACCGACACGATTCGCCCACCACAGTGCTTGTCCGCCACGGCAACCAGTTGTTCGGTCAGCCAGGCATAATCGGCGGTTTCCACGCGGAGTTGCGCCAACGGATCGTCGATATGGGCGTCGAACCCGGCGGACACGATTAGCAACCCGGGTGCGAATTTCTCCAAAGCCGGGATGATGGTGTCACCCCATGCCGCCCGGAATTCCGGACCTCCGTCCCTGGGACGCAGCGGGACATTCAGGATATTGTCGGCGACGCCGTGCTCCCACGGCTCCCCGGTGCCGGGATAGCACGGGCTTTGGTGCGACGACGCGTAGAACAGGTCCGAATCGGCCGCGAACATCGCCTGGGTGCCGTTGCCGTGGTGAACGTCGAAATCGACCACCGCGACTCGCTGGACGCCCCAGCGGACACGCGCATGCATGGCGGCGACGGCGGCGTTGTTGAACAGGCAGAAACCCATCGGCTTGCCTGGTTCCGCGTGATGGCCCGGCGGGCGCACGGCGGCGAACGCGGCGCGCGCCCAGCCCTCCATCACCGCATCCACCGCCATGCAGGCCCCGCCAGCCGCTCGGGCCGCCGCCTCGGCACTGCCGTTGCTCATGATGGTGTCGCCGTCGAGGTGGATCGGCTCCCCCAGGTCGGGATGGATCGACAGAATGCCTTCCACATAACTAAGCGGGTGCACCCGGCTGAGTTGCTCAACAGTTGCCGCCGGCGCCGATTCTCGAAGCAGGTGCGCGAACTCCGGCGCCTCAAGCGCGGCCAGAACCGCCCGCAGGCGTTCGGCGTTTTCGGGATGATAGGGTCCGGTGTCGTGTTCCAGGCACGCCGGATGAGTGATCAACGCGGTCGGCACGTCAGTTACCCTTTTTCTGTGGGTCGTTTGGGAGCGCCTCATCAGGGCGGCGGCGGATGACGAAGCTGAATACGCCGGATTCCTCGCCGCACGCCAGTAGCGCGTGACCAGTTTCGCGGCAGTACGCCTGAAAGTCAGCAACCGATGCGCGATCGGTGGCCAGAACCCGCAGCCGCTCACCGGGTGCCATACCGCGCAAGGTGCGGTTGGCCTTCAACACCGGCAGGGGACAGTTCATACCTTTGACGTCAAGCAGGGTCTCGCTCATGCCCGCAAGATGCGTATGTCCGGGCGCAAGGGCAAGCCGGTGTTTGTCATTGCGGGGCACGCGGCGACACGGCACTCTCCGGCCAACTTGCGTCCGCGGAGAATGCCGCGTCCCGCAACGACAGTTGATTCAGGCAGCGAAGGCCGAACGGACACCATGACCCGACACCGAATCGGCATCGACCTGGGCGGCACCAAGATCGAAATCGCGGTCCTCGGACCGGATGGGCATGAGGCGCTGCGCCATCGCATCCCCACCCCGTCCGGCTATCAGGCAACGCTGGACGCCATTGCCGGCCTGGTGCGCCAGGCCGAATCGCAACTGGGCGTGACCGCCACGGTCGGGATCGGCATCCCCGGCGTCATCAGCCCGGCCACTGGCCGCGTAAAGAACGCGAACTCCATCGCGCTGAACGGCCACCGGTTCGATCACGACATAGCGCAGGCGCTGGCGCGGGAGGTACGCGTTGAAAACGACGCCAACTGCTTCGCCCTCAGTGAGGCAACCGACGGTGCCGGGGCGGGATTTGGCGTGGTCTTCGGTGTCATTCTGGGCACCGGTTGCGGCGGCGGGATCGTGATGCACGGGCGCGTGCATCAGGGCCGGCACCGGGTCGGCGGAGAATGGGGGCACATCCCCCTGCCCTGGCCGCGTGGGCCGGAGTTGCCCGGCGAACTTTGCTTTTGCGGCAAACATGGTTGCCTGGAGACCTTCGTCGCAGGGCCCTCGCTGGCACGCGACTGCGACGGCCCGGAGGCACACGACGCAAGCGACCTGCCGCGTCGCGCCGCTGCCGGCGACACAGCGGCAGCCGCCGCGCTGGCACGCCATGCCGACCGGTTGGCACGGGGACTGGCGGTGGTGATCGATCTGCTCGACCCCGACGCCATCGTGCTGGGCGGCGGCCTGTCCAATATGGACCATCTTTACGCCGAACTGCCGCGGCTGATCCCGGCGCACGCCTTCAGCGACACGATCGACACGCCGATCCTGCGCAACAAACATGGCGACTCGTCGGGCGTGCGGGGTGCTGCGTGGCTCTGGCCGGCCGCATGACGTGACCGGTTTGTGCCGCGACTGTTATCTCGTCGCGGACCCGATGCCGACCCGATGCCCCGGATGCGGCGGCGGCCGGATTGTACGCCACCACAGCCTGCTACGCCTGACGATCGCGCATATCGACTGCGATGCGTTCTACGCCAGCGTGGAAAAGCGCGACCGGCCGGAGTTGCAGGGCCGCCCGGTCATCGTCGGCGGCGGCACCCGCGGCGTGGTCACGGCGGCGTGCTATGTCGCTCGTATCTACGGCGTAAAGAGTGCGATGCCGATGTTCAAGGCACTGAAAGCCTGCCCGCATGCAGTCGTCATCAAGCCGGATTTTTCGAAGTATATTGCCGCATCGCGTCAGATGCGCACGCTGATGGGCGAATTGACGCCGCTGGTGCAACCGCTGTCGATCGACGAGGCCGTGCTCGACCTGTCCGGCACCGAGGCGTTGCACGGCGCCGCACCCGCGATCGTGCTGGCGCGTTTTGCCAATGCGGTCGAAACGCATATCGGCGTCACGGTGTCGATCGGCCTCGCCGCGAACCGGCTGATGGCCAAGATCGCCGCCGGCCGCGGCAAACCGCGTGGCTTCACCGTTATCGACGCCGAGGAAGCCGCCGCGTTCCTGGCCCCCGAGTCCGTCCGCCTGCTGCCCGGCGTGGGTGCCGCGCTCGCCAAAAAACTCGAAACCCTCGGTATTACGCGGCTGGGACAGTTGCAGATGTTACCGGAACGGGATGCTGCCCGGAAACTGGGCGATGACGGACCCGCCCTGGTCCGCAGAGCGAAAGGCGAAGACGCGCGGGTGGTCGATCCGTCACGAGAAACCAAATCGGTCAGCGCGGAAACCACCTTTGATCGCGACCTCGTGTCCATCGCGGATCTAGAATATCATCTCTGGCGCCTGTGCGAAAAGCTGGCCCGCCGTCTGAAGGAACAGGCATTGGCCGCCGGCGGCGTGGTGCTGAAGCTGAAAACGTCGCGCTTCGCCTCGCGCACCCGATCCGCGAGGCTGTCCAGCCCGACGGTTTTGCCCGACCGGTTGTTCGACCTGGCCAGAACCCTGCTGGCTAAAGAGGCGACGGGAACTGAATTTCGCTTGATCGGCATAGGGGCGAGCCCGCTGGTCGCCGGTTCGACCGCCGATCACGGCGATCTGGCGGACCCCGACACACCCAGACGCGCGGCCGCGCAGGCGGCGATCGATGCGCTGCGCGGCCGCTTCGGCGACGGTGCGATTGGACGCGGGCGATCGCTTCGCTGACTGACCGTTCCGCTTGCCGGATTGGACGTACCGAAACGACGCAAGTGCGGCATCCTGTCGCCCAATTCGCTACTTCTCGTTCGGGCCGGTTCAATCCGGGGCGGTCAAAATCACCTTAGTCAGTGTTTTAACTCATAAATTTCGCTTCATTTCACCGATACGTAACCACAATAGTAACACTCTGACCGGACCTTGGCGCCGCGGCGGCGCTGCGCCTGCGGCCCCCCGCGGAACCACCCCGACATGGTGCCCGGCTCGGTCCCGGCTTTATCGAAACGGCGAAAACATGCTGATATGCCACCAAAGATTGTAGCGCGCCGGCAACACCCCAGCGGCCCGGGGGTGCCTGTGGCCGTGTGCCGTGCGCCGGGCGCATGGCGCATGGCGCGATCTGAGCCGGGAACGGCGGTCGATTCGAATTAATACTATGTATTATGTCAGCCTTATTTCGAAATTCCAATATAACCACCGGAACAAATACGGTTGGTACACCTCTTCGTTACGCGACACGAATTCAATCGCGTGACAACTATTCAATGGCGGTCACCGTTTCGGTCAGTGGCGGCCGCAGCGTCATACAGGAAAGGTAGAAGATTATGATCACAAACGAGGTCAGCGACGGTCTGGCCGGCATTCTGCGCACCGCCATCGTGGAACTCGTCCGCCGCGATGGACCCGATCTGTCCGCCCGTCAGCTCGGTGTCTTCCTCACATGCTATCTGGAAACCGAGGCGCAGACCGTTCGCGGGCTGGCAGCCAAACTCGGTGTCTCGAAACCGGCAATCACGCGGGCGTTGGATCGCCTGTCGGAGTTTGATCTGGTTCGTCGCAAGACCGATCCCCTGGATCGCCGCAGCGTTCTGGTACAGCGCACCGCGACGGGCATGGCGTTCCTGCGCGAAATGCGGACGATCCTCCGCGATGCGGCGTCCACATTGCGGATCACCGCCGAACCCGCCCAGGCCCGTGCCCGCACCGGCACCGAACCTGTTCGCGCCACTCACTAAGGACTGGGCCGCGGCGGTTCGCGGCCCGGCCGCCTTGATTTGTCTGACCAGGGGCTATGTTATCCCCTGGGATCGGTCGCCTGACTGATTTATGCCTGCTCCCACTTTTGGAGACACGGCATGAACGGCTTGCATGAACACGACGACAAGATCACGCTTTACGCGAATTTATCCGGCGAGATAGACGCGCTTCTCGGAGGCGAGGGCGACGTGACGGCTAATCTCGCCAATGCCGCGGCCGCGATCTATCACACGCTTCCCGATCTAAACTGGGCCGGCTTTTATTTGGCGAAGAGGCCGGACGGGGATCTGGTGCTGGGGCCGTTCCAGGGCAAACCCGCCTGCGTGCGGATCCCGATCGGAAAAGGCGTCTGCGGGGCGGCGGCGAAACAACGGCGGTCGGTTTTGGTGGCGGATGTACATGAGTTCCCCGGCCACATCGCCTGCGATTCGGCCTCGCAATCCGAATTGGTCGTGCCGCTGATCCACGGCGAAACGCTGATCGGCGTGTTAGACCTGGACAGCCCGACGCTGGCGCGCTTCGATGCGCAGGATCAGGCTGGCTGCGAGGCACTGGTGGCGATCATCCTTCGTCACCTTACCTTTGCTCCGCCTGTTCGATCGCGCCGCGATTCCGCGGAGCATCCCAGGGGAGAGAACACATGCTCATCGACCAACGCACCTACACCGTGAAACCCGGAACCATGGCCAAACAGATGGCCCTGTACCAGGAATACGGCCTGACGCCGCAGAAGCGACATTTGGGTGAGCCTCTGGCCTACCTGATCACCGAATCGGGTGAGGTTAATACCTTCGTCCATATGTGGGTTTACAAGGACGCGGCCGATCGTGCCGCCCGTCGCGCCGCCATGAGTGCCGATCCGGAATGGCAGCTCTACCTGCAAAAAAACGGTGAGGCTGGCTATCTGATTGGACAAAGAAACAACCTGATGACCCCGGCCCCGTTCGCCCCGATCAACCGGTAGTTGTTTCGGCGTTTCGTTTCGGTTTGTTTTATCGTCGCCGCCGGATCAGGTCCGGCGGCTTTTTCCCACTTCGGTGGCCGGGAAGGTGTTTGCATCAAGATCGCGCATGACGGAGGAAGGCCGGCATCCAGGTCTATCGTGAAAACATGGATCGTGCGCCTTCCACGCACTATGACGATTTTGAGGTTGGCCAGCGTGTGTCCGTGTCCACACCGGCGACTATAAGCGCGACCCGAAGATCGCGCTGCCAACCCGCACCCAGGTCGCACCGCAGGCGATCGCGATTTCAAAATCCGCTGACATCCCCATCGATACCGTCGCCAACCCGTGACGAGCGGCACGGTCGGCGAGCCAGGTGAAGTGCGGCCGCGGATCTTCGTCATGCGGCGGCACACACATCAGGCCGGCCAGTGCCGCGCCGAAACGGGATTTGCAGTCGTCGATGAACCCATCCGCGTCATCCCGAGCGATGCCGGATTTTTGAGGTTCCAGGCCAGTGTTGACCTCGATCAGCAGCTTCGGCGTGCGGCCTTCCTTGACGATCGCGGCTTCAATAGCGTCCGCCAGCTTGGGCCGGTCCAGCGACTCGATAACGTCAGCAATCCGCACCGCATCGCGCGCCTTGTTGGTCTGCAACCCACCGATGATGTGCACGCTGAGGGAATACCGCGCCCGCAACTCAGGAAATTTCGCGGCGGCTTCCTGCACGCGGTTCTCGCCGAATACCAATTGGCCGGCAGCCAAAGCGGCGGCGACCGCTTCGATCGGTTTCGTTTTCGACACCGCGACCAGCGTGATATCCTCCGGCCGGCGCCCGGCGGCGATGGCGGCGGTGGCGATACGGTCCTGCACGCGGCGGAGATTGTCGGCGATCTGGTCGGTCATGGCATCCTAATATGCCGAATACTGTTTTTCTTCCACCAGCGAGGATCGCAGGACCCGATTCAGCGCCTGCTTGATACGGCCCCGCTCATCGTTTTCATGGTAAACCGCTCGGGCCAGCGCGACGAAACCGGGGCCGAAGTCGCGGGCGGCCTCTTTTTCACGCACCAGATCCTCGATCCGCCACAGACGCGTGTTCACCGCGATCAACGCCGCTTCCAATTCAGCGATACCCGGAGGCGAACCGGCCACACGCCGCAACGCCGCCAGTTCCTTCGCCGCGTTGGCCCGGGCGTCGATCGCGCGCAGGCGGCGCGTCTTGATCTCCAGGATCGCGATCTTGTCGAGCAATTCGCCCCAAGAGACCCGGACCATCGGATCGGTCATTGCAGCAAAGCCTCACGCATCGCGGCGAACACCGGTTCCCAGTCACCATCGACGGATTGGCGGAACAACTGCATCGTCGGATACCAGGGACTGTCCGCCCGATCGAGCATCCATCGCCAATCCGGCACGCGCCGCAGCGCCACCCACACCGACAGCCCCAGCGCCCCGGCAAGATGCGCCATCGAGGTATCGGAGGTGATGATCAGATCCAGGTTCTCCATCACCGCCGCGGTGTCGAGAAAGGCGTCGGGGCCGGCATCCAACCCGTCCAGCGTTTCGACGGGGAAGCCGGCCGACTCGATCTGGTCCTCGCCCTCGCCTTTCTGCAGGCTGATCAGGCGGACGCCGGGCACACTGGCCAACGGCGCGAACGCGGTCAGCTTCATGGAGCGGCCTTTGTCCTCAAACCGTCCCGGAAAGCCTTGCCAGTTGATGCCGATGCGGAACCCGTCGGGGCCGATCCGGTCTTTCCAGAGGGCGACCCGTTCGGGTTCGGCGAACAGATAGGGCGGTTCGACGGATGGGATGTCGGTGCGGGCGGGGATGCTCATCAACGGGATGACGGCGTCCACCGGCGGCGGCGTTGCACCGGTCGGGATCATCGGCGGCAGGTTCGCGTTGCTGGACAGCAACCGGATCAGGCGCGGCGGCGCTTCGAAGACGACCTTTCCCTGGATGGAGGGGAGAAACCGCACGAACTGGATGACATCACCGAAACCCTGTTCGCTGTGGACGAGCAGGGTGCGGTCGCCGAGCGGCTCGCCTTGCCATTGCGGTTGCGGAAACGCGCGCGCCGGAATCGCGCCGGCTCGAAAACGATGTTCCCACCCGGCGCGGGCTTCTTGCGTGCGCCCGAGCAACAGCATGAGCAAGGACCAGTTATACTGAAGAACGGACGATTCCGGCGCCCGTTGCAGGGCCTTGCGCAAGGTCTCCTCAGCCTCAACGAAGGCACCGCGTTCCTTCTGGACGCTGGACAGATTCACCAACGCATCGGGTTCGAGCGGCGCTTGTCGCAGTTCCTGTTCGGCCTCGGCCAACCGGCCCAGTTGCCGCAGCGCCAGACCGAGATTGTTGCGGATGTCCGGCAGCCCGGGTTTCAGGCGCACCGCCGACCGGTAGGCGTCCAGAGCCTCCTCCGGGTGGCCGGCATCGCTGAATGCGTGGCCCAGGACCTGATGCGCCTCGGCATTCTGCGGACGGACGCGCAGGATTTCGACAGTGGTCCGCGCGGCCTCCTCCGGCCGATGCAGTGCAAGCAGAGCGTTGGCCAGGGTTATTTGGTAATCGGCGGATGGCTTCACCGCGATCGCCTGGTTCAGCAGCGATTCCGCCATGGCCGGCTGGCCGGATTGCAGCGCCAGCGCGCCCAGGGCGTGCAGCGCCTCCGCATGGCGTGGCATCGTTGCCAGCACCTGACGGTAAATGTGTTCGGCCTCCGCCAACCGGCCAGCCATATGAAGCTGCTGGCCCTGCCGGAAAAAGGCGTCGATCTGTTGCGACCGTTTGCTCATGCTGGTGGAGTAGCGCCCAGCGGCGGGAACGCGCAATGTCGGGTTTGACAAGGGAGGCTGAAACCATGAGCGAGGAACGGACACAGGCCTGTGCGGCGCTGCTGAAGCAGGCACGCGTGGTCATCGATACTGACGGCACCGGCGAAGCGGGCCTGGAGAAGATCAAGACGCTGCTGGTTGCGCTGGCCGATCGTGGCGAAGCGCTGTTCCCGTTGAGCGATTTCGCGATGCCAAACGCGCAGGGCCGCAACCACATCCTGGCGCTGGAGGACGGCGACGGCATGGGGCTGTATCTGACGATCAACATGCCGGGCAAGGAAGCCGCGCCGCACGACCACGGAATCTGGTGCGTGAACGCCGCGATCTCCGGCCGGGAAGTGAACCGGTTTTATCGCCGCACGGATGACGGCTCGCGCGCCGGATATGCGACGATCGAGCCGATCGGTGAGGTCATGGTTGAACCCGGTCACGGGATGGCGATGGCGGATCATGCGATCCATGAGACCATGGTGGTCAGCGACGTCCCGTCCGTCGAACTGGCGCTGTACGGCTATGCGTTGGCTCGGTTTCCGTCGGTGGTATGGTTCCATCCGGAATTTTCCAGCGTGCGGGCGATGCCCAGCCGCCGGGCGGAGGCGGCGTAATGGCGGCGTTCAAAGTGACGATCGCGAATACCGGGGCGGTTATCGATTGCGATGCGAATCAGCGGATCCTGCATGCGGCGGTCGGGGCCGGGGTGGATTTTCCATATGGCTGCGCGACCGGAAACTGCGCGGCGTGCATCTCCGACCTGACGGCGGGGGAGGTTGCGATGATGTCGTACAGCGATAACGCGCTGTCTGTCGCCCAGCTTGCCGACGGCAAGATCCTGGCCTGTCGCGCCAAGCCGCTGTCGGATGTGGCGGTGACGTGGTTGGGGCGGGGACGGAAGTAGGGTCGTTATGGGTTGGACGTTTGTGGTATCCTGGGCTGGTGCCAAGGTACTTCGGTGATGATGAAACCCGGCGACGATCCCATTCTGCAGCGATTCAGATCCGCGCTGGCTGAGATGTATGGCGAGCAGATCGACCGCGTGGTGCTGTTCGGCTCCCGCGCGTGCGGCGAGGCGCATGACGATTCGGACTTCGACGTGGCGGTGTTCCTGAAGTCTCTCCCCGATCGACCGAGGGAGCGCCGCCGGCTGGCCGATTTGCGGGTTCGGTTCCTGGACGATACCGGGGCGTTCTTCGACACGAAACCGTTTCCGATTGGGGCTTATCGCGACCAGACGCCGCTGATGCATGAGATCAGGCGCGACGGTCTGGACGTATGACGCCGCTATCCGCCACTTTCGTCGATCAGGCGCACATCGTGTTGGGCCGCGCCGATCGCATGCTGGAGGCCGGTCTCAATGAGGATGCTGCCCGTGCGGCCTACCTCGCGTGCTTCCATGTCGCTCAGGCTTATATATTTGAGCGTACCGGGAAGACATCGAAGACCCACAAGGGCGTTCAAACGGAGTTGTTTCGGCTGGCCCGCGCGGACGAGCGGACCGATCAGGCATTGCGGCCGTTTCTGTCTCATACCAAGCGCCCTTGATGCCGACTCTCGCCCCTCATCGTCATGGCTAGGCTTGTCCGGGCCACCCGTGACTCGACGGTGCCGCGACAGGTGGCCCGGACAAGCCGGGCCATGACGGCCGTGGAATGGCAGTGCGTCAATGACAACCGGCCGCTGGTATCAGGCTTATGAATTCAAGTCGGTCGCCGATTATCTGACTGGACCGGATGCCGTGACGTCGGCCGAGGAGGCGGTCGAAGCGTTGGCGACGGCGAAACGCTTTGTGGTTCATTTCGCCGAGCTGGTTGTCGTGTCGTGAAGGGGTCGTTGTGCCGCCCCGTTCGGACACCGTCATCGGCAGGCGTTCTATGCTTAGGGACACGCTCGGAAGAGGATATGCGCCGACCCGCTTTACCCGATCCTTTCTTCCCCCGGTTCCAGGGTTGCTCTCTCAACCACGTCTCAAAAGCCGCGTCATGAGAATTCGTCTCATTTTCTGAGATATTTTTCTCAGTCCTCTGGTCCACACAAGCCCCCGGCTCCTCGACACGCGTCACCTCGACCGGTGCCGCTGCGGGTCCCGACGCCTCCAGCGGTTCGGCATCCGGATCAGCCACAAGCAGCATAGACCGCTCGGCCACACGCGCAGTCCACGAATCCTCGGTCGCCGCGCCCTCGATCGCCTCTCGCTTCTGGCGCAACGCCTGCATCCGCATCAGGCGTCCGTGTTCGGCAAGGGACGTCCGCACCATCGATCCATACTGCGCGTTCAGCCGCAAGACCAATCGGATGTCGCCCGGGTGCTGGCGCAGTTGTCGCAACACATCCTCGGCCTGGGCACGGGCGGCGATGCACCGGGCGGCGAGATCGACCTCCGTTCCATCGGCCGGCAGCAGCACCGCTGCCCTGGCGATGGCGGCATGGTTTCTGGCGCAGAGCGCTTCGGGTGAGCCAGCCAGCGGCGGCGGCAACAGGTCGTTCAGGGTATGGATGAGCTGATAATACAACGGCCTGGCGAGGGCGACGGCCGGACGCGGCGGGGAGAAGGGTTCCATTCCTTTATGGTAGGATGATTTAGGAAATAAGTCAAGTTTTGTTGCTGATCGCCCGGTCATCTCCTCGCCGTCATGGCGGGCGCAGGCCCGCCATCCACGTCTTGCTGTGGGCCAGAAAAGGCGTGGAATGGCAGGGCCTTCGCCTGGCATGACGGGTTTGGGCCGTCCGGTCGAAACTTGGGGCCGATGGTAACCGATGTGGAATCCGACCGATTGATCCGTCCGGGCATAACCAGTGGTAGTTGCTTGACGTGGTCGGTGTGCCGCCCCCAAGAATACCTCGGCAGCCGTTCGGACACCGCAATTGGCAGGCAATCTGGTCTTGAGGGAGAAGATATGCGTTATCCCATCGCGATTGAACCCGACACCGAGACAACGGCGTTCGGTGTCGTTGTCCCCGATCTACCCGGCTGTTTCTCGGCTGGGGATACACTGGATGAGGCCATGGAAGGCGCCGAGGAAGCCGTCGCCGCCCGGGTCGATGCCGCGCTTGATGCGGGCGAGGCGATCCCGGCGCCGAGCGGCCTGGACGCCATTCGCCGCAACCCGGATTACGCTGGATGGACGTTTGGGGTCGTCGCGCTGGACCCGGCTCTGCTGGACGATACAACCGAGCGGGTCAACATCACGCTGCCTCGGCGAGTGCTGAAGCGGCTGGATGCTTTGGCGCAGGCCGCAGGTGAAACCCGTTCGGGATACATTTCGCATGTGACGTTGGAACACAGGCGGCAGGTGGCTTAGGCGCGAGACGCTAAATACCGAGCGCCCTGAACAGGGCGGCGGGGTCGGGGGATCGCTGTCCCTTTCCTTGGTCGAGTTCCTCCATAGCGCCACGGGTTTCAGCGTTCGGTGCCTTCTCGTCAGGAAAGGTTGATGGCGGGCTGGTTTCTGCGGCCGCCAGCCGCCGATAGAAGTCGGCAATGCGCAAGCTCTGCTGCCTGAGCCATTCTTGTCTTTCTGGAGGCAATAGTTCCATCACCACATAGGGGCTCTGCTCCGACGTGGATGCCGTGTCCGAACCCTGTGGTCCAAAGTTTTCGGATTGTCTTTCATTTGTTGAGTATAGCAGACGTCAGATTCCGGACATACTGGCCGAATCAGGGATCAGTCATCGCACAGGGAAAGGTGATCGTGCTGTCCGGATTTATGTGCGGGCGGCCCGCGCCGCCGCGATCACCCGGCGAAAAACCAGAGCGCCATATAGCGGCATCTCGCACAACATTTGCGTCTTCTCAGCGACCTCCCCATAGGGATCGTTGCGGATCGCGGTGATCAACGGCACCCAGTCGGGCATGCGGCCTCTCGCCAGGATGTCCTCGATGGCGGCGGTCGTGAAGTCCTCATGCGTCAGGTGACGGTGTTTCATGGCTTTAGGCCCAGCAATTTGCCCAATGGCGGTGTGTTGCCCGCGGCTTTTTGGTCCCTCCAGGCGTCGATCCTTGCTTTTGCCTGCTCGGAAGCCGCTGACGCATCGGCCGCTAGCGCCTGCATGCAGGCGTTCAGAAGCCAATCCGACAGGTCTCCGCACACGGACACCACGTGGCTCCACTGGTCGAACGGCGGTTTTACGCCTTTGTATTCGGCGAGGTTGACGCGATCCAGGTCATACGGCGGTGGCGCGGCGAGTTGCATGATCAATTGCGTGCGCACTGCCCAGGTGTCGCCGTTCTTCTGTTGATACAGTTCGTCCATACGCCAGAGGGCCTGTCCGGCGGCCTCGATTCCCATATGAGCGGCCAACGCCGCCAGATCGAGGTAATCCCGCGTGGCGTTTTGGTCCAGGCAGAGGAATGCCTTGATACGCAGGACCTCCGGCAGGGTCGGCAGGGTTGCGTCGTGTTCGCCGACGCGCATGACCGTGGTTTCGAGCGGTTGAGTCCGACGGAGTTGGCGCACCCCGGTTTCGACACCATCCAGCGACCCGAGGACAAGAACCGGCCGCCTGACGCGGGCGGTCTCCCAGCCGGCGACTGATTTTAACTGTTCACGGACGGTGTCAAATCGATCGCGCAAATCGGGTAGGACATGATCGTGGTCGAACGAATGCCGCTGCCCTGCGTGGGGACGCGCCGGTGCCGGTCCGCCTACCGGAACAGCGTCCGGCAGCACGGTTTGCAACCGGCACAACAATTCCAGCACGGCTCCCCATGCCTGGTTTGCCCCTGCGGGTTGGTTGGCGCCCTTGCTCATCGTCTCAACAATGTACACCCGCCCTGATTATACAGAGGCGATCCAGGTCGAACGTGATCATAAGTTTGGCGTGTGGACCGCCCTCACTCGGTTCACAATAAAGGCTTAGCGGCGATTGGCTTTACTGGCCGGCGCTCCTGACCAGCGCTGCCCGGCCGGTTCACTGGTGAGGCCTTAACCTCGCCAATAACAGCAATAATCCGTGCCGGGTCGTTAATCTCACATTCCCACAACACGATGAGCCGCCAACCCATAGCCAACAGCTCAGCCTCCTGGCGCCGGTCACGGGCAGCGTTGCCTTCAAGCTTGGTCGCCCAGAAGTCGAGGCGGCTCTTAGGCATCCGCGCCAGCTTGCAGTCCGGGTCCGGGTGCCGGTGCCAGAAACATCCGCGGACCTCAACCGCGACACGCCTGCTCCGGAAGACGATGTCCGGTTTACCGGGTAGCCGCCCGTCGTGAAGGCGGTATCGTAGGCCCGCAGCGTGGAGGGCACGGCGAACGACCAATTCGGGTTTCGTGTTCTTGCCCCGAATGAGCGCCATCTGGGCCGAACGCGCCGGGTCGAACGTCACGGCACCCCCGGCGCGTTTCAACGGCTCAATCCGGTTTGGACACCGTTGCTTCATCGTCGGGCGCGTCACCTTCCTCATCGCCGACTTCGGTTCCGTCGTCTTTCATCAACGCGTCTTCAAGTTCCTGCGTCTCTGCCGAAGTCGTCACGACTTCCTGGGCAAAGGCGGCGATGACGCGCTCGATGATGGCCGCTCGGTCGTGATACGGCGGGTTTGCGATAAGATGCGAAGCAATGCTCCGCTCGATTTCCTCCGGTGTCGTCCCGCTCGCTAGCTTTTCGCTCATAAACAACAGCCTGCCAGGATGTATGACATCCCATGGCGACCGAGTATTGCCCCGCATTTCAGCAGTGTCGCCATGTTTGCTGATGCCCCAGCAAATCTTCGTCTCCTGGTTCCAAATGGGCTTGAATATGTCGATGAGATGTCTTTCGGCAACGAGTTGGGCGTTTGTCGCGCAGACAAGCTTACGACAGGTGAAGTGGGCAAGGTGAATCGCCTCCCCGACCGCGTTGTCGATGGCATAGCGCTCAACGAGCCTTATCATTTTCCGGTGGTCAGCAAGCCGTCCGAACAGGCGTGGGCCTTGTTCTCGGGCGGTCTTCGCCGCACTTGATGCGGGATCGGCCTTGCCGACATAAATCGGCGTCTCGGTCCCTGAAATACCCGCATAGGCGCGATGGGGCCCACGATAATAAATTGCATAAACGCCGGACCCGTAGGTGCGGGCGACAGTCGCGAGAGGGGCGTGGGGCTGGGAAATCAACGCAAGCGACACCAACCGCCCCGCCGTGTCGGGGTCGCCGGGGTCGAACGTCGCCGCCGGCATTTTGATTGGATCGAGGGCCGCGCGAGTTGCCTCTGCTTCCGCCATGACGACTTCCAACCCGGTGAAGACCTTTCGCCCCGCATGCCTTTTCAAATCGGGCACCAGTTTGCGAAGCTCGAGCATCTGCTTGGAAATTTCCGCGAGAAGGTCCTGTTCGGGTCTCTTGCTCGGGCTAAGATCGTTCTTCAGGGCCACCATATCGGTGACAAGGCCCAGAAGCTCTTTTGCAATATTGCGAGCGACACCTGGCGTGAGCTCCGGTGTCACTTGTCGTATCGCTGCCAGGCCCTCAGCGATTGATATTATCGCAACCAGCAACTAACACCAGTCATCCCGCACTCATTGGTTACTACTGTAATACGGCACCTTCTCATAGCAAAAATTTCTTAAAAAATATCGCGTCTTGTCTCCCGGTCGTTCCGATTGCCCTTGAATATTATCGCATTTCCTGCCTAGGCCGAGCTTCCCTCTCCCGTTTACATCAAGCCGCTGAAAAGGCTCGAATCACAGCCCGAAACCATTCTAAAATGTAGCCATGTAATATCATTCTTGAGACTTGTACTAGGTCGTCCCATGTGCATGATCTCCTCCCAT
>CAIZFE010000097.1 GCA_903932145.1 uncultured Rhodopila sp. | reverse complement strand
TCAGCACTTCAACCCGGCGGTATTCACCCTTCGCGTCGTCATTAAAGTCAAACATAACGATAGCTCGATGCCCTCTGCCTCGGGCAACTCAATCACCGCCAGGGCAGTGATTGAAGAAGGGCGTCAGAGCACCGCTTACGGTGTAGCGGCGAAGTTCGGTGTTCATCGGCGGGTGGTTCGCCGAGCGATTGCCAGTGCGCTGCCCCCGCCGCACCAGTATCCCGGCCGGAGCAAGCCAAAGCTGGGCGCGCTTGAAGCCTTCATCGACCAGGTGCTCGACGAGGACCGCCGCGCCCCGCGCAAGCAGCGCCACACCGCGCGTCGCATTTATCGCCGGATCCTGACGGAATTCCCCGACGCCGTCGTTGCTGAGTCAACGGTGCGCAACCACGTCCGCGAGCGCAAACACCAGATGGGCCTTCTGCGGCGCGAGACGTTCGTGCCGCAAAGCTACAGTTGGGCGCAGGAGGCGCAGGTCGACTGGTATGAGGCCTGGGTCGATCTCGGCGGCGAGCGGACCAAGGTGCAGGTGTTCGCGATGCGCTCGATGGCCAGCGGGGCTGCGTTCCATCGGGCCTACCTACACGCCACCCAGCAGGCATTCCTGGAGGCGCACGAGCACGCCTTCGCCTACTTCGGCGGCGTGTTTCACCTGCTGCGCTACGACAATCTTTCCAGTGCGGTGCGCAAGATCCTGCGCGGCTACCGGCGCGAGGAGACGGTCCGGTTCATGGCGTTCCGCTCGCATTGGCGGTTTGCCGCCGAATTCTGCACGCCAAGCGAGGGGCATGAGAAGGGCGGGGTTGAAGGTGAAGTCGGCTACTTCCGGCGCAATCATCTCGTGCCCGTCCCCTGCGTCGCCGATCTTGATGCGTTGAACGTGCTGTTGCTGAGCGGTTGCCGCGCGGACGAGGCGCGGGTGCTGGATGGCCGCACACAGTCCGTCGGCACCGCGCTGGCCGAGGAGCGGGGTCATCTGCTGTCGCGCGTGGCTGAAGGCTTCGACCTGGCCGACGTGGTGTTCCCGCTGGACCGCGTTTCGACAACGCGAGTTGTCACGCCGAAACGCGGACTGGTGGACAAGCACGGCTGCGCCACGGTGAAGACCAACTTCTATTCCGTGCCAGCCCGCGCGGGCACACGGGTGGAAGCGCGGGTGCATCCGCTGCATGTCGAGATCTGGCACGCTGGCCGCCTGATTGCCCGCCACGAACGCTGTCACAGCCGCCGTCAGCATGTGCTGGATCTTGAGCATTATCTCGATGTGCTGGGGCAGAAGCCGGGTGCGTTCGCCGGGTCGAAGCCGCTGGCACAATGGCGCGCGGCTGGTCGCTGGCCGGTCTGTTACGACGAACTCTGGGAGCGGCTGCGGGCGCGGCACGGCAAGCAGAATGGAACCCGTGCCATGGTGGAGGTGATCGGCCTTGGCCGAGAATTTGGCCATGACGCACTGCGCACCGCGGTCGCCTCCACGGTATCGCTCGGTGCCTGTGACGTGGCGGCGGTGCGCTATTTGCTGACCGAGGCTGGACTGCACAAAGCCAAACCTGATGCAATCGATGTCGGCGCACTGGCCCGCTACGATCGGCCAATGCCAAGCATGGCTGAGTACGACACGCTGCTGATCTCCACGCCCTGCGTGGGGACCGCATGATGCAGGATCTCCAGGATCAGGCCATTCGCCAACACTGCAAGGCGCTGCGTATGCCGACGATCGGCGGCCAGTTCGCCCGCTTGGCCGAGGCCGCGACCCGGGAGGGACAATCCCATGTCGGCTATCTTGAGGCGCTGCTGGCAGCCGAGATGGAGGAGCGCGAGAGCCGGGCGATCACCCGCCTGCTGCATGAGGCGAAGCTGCCGCGGATGAAGACGCTGGATGCATTCGAATTCGACCGTTCCAGCGTCTCGGCCGCCCAACTGCGCACGCTGGCCGAGGGCGACTATGTGGCCAAGGCCGAACCG
>CAIZFE010000096.1 GCA_903932145.1 uncultured Rhodopila sp. | reverse complement strand
GCCGGATAGGAAGCGATTCGACCGGTTGGTACAAGTAACATGGCCGTGATTACATGGCTACGTTTTCGTGAGGTTCGGGAACGGTTTTCCTGATCCTTCAATGGCTTGAAAGTAAAGGAAGGAGGGAAACTCGGTTTAGTACATGTTGACATTGATGTGGAATGGCCGAATACAACCGTAAATGCGGAACAGTCTGGCTATGGACGATTGATCTTCTGGACTGATCAAGATCAGAATGGATTTGGAACGGAATATCTATTTCCCAAGGGTAGTTACGTTTATCTGCACGGTAGTTATATGGTAAAAGGCTATTTTATTATTCGTACAGGCGGCATGCATCAAGGGGTCTCTTCGGTCGCGTTCGAAAAAGTAGATGACGCAATCGTTTTGTTGAATCCCGCTGTAAATGAAACAAAGGCAAGAGGGTCTCGTTGCCCCTAAAAGCTTCGCGGCCACAAGTTGCTGGGGCGGTTCATGCGAATCACACGAGTTCCACCAGGGGCTGATGTCCCTCCCATCCCCCCGCGCGGACCACGCATTTTGGAACCGTCGCCGTCGTGTGACCCCTGCTCAGGCAGCCAATCATCCGGAACGTCGTCCCCGGGCAGACTGGTGCCGGTCGCACCTGCCTTCCCAATGATCTCCGCCAGTCTGCCCTTGCCGGACCGGGCCGCACGTTGTTGCAGATAGGCAGCCTGTTCCTCTGGCGTGAAGTCCCGGAGAAGCCCACGCGCGCGAAGCACAGCGATTTTCTCGGCCACAGCCTGGATGACAAAGCCATTCATCGACACCCGGTCGATCTCCGACGCCACCCGCAGGTCGGTCATGAGGGACGCGGGAATGCGAAGGGGGTAGTTGCAGTTGGACGCCATGACAATCTCCCGAGTGCGTCACCGGGCGAAATGACCGGGACAACAAGTCTTCCCCGCGACGCGAGGCGAATATCCGCGTCGAGGTAATCAAGGCGGTTGAACGAAACGGTCGCGGCGTAGCCACCATTCATCAACGCCGCGACAAATATCTCATCCGAAGGATCTTTGACGCTCGGCCGGACCCTCCGCGTGACAATCACATGCTCGGACACCGCGATGTAGGCGTCCGGAAAGGCGGACGTCTCATCTGTGTAAATCCCGTCGCGGCCAGACTCTCCGGTCGCATCAGCACATGCTCGTATTCCAACACCGTCGCCACGGTCACCAGTGGGACGAACCCTCCCTCGGCAATCGCGCAGAGGAGCAACCTCGATGCTCCCGTGGCGCTTTGCAGACCGGCCCGATCACGTCGGTATCCAGAGCCAGTCTCATATCGCCCACCATATGGTGCGCCTATGCAAGTCTCAAGTAGTGCGTGATGTTTGGACGATCTCGCCGAGGATGCCGCGGCACCGCACTGATCGCCTCGTCGGCAATAGCCGGTGACGTAGTGTCGTCATCCATTAGCTGACGCGGAACGATCGAGGCCCGGCGCGTTTGGTCCCCGCTCAGCCGTTCACCAAACTCGCCTCAATCCTGTCCGCCATCACGTATGGGTCGATCTCAACGTGCAACTTCCCCACCAGTACCGTCGGCACCCGCCGACGATCGACCATCCGCATTTCCAGTAGTCCAAACGCCTCCAGTTTCCCAAGGGTCCGCAACAAATTCGGTTCCGCGCGCTTGGTCAGCCGAGCCAGTTCGGCGACCGATTGGGGCTTGGCGTCCCGGATGGTGCGCAGCAGCTCGCGGTTCGCCGGAGTCAGCAGACGGATCACCGCCTCAGCGGAGTCCGCGCTCGGGGCCGCCGCATCGGCCGGCGCCACGGCCTCCCCGCGAGCCACCGCCCGCATCTCATTGATGAGACTACCCAGGCTTTGAATTTTCAATCTGTTTCTCGTTCCGTTGTTGTGCCGTCGTCAATCACCTCGTCGCTAACCCCGCGTTCCGCCAGGATACGTCTGACTTCCCGTTCGAAGTCCGCCAGCAGTTGGTCGGCGGTCGTGAACGCGTAAGCCCTCCCCGGATCATTGCCGTGCCGGTGCCAATGATCGTGCTCTTCGGCCCGTCGGCGATAGCGTCCACCAGCCGGTGTCAGGCGATGCGGGTTGTCGAAGCCCATCAACCGTTTGCCGTCAGGGGCATGCAGCGTGAAAGAATACCGCAGCCCGTGCCGGCCGCTCTGGCATAGGCGACCCGCGTTTGATCTCGAATTTCAGCCAATAGCCTTATTCGAGAGTGTGGATACGGCCATCAAACCCCAGTAGGTATTCGAGTGTGTGCTCGTCCGAAATCGGCCACCTCACCACTTATCCTGTCAGGATAACATAGTCAGGCGCGTAAACTCAATCAAATCCCCCAACCGGCCGGCGGCGCGCGACAGGGGGAGTTGTTATCAGCCCGCGTGCGGTAGAACCTACCCCAAGCCGGAACCGGCATAGACCAAACCAGGGAGGACCTCATGGACGACCTCGACCGCCTGCGGCAATCGCCGTTGCCCTTCGCCGAGCTGCTCGGCATCCACTTCACCAGCGCCAGCAAGGAACGCGTCACCGCCGAACTGCTCGTGCGCGACGATCTCTGCACCCAACCCGCGATCCTGCACGGCGGCGCCATCATGGCCTTCGCCGACACGCTCGGTGCCGCCGCGACGATCCTGAATCTGCGCGACGGAGCCGGCACCACCACCATTGAATCGAAGACCAACTTCCTGGCCCCGGCCCCTGTCGGCACCAAAATCCTCGGGGAGACAACGCCGGTCCATCGCGGCCGCCGCACCATGGTCTGGCAAACCCGCGTTACCACGGAGGCCGGCCGGGCGGTTGCGCAGATCACCCAGACCCAACTGGTTCTGGAACCAACCAAGCCATGACCGAGCCGCAGAGATATTTATACTAACTAACTCTGGATAACCAAAACTCACGCACCCTATCCACGCGGCGCTAACAGGAGCCGCACGCGAAATGCCCAAATCGCCTACACTGCTTGAGAAAAACCCCCACATCACAGGGGTTCACGCCCTCGGACACCCGGCCTCGCCGCCGCCGCAAACGCGGTGGCAGCAACCAGCCGATGGCTGGTCGGGTGCGCCGTCCGTCCCGGCGATGACCCAACCGGTCATCCACATCCCCAACACGCCCGCCGCCGCATCGCTGGCGCAAGGCAGCGGCAGCGCGCTGACCGTGACCTGGACCTCTCCGGGGGTTGACGCCTCGCACAGTGCCGCCACCAGTTTCAACGTCCGGTTCAGCCCGTCCGGAACTGCCACCTGGACGACAGTGTCAATTGTCACCAGCCCCTACATCCTATCGGGCCTCGCGGCCGGATCGGCCTACGACGTGCAGGTTCAAAGCGCGAATGCCGCAGGCACCAGCGCCTGGTCGGCCACCAGCACGCTGACCACCGCCTCGGCCGGGCCGTACGCACCGAACGCCCCGGCGATCACCAGCGTTGCGCCGCCACCGGACGGCACCAATTCCAAATTGTCCGTTACTTGGACCGCCCCACCGACCGACAGCACGCACGGCGCGGCGACAGGCTACAACCTGCGCTCCAGCCCAACCGGAGCCGGCACCTGGACGACCGTGTCCGCCGTTACCAGCCCGTACACGCTGAACGGCCTCAGCGGAGCAACAGCGATCGACATCCAGGTCCAGGCCACCAACGCCGCCGCCAGTCCCGGCGCGTGGTCGGGCATCACCACGGGTACGACCCGAGGAGCGACCGTCGCACCCGGAGCCTGGACCGCCGCGGCGACTCAGACCCACAACACCAGCGTCGCACCGAATGGCGGCGTGATGCTGTTCGCGACGGCAGCGCCTACCGCCGTCACCGGCGCCGCGTTCGCATGGTCAACCAGCAACACGACGATCCCGACAGCCGGCCTGATCGTGGCAGCCGCCGACGGCCAAACCAACGGATGGGCGCAATACTTCAACGCACCGGCCACGGCGGGCACATATTATCTATGGATGCTGGCGCAAGGCTCCGGCAGCGTCACCACCGGTGCGCTGGTGTCCTCGCCGATCACGGTGTCCTAACGGCTCAGGTGTCAGAGGGAGGCGTACTCCCTCTGACGCATGCCCTCAGCCCGGAGGCGCGACGGACAGCCCGTTCACCTTGTGCTCAGCGATAAATTTCGCGACCTGACCGGAGGCTTTCGCCTGCTCGACGAAATCATGCAGCCATGCCGCCGCCGCCGCGTTGGACCGAGCGGTCCCGACCGCCTGCTGCACAGCGGTAAACTGGCCGGGCAGAATGACCGCGCCTGGCATCTTCTTCACGTCGCTGATCAGCCCGGGCCGCAGCCCGGCCAGAGCATCGAACCCGCCGCCCAGGAACAGGTTCAACGCGCCATCCAGACCGGTGGTCCGTTCCACCGTCGCATGCTTGATGTTCCGCTCCAGCCACAGATCGTAGGCACTCCGCGCGGACACGGCGATCTTCACACCGGGCTTGTCCACATCTGCAATAGTCTTCAGGGCCGAACCGGGCGGCACCATGTAGGTCGCCTCAATCTCTGCATACGCGGCGGTAAAGGCGATCTTTTCCGCCCGGGCAGGTTCGGCGCCGATGTTGCCGATATCCCAGAGGTCCTTGCCAGCGTCGTCCGCCAATTCGCCGGGTTTCGCGTACTGCACATATTGCACCGGCACCCCAAGCGCATCGGCGATCAGACGCGCCATGTCGGGGGACACACCGGTCGGATCGCCGTTCTCGGCGCGCCCGGTGACGAGCAGGAAGTTGCCCATGTTGATGGCGGCGCGCAGCACGCCATGCGGTGCGAGTTGAGCTTTGATCTCTGGGGTCATCCGAACGCTTCCATTATTGGTTTCAGCCGTGAGTGTAAGCAGCGAAACGGGGGTTCGGCAATCCGCGCAGGGCGTCTGTGCGAGCGCCGCCCCGGCAGCCAGCACCATCAACGCACAGACGCTAGAAACGAACCGCATCGACCGTCGCGATATCGAGCAACCGCTCAATCACCTCGGGCTCCTGCGCGCCGGCTATGGCGTGCATGCCATCGACAACGAAGCAGGGCACGCCGTTGATCCCCAGCCGGTGGGCCCGCAGATTGTCCGCATGCACGCCCTCGGTGGCGGCATCGGAGGCCAGGAAGCGGCGCACCGACAGCGGGTCCATGCCGCAGGCCGTGGCGACGGCGATCAGGATGCCATGGTCGCCGATGTCATACCCATCGGTGAAATGGGCCGCGAACAGCGCCTCCACCAAACTATCCGCTCGGCCATAACCGGACGCATAGCGAACCAACCGGTGCGCATCGATCGAGGACGGCGTGCGGCGGATGCGTTCGAACCGGAAATCCAACCCCTCTTTGCGGCCGGTTTCGCTGATTTGCGCATACATGCGCCTGGCCCGGTCCTCGCCGCCGAATTTGCGCACCACGTAGTCCGGGCGCGCCATGCCCATGCGCGGCATTTCGGGGTTCAGCAGGAACGGACGCCAGACCAGTTCAAACGCAATATCGGGGCGGCGGCGCAATGTCCGCAGCAACCTACGGATGCCCAGATAGCACCAGGGGCAGACGAGATCATGGACGATCTCAATCTGAAGCCGGGCTTTAGGGGGCGAAAGGACGTTCACCCCGCAAGTGTGACGCTTTCGCGAGACATTGTCACGCTTGTATCATTCAGAGTTAATCTGGTCCGCCGAGTGCGGGCCGCGTTTTACGCCAAACGCCCGTGGCAGTGCTTGTATTTCTTGCCGGTCCCGCACGGACACAGCGCATTGCGCGGCGTCCCGGCCCAGGTGCTCTCATCGTCCGGATCGACCGCCACGATACGCAGAGGAGCCGTCGCGATATGCCGCTGCGGTTCGGCCAGCGCCAGTTCGGAGGACAGCGCGGATTCCGGTTCCGCATGCAATTCCATCATATGCGGCAACGGCGGCGGCTCCATCGGCCGTTCCGGCGCCAGCTCGACGCGGGCCAGCATGCCGGTGACGCGTTCCTTGAGTTCGGCCAGCATCGCGTTGAACAGCGCAAACGCCTCGGACTTGTATTCGTTCAGCGGGTCGCGCTGGCCGTAGGCACGCAAGCCGATGCCCTGGCGCAGATGATCCAGCGCATACAGATGCTCTTTCCACACCGCGTCGATCGTCTGGATCAGCAGGCTCTTTTTGATGAACCGCATCAGATCCGGACCCATGTTGGCGGCTTTCGCCGCCATCATTTCATCCACAGCGCGCTCGATCCGCTCCCGCAAATGGGTCTCGTCGATGCCGTCCTCTTTGCCCCATGCCTCGACCGGCAGATCGAGGTTGAACACGCGGCGCACGTCGGCGGCGAGTTCGGCCAGTTCCCACTGTTCCGAGAACGCCTTTTCCGGCACCCGAGCCGCGACCATTACCGCCAGAACGTCGCCGCGCATATCGGCGATGGTTTCGTTCACGTCGGCAAGCTTCATGAATTCCTTGCGCTGGGCATAGACCTCCTTGCGCTGCGCATTCATCACGTCGTCGTATTTCAGCACGTTTTTGCGGGTATCGAAGTTGCGCGCCTCGACCTTCTTCTGCGCCTTCTCCAGCGCCTTGTTGATCCAGGGGTGGACGATCGCTTCGCCTTCTTTCAGCCCCAGCCGCTGCAACATTCCGCCCATGCGTTCGGAGCCGAAAATGCGCATCAGGTCGTCTTCCAGCGACAGGAAGAAGCGGGAGCGGCCCGGATCGCCCTGGCGGCCCGACCGGCCGCGCAACTGATTGTCGATGCGGCGGCTTTCGTGGCGTTCGGTGCCGATCACCATCAACCCGCCGGCGTCGCGGACCGCCTGGTGCGCGACGGCGTTTTCCGCGCGAATGACCGCCTCGCGCTCCGCCCGCTCAGCCTCGTCCTCAATCCCGGCGAGTTCCTTCTTCAGCCGCACATCCAGATTGCCACCGAGCTTAATGTCGGTGCCGCGGCCGGCCATGTTGGTGGCGATCACGACGGCGCCGGGCGCACCGGCCTGTGATACGATCTCGGCTTCCTGCTCATGGAAGCGCGCGTTGAGCACCGAGTGCGGCACCTTCTTCTTTTTCAGCAGGTCGGAAATGGTCTCGCTTTTCTCAATTGACGTGGTGCCGACCAGCACCGGCTGGCCCTTGGCGCGGGCTTCGTCAATCAGCGTGGCGACGGCCTCGTATTTTTCGGCGGCGGAGCGATAGACCTCGTCGTCCTCGTCCTTGCGGGTGACGGCGACGTTGGTGGGAATTTCGACCACGTCCAGCTTGTAGATCTCGGCGAATTCGTCGGCTTCCGTCATCGCCGTGCCGGTCATGCCGGAAAGCTTGGGATATAGGCGGAAATAGTTCTGGAAGGTGATCGACGCCAGCGTCTGGTTTTCCGCCTGGACGGTGACGTGTTCCTTCGCTTCCAGCGCCTGATGCAGGCCCTCGGAGTAGCGGCGGCCCTGCATCATGCGGCCGGTGAACTCGTCGATGATGATCACCTGGTCTTCGCGCACGATGTAATCGACGTCGCGGGCGAACAGGGTGTGGGCGCGAACCGATTGCTGGACGTGGTGGACGACCGAGACGTTGAAAATGTCGTACAGGTTGCCCTCGGTGATAACACCGGATTCTTTCAACATGTCCTCGACGCGTTCGCTCCCGGGTTCGGTCAGCGACACCGTCTTGAATTTTTCGTCCTTGTCGTAGGTCGTCGGATCCTTCACCAGTTCCTTCACCACCAGATCGACAGTGCGATACAGATCAGAGCTGTCCTCGGCCGGGCCGGAGATGATCAGCGGGGTGCGCGCTTCGTCGATCAGGATGGAGTCGACCTCGTCCACGATGGCGTAGAAGAACTCGCGCTGAACCATGTCCTCCAGGCGGTACTTCATATTATCGCGCAGGTAGTCGAAGCCGAACTCGTTGTTGGTCCCATAGGTGATGTCGGCGGCGTATTGCGCGCGCTTGGTTTCCTCGTCCTGGCCGTGCACGACCACGCCGTAGCTCAGTCCGAGGAAGTTGTAGATCTGCCCCATCCAGTCGGCGTCACGGCGGGCCAAATAGTCGTTCACGGTTACGACATGCACGCCTTTGCCAGCCAGCGCGTTCAGGTAAACCGGCAGCGTGGCGACGAGCGTCTTGCCCTCGCCAGTCTTCATCTCGGAGATTTTGCCGTCGTGCAAGACCATGCCGCCGACAAGCTGAACGTCGAAATGGCGCTGGCCGAGCACCCGGCGGCTGGCTTCGCGCACCACCGCAAAAGCTTCAGGTAGTAGGTCGTCCAGGCTGGCACCATCGGCCAGACGGGCGCGGAATTCAGCGGTTTTAGCGGCAAGCGCCGCATCCGACAACGCCTTCATACCGTCTTCCAGGGCATTGATCGGCGCGACACGCCGCTGATAGCCTTTCAGGGAGCGATCGTTTGACGAACCAAACAGGGCGCGGGCGATTGAGGCGAGCATGCGAACCTTCCATGGGCGACCGGTCCGGGTGGGGACCCAGACGCGCCTCGGCTCAGATAAGACCGCGAGGCGC
This sequence comes from uncultured Rhodopila sp., assembly GCA_903932145.1. Taxonomy (GTDB): domain Bacteria; phylum Pseudomonadota; class Alphaproteobacteria; order Acetobacterales; family Acetobacteraceae; genus Rhodopila. The sequence goes on along the minus strand of CAIZFE010000096.1, from coordinate 72,557 downwards.
CAGGGTCAACGACATAGGATCAAACACTGGCGCTCGGGCAAAAGCGGTCATCCTGATTAGCGATTAATACCAGTCCGCGTTGAGGCCGACTCTCGCCCCCATTGTCATGTCCCGGCTTGTCCGGGCCACCTGTCGCGGCACCGTCGGGTCATGGGCGGCCCCTCGTTGATCCACCAAACTGAATGCCGCGAAATCAACGGTTTGATCGGCTGAACACGACACACCGTGGACCCCGTGTCCGATATTCAAAAGCTTTCGGCCGAACCGGTTACGGCGTTGATATATTGCGCCACCGAGGCCGCCATCACTTGCTTCGCCCGCTGTGAAATCACGCGCTCCCACCAACCACCATAGAGGGTTTCAAACCGCCACGGACCTAACGTATCGGCGATTTGTCGAACCGACGCGGCGTCGAGCGGGATAAGATTGGGGTAGCTGTGCATAAAGGTCAGCCCCTTGTCAGGACGCACTTGTAGCGTATCGCCGGTCAGCAGCACGCCGGCCCCGGCGGCCCCCTGCGCCCAATGCAACACGGCGCTGCCGGGAAAGTGTCCGCCACAGCGGATCAGTGTGATGCCCTCGGCCAATTCCTGCTGGTCACTTTCCCAGAACGTCACCACCGGATCGAGGCGTGTGACGAACTTGCGGTCCATCGCGTGCACATACACCGGGGCGCCATCGAACGCGTGGCTCCATTCCACGACCGAACCCAGAAAATGCGGATGCGAACAGGCGATGGCTGCGATGCCGCCGAGCGCTTTCAGAATGGTGACGGTTGTTTCATCGAGGAAGCCGATGCAGTCCCACAGGATGTTGCCAGCCGGCGTCCGGATGATCAGCGCGCGTTGGCCGATGGCGAACGCGGGAAATGTGCCGACACCCATCAGGCCTGGTTCCAGCCGGCGGAACGCGTTGAAGTAGGTGTTGCGCATCGACACCAGCGTGGTCCAGGCCTGACCGGCCGGATTCACGTATTGACGGTCATCCTGACAAATTTTGCAGCCGGCCGGCGGTGCCTCGGTGTGGGCATATTGGCAGCCGCAGGTCGTGCAGATGAAGGCGGGCATGCGCGTGCTTTCAACTGGGGCTGCTCGGTCGCGGGGGACGACATCCCGCGATCGTCGGCCAGATCAAATCGCAATCGCACGACCCGGGCAACACAGTATTCACCCTTCGAACAAGGCCGCGATCCGGTTCGGATCCACATCCTCGATCCTGGTGGGCTGCCATGCAGGAGTACGATCCTTATCCACGATCATCGCCCGCACGCCCTCGGCGAAGTCAGGGTGCGCCATTGTGGTGCGGGTCAACGCGAACTCGGCGGCCAGCGCCTGCTTCAGGGTAAGGTCGCGCCCCCTGCGCAACGCGCGGAGGGTCCAGTGCAGGGCGGAGGGTGACACATGATGCAGCGATTTCAGCGCGGCCGTGGCCCAGTCCGCATGCGTGGCTTCCAGGCGCGCGACGATCTCGCCGACCGTGGCGGCCGCGAAGCAATGGTCGATGGCCGCGCGATGATCGGCAAGGGAGAACGCTGGCAACGGCTCATTATAAACCGCCAGGGCGGCGATGCCGTCACGCGCGAGGGCGGAGGACAGATCCGGGAGGCGGGCGCGGGACGTAAAGTGCGTCGCCAGTCCGGCGTGAACAGAGTCGCCGCCGTTAATCCGCAGACCGGTCAACCCGAGGTAGGTCCCCAGTTCCCCCGGCAAGCGCGGCAGCAAGAAGGTCGCGCCGATATCCGGAAAGAAGCCGATCGCGGTTTCCGGCATGGCAAAGCCGGCGTATTCGGTAGCCACGCGATAGGGAGCATGCACGGACATACCGATACCGCCGCCCATACAGATGCCGTCGATCAGCGCAATATATGGTTTCGGATAGGTGGCGATGGTGACGTTCAGCGCGTATTCCTCGGTGAAGAACTGATCCACCGAGGCGCGGTCGCCGGACAGCTGTCCGTCGCGCAGGGCGCGGATATCCCCGCCGGCGCAGAAGGCACGATCGCCGGCGCCTTCGATCACGACCGCATCGACATGCGGGTCCTCGCGCCATGTCTCCAAAATCGCGGCGCAGGCTCGGATCATCGCCAGGTCGAGCGCGTTCAGGGCGCGGGGACGGTTGAGCAGAATGCGCCCGATGCGGCCGTCACGGCTGGTGACGACGGTGGGTTCGGTTGTCATGCGGAAATCTCTCTTCGGTTAGGCATCGTGTAACCCGCCGGATCGGCCGGTGCAAAGAGGCGGGATGCCCACTCGACACGTCCCGGGCCGACGCATTATTGAAGGACAACAAATCGGAGGAACCCACATGCGCGTCGCCATCATCGGACAGCAGGATTTCGGCAAGGCCGCCCTGGACGCATTCCTGGCGCGTGGCGACGATGTGGCGGCGGTGTTCTGCGCTCCGGAAAAAGGCCGCCCCGACCCGTTGCGGCTGGCTGGCGAGGCCGCCGGCGTGCCGACCTTCCAGTTTCCCAAACTGACCGACCCGGAGGCGCAGGAAGCCATGCGCGCCGCCAAGGCCGATATCGGCGTGATGGCCTATGTGACCCAGTTCGCGCCGCAGGATTTCTGCAACATCCCGAAATTCGGCACGATTCAGTTCCACCCGAGCCTGCTGCCGCTGCACCGTGGGGCGTCGTCGATGAGCTGGTCGATCATCCTCGGGCGCAGCGAAACCGGTTTTTCCATATTCCGCCCGACCGACGGGCTGGATGAAGGCCCGGTCATTCTCACCCGGGCGGTTCCGATCGAGCCGGAGGACACGCTCGGTTCATTGTACTTCGGAAAGATCTTTCCGATGGGCGTCGCCGGCCTGATCGAGGTCGCCGACATGGTGGTCGCCGGCAAGGCCCCGGCACTCGCGCAATACGAACCGAATGCCGGCTACGAGGGGATCATCCGCGACGCCGAATCCCAGATCCATTGGGCGACGCATGTGGACCAGACCTTCAATTTAATCCGCGGCTGCAATCCGGCGCCGGGCGCCTGGACGACGCACGAGGGCAAGAAGCTGTTCCTGTTCGAGAGCACCAAGCGCATCGCTCGCACCTTCGGCGAGGTGAAGGGCAAGAAGATCGGTCAGGTGGTCGCACAAAACGGCACCAGCCTGACGATCCACGGCCAGGGCGGCTTTATCGAGGTCCATCGCGTCCGTTGGGATGGCGGCAAGAAGACGGCAGCCAATGAGGCCGGATTGGACATCGGCACAATCCTGGGCGGCTAATCGGATCGCTGCCAATGGGTTCTGATCCCGATGGCTGGTCCGTGGTATGGCGGGTGAAGGCCCGGAACCCAACCGGCCTCAGACCAGACGTACCAAGCCTTGGTAGCGAGCCATTATGGGGTCAGCGGTCAGCAAGACGATCCCTTCGGCGGCGGATTGGGCGATCAGGATGCGGTCGAACGGGTCTTTGTGAAGCCGAGGCAAATCTAACACAGCGAGTGCATGCACGGAGGTTAACGGCACTTCTGCGTAGCCGTTAACAAGCAACTCTCGTCGCAGCAATCTTGGGTCCGACGTGAAATCCTCGCGGCCAAGTCCAAATTTAATTGAAACCTCCCAGATACTTACGGCGCTGAACATCGGTTCGTTATCTGGATCGCCGATTAAGTCACGAGCCGCTCGGGATACGCGATCCGGGCGGGCCGCGGCCCAAACCAACAGATGCGTATCCAGTAGAAACTTCATTCCTCCTCGCCCTCGAAGAGCCGCCTGATCTCCTCGGCGCCCATCTGATCGAAGTCGTCGGGAACCGAGAAGCGGCCTGCCAGAAAACCTAACCGGCGTGGTTTGCGGACCTCCGGCTCGTCGATTCGGGTGACCTTCACCAATGGTTTGCCGGCCTTGGCGATGATGAACGGCTCCCCTTTGACGGCCTCGTCGAGCAGCCGTGACAGATGGGTTTTGGCTTCGTGGATGTTGACAGTGCGCATACCCGGGCCTCCATCGAACTAAGTGTGGTTAGTTTAGTCCGAATAGCGTCTGAACTCAACGTTTACGGCCGATATCATTGACCGAGATCAAACCGGTCCCGCCGCCATCGTGTCAGTCAGGCCTGAAGTACCTGCCGGAGACACCACTGTGACCGCATCCACCGAACCGACCCTGTTCTGCCGCACCCTTGACTGGATCAAGGCACGAGCCACCCGGGACAATGAGCTGGCAACGATGTCGCGCTCTGATCTTCAGCTTCTGGCGGCGGATATCGGAGTCTCCGAGGCGGATTTGCGCGAGGTCGTGCCGCGGGTCGGCAACCACAGCGACTTGATGGACAAGATGATGCGGGCTCGCAATCTGGATCCCGAGGCGGTGCGCCGCGCGTTCAGGGGTGTTGTGCGCGACATGGAAGTGACGTGTGCGCGATGCCGGGATTCGGGAACCTGCCGCCTGGAGCTTGAGGCTGGGACGGCCGGGACACATAGCCACGATTTCTGCGGTAATGCCGGGACAATGGACGATTTGCTGGCCGCCGGCACCTAGGACACCATACCGGACTGCCTGCCGGCGTGGGCCAATTGCGACAATTCGACCAAAAACACACAAAACCGTCGATGGCCGATATGGTTTGGAAACGGGTTATGGCACACAGTTGTTTGCCCGGTTTCCAGCCGGGGGGTCGTTGCTCAAAAAGGCGGCGACCTGTAGCGTCATTTCCTTCGCAGGAAGCCGGATATCAGTCTGTTCATGCCCGCCCGCTCGCTCCTGGCCGCCGTGACGTTGCTTATCGTCCCGGTGATTGCCCCCCTTTCGGCTGTGCCGGCCTCTGCGGCGCCGATTCTGGCTGCCGAGACCTCGGCTGAGTCGTCACCGGTTGAACCGAACCCGGGCATGCCAATTCCGGCGGCGCCGCCCGCGGTCATCCCCGCCCCGCCAACCCCGACCCCGGCAACCCCGACCCCGGCAAGCCCAACCCCGGCCAACCCGAACGACCTGACGATCGTCACGCGCGACGGGTCGCTACAGCATGCGATACAATCGGCCTATGTGCAGCCGTTTACGGCCGTCACCGGCACGCCGGTCCAACAGCCGGTTTGGGAGGGCGGCATTGACATTCTGCGCACGCAGGCCAAGGCCACGGATGACCGATGGGATCTCGTTCTTGTCGATGCCGACGAACTTGCCACCGGCTGTTCGGAGGGATTGTTCGAGAAGCTCGATTGGTCGGCGATCGGCGGCAAGGACCACTACCAGTCGCAGGCGGTCAGTGACTGCGGACTGGGCGCGGTCATCGTCACCACGACCCTGGCATGGGACAAGGACAAGCTGCCGGTGGTGCCGTCCTGGTCGGATTTCTGGGACGTGGCGAAATACCCGGGCAAGCGCGGACTGCGCAAAGGTGTGCGCGGCAATCTGGAATTCGCCCTGATGGCGGACGGCGTGGCGCCGGCGGATGTCTATAAAACGTTGTCTACCTCGGACGGTCTGGATCGGGCGTTTCGCAAACTGGACCAGCTCAAGCCCTATATCGTTTGGTGGTCCACCGAAGCCGAAGCCGCCCACATCCTGGCGTCCGGCGACGTGTTGATGACGACCGCCCCCAGTGGTCAGATCGCGACGATGGCGGAGAAGGAGCACAAGAATTTCGGCTTTCAGTTCAACGCCAGCCTGTTCGAGCTGGAAAGCTGGGTCATCATGAAAGGCAGTGCTTCGGCGCGCAACGCGCAGCAGTTCCTTTATTTCACCGGCATGACGGCCGTCGAACAGCGGTTGTTGCAACATAGCGGCGACGGCGGACTGGCCAAGGGACTGAATGACGGATTGACGCCGGAGTTGGCGGCTGTGTCGCCCAGTAATCCGGCTAATCTGGCGGTGGGTTTGAGAATCGATGCCGGCTTCTGGCACGACAATCTGCCCAAGTTGCGGCAGCGGTTCGACGCCTGGCAAGGGCACTAGCGAGTCCCGGCTGGAAAGTTGCGGAGTCAAGACTTTCTGATCCGGCTTGATGCAAACGACACTTTGCGTGGCGCGGTGCGCGGTGCGATAAGCCATTCCAATGCGTGTCCTGTACCACCTCCCGCTTTCGCCCTATGCCCGCAAAGTCCGCCTCGTCCTGGCGGAGAAGCGGCTGCCGTTTGAATTGAGGCTGGAAAAGGCATGGGAGCGCCGGCCGGAATACCTGGAACTGAACCCGGCCGGTACGGTGCCGACGCTGATCGAGGATAACGGTCTGGTCATTCCGGATTCTTCGGTGATCTGCGAATATCTTGACGAAGCCTATCCGGAGAGCAGCCTTCTGGGCCGAACGTTGGCGGAGCGGATCGAGGTCCGGCGTCTCGCCGCCTGGTTCGATAGCCGTTTTGCCATCGAGGTGACGCAGAACCTGTACGGCGAGAAATACCTTCGCCGTTTGACCCAGCGGGGCAATCCCGATGCGTCAGCCATTCGCATCGGGTACACCGCGTTGCGCTATCACCTGGATTACATCGGATGGCTGGCGGAAACCCGGAAATGGCTGGGCGGGAGCAGTCTGTCGATGGCGGATTTCGCCGCCGCGGCGCACCTGTCCACCCTGGATTTCATCGGTGAGATCGACTGGTCCATCTCTCTCCCCGCCAAGGATTGGTACGCTCGGATGAAGTCGCGGCCGAGCTTCCGGGGGATTTTGGCGGATCGTGTGCCGGGCACCGCGCCGCCATCGCATTACGCCGACCTGGATTTTTGATCCCTTTCTATCGACCCGACGGTCTCAGTCGCCAGTTGGGATCGCCGTTACACTTGGTATTGCATCGCACCCGTTGCGTTTCATTTTTTGGGCTATATGTGAGAGGTGCTTCACCGGTTCGGAGTTCTCTCGATGTCCCCCTTCAAACGTCTGGTTCAAACGGTTGCCGTTTTCGGCCTCGCGATCATGCTGTCAGGCTGCGTTGTTTATCCGGCCTGGGGTCCGTATCACCATCATCACTGGTAATGATCACATGAGCGGCGCAGTCATCCGCCGGTTTGGCGGACGGCCGACGGCGGATGCCGCGGCGCTGCTGGAGACCACCATTCTGGATGCGGCCACGGCGGCATTTCTGGCCGACGGTTATGCCGCTACCTCAATAGAGGCGGTCGCAAAAGGCAGCGGGGTGGCGAAACGCACCCTATATGCGCGCTGGGATGGGAAACCCGCGCTGTTCAGGGCGGTGGTCGAACGATTGATGACGCGATGGCTGTCGCTCGCGGGCGGTTGGACCCCCGTTATGGGCGGCGCTGTTTCTGGTCTTGCTGGGCTGGAAGACGCCTTGAACGACGCGGCCGAACGCATTCTGGCCATCGCGCTGCGCCCGGAAGCGGTCGCGTTGCATCGGCTGTTGGTCGCCGAAAGCGCCCGCTTTCCGGAACTGCCGCGGATGATGCACCAAGCCGGGGCCAGCGAAGGCGGCATCCGAATCGCCGCTCTGCTGGATCAGGCCGTGGCCACCGGGATGCTGCCGCCCGGCGACACCGTTTTTGCAGCCGAACAATTTCTGCATCTCGTGCTCGCCGGGCCGCAACGTCGGGCACTGGGGCTGGGACCTCCGCTTGACGAGCCGGCAGTGAAGGCATGGTGCCACGCAGCGGTTCGGCTGTTTCTGTCAGGAGTCCGAAACGAACGGTTGCCGCATCAGGCGGAATGATGTTACCCGACGCTGGCGCGAACGGCGGGGACAGGCGGTTAAATGAAGCTTTTGTTGACGGGCGGATGCGGGTTCATCGGATCCGCCGTGGTGCGACATTTGCTGCGCAACACCGATCATATTGTGATCAATGTCGATAAGATGACCTACGCCGCGTCAGAAGACGCGCTGGAGGAGGGTTTCCGGCATAATCGTCACTTGCTGGTCAAAGCCGATATCGCGGATGCGGCGGCCATGCGTCAGGTGTTCGAGACGCACGACCCCGACGCCGTGATGCATCTCGCGGCCGAAAGCCACGTGGATCGCTCGATCGACGGGCCGGCCGACTTCGTGCAGACCAACGTCGTCGGCACATTCATCCTGTTAGAGGCCGCCCGCCGTCACTACGCGGCGATGCCCATGGATCGGAAGGCGGCGTTCCGCTTCCACCATGTCTCCACCGATGAGGTCTTCGGCGCGCTGGATTACGATGATCCGCCGTTCACCGAAACCACCCCCTATGATCCGCGCAGTCCCTATTCCGCGACCAAGGCCGCGTCCGACCATCTGGTCCGAGCCTGGAGCCACACCTACAAGCTGCCGACGCTGGTCTCTAACACCTGCAACAACTACGGCCCCTGGCAGTTTCCCGAGAAGCTGATCCCGCTGGTCACGTTGAACGCGCTGGAGGGCAAGGACCTGCCGGTCTATGGCGACGGCTCCAACATGCGCGACTGGTTGTTTGTCGAGGATCACGCCGAGGCGCTGGTGCGCGTTTTGGAGAGCGGGACGCCGGGAGAAACTTACGCGATCGGCGGGCGCCAGCCGCGCACCAACCTCCAGGTGGTGAAGGCGATCTGCGCCCATCTCGACACCCGCGTTCCTGATCCGGCCGGACCGCGCGAACGGCTGATCCGTTATGTCACCGATCGTCCAGGGCATGATTTCCGCTACGAAATTGATCCGTCCCGCAGCGAGAAGGCGCTGGACTGGAAAGCCCCGCACGATTTTGAACGCGGCCTCGCCCGCACCATCGATTGGTACCTGGACAATCGGACCTGGTGGGAGGGGCTGCGCTCGGCCCGCCAACGCCTCGGCACCGGTTCTGATGACAAGAGCGACAAAGGAATAAGCGTATGAAGGGCATCCTTCTGGCCGGCGGTTCCGGTTCCCGCCTGCATCCGATGACCCTGGCGGCGTCGAAACAGCTTCTGCCGGTCTATGACAAGCCGATGGTGTATTACCCGCTGTCCACGCTGATGCTGGCGGGCATCCGCGACATCATGCTGATCTCCACGCCCGAGGATCTGCCGCAGTTCAAGCGGCTGCTGGGCGATGGCTCGCGGTTCGGTGTGAAGTTCGACTATGCCGTGCAGCCCACACCCGACGGCATCGCCCAGGCATTCCTGATCGGCAGCGACTGGCTGGACGGTGAGGCCTGCGCCCTGGCGCTCGGCGACAATCTGATCCACGCGGACAATCTGTCCACTCTGTTGCGCAACGCCGCATCCAGGCCGGCCGGCGCGACCGTGTTCGCTTACCAGGTGCGCGATCCCGAGCGCTACGGTGTGGTTGCGTTCGACGCGGATGGCAAGGCTGTGGAAGTCGTGGAAAAGCCCGCCGCGCCCACCAGCAACTGGGCGATCACCGGTCTGTATTTCTATGACCAGCAGGTCAGCGACATTGCTCGTTCGATCAAGCCGTCACCACGCGGTGAGTTGGAAATCACCGACCTCAACCGCGTCTATCTGGAGATGGGAACGCTGAACGTCGAGAAACTGTCGCGCGGCTGCGCATGGCTGGACGCCGGCACCCCCGACAGCCTGCTCCAGGCGGCGACTTTCGTGCAGACCATTCAGTCGCGCACCGGCATGCTGGTGGGTTGCCCGGAAGAAGTCGCTTTCCGGATGGGCTTCATCGATGCCGACCTGCTGCGTCGCCATGCTACGCAACTCGGCAAGACCGAACTGGGCCGGGTCCTGATGGAACTGGCGGAAGGGGAACAGTCTTGAAGATCGAGGCCCTGGCAATTGCCGACATCAAGCTGATCACGCCGCGCCGTTTTCAGGACCCACGGGGGTTCTTCTCGGAAACCTGGAAAGATGGCGCGTTTGCCGAGGCCGGCATTCCGGGTCCGTTCGTGCAGGACAATCACGCGGTTTCGACCGGAGTAGGCGTGCTGCGAGGATTACATTGCCAGGTCGGCCCCAACGCACAAGGCAAGCTGATCCGGTGCACGCGTGGCGCGATCTACGACGTTGCGGTCGATGTGCGATGGGGCTCGCCGACGTTCGGCCAGTATGTCGGGGTGGAGATCAGCGCCGAGAACTGGACTCAGATATGGGTTCCGGTCGGCTTTCTGCACGCCTATTGCACGCTGACCGCTGACACCGAGGTGATCTACAAGGTCACGGCGCCCTACGATAAATCGGCGGAACGCGGCGCTATCTGGAACGATCCGGAGATCAGCATCGACTGGCCGGTGCCGGCGGATCAGATCATCCTGTCGGACAAGGACAAGCTGCTGCCGTTTTTGCGGGAACTGCCACAGTTGTTTCGGATTTGAGAGGCGGTCGCGCGGTGATGACACGTCCCATTCTCGTCACCGGGGGCACCGGTCAACTTGCGTCCGCTCTGGGCACTTCCGCCGGTGTTGTCCGGGTCGGTCGCCCCGAATTCGACTTCGACCGGCCGGAAACGATCGAGGCGGCCTTCCGCGCCGCCGCCCCGCGTCTGGTGGTCAACGCCGCCGCATACACCGCGGTAGATGCCGCTGAATCAGACGCCGACGCCGCTTATCGCGCCAACCGGGACGGCCCGGCGATTCTGGCGCGCTTATGCGCGCGGGCGGACATTCCGCTGATTCACGTCTCCACCGACTACGTGTTCGACGGCCTGAAACCGTCCCCCTATGTCGAGACCGATCCAGTCGCTCCGCAAGGCGTGTATGGAGCCAGCAAACTTGCGGGCGAGGAAGCGGTCCTGGCCTCCGGCGCCAAGGCGATCGTCCTGCGCACGGCCTGGGTCTATGCCGCCACCGGCAAGAACTTCGTCCGCACGATGCTGGCGGTCGGGAAAACACGGCCCCGGCTGACCGTTGTGGGTGACCAACGTGGCTGCCCCACCACCGCAATCGACCTGGCCGATGCTATTTTGGCCATCGTCGCCCGGTTGGACGCAACCGGCTGGCAATCGGACTATAGCGGGGTATTCCATGCCGCCGGTTCAGGGGAAACGACGTGGCATGGCCTTGCCGTCGCGACGTTCGAGGAAGCCGGCCGCCACGGTGCCAACGTGCCCGAGGTTGCGCCGATCCGTACCGCGGATTGGCCGACGCCCGCGAAACGTCCCGCCAACTTGCGCCTGGATTGCTCGAAACTGCATGACGTGTTCGGGGTTCGGCTGCCGCACTGGCGGGACAGTCTGACCCGAACCGTTGACACAATTTTTTCGACTGGCTCGCCCTAATCAGCCGTGGCACGTCGTATGCCCCTCGCCCCTTTATTGCGGCCCTGGTTCGGCCTATTTCCGTAGGGTCCCGGCTCGGTTCGGGCTGGAACGGGGGAAAGCGGTGCCGCGGTTCATCGAGATCGTTATGTTCCTGGCGCCCTTTGCCGGATTTGCGGTATGGCGACTGCTGTTTCCGCAACCGCTGCCGCCGGTCTGGCTGGTGGGCGGTCTGGCCGGGTTCATGGTGCTGATGGTCGCCGCGCTGTTGTGGTTGCGCCAAATCGACGCACAGGATGCGAGCCACCCATACATCCCGGCCGAACTGCACGGCGATCGTATCGTGACCCCGGACCCTTGATGGACCGCCCCGATTTCCTGACCGATCCGGCGCTCGCCCGCGTATGGGACGCTCTGCCCGATGCGCGGGTGGTGGGTGGAGCCGTGAGGGACGCTCTGGCCGGACGGAAGGTGGCGGACCTCGACCTGGCAACGCCGCTTCCGCCGGACAAAGTGACGCAGGCCTTGCGGAGCGCCGGGATCAAGGTGGTGCCGACCGGGCTGGCACACGGCACGGTGACCGCCGTGGTCGATGGGCGCGGGTTCGAGGTCACGACCCTGCGCCAAGACCTGGAAACCGACGGCCGCCATGCCGTGGTCGCCTTCACCGCGGACTGGCAGGAAGACGCGGCGCGACGGGATTTCACCATCAACGCGATGTCGATGGACCGGAACGGAACCGTGTTCGACTATTTCGGCGGCCAGGAGGATCTGGCGGCTGGCAAGGTACGCTTCGTCGGCGATGCCGCGACCCGCATCGCCGAGGACTATCTGCGCATCCTGCGTTTCTTCCGGTTCTATGCTCGGTTTGGACGGCTTCCGCCTGACACCGGCACGCTGGATGCGCTCCGAAGCGGCATTCCGGGCCTGGGACAATTGTCGATCGAGCGGGTTTGGAACGAACTGCGCCGCATTTTGGCGACACCGGAACCCGGAGAGGCGGTCGCGCTGATGGATCGGCTGGGGATTTGGGCCGCCGTGGTGCCCGAGGCCGCCGCCGTGTCCCGCCTGGCCGGGTTGCCGCCGGACCCGATTCTGCGGTTGGCGGCCATGCTGACCGGAGATCCGGAGGCGTTGGGTATCCGGTTGAAGATGTCGAACGGCGACCGCGACCGGTTGGTGCGGCTGATCGAGACTCCCCGAGCGGCCGGTTCGGATGACGATTTGCGCCGGCTGTTGGCGGATCACCGGCCGGCCGATCTGATCGATCGCACCTGGCTGGATGGCGACCCGGCGGTGCGGCAGCGGCTTGCCGCGATGAAGCGTCCGGTTTTCCCGCTGGTTGGCCGCGATGTCGTGGCGCTGGGTGTTCCCCCTGGGCCGGCGGTGGGGGAACTGTTGCGGGTGACGCGGCAGTGGTGGATGGACGGCGGCTGCGTGGCCGGCCACCGAGCATGCCTGATCGAACTTGCAAGAATTGCCAATCTGCCCAACATGACGACGAAGAGGTGAATGACATGCCGGATATCGAAATCTACACGCAGGCTTGGTGCCCGTATTGCGATCGGGCACTGCATCTTCTGACCACCAAGGGCGTTCCGTTCAAAGAGATCCATGCCCCGCAAGGCTCCGCCGAACGGGCCGAGGCGCGCACGCGTTCGGGCGGGCGCACCTCCGCGCCGCAGATTTTCATCGGTGGACAGCATATCGGTGGCTGTGACGACCTGGTGGCACTGGACCGCGCCGGGAAGCTGAACACGCTTTTGGGGCTGGCGTGATTGTGCTGGCACTCTGATGGCGGGAGTGCCAAATTGATACCGTTGGGTCTCTGTCAGGTACGGAAATGATTCACTACCAGTTGCGCTGCGGACAGGCGCACGGCTTCGACGGCTGGTTCAAGGACAGCACCAGCTTTGAGAAGCAGGCCAAGCGCGGCCTGATCGAGTGTCCCGAGTGCGGCGGCACCGATGTGGAACGCGCGCTGATGGCTCCGGCGTTGGGGCGGCGGGATGTGGCCGCGCCGGCTCCGGTTGAGGCCGCGGCTGAGCCGTCGGTTCCGGCGGCGGTCGCGGCGCCTGAGAAAGTGGGACGGCTGCCGGCGCAGATGCTGGCGGCGCTGCAGCGCATGCGGGCGGAAGTGGAAAAGAACTGCGATTACGTCGGGCCGGAGTTCGCCGACCAGGCGCGGGCGATGCACCGGGGTGAGACGGAGGCGAAGCCGATCTACGGCGAAACCACCGAGGAACAGGCGGAAAGTCTGGCGGATGAGGGCATCGCGGTGGCCAAGATCCCGTGGGTGCCTCGCGCCGACGGGTGAGGGGCGTTCGGTTCGTTTGCAGGGCGCGAAATCGCTACAGCGCCCGATCGCGATGATGCTACGGCGCGCGTATGCGCCCCCGGAATCCCGAGGGTGCGACACAGGTTCGGGAAATCCGAATCAGGGAGGAGCGGTGGCCAGCAGGGGATCGAACGGGTCCAGCGTGGGTGGCTCGCCGATCATATACCCCAGGACCTGGCGGACTATATCCGGTGGCGGATGCCTCCAGGCAAAGCTCCAGGTGTGCGGCTTCTTGTCCCGCTCTTTCTGAAACGATGTTTCGCGGTATTGCCGTATTTTAAACAGCGTCGCGAAGCTGCCGCCGTAGTTCATGAGCGTGTCGGATATCTGGTTCCAGAATGCGCCGGTGCAGAAGCTGGGAATGACCGCGAGGTCCATGCAGATGGCGAGGATGGTGCGGCCGAGCGGACGCCGGCGCACTTCGGCGTCGAGTTCCTCAGGAGTCGGGATGCGGAGATCGTCCGGATCAAACGCCGGGCGCCTGGGCGCCCTTTCGTCAGGGCCCGGCTCGGATGCCCTTTCGTCATGGCCGGACTCGGATGCCCCTTCGTCATGGCCGGGCTTGGCCCGGCCACCCACGACTTCGCTGGCAGACTCGGCGTCTGTCGCCCCTTCTGGCGGCTTCGCCCGCGGGCGCTCGCGCTGGTACACAAACCCGATCTCGCGGCCTTTTGCGGCGCGAGACAGCAGATAACGCTCCAACGCCATGGCGCGCAGAATGCCGCGCTGGAGCCGGGCGAGGATGGTCGGCAGTGTGTAGGTGCCGCAAACGGCCGCCAGGGCGGCGAATTCCACATGAACGGCGCGCTCCGGCACCGTCTCAACAAGCCGGCGGCCGTGGCCGAGCAGGACGCGGACGACATGCAGCAGGGCGGCGAGGCGAGCCGGTATCGTGCGGCCGGCCCGGTCCTGTGCGGGATCGGGCGGGGCAGGCCGGGACGTGGATGGTGCTGTATGCTCCATGATTTTAGGACTAACATAGTTGTTATATAATGTCAACACTGTTGTGCATGCCCCGCAGGGCGAACGCCTCTGGCATTGTGGCGAACCGGACCGGCTGTGAAGCGTTGAAAGGAAGTATTTTTTGAAGGCAGATGAACGCGGATAAGCAGGGATAAGCAGGGTGAACACGGATGAGCCGCGAATAGCATGGGAAACCTCTCCAAGGGCGCGCTTTGGGTCGTCGTTGCGGTGCGGCAGTTCTCATGTTTGCATTGTCAGCCCCGGACGCCACTCTCGTCATGGCGGGTCTTCTCCCGCCATGACGGCGTCGTTAACGGCGCCTGTTTTGCCGTTAATCTGGCATCAGGGACCGAATTTTGGTAATTTCACATCAGGAGGGGCAAGAAATGAAACCAGCGGCTTTGCCGGCAACTTTGATTGACGGCGAAAATAGCGGCGCCGCCAGGCCATTCAATTTCGAGGCGTTTATCGCCCGCAATGTTATCACTGCCACGCGCGGATCAGGTCAAACGCGACCTGCATAACGCGAAAGCTGCAAGATCCGCGGGTCCGGCAAAGCGTGCAGCCGCCCGGGCGCCGCTTCGATGAAAGAGATCAAAATCGCGGTATCAACCGCGACCGAACCCGAACCGAGATCATCCATCAGTCCCATGAGGCGCGTTCGGCCTCCACACGCGCGGCAGCACCCTGGTCTTTCCAGAGTGCCGCGCCGAGACCTTTTAGGTCCATGATGGACAAAGCCTGGTAGTGGGTCGAGCACGGCGGCCGGCAGTCCGATTACCTCCTGCGCCACCGATCGGTGCTCGCGTTTGGCGCGGGCCTTTAGTTTTTCGTACAGGTCGTCGGGCAAATTCTTGACGTTGAGGGTTGCCATCGTGGTTCTTCCACAAGGCCACCATTTCAACGGAATTGTCCGACCGCGCCAGGATGATCGACGGGTTTTGAGTGTCCGCAATGGGTGGTTTCCCGCTCGACAGTGATCCAGCAACGAATCTGCCGAAGAGGACGTTTATTCTTTCTCCTGGCGCCCGAGCACGACGTGCGTGGCAAGCTCTGTGGCAGTGGATTCCATCACGCGGTAGCCGAGGCCAGGCAGATCCAGGCCCTCGAACATCGCCTCGCCCCGCCCGAGCAGGACGGGCGAAAACGCGAAGTGCAGTTCATCGATCAGGCCGGCCTGCAGGTATTGGCGAACGGTCGAGACGCCACCCCCGATCTTGACGTCACGTTCTCCCGCGGCGTCGCGTGCGCGCTCCAGCGCGGCGTGGATTCCGTCCGTGACGAAGTGGAAGATAGTGCCGCCCTCCATGACGAGCGGCGCGCGGGCGTGGTGCGTCAGGACGAATGTCGGAGCATGATAGGGCGGATTGTTTCCCCACCAGCCCTTCCAGTTGTCGTCCGGCCATTCCCCGCGCACCGGACCGAACATGTTCCGGCCCAGGATGAAGGCACCGAACCCGTCCATCGACCGGTGGGCAAAGCTCTCGTCCACGCCCTCGGAGCCACCGCCGGCGCCGAACATGGCCTTGAACGTCTTCGTTCCGAAGAACCAGGTGTGGAGCTCCGTCCCGCGCTTGCCCAGAGGATACTGAAGACTCTGCTCCGGTCCCGCGCCGAACCCGTCCAGGGATACCGAAAACGCCGCGACTCTGACACGTCCCATCCTGGCCTCCTCTCCTGCCTGCATCATGCTGCCTTGCTGAACCTGTGCCTGCAATCAGGAATCACCAGAACGCCGCGTCATTGACGCTGCGGCACAACGCCGTTCTGAACGTTTCGCTGACGGCAGGTTTGGCGTCAGTAGGGACGGTCGCCGCGCACCAGCAGCCGATACAAGCGCCGATGCTGGTTTTGATCGTAGTCGGAGGGCGCCTTATGCAACGATGCGCGATCATCGATAATCAACAGATCGCCCGCCTGATACTCGTGCGCATAGCAAAACCGCGGCTGCGTGATCCTGTCAGTCAAATCCTGCAGAAAATCCTGGGTCTCCTCGGGCGACAGGCCAGTGACCGTCTCGGTCTTGCTTTTATGGAACCACACGGCCTTCGTACCGGTCTCCGGATGGGTGCGGACCAAGGGATGCACCGTCGGCGGTTTTTTCGCCTCCAGTTGGGCCTTCACGACATCCGGATTTGCCGTCTTCATGCGCGCGCTGCTGATCAGCGTGTTTTCCGTCATTGCGCCATCGATCTTCAGTTTGATGTCGTCCGGCAGGGTTTCGTAGGCCGCACGCGCGTTGCACACCGACGTCGCGCCGCCCTTGTCCGGCACTGCCACCGCATACAGCATGGTGAATTTAGGCGGCAATTCCTGGTTGGTATGGTCTGTGTGCCAGGTGGCGTTGGCGCCCAGTTTGGCGGGCTGACCCTTGCTGTCTTTGTGACGGTTGTCGAGCACACTGATCAGCGGAAATCCGTCAACCAGATAGCGCCGGTTCTGGTCCTCCATCAGTTCGCCGAACATTTCACCAGCGGCTTGCAACTGCGCCGGGGTAATTTGCGCTTGCCCCCTAATCACAAGGACCACGTTGTCGACTACAGCGTCGTAGAGCTCTTTCCGCGTCGCGGCGTCGATGGGTTGGGCGAGGTCGATACCAGTGACGATGGCGCCGATATGCTCCTTAACTTTTGTAACCTTTATATACTGTGCGGGAAACGTCGACGCGGCAGCGCTCATGATCTTGGCTCCTTCTTTTCAATCCGCGGAGTGCGCCAGATGCAGAAGCATATCGCATTCCCAGAAAATTACTCCCGCGGAGAGGATCGGCCGAAAGTTCGCGTCTATCAAGTGGGGATGCCCCGATTATGGCCAGCGCGCGGTTTGTCAGGGTTTCGTGGCTGGTGACGTGTCCGGTCATGTAGACCCCCGGGATTGGATGATCTCATGCACCGGGCACGCCTTCACGAGGGGATACGCCGGATGTTTCACAGACATTCTTGATCGGTCGGAGCTGAGCCAGATGGAGGCGGCGAAGTGGCAGGGGATCAGGGAGCGGACATTCCCGCTGCCCGTCCAGGAAACCATAAGATAACGTGGAGCGCTCGTCGTTGGCGGCGGTCAACGTGGAATGTCTGCTATCAGGATCGGACGTCGTGTCGTTGTGTGACTGACCGCGGTCACCGGCCCACTGCGAGGAGGCAGGGCAAGAGAGGCGCAATTCGTCATGGAAACGACTGGGAACAGGCGGAGTGCCTGGCCGGTGGTTGGCGGGGCCGATTGATCTTATAACGAAATGGTCGCCGATCTGTCGTGAAAATGGTGAAAAGCGTCGTCCTTGAGTAGGACGAGCCCTCCTTTCCAATCCGTGGCCGCGCCGATTTCGCGGCGTCGTTTTATTTGATATGATTTAGGATGGTCACAAGGCGTATAGTACGCACACTTGTCCGGCGCTGCGCTAAGCTGGCCGTCAACAGCAAGCCGGTCAAAAGCAACGTCAGAGAGGCTGGTTCCGCAATCGCCGCCTCATCGGCGGGGGCGGCAGCGACAGAGGCGGCGTAGGAAGCCGCGCCGTCTTGACTGACGCTGAAGCCGTCGCCAACCCCTGAGCATCCTGCGCCACCGATACTGGAGGTGTCACCGGTCGAGACGTACGAGGTCGCCGAAAACAGGCCGCCGCAAGACGTACCTGCGCCGAATACGTCGGTGTTTGCGCCGACGCTGATGTACTGGTCCGCGAGAATCGTGCCAAGAAATGTCGAATTCGCGCCAAGGGTTGCATAACCGTTTCCGATGTTCCAGATCACGCCGCTGTTCGGACCGGCATTTATCATGACGATATCGGTCGATGCACCTGTCGCAAGAATGTCCGCGATATTAAAAACCCAATATTGGTCAGCCCGGTTTTGGCCGTCGAGAGTGAGGATCGTCCCGGCGGTCGTCGACAGGCTGGCCGCACTATAGACGCCAGACTCGAGCGTCAGATTGGTTGTGATCGTCGCATCGAGCGTGATGGCAGCAACCATTTTCGTTAGAGCGGTCTGTGCCGCAATGACTTGCTGCTGGTCCGCGGTCACCGTTGCATTGACGGCGGCAGACAATGCGGTGGCATCGATTGGCGCCGACGTCAGTGTTTGCTGGGAAGCAACTGTGCTGCCGGCGCCGATGCTGATGGCACCGGCAGCCGCGACAGCGCCATCGACGCTCGAACTCGCCCCCGTGCTTGCGGCTCCGCCCGACCGGACAGAGCCAATGACCGTTGAAGACGCGCCGGTTGTCGCGGCGCCACCAGACACCATATCGCCGCCAACCCGGGAGTTCGCGCCGACCGTGGACGCGCCGCTGGATGTGATGTCGCCGCCGATCGTGGAACCGGCACCGGTCGTCAGAACGCCGCCGGATACGATGGTCCCGCTGACTGTGGAACCCGCACCGCCTGTCGTTGCGGCACCGACAGATACGAGATCACCGAAGATGTCAGCATTGGCGCCGGTTGAGGATACACCGCCCGACAGGACGTTGCCGAACACTTTCGAATTCGCCCCGGCCGTCGTGTAGGTCTCTGAAAACACCGTCAGAGCCTGTAAGTCCGGACCCAGCAGCGGGCTGGCTTCGCCCTTACGGGGAGCGCAGGAAAGCGCCAAAATGAGGGATAGAGCAGCCTTCGAATATGTCACGATCGGTCCATTCAGGGTGTTGCATGAGTCATTACTACAGTATATTTCGCGCAACGGCCTGATGCTGGGCGACGGACAAGAAATCCAACCGGTGACGATTGTCATCGGAGCGGTGATCGCGTTACCCGCCGGAGTCAATTGATACGGATGTAATAAACGATCATGAGGATCTATGATTATAAAGCAATGACCGTGCCATCAATGTGACGTTATATTTCGTGCAACTATTTGTTTCTGAACGACGAAAAAAATTCGATCGGTGACGATTGCAATCGGAGCGGTGAATTCCGTGGTTTTTTCAATATATTGACACAAATATATGATTACGATCATGCGAGATCTTATGGTTATGCCGTAACCGTAACGCCAAATCATCAGTCAAACCGATAATATAGTCCAAAACTGAGCGCAGTGGGCCGGCGCTGTCGCAAACTGCCCCGCAAACTGCATGTGCATTGAGCAATTTGCCTCGCATATCGCGAATGGTCCGGGCGTTTGTCCTCCCCCGCCGTTTGATCTGGGGTGGGGGAGGACGTGCCCTTGATTTCAATCCGGATCGCGCCCCCGCACCGCCGCATACCCGCTCCCAAACGCCGCGTCCCGCTGCTGGAACGCGTGCTTCACCCCGTGCTCCCGCATCGTCGCCTTAAACGCCATCGCCTTGGGGGCGAGGTGCCCGCGCGCATCGATCTCCGACCCGATCCGTTGCAAAGTCCTGGCA
Source organism: uncultured Rhodopila sp. (assembly GCA_903932145.1). Lineage (GTDB taxonomy): Bacteria > Pseudomonadota > Alphaproteobacteria > Acetobacterales > Acetobacteraceae > Rhodopila. Next base: position 52,895 of record CAIZFE010000096.1, on the reverse strand, counting down.
CCCATCAGTTCCAGCCCCAGATTGACCAGACGCTTGTTAGCCGAAAGCAAATGTGGGTCCACCAGTCCCATCCGATCCGCGAGCCGCATGACCTCGGTTTCCAGTTCCCCCGCCGGGTAGGATTTCAACGCCAGCCCGATCTCCGCCGCGTCCTTGCCCGACAGCGAATCCCCCGTCAGCAACAACCGTTTCGCCCATTGCGGCCCGCAATGATACAGCCACATGCTGCCGGGCGGGGTGCCCAGGTCGCGCACCGGCGGAAAGCCAATCCTGGCGTCATCGGCAACGATAATCATGTCGCAGAACCACGCGAGTTCGGTGCCGATCCCGATGCACGTCCCATGCACCTGCGCAATGACCGGCTTGTGCATGTCGAACAATTCGACCCGCAGTTTCTGCCCTTGCTCCAACCGCCACACATCGTCATCGATCTCGGCGCGGCCGCGATACTCCGGACCCCGGCCGGAGGAGAATTCGTTCAGATCGGCCCCGGCACAGAAATGCGGCCCGGCGCCGCGCAGCACCACGCAATGGACGGGGTTGAATTCGTCGGCTTCCTTCAGCGCCGCGTTCAACTCCCGCAACAATTTTCCGCTCAGCGCATTGCGCCGTTCCGGGCGATTCAGCGTAACGATCGCTGTCGTGCCCTTAACCTCATAGGTGATCTGTTCGAATTCCATTGTTCTCTCCCCTTCATGCTGTTTTCGGTAAACGTAAGCGCCCCGGCAACCGGGATGCCGCCAACAGCGCCGCCGCCGCGAACCCGGCCAACACCCAGAACGCCACCGCATAAGCCTCGGCCGGCGCGTCAAATCGCAGCAATGCGAATTGCAGGCAGATCGCCAACCCGGTCGTGCCCGCCGGGCCGCCGAAACGCTGGCAAATATTGATCGCGGTCGTTGCGTGACCCAACGATTCGCGCGGCACCGACGCGTAGGCGGCCGCGGCCGATGGAATGGTGATCGAGCCACCGCCGAACCCGCGCACCAGCAACGCCCCACACAAAAACGCCAACGGCGTCTCGGTCCCCGCCAACGCGAATGGCACAGTGCCCAGAAATGACAACAACGCACCGGTGCCGGAGATCGCCCGCGCGCCGAAACGTTCGCTCAAACGCCCCATGATCGGCAGCGCGAAGAAAACCCCCAGTCCCATCGGCATCAACAGCAAACCCGTCGTGCTCGGGGGCAACCCCCGCAACTTCAGAAAATACAGCGGCATCAGAAGCTGGCCGCCAAAGTTGATGGCATTCGACAGGAACTGAGTCGTCGCGGCGGCCCGGAACGTCCGCGCCTTGAACAGTCGCAGATCGATCAGCGCGGTCGCCGGACGCCGCAGCGCATGCCACGCAAACGCCGCCAACAGCACCACGCTGGCAACCAAACTGTAGGGCGCCTCGGGACTGCCATGCGCCAGCGACACCAACCCTTGCAGCAGCAGCGCCAACCCCGGCGAAACCATGGCAAAACCGAGCAGATCGAGCCGCCGCGCGCTGGTCGTCTCGTCTGATGGCAGAACCATCCAGGCAAACCCGATCGCCAGCAACCCAACCGGCACATTGACGAAGAAAATCCAGTGCCAGTCCAGATAGGTCAGGATCAGGCCGCCCAGTGACGGTCCGAACATCTGGCCGATCATCACCGGCATCGCGGCGACTCCGATCACCCTGGCCATGTGGCGGCCGGCGTGCCGGGCCATCATCATTTGCATCATCGGGGCCAGCAGTCCGCCCGCCACGCCCTGTAGCACGCGGCAGGCAATCAACAGCCCGATCGACTGCACAATCCCGCACAGCATCGAGCATATCACGAACCCCGCGAAGCAACCCAAAAAGATGCGGCGCGCGCCCACCCGGTCGATCAGCCAGCCGCTCAGGGGCAACGCCAGGGCCAACGCCAGCAGGTAGCCGCTGGTGATCCACTGCGTCGTCCCCAACGCCACGCCGAACACGCGCCCGATCGTGTCCAGTGAGACGTTGACCATGGTCGAGTCCAGACCCGACATCAGCGGCCCGCAGGTGCAGGCGGCGGCAATGATCCAGACGCGGCGGTCAACGCGGTCGGCTTTTTCGTTCATGCTTGGACGGCTCTTTCGCGGCTGCGGCGATTACAGGCCATGTTGCCGCCGCCGCCAAGTCGCGGCCCTGTGTGGACGAAAAGCAATACGTTGCCTTCACGTCCGCCCGGAATCACGCTAAGCGCGGTTTCCATGCCTCGGATCCACATCCTGGGGGCCTCTGGCTCCGGCACATCGACGCTTGGCGCCGCCCTCGCGTGGCGGCTTGGCGTGCGGCATGCCGACTCCGATAGCCTGTATTGGCTGCACACGGATCCGCCGTTCACGACGCCGCGCGCCCCGGAGGAACGGCAGGCACTGTTGCAGCGAACACTGCCGGCCGAAGGACACTGGGTGTTTTCCGGGGCAGCAACGAAGTGGGCCGCGCCGTTAGAGCCGCACTACGATCTGGTGGTGTTCCTCCAACTCGATCATGCCGTCCGCATGCAACGGTTGCGGCAGCGTGAGGCCGCCCGGTATGGCGCGCGCATCCGGCCCGGCGGCGACATGGAAACAGCCAACGCCGCCTTTATCGCCTGGGCCGAGGCCTATGACACGGCGGGATCTTTACGTCTTGGCCTGGTGACGCATCGGTCCTGGCTGGCGGATCAACCGGCTCCGGTGCTGCGGCTGGATTCCAGCGCCCCGGTGGACGCGCTTGTCGCGGCGGTGTTGTCTGGGCTTCAATCCGTGCGGTGACGGCCGGGTCAACGGCAAGAAGGGGGAAACCAATGGCTGATATCCTGATCGCGGGCGCCGGTCTTGGCGGCCTGACGGCAGCTTTGGCTCTGATCCAGCGTGGCCATCAGGTGCGGCTGTTCGAACAGGCGGTCGAATTGCGCGAGGTCGGCGCCGGCGTGCAGCTTGGCGCCAACGGCACCCGCATCCTGATCGCGCTCGGCCTGGAAGCGGAGATGCTGAAGGTTGTCTGCGCCGCGACCAGCAAGGAAATCCGGCTGGGCAGCACCGGGCAGAGTTGGCCGACGTTCGATCTGGGCGAAACCTCGGTTGAACGCTTCGGCGCCCCGTATTGGATGGTGCATCGCGGCGATTTCCACAAAGTGCTGCTGGACGCCGTGCGCGCCGCTCGCCCGGATGCGATCCAGGCCGGCAACGGCTGCGTCGGTTTCGAACAGACTGAAAGCGGCGTCACACTGCACCTCGCTAACGGCGAACAAGCCACCGGCGACGTGCTGATCGGCGCCGACGGGGTGCATTCGCGGGTGCGCCAGCAGATGTTCGGCCAGGGCTCAGCCACATTCACCGGCATCATGGCATGGCGCGGTCTGGTGCCGATGGACCGCCTGCCGCCACATCAACGCCGGCTGGTCGGGGCCAACTGGATGGGCGTCGGCGGCCATGTCGTGACCTATCCGTTGCGGCGGGGCGAGTTGCTGAACTTCGTCGGCGTGGTGGAACGGGACGACTGGCGTGTCGAATCCTGGAACGAACCCGGCAGCCGGGAGGAATGCCTGCACGACCTGCGCAACTGGCATGAAGACGTCAAGACCATCATCCGCAACATCGATACGCCCTACAAATGGGCGCTGTTGGGCCGCGAACCGCTGGATCACTACGCGCAAGGCCGCGTCTGTGTGATGGGCGACGCGGCGCACCCGACGCTGCCGTTCCTCGCCCAGGGCGCCAACATGGCGCTGGAGGACGCGGTCGTGATCGCTCGATGCCTGGACATGTCCGACATCCCCGCTGCCCTGCGTCGTTACGAGGCCGCGCGTTTACAACGCACCACCGCGATCGTGCGCGGATCGTCCGACAACACCAAACGCTTCCACAATCCGGCGTTCGGTAATCCCGAGGGTGCGGCGGCCTACGTGGATCGGGAGTTCCTGCCCGAGAAGGTAAAGCAACGCTACGACTGTCTGTACGAGTATAATGCGCTGACAGTTTCAGTGTAAGCTTAAACGAAGCCCCCGTTTATAGTCGCTCTTCTCCCCCATCGTCATGGCCCGGCTTGTCCGGGCCACCTGTCGCGGCACCGTCAGGGCACAGGGGGCCAGGACGGAAGTGCAATGTCGCCGTCAAGTCGTATCACTCCGCCGTTGGTCGACAGACCGGACTGATCGCCTCGCCCGCCATCAGCTTCCGCACAAATGGCACCGAATCTTTCAGCGACGCGTTGACCGTCGCGCCGTGATCGAGGCCGGCATACACATGCGCCTCCACCACCGAACCGGCCGCGCAGGCATCCCGCACCAGGGCAAGCTGCCGCGCCGGCACCACGTCCTGATCCCGCTCACCGATTCCGATGAAAATCGGGGTCGCTAGCCTGGTCGTCGAGTACCTGAAAAGCGCCGCGTTCTCGATCGATGCCCGGCGATACCCGGGCAACAACGAATTCGCCCGATTGAGACCGGCACCCGTCACGGCTCGGAACAGCGGCCCGACGCAGGTGGTGCGTGCCAGTTCCAGAAACGGCAACCCGCGCGGGCTGACCAGTTGGTCCGGAGTCAGCGACGGATTGAGCTGCAGCGAGACCAGCGCGGCATAGAAGGCATAGGCGACTGTCCGGTCGGCGAGGTCCGACGAGGAGGACGCCGCCCCTTCCGCCGGCCGCATCGTGGCGGCAAGATACGGCACCCCTGTCGCCACGCCGCCCCGAATGTGGAGTTCGGGCGCGTAACCCGGCGCCTCACCCACAGCGGCGAACGTCGCCGCGCCGCCTTGCGATTGCCCAACGATGATGATCCGGTTGGCGAGGCCGGGAACGCCGCTCAGCACCGCGCGCACGCTGTCCAGAACGCTGTACGCCAGCGCCCGCACCGCAGGATAAGGGTGCAGACCGGCGGTTCCGAGCCCTTGATAGTCGGTCGCGACGATGGCGAAGCCTTGCTGGAGCCAGGTGTTGAGGTAGGCCGCGTCTCGCTGCGACCGTGGCATCCACGACGGCGCGCAAATATCCGCGACCCCGGTTGTGCCGTGCGCCCATGCGACCACCGGCCAGCCTCCTGCTGGCGTCGCCCCCTTCGGGACGAAGTAAGCGCCGGACACGGTGACCGGCGCCTTGCCGCCGATGCCGTCGGTCGACGTGTACAGAATGCGGAATTGTTCGCTGGCTCCTGTCAGGCCCAGCACAGGATTAAGTGGTTCGGTGCGCAACATCCGCCCTGGCGCTTCCGGAATGTCTCCGGTCCAGGAGTAAAACGGTGAGACGCCGCCGTCGCCCAGCTTCGGGTCCGGGGTCTGCGCCGCGCGGGCCACGCCGCTGGCTAACAGGAGTGCGATCAGGCCGACGAGGAATGCGCGCATTGGCTGCTCCGGTTACGGGTCGTTGGACGCCCACCAGGCGATCCTGACCGGCCAACAGTATCGATTCCATGTGGGATCACAACGCGTGGCGGTGCTTCGGGGCGGCCCGGACGAAAATCGGTAATTTGTCACCTTTTGTTACGGCGCATTAAGGTCTTGTTAAGGTTTCGCCAGTAGAGTGCCCCGGGTTGAACCAGACAGGAGCTTTAAATGAGTATAGCAGGCGTATCCGCCGCATCGTCGGCGGCATACCTTCAGCAGTTGCAAGCAGCGCAGACGCCTGCTTCGCCGCCGCAAACCCCGGCAGGCGCGACGCAGCAGGCCGCCGCCGTGCCGCAACAGCCCCAGCAGGTGCATCATCACCATCATCACCATGGCGGCGGCGCCAATCCGGCGCAAACCGACACGACCGGCACAAACCCGGGTGGCACAAACACGAGCGCGGCGAACATCCTCAACACCCTCGCCTGATGGACCTTGCGGTTTCCGATACGGCCGAACCTGGCATATTCCAAGCGATCTACGAAGCGTTGGACGGCGCTTCTCGGGATGTGATAGGGATGGCCAACCCGCGCTTGATGGTGATTCCGATCAGGGACGCCGATGGGGCCGCGATCGGCGGTCTTTGGAGCGTCAGCCTCTTTCGATGGTTGAAACTCGAAATGCTATTCGTTCCAGAAACGATGCGAAGGCAAGGGGTCGGTTCGGCGTTGATCGCGCGGGCGGAAACCGAGGCACGCGTTCGAGGCTGCATCGGCATTCAGGTCGAAACACTCAGCTTCCAGGCCGGGCCGTTCTATGAAAGGCTGGGATTTTCCTTGTTCGGTATGCTGGACGACTCTCCGCCCGGCCACCAGCGGCTGTTCTTCCAGAAGCGTCTGATACCAGTCCGCGTTGCTGCCGACTCTTGCCCCCACCGTCATGGCCCAGCTTGTCCGGGCCATGACGGAAGTGGAATAGCCGTGCGTCAGTCTCAACGGCCGTTTGTGTGACATGAGCGACAGCGCTCTGGTTCGCGCTCGGACTCACCTGCAGGACGGTGATGAGGACGCCGCGAAGCAAGCCTATCTGGATGTCCTGCGCGTCGATCCGACACACTGCGTGGCGCTGACCGAACTGGGGGCGTTGGCGCACGGCACCGGGCATGTGTCGGCGGCCAGGGAAGCCTTCGGCCAGGCCCTGCGATACCATCCGGAAAGTCAGGCAGCCCGTCTCGGCTATGCGTATCTGCTGTCCGAGGCGGGTGAACCCGCCGCCGCCGTGGAGCACTATAGAGCCGCCCTGGCGGCCGATCCCGACCTCTACCAGGCACACCAGGGTCTTGCCCGCGCTCTGACGGACCTCGGCGAAAACGCCGATGAGCATTGGCGGAAAGGGTACTGCGGGCATGCAGTCGTGCCGCGGCGTTATCGCGGCAAGGGCACCGGCATTCCATTGATCCTCTTGCTTTCCGCACGCGGCGGAAACGTTCCAACACAGCATTGGATCGACGAACGGGTCTATGCTGTCACCTCGATCTACGCCGACTTCCTGGACCCGGACGAACCGGTGCCCGGCGATGCCGCGGCGATCGTGAACGCGATCGGCGATGCTGATCTCGCGCATGTTGCGCTGGTCAACGCCGAACGGATTGTTCCCGGAGCGGCGGAGCCGGTGATCAATGCCCCCGGGCTGGTGCTGGCGACCGGCCGGGAGGACAACGCGCGACGGCTCGCTGACATCCCGGACCTGATCGTTCCGCGTATGGCACATTTGTCCCGCGCCGCTGATTTCGGATATCCGTTACTACTCCGATCGCTCGGTTATCACACCGGTCAGCATTTTGTGTGTGTTGAAAGCCGGGACGCGCTGGCGGCGGCGGCCGGATCGTTGCCGGGTTCCGACCCATTGGCGATCGAATACCTTAATGCGCGCGGACCGGATGGGATGGCGCGCAAATACCGGGTGATGTTCATCGGCGGGCGCATGTATCCGCTGCATCTTGCGATCTCGGTTGACTGGAAAGTGCATTATTTTAGCGCCGCGATGGAAGCCGATCCCCGATTCCGGGCGGAGGAGAGTCGTTTCCTCGAGGACATGCCGGGGGTTATCGGCGGGCGCGCGATGGCTGCTCTCGCGCGAATCCAGGCGGTTATGGGTCTGGACTACGGCGGTATCGACTTCGGGTTGGCCCCCGACGGCCGGGTGCTGCTGTTTGAGGCCAATGCCACGATGGCGATCGTTCCGCCCGGACCCGATCCGATCTGGGACTACCGGCGCCGCGCGGTCGCCGATGTGCTGGCGGCCGCCCGTGGTCTGCTGCCAGGGACACCGGCTCCGGCGGCGGTTTGCGGGAAACCGGCAACCGGCTAAGCTATTGCCCCATAACCGTCTTGGGAGGGCGATATGGACCAGCCTGTGCATGAACGGCCGAGTGACGCCTGGCCTGCGGGTCTGACCCGCGTTCCATATTGGGTCTATCGCGATGCCGAGGTCGCGCGTGACGAGCAATCACGCATCTTCGAAGGCCCGGGCTGGCATTATCTGTGCCTGGAGGTCGAACTTCCCGAAATTGGCGATTACCGTACTACGATGATCGGTGCGATGTCGGTCGTGGTGGCGCGTGCCGAAGACGGGCAGATCGTCGCATTTGAAAATCGATGCGCCCATCGCGGGGCGCTGATTTGTCTGGAGGACGGCGGCAAGTCGAAGGATTTTCAATGCGTTTATCACGCGTGGAGGTACGATCTGCGTGGCAACCTGACCTCGGTGGCGTTCCGGCGCGGCGTCAATGGCCAGGGCGGCATGCCGGACGATTTCAAGCTGGAGCACCACGGTCCGCGTAAACTGCGCACGGCGGTTCTGTGCGGCCTGGTATTCGGCACGCTGGCGCAAGATGGGCCGGATATCGAAACGTATATCGGACCCGAGGTGTTGGATCGGATACGGCGTGTCCTGCATAAGAAAGTCGAGGTGATCGGGCGGTTCACGCAACAGCTTCCCAACAACTGGAAGCTGTACATGGAGAATGTCCGAGACACCTACCATGCCAGTTTGCTGCACACATTCTTCACGACCTTCCGCATCACCCGCCTGAGCCAGGGCGGTGGTGTCCTGGTCGGCGATAACGGCGTGGCGCACGCCAGCACCACACTGGCGGCGGTGAAGGGGCCGGATGATAGTTACGCCGGCATGCGATCCGACAATCAGGGTTTCCAACTTCAGGACCCAACGTTCATGAACGCGGTCGCGGATTTCAACGACAATATTAATCTGCAAATCGTGTCGGTGTTTCCGGGCTTTATCTTACAGCAGATCCATAATGCCCTCGCCGTGCGTCAGATCGTTCCGCGCGGTGTGGACAGCATGGACCTGCACTGGACCTATCTTGGGTTTGCCGACGATACACCGGACTTACGGGCGATGCGGCTGAAGCAGGGCAATCTTGCCGGCCCGGCCGGGTTTGTTTCGATGGAGGATGGCGCGGTCGGCGGTTTCGTCCAGCGCGGCATCGCGGCGGCGGATGGCGAGGCAGCGATCGTCGAGATGGGTGGCTCCGGAGCCGAAAGCGCCGGAACCCGCGCCACCGAGGCGTCGGTGCGCGGCTTCTGGAAAGCGTGGCGCGCGCGGATGGGGATTTGACGATGTTGATGGAAATCGCCGCCCTGAATGGGGCCTGCGCATCCGCGATCGATTCCGGACGCCTGGAAGATTGGCCGGAGTTCTTTCTGGATCAGTGCCTGTACAAAGTCACGACAGCGGACAATTACGAGAAGGGGTATCAGGCGGGGCTGATCTACGCCGATTCGAAGGCAATGCTGGGCGATCGGATTTCCGCCCTGCGGGAGGCGAATATCTACGAGCGCCAGCGTTACCGGCACATCCTTGGGATGCCGCTGATCGTCGGGGCACCGGACGGAACGGCCACGGCGGAGACATCGTTTCTGGTTGTGCGTACCATGCGCGACGGCCAGATGATCGTGTTCGCGGCCGGGGTTTATCTGGACAAGCTACAGCGGAACGATGCCGGGGCGTGGCGCTACTCCGAACGCATCGTGGTGTGCGACAGCCAACGGTTCGATACGTTGCTGGCGATTCCGCTTTAGCGCCGGGGTGCGGTCAGATCACAGTCTCGCCGCGCTCGGGGCGCTGTCCTTTACTCGCGTATCGATCCAAGCTCGGTCCATTCTTCGACCGGTCACTGGCCGCGGCCGTCAAGACTCTCGCCAATCATCGCCCTGACCCGGACAACGTTCAACTGCCCACACTGGAAGCCGATGCGCTGGTCGAAATTGCCATTGTCGAATCGGATCAACCCTGGCGTATGGTGTGGCTGACGGAGATCGGCGGCCGGTGGCTTGAAGAAGCGATTCCTCTTTGGCGGGCGGCTAATGCCGCTCCGGCCCGGCAGGTCCCCACCAGGCTGGCATGGGGGCTTGCCATCGCGACGGCCTGGTTGGTGGACTGCAACGACAAACAAAAGGAAAAAATATGTCGGTAGAAATGACGTTGCTGGTTTGGGCGGTTGCCCTGACGTTTGTCCAGGTGGTCATCAGTGCGGCCGGCGCCAATCTTCAGGTTGGATTGCCTGCCCTTGCGGGAAACCGCGAGAGTGTGCCCCCACTCGAAGGCTGGGCCGGCCGCGCTCAGCGGGCCCATCGCAATATGCTGGAAAATCTGGTGCTGTTCGTGGCTCTGGTGCTGGTGGCCCAAATCGCAGGCAAAACAAACGCCGTGACCGCGCTGGGGGCGGAGGTGTTCTTTTGGGCGCGGGTGGTTTACGTGCCGGTTTACCTGATCGGTATTGCCTGGGTTCGCACCGCCGTGTGGGGCGTATCGGTGGTCGGATTGCTGCTGATCTTCCTGCAACTCGTTTGACCGGCGCCCAAATGCGTCTTGTCTTCGCCGTGACCGCGCTGGCGGTTTTCGGTGCATCGCCGGTTTGGGCGGGTGAGGCAGCCGGGAAACACCACGGCGCCGGGCAAGCGCGGGCGAAAGAATTCCGGTCGCCGGATGGGACGATGTCGTTATCGTCGCAACCGGCCGGTTCGGTTCACGGCAAGCGGGTCGGATCTATCCTCGTGCTTCGGCGCGATGGTGGTTCGCCGGTTAACGTCCAGGCGTTTCAGCATGGGGTGACCGTAGTCTGGCATCAGGACAGCCAGATGTTCATCGCAACGGAGCCGGCCGGCCCCCCAATGCGGATTGCTTTCTCGTCGATGCCGGCAAACCCACGCTTCTGTCGATCCTCAGCACCGCGGTTGTGACGTCGCCGCGAACCGCTGCAAACGCGCATGCGTCCGTGACCTGTTCGGCATGGTTGGATGACAGTCGTATTGCCTTCCTGGTTTCCAGCGCTACAGGGAAGGTGCACCCAAAGCCGTTGGCTTACAATTTCATCTATGATGTCCGAAGCCACGAGATGGAACCAACGCATCGAGCATCCGCTGCCATCAGGCACGGTCCCGGATGACGCACGCGGGTGAAATGGCAACCGATATCGCCGCTTCAGTCCCGTGCCAAAAACCGGGCAAACGCCGCCAGCGTTGCGTCCGAGACATGGTGCTCCATGCCCTCGGCGTCCGATTCCGCCGCCTCGAACGGCACACCCACCGCCAGCAGCAGATCGACCACCACGCGGTGCCGCGCGCGCACCCGAGCGGCCAGACTCTCTCCGGCCTCGGTCAGGAACACACCGCGGTAGGGCTTGGCCACCGCCAGTCCCTCGCGCTTCAGGCGTCCGATTGTCTTGATCGCGGTCGCGTGCGCCACGCCCAGGCGCCGGGCGATGTCGGTCGGCCGAGCCTCACCACCGCTGGTCATGAGGTCGGAGATCAGCTCAACGTAATCCTCCAGCAGGGCGCCGGACTGCGCCGAACGCGCCTTGCCAAACCGGCTGGCCTGCGTCGGCTCCTCCGGCAGCACCGAAGCCGAATGAATTGGGGTCGTCACCATCAGGTCTGACATCACTCGGTTAATCGCCCTACGGTCAGCCTAATTTCCAAAACTTTGCAACAGAAGGATTGCATTCAGCGCCAGCACGATCAGAGTCGCTACCGCTGCCAGCGCCTGCAAGCCACGTCCGATGGCAAACCCCGCCATCACGCCGGGCCGGCGCACCAGCACGAACAGTGCGATCATTGGTACCGGCAGCACCAAACTGAGCACCACCTGGCTCATCACCAACGCGTCCGTCGGTTGTACCCCCATCGCCACCACGACCACCGCCGGCACCATCGTCACCGCTCGGCGAACCCACATCGGGATATTGAATCCGACGAAATCCTGCATGATGACCTGTCCCGCCATCGTTCCCACAACCGAACTCGATAGCCCGGACGCGAGCAAGGAGGTCATGAATGCACCCGCCGCGACAACGCCCATCAGTGGCAGCAGCGTGTGATAGGCTGTCTCGATCTCGCCCACGTCCGAGTGACCCTGGTGGAACATGGTCGCCGCCATGGCCACCATCGCCATGTTGACGAGACCGGCCAGAGTCAGGGCCAGCAGCACCTCAGTGTTCGAATAGCTCAGCAGCCGCCGCCGTTCCTGATCGGACCGCGCCTTGACCCGATCGATCATCATGGCGGAGTGCAGATAGATGGCGTGTGGCATCACCGTGGCGCCAACGATGCCAACCGCCAGGGTCACACTGTCCGGCCCGGCAAGCTGTGGCACGACGGAGTGGAACAGAAACTGACCCCAATCGGGCGGGGCGATAAACAACTCGACCAGATAGGCAACGCTGATGATGCCGACGAAGGCGGTAATGATCAGTTCGATCGGCCGGAAGCCTCGCGACTGAAAGCTCAATAAGCCCCAGGTGATGGCAAAGGTGATCAGCAGTCCGGCCAGCAGGGGCAACCCGAACAGGACACTGATGCCGATGGCTGCGCCTATGGACTCGGCCAGATCGGTTGCCATCGCCGCCACCTCGCTCGCGACCCACATCGCGATGACCAGCGGGCGGGGGAAATGGATGCGGCACAGCGTTGCCAGCGAGTGACCGGTGACGATGCCCAGTCTGGCCGAGAGCGCCTGGAACAACATGGCGATGACATTGGCCAGCACCACGACCCACAACAGCATGTAACCATGCCGAGCGCCTGCCTGGATGTTGGTCGCGAAATTGCCGGGGTCCATGTAGGCGATCGACGCAACGACCGCGGGTCCGACGAAGGGGAGGAACCTGCCCACACCGCGGCGCCGGCCGGTCAACGCGGTTTGGGCCGCGAGCGCGGTTCGATCGGAGAGGTTCCGACGGATCGCCGTTTGGCTCATCGTCGGTGTGCAATCGGCAAATATGAAGCTTCGGCCATACATTACGCCCTTCGCCATACAATGTAGCCGAGGCTACATTCCGAGTCGAGCATTTTGGCACCGTTATCTCTATGTCAAGCCCCATTGGTGACCGCGTGTCCTGCCGGTGTTGCTCCGGGGGAATACGTCTTCGTTGGGTACATGGCTTCCCCTAACTGAGAAGTGTGCTAAAGCCCCGGCCCCATGCGCCATTTTCTCGACTTCGAAAAACCCATCGCTGAGCTGGAAGGCAAGATTGAGGAGCTCCGGCGAATGTCGGAGCCCGACGGCATCAACATTGCCGATGAGGTCGTGCGTCTGATCTCGGTCGCCGACAGGCAATTGCGTACGACCTACAGCCGCCTGACGCCCTGGCAGAAAACCCAGGTCGCCCGCCATCCTGACCGGCCCAAGGCCAAGGATTATATCGAGAAGCTGATCACCGACTTCACCCCGTTGGCCGGTGACCGCGCGTTTGCCGACGACGCGGCGGTGCTGGGTGGCATGGGCCGTTTTCGCGGACGTCCGGTCATGGTGCTGGGCACGGAAAAGGGCACGGACACTGAATCGCGCGTGAAGCACAATTTCGGCATGGCGCGTCCCGAGGGCTATCGCAAGGCACGCCGCCTGATCGAACTCGCCGGCCGCTTCAAATTGCCGATCCTGACGTTTATCGACACCGCCGGCGCGTTCCCGGGCATCGAAGCCGAAGCCCGCGGTCAGGCTGAGGCGATCGCCCGCTCGATCGAGGCCTGCCTGGAAGCGCCGGTGCCGGTGATCGCGACGATCATCGGCGAAGGCGGATCGGGTGGCGCCATCGCGCTGGCGGCCGGCGACATCGTATTGATGCTGGAGCATGCGGTGTATTCGGTGATCTCCCCGGAAGGCTGCGCGTCGATTCTTTGGCGTGATGCCACGCAAGCGTCGGTGGCCGCTGAGGCGCTACGCCTGACGGCGGAGGATCTGTTGCGGCTCAAGTTGATTGACCAGATCGTGCCGGAGCCGTTGGGCGGGGCTCAGCGGGACAAGACCGCGACCCTGTATGCGGTGGGGCTGGCCATTCAGGAGGCGCTGTCCAATCTCAATGGTACCGATGCGGCAACGTTGCGGCAGCGGCGGCGGGAAAAATTTCTCGCGATGGGCCGGGAAACGATCGGCTAGCCTTAGGGCGTATGGCTCTCACACTGAAACCCTGCTTAGCTATCGCCGGGGCTGCCCGGTAAACAAGGCTCATTGGTAAAAATCATGCGTGAGGAAATATCCGCCTACAAGCGCGAGCGCATTCTGGAAGAAGCGGTCAAGCTGTTTTACGAGCGCGGGTTCAGCGGCACGACCTTGGACGATATCGCCGGCAAGCTGGGGGTGACGAAGCCGTTCATCTACACGCATTTTCGCAGCAAGGTGGAATTGCTGGAAGCGATCTGCCGGCCGACGATCGAGATGTCGCTGGAGGCGATTGCCACTGCGGCGCAACAACCCGGCACCGCGCCGGAGCGGCTGTTTCGGGGAGTGGTCGATTTCAGCAAGGTCGTATTGCAGCGGCAGGGTAACATCGCGGTGTTCTTCCGTGAGGAAAAGAACCTGTCCGAAGCCGGCCTCGCCGAGATCAACGCCCTGCGCAAACGGTTTGACCGGGTGTTGAGCGAATTGTTAGAGCAAGGTGCCGAAGCCGGAGAATTCACGGTCGCGGACGTGCGCGTGGCGGCCCTGGCGATCGGCGGCATGGTCAGTTGGGCCTACACCTGGTACCAGCCCGACGGGCGGCTGACGATTGAGGAAGTCGGGTCGAAGCTGGCCCATATCGCCCTTCAGATGGTCGGCGCGCAGTCGGCGGAACGGGTTTCCATCCAGGCTTGAAAGCGTGCATGGCGAGGCCGAGGCGCGCTGTCATGGCGCCGGGTCGTCACATCGCGTCCTGTCGCGTTGATTCGGGGAACGTGTGGTGCGACATAAAGAGTGCCAATCGTCGATAGTCTTGATCGAGATGAATACTATCGTGTTCAAGTCATCGCGCCAGGAGTAGGCCAGCCCCGAAGGACTGGCCCTCTCCCTAACGGCGTCTCAGAATGATCTTGACTTTGATGGTCAAGATCACGATGATTCGCCGCAGGGAACAATGATGGATTTGCCCCATCGGTTTCTCCTTGGTGAACGGCGGCCGATAATTCGGCCGCCGTTTCCGTTTTAGCGGCAAGTTGGTTAACGAGGTACTGACGCAGCCTCTCGATTTCCTGGTCAGTGCCAGAAAAATGCAAGTCGAACGCGTCTGGTGACGCTGGTTCTGACCACGAAACCCAGCGCAGACGCGAGGTCATAGACCGTCGATCAGTCAATATACGGTGTGGACTTCGGAGGGATGACAGGCCCTGTGTCATCGAAGCAGGGAGCCGAATGTTAGACTTCAGCGGTCTTCCCGTCATGGCTGGCGGCGCCGGACCATGACGGAAAGAACCCCTGAATGTCTCGGGCCGGTGTTACAGGCCGGCCTGGGTAATGAACTTGGTGTTCAGGTAAGCCTCGATCGCCTCCGATCCACCTTCGGACCCATATCCCGAATCCTTCACGCCGCCGAACGGCACTTCCGGCAGAGCCAGGCCCATGTGGTTAATCGTCATCATGCCGGCTTCCACCTGCGAGCCGATGGCATTCGCCGTCTTTGCCGAACGGGTGAAGGCGTAGGACGCCAGGCCGAACGGCAGGCGGTTCGCCTCGGTCACCACATCGTCGAAGCTACCGAACGGAGCGATCAGCGCCAGCGGGCCGAACGGCTCTTCCTGCATCACGCGGGCGTTCATCGGCACGTCGGTCAGGACCGTCGCCTCGAAGAAATTGCCCTTGTTGCCGATACGGTTGCCGCCGGTGCGGATGGTGGCGCCCTTCTGCGACGCGTCGCCGATGAAGGCTTCCATCGCGGCGATGCGGCGGGCGTTCGCCAGAGGCCCCATGGTGCTGCTGGAGTCCATGCCGTCGCCGACCTTCAGCTTCTTCGTGTGGGCAACGAAGCCCTCGACGAACTGCTCGTAAACCTTTTCCTGCACCAGCATGCGGGTCGGGGACACGCAGACCTGGCCGGCGTTACGGAATTTCGCTCCGGCGAGCATCCGGCTCGCCATATCGACATCCGCATCGTCGAACACGATGGCCGGTGCGTGACCGCCCAGTTCCATCGTCACGCGCTTCATGTGCGCCCCGGCGATGGCGGCCAATTGCTTGCCGATCACGGTCGAACCGGTGAACGACATTTTGCGAATGACCGGATGCGGGATCAGGTATTCCGAAATTTCGGACGGCACGCCATAGACCAGATTGATCGTCCCGGCCGGCACACCCGCATCGGCGAACGCGCGGATCAGTTCGGCAGGGGACGCCGGGGTCTCTTCCGGAGCCTTCACGATGATCGAGCAGCCAGCCGCCAACGCGGCCGACAGTTTCCGGACCACCTGGTTGATCGGGAAATTCCACGGGGTGAAGGCGGCGACCGGGCCGACCGGCTCCTTGATCACCAACTGATACACACCCGGGGCGCGGGCCGGAATGACGCGGCCATAGGCGCGGCGGGCTTCCTCGGCGAACCAGTCGATCACGTCCGCACCGGCGAGCACTTCGCCCTTGGCTTCGGCGAGCGGCTTGCCCTGCTCCATGGTCAGCAACTGGGCGACGTGGCCGGCGCGTTCCCGCAGCAGGTCGGCGGCCTTACGCATGATCTTGGAGCGATCATAGGCGGAGATTTTACGCCATGTCTTGAAGCCCTTGTCGGCGGCTTCCAGCGCGCGGTCGAGGTCGGAGATCGACGCATGCGGCACGGTGCCGATCTTGTCCCCGGTGGCGGGGTTGACGACGTCGATGGTGCGGCCGCCAGCGGCGGCACCCCAGGTGCCATCGATGAAAAGCGAAACGTCCGAATACATGTTTCCTGTTCCTTCTTTAACCAACTGCCCCGTCCTTTCCGAACCGGGCCGGTAGGCGCGACACATGGCACCAACGCCGCACCCCTTCAACCGGCGAACCGATCGCTGTATCCCGTTGCACATGACGGGTCGGTGCCTTTCTGGCACTCCGCGGCGATGTTGCCAAGACCGGCGCGCAGGCGGTTTCGGTCCTTGTCTTATCCTGGCCGTGGTGCTTCAAGCGGCGGCATGACCAGATCGGTGCCACTGAAACGGCGGCCGGACCTGATAGTCGCCTCGTTGGCGGTATTGGGGTTGCTGATCCTGACGGCAGCGCCCGAAGCAATGGCCGGCGGCCCGCAGGCGCCGATGCGGCATTCGGATCAAAATCACACTCCATTCAGGTAGGCTTCGCATGCCCTGTTTCCGTTCTCTTTTGATCACCGCTTTCGCTGCCGCAGCTCTTTTGGCCGGCCCATCGTTGCACGCTGGTTTGCCAGAAGGCGTTGTTTTGGCTGCCGATACCGGTGTCACTGTCCAGGAGGCGTGGGCCCGCGCGACACCGGGCGCCGCGACCAACGGCGCCGCCTATGTGACGCTGGCAGGCGGTTCTCAGCCGGATAGTCTGGTCGGCGTCAGCACGTCGGTCGCGGCGACGGCCGATGTCCATGAGACGATTAACGACAACAGCGTCATGAAAATGCGCCCCGTGCAGGCGGTATTGATCCCGCCCGGGCAGACGGTGACGTTCGCCCCGGGCGGCACCCACATCATGCTGATGGGCCTGAAACAGCCTTTGACGGCCGGGCAGAGTTTCCCGTTAACCCTGACATTCGCTCACGCCGGGGCGGTCACCGTGGATGTGCAGGTTCGGGGCATGCACCGGGACGCCCCGATGGGCGACCATGACCAAATGCACATGAAGTGAGGTCGCGTCCGGAGGCGCTTTATCCCGCTTGAGTGATAAATTTGTCATACAACTTTTATTTGCCGCGAGAGCCGCTCGGCTGTCTGACAAATTTCGTCCGCTACACGTCCCGCTGGCCGTCAGTCACCCGCTGACGCGCCCGGTGCAGATGATAGCGCATGGACAGGCCGGCTGCCTCGGCGTCGCCACGCTCAATCGCCTCGGAGATGGATTCGTGCTCCTCGATCACCCGTCGGGCGCGATCGCTGGAGCCGTTGCGGGTGATGCCCAGCGCCACGGTCATCGCGTGTTCGATCGGTTGGTGCAGCATATCCAGCAGATCGGCGAACAACAGGTTGCCACTCGCATCCGCCACCGCCCGGTGGAACGCGAAATCCGCGCGCGCCGGGATATCGCTGCCCGCAAATGCCGCCTTTAGCGCCGCCAACGCCTTCACAATCACCCCCATTTGTTCGGTTGTGCGCCGTTGCGCCGCCAGGGACGCGGCCTGGCCTTCCAGCGCGCTGCGGACTTCCAGGCTTCGCAACATGCCGGCGATATCCGAGATATTCGCCAATCGTGTGAGGTGGCCGGACGGGCGCTTTTGCACGAATGTCCCGGACCCCTGCCGCGTTGTGACCAAACCATCCGCGTGCAGGCGCATCAAAGCCTCCCGCACCGTCGGTCGGGATACCTCGAACAACTGACAAATCTGGTGCTCGGACGGCAGCTTGTCGCCTTCCTGCAACGCACCGGAGACAATCTGTTCCAAAATCTGACCGTATAACCGGTCGCCCAGTTTCTCCCGCCGCCGCGGTTCCAGTTTGATTACCATGTTTCCAATCCTTGCGTGCTTCCCATAGCAGCATCGGCACTGTGGGCACGAACAGGCCTTCTCTAACTTGTCTGACATATTGACAGGTCGAATTCGTACTGAGAAGTAGGTGACGATTATGGTGGGGATCGCGGCCCGACGTCCCGGGAAGCTCTGCCGCACCTCAAAAGGGCATTGATCGCATGGCATCTCACAATTTTCTAGCGGCGCTGCCGGGTATCTCGGGCATCCTCGTCACACCGTTTGACGCCGACGACCAGGTCGCGCCGCAACGGCTGAAGCCGATCATCGATCGGGCCGTCGGCGCCGGGGTGCATATCCTGACGGCCAACGGCAACACCGGTGAGTTCTATGGCCTGACCACCGCCGAAGCCGAACACATGGTGCATGCGGTGGCGGAGCTGATCGGCGGCCGGGTGCCAATGATCGCCGGTATCGGGCGCAGCATCGGTGATGCGGTCACGCTGACCAAGGCATCCCGGGCGGCGGGCACCTCGGCGCTGATGGTGCATCAGCCGCCGGACCCGTTCGTATCGCCGCGCGGTGTGATTGCCTATGTGCAGCGGATCGCCGAGGCAGGCCATGATCTGCCCGTTGTTCTGTATTTGCGGAACGACGGCATCGGCCTGGACGCGATCGAGCAGCTTTGCCGAATCCCACAGGTCGTTGGCGTGAAATGGGCCTCCCCGACGCCATTACGCCTGGGCGAAGCGATCCGCCGAGCGGACCCGGCGATTGTGTGGGTTGGTGGGCTGGCGGAGACATGGGCACCGCCGTTGTGCGCGGTCGGCGCTCGGGGCTTCACCTCCGGCCTGATCAATGTCTGGCCAGAACATTCGGTCGCCATCCACAAGGCTCTGGCTGCCGGAGACTATAAGACGGCCGGCGTGCTGATCGCGACCATGGGCGCGTTTGAGGAATTGCGGGCCGAAGAGGGCAATGGGACCAACGTGACGGTCGTCAAGTCGGCGCTGGCCATGATGGGCCAGGATTGTGGCCATGTGCGCCCGCCCGGCGCGTGGCCGCTGACGGAGCGCCAGAGCGCGACGTTACGCGGTCGCCTTGAAAGCTGGGGCCTCCTTGACGGCGCGGCCACGTGAAGCCGCGCCTGATCGTTACACGCCGCGTCCCTGCGGCGGTTTTACAACGGATACAGACGGACTTTGACGCGGTCGTCACCGAGACGGAGATGGGGCAGGAGGAGACGCTGTCCTTCGCCCGATCCCATCGGGCTGACGCTTTGTTCCTGAGTGGCCGGTTCAAGCTCGATGCCGCTACGATCGCTGCGTTGCCGGACCATGTGCGGATCGCCGCGACCTGCGCCGTCGGTTTCGACAATATCGATGTCGCGGCGGCCAAGGCTCGCGGGCTGATTGTGACGAACGCGCCAGAGGTGCTGACCGACTGCACCGCCGATCTCGCGTTTACGCTGATCCTGAACGCATGCCGGCGGGCGGCGGAATACAACGCCATCATGCAACAAGGCTGGCGCCGTCAGTTCGGTCTTGACGAATACCTGGGCGTGCGAGCCAGCGGCAAGACGCTGGGCATTGTCGGCATGGGCCGGATCGGCCGCGCGGTCGCCAAACGGGCGCGCGGATTCGATATGACCGTGCTGTATGCCGACGTCGCCGAATTGCCGCCCGACCTCAGCCAGGGTGCCAAATTCTTCGCCGATTTCCGCGACATGCTGCCGCATTGCGACATTCTGACGCTGCACGCGCCTGGCGGACCGGCCTGTGATCGCATGATGAACGCCGAAACGTTCGCGCTGCTGCCGAAAGGGGCCGTGTTCGTCAATGCGGCACGCGGCGGACTTGTCGATGAGGACGCGCTGATCGACGCGGTGCGTTCCGGCCATCTGTTCGGTGCCGGCCTGGACGTATTCCGTAAGGAGCCGGATTTCGACGAGCGGTTGAAAGACCTCCCGAACGTCTTCCTGACGCCGCACATGGCCAGCGGAACCATCGAAACACGCACCGCCATGGGCATGCGTGCGCTCGACAACATCGCTCGGGTGCTTGCCGGGCAACAGGCAATAGATCCGCTTTGGGTCTGAAAAATCGCCTGTGACGCAGCCGGGAGGAAACCATAAAAAATGATCACCGAAACAGTCAACGCGACCCGAGCCATGGCCTCGGCAAAGCCTACCCGAGTGCGCTACTTCATGCTCAGCCTGGTGCTGATCGCTACGGTGATCAACTACATCGATCGGGTGAATATCTCGATCGTGGCGCCGTTCATGTCGAAAGAGCTTGGAATCGACAAGGTCCATCTGGGGTTCATCTTTTTTGCTTTTGCCTGGACCTATGCCTTTGCCCTCATTCCGGGGGGCTACATCGCGGATCGTTTCGGGTCCCGTGTTGGCTATGCCCTGTCTCTTGGCGGCTGGTCGGTCACGACGATGCTGCTGGGTCTGTCGAACGGCTTTGCGTCGCTGTTCGGGTTCCGCCTGGCGGTAGGTGCCATGGAAGCACCGGCGTTTCCCGCCAATGCGCGCGCCGTCACCATGTGGTTCCCCGAACGGGAGCGTGGTTTCGCGACGAGTATCTATGTGATGGGACAGTATATCGGAACGGCGTTGTTCTCCGGGTTGCTGTTGTGGATGGCCATGGCTTTCGGCTGGCGGGTGGTTTTCCTGGTCACCGGCGGCGTTGGCGCCGTGTTTGCTATGGTGTGGTGGCGTTTGTATCGCGATCCGTTGCAAAGCATGCATGCCAACACGGCGGAGATCGATTACATCAGACAGGGCGGCGGTATCGTCGCGAGCAAGAAACACGTGCATTTCAGCCTGCGAACGATCGGACGGCTGCTGTGCTACCGCCAGATATGGGCGATCTGCATCGGTAAATATGCCAGCACGACGGCGCTTTATTTCTTCCTCACCTGGTTCCCGACCTACCTGATCGAGGAACGCCACATGCAGATCTTGAAAGCGGGGATTTTCACCGTGCTGCCCTATCTCGGGGCAACGGCCGGCATCCTGCTGGCGGGGTGGTTCTCCGACTGGCAGATCCGCCGTGGCGTGCCGATGTCGTTCGCCCGCAAGCTGCCGCTGGTGGTGGGATCATTGCTGGGCACGACAATCGTGCTGGTGAACTTTACGACCTCGGACATTGCCTGCATCGCGGTGCTGACGGGCGCCTTCTTCGCACAGGGGATTGCGTCCACGTCCTGGGCGGCGGTGTCGGAAGCGGCGCCGGTGCAATACATCGGTCTGGCCGCGGGTATCACCTCGCTGTCGGCGAATCTGGCGGGGATCGTGACCCCGATCGTGATTGGCTACATTCTGCAGGCCACGGGTTCGTTTGCCTGGGCGTTGAACTTCGTCGGCATGTTGGCGCTGATCGGGGCGCTATCATACTCCGTTCTGCTGGGACCGTTGCATCGGATCGTCATGGACGACGCAACAACCGGCCGGACCTGATTCGCTCAGACTCGCGACGGGCGCGATCACGGCGCGCACCTGCCACTTCATGAAGTAACGCCGGTCGATCGCCCGGCGTTACCTCGTTCGGGAGCGCGCCATACCCGGCCCTGCCGGCCGAACCGGACAACTTACCATAAGTTCATTCCCCATTTGCCGGATGCTCGCGCATCTGGCATATGCCCCGGCCACGGAACCGCCCGCGTTCAAGATGGGGGGAACACCGGAATGAAACAATGAGGAGGGGACAACCCCAATGAGTGCGGCGCAAATCCTGATCATAGTCTGCGGCCTCGCGGCCCTGATCTATGGTTTCATTACCAGCAGGCAAGTTCTTGCCGCGGATGCCGGAACGGCCCGCATGCAGGAAATCTCGGCTGCCGTGCAGGAGGGCGCCCGCGCCTACCTGAACCGGCAATATATGACAATCGGCATCGTCGGCGTCGTTATCCTGATCCTGCTGGCCCTGTTGCTGGGCACGCACACGGCGGTCGGGTTCGCCATCGGTGCGATCCTGTCGGCAGCGGCGGGCTATATCGGCATGAACGTGTCGGTCAGAGCGAACGTCCGCACCGCCCAGGCCTCGCGCCGCGGTTTGGCGGCCGGGCTCGACGTCGCGTTCAAGGCGGGTGCGATCACCGGCATGTTGGTGGTTGGTCTCGGCCTGCTGGGTGTCGCCGGCTATTACTTCGTGCTGCGCGGCAATGTGACCGGCCCGATCACCGACGACCAACTTCGCAAAGTGCTGGAGGCGATGGTCGCCCTGGGCTTCGGTGGATCGCTGATCTCCATCTTCGCCCGTCTCGGCGGCGGCATCTTCACCAAGGGCGCCGACGTGGGCGCCGATCTGGTGGGCAAGGTCGAGGCCGGAATCCCCGAGGATGACCCCCGCAACCCGGCCGTGATCGCCGACAACGTCGGTGACAACGTCGGCGATTGCGCCGGTATGGCCGCTGACTTGTTCGAGACCTACGCCGTGACCATCGTCGCGACCATGCTGCTGGCGGGGATCTTCTTCACTGGCGCGACGCGTGACGCCTTGCTGATGCTGCCGCTTGGCATCTGTGCGATCTGCATCCTGACCTCCATCGTCGGCACTTACTTCGTCAAGCTTGGCCCGGATAACGGGATCATGTGGGCGCTGTACAAGGGCCTGATCGTGACGGGCGTGCTGTCCATTGTGGGCATCGCCGGCATTATCATGGTCACCACCGGCTTTGGCGCGAAGCTGGAACTGGTTGGCGGCGGATCAGTCAACGGGTGGGACCTGTTCATCTGCGCCCTGGTCGGACTGGTCGTGACCGGCCTGATCGTGGTGATCACCGAGTATTACACCTCCACCGAATATCGTCCGGTGAAGTCGATCGCGCAAAGCTCCACCACCGGTCACGGCACCAACGTGATCCAGGGGCTGGCGATTTCGATGGAATCGACGGCGCTGCCGGTCATCGTGATCAGCGTCGGCATTATCGTTACGTTCATGGTGGCCGGTCTGTTCGGTATCGCCGTGGCGGCGACGACGATGTTGTCGCTGGCCGGTATGATCGTCGCGCTGGACGCCTATGGTCCGGTGACCGACAACGCCGGCGGCATTGCCGAGATGGCGGATCTGCCGAAGGACGTGCGCGTGACGACCGACGCGCTGGACGCCGTTGGCAACACCACCAAGGCGGTGACCAAGGGCTATGCGATCGGTTCCGCGGGCCTCGCCTCGCTGGTGCTGTTCGCTGCCTATACGCAGGATCTGACGCATTACTTCCCGACGCTGAAGGTTGACTTCGCGCTGACCAATCCGTTCGTCGTGATCGGGTTGTTCATCGGTGGCCTGCTGCCGTACCTGTTCGGTGCGATGGGTATGACCGCCGTGGGTCGCGCGGCCGGTTCGGTCGTGGTGGAAGTCCGCCGCCAATTCCGGGAGATCCCGGGCATCATGGAGGGCACCGCCAAGCCGGAATACGGCAAGGCTGTCGATCTGCTGACGAAGGCCGCGATCAAGGAGATGATCCTGCCGTCGCTGCTGCCGATCGGTGCGCCGATCGTGCTGTGGTTCGTGATCGACGTGATCGCGGGCCGGGCCGCGGCGTTTGCCTCGCTGGGCGCGATGCTGCTGGGGACGATCGTGACGGGGCTGTTCGTCGCGATTTCCATGACCTCCGGCGGCGGCGCCTGGGATAACGCGAAGAAGTATATCGAAGAGGGCAACCATGGCGGCAAAGGCTCCGACGCGCACAAGGCGGCGGTGACCGGTGATACCGTGGGTGATCCGTATAAGGATACCGCTGGTCCGGCGGTGAACCCGATGATCAAGATCGCCAATATCGTGGCGCTGTTGATGCTGGCGGTTCTGGCTGGCTGGCTGAAGTAACGCTTCGGCGTTTGGCTGCGGAAGCGGCCCCGGGGGTGACCTCGGGGCCGCTTTTGTTTGCTGGCGAGTTTTCTTGACGTTGGTGGCTCGTATCCCCAATAGATAGTGCATGTCCGAACACATTGATCTGGATTTGGAGCAGATTGGCCGAACGGTCGCTCAAGAGGTCGCGGGGAACCTGACTATCGAACAGGCCGAGGCCGCGGAAGGCGAGGACTGGACCGGCAAACCGGCTTACTATTTTGCTTTTCTGATCGATGAAAAACGCGAGCGCCCTCCCGGACTTTCGTTGTCGGGCCGTATCTCAATGCGGTTACGGGACGAATTGTCCGCCCGCGGCGACTATCGCATGCCGTTCGTTAGAGTTTTGGGCCATAACAATTGGGAAAAGCGTGGGCGTGGTTGGGCCCGCTGATTTGCTGGCAGCCGCCCGATTGCTCGCCGGTGCCGAGACAGCGACCGATGCCCATTTTCGCCGGGCGATATCGACGGCCGATTACGCCTTGTTCCATCATGTGCTGGCTGCGGGGGCCACCAGGTTCCTACACGACGGCAAAATGGACGGTTCGGCGTATGCGGTGTTGTACCGCGGTTTTTCCCACGGCCGCATGAAGGCCGTCTGCGAAGCGCTCAGCCTGGTGACACTCAGCCGGGGTTTCGCGCGCCTGTTTCGGAGGGCGTCACCTGCCTGAAGTCCCGGGCCAAACTGATTGGCGAATCGTGCGGCGGCCTGGACGTGTTCGCGTGTGATTGGCGCGACGGCAATCGAATCGCCCTGTAGCCGGGTAAACAAACTCGATGCTTTGGTGCGGTTTTCAGTGCTTAATCGGCCCATCCGGATTTTAACCGATAGAGCCGAGGCAAACTCCGTGACGACCCACTGATCCTCGGATCGGTCGAAACATGCCGGGTCAACCAAGACAGCACGCGATCCGACGCAGCCTGTTCGGTCAATGACGAGACCAGCAGCGAGGTGTCCAGATACCGGATCAGTAACGTGCCTCTTCCCGCATCCTCAGCACGACGCTCTCAGCATCACTTTCGGGCATTGATTCGACCAGGGCCCGCATCGCAGCCACATCAGGGGTTTCCGGGGTGGTGTCAGGCGGCTCAATAGCGCAACCGGCTTACCGCGCCGGCTGATCTGTCTGGATTCTACCTGCCTCTGCCCGCGCGACCAGTTCGCTCAGGTGCGCTTTGGCTTCGGAGAGATTCACATGAGCCATCGTCATTCTCCTGACCAACATTTTGGTCACAAACAGGTCGCGGAATCGGAAACGGCAAGGAATCCCGTGGCCGATCAACCCGGGATCGGGTCCACGCCGCTCGCGCGATACGCAACAGCCGCGCTCTTCCCCGTCAGGCTGGCGATCAGGCGTTCGGCATCCGCCCGGTTCGCGGTGTCGCTCATGATCGCGGCGGAGAACGAGGTGACCTGCTGAACCTCCTCGGGGAAGCGGCCGATGATCTCGGCGGTTGGCACCACCATCAGTTCGCTGACCTGTTGCACGGCCATGTCCGCCTCGCCGGTCAGCAGCTTCTCGGCCGTGAAGCCCGCCGGAATAGTCGTTGCTTTGGCGTTGACCGCGTCGGCGATCCCCAGCGTTTCGATCATTTTGCGGAAGTAAATACCGCTGGCGCCGCCCATCGAATAAGCCACGGACCGCGCCCCGAGCAGCGCCTTGGTGAACGCGTCGAGCGTGCTGATGTCCGGATGCGGCGTGCCAGGTGCCACGGCCAGTCCCAGGCGGGAATGGGCTAACTCGACGCGGCTGGCGGGATCGACCATGCCTTGCTCGACCAGACGATCCATCGAATCCACGATTAGCACGACAACGTCGGCGCGCTCACCGGCTGCGATCTTCGACATGATGACGGTCGTGGGAGTCCATTCCGGCACCACCTGGATTCCCGTTTCGGCGGTGAACGCCGGCAGAATGCCGTTCTCGAAAGCGCCCCGCACCGCCAACGCGGACATCAGGGTCAATGGCCGCGGCTTTGTGTCGTTCGACATTGTCGTTTCCGTTCCTCGTGTCAGGCTACGTTGCGTGACCGAACCGGCCCCGTGCTTTCGCCTTAGACCGTTCAATCCCGCCAGCTCCGCGCCGTCAAGCGCCGGCCGGGGATGCGTTGGCCAAGCCACGCATCTTCGCTTAGTATGGCGCCAACAACGGAAACCTGGAGGAAATGATGCAAGGCGTGGTGTTTACCGGTGAGCGTGAGCTTGAACTGATGACCTTCCCCGACCCCACACCGGGTCCTGGTGAGGTGGTCATCGACATGAAAGCCTCCGGCATGTGTGGGTCAGACCTGCATCAATATCGCCGCCCGAAGGGACAGGCGCGCGCGGGTACCGGCCTTCCGGCCAACCCCAATCCGGTGATCGGCGGCCATGAGCCGTGCGGCGTCGTCGTGGCGGTCGGACCCGGCGTGCTGCCGACGGAAGCTCATGTCGGCCAACGCGTGATGGTGCACCATTATCAGGGCTGCACCCAGTGCGGTCATTGCCGGTCCGGCTGGCAGCAGCTTTGCCAGGAAGTGCCGGTCAAGGTGTATGGCAACAACGCCCATGGCGGCCACGCGAAGTATCTTCAGGTCCCGGCCAACACGCTGGTGCCGCTGCGCGACGAGCTGTCCTTCAGCGCCGGCGCGGCGATCGCCTGCGGGTCGGGCACGGCGTATGGCGCACTCCGCCGGATGAACATTTCCGGCCGCGACACCATCGCGATCTTCGGGCAAGGCCCGGTCGGTCTGGCCGGCACGCAATTCGCCAAAGCCATGGGCGCGCGCGTCATCGCGCTGGACGTCAACCCGCAACGCCTGGAACGTGCGAAAGAGTTCGGCGCCGATGAGGTCGTGAACCCCGGTTCGAACGACCCGATCGAGGCGATCAAGGAACTGACCGGCGGTCGCTACGCCGACCTGACGCTGGACACTTCGTCCAACTCAGAGGCTCGGTTGAACGCGATCCGCAGCACCAAGGTGTGGGGAACGATGTGCTTCGTGGGTGAGGGCGGCGACGTCCATATTGACGTCAGCCCGCATTTGTTGCGCCGCCAGTTGACGCTGGTGGCGTCGTGGACATTCTCCAACATCATCCAGTCCGAATGCGCGGATTTCTGCGTGGAGCGGAAGGTCGATGTGGACAAGCTGTTCACCCATCGCTGGACGCTGGATCAGGCGGATGAGGCCTACAAGCTGTTCGACAAGCAGTCGGATGGCAAAGGCGTATTCCTGATATGATGCATGACGAGGTCGCCTGGCTTTATCGAGCCTTAGGCGACCGGGCCCTGATCGTCGGCAGTTCGGGCAACGTCAGCGCCCGGACGGCTGACGGCATGATCATCACACCGTCCGGCGGCGATCCCGAGGCGGCGGTGGAACTGGTGCCGGTGTCGATGGAGGGTGCGGTGCTGGACGAGAGTCCGGGCACTCCGTCCAGCGAATGGGCGTTTCATGCGGCGGTTTACCGGCAGTGTCCGGACGCGGCGTTCATTGTCCATACACACGCCGATGCCTGCACCGCGCTGGCGTGTCTGGGTTTGCCGCTGCCGGCATTTCATTACATGGTTGGTCAGTTCGGCGGCGCGGATGTGTTGTGCGCGCCCTATGTAACGTTCGGGACGCCGGCCCTGGCTGATGTGGCGGCTGAGGCGATCAGCGGACGTTCAGCGTGCCTGCTGGGCAATCACGGCATGATCGTGACGGCGAAGTCCGCTCGTGACGCTCTGTCGAGGGCCGTGCTGCTGGAGACGTTGTGCCGGCAATATCTGCTGGCCTTATCGGCGGGAACGCCCCGGTTGCTGACCGAACAAGACATGGCGGACGCGCGGGAGCGATTCAAGACGTACGGGCCGCGTGTCGGCACTGCCTAGGGACGCCGCGAGCACCGGGTATCGCTCGTATCTGGCCCTATGATGAAAGAAGCGAAACCATGCCTCCGGACCTCACCAACCGCACGGTTCTTGTAACGGGCGCCTCCCGTGGCATCGGTGCGGCCATCGCGCTCGCACTCGCCGAAGCCGGCGCCACCGTCGCCATCAACTACCGAGAGCGCACGGCCGACGCCGAAGCCGTCGCCGCGACGATCATCGCCGCCGGTGGCCGGGCAACCACCATTCAGGCCGACGTATCGAACAGCGCGGCCGTCGTCGCCATGATCGAAACGATTGGTCCGATCGACATCCTGATCAACAACGCCGGCATCGCCCTGATCCGAGGCATCGACGATCTCACCGAGGCTGACTTCGATCAGACAATAGCAACGAACCTGAAATCCGCCTTCCTCTGCACGCAAGCCGTCCTCCCGCACATGCGCGCGCAAAACTGGGGCCGGATCGTCAACGTCTCCTCCGGCGCGGCGCGCGGGGCAGGGGGCGTCGGCCTGCACTACAACGCCTCCAAAGCCGGAATGGAGGGCCTGACCCGAGGCTACGCCGCCCGACTGGTCAAAGAAGGCATCACCGTCAACGCCGTCGCCCCGTCGCTAATCGAAACCGACATGGTCAAATCCGGCCTCGCCTCCGCCCCTACCCGCATTCCGCTCGGTCGTTTCGGTACCAGTGAAGAGGTCGCACAGGTAGTGATGATGCTGATCGGCAACGCCTACATGACCGGCCAAACCGTCGCGCTGTCGGGCGGAATGTCGTTCAACTAGCCCTGCCTCGCCGCCGGGTGCAGACTGCCTGGCAAGAACAGGAGGATGCACAATGACCGCCCGGATCAACCGAACCATCGAACTGCTGCAGCAGGATCAGGCGATCTACTATGACGGCCCGCACAGCGGCCACGTCCTGACGTACCAGCAAGGCCTCAAGGACGCCCAAACCTGGGCCGACTACATGAATGTCGGGATGGAGCATGGCGCCTTCGACATGACCGGTCTCGCCGAGTACATGCGCGGCCTGATCGACGGCGGCCCCACAAGATCCGGGCACCGCACCCCCGCCGTGATCGTCGAGGCCCCGGTCAACGGCACCGACGAAGCCAACGTCCGCTTCAACGCCTGGCAATTCCGGCAAATCCTCGGCCGCGGTGTGCACGGCATCCTGCTGTGCCAGGCCGAAACCGTCGATGCCACCCGCGCCTTTGTCGAGGCCTGCCGCTACCCGCACTATCTGAACGGCGTCGATCCCGCCATACCCTCCCCCGAGCAACGCCTTGCCGGAGCGAACCGGCCCCGTGCCGCCGACGGCACACTGGGTATCGGCACGCGTGGCCGGGGCTCCGAAAACACCGCCGCTCCGGTTTGGGGCGTATCCGGTGAGGACTACATGGCGCGCTGCGAACCCTGGCCGCTCAACCCGAACGGCGAACTGCTGCTGGGCGTGAAACTGGAAAGCCCCGAGGGCATCGCCAACGCCGACGCGATTTGCGCCGTCCCTGGACTGGGCTTCGCCGAAATGGGGCCGGGCGATCTCAGCCTGTCCCTCGGGTCGGTGAAGATGCTGCGCGATCCGTATCCGCCGATCATGCGGGCGGCGCGCGACAAGGTTCTCGCGGCCTGCCGGCGCAACAACATCGCGTTCCTGGAGGGCTGCAATCCGGCCAACATCGCCGCGCGACTGGACGAAGGCGTCAGGGTCATCGCTGGCCACAGCGAGGAAACCGCTCGCATCGGCCGGGACCATCAACGCAGGTGCATGCCGGTCTGATCCAGCCCTATCCGCCCGTCATCGCGACCAGTCGGGTGATCGTGTTCAGGTTCCGGCTGGTGCCATCCGCCGCGAATGGGATCTTTATTTTCGAACGTCCGATGCCGTCCGGGTAATGCACATAGACCTCGCGGCCGATCATCTGCACGTCTTCCGGTCCGCCCAACTCCAGTTCCGTGAGCAGTCTGATCGGGAGGGCTTTCGGCAGGAAGAAGATCCCGATCAAAGACGGGTCGCCGTCCGGGAACGGGTTCGCTTCCACCACAGCCCGCAGTTCCGCCGCGGTGCGGATCAGAACCCCGACCGCGCGTCCCATCTTGTCCGCGATCTTGCGTTCCAGTTCCTGCTTCAGGGACCGTTCGGTGCGGGTGCTGTCGAACACTACGTTACCGCTTTGCAGGAAGGTCCGCGCGTTGTCCAAACCGCAGGCGAGACAAGCCGCATGCAGGTCGTCCATCTTCAGAATGCCCCTGCCGCCAACATTCACGGCTCGGAGTAACGCCACATAGACTGTCATCGAAAGACCTAGGGAAGAGATGCCGGAACCCGGCCTTGGCCTCCTGTCCCATATCCGGCAGAGTGTCCGCAAGGTGCAGGGAGAACGAAACCATGGGCGTCACCGCCGTCTTGTCCAAATTCACCGCCAACATCCGGCTGGACACACTGCCGCCGGACGTCGTGAACCGCGCCCGCTTCCTGGTTCTCGACCTGGTCGGCAACATCGTCCGAGCCCGCCATGACGCCGAAAGCACCGCCTCGTTCCTGGCGGCGACCCGGGCGATGGGGATGGCGTCGGGCAACGCCGGCGTATTCGGCGATGCGGCGCGCTACACTCCGGGCGGCGCCGCGTTCCTGAATGGCGCATTGGCGCATTCGCTGGATTTCGACGACACCCACGCCGCCGGATCACTGCACCCTGGCGCGCCTGTCATCCCCGCTGCATTGGCCGCCGGAGAAATGGTCGGGGCGTCGGGCGCTGATGTGCTGGCCGGAATCATCGCGGGTTATGAGATGACTTGCCGCATCGCGCTCGCCCTGCCGGCAGGCGAGCACTACGACCGTGGCTACCATCCCACTGCTACCTGTGGCGCTTTCGGTGCCGCCGCCGCCGCGGCTCGGGTATTCGGCCTGGACGCGGACGGCGTGGCTAACGCTCTTGGCACGGTATTGTCGCAAACGGCGGGCAGTCTGCAATTCCTCGCCAATGGCGCCTGGACCAAACGCTTCCAGGTCGGCTGGGCCGCGACGAACGGCCTGATGGCCGCCACTCTGGTGCGCGAAGGCTTTAAAGGCGCGTCCGAAGCGCTGGAGGGTAAGCACGGCTTCATGCGCTCGTATGCGCCCAATCCGAATCCGGAGCGTGCGCTACAGGGACTCGGCAGCGTGTGGGAATTGATGAACACGGCGGTCAAGCCCTACCCGTCATGCCGCTATGGCCACGCCGGCATTGACGCGGCCCTGGCCCTGCGCACCGCCAACGATATCAAACCATCCGAGATCACATCCATCCGGCTCGGTCTGCCGAGGGCGGGCATGATGCTGATCGGCGCGCCGGCCGACAAGAAAGCCAATCCGGAAAACGTCGTGGACGGCCAGTTCAGCGGGCCGTTCGTGATTGCCGCGGCGTTGGCCACCGGCGCGATGGGTTGGGACAGTTACGCCCTGCTCAACGACCCCGCCGTGCGCGGCCTGCTGTCCAAGGTGGAATGCGTGTTGGATCCTGAGATCGAGGCCGAATTCCCGACCAACATGTCCGGCAAATTGACCATAGAGGCGCGCGGCCGGCGCTTCGAACAAACGGTGGTTGTCCCGAAAGGCGAGCCCTCCAACTTCCTGTCGGAGGCAGAATTGCGCGCAAAATTCGCCGGCCTGACCGATGCCATTCTCGGCGCGGATCGCGGGGCAAGACTGGCCGGTGCGGTGTTGGCAATCGACACAACGAATGACATTTCCAGCCTGATGCGGCTGGCTGCCCCGCTGATGCCGGCCCGGCTTGCGGGGGAATAATATCGGCCGTCAGAATCTGAACGAAAGCGCGGCCGAACCGAACTGGTGCAAGCCGCCGGTCTGGCCGTTGAACTCTTGCGTCTGTGCGACGTAAGCGAACGTCAGCCGCATGCCATATGCCATCACCGCGAAACCGCCCTGCATTTCCGCCACGTCCCACACCGAGGAGACGTGCGGGCCGCCGCGGAAGGGGTGAGACTGTAGCAGCATGTCGTAGCCAACCGCCTGTCCATCCGCACCCGCGAATACATACCAGGCAAACGGCCGTGTCGGTTTGAAAACGTCTCCACCGCTCAGGCCCGGGCGCAGCCGGGGAACGCCGTAGTCGGAATCGAGGCCCTGTCCGAAGCGAAACGTCACCCCGGTCTGAATGTAGTCGCGCAGATCGCCCAGTCCGATGGTCAATGACGGAAGCGCGTCGGTTTCCAGGCCGGCGTGTTCTGAATCTGACCGCCCCAACCAAGAATGTGCTTCTGCCCGATCCCATCGTGAAATCCGTTTTGAACCCCCTCCCCGCCCGCCCCGGGCCCGACGAGGCCGAGGCTGAGAGTCAAAACACTACGAGTGTCCTCGCTGTCGTTGAGCAGCGAGAAGTTGCCAAGCAATACACCGGCATAGGGGCGATCGTAGGGACTCGGCACTGTGCTGTTTGTCAGGGCGGGCGTATAGATCCGCTGCGTCAGGTCGAAGGCGACGCGTTGCTGTCCGGCGCCCCATAGCGTGTGGCCGAGATCGCCCAGAAAATCCGGCACCGCGGTGGTTGGAGAGGCCCAGCCGAGTCGGAGGCCGTTTACGTAAAAACGATCTTCGAGCCGAGCCGCGGAGACAGAGGCATTTTCATCCTGCAAGGTCCAGACGCTGGAGGAATCCTCGGCCGGTTGTGCCTGTGCGGTCAGGGCCGGCGTCGCGCACGCTCCGGCGATCAACAAAGTGGTCCGGAAATTCATGCAAAGGAGACTTTGGTCAGGTTCATCATCGTATCATGACATGATCGCGTGGCTGGCGTCTCGTCAACACTTGAGGTAGGGATCGCGTTGGCGTAGTTTCCGCCGCGCCGGAAGGGTGGCCGAGCGGTTTAAGGCAGCGGTCTTGAAAACCGCCGTACGTGTAAGCGTACCGTGGGTTCGAATCCCACCCCTTCCGCCATAAATGTCGATAGTAATCTGGAATTATTGACACTTCCAAGCTCCGTCGGGCCGGTGTTTCGGTTGATGAGCGCACATTTCACCCGTTCGGCGGGACGACGTTCCAACGGACCCGAGGGCGATTTCAGCCTTCTCGCACCGAAAATCACAACATTGCGATAGGGTCCGTTCGGTTAATCTGCGGTCGCAGGTCCCTTTTTCCATCAAATTCTGGAGCGGAAGAGTTGGAACCAAAGCGGCTCGGGTTGGCGGCTTCGCGATCCAACGTGTCGCACATCTGTTTAAACAGGGTCGTGCCATCCAATCCGCTCTGCGCCTCCCATGTTTTGACCGCATCCACCATGTCGTAAACCGCCCGCAGCATCGCCACGGCCGCGGGATATCCGTTTGGTGTGGCATCTCGGGTGCGGGCCATCCAATGGTCGATCCGCTGATGCGCGAATGCGGCGAAGCCTTCGGGTCCGGCGACGATCCCAACGCGATCGGGGCGGGACGTGTATCGGTTGGTCTTCTCGATCCAGCCGGCGGCGTCCGGGTGCGACAAGTGGTGGATGCAGACGCCGTCTTCGGCGGAAAATCGCGCAATCCGATCCGAGTACCGGACAAGTCCAGCATGAACAGTGCGGGAAAAACTCACTGCCCCGCGTCGGAACAGGCGGACATGATGCTCCGGCCAGTAATATGCATGTTCGTCATGCAGTCCGAGGATGTAGTGGCGCAGCGGGAATTCATAGATTTCGGCACGCGGGTTTTCGAGCTCGGCGCGTATGCGATCACCGGATTCCGGGGCGAGGCATTCGTCATCGTCCATGAACAAGATCCACTCATGCTGGCACAGCGACAAGGCGAGCGTGCGGGTTTCTTCGACTGTCGGGGTCCAGGGGACGGTAACGACGGAGTCCGCGTTCGCCTCCGCGATGGCGCATGACGTGTCAGTCGAGGATTTGTCGATGACGATCAGTTCGTCCGCGAAAGCCAGGGCGCGCAAACAGGTACCGAGGATCTGGTCCCGGTTATAGGCGACCACGAAGGCGCTGATCTTTGGTCGGGACATGCGGTTCCAGGCGGACTTTGTTAGCCAAAACTCTAGTCCATTTTGGTTAACAAAACGTTAACGTCGGCGGGACTATTCGTCTCGCGCGGCCTACCCGGGACCGGACTCCCCGGCGTCCGTTAACCGGCGCTCAGGAATGCCTGGATTTCCCCCGCAACCTCAACCGGCTTGTCGAGGTCGGCCAAATGCCCCGCCCCGGCGATCACCCGGGTCGTGGTCGCGCCGCTGATTCCCTTGGCGAAGAGATCCGCGTAGGACAGCGGCATGACCTTGTCGTTCTCTCCCCACAGCAGCAGGTTCGGGGCCTTGATCAAATGCAGCCGCTTCTCGAGCCGTGTATTCCCGAGTGGCCAGAAGATGCGGGCGGCGGCTTCGTTGGCGCGGACCTGCTCGATCGGCCATTCGATGGAGTTGGCGCCCTCGGGCGGAGTCTTCAGTGCCTTCCAGATCTCCGGATCGGCACACATCAGCCCGGGTACCGCGTCGCC
This sequence comes from uncultured Rhodopila sp., assembly GCA_903932145.1. Classification (GTDB taxonomy): domain Bacteria; phylum Pseudomonadota; class Alphaproteobacteria; order Acetobacterales; family Acetobacteraceae; genus Rhodopila. The sequence continues at coordinate 18,526 of CAIZFE010000096.1, read as the reverse complement.
GCGCTGCGCCCAGGGATCGGCCGGCGGGTTGGTTTCGTCGTACAGGCCGAACGGCGCGATCAGGATCAGCTTGCCCACCGTCCCTGGCCATAACGCGGCTACCTCGGCGGCCATCGAAGCGCCGACGGAACTGCCAGCCAGATCGGCACCGGACAGCCCGGCCAGATCCAAAATCTGCCGGATCGCCAGCAGCCAGTCCAAATGGGAGTCCAGCACGGTGTGACCGCGATCTCCGCCCGGAAAGCCGGGCAGCGACGGTACGATCACCGTCCGCGATTGCGCCAGTTCATCCAGGAACGGAGTCCAGCGCGGCAAGCCGCCGAACCCGGCGAGAAAGCCGATTGTCGGGCCGGTTCCCTTGCGCCAGACGCGGATGGGAAAGCCGTTGACCTCGACGGTCGATGTTTCAGGTTCGGTCGTCATCTGCGCACTCATTCTGCTGCCAGTTTGGGCGTGTAGGCCGGAACCTCGGCCCGCTGATCGGCGTCCATCGGCTGCGGCCACCAGTGGTCGGTCCAGCTCGCATGCAGGTCTTTCAGCTGCGGCATGACCTGTTCGGCGAACAGCTTGGTGTTGTACCGAGTCAGCTCTTTGCTCATGTTGCCGTATTGCAGCAGCAACATGAGATGCCCGACATTCAGTTGCGTGGCGACTTCGCGCAGTTGTTCCGCCACCTCGTCGGGCGAGCCGATGATGACGTAGCCTTTTTCGACAATGCCTTCCATGTCGCGGGCAACCGAAGCGAAACGCTCGCCGGTCGATTTACCGCGCACCCCGGCGTCGGCGGCCTGTTTCACCTGGCTTTCGATGCCTGCGCGCTGACTACCCTCGCTGGTATAGCCAGGGGGCGTCGCCCATTTCGGATCGACATGCAGGCAGCGGCCATAGAAGTATTCCGCCGCCTCGGCATACAGTTCGAATGCCTGTTCGCGAGATTCCGCGACGCCGATGAATTGCAGGAACCCCGCCTGATACGGGTTCCGGTCTTTCCCGAGCCGGTCCATTTCGGCCCAGAAGCCGTCCATGGTCGCGCGACCGGCTTTGTATCCATAGTAAGAAAGGTAGCAGTAAACGTAGTTCATCTCGGCGCACCAACGCCATGTCTCGACCGATCCGCCGCCCGGCACCCAGATCGGCGGATGCGGCTGTTGGATCGGTCGCGGCCAGATGTTGACGTAACGTTGCTGGTTGAACCGGCCGTTGAACGCGAACGTGTCTTTCTCGGTCCAGGCGCGGATCACCAGATCGTGGGCCTCGTGATAGCGCTGCCGCAACTGGCTGGGATTCGTCCCATAGGCGTAACAGGTGTCCATCGGCGTGCCCACCGGGAACCCGGCGATCAGCCGCCCGCCGGAGATCACGTCGATCATCGCGAACTCTTCCGCCACGCGGGTCGGCGGGTTGTACAGCGCGAGAGAATTCCCCATCACGCAGATCGCGGTATCCTTGGTCCGCCGAGACAGCGCGGAGGCGATCAAATTCGGCGAAGGCATGAGCCCGTAGCCGTTGGAATGATGCTCATTTACGCAGATCGCATCGAAGCCGACCTCGGCTGCGTATTCCAGCTCATCCATGAAGTCGTTGTACATCAGGTGGGCGCGCTTCGGATCGAACAGCGACGAAGGAATATCCACCCACACGGACGGATTGGCCTCCCGGAAATCTTCCGGCAGGTCGGTGTACGGCATCAGGTGGAACCACATCAGCTTCATGGCGACCTCAAGGGCAAATCTACCAGCGAGTATTGCGAGAGGCTGTTCGGTATGTCAATTTGGCCGGGATGCTTTCAAGTGTGACCCATGCTTCCGCCCCTGCCATTGACGCACCGTCATTCCGCGTCCGTCATGGCGCGGACAAGCCGCACCATGATGCATGATTGGCGGAGAGCCGGCCTCAACGCTCGATGGTCTCAATATCCTAAAATAAGATGAGGATCCGGCTGCATGAATGACCATATCGGCCTCCATTCCACGATCGCTTTGGATGACGACGGTGCTGCCGCCATCGCGCGTGCACGCGGCCTGATCCCGTTATTGCAATCGGCCGCCGATCGCATCGACGCGGCGAACGAACTGCCCGCCGACGTGCTGGACGCCATGTTCGACGCCGGCATGTTCAAGCTGCTGCTGCCCCGCGCCTACGGTGGTTCCGAACTGAAGCCCTCCGACTTCATCCAGTGCGTGGAGGCAATTGCGCAAGGCGACGCCTCGGTCGCTTGGTGCATGAACCAGGGCTCTGGCTGCTCCATGGCCGCCGCCTATCTGGAACCCGCGATTGCCCGCGAAATCTGGGGCGGCAAGCGCGATGTCGTGGCCTGGGGGCAGGGGCCGGACGCCAAAGCGATCCGAACCCCCGGCGGCTGGCGCCTGACCGGCAACTGGAGTTTTGCCAGTGGCTCCCGCCACGCCACCTGGCTCGGTGGCATGTCGCTGTGCTTCGAGGCCGACGGCACAACCCCGGTCCTGCGCCCGGACGGAAAGCATTGGTCCCGCACCATGCTGTTCCGCCGCAATCAAGCCAGCATCACCGACGTCTGGCAGGTGATGGGCCTGCGCGGCACCGGCAGCGACAACTACGCGGTTACGGACCTGTTCGTGGATGACGGTCACGCCGTCACCCGCGAATACGAGCCCGAACGGCGCGAGGCCGGGACGCTGTATTCGTTCCAGTCCATGCAAATCTACGCCACCGGATTCGCCAGTGTCGCTCTGGGCATTTCCAGGGAAATGCTGGACGGGTTCATCGCGCTGGCGAAAACCAAAAGCCAGGCATGGTCGCCGGACTCACTGCGCGACAACCACGCCGTCCAGCACATCATCAGCCACTCCGACGCCGTCTGGAAAGCCGCCCGCGCGGGCATGCATCTGGCGCTCGACAACGCGTGGCAGGAGGTTTGCGAGACTGGCGTGCTGTCGATCCCGCATCGCATGGAAATCCGCCAGGCCTCCACCTACGCGATCCACGCCGTGCGCGACATGGCGAGCCAAGTGTTCCACGAGGCCGGCTCCACCGCCATCTTCAACAACCGCCCGTTCGAGCGGCGCCTTCGCGATGTCAACAGCGTGTCCCAGCAACTTCAGGGCCGCCGCACCCACTTCGAAAGCGTCGGCCTCTACCGGCTCGGCGGCGATCCGGACCGCCGCTGGATTTAGCCAATGCCCGAAACGAATGGCTCGTCCTGTCTTAATCCGTCATGGCCCGGACAGGCCTGATGCGGAAACCCTTGACCTGGTGTGACAACTCGCGTTGGCGAAACGCGGTCCTCGGCGGGGCTGCAAGGATGCGTTGCGGGAAGTGGATCGTTTGCTGAAGGAAGGCTACACCCGGGTGGTGGACGCCGACCTGAAGAGTTACTTCGATACAATTCCGCACGACAGGTTCATGAGGGCGATGGTCTGGAACAGATCATTGCAGACATAAGACCGATCCCGAGGGGGCGGTTCGGCCACTTTAAACACGCCAGATCACGCTTGTTCCGCACGATCGACCAAATCATCCGGCCGACGGCCGCGCGCTACGCTGCGCAAGCAGGAAAAGCGGCCGTCGATGAGACAGAGTGAAGCAGACCACGGTCGATAGACCAATGCCGTCTTCGCGGAGCAGGGGCTTTCACCATGCTTACGGCCAATGAGACCGCGATATACCTCCGAGGAGGAAGCCAGCGACCAGAGAGCCGTGTAAGGGAAACCCGCACGCACGATTCGGAGGGCGGGGAGGAAATCCCCCTCCCCCTATCGGTAGGCGTAAACTTGCAACGGCCTGACGCGGTGTTAGCCCGCGACCGCTCCGCCACGCCGAGCCATGGGTTCGATGAATTGGGGTTCGGTGTCCCAGGGGAACAGGATCCAGGTGTCCTGGGAGACCTCGGTGACGAAACTGTCCACGGTCGGCCGGCCCGCCGGCTTGGCATAGACGCAAGCGAAGTGCGCCTTGGGCAGCAGCGCGCGAACGACGCGGGCGGTGGTGCCGGAATCCACCAGGTCATCGACAATCAGGAAGCGGGTGCCATCGCCGGCGGCGACCGGGTGCTTGGTGACGATCGGCTCGCCGCGGGTTTCGTCCTGGTAGGTGACGACGCAGACGCTCTCGACCAACCTTATGTCCAGTTCGCGGGCGATGATCGCGGCGGGGATCAGGCCACCGCGGCTGATCGCGACGACGCCATCGAACGGACCCAGGTCCATCAGTCGCCAGGCGAGCGCGCGGGCGTCGCGATGGAGTTGGTCCCAGGTGACAGTGTAATAATGTGCGGCCATGGAGGGCTTTTCGGCGAAAACCGCCCGCCGTTGCAAGAGGGTTTTGGTTTCGGCGGTTTCGTGCCCCTTCCGTCCATCGAACATAGTGACATTTTGGTCCACACCGTCTTTGATGTATCGAATGGACGGCCCCGCATCCCTGCCTGACCCCGAGGCGCTTGCTCCCTACCGGTTGATTGCGCCGGAGCGGCCGTTCGCGCCGGTGATTTTCACCTCCGCTCACTCGGGACGGGCCTATTCGGCCGATTTTATGCCGGGCGTTCGGCTGTGTCCTTTGAGTTTGCGCCGTAGTGAGGACAGCTTCGTCGATGACCTGTTCGCCGCCGCGCCCGCCAACGGCGCGTCGCTGCTGGCGGCGAATTTTCCGCGGGCGTTCGTTGATGCCAATCGCGAGGCGTGGGAGTTAGATCCTGCCATGTTCAGCGACAAACTGCCGGACTGGGTGAACAGCGCCAGTCCGCGCGTCAGTGCCGGCCTGGGCACGATCGCCAGGGTCGTCGCCTCGGGGGAGTCGATTTATGCACGGAAGTTGCTCTTCGCGGAGGCGGAGCGGCGGATATTCACCTATTGGCGTCCGTTCCACGATACCCTGGCGCGCCTCATCGCGGATATTCGGGCGCGGTTCGGGTATTGTTTATTGATTGACTGCCACTCGATGCCGTCGAACGGGCAGGGCAAAAGGGCCGGCGGGCGGCCGATCGATTTTGTCCTCGGCGACCTACACGGTTCGGCGTGTGCCGCGCGGGTGACCCGCACGGCGGAGGCGGTGCTGGCAGGCAAGGGCTATCTGGTGCGGCGTAACGATCCGTATGCGGGCGGCTACATCACCCGGCACTACGGAAGGCCGGCCAACGATGTGCACGTGCTGCAGATCGAGATCGCGCGCGCCCTTTATATGGACGAGGCCCGCATTGAACGGCTGCCCGAATTTCCGCATGTGCAGCGGCAAATGTCCGATCTGGTGGCGGCGTTGACCGCGCAGGTGCACGACCTGATCGGCTAAATATGGGGAAAAATCCAATGAGCGACGTTCTCGTCACGCAGGCCGGTCCGGTGCTGGAAATCCTGTTCAACCGGCCGGAGAAGAAGAACGCCCTGACCGGGGCGATGTATGCCGCCGTCGTGGACGCATTTCATCGGGCCGATGAGGACGCCTCGGTGCGCGTCGTGTTGCTGAGCGGTGTGGGCGATACGTTCACCTCCGGCAATGACATCAAGGACTTTCAGACCCGAGCCGCGACGGATGAGCCGACGCATGCCTCACCGTTCCTGACCGCGTTGTCGTCGCTGGCGAAGCCGCTGGTCGCCGCGGTCAATGGGGCGGCGATCGGCGTCGGCACAACGATGCTGGCGCACGCCGATATCGTGATCGCGGCGCGATCAGCTCGGTTTGTTATGCCGTTCACCAGCCTTGGCCTGGTGCCGGAGGCGGCGAGTTCGTTGCTGTTTCCCCGTCTGGTCGGGCATCAACGCGCCAGCGCCCTGCTGCTGCTGGGTGACCCGCTGGACGCCGAAGCCGCGCGGGACTGGGGTTTCGTCAATCAGGTGGTGGCGGACGCGGACCTGATGACCACCGCGCGATCCGTGGCAGCGCGTTTGGCGGCATTGCCGGCGGCTTCGGTGCGGCAAACCAAGGACCTGATCAAGAACGGCCGGCAGGATGTTCCCGGCCGAATCGCCGAGGAACTGGAATTGTTTCGTGATCGCCTGCGCTCCCCGGAGGCGGCTGAGGCATTTCGGGCGTTCGCGGAAAAGCGCAAGCCGGACTTTTCGCGGTTTTCGTAAAGGCGGATTCGATCCGCGGCGATCTGGCGGTTCATGCGGACGCTGATATGCGCTGGCCGGTCCGGGGCCGAATCGCAGGCACCTGCCTCGATCCGCGCGTCGGACAACCATGAAGGCCGAGACGAGAGGGTAGAAGTGGAATAGTCGGTGTAAAGCACCGTAACGCATATTTCATATAGCGATTATGTGAATATCCCGACTGCGTGCGCTTCGGCACGGTGTCAGTGGAACCAAATCGGGATGCGGTATGCTGTCTGCGCTTCATGAATTCGATATGGCAGTGTTGACCTTCCTGACCAGCTTTGCCGGGCGGAGTTCGCTGTTTGACCATGTGAACAATGCCCTGTCCCGCCTCGACATCTTCAATGGCATCGCTCTGATGTGCCTGTTCTGGTATGTTTGGGCGAACGCACCGGCCAACGAACCTGACAGCGCGCGTCAGTTGCGGCAACGCCGCCTGATCATGGTCTTGATTGGGACCATTCTCATGGGCGGCTTGTCGCGTGGGCTGCAACTGAGCCTGCATTTCCATCAACGGCCGGTACTGTCCGATCTTGGTCTACCATTCCCTGTGACCAAGTTCGATACTCAGTCCTTGAATACCTGGAACAGTTTTCCGAGCGACCACGCTATGATTTTCTTTGCGCTTGGGACTGGCCTGTGGACCGTCAGCCGCACCGCCGGGTGGATCGCTTGTATCTGGACGATCGTGATCATTGATGTTCCCCGGGTGTATCTGGGAATCCACTACCCCAGCGACGTGATTTTCGGCGCGCTGTTCGGGTTGCTCGGGATGACGGCTTTTCTGGCCCTGCCCCTGGGGCGCTTTGAACGAGCGTTGGATCGGTGGCGGCTGGCGCATGAGGGATTGTCGATGGCGTTGCTCTTTCTGCTCACCAACGAAATTGGCAGTCTTCTGACGGAACTTCGGGACCTGGTCCATAGTTCCGCCCAAATTCTGCTGCATTGAGGGTGACGCGCAGGCCGGATCGCTGATGTTCCATGATCTCGCGTCATACCAGTCCGTGTTGAGATTGACGTCTCGCCGATCTTCCCCGGACGTCATGGTGCGAAGGCGCACCACCCATGTCTTTGTTCAGACAAACAAAAGACGTGGATACCGACCTTCGTCGGTATGACGGTCGTGGGCGGCCGGAGAGTCGATGTTTACGCCGACTGATATCAGACGGTGCCTCGCATGCCGCCCGGTTGGTATTGTTCCGCCACCGGCCGTGCTCCCCGCGGCATTTCGGGCATTCGCGAAAAAGCGCGAGCAGGACTGGTCGCGGACCGCGGTAAATCCGGTTCTATGCCAGAACAAACCCCTCGTAGCCGTGTGCTGCCACCTCGTCGCACTTCCGGCGATAACCACCCACCCCTTCCGGACATAAATACGGCAGGAAGGCACGTGGTTTGCCCGGAATATTGGCGCTCATGTACCAGGAGTTTGCGCCAGGCATCAGCGTCCCGTTGACGACCTCGTTGACATGGGCAACCCATTGCTCCTGTGCCTCGGGCGTCGCCTCGATCGAGGTTTTTCCGGACTTGCGGATCGCGTCGATGCAGTTGGTAATCCACTCGACATGCTGCTCGATCGATACGGGCATGTTCGACAATACCGACGGACTCTGTGGGCCGGTGATGGTGAACAGATTCGGAAAACCGGCGACTGAAATGCCAAGATAGGAATGTGGTCCGTCCGCCCATTGTTGATCCAGTGTGCGGCCGCCGCGGCCCTTCAGATTTAGCGCCTTCAGCGGACCGGTCATGGCATCGAATCCAGTCGCGAACACGATGATGTCGAATGCATAGTCCTTCCCGCCGGCTCGGATGCCTTGTTCCGTAATCTCCTCGATCGAGCCATCGGTGGCGGCATCGACCAACAGCACGGTATCCTTGTTAAAGGTCTCAAAGTAATTGGTATCCAGCGGCTGGCGCTTGGTGCCGTAGGCGTATCCTTTCGGGATCAGTTTCTCGGCCACAGCGGGGTCGTTCACCGTCTTGCGGATCTTACGTTTCAGGTAGTCGGCGCACAGATCGTTGGCCTTTTGATCGAAGAACATGTCCTGATAGTTGGCGAGCCAGAATGCAAAGCCGCCGGTGTCCCACATCCGGTCGAATTCGCGTTCGCGTTCCTCATCGGAGACTTCCAGAACCGATTTCGGGATGAAGCTGTGTTCAAAGCCAAAGAACGATCCGCGCAGGCGATCGATTATGCCGGCATAATCGGCCTTCCGAGCGGCGGTGACTTCGGGATCGACTTTGCCGTTGCGGGCAGGGACACAATAGTTGGCGGTGCGTTGAAAGACCGTGAGTTGTTTGGCCTGCTGAGCGATCTCGGGTATCGCCTGCACCGCCGTGGCACCGGTGCCGACCACCGCCACGCGCTTGCCGGTGAAATCGACACCGCCTCTGGGGAAACGGCTGGTGTGGTACCAACGGCCCTTGAAAGTCTCCAAGCCTTTGAACCGGGGCAGGTTGGTGGTCGATAGACTGCCGACAGCGGCGATCAGGAAGCGTGCTGTAACGGTGTCGCCCTTGTCGGTGTGGACCGTCCAAAGAGTGTTGGTCTCGTCGAACTCGGCACCTGTCACGCGGGTGTTGAATTGCATGTCGCGCTTCAGGTCATGCCGTTCCGCCACATGTTCCAGATAGCGCAGGATTTCAGGTTGTTCGGGGTAGCGTTCGGACCATTCCCACTCTTGCAGCAGCGGCTTGTCCCAGGTGAAACAGTAAATATACGCGTCGGAATCGCACCGCGCGCCGGGATAGCGGTTCCAGTACCAGGTGCCGCCGACGGAGTCTCCGGCTTCGTAAACACGCACCTTCAATCCCAGGGTGTCACGCAGCGACTTCAACGCGTGCATGCCAGCAAAGCCTGCGCCGACGACGACGGCATCGAAGTCTGGGGTTGCATCTGTCATAAATGTCCTCCCGTTGCTTTTGGCTGAACGATAGAAGGCAAATGACGCCGGGCGTAGGGATAGATGCAGGTGATCCCGCGTAAGTGAATGGCGCGGGGAACTGACACGTCGCGGCCGTCCGTCAAGGGTCGTGCCCCTGGTTTGTGTGACAGCAGCGGCCAGTTGCGGTATCTGGCGACATGAGCACGACCCTGTACGAGAATGATTTTTTCGTCCGGGCCAACGAACAGGCCGGGTTGTTGCGTGCCGGCAAGCTGTCCGAAGCGGACATCGGGCACATCGCCGACGAAATCGAGAGCCTGGGCGGGACCGAGAAGCGCGAACTCGTCAGCCGTCTCAAGGTTTTGCTGCTTCACCTGCTGAAATGGCGGTTTCAGCCGCGTATCGGGGCAAAAGCTGGCGTTTGAGCATCATGGAACAGCGCCGCGAGGTTGCCCGTCATCTTGACGACAATCTTAGCCTGAAAGCGCGTCTGGCGGAGACGATGGCGGATGCCTATGGCGATGCCACAATTGGGGCGGCGCGGGAAACGGATCTCGAACCGGATGAGTTTCCGGCTGCATGTCCATGGACGTTCGAACAGATTATGGCGGCCGATTTCTGACCCGATGCGGCGTGATCGTGACGGTTCAGGGGTGTTCGAGCGAGATTACGGGCGCGTACCCGAGACCAACACGGGGCCTTTTGGACGCTACCCTGACGCCAGTGTTTTTGATGTTGGCCGATCGAGCGTGAAACGCGCGTGGGCGGGTTAGTGCCTGTACTGGAACTCAGATAAGAACATATAAGAACGGATAAGGACGGATGATTGCCTGTAGGAACAGATAAGAAAAATATGGGCGTTGCCATCGACGAGCATCAATCCGTCCTTATCTGTCCTTATCCGTTCTTATCAGAGTTAAAATCTAAGCAGCGGACGCTGGTTGGCGGCGACGGGACCCCGCCAGCAGCAGCACCACCACCATCGACGCCGCCTTTCACCTGAGGCACCATCCCAGCCATGCATTTCGACCTGAAGCTTTGGCGGATGACCACCGGCCTGCGCGGCCGCGTCGCTCTGTCGGCCGCTCTGGGCTTGCTGGCGTTGGCGGTGGGAATCGCGCGTTTCGCGTTCCTCGGCCGGTTCCTGGCCGGGGTGTTCCGTGGCGAGCCTTCGATCGTGCCGCTGCTGGCGGCCGGCGCTGCCATTCTGCTCCGCGCATGGCTCGACCACCGACGCACGATGATCGCGCACCAGACCGCCGCTCGGGTGCAAGAAACCCTGCGTGGGCGGCTGTTTGACAAGATTGCTGAACTCGGGCCGGCCTGGTTCGGCACCGAACGGACCGGCGGTGTGATGCTGTCGATGGTCGATGGGGTGGAGCAGCTTCAGTCGTTCTTTGGCCAGTATCTGCCGCAGGTGACCATCGCCATCGCCGCGCCGTTCGCGATCTTCGCGTTCATCGCGTGGTGGGACGTGCCGGTCGCCACGGTGATGCTGGCCGCCGCGTTGTTCACGCTGATCCTGCCCGCGACGGTGCACCGCAAGACCGCCGTCGCGTCCCGGTCGCGGCAGGCGGCGTTCAAGTCGTTCGGAGAGGAATTCCTCGACGCGGTGCAGGGACTGCCGACGCTGAAAGCGTTCGGGCAGAGCGCCGCCTACGGCCGGATGCTGGCGGCGAAGGCGCGCGCCTTGTCGGACAGCACATTCTGGGTTTTGGCGCTGAACGTGCTGACGCGCGGGTTCACCGATCTCGGCACCGCTTTGGGGTCCGCCGCCGCTCTGGCTTTGGGCGCGTGGCGCGTGCAGCACGGCGAGATGAGTATCGAGGCGCTGCTGATCGTCCTGATGGCCGGCACCGAGATTTTCCGGCCGCTGCGCGATCTCCGCGGCGTGCTGCACCAGGGGATGAACGGACAGGCGGCGGCGAACGGCATCCACGCGTTGCTGGACGTCCACGTGTCGGCACCGGCTGGCCTCCCTGTGCCCGCACTGATCCCGGAGATCGACTTCGACCATGTCGGTTTCGCCTATCCCGGCGGCCGTGGTTCGGCCCACACCAGCCTGACCTTCCACATCGGCGCGGGGGAGCGGGTCGGCATCGTCGGCCCCAGCGGCGCCGGCAAATCGACCATTGTCCGACTTCTGTCGCGACTGCATCAGGCACAATCCGGGACCATTCGCATTGGCGGCCACGACCTGGACGGCCTGGACCCGGGGCAGGTGCGGGGCATGATCGCCGTGGTGTCGCAGGATACGTATTTGTTTCATGGAACGGTCGAGGAAAACCTGCGTCTCGGGCGTCCGGACGCGACCGATGCGGATGTGATTGCCGCCGCGACCGCCGCCAACGCGGACGGTTTCATCACTGCGTTGCCGCAAGGATACCGGACGATGATCGGCGAACGCGGCACCATGCTGTCCGGCGGCCAGCGCCAGCGGCTCGCGATCGCGCGTGCGTTGCTCAGGGATTCGCCGATCCTGGTGCTGGATGAGGCGCTGTCCTCGGTCGATACCGAGAACGAGGCGATTATCCAGCAGGCGCTGGACCGGCTGATGACCGGCCGGACGACGCTGATCATGGCGCACCGGCTGTCCAGCGTGATCGGCGCCGACCGCATCCTGGTGCTGAACGACGGCGCGGTCGTGCAGTCGGGCCATCATCGCGACCTGATCCAGCAGTCCGGCCCCTATCGGGATTTGATGGGACCGCAACTCGGCGACCGCGACGGGGTGATCACGCCTTTACGCGCAGCCGAGGCTGCCCGGACCGACGCGGCGGACACCGGTGCGGTCGTCAGCCCCCTGTCCGAGGACGCCGCTCAGGTCACCTGGCCGGCGACGATCCGGACGTTAATGCGGGTCGTCCGCCCCTATCATGCGCAACTGGCGGTCACCGTACTGACCGGGATCGGCCGCGTCGTGGCATTCATCGGCGTCAGCGTGCTGGGCGCGCTGGTGCTGGGCGCGGTGCGGAATGGGGCTCCAACCGGGGCGTTGATCGCGGCTTTGCTGATCACCGCGCCATTGGCCGGATTGCTGCACTGGCTGGAATCGTGGATCGCCCACGCCATGGCCTACGCGCTGCTGGCCGACATGCGGATCGATCTGTTCCGCAAACTGGACGCGCTGGCCCCGGCCTATTTGCTGCGGCGGCGCTCCGGCGATCTGGTCGCGCTGGCAACGCAGGATGTCGAGACGGTCGAATATTTCTTTGCCCATACGATCGCCCCCGCCATCGTCGCGGTGCTGGTGCCGGTGAGTGTGCTGGTGGCGATGGCCTGGATGGCGTGGCCGCTGGCGTTGGTTCTGGCGCCGTTCCTGCTGTACGCAGGCGCCTCGCCGATCCGGGGCCGTCAGCGCATCGACGGGCTGGGTTCAGCCGCGCGCGGGTCGCTAGGCGCGATGGGCGCCTATGCGACCGAGACCATCCAGGGATTGTCCGAACTGACCATGTTCGGCGCGACCGGCCGCCGTCGCGCGGGATTCATGAATGCGGTGCGGGACTACCGGCGCCTGCGGCTGGCGCTGCTCGCCGATCTGTCGTTCCAGGCGGCGGCGCTGGACGCCCTGACCGGCCTGGGCGGGCTGGCGGTCGCTGGGCTGGGCTCTGTGCTGGTGACGCATGGCGCGATTGCTCCGGCGATGCTGCCGCTGTTGGTGTTGATCTCGGTCGCTGCCTTCCTGCCGGTTTCCGAAATCGCCCAGGTCGGCCGGCAACTGGCGGATACGATTGCGTCCACGCGGCGGCTGGCGGTGGTGCATGGTGAGACGGTGGACATTCTGGACGGAACGCGTCAGCCGGCCAGCGGGTCGGGAGTCGTGTTCGACGCGGTCGATTTCACCTATCCCGGCCGTTCGGTGCCGGCGCTGCGCAACCTGGCGTTCACCGTGCCGCCCGGATCGACGGTCGCGCTGGTCGGTCCGTCGGGCGCCGGCAAGACCACAGTGGCGAATTTGCTGCTGCGGTTCTGGGACCCATCGGCCGGGTCGATCCGGCTGGGCGGCATCGACCTGCGGGAGCTGACGCTGGACGGGCTGCGCGGCCGCATCGCCCTGGTGGCGCAGGACACCTATCTGTTCAACGATACGCTGGAGGCGAATGTCCGGTTGGCTCGGCCCGACGCCTCCGCCGCACAGGTCAGCCTGGCCTTGTCGCGCGCCGCGCTGTCGGCGTTCGTTGCCGCGTTGCCGGACGGGCTGGCGACGCGGGTCGGGGAGCGCGGCGTGCAGTTATCGGGCGGCCAGCGTCAGCGCATCGCGATCGCCCGAGCCTTCCTGAAGGACGCGCCGTTGCTGATCCTGGATGAGGCGACCTCGCACCTGGATACGATCAGCGAGCAGGCGGTGCGGGGCGCGTTGGACGCGCTGATGGCGGACCGGACGACGATTGTCATTGCGCACCGGTTGTCCACGATCCGGGCGGCGGATCTGATTGTGGTGTTGCGGGACGGACAGGTGATCGAATCCGGCACGCACGACACGCTGCTGAAGTTGGGTGGCTTTTACGCGCGGTTGGTGAACCATCAGATGGCGGGGGTCGCGGTCGTGTGAAGGCAGATCGATCCGGTAACGAACTCATCGGTTTTGATGCCGGCCCGAACTGCTCATGGTGTCTTCTTGCTGGTCGCGCGGCATCAGAGCACACGCTGTGACAGCGTGAGGTCGGACGAATGAAGTCCGCCCCGGCCCGCCAAATGCGATTCCGATTTGTTGCGCCAGATCAAGGCGGCCGGATGATTTCCGATCACTATGCGTCCGCAACCAATCGGAAGTGACTCATGCGCTACGCTGTTCCGTTCCTCGCGCTCTTTGTCCTCGGTGTGTCACCAGCCGCGCAAGCGGCCGATGTCGCCGCGGGAAAGGCCATCTTTGACTCGACGTGCCACAATTGCCACTCGCTGAACGTGGGCGTGAATAAGGTGGGACCGAGCCTGTGGCATGTCGTCGGACGCTCGTCGGCGATGATCGAGGGGTACCAGTATTCCGATGCCTTGAAAGCCGCGCATACCGAGTGGACCGTGGCAGCGTTGGATACCTATCTGGCCAATCCTCGCGCCGACATTCATGGAGCGCAGATGTATTTTAAAGGCCTGCCGCAAGCGAACGATCGCGCGAACCTGATCGCGTATCTGGAAAGTCAGCAATAGCAGCGGCCGCTCCGCCGGATCGAACCGGCGGAGCGGCTGTGTGTTATGTCGAGATCTGCTCCAACACCGCCCGGTTTTGCAGGATGCCGCCGAAGCGGATCAGCAGGGCGGGCAGCAACGCACCCGGGATGATGATCCACAGAATCCAGCCCAGGTGGTCGGGTCCGAACGCATACAGCGGCCCCAGCAGCGTGACCCCGGCCCAGGCGCCGAGGTGGCCCAACCCGTCGGTCCACGCGAACGCCTTGGAGCGGATGCGGGTCGGATAGGCGACCGCCGTGTAGTTGTACAGGTTGAACAGGAACAACCCGGTGCCGATGCGGCCGAACACATAGCATCCGGCAATGACCCACAGATTCGGCACCATCCAGGCCACCGCCCACGAGACCGAGAATAGCAAGCCCATCAGCAGCAGGACCTCTCGCCGTTCGACGTCTTCGCCCATCCGGGCGTTGATCTGAAAGGCGATGAACTGCGCGGCGTAGGCGACGGCAATAGTCAGGAAGACGAAGTGCGCCGTGGCACCATGATCGACCATGTAAACGGCGGCGAACGCGCCGACGCCGTAAATCAGGCCAGCATACGCCAGCAACCACACGAAGATCAGCAGCCAGGTGCGCCGGCGATAGACCGGGTCGGTGAACAGCTCCGTCCACGAACTTCCGGCGGCGCTGCCCACCTGATCGGGCACCAGATTGGGCCGCGGCAATGGGACGGGCGAGGCGGCCTGGCAGCGCCGTTCATACAGCGCCATCACCGCTTCGGCTTCCTCGTGACGACCGTGCGCTTCCAGCCAGCGCGGTGATTCCGGGAGCTTCCAGTAGAGCAACGGCAGCAGCACCACGACCTCGATCGCCGCGCTCACCCACAGAAATAACTGCCAATTGCTTGGTATCCACGCGTAGGCGAGCAGGTTCACGCCCACCGCCACCAGCGCCGTCACGCCTTGCGATGTCAGCAGCACGCGGTTGCGGACCTCGGGGGATGTCATCTCTGACAGATAGACCGAGTGGGTCGCGACGATCCCGCCGACACCGAGGGTGCTGAGGATGGACAGCACGACCATCCAGGTGAAGTCGGTGACGTAGGCGAACGGCCAGATGCAAATGCCGCCCAGCAGGGTTGCCGTCAGGATGGCCGGCCGGCGGCCGTAGCGGTCGGCAATATAGCTCATGATGTAAACACCGAGCAGGATGCCGAGGCCGACCTGTAGCGCCTGGATGACGGCGTATTGCACGACGTCGATGACGTGGTTGGGGCGCCAGACGAACGGATACAGGCGGGCGCCAATGCCGTCGGTGTCGAAGATGATGAAGCCCCAGGTGACCTCGACCAGGACAGCAAGCTGCCATTGTACTTTTGTCAGGGGCAACCGGTCGATCCTGGCGGCCATGACCCCGTCGTAGGTGATGCGTTCTGCCATTCGATTTCTCCCCGCGGACTGGCCTTGCTTCTGGGGGGAAGGCTCAGTGTGGCGGGAGGAAGCTTAGGATGGGATTTGGCAAGGGGACAAATGGTATTCGGGGGAGCGTGTCCCGGTTATGCGGCCGGGAGCGGGGCGGCTTCGCGGAGGACTGCCGTGACGCTGTCGATGAACGTCAGGTCGTTTTCCAGGTCCGATATTTCGTTGTCGTCCAGTGACGGCAGGTTGAGCCGGCCCTGCAGCCGGGCTGCCTTGCGGGACAGGGCTGCCAGGGCGATGGCGGCTGTGGGACCGGCCGGGTTTGCCATGGTCCACGAGGCCCGGGCGTCGCGTTGTTCGGCGGCGGGAAGATCGTTAATGGCTGCGTCGATCAGGCGCCAGGCTTTGGGGGACAGTAACAGCATGTCTTGCGTCCTATTCAATCCTTACAAATTCAAGGTCTAAAGTCTCGAGAGCGGCAATATACCTTGAGAGAAGCCTATCATGGGAGGGAGCGATAAGCCAATGGGTTGAGGTGTCTCGCGATATTGTCAACTCGGGCCGGAAGCCGGACCCGGCGGGCAACATCCAGGTCTTGCGCCACCGCCGATCCGGGTAGGACCACACCGATACGCCGCCGGACCCCGCGATCGCCGTTAACCGTCCGGTGGGATCGACACCGGTCTCGATATCAGGGGCGTCGTTCAGGCGAACGGCGGATAGCCGAGGGCTGCTGGCATTGCCACTGCGATAGAGGGCGAGGCGCGTGAACCGGACAGGGGGGCTGACGATGACCATGCAACGCATGCTATCGCCCAAGTATTGCCAAATAGTTAACGAGGCGGCGGAAATTTGACTGGGTGAAGCGTGCTGGCGGGCTGGCGCTTGCGCCAGCGGCCGATTGCATTTGTCGTCATGGCCCGGACGAGCCGGTCCAACGCCGCACTTGCGCATGGCTGCCATGCGCGCTTAGGCTCCCGGCGAGACGAGCCACCAGAATGCTCGTCCGGAATAAAACCACGATCAACAGGGATCACACACAATGTCCGGATATAGCGGGACGGCACCGAGTATTCCGTGGTGGAAAGAGCCCACCAAAGACCAATGGTATGCCTATTGCGCCGCCTGGATGGGCTGGACGCTGGATGCGTTCGACTTCACCGTCTTCCTGCTGATCATGGCGCCGATCGCGCAGGAGTTCGGGGTTCCGCTGATTGACGTGACGGCGGTGTTCTCGGTCACGCTGATCATGCGCCTGGCCGGGGCGACGGCATCGGGCTGGTTGGCCGACCGGATGGGGCGGCGGGCGCCGCTGATGATCTCCATTCTTTGGTATTCCGTCTGCAACTTCGCCGCCGGGTTCTCGCCGAGTTTTACCTTCCTGTTTGTGGTTCGGGCGCTGTTGGGCATCGGGATGGGGGCGGAATGGCCGGCGGGCGCGGCGCTGGCGATGGAGTCCTGGCCGGCTCGGTCGCGCGGTCTGATGTCGGGCGTGTTGCAGGGATCGTGGGGGCTGGGCTTCGCGTTGTCGGCGCTGGCGTATGGCTTCCTGTATGGACCTTTGGAGGCGTGGCATAAGGGCTACGGCTGGCGCGGGATGCTGATCCTGGGCGTGCTGCCGGCTTTGGCCTGCGTCTGGATCCGCTTTTATGTGAAAGAGCCGGCGGTCTGGACGGAAAACAAGGCGATCCAGGACGCGAACCAGACTCAGGTGACGCTGCCGCTGTTCGCCATCTTCAAGCGCAAGTATTTGTTCAATACACTGACCGGCTGCGTGTGGATGGGTGCCAATTTCTGCGTCTATTACGGGATTTGGGCCATGCTTGGCACTTATCTGCAAAAGGAGCTGCACTGGACGCCGGCACAGGTGGCGGTGCCGGTGTTCTGGGGCAACATGATCACGTTTGCCGCGTGTGCCTTCTGGGGCGCGCTGTCGGAGCGGATCGGGCGCCGGTGGGCACTGATGATCCCGTGCAGCATCGCGATCGTGCTGGTGCCGTTCTATCTGACGACGACCGATCCGGCTTTGTTTCTGGGCCTGTTCCTGCTGACGATCTGCTTCGTCGGCGGCAAGGATGCGCTGAACCCCGGCTGGTTGTCGGAACGCTATCCGACCGAGGTCCGCGCGACCGCCGCCGGCTTCGTTTACCACCAGGGCGCGGTTTGGGGCGCGGCGGTGGCGCCGTTGCTGACGTATTTCGCGGTCAATCAGCAGATGGGGTTCGCCAAACCGATGCTGTACGGCACGGTCGGATCGTTGATCGTGTATGTGATCGCGGTGTATTTGGGGCCGGAAACCAAGGGCATGGTGATGACCGCCGAGCTGGAGGTTGTCGAGGCTGTGGCTCCGGTTTAGGGGCGGGTTGGCGCGTGACGGGCGGCCGGGGCGTGGGTCCCGGCCGCTTGCGTTTTGGAAACAAACCGAGCAGCGGAGCGCATTACAAGTCAGCGCAGTTCATTTTTTCGGCCAGTGCGGTCACCGCGTCTCGGAGGCGGTGACCCCTCGGAGTGGATTTACATCTGTACGTGTTGATTTAAGAGATGGGAAAGCGAACGGGTGTGGTCGATAAGCGACGTCAACCATTCCTTCTGGAACGCGTAGAACTGTTCGTAGCTCTCGGGGGCCTTCTCCTGTAGCTGGGCGAGCAGGACCAATGCCTTGTCACCATGACGTTCGGTCGCGTTGAACAAGCGGCGAATTTCGACCCTCGACGCTCTAATCTTAGAAATACGCTCATTGAGCGTATCGGCTTTAGCGACGGCGGCCTCGGCGTCAGCACGGTTGCTGCTGCGAGCATACAGGCCTGCACCAACTGCAATGGTCACCGCGATGGACCAACCAACGGGACCAGACAGTGCTAGCAGAGCCTCACCAGCCGCCATTCCGCCGTAAGCGGTGCTCTGCCACCCTTGGGAACATGCCAGCGAGTCAGGGGGTTTGTTGGAGCGCCCAGGTCCACGGCATCAGTTCGTCGATACGTTTTTGAGGCCAGCCGTTGACGAGGCGTGTCAGCAAATCGGCAAAATAG
>CAIZFE010000095.1 GCA_903932145.1 uncultured Rhodopila sp. | reverse complement strand
GCGCCGTACACCGGCTGCACCATGGGCGAATATTTCCGCGATAATGCTCAGCATGCCGTCATCTTCTATGACGATCTGTCCAAGCAGGCCGTCGCCTATCGCCAGATGTCGCTGCTGCTGCGCCGTCCGCCGGGCCGTGAGGCTTATCCGGGCGACGTGTTCTACCTGCATTCCCGCTTGCTGGAACGCGCCGCGAAGATGAACGACGCCCTCGGCGCCGGTTCGTTGACCGCGCTGCCGGTCATCGAGACGCAGGCCGGCGACGTGTCCGCCTACATCCCGACCAACGTGATTTCGATCACCGACGGCCAGATCTTCCTTGAAACCGAGCTGTTCTTCCGCGGCATCCGCCCGGCCGTGAACGTCGGTCTGTCGGTGTCCCGCGTCGGGTCCGCCGCGCAGGTCAAGGCGATGAAGCAGGTCGCCGGCCGCATCAAGTTGGAACTCGCCCAGTATCGTGAAATGGCTGCGTTCGCGCAGTTCGCTTCCGATCTTGACGCCTCCACCCAGCAGTTGCTGGCGCGCGGTTCGCGTCTGACCGAACTTCTGAAGCAGCCCCAGTATAAGCCGCTGCCGATCGAAGAAATGGTCGCGGCGATTTTCGCGGGCGTTCGCGGCTATCTGGATAAGTTCGACCTGGGTCGCATCGGTCCGTTCGAGGCACAGTTCATCTCCGAACTGAAGTCGCGCGAACCGGCCATCCTGGATGCGATCCGTACGGATCTGGAAATCAAGCCGGCGACCGAGAAGAGCCTGATCGCCTTCCTGGACGCCTTCGCGAAATCCTTCAAGTAAGAGTCCGACATGCCCAGCTTGAAGGCTCTTCGGACACGGATCAACAGCGTCAAATCGACGCAGAAGATCACCTCCGCCATGAAGATGGTGGCGGCCTCGAAGCTGCGGCGTGCGCAACAGCAGGCCGAAGCGGCGCGTCCCTACGCAGAGCGTATGGACCGCATGCTGCGGGCGTTGGCGGCCTCGGTCGCCGGTTCGCCCACGGCCCCGCCGTTGTTGGTGGGAACCGGGCAGGACAAGGTGCATCTGCTGATCGCCGTGACCGCCGATCGCGGTCTGGCAGGGGCGTTCAACACCCAGGTCGGCCGAGCTACCCGGAACCTGGCGCGCCGTCTGGAATCAGAAGGCAAAACGGTGAAGATACTTGCCGTTGGCCGCAAGGGGCGTGACTATCTGCGCCGCGAGCTGGCCAGCCGGATCGTTGGTGACGTGACCTACGCCGGTAAACGCCGGATCGATTTCGGTGACGCGCAGGAGCTCGGTATTCGCATTGCCGGCATGCTGGCGGCGGGCGAGATCGACGTGGCGACCATCGTCTATAACCGTTTCCAGTCGGTGATCGCGCAGATCGTCACCGAACAGCAGATCATCCCTGCTCCTCCCCCGCCGGAAGGCGAGGCCGAGGATTTGCACGGCGCGATCTACGAGTTCGAGCCAGACGAAGAAACGATCCTGGCCAAGCTGCTGCCGCAGGCACTGGCGATCCAGATGTACCGGTCGTTGCTGGAAAGCGCTGCCGGCGAGCATGGCGCGCGTATGTCCGCGATGGACAATGCGACCCGCAATGCCGGCGACATGATCAAGCGTCTGTCGCAGAACTACAATCGTGCCCGTCAGGCAAACATCACCAAGGAACTGATCGAGATCATTTCCGGCGCCGAAGCCGTCTGATCTTTTTCGACATCAAGGAACCTCTCTTATGGCAAGCAACATCGTCGGTCGGGTGACCCAGGTTCTGGGCGCGGTTGTGGACGTTCAGTTCGACGGCGAACTGCCGTTCATTCAGAACGCGCTGCTCAGCAAGATCGAAGACCGCACCCTGACCCTCGAAGTGGCGCAGCAGCTCGGTGAACGCACCGTTCGCTGCATCGCGATGGACAGCACCGACGGCATGGTCCGCGGCCAGGAAGTCACCGACACCGGTGCGCCGATCATGGTGCCGGTCGGACCGGAAACCCTCGGCCGCATCATGAACGTCGTCGGTGAGCCGATCGACGAGAAGGGCCCGGTCGTCACCAAGAGCAAGATGCCGATCCATCGTCTGGCCCCGTCGTTCGAGGAACAGGCAACCTCCGCCGAGATCCTCGTGACCGGCATCAAGGTCGTCGATCTGCTTTGCCCGTATTTGAAGGGTGGTAAGGTTGGCCTGTTCGGCGGCGCCGGCGTGGGCAAGACCGTGCTCATTCAGGAACTGATCAACAACATCGCCAAGGCGCACGGCGGCGTGTCGGTGTTCGCCGGCGTGGGTGAGCGCACCCGCGAAGGCAACGATCTGTATCACGAGATGATCGACGCTGGCGTTATCAAGGTCGATGACGATGGCAAGCTGCTCGAAGGCTCCAAGGTCGCCCTGATGTATGGCCAGATGAACGAGCCCCCGGGCGCCCGTGCCCGCGTCGGCCTGTCCGGCCTGACCATGGCCGAGTACTTCCGCGATGAAGAAGGCCAGGACGTGCTGTTCTTCGTCGATAACATCTTCCGCTTCACCCAGGCCGGCGCCGAAGTGTCCGCTTTGCTCGGTCGTATCCCGTCCGCGGTGGGTTATCAGCCGACGCTGGCGACCGACATGGGCGCGATGCAGGAGCGCATTACCTCCACCAACAAGGGCTCGATCACGTCCGTGCAGGCGATTTACGTGCCGGCCGATGACTTGACCGACCCGGCGCCTGCCACGTCGTTTGCTCACTTGGATGCCACGACCGTGCTGAACCGCCAGATCGCCGAGCTGGGCATTTACCCGGCGGTGGATCCGTTGGACTCCACGTCGCGTTCGCTTGATCCGCGCATCGTCGGTGAAGAACACTACCTGGTGGCGCGCGAGACGCAGCGCATCCTGCAGACCTACAAGTCCTTGCAGGACATCATCGCGATTTTGGGCATGGATGAGCTTTCCGAAGAAGACAAGCTGGTCGTGGCCCGCGCCCGCAAGATCCAGCGCTTCCTGTCGCAGCCGTTCCATGTGGCCGAAGTGTTCACTGGCTTCCCGGGCAAGTTGGTTCCTGTCGCCGATACCGTCCGCAGCTTCAAGGCGATCTGCGCCGGCGAATACGATCACCTGCCGGAAGCGGCCTTCTACATGGTCGGCACGATCGAGGAAGCCGTCGCGAAGGCCGAGACGATGAAGGCGAACGCATAATCATGCCCGTATCGCTGGAAATCGTCAGCCCGGAGAAGCTGCTGCTGTCCCGCTCCGTGGACATGGTGGTGATCCCGGCGTCTGAGGGCGACATGGGGGTGCTGGAAGGCCACGCCCCGATGATCGTTATGCTGCGCGGTGGCACGATCGACTTGTATGAGGGCGACAAGATCGTCGAACGCCTGTTCGTCGATGGCGGTTTTGCCGAGGTTACTCCGGAACGCTGCACGGTGCTTGCCAACAACGCGATCCCGATCGCCGAAGTGAACAAGGCCGATGCCGAACGCCGTTTGGCCGAGGCGGAAGCCGCTTACACAGCGGCCGACAAGACCGACACCGCCGTTGAAGACGCGGCAACCGATGCGATCCAATCGGCTCGCGCGATGGTCGAGGCGGCGGGATAAGGTCTTCCGGCTTCGAGAGAGTTGAAGAAAGGCCGTGTCGCAGGACGCGGCCTTTCTTGTTTGCCGGCCGTAGCTGATGCCGATTCTCGCCTCCACGGCCCCAAATGTCTCAGGATAAGCGGTCGGTAGCCGGGATGGCAGGTTGACACGAACCCGATGTCAAAAGCTGCTGATCAACCGGCCGCATCAGTTCGAAACGCCCATCGCTGGCCTGCGAACCGATTGACTTGTTCGTCTTCGTTGAGCCGGCCTATATAAAGGTGCTGGATAAGGAAAATGCGTTCCCTGTCCTGCGATCATTCAGCGAGCATGATAACGAAATGAAGCATTGGCGGATCGAAGATGTGGCGTGGGAGAATTTCGATCCCAAAGCCGTGGACCCTGCCCTCGTCCCGCTGGTGAAAGCCGCGGCGATGGTGGAGCGCAACGGCAAGGATTATGCGCTGTATCTCAACAGCGTTTTTCACGACGATCCCGACTTCCGCCAGGCCGCCGACTATTGGGCGGAGGAGGAAGTCCAGCACGGCGACGCGCTGGCGAAATGGGCTGAACTGGCCGATCCAGGCTGGGATTTCGCCGCCGCTTTCGCCCGCTATCGGGCCGGTTATGCGATCAAAACCGACGCCGACGCGTCGATCCGCGGCTCTCGCACCGGTGAGCTGATCGCTCGCTGCATGGTCGAAACCGGGACCTCCAGTTATTACACCGCCCTGGCCGAGGCGACGTCCGAACCGGTGCTGCGGCAGGTGTGCAAGCTGATCGCGGCCGACGAATACCGCCACTTCAAGCTGTTCTACGACCACATGCGCCGCTATCTGGCGCGCGAGAACCTGGGCCTGGCCACACGTTTGCGCATCGCACTCGGCCGCATCGGCGAATCCGAGGACGACGAACTGGCCTACGCCTACCACTGCGGCAACGAGCCGGAGTCGCAGGCGTTCCGGCACGATCACTGCACCGCCGCCTATATGTCCGGCGCGATTGGCTTCTACCGCTATCGTCACATTGAACGCAGCACCGGGATGATTCTGAAATCCGTCGGTCTGCCGCCGCGCGGGCGCCTTTCAACCGGTGCGACCAAGGTGGCGTGGCACTTGTTGCAGTGGCGCCAGCGGCGGTTTGAGCGGCAACTGGCGGCCTGATGCCGCCAGGCCGTCCGGTCTTGCTTCTACCGCGGTTAATCAGGCCACCACGGCGATTTGTTCGCGCCGCACCTGCACGGTCAATTCATCCAGCGCTTTGCCGACGCGGGTCAGCATCTCGTCGATTTCGTCCGTGGAAATCACCAGCGGCGGGCTGAAGCAGAGCGTGTCATTCAGTGAGGCCCGCCCGATTACCCCATGCGCCTCACCCAGTTTGGTCATCCGGATACCGACCTTGGCGGCGGGGTCGAAGTTTGTGCGGGTCGCTTTGTCGGCCACCAGTTCAAGGGCCGCGATCAGACCGGTGCCGCGCACTTCGCCGACCAGCGGATGATCGGAGAAACGGCGCCGGAGTTCCGACTGTAGATGCGGCCCGACGACCGAGACATGACTGCCAATGTCGGTCTCATCGTAGATCTTCAGGGTTTCGATCGCGACGGCGGCGGGAACCGGATGGCCGGAGTAAGTGAAGCCGTGCCCGAACGTGCCGATCTTGTGGCTTTCCTGCGCCAGCGCCTGGAATACGCGATCGTTCACCATCACGGCGCTGATCGGCAGGTAAGCCGCCGACAGAGCCTTCGCGCACACCAGGATGTCCGGGTCGATGTCGAGCGTCTGGCTGCCCCAATACGACCCGGTGCGCCAGAACCCGCAGATTACCTCATCGACGACGAACAGGATGTCGTATTTGCGCAGCACCGCCTGGATCTTCGGGAAGTAGCCGCGCGGGGGCAGGATCACACCGCCGGCGCCCATGATCGGTTCCGCCCACATCGCGGCGATGGTGTCCGGTCCCTCGGCGAGGATTAGCTTTTCCAGTTCATCGGCGCAGCGCGTGGCGAATTCATCCTCGGATTCGCCCGGCAGCGCACCGTGATAGAAATGCGGTGTCATGGTGTGGATGAAACCGGGCAGCGGCACGTCGAAGCTGCGGTGGTTGGCCGGCAATCCGGTCAGCGACGCCGACCCGATGGTGATGCCGTGATACCCCTTTACCCGCCCGATCAGTTTCTTCTTGGCCGGCCGTCCCAGCGCGTTGTTGAGATACCAGACCATCTTGATCGCGGAGTCGTTCGCCTCGGAGCCGGAGTTCGCGAAGAACACCTTGCTCATGGGCACGGGGGCGCGAGCCAGCAGCATCTCGGCCAGGTCGATCATCGGTTCGTGCGATTTGGCGGTGAACGCGTGATAGAACGGCAGCTTGCGCATCTGGGTGACGGCGGCCTGCACCAGGCGTTCGTTGTCGAAGCCCAGGGACGCACACCACAGGCCCGCAACAGATTCGATATATTCCTTACCGGCCTCGTCCCACACGCGAACGCCCTTGCCGTGCGAGATCACGACGGGGCCGGCCTGCTGGTGGGCTTCAAGGTCCGTGTACGGGTGCAGTACGGTGGCAATGTCGCGGGCGGCGGCGGAATTCGCGCCGAAGGGCGGGGGCGGTGCCATAGGGGAGACTCCTGCGGGTTGTTCCCGCGAAGCCTAGACCTTTTGTCCGAGACGGGGAAACAAAAGGCGGTCAGACCGGTGCTGGTCCGCGCATGCCGTGGCTACCTACAGCAGCGATTTCCCATGGGCCAGCACCTGGTCACAGACCTTTTGGGTAATCTGAGCCTTCGCCCCGCCGCCACCCAGGCTGAAGTCCTGTCCATGCCCTGTTTGCAACAGGCCGTTGCTGCCCGCCTTATAGCCGGGATCGCTGGACCCTTGCCCCGAGGACCCGGTCACCTTGCTCAGCAGTGTATCCTTCACCGAAGAGGCCCCCGAATTACCGCCAAGATAATTGTTCTTGATGCAATATTGTAGCACGCCGGCGGTGTTGCTGGAACTGGCCTGACCGACCGAGGGCATGCCGCCGCCGAGACCGCCCAGTACACCGTCGCTTGATCCGCCCTGGCCTGATCCGGCGGCGCCTTTCAACTGATCCAGCAACTGCGCGTTCACCGATGTAACCGTCACACACAGTATTGCGACGCCCACCGTGGTTTTCAGTAAAGACGGAAATCGGCGTGTAAGGATTTCCCGCACAGTCTGTTCCCTTCCAGAGAGACTAATACCAGTCCGCCTTGAGACCGAGGTCCGTCTATTCCATCATCGTGATGGCCCGGCTTGTCCGGGCCATCACGATGGGCGAGTGTCGGAATCAACGCGGACCAGTATAAAGCAGTATCCGGGATTCGTCAGCGCCATGAAGTCCCGGGTCGCCCGGTCCCGATCACTTGAGGGGGAGGCACCCTCAAGTGATCCCCCGGCTAATGCGACATCAGCACTGGTATCGTCATGTGGCGCAGCAAATCGCGGGTGACGCCGCCCATGATCATTTCCCGGGTCCGCGAGTGCCCATACCCGCCAACCACCAGCAAATCCGCCCCGATGTCGGACGCGTAGTCCAGCAATGCATCGGCAGGCGTCAGGGCACCGGAAATGACCGTCCGGGCGGCGGACACCTCCAGGCCATGCCGCGCCAGATGTTCGGCGACATCGACCGTCGGCAACGCCTCACCATCCGGCTTGCCTGTTTCGACCGTCAGTACCGTGACTTTGGCTGCCAGCGCCAGCACGGGCAGAGAATCGTGCACGGCGCGGGCCGATTCGCGTGTCCGGGTCCAGCCGACCAGCGCGTTGGTGCCGACCGTTTCGAACCGCCCGGCATAGGGAACAATCAACATGGGCCGTCCGGAGGTCATCATGACGTCCTCGACCAACGTCCGAGCGACCGCCGGGCCGGGATTGTCGGGATCGAATTGGCCCAGAATCATCAGATCGGCGGTATAGGCGCGTTGCGTGACGGCCGGGATCAGCGGCCCGGATTCGTATTCCCAATCGCCGCGCAGCCCTTCGCGACGCAACAGATCTCGGAAATCGGCCTCAATGCTCGCCGCCTTGCTCTTGGCCTGTTCTTCGATTTGCCGGGCAAATTCGGGCAGCGCCCACAGATCCGGATAGCCGCCCAGAGCGAATGACATGTCCGCCGGGAGCAGTAACTCCAGCGGACACAGTCCGGTCAGGTGGGCATCGTTGCGTCGCGCCAACTGCAACGCCACCGCCAGCCTGGCATGGTCGCGCGGCGATCCGTCCAGCAAGACCACGAGATCCCGAAGTCCCATTTTATCCTCCTGCTATGATATCGGCCTCACTGCCACTCAGCGCCGCGTTCAATCGGATCGCATTGATGCGGATCAAGTGCCGGATTCGTCGCTACCGCCTGATGCCATCTCGATCGGGCATGATATGGCATCCAGCCAGGATGTGGTAAGAACATGATCGGAAACCTCTGTCCGGACGCATCCATGTCACTCAGTCATGCCAATTGCCCACCGGACCCGTTGGATGCCGCCTGTGTCGGCACATGGGACTGGGATATTGCTGGCGACCGCGTCAGTCTCTCGACCCAAAGCGCGGCGCTGTTTGATGTCGCCCCGAATGATCCTCTCTCTGTTGCCGGGTTTCTGGCTCTCATTCATCCGGCCGATCGCTGCGCCGCCACTGGTGCGCTACAGTCACGCGAGCGATTTGACTTTAAATTCCGTGTCGCCCACGGCCCCGGCCAGCTTCGTATGTGCGGTCGAGTTACAGGACGAGATCCAGCCCGGGCAGCCGGCATCCTGATCGAAGCCAGTCCGCAAGACGTGACCCGGGAGATCGAAGACGAGTTGCGCGAACGCGAAGCGCATCTCCGCTCCGTCCTCGATACGGTGCCCGATGCGATGATCGTCATCGATGCGCAGGGCGTTATGAGGTCGTTCAGTGCCACCGCTCAACGTCTGTTCGGCTATTCGGAAGCCGAGGCGGTCGGGCAAAATGTCAGTGTGTTGATGCCCTCGCCGTATCGGGAGCAGCACGACGGCTATCTCGCCCGGTATTTCGCCACGGGAGAGCGGCGGATCATCGGTCGCGGCCGGGTCGTCGTCGGGCTGCGCCGGGATGGTTCGACGTTTCCGATGGAGTTGGCTGTTGGCGAAATGAATACCGGAGGCAAGCGGGCCTTTACCGGCTTCATACGCGACCTGACGGAGCGGCAGGAGACGCAACAGCGGATGCAGGAGTTGCAATCGGAACTGGCCCACATGTCCCGTTTCACCGCGATGGGCGAAATGGCCTCCACCCTGGCGCATGAATTGAACCAGCCGCTGACCGCGGTCGCGAGCTACCTGAACGGATGCCGGCGGCTGCTGGATGGCACTGAAAGCGTGCAGAACCTGATGTTGCGTGATGCTATCGACCGCGCGGCCGACCAGGCCTTGCGGGCCGGGCAGATCATTCGCCGCATGCGACAGTTCGTCTCGCGTGGCGACAGCGAGGCGCGGGTCGAAAATCTGCCGAAACTGATCGAGGAAGCGAGTGCGTTGGCCCTGGTCGGTGTCAAGGAGGCCGGAGTCCGGGTCATGTTCGCGCTGGACCCGAAGGTCGGTTTCGTGCTGGCGGATAAAATCCAGATCCAACAGGTCATCCTTAACCTGATCCGCAACGCCATCGAGGCCATGCAGGAAACCGCTCGGCGTGAACTGACGATTTCGACATCGGAGCGGCCGGACAACATGGTGGAGATCGCGATCACCGACACCGGCCCGGGCATCGCAATAGAGATCGCGCCGCAATTGTTCCAACCGTTCGTCACCAGCAAGCCGCAAGGGATGGGCGTCGGCCTGTCGATTTCCCGCACTATTGTCGAAGCGCACGGTGGGCGGCTGACGGCGGAGTCTAATCCCGATGGCGGAACGATCTTCCGCCTGACCCTGAAGGCGATTGGCAAGGAGATGTTGACCGATGGCCACTGATGCCGTTGTACATTTGATCGACGACGACGAATGGGTTCGTCAGGCGGTCGCGTTCATGCTCACGACGTCTGGCTTCGCCGTCAGAGTCTATGAATCCGCCACCGCGTTCCTGAACGCGCTGCCATCGGTGCAGCCCGGCTGCATCGTCACCGATGTCAGAATGCCAGGGATGGATGGGCTGGAACTGCAGCGGGAGTTGAAAACCCGCGGTGTTGGCCTGCCGGTCATTGTCATCACCGGCCATGCCGACGTGTCGCTCGCGGTCGAGGCCATGAAATCCGGTGCGGTCGATTTCATCGAAAAGCCGTTTAACGACGAAACCTTGCTGGCGGCGATCCGGGTGGCGGTCGAACGGCACAGCAGCGATGCCCGCCGCAGCGGCGAAGTCGCTGCGATCAAGGCCAAACTGGATAGCCTGTCGCCGCGAGAGCGTGAGGTTTTGGATGGCCTGATCGCCGGCCTGCCCAATAAAACGATCGCCTATGACCTGAACATCAGTGCCCGCACGGTGGAGGTCCATCGCGCCAATCTGATGTCGCGGATGGCCGCGAACAGTCTGGCCGACCTCGTGCGCATGGTTTTCGTTGCCAGATCGATAGCGGAGTAATTTGCCTCGTTTGAGGCAGATCAAAGCGCCGCGCGATGGTCGGTCCCTAACATTAGCCGGTGTCTCCCTGGTCGGGTGATACCGGAGTTGGCAGGATGGCTGATCGGCGAAAACTCGTCATGATCGTGGATGACGATCAGGCGGTGCGGGATTCATTGCAGTTCGCGTTGCGGTTGGAGGGGCTGTGCGTCCATGCCCACAACGGTGGAGCCGCGCTGCTGGCCGATCCCAGCCTGAACCGAGCGGGATGCGTCGTGCTGGGCGATCGGATGCGGCAGATGGATGGGTTCACTCTGGTGAACACGCTCCGAACCAGTAATCCCGAACTCGCCACGATCATGCTGACCAGTCACGCGACACCGCGGGTCCGCGCCCGCGCCGAGGCTGCCGGGGTATGGAAGGTGCTGGAAAAGCCGTTGTTGGATAACGCGTTGGTGGACGGCATCCGGTCGATCGTTGGTGGCTGAGGGCGGCGAATGTCTAACCCGAAGTTCCCTGTTCGACCCCCATCATATCATTGGAATATATAGATAAATACACAGAATCATCCTGTCCTACTGGACACATTTTGTGTCTGGAGGCGCAATAGGTCTTGTAACTTTATTGCGCACAGGGCTGGATTCCCTGGCTATTCATTCGACGTGGCCGGTACGAGTCGCAATTACCCATACGGACTACAGTCGCCGCATGGCCGATTGGATGTTCCTTTTTGC
>CAIZFE010000094.1 GCA_903932145.1 uncultured Rhodopila sp. | reverse complement strand
TCACCTCCTGCCCGTGCAGCGACGCCGCCAGTTCGATGCGCCCGTCCTCGCCGATCAATGCGGGTACCGGTGCCATGCCGCCGGTAATGGCGATGCGTCCCTTGGCGGAAGCCGTCTTGGTGCCGTCTTTCATCTCCGCCTGGATATCGAGGTCGGAACGGCCGCTCAGGTCGGCACCGCCCGCCTCGGCCAGGGGGGTGAGATTGGGCAGGACCAGATGCGCCTGGACCTGCTGGACACCCTCTGTCTGAGCAGTTCCGTCGGCCAAGATCAGCTTATGATGCATGGAGAACGTGACCGGCCGGCCGAGCGCATCCAGTTTCGCCGCCACGTCCAAAGTCACCGGGTCCGACGCGAACAGGTCGGGTCTTGGTCCGAGAACATGCAGATCCGAGACGGTCGCATGCACCGCGACCTGACCTGCGTTGCCGGTGATGGTGGCGGCTAATCCGCCGATCGTGGCCCCCCCGGCGTTCAGGGCATCAACCTTGATCGTGCCGTCGGCGTCGGGTTTGGTGAATGGACCACGCACTGTCGCGTCCACCAGCACCGATTGCCACGACACGCCCGGCGCCGGAGCCATCGCGGGCGCCTGCGCCTTGACCGCCAGATCAGCCGACTGATGAACCAAATCGACGGTCCCGGATGCCGACGCGGTGAGAAGACCCGCGGTTATCGCCACGTTCGTACTCAGCCCGGAGCGCGGGCCGTTGGCGTCGGCCTTGACAGAGATCGCGCCCAGGTCGGGCAGATGCGCGATGCTGGATATCAAACCTTTGGCCGGCTCATCGGCCTCGATCGATGCCTGGATATCGCCGGGTCCAATGCGGCCGTTGACGGCATAGTGGCCCGGACTGTCCAGCCGCCTGGCATCGAGTTGGATGGCGCCCTCGGTCATCGAGGTTAGCATCGCCGATCCATCCAATGCCAGGGTGGCTGCTGTTCCCGCGACCGGAGCGGCGATCCTGGCCTGATCGATGTGAAGGCGACGCAGATCGACCTGCACCGGTAGATTGAACGAACCGCTGCTGCCGCTGGCCGTGCTTTCAGACTCCGGCAGCCTCGCAAACTCCAGGCGGTCGGCTTGTAAGAGGTCGATCTGGGCGGATCGCCGCAGCAGCTTCAATGGCGACCAGTCGAGCACCAGTCCCGAGACGGTCACGTAAACCCCTTTGGCATCTCCCACCTGAATCTGGCCGACCCGCAGCGCGTCGGGGAAGCGTCCGCTCAGCCCGTCAATATGCACCATCCCGCCAGTCAGGCTGGCGGTCTGGCTTGCAATCAGTCGGCGGCCGGGATCGACATTGGCCAGTACCAGCACCGCGACAAGCGCCAAAACCGGCAGCCCCAGCAGGACCAGGACACCGCCCACAAGCCATTTGAGCAGGCGCCGGGTCAAAATGCCTGTCCGATCCCGATATACAGTTCGAACTTATCGCCACCCGGAAGCTTCTCCAGTGGCACCGCGACATCCAATCGGATCGGCCCGATCGGCGTATAGTAACGTGCGCCGACGCCCGCTCCGGCATGCCAGTTGCTCGTGAAAGGCGCCCCGTTCGAGCTGACCTGACCGACATCCACAAACCCGACAATACCGTACGTACTGAGGATACGCTGCCGCACCTCGATCGATCCGGTCGAAATCGCGGTCCCCCCGGTTGGCTTCTGATCCGCGAACTGAGGACCCAGCGTCTGATAGCGGTAACCCCGAACCGTCGCGCTGCCGCCCGCATAAAACCGCTGATCGGGTGGTAAGCCAAATACCCCCACACCGGATGCCTGGCCAACCAGCCCACGCAGCGCGACAACACTGCGACCGTCATTCAAGATATCGAGGTAGGTAGAGCCGGAAAGCTGCCCGATCACGAACGTCGCGCCGGGTTGCCCGAGAGATTCCGTCGGGGTCACCAGAAGCATCGCCCGAACACCGTCGGTCGGGTCGAGCAGGCTGGTCGTGCTGTCGTATTTCAGGCTGGCCGGAACACCCACAAGATTATAGTGCCGGGTTTCGCCCTCCTGGATGATCGACTCCTGTTCCCCGGAAAGGCCGACGCTGGCCGTCCAGTGCGGCGTCAGCTTGCGGTTCAGGGCGATTTTCTCCAGCAGCGCGGTCTGGTCATAGGCTTGCAGACTTTGCTTCACCGCGTTCAGGTCGATTTCCAATGACTGGTCGCGTGCCAAAAAGTCTGGTTTCACAAACTGGCCGCCAACCGAATAACCCGGTTTCGTGACGGCATCGCCACCCAACAGGGCGGAAGCCGCCAGGTTCAACTGTTCGGCGTTCCCGAACAGGTTCCGATCGTGCCAGGTAGTTGAAAAGTTGACGCCCAAATCCGTCGAATAGGCAGCGGTTACGTCCACCGCGTGCAACGGCCTTTCTGTCAGGTCGAAATCAACCGGCAACTGCCCGTTGGCATCCAGCGCCGACGCTGGTTCGGCTCGGACGACCGAAAACACCCCGATCGACGACAAATCCTGCCGCGCTTTTTCGATTGTCGCGGGATTGAACGGCTCGCCTTGGTGGATCAGCAGGCGACGACGGATAAAGGCCTCGTTCATGTCCTTCAGGCCGCTGAAGCTGATCGGCCCGAGATCGGCGCGCGGCCCGGTGTCCGGTCGAAACTCCACATCGAGCTGGTTTTGGTCCGGGTGCAAGACCGCAGCCGGGACGGGGACCTTGGCCAAGGGATAACCGTCGGATCGCAGGGCACCCAACAATTGGCTCTGCGCGGCCAGGATCTGAGCCGACATCGCCGGCTGGCCGGGTTCCAGGTCCAGCCGGGCGCGTATATCGGTGGGCACCGGTGTCGAGATCACCACTGTCCCCAATGTGAACCGGGGGCCAAGGTCGAATGAAACCGCGACCGGCAAGGGTGGATCGGACGGGGCCTCATCGATGATCGCTGTCAGGTCGGGGTCGTCGAGCGGATGACCGCCGATCGTCGTGGACACGCTCGCCTTGTAGTAACCGAAGCTTCGAAGAGCGGTTTCGAACCGGGCAGCATCCTGGCGCGCCCGTTCCGTCAACGCGAAGCCGGCGACCGGTGCCGATTTTTGCAACGAGATCAGGGTCGAACTGCCCTGCAAGGCGGCATCCAGCGCGGCATCCCCGGTGGGGTTCAGTGTCACGTCGTAGGGCTGCGGGTCAGCCGCCCGCGATGGTCCGGGCAGTGCCAGACTGGCGGATGTCAAAAAAGCGAGGCTAACCCATCGCAAAATGTTGCTCCGTTCGTCATGGCCGGGCGACAGGTCTGGCTGTTCGCTGGTTGCAGATGGGGCTGCCGCCGGCTTGTGACCAGGGTAACTGTGGATCGCCGGCACCACCTGATAATAGGCCCGAACAATAAAGGCGGGTTTCGCTGAACGGTCACGGTAACGCCATTGTTCCGTCGCATATCAGGAGCTATCCCCATGGCCATGAGCAACGAGTCGAATACCGGACGGAAAAACAAACCCAAACGCCAGGAACGGCGTTCCGGTCTTTTGGCCGATCTGGATCGGAACCCGGGCTATTTCTTGCAATTGCCCGAAGGTCGTGATGGTTGGCTGGTCGCTCGCAGGGTGCGGGTGGCTCGTCGCGGTCTCGCTGTGTTGGTTTGGACACTGCCGGCGATGCTGATCCAGGCTGTGTGTCTCGTTTTGCCGGGACAGGCCAAGGTCGCGTTCGCTCAGGTTTACTGGGCGGTGTTCACGCGGCTGATCGGCATCAAAGTCCGGGTGATCGGACAGCCGCTCAAACGTCAGGGCGGCCGGCCGGTAATCTATGTCTCAAACCACTCGTCCTGGATCGATGTGCCGGTCGTCGGCGGTGTGCTCGACGGTTGCTTCGTCGCCAAGGGCGATGTGGCCACATGGCCGGTCGTCAGCACCATCGCCCGTTTGGGCCGGACCGTTTTTGTATCACGATCGCGTGCGACCACCGGTAAAGAGCGTGACGTCATGCGCGGCGTGCTGAAAGCCGGCGACAACCTGATCCTTTTCCCCGAGGGAACCAGTTCCGACGGGTCACGCGTGCTGCCGTTCCGGACCCCGTTTTTCGCGGCCGCCGAACCGATGGTGGCTGGCGATCTCTCCACAATGCCGCTTATCCAGCCGGTGTCGGTGGTGTATGACCGGTTGGACGGTATGCCGGTTGGCCGCGCCAGCCGCCCGGTGTTCGCCTGGTATGGCGATATGGACATCGCCTCCCATTTTGGCCGCCTGACCCAGCATATCGGGCTGCGTGCGACCGTTCTGGTGCATACCCCGCTTGATCCGGCTCGGTTCGAGGATCGCAAGGCCTTGTCGCGCGCGGTCTGGCAGATCGTCGCTGATGGAGCCTCCACCCTGCGGCAAAATCGTCCGGCGCGTCCGTTGGATCTGCCGGAGCAACTCGGGTCCGGGATGCCGGTCGGGGAACCCGCTTACGCCTGAGGCCGTTCAGGCGCACGAACCATAGCAATATAAAGTTGGCCCACCTCTCACCGTCCCGGCCTGTTCGGGACACCTGTGTGTTGACGGTGCCGCGAGAGGTGGCCCGGACAAGCGGGACCATGACGGTGAGAGGTAGCGCCCGCCTTAGTTCCCCGATCACTCCACCTTAATCAGACGGTGCTGCTTCCGCCCCGCTGACAGCTTGATGGCGCCGTCGCGCAGCAAATCGCTGCCGATCGATTGCCCTTCATCGGTGACCGCCACGTCGTTGACCCTGGCACCGCCGCCGCGGATGAGACGCCGCGCCTCGGCGTTGCTGGTGGCGAGGCCGGCGAGAGTGAACAGGCGGAAGGCCGGGATTCCATCCTCGAGGTCGGCCGCCGGCACGATCACGGTTGGCAGACTGGCGGCGGCCTCGCCTTCCTCGAACGCGCGGCGGGCTGTTTCGGCGGCAATGGCCGCCAGTTCAGGGCCGTGCGCCAGCGAGGTTGCCTCAGTGGCGAGGATCTTCTTCGCCTCGTTGATCTCGGCGCCTCCCAGCGCTTCCAGGCGGGCAATTTCGGACAACGGCAAGTCGGTGAACAGGCGCAGGAAGCGGCCGACGTCGCCGTCCTCAGTGTTACGCCAGAACTGCCAGTAGTCATAGGCGGACAGACGATCCACGGTCAGCCAGATCGCGCCTTGTGCCGTCTTGCCCATCTTGCCGCCCGACGCGGTGGTGATCAGCGGCGTTGTCAGGCCATAGACCGATTTCGCGTCGGTGCGCCGCGTCAACTCCATGCCGGCGACGATGTTGCCCCACTGATCGGACCCGCCGATCTGCAACGTCACGCCATGCCGGCGGCTGAGCTCGCGGAAATCGTAGCTCTGCAGGATCATGTAGTTGAATTCGAGGAACGTCAGTGGCTGTTCGCGGTCCAACCGCAGCTTCACGGAGTCGAACGACAGCATGCGGTTGATGGTGAAATGTGACCCGACATCGCGGAGCAGGCCGATGTAGCTGAGGCTGTCCAGCCAGTCGGCATTGTTCGCCAGCATGGCATCGGATGGCGCGTCGCCGAAGCGAAGGAACGGCGTGAAGCAGCGCCGGATACCGACCATGTTGGTGGCGATCGTCTCGTCGGTCAGCATCTGACGGGATTCGTCCTTGCCCGACGGATCGCCGATGCGGGTGGTGCCGCCGCCCAGCAGGACGACCGGTTTGTGGCCGTGCTTTTGCAGCAGCCGCAGGATCATGATCTGCACCAGACTGCCGACATGCAGGCTGTCCGCCGTGCAGTCAAAGCCGATATAGGCGGTGATCGGACCAGCCTGCATCGCGGCGCGCACCGCGTCGGTGTCGGTACATTGGAAAACGAAACCGCGCGCGGTGGCTTCGTCGAGGAAATTGTTGGTCGTCATGGCGGCGCACTCTTACTCTACGGACGGTGCGGGTTATCACACAGCGAGGCGAGGGCAAATGCCGCGAACGATTGGTCTGATGAGCGGAACCTCTCTGGACGGGGTCGATGCGGCGTGGCTGGACACCGACGGGGTCACGGTGATGGCGTTCGGGCCGACGCTGACGGTGCCCTACGATGCGGCCTTGCGGGCGGAGTTGCGGGCCATTCTCGATCTTGCGCCGTCGCTGGCGGAGGACGATCCCCGTCTGCTGGCGGCGACCGAACGGTTGACTGACTATCATGCCCGAGCGGTGGAAAGTTTGGGGTGCGAGGCGGATCTGGTCGGTTTTCACGGACAAACCATTCTGCATCAGCCGCATCTGCGTCGAACCTGGCAGGTTGGCGATGCCGGGGGCCTTGCCCGCCGCCTGGGTGTTCCGGTCGTTCACGATTTCCGGTCGGCCGATGTGGCGGCAGGCGGGCAGGGGGCGCCGCTGGTGCCGGTTTACCATCAGGCGTTGGCCTCCGTTTTGCCGAAGCCACTGGCGATCTTGAACATCGGCGGCGTCGCGAACGTCACCTGGATCGGCGACGACGAGGCGCTGCTGGCGTTCGACACCGGTCCCGGCAACGGCCCGCTTGACGATTGGGTGATGCGGCACACCGGTCAGCTCTTTGATCACGACGGCCTGCTCGCCCGTTCCGGGCGGATCGATGAGACCGTTCTCGAACGCCTGCTCGCACATGCTTACTTTGGCCTGGCTGCCCCCAAATCGCTGGATCGGCTCGATTTCGGCAGGGCGTTGGCAGACAGCGGGCTATCCGGCCTATCAGCCGGCGACGGCGCGGCGACTCTGGCTCAGTTTACCGTGGCCTCGATTGCGGCGGCGGCGTTTCCGGAACCGCCAACGCGCTGGTTGGTCTGCGGCGGTGGGCGACTAAATCCGGCTTTGATGGATGGTCTTCGCACCGCACTGGGCGCCCCGGTTGAACCGGTCGAGGCGGAGGGTTGGAACGGGGACGCGCTGGAAGCGCAGTGTTTTGGTTTCCTGGCCGCTCGGGTTGTCGCTGGTCTGCCGCTGAGTTTCCCCTCGACGACCGGCGTTCCGCAGCCAATGCCCGGCGGTAGGATCGTCCACCCGGTCTGAGATTGCCATCGCGCCAGAGCGGAGGCTCCGTGACCATGGCGGCGGTTCGTGGTCCGACAGCGCCGCGGCCCGCACCCTAAAATGTCATGGCCCGGCTCGTCCGGGCCACCTATGCCGGCACGGATGCCGCGACAGGTGGCCCGGACGAGCCG
>CAIZFE010000093.1 GCA_903932145.1 uncultured Rhodopila sp. | reverse complement strand
GCACACGGCTGAATTCAAGGCCCGTGTGGCGTTAGAAGCCATCAAAGGGGAGCAGACGCTGGCTGAGATCGGCGCCAGGCACGGTGTCCATCTGACCCTTGTGGCGGCATGGAAAAGAGCCGCGATTGATGGGATGACGAGCACGTTCGCATCGAAGGCGGCAACGCCGGGGGCAGGGGCGAGTCCGGCGGAGTTCTCCAAGCTGCACGCCAAGATCGGCGAGTTGATCATGGAGCGGGATTTTTTGGCGAAAGCCTCCGGCCGATGAGCGTGGCGCGGAGGCGTGGATTGATTGCTCCTGATCACGAACATCTGTCGATTGTTCGGCAGTGCGAACTACTCTCGATTAGCCGGTCGGGCTTTTACTACGCGCCGTGTGGGGCGAGTGAACTCACTCTGTTGTTGATGCGATTGATAGACGAGCAGTTTCTGGAGACGCCGTTCTACGGCACGCGCCAAATGATGCGGCATCTGCGCCGGCTCGGTCATAGGGTCGGCCGTCAGCGGGTGCGGCGGCTGATGCGCCTGATGGGGTTGGCGCCGGTGTATCAGAAGCGCGCACCAGCGTCCCGCATCCCGAACACGTCATCTATCCCTACCTCTTACGGGACCTGACGATTGACCGGCCGAACCAGGTTTGGTGCGCCGACATCACCTACATTCCGATGCGGCGAGGCTTCCTGTATCTCGTTGCGGTTATGGACTGGGCTACCCGGAAGGTGCTGTCGTGGCGGGTGTCGAACACGATGGAGGCTGACTTCTGCATTGCGGCGGTGGAGGAAGCGATCAGACGGTTCGGTGTGCCGGAGATCTTCAACACCGACCAAGGCAGCCAGTTCACCAGCCCAAGATTTACCGGGGTTCTGGCGGCAGCCGGTATTCGGATATCGATGGATGGACGCGGTCGCTGGATGGACAACGTGTTTATCGAAAGGTTATGGCGGTCCCTGAAATACGAATGTGTGTATCTACACGCTTACGAGACGGGGTCTGAGCTGCGCGCCGGGCTATTGGCATGGGTTGGGCTTTACAACGCCCGCCGGCCACACACGGCGCTTGCTGGACGCACACCTGATGAGGTTTATGGATCGGCGCGGCCGTTGCCTGCTCACGGGCATGCCCGTGAGCAGGCAACGGTCGGTCTGGCGGCATGATGATGAACCAGGGATTAGCTTAACAACGCCGCTGGGCTGTCCAAACGACCGGGACCACCTCAGCGTCTCCACCCGCGATGTCGCTTATATCCTGAATAAATTCGGCATTGAGGGCCTGTCTTCCACCCAAGTCAGCCGCACCAGCAAGCTGCTGGATCACGAACTGGAACAGTGGCGCAATCGAGCGATCGGTGAGATCTGCTACTTCATCTTGGATGCCCGCTACGAGAAGGTCCGGATCGACGGCATCGTCCGTGACGTCACCATTTTGTCAGCCATCGGCGTCGGACCCGACAGCCGCCGTAGCTTGCTCGGGGTCTCCGTCGCCCTCTCGGAGGCCGCGGTCCATTGGTGGGCCTTTCTTGACAGCTTGGTCAGGCGTGGAATGAGAGGCGTCCAGTTCATCACCTCCGATGACCATGCCGGGCTCGGCGCCGCCAGACGCGCCGTTTTCGCCAGCGTAGCCTGGCAGCGCTGCCAATTCCACCTCGCGCAAAATGCCATCCATCATGCCCCGTCGCACGCCATTCGCAGTGTCATCGGAGCCGAACTGCGCGCGGGGTGGAACGCTAAGGATATCACCGCAGCCAATGAGGAACTCCGCCTCCTGGTGCAGCGATACGCCAAAACCGCTCCAGACCTCAGCCGGTGGCTTGAACGCAATATTCCGGAAGGCCTCGCCGTGTTCAGCCTGCCGGATACGCATCGGCTGAAGATGCGAACCTCCAATTCAATCGAAAGGGCAGTCCAACAGGAATTGAAACGCAGAACCTGAGGTGTCCTCTGAAAACTTGTAAAAGTATAGACTTTATCTGACGGTCATGCCTCCGTCGTGGTGGGTGTCCGACGAATATCTATTGTCGTCTGTCACGCTGCTTGCAGCAATTTCTCCTTCGCCACGGGCAGTGTGTCAACGAACGTCTGCATCGGTGT
>CAIZFE010000092.1 GCA_903932145.1 uncultured Rhodopila sp. | reverse complement strand
CGACAGCAGAAGGCCGCCGCCAGGCGCCTCCGAACCAAGGCCGATGTGTGGGCGGTCTACTGAAAAGGTTTGTCAATGATTAAGGGGATATCAAATGATACGGCCAGCGACGACCAACTGACGCGCGCCATCATCGGCTGCCGCGCCGCCTACTCCTCCGACTCGATGTGCTGGAGAGGTCAGCGGGGGAAGCTCGTTCCGGATACATCGCATGCCATGTCACATAGGATGACCCGGGCGCTGTACCGCGATCCGGTAAGACCGCAGTTTCGGGCTAAAGGCCCGCCATCCTTTTAGGACCCCCGACGCCGAAAGGCTTAGATGGCGGGCCTTCGCCCGCCATGACGAGAGGGACGACCGCCGCAATAACTTGACTTATTTCCTATATTGATTTATAGTCGAGGAA
Source organism: uncultured Rhodopila sp. (assembly GCA_903932145.1). Classification (GTDB taxonomy): domain Bacteria; phylum Pseudomonadota; class Alphaproteobacteria; order Acetobacterales; family Acetobacteraceae; genus Rhodopila. The sequence continues at coordinate 21,196 of CAIZFE010000092.1, read as the reverse complement.
TTGAAACCTCACCCCCGCCGCACCCGGCCGACGATCCCTTCCCGTTCTTGTATCACCAGCTCATTTATACGCTGGTCGGTCTGCTACCGCCGCCGCTGAATGGCTCGCCGGAGGCACTCCGCGCCCGCGATCATGCCGCCATCGCCAAGGCCGCTGCATTGCTGCCGGTGGGCGCCAATGAGATCGATCTCATTGGCGCCCACTGCATCGCCGCGCGGGCGCAGGCCGAGGACATGTTGCGGCTGGTCCGGGAACACGAGGGCGATGTTGGTTTGGTGATCCGGCTGAATGCTCAGTACGGGTCGATGCTGCGGACCTCGCTGTCGGTGCACGGACGGCTGATGCGGGTGCAGGCGATCCGCCAGAAGCGGGAAACCAGCGAGGACGCGGCGAAAGCGGATTCGTGGACTCAGTTTTTGAACGAGCGGTTGATGCTGGCGGTGGCTGATGCACGCGTCAAACCGGTAGAGGCGGTTCGGCCCGCGGCGGCGCCGGCGGCTGGCGGGGAAGCCGTGATTGAGGAGGGTGAATCTGAAATTGAGACAGATTCTCATGGTGAGACTTTTGAGACGTGGATGAGAGCACAGATCGGGGGCCAGGCGTCCAAGGAATCGGGTAGGGCGGGTCTGCGCGAGGGGGTGCTGGCAGCGATGGCGGAGGCGCGTTTGCCCGGAGGAGGGTTGCCCGCGGGCGGTCGCGGGAGTCCCGGGCGGGCGGCGTGAGGCGGCCGGTGTTAACATTCGCTCTCTGGCGCCCCTCAACCTGCCATGGCCCGGCTTGTCCGGGCCACCCGTAACTCGACGGTGCCGCGACAAGTGGCCCGGACAAGACGGGCCGTGACGAATAAGCCGATTTCGCAACGAGATGTGCGGGTGCTTGAGGGACAAGCCGGGCCCTCACGATCAGGGGAGAGAGTCGGCAGCGGCGGCCATTGCTATAGGTGGCCGCCTGGCGTTGGCGCCCGCGCCGCCTAAGCCGTGTGGATGGTCGGCTCCCGCGCCAGATAGCGCTTCAGGACCGCCATATCCGGGTCGCGTCCGAGACCCGGGCCGGTTGGCACGGTGACGCGGCCGTTGGTCGCCTCCACCAGCTCGCCGTACGGGCTGGCTTCCAGATCGACGAACAGCCGCTCGAACGGCGCATCGGGGGCCAGCGCGGCGTTGCAGTGCAGCGACGCCAGATAGCCCGCGCCGAAATAGGCGTTGTGCGGCACCAGCCGGACGCCGAACGCTTTCGCCAGTGCCGCGATCTCCACCATAGCGGAGGGGCCGCCGATCTTGATCACACTCGGTTGTGCAATATCCTGCGCCCCGGCCTCAAACGCCGCTCGGAAATCATGCAGGCCGGCGGCGTTCTCTCCGGCGGCGATCGGAATGCCGCCCTCCATCCGCACCCTGGCCAGGCCCTGGTGATCGCCGGGCGGCCAGACCGGTTCCTCCAGCCATGTCAGGTCCAGGGCTTCCAGGTCGCGCGCCCTATCCAGCGCCTGCCAAACGGTCCACGGGCAGTTCACGTCCACCATCAGATTCGCGTCGTCACCGAGCGTGTCGCGGGCGGCGGCGATTTCAGGCGTGGTGATCTCGTGCAGCTTGACGTCGCGATAGCCGCGCGCGGCGGCGCGTTCGCACGCGGCTGCGACCTGTGGGGCCTCACCGTAGCGCAGCAGGCTGGCATACCCGGGCATTGTCTCGACAGGGGAACCGCCTAGAAGGCGCCAGAGCGGCTGCCCCGCGACCTTGCCGGCGATGTCCCACAACGCGATGTCGAGGGCCGACAGCGCGAACATATGCGGTCCGTTGCGGCCATAGATGTGGAAGGCTTTCGCCAGCTTCTGCCGCAACCCGCTGATGTCGCGCGCGTCCTGGCCCAGCACGGCGGGCGCCAGTTGCGTGTCCAGCACGGTCAGCGTGCCGGCGGCGGTGCCGTGTCCGAACGCCTCGCCCCAGCCGTCGATCCCGGAGTCGGTGCGGATACGCAGCCAGACCGTGTTCATGGTCTGCCAATTGAGCCCCCCCATGACCTTGGGCTTGCCGCCCATGTCGAACGGGGTTTGGGTCCAATACGTCTCGACGCCGGTGATTTTCATGGCTGGATCCTCCTGGCCCGGATGGTGCACCGGGTGGCGGCGGAGTTCCAGTGGCGGGACGCGGCCCCGTGAGGAGACGAGGCCCGTCGTTGGTTCGACCGCCGGGGATGTCTCAGGACAAACGATCAGCGATTCTCATGCGTCATGTCAGGACCGGGACCGCGAGCGATCGCCGCAACCCGGACCATCGGTTGCTCAGGCGACGAACTTCTTGCCCTTCAGCACGGCTTCGTTGCGGCGTTGCCAGAACGCCATGTCGGCGTCCTTGCTGAACATCACGCGCACACCCTTGCCGCCTTGGCTGACGCGAATCTTGCCGCCGTTCCGCGATTTATGGTCTGCCAGCCATTCTATGAATTCCGGATCCTCGCTGGTACGGCCATCGAACTCCAGAATGCCGGCGATGTCTTCCTCTTTGCGACGTTTGACCATGGGTGCCTCCCGCACGCCGTCTCCGGCGTTTCGGTTGAAAGAGAGATGACGTATGTGTGCCGCCTGCGCCCGAAGGAAAAGGCAGGTGGCCGTTAAGTTAACGTAAGGCTACTTCCGCGCTTTGCGGGCGGCGTATTTGGCATCGCGAGCCTTCTTCCGGTCCAGCTCCAAAGCAGCGGCCTGAGCCTTGGCTGCGGCGGCTTCCGCGAGTTCGGCGGCTTTTTTGGCGGCCAGTTCGGCGGCGACACGCCGGGCTTCTTCTTCCTTGGCGGCCTTGCGTTCGGCGGCGCGGGCGTCGCGCGCCTCAGCCACGGCCTTCAGCGATTCCTGCTGAGCGATCCAGGCCGGGTCGTCCGTGCTCGGGCGCGCTTTGAAGCGTTCCAGCAGCGCCTGCTTGGCGGCGGCGGCGGCACTGATGCGGTCGTCGAAATTGGTGCGTGTGTGGGCAGGCTTAGTCGAAGGGGAGCGTTTCAGGTTCGGCATCGGCTGCCCTTACAGCGGACGCGCCCAACGAGCAAGATCGTTGGGTAGCGTTTTTATGCATGCCCGACCTTCTTATGTCTGCCACGCCTTCGCGATCGCCTCAAGATGGCGTTCGTGGTCGCCCGCAAAGCGCAGGACCAGATGGCTGGCGCCGGCCTCGGCGTAAGTGTTCAGCCATTCCGCCACACCAGCGGCCGGGCCGGCATAGCACGCCTGACGGCGGCGGGTGGGCGGGGCGGGCTGCCCGTAATACTGGACCAGAAATTGGTTGAGCCGGTCGTCGGCTTTGTCGGCGTCGTCATCCAGCGACAGCGTCAGGTACATCGCGCCGCTGACCGACTCCGGGGCGCGGCCGTGTTCGCGGGCGACGTTGCGGACATGCGCCAGGCCGGCGCCGAAATCGGGGGCGCTCGGCGCGATTGGGAACCAGCCGTCGAAGAACTTGCCGGCGCGGTCCAGGCTGGGGGCCAGGTTGCCGCCGATCCACAGCAGCGGGCCACCGGGGCGGGCGGGAGTCGGGCCGATCACCGCTTGCGAGGTCTGCCAGCGTCCATCCCAATCGACGGGCTGGCCGGACCACAACGCCTTGCACAGGCGCAGGCCCTCCAGCATGCGGCCGATCCGGTGTTCGAACGGCACTCCGGCGGCGGCGAATTCTGCTCGGATGTTGGGACGGTCGGCGGCGAAACCGACGCCCAGGATCAGGTTGCCGTCCGCAAGCTGGTCCAGGGTGGCGACCTGATGCGCCAGGATGACCGGGTTGCGCAGCATCGGCAGCAGCACGGCGGTGCCGATGGTGATGCCGGGGATGCGGCCCGCCACGCCTGCCAGCAAGGTCAGCGGGTCATGGCGTGGCCGAGCGGTCAGCGAGTCGCCGACCCAGATGGAGTCGAAGCCGAGGGCGCTGGCTTTCTCCGCTAATTTCAGAAGGGAAGCGGTTTCGGGGCGGCCCTCCATGATCCGCTCACGGGTGGGAAGCAGGTAGCCAATTTTTGGCGGCATCGGTCAACATCCCATGGTCGGTTCGTTCAGGGGCCACCGGTGCCCCAAATGTTGCTCATAGTATCCCCGCTTGACGGTCGAACGGCAAATTGACTGGCATGACCAGAGCAGAGGTCGCCGGCGCCATGCGTGGATGAATTTTGATTGGGATTAATATCCATCCGGCGTTGAAGGCAGGACCGGTGAACACCATGTCAGTCGCCTTGCCGAGGCGTATTGGTTTGAAAACAGCGCGATGAAGTCCGTAGTAGAAATTTTAAGTATTGTGCTGGCCGTTGCGACCCTGACCACCGCTTGTGCTCCCATCCCATGTGCAAGTGGATATCCCGATCCCAACTGGTGCACACGCCCGGCCGGCGGCGGTGGCCGCGATTGACCGGTTAAACGGGCGTGCGGTTGCCGGTATCCCGCGTGCGGATTGTTGATGGGACACCGGTTCACTTCCCGTCACGGCGTCATGACGGGGGCGGTCTGCTACAGTCCCAGATCGCGCTTAACCTGCAGCCAGCGGTCCAGGATGGGCAGGATCTTGTCTTCCTTCTCCGCCGGCAAGCTGAACACGACGCGATCGACGCCGATGTCCTGACAGAATCCCAGTTTTGTCAGGTCGTCGGGGACCCGGAAAATGCTGATCGGCAGGGAGGCGGGATCGCGGCCGGCCTCGATCGCCATTTCACGGAACTGTTTGATGACCACGCCAACGCCGTCATGTTCCAGCTTGTCCGAGTGCGGAATCCAGCCGTTTCCGTAACGGATGGCGCGCTTGGCGGCGATGGGGAAGGCGCCGCCGACGATGATGGGCGGATGGGGCGTTTGGAATGGCTTCGGCCACTGGCTCATCGGGCCGAACTTGACGAATTCGCCGTCGTAGGACGGTTCATCGTTCGCCCAAATCGTTTGCATCGCCTCGATCCGTTCGCGCGCCAGCTTGTTGCGCGTCTTAAAGGCGGTCCCATGGTTCTCGATTTCGTCGCGGTTCCAACCGTTGCCGACACCGAACAGAAACCGGCCTTGCGAAATCTGATCGATCGTCGAAACCATCTTCGCCGTCACGATCGGGTCTCGCTGCACGATCAGGCAGATGCCGGTGCCGATTTTCAGGGTGGTCGTGGCGCTGGCGGCGGCGGTCAGCGCCAGGAACGGGTCGTAGATATCGTAATACGGCCGGGGCAGGGGGCCACCGTTGATAAACGTCGAGGTCCGGGTGGACGGCACATGCGTGTGCTCCGGCACCCAAAGCGACTCAAACCCGCGCTCCTCCAGCGCCCGGCCCAATGCGACCGGCTGCATGGAGTCGGTGGTGAAGAACATAACGGCGCCGATTTTCATGGTGCGTGATTCCTGCTTACGCCGAACGAACGGCGGGGAAGACTTCTTCCGATATCAACTGCATCTGTTCCATCGCCAGGCTGGCCGGCATGCCGACCCAGTGAATACCGAACAGCATGGTATTGACGCCAAACCGGCGTTTCAGGACCAGGATCTGCTCCACGACCTCGTTCGGAGATCCAAACAGAAAGCGGTCGTTCATCAGATCCTCAAAATCGCCGCTGAACGCGTCGCTCCCGGGCATGACCTTGTCCTGTCCCCAGTCCTTGTAGATCTTGTATTTGGCTTCCAAAGACGGTTTTGCCAGCCGAATGGCCTCCTCGCGGTTGCGGGCGACAAACACCTCCCGCATCATCGGCAATTCGTCCGGGAACGGTTTGCCGCAGTCATCCAGCGCGCGCTTATAGACGTCCATCTGTTGCGCGATAGTGTCGATCTTGTTGTGCGGGTTGATGAACCAGGTATCGGCCATGCGGGCGGCGCGGCGGATGCCAACATTGGCGTTGGCGCCGATCCAGACCGGAGGCATCGGCTTCTGCACCGGCATCGTCGTGCAGTTGGCATGGTCCAGCTTGAAGTAGCTGCCCTCCATGCTGACGAAATCCTCGCTCCACAGGCGTTTCACGGCCGTCAGGCATTCCTCGAAGCGCGGACCGGATTGCTTTTGGGTGGTGCCGAACGCGTTGAACTCGACTTCGCGATAGCCGATGCCGGCGCCGAAGATCAGCTTGCCGTTGCACATGATATCCAGCGAGCCGAGCTCTTCCGCCACATGCAGCGGGCTGTGCAGCGGCAGCAAAACAACGCCGGGCAGCAGGCGCAGCCTGGGGGCGATCATGGCGACCTGGCAGAGATACGGGATCTGCTGGATGTACTGGAACGGGTGCGAACTGTAATGGGACCCCTTGCCGATCAGGTCGAACCCGAGTTCCTCGGCCCGTTTGGCGGCATCCAGATCCTCTTGCAGGCGGACGCGCATGTCGTCGCCCTGCGGATATTGGCCGCGGATCATCAGACCGAAGCGCATGGTGTTCCCTCCGTACCGTTGGTGGGAGGGTGGCATTGTGGCGGCCTGTGTCAAGGCGTTCGACTTGGTCGTCCGGGTTGCCGGGTTGATCGCTTCGGCTGTCGGCGAAGCTTTCGAGCGATACGACTCCGAAGATTCTGGTTCAGATAGCGGCGTGCTGTCCGAATTGACGACAGACGCGAGGAAATCAAAGATGCAGCATCCACTCGATAATCCGGTATGGCATGCGCTGACCGGACCACATGCCCGCTTCGCGATCGGTCGGGGTGCCGCGCGACATTATCCCCGGGAAATCGCCCCGTTCTCCGCCATAGAGCATGCGTCCGACCAGGCTTATGCGGATCTGGCCGTGGATTTGCCGCAGGGTGTGGAGGCCAGGATAGTCCGTCCAGAAAACGGACCTCTTCCGGCCGGATGGGTTGCGATCAGTGCCAACCCGCTACAGCAGATGATTTTGCCGACTGGCGGGCTGCCGCCGCACATGACGCCGCATGCGATGCCGCTCGGTTTGGACGACGCGACGGACATGCTGGCCCTCGTCGCGATTACCAGGCCAGGACCGTTTGGCCGGCGAACCGTCGAATTGGGCAATTACCTTGGCGTGCGCGATGCGGGCGGACGTCTGATCGGCATGGCTGGCGAGCGTTTGCGACTGCCCGGATATGTGGAACTGAGCGCCATTTGTGTGCATCCCGACGCTCGGGGGCAAGGTCTCGGTGCGGCATTGACCGTTATGGTTGCTCGCGCCGCGCGTATTCGGGGCGAGGTGCCGTTTCTTCATGTGTACCCGGATAACCCGGCGCGTGTCCTGTATGAACGGCTTGGTTTTCAGGTAAGATCGACACTGTGGGTCCTATGGCGTCAACCTTTGGCACCCGAGGCGGGATCGTGGCGTTCGTAATTCCGTGCGCTGCCGGGCGAAGTGATGGCACAACCGCGCTCCGGTCAGAGCCAATGAAAGCCGCGTGCCATAGCAGTCAGCAAGCCGCCGATGGTGGCGACCTGCACGGCGATCAACCAAAGGAAGTCCTGGCGGTGATGCGTATTCAGCATCATCCAGCGCTGGTCCGTGATTTCAAATTTCGCATCGAATTTCCGATCCATGGCCTCGAACCGACGATCGACCGCGTCAAATTTGGCCTCCATCGCGTCGAACCGGCGATCCATCCGGTCGAGCATCTGGTCTTGACGATGCTCCAGCCGCTCCAGCGTGGCAGCCGTGGTCTTCGCGATGTGTTCAAGGACTGCGATGCGAGCTTCCATACCCTTATGATAAGGACGGTCGGCAAAAAATCAACAGGGATATCGGGCATGGTCGTCTTCCTATGCAATGCCCGATATTACATATGACAAGGTAAACAGAGTATGAATGAATCTAAAAAATATATGACTTGAACGCAATAGTATGTGGCTCGCCTACGACCCGCCGATCCGCAACCGGTTTCCGCCAGCCCCCTCCATCGCGTTCCGCAGCGCCGATAACAGCGCCACGATCGAGGGCGCCGCGCGGGGCGGACGCCGCGCCGCCGCGCGCTCCGGCGTCTGATAGAACCAACGCACAGGCCGCAGATCAGGTCCGGCGCGAGCAACCGTGAACACCCCGTTCGGCGTTTCCAGGGCAAGGCCGGTATCGCGCACCGTGACCTTGCCCTTCACATCCCACAGTTTCAGGCAATCCAGCAGCAGCGACCGCAACTGGGCGTCGGTCACAGCCGGGGGGCGGTGAACATCTCATCCGCGATTGTGCGGTGTTGCCATTGACCGTCGTTCAGGCTGCCTTTGAACACCCCGCCTTCCACCACGACCTTGCCGCGCAACACCGTCAGGCACGGCCATGCCGCCATCTTCCGGCCTTCCCACGGTGTGTAGTCTGCCTCGTGCAGGTCCTCGGCGCGGATGACCCGCTGATCGGCCGGGTCCAGCACGCAGATGTCGGCATCCGAACCCGCCGCCAGGGCGCCTTTGCGTGGGTACAAACCCATGATCTTCGCGGCGTTGGTGGAAACGAGATCGACATAGCGCTGCAACGAATAGCCTCGTTTCGCAACCATTTCGGTGTACATCAGGGCAACCCGAGGCTCCACCCCGGCGTTGCCGCCCGTCGTGTCATCGATGCGCGAACCTTGCAGTTTCTGCGCCAGGGTGCAGCAGATTTCGTCGGTGGCGACGCAATTGATCGACCCGTCCAGGGTGCCTTGCCACAATGCGGCGTGATCCTCCGGTCCCTTCAGCGACGGATAGGTGTGGTAGATCTGGCCGTTGGGTTTCTTGTAGTCCTCGCTGCTGTACAGCATGTATTGATGCAAGGACTCGCCGTAGATCGGGGTGCCGCGGCGGCGGGCTTCATGGATGGCGGACACGCCGGTCGCAGCGGAGACATGCATCATGTACAGCGCCGTGCCAGGAACTTTCTCGGCCAGCCGGATGACGCGGCGGAATGATACGTCCTCGGACAACGTGTTGTGGACCTCGGCCATGTTCTCGAAGCCGGCGCGGCCTTCACGAATCAGCTTGCCATACATGTGCATGACGATGTCGTTGTCCTCGGAGTGAATGACGCCGAGGCCCTTGTTCGCGGCCAGGACCTGGAAGATCTCCCAAATGTCCCCGAAATCAACCATCCGCCCCTTCCGGCTCGGTGTGATGTCGGTGGTGAAGATTTTCACGGTTGCAAAACCCGCCTGGATCGCCTCGCCAATCTGGCCGGGCAGGTCGATCGGCAGCGCGCCTTCCACCATCAGGTGCTGCGCGTAGTCGCACGCCGAGTGCCCTTTCCAGTCCTCCTCGCGCTTCTCGATCGCGTCCCGCACGTCCTTGCCCTGCTGCGCGCGGGTGAAGTCGATCATCGTTGTGGTGCCGCCATGCACCGCCGCCTTGCTGACCACGTCCGGCGGTGCGGTCAGGGTCGCGGTGCCGTCGGGGCCGGGGAGGTGCCATTTGCAATGGACGTGCGGGTCGATACCGCCCGGGATGACGATCTTGCCGCGCGCGTCGATCACGCGTGTGCCTTCAGGCACCGGAATCCCGCCCGGCGCCGAGATGGCGACAATGGTCCCGCCGGAGATTAAAATGTCATGCGCGCCAACGCCTTGAGGCGTCACCACCGTGTCGCCGCGGATCACCAGATCGATCATCGTGCCCCCTGTTTGTCTTGCTGCGATCATCGTCGCGCGTCCGCGCCCTGTCGGCAAGCGGGGCCATTCTGGTCCTAAAGGCGGTCAGGGCACGGGCGGCCCGCGGCGATCCGGGAACAATTTTGCTGGCATCGATCCGGGACAATATTTTGAATGAATGCTCGCCCTTCAGATAAGGGGGCTTGGACTTGCAGTCCGCGGCACAGGCAGCCACAAACTGAAAGAGAGAAATGCACGTTATCCCTTTGACAGCCCTGCCAGGCCTCCACGCCACTTCGCTACATTCTGTCCTGTTCTCAGCGTGATTCTCCGGGTGCCTCGTGCCTATCCACGCCCCGTCCCCTCTATGCTACTCTCACAACCGTCAGGCCGGAGGCACCACGATGCAAATACCCAAACGGCTGCGGCGCGAACTGCGCCAACTCGCGACGAAGGCGGAGGAAGCGGAATTGCGCGCCGCGCTGCAACCCCTCGCCAACGATTTCAAGCGGTGGGAGAGCGGAGAAATCGACAGTTTCGATCTGAAGGCGTTGATTCACGACTTCCACCAGGGGGCGGCTCGGAACATCTATGTGAGTTATGACACGCCTGACCCCTCGTTCATGGTCGCCAATGCGATCGTGCTGGGGATGCTCGATCCGGCGGCCGTCTCACCGGAACTCATGACCGAACTCGCCCGCTTGATCGAAATTCGAAAATCATTGCTGGAGGACGGCGAGATAGAGACGCAATCCGCGTGACACAGACGTTCGACATTGCCGTCATTGGCGCCGGCATGGCCGGGGCCACCGCCGCCGCGTTCCTGTCCGCCAGCAAACGCGTCGTGCTGATCGAGGCGGAGGAAGTCGCCGGATACCACACCACCGGCCGCTCCGCCGCGATCTGGATACAGAACTATGGCCCGCCCGACGTGCGCGAACTCACGCGGCTGTCGCGGGCGTTCTACGAAACCCCGCCCGCCGGGTTCTCCGATGCGTCGTTGATCCGGCAGCGCCCGGTTTTACTGTTGGCGCGTGAGTCGCAGCGTGCGGACCTGGACGCGGCACTGGCCACCGGCGAAGGCATTCGCCGCATTTCGGTCGCGGAAGCGCATATGCTGGTTCCGGCGCTCCGCCCCGGTTACCTCGCCAGTGCCGCGCTGGAGGAAGACGCGTTCGACATGGACGTCGCCGCGATCCATCAAGGGTTCCTGCGCATGCTTCGCGCCAACGGGGGCGCCCTTGCGTTACGCAACCGGGCGCAACGGATCGAACGGCACGGGGATGTGTGGAGCATCGATACCTCCGCGGGCGAGACCGTCCTCGCGCCGGTCCTCGTCAACGCCGCTGGTGCCTGGGGCGACGGGGTGGCTGCTCTGGCCGGTGCCCTGCCGCTGGGTTTGCGACCGTGCCGGCGCACGGCGGCGATGGTCGATCCGTCGCCATTCGATGTCTCCAACTGGCCCCTGATCTGCGACGTCAACGAGGAATGGTACGCTCGGCCCGAAGCCCGGACCCGCCTGATGGTGTCCCCCGCCGACGCGACACCGAGCTACCCGCACGATGTGCAACCGGAGGAAATCGATGTCGCCATCGGCATTGATCGAATGCAGCAGGCGCTGGACATCACCGTCCGCCGGGTGGAGCACAGTTGGGCGGGCCTGCGCACGTTCACGCCGGATGGAAGCCTGGCGTTTGGCTGGGATCCAACCGTCGCGGGGTTCTTTTGGTGCGTGGGGCAGGGCGGTTATGGCATCCAGACCGCCCCGGCCGCCGGCCGCTTTGTTGCCGACCTGATTCTGGGGCGCGAGCCAGAAGCGGCTGCGGCACTGGTGCCGGTCGTTGCGCCAGGGCGTTTCGGTTGCACCCGTTCACGATAACGTGACCGTTTCGCGGCAGATTCAACCACATATCATTTGAACTGTCATCGCACCGATGGGTGCGACGAAACGACAAAATGGTCGGGGATGATATGCGCGCTCGTTTGATGCCTATTCTGTTGCTGACAGCCATGGGGGGCTGCTCATTGTTTTCCAGCCAACAAAAATTTACGGTTTACTTTGAGCCTTACTCGGCGAAACTCGGTCTTCAGTCGCTTGAAACCATTCAGGCAGCCGGGCGCTACGCGCAGGACCACCCGTGGCTCCCGGTGGCGGTGATAGGCTACGCGGCACCACCCGATCGGGAGCATGACGCCGATAATCTGTCCGCCCAAAGAGCCGATGTTGTGAAGGAAGTCTTGGTCGGTGACGGCCTGGGGGCGACCCGGATCGTGATCAAAGCCAACGGCGTGACCGATCCGGGACGTGCGCCGGGTTTGGAAATGCGCCGGGTTGATATCGAAGTCGGCCAGGAGGCCACTATCGCCGCGCGATGATCAGCCGGTTGAATCCGTTACGATCTGGTCCATAGGAATGTCGTGCGGCTGCGGATAAATCGTGCGCAATCGTGACAAGGTGAAGCCGATGCCGATCGTGCGTGGCCGGTGGAATCTCGAGGCGAGGGTCCGGTCGTAGAAGCCGCCACCGTATCCCAGCCGATACCCGGCACCGTCGAATCCGACCAACGGTACCAGAAGCGTGTCCGGCCGCACCGGTTCACCCTCGGTCGGATACGGGATGTTCCACACACCAAGTGCCATTGGCGCGCGTGGCCGCCAGGGACGAAAGAGCAGTGGCTGTGCCTTACCCACAACAACGGGCAGGGCCAATGACACACCTTCCTTGTGCAAACGCCGCACGAGAGGACGTGGATCGTATTCACCCTTGAACGGCCAGTAAAAACCCAGCAATTGCGCCGGTGCCTCTGACAGCAGAGCCGTCAGCCGCTCAGTGATCAGCCGTTGCCCGATCCCGCGATCTGTTGCTGAAAGCGCCAACCGCCGAGCGATCATGACCTCCCGCTTGGCCTTCCGCCACAGACGGACGTCGGCCCAGTCGTTCCCTGGCGGCGGAGCGTCGTCGAGGCCGGCATCCACCTCATGCAGGAAGCATACGGGGGAACTGTATTCGCCGGTCGCCATTAAATTACCGATTCCGCCCGCAAAATGGCGATAGCGGCCGCGTCGTAGCCGATGTCCGCCAGCACGGAGTCGGTATCGGCCCCCGCTTGCGGGGCGATCGTATCCAGCTTGCCGCCGCCGTGAGCCATCTGAAAGCCGGAGCCCATCAAGCGGATCGGGCCGTATGGACTGTCCACGGTCTGCATCACGCCGCGCGCCACGACCTGGGGATGGTCGATGATATCCTCGATTTTCCAGATGCTGGCACAGGGGGCTCCGGCGTCGTTCAGACGGCGTTCCCAGCTTTTGGCGTCGTCCGCGGCGAGGGCTGATTCGATGATCGCGCGCAGGGCCGTTTCGTTTTCCTTGCGCAGGAACCAGTCGCCGAAGCGGGGGTCGTCGAACACGTCGGTGCGGCCGAGTGCGGTCATCAACGAGCGGTATTGCTTCTCGTCGTTCACCGCCAACAGCAGGAAGCTGTCCTTGGCACGAAACAAATTGGCGGTGACCTTGCGGCTGATCGCCTGATTGCCGGCCTGATGCTGGTGGTGGCCGGCGACGGTGAAATCGGCGACCTGGGTGGTCAGGAACGCCAGGCTGGCCTCCAACATCGACACATCCAGGAACTGACCGCGACCGGTGTGGGTGCGTTGGAACAGCGCCGAGGAAATCGCGAATGCCCCGGTTGCGCCCGACAGCACATCGCAGACCGCGAAACCCGCCCGTGTCGGCCCCATTTCCTCGTGTCCGGTGATCGCCATGATGCCGGACATTGCCTGGATTTTGCCATCGTATCCGGCCTCGTGACTGGCCGGGCCGGTCTGGCCGAAGCCGGAGATCGCGCAATAGATCAAACGGGGATTGATCGCGGACAAGGCCGCATATCCCAGGCCGAGGCGGTCCATCACGCCACCGCGAAAGTTCTCCATCACCACGTCGGCTTTGGCCGCCAGTTTCAGGACGATGTCCCGCGCCGCCGGCTTTTGCAGGTCCAGGGTCAGGCTTTTCTTGTTGCCGTTCACCGCAATGAACGACGGCGCCATGTTGCGGTCAGCCCATTCGCGGGACAGGGGGGTGCGGCGCATGTCCTCACCGCCGCGCCGCTCGATCTTGATGACCTCGGCGCCCAGCAGGGCGAGTTGGTAGCTGGCGTAGGGCCCGGCGAGCACCTGGGTGAAGTCCAGGATGCGGATGCCGGAAAACGGGCGGCCTTCGGTACTCATGCCGCTTTGACCACGCGGTTCGGCCGGGCGAGTTCCTTCTGCCGGTCGAATTCCTCGCGACGGCGTTGCAGTTCGGCCTCGCCGATCTGTTCCAAATTCAGATAGTCCAGCTTCCATTTGCCATCGTCGTTCCAACGCAGCGGTGACTGCATCGTGGTCTGCGGGCCGGGTGCGGCTTCCAGAAGATGCAGCGCCAGCGCCAATGTTTCGTCCTGCGATGCGGGATCGTGCGGCTTGCCGGCGCTGTTGCCCAGCGGGAAGTCGCTGAACAGGAAGCGCGGCGCGGCGGCGTGCTCGACGATGTCCTTGGCGCAGCCCATCAGAACGGTCGGGATTCCGTTGGCCTCGAGATGGCGGGCGACGAGGGTGCTGGTCTGGTGGCAGACTGGGCAGTTTGGCACGACGATGGCGACATCGACGCCGTCCTCACGCAGGCGGGCCAGGATTTCCGGGGCGTCGGTTTCGACCGTGACGCGATGGCTGCGATTAGTGGGCGCTCCGTGGAACCGTGCGGCCAGCGCTCCGATCCGTCCCTGTTCGGCCGCTCGGCGAAGCGCGGGTAGCGGGAACCAGGTGCCGCTGTCGGTCGCCGTGGTGTGGGCGCGGTCGTAGCCGATGTGGGAGATCCGCAGATCGTGGTCCACCGACGTGTCGCCGGAATACACCGTGTAGAATTTGGCGCTGCCGTTATACGCCGCACCCGGTCCCTGATCGCCCTTGTCCGGTTGATACGGCGCGGCGGTGGTGATGATTGCCACCTTGGACTGGCTTAACGGCTTGCTCAGCGGCGTGAACGGTGCGGCCAGGTAATGCGCCCAGCGATACGGCGTGGTGTAGCCGATCGCGGTGTAATATTCGCGCGTGCGTCGCATATACGGGATCGGCGCGTCGTAATCCGGGGCAAAACCGAGCAGGGCGTCGAGAGTCTGTTCCATTTGGGTCCTCCGCATGCTGGTTTCGGCCAGCGTTGGGGAGAACGTCGCATGACGGGGTGGATCGCCGCAAGGTATGCGCCGGGGTGGTCCGGTCTAAAAGTGGAACGTCCAGCCTGGCAGAATGGTCCGCAGCAGTTGCACAAAGGTGTTTCCGGCATATGCGCCGGCATAGGCGAATGTCTGATACGGTGTGACCGCATAGACGTTGGCGGTTACCAGAGCGTTGGCCTTCCAACCATAAAGACCGAATGTTTCCATGGCCCAATAGGCCGGGGTATTGAGTGTCCGGCTGACCGAGAGCGAGACCAAAAGGGCGGTTTCCGACGCATCGTCGCCGATACCTTGCAGGGTTTGCACGGCGCTGATCACCATGCCGCAGATGAAGGCCAGAACCAGACTGGCCGAGAATATCTTGACCAGTGAGAATAGCCATCCCGACCCGTGCGGATTCCGTGCCCAATCGTCTTCCGGCTGAGCACGCCGTTTTGCCGAAACGGCGCCTTGGTTGGCCTTTTTATAAGGATTAGCCATGATTTTCGGCCGTCTCTGCAGTTGCCTGTACCATGCCTGTTACAGGTAATGTTTGGAGGCAGCAATCACCAATGCGGCCGGGCAGAGGTAGGCTCAGGGCGATTTCAGACAGGACCCGACCGCGAGACCGTCCCGGCCAGCCGGGTCAGCCGGCCGCGATGTTGTCCAACAACCGAACGCTTCCCAATTTGGCTGCCGTGATCAATCTGGCCCCAAGTTGCGGCCGATCGATCGGAACGAGTGTCGCGCCCTCCACCAGTGCCAGATAGCCGACGTCGAAGCCCTTTTGTTCCAGGCTTAGCCGCGCCTCGTCGAGACACCCGGGAACCGGCATTCCGCTGGACATCCGCTCGACGGCCGTCCGAAGCGCCGCAATCAACGCCGGAGCGGTGGCCCGTTCCGTCACCGACAAAAATCTGTTTCGCGATGACATGGCCAGCCCATCGGCTTCGCGTACCGTCGGCACCCCGACAATGGTCAAAGGTAGCAGCAGATCGGCGACCATGCGTTGCACGACTTGCAATTGTTGCCAGTCCTTCTCGCCGAAGAACGCGCGGTCTGGCCGGACCTGGCCGAACAGCTTGGCGCAGACGGTCGCCACGCCGCGGAAGTGTCCGGGCCGCGCATCGCCTTCCCAGCGTTCGGAGGGGCCGCCGACCACGATGGTCGTGGCCTCGCCGGGCGGATACATCGTCGCCACGTCCGGCAGCCAGACCAATGCGCAGCCTTCCGCCTCCAACGCCGCCAGATCGCCGGCCTCATCCCGAGGATACCGGGACAGGTCTTCAGTCGGGGCGAATTGCAGCGGGTTCACGAAAATGGAGGCGACCGTGGCGGCCCCGGACGCGACGCCGGCACGCACCAGGGTGCGGTGGCCCTCATGCAGTGCGCCCATTGTCGGCACCAGTGCCAACGCGCCCGCTTGCAGGCGCAGGCGCGCACAGGATTGGCGTAAATCGGAAAGGGTGCGAGCGATCAACATGCGGCGGAACTTGGTCCAGACGGCCGTTTCTGGCAACCTGTTCCGCACCGGTCCGATCAACACTGGTCCCACCACGCCGCGTCACGGTCCGGACGCGTGTCCATACGGACACACACCGGACCATGACGGCCATGGAATGGCAGGCCGCCGGTATTAACCCGGGTCGATATTAGCCCTTCACACCCAGCAACTCGACGTCGAACATCAGTGTTGCGTTGGGGGGGATGACGCCACCGGCGCCGCGGGCACCGTAGCCGAGGGCCGGCGGAATGATCAGCGTCCGAGAGCCGCCGACCTTCATGGTGGCAACACCCTCATCCCAGCCGCCGATCACCTGGCCGCGGCCGATGGAGAACTCGAACGGCTGGCCGCGATCGAGCGAGCTGTCGAACTTTTTGCCCTTGACGCCGTTTTCATAGAGCCAGCCGGTGTAGTGCATGACGCAGGTTTGCCCGGTCTTCGGCGAGGCGCCGTCGCCGATCTTGCTGTCCGTGATCTGTAGGCCTGATGTTGTTGTCATCGTTTTACCAATGTCCTGAGCCGAAACGGCGGTGGGGGCGACGGCCACAAGAAGACCGATCGAGGCGGTTGCGAACATGGCCAAAGCCAGACCGCTTAAACGTTGGAAACGCCGCATCGTTCAACTCCTTGTTGCGAATCGCTGAGAGAGAGCCACCCTTTTAGCGCAAGAGATGTTGCGGTTCTATTCCCGATTTCCATGGCGGCAAAGCGGCCGGATTGCACAGCTCCGCCGCCCCGCTTAGAGTTACCAACCAGTAGGAGGGAACCCCAAATGGATCTTCGCTTTACCCCGGAAGAGCTCGCCTTCCGCGAGGAAGTTCGCACGTTCATCCGCGAAAATCTGCCGGCCGACACGCGCGACCGCATGAAACTCGGACATCCGCCGCGCAAGGAAGACACCATCCGCTGGCAGCGCATCCTGAATGCGAAGGGCTGGGCGGCGCTGTCGTGGCCGAAGGAATGGGGCGGACCCGGTTGGACCGCGATCCAGAAGATGATCTTCCTGGAAGAGAATCTGATGGCGCCGGCGCCGGAGCTGCTGTCCTTCAACATCACCATGCTGGGACCGGTGCTGATCCAGTTCGGGACCGAGGAGCAGAAAAAGCGCTGCCTGCCGCGCGCGGCGAATCTGGACGATTGGTGGTGCCAGGGGTTCTCGGAACCCGGCGCCGGGTCCGATCTGGCCTCGTTGAAGACGGCGGCGAAGCGGGACGGCGATGATTACGTGGTGAACGGGCAGAAAATCTGGACCTCCACCGCGCATAACGCCGACTGGTGCTTCCTGCTGGTTCGCACCGATCCCAACGCCCGCAAGCGGCAGGAGGGCATTTCGTTCATCCTGGTCGATATGAAGACTCCCGGGATCACGGTGCGCCCGATCATCTCGATCGACGGCAGCCATCATCTGAATGAGGTGTTCTTCGACGACGTGCGCGTGCCGGTGTCGATGCGCATCTATGAGGAAAACAAAGGCTGGGACGTCGCGAAATACCTGCTCGGCAACGAACGCACCGGCATCGCCCGCCTCGGCAAATCGCGCGAACGGGTGAATGCCGCCGTCTCGATGGCCAAGGAAGTCAATTTCGGCGGCAAGCCGTTGATCGAGGATCAGATCTTCCGCCAGCGCGTCGCGCAACTGCAGGTCGATATGAAAGCGCTGGAGATTACCCAGTACCGCGTCGTCTCGGCATTCGACAAAGCCAAGGGCGCGGGCAAACCGGACCCGTTGTCATCGGTGCTGAAGGTGAAGGGCACCGAACTGCTACAGGCCACCACGGAACTCGCGGTCGATGTCTCCGGCCCGATGGCGACCCCGATCTGGGCGCAGGAACTGGCCGAGATGAACGAACCCGACGATCTGATGGAAGCCGGCAGCGCCGGGACCGGCAGCTATCTGATGCTGCGGGCAGCCTCCATCTATGGCGGCACGAATGAGATTCAGAAGAATATTCTCACCAAAGCGGTATTGGGGCTGTAATGGATTTTGATCCGTCCGACGACCAGCGCCTGCTGGTCGAAAGCGTGAGCCGCATGCTTGGCGACACGTATAGTTTTGCGCAACGCAAGGGCTACATGGCCTTGCCTGAGGGTTACTCGCCCGCCGTGTGGGCTCAGTTCGCCGAACAAGGGCTGCTGGGACTGCCGTTCGCCGAGGAATATGGCGCATTCGGCGGCACTGCCCAGGAAGTCATGCTGGTGATGCAGGCGTTTGGGCGCGTGCTGGTGCTGGAGCCGTATTTCCCCACCGTCGTGCTGTGCGGAACCGCGTTGAATGTCGCCGGATCGGCGGCGCAGAAGACCGCTCTGATTCCGGCCATCGCCGAGGGCCATTTGAAAATGGCCTTTGCCCACAGCGAACGTCAGGCTCGGTATGACCTGTCCGATGTCGTGACCACGGCGAAACAGACGGCCTCTGGATGGGTGCTGGACGGATCGAAGACGGTCGTTTCGCACGGCGAGGCGGCGGACAAGATCATCGTCAGCGCACGCACCAGCGGCGACCGGTACGAGGAAGACGGACTGTCGTTGTTTATCGTCGATGCGCACGCATCCGGCGTGGCGATGCGTGGCTACGTCAGTCGTGACGACACCCGAGCTGCGGATATCTCGCTGTCCAACGTGACCGATGCGGAATTGCTGGGCGAAGTCGGCGGCGGTCTGGCCATCATCCAGCGAGTCGTCGAGGCCGGGATCGCCGCCTCCGCCGGAGAGACCGTCGGCGCGATGGAAGCGATGAACGAGATGACTCTGGAATACAGCAAGACCCGGGTTCAGTTCGGCAATCCGATCGGCACCTATCAGGTGGTGCAGCACCGGATGGCCGACATGTTCATGATGCAGGAGCAAGGCCGCAGCATGGCGATGCTGGCGACCATGTCGATCGACAATCCGGACGCCGCGTCGCGGGCGCATGACATTGCGCTGGCGAAGGTGGGGATCGGTCAGGCCGGGCGGTATGTCTCGCAAAGTGCAGTGCAGATGCACGGCGGCATCGGCATGACCGAGGAATACGCGGTCGGGCATTATTTCCGGCGTTGCATGGTGATCGAACGGCTGTTCGGCGATCCGGCTTACTACCTGAACAAGCTGGCGGCGGAGGTGGAGTAGATCGGTGCCTGACCGGATCGGCCGCACAGGTCTGACGGTTCCGGTCGCTCTGTTGATGTGATCTTGTGCCAAGGCAGGGAAGCCGGGGCTATCGCATTTGATAGCTCAACCCTGCGGGGATATCGCGTCCCGGGACCACTTGCGGCGAGGCGTGCTCCACCCGGGAGCGTGTGCCGCGATCGGCAAGCAAGCAATCAAGTAATCAAGAATCAATGATTTCAAGGATGGCAAATGATGACCGGGGACCGCTCGCCGTTTGCACCGGAATGATCGCAGGCGTTCGAACCTTGGCTACGCAGCCGATCGCCCCCGAATCTTATCATTTGCCATCCTTGATATCATTGACTCTTTAACCATAGATCGGCCCGATGCCGCCGCGACACCGCGCGCACCGGGACTGTATCCGCCAAGGTTCGGTTGCCCAATCCATAGCGAGATATGACCGATCCGCGTTGAGGCCGGCTCTTGCCCCATCGTCATGGCCCGGCTTGTCCGGGCCATCTGTCGCGGCACCGTCGAGTCACGGGTGGCCCGGACAAGCCGGGCCGTGACGGATATGGAATGGTCGCGGTTTTCCGGCCAAATGCGATTCGCCTTGAAATCGCATTCTCGGACCGTT
The DNA here is from genome assembly GCA_903932145.1 of uncultured Rhodopila sp. Lineage (GTDB taxonomy): Bacteria > Pseudomonadota > Alphaproteobacteria > Acetobacterales > Acetobacteraceae > Rhodopila. The sequence continues at coordinate 1,305 of CAIZFE010000092.1, read as the reverse complement.
CCGGTTGCCCGGTGCGCGTGCGAAAGCGCCCCCGGAATCAGAGGGTGGGACGCATGTCCGGGAAGGCGGGACTCAGGGAGGGGCGGTGGCCAGCCTCGGGCCGGGCGGGTCCAAAATCGGCGCCTCGCCAATCATGTACCCCAACACCTGACGAACCGTTTCTGGTGGCGGGAACTTCCAGGCAAAATCCCAGGAGTCCGGCTTCTTATCCCGTTCCTTCTGAAACGATGTCTCGCGGTACGCCCGTATTTTAAACAGCGTGGGGAAGCTGCCGCCGTAATTCATTAGGGAATCGGATATCTGGTTCCAGAAATGGCCGGTGCAGAAACTCGGAATGACCGCGAGATCCATGCAGATCGAGAGGATGGTCCGTCCGAGCGGCCGGCGACGCACCTCGGCATCGAGTTCCTCGGGCGTCGGGATACGGAGATCGTCCGGATCGAACGAAGGCCGCTTGGGCGCCCTTTCGTCATCGCCGGGCTTGGCCCGGCCACCCGGGACTTCGTTCGCTGCCTCCCTGGACGTTGGCTCCTCTCCCTGCGGTTCGGCTGCCGGCTTGGCCGGCGGGCGCTCGCGCGGGTCCCTGGAGTAAACGAATCCGATTTCGCGGCCTTTTGCGGCGCGGGCGAGCAGGTAACGCTCCAACGCCATTGCCCGCAGAATGCCGCGCTGTAGCCGGGCGAGGATGGTCGGCAGGATGTAGGTACCACAAACCCCGGCCACGATGGCGAACTCGACGTTGGCGGCGCGGTCCGGGACGGTCTCAACGAGACGGCGGCCGTGGCCGAGCAGAACGCGGACGACATGCAGCAGGGCGGCGAGGCGTTGGGGCATCGTGCGGCCGGCCCGGTCCTGTGCGGGATCGGGCGTGGCAGGCCGGGTCATGGTTGGCGCCGTGTGCTCCATGTTTGTGAACTAACATAATAGTTAGTTCATGTCAACCCTGGCGTGCGTGGGACACAGGGTGACCGCGTGAATGCACGTTGCGGAATTGGCTTATTCACCTCAGGAGGTCGTAGATGGCCGAGCCAAGCCCCATAGGCATCAGGATAAGCAAGTTGGGGGATAATTCCTTCCCCGGCCAAGGCATTATCTTATCCGTCATGACCGGGCTTGGCCCGGTCACCCGGGACTTTGCTTGGCGGCGGCACAGGAAGTCCCGGGTGGCCGGGCCAAGCCCCATAGGCATCAGGATAAGCCGTCGGTGGGGCGGATTTGCCCGTTCGTCATGGCCGGGCTTGGCCCCATAGGCATCGGGATAAGCCGTCGGGTGGCAGGGATTCGCCCATTCGTCATGACCGGGCT
>CAIZFE010000091.1 GCA_903932145.1 uncultured Rhodopila sp. | reverse complement strand
TAATATTCGTCGTTGAAGAGCGAGCGCGACAGCCCCGGCACGCCGTAATAGTTCTCGAACGCAAACGACGACAGGATGAACAGCGAGTTCACCCAGGCTGCGTCGTTTTTGCGCGGGAAGCTGAGGAAACCGTTGAGCACGACCGACACATCGACTGGCGCGCTCGCCGTCGCCGCGGCGTCGATCTTCACGCCCGCGGCTTCCAGCTTTTCCAGAAACGCCATGGTGATGAAGCCGCCCTGCGACCAGCCGCCGATGAACAGCTTTGTGTTTGAAAGCTTGAGATCGGCGAGAACGGCGCGGCTTGCGAGCAGCATATCATAGGTCGCCTGCTGGTGGCTGGCTTTCACCATGTAGCCTTCAGGCTCCTTGGACGGGCCCATGCCGAAATAATCGGCGCCGATGACGATGTAACCCTGCCCCGCGAACTGCGCGAGCATCAATTGCGTCTCCGGCGATTTATCCGGAAACGACGGCACCTCTTGTTTTCCGTAAACCGTACCGTGCTGATAAGACACCATCGGGAACGACGTGCCGGCGATATCGGGAACCGCGACGAGACCCGTAGCCGCGATCGGCTTGTTGCCGCGCTCCGGCACCACCGAGGAATACGTGACGCGGTAAAGTTTCACCGCATTCTTAGCGGCGGTATATCTCACTGCCACGCCGAAGAATTTAGGCGTGTCGTCGGTCAGAATTGTGTTGAGCTTGTCGGCATCCCAGCGGCCGATGAATTCATATTGCACATCGGACGAGACGCGGATGCGACCCTTGTCCTGCGCCACGGCGGGTTTGTTGATGAGCACAAAACTCAGCGCCAGAACGGCAAAAGCCAGCGCACGAAGGATCATCGGCATCGACAGTCTCCAGTGGTTACGCGAAAGGCATGACGGTGCCCCCAACCGCTTAACCGGGATTCCCCAGATGGTTGCCGAGCTGAGGTGAATGCTCGCTTTTTTCCGGCCTTCCCACAAGACAGAAGTGAGGTCCGGGCGGCTACCGTCAACTCGGGCAGCCCGAACGGTGGTCGAGGGGCTGATCTGACCATTTTCGCTGGCATTTGGACGCACTCCTGCCTTGGGCCGCTCTTGAACGCATGACCATCGGGCGCCTCACGCAGGCGCTGGTGGCGGCTGTGGCCGGAGTTCCGCAATCAGCGGCAGAATCTCTTGGAACAATTCCTTCGGCACCGCGACTTCGGTCATCTGGAGATCGCTCCACGCCTAAATCCAATCACGTTCGCTACGGCACCCGGCTTAGCGTGACTATAGGAGAGATTTAAACCAATCGGGCACAGTGCTCTTGTCGTCGATAACGGTGCCATCGCCGTAGAGGCTGGCCAGAAAGGTGCCGCGATGGCTGGCGCGCTTCACGGGTATTCCCTGAATATTTGGACCGTCGGCGGCGATCGCCATTTTCACGAGGTTTGGATGCAAGGCCTCGTCGGCGAGACCGTAGTAGAACCGTGTCGGCGAGTCGTAGCCCCAAAATGTCGTGCTGCTGGCTGCGAGCTGGCGAAGGAAGCGACTGTTTAGATCGGCTGTGTAACGGTCAAGGAAACCCTCAATAAGCAGCGCTGGTGGTGCTGGCATATTTCGCAGCACACCCTCACTCTGTGTGTAGTCGCGCCAGTACGCTTCCGCGAAGGCCAGATGCGCGGGCCGGATCGCGGTTTTAAAGAGATCGTTAAAGTTATAGTAGCGCCGATCATAGTACTCGACGCAGTTGGATAAGGCGTTGAGTTGATTCATAAAAGCGATTCTTTGTCTGGCAGCGAAGGATCGCACTCATGCAATCGATATTCTCGAGCGCCTTATCAACGGCGGTAGCAAAACACATCGACCTGTC
>CAIZFE010000090.1 GCA_903932145.1 uncultured Rhodopila sp. | reverse complement strand
TCAGCAGCTCGACCTCCAGGCGCGCCGCGGTCAGCATGGCCTGCTGCGCCCGGCGCCGGTCGCTTTGCAGCTGCACGCCGAGCAGGACGAAAATCAGCAGCATCAGAGGATATTTCAAAACCTCCGGGCGAAACGCGTCGAGTCACGAAAAGCGGGCTGCGCCGATGGTTGAAAATGTGAATATCTGCCAGCTGACGTTTTTCAGTCGTGCGCGCCGAAGCAGTGGCGGGGGTTCCGGCTGGAACCCCGCGAGGAACCGTCCAGAACGGACGGCGTGAGCAGGGGCTTTAACACAACCGCGCAAACAGCGCGGTCGCGGTGAGCGCCACGAGGCCGAACATCAGGTGACACAGCACCTTGGCCGCCCCGCGCACTCGCACCCAGCGACCGCCATAACGTTGCTTCAGCAGGCTGTTCACCCGCTCGGCGCTGGTGCGTTCTTTGAAGCGCTCGGCCTGCGCCGGCGCCAGTTCGCGTGCCTCGCCATTGCGGGGATGCGGGTCGATGATCGGCACGTGACCGAGTTGGCGGCTGAAGGCGTGAATCTGCGGGGCATCGTAGGCGCTGTCCATCAGGTCGTAGAGCGCAGTCACGCGTTGCGCACTCATTTGTGCGAGCGGAATGGCCACCTGACTGTCGTGCACACTGGCGCTGGTCAGCACGGCGCTCACCGGCAGGTCGCCGTCGATGGTATCCAGGTGCAGCTTGTATCCAATCCAGCTGGTTTTGTAGCCCTTGCTGTTGCATTTGGTGCCCACGTCACAAGCGCTCGGCAGGTCGGCCAGGTTGGCCTCGAGCGAGCGGGGGCCTTGCAGTTCCAGTCGCTTCAACGGCGGCGGTGGCCGCGTTTCGCCTTTCTTCGGCCGACCGCGTTTGCGCGGGGCTTTCTCTACCGGCGCCGGTTTGGCAACCGGCCGCTCCGGCGCTTCGATCGCGGTGGCGTCGCGGCTGATGTGGCCCACGAGCTTCGGGCCGGCATGGACCTTGACCATGTGCTCGTGAATCTGCTGCGGCAACCCGTCCACCGCGAACGCCGCAAAGGCGCGGCTGAACGTCGGTTCACTCGGCACCTCGCCGACGCTCTCCCAGCCACACAGCCTGCGCAACATCGGCCGGCTGCGCAGCGCGTCCACCAGGGCGGTGGTCGTCGGAAACTGGTAGACGCTCTTCGCGATGAAGGCGTGGACCAACCAGACCCGTGCATGCGGTGGGGCACCGTTGCCGCACCACTCGTAGGGCCGGGTGAACCGCCCCAGGTCCGTCAACGAAATGACTTCGCAGAACTGCCGGTCGAGTTCGCTCAACGTTCCAATCTCCTCTTCGAGCACCGGAAAGAGCTGCCGCTGAACGTGGTGGAAAATCTTCGCAAGTTCGATCACGCCGCCTTCCGATCGCACCCTGAACGTATTGTTCCGTCAATTACCATGAAAAATCACGCCCTTTTCGGGGTTTTGAAAAAAGCTCCCTACGCTTTCCAATTTCGATGAACCCCCGCGCACTCTGGGCCCCGGCCTTGCTGACTTTGTGCCTCACGACGGCGCTCGCCCAAGACGCCACGCCACCCTGGCGGATCTCCTGGCGGCTTGGCCCTGACTACCCGATGGGCATCCAGGATTCCGCGATGGGCGCGATC
>CAIZFE010000089.1 GCA_903932145.1 uncultured Rhodopila sp. | reverse complement strand
TGGATGGGCAGTGGAAGTTGTTGAAGTAGGCGTCCGGGGAGAACAATGCCTCCCCTCATCGTCATGGCCCGGCTTGACCGGGCCACCACTGCCAAGACAGTGCCGCCACAGGTGGCCCGGACAAGCCGGGCCATGACGATGAGGGGAGGCATTGTTCTCCCCGGACGCCTACTTCAACAACTTCCACTGCCCATCCACCGCCTGCACCAGCACGCGGGCGCGGTCGTCCATGCCGTTATGATTGGTCGGGGTCATCGAATAGACGCCATGCGTGCCCACGAGATCATGTGTCTTCTCCAACGAATCGCGAAGTGCGACACGGAACGCCTCCGTGCCGGGCGCGCCGGCTTTCGACGCGGCGGGGACCGCGCCCTGGATCAGCAGAAAGGCGTCCTCGCTGTAACCGGCGAACGGACTGACCGCGTCGGGGCCGATTTTCTCGATCAGGGCTTTCATAAACACAGTGGCTGGCCCGCGAGACGGCACGCTGTCGGGCAACTGATCATACACCACGACCGGACCGGTCACCGCGATGGTGCCCTCCACCGCCGCGCCGCCGACGCGCAGGAAGGCCGGGCTGACCATGCCGTGGTTGCCGTAGATCAGGCCTTTGTAGCCGCGCCGGTGCAGCGCCACGTCCGGCAGCGTGCCGGGTGTGCCCGATCCGCCGATCATCACGGCGTCCGGCTTCTTCGTCATCACCTTCAACACCTGCGATTCGGTGGAGGTATCAGTGCGGGCGTAGCGCTCGTTGCCCACCAGCTCGATGCCGGATTTTTCGGTGGCGGCCTTGGTGGCCTCGAACACCTGATCGCCGAAACCGTCGGCGAAACCAATATAGGCGACGGATTTGACGCCGCGCTTAACCATGTCGGCGACGACGGCGTTCACCATCAGGCTGACGGGCTGCACGGCGGAAAATGTGAACGGGTATTTCACCGGATCGTAGTCCAGTGGCGCGGTCGAGATCATCGGCACCTTGGCGGCATTGGCGATCGGCTGCACCGCGTTGGCCGAGGACGTCAAAGTCGGCCCGATCAGCGCATCGACGTGATCTTCCTCGATCATGCGTTGCGCGATTGACACCGACTGACTCGCATCGGCGGCATCGTCGCGAATAATGTATGTGACGCTTTTGCCGTCGATCTCCGCCGGGAACGTGGCGAACGCGCTCTTATATCCCACACCCAGCGCGGCGGTCGGGCCGGTGATCGAGATGATCGCACCGATCTTGATCTGCGCCGAAGCCGCTGTCGTCAGCAACCCGGCCAGCGCGCCGGCAATTCCGAATACCCGAACCGTTCGCATTGTAACCCCCACCAGATTCTTTGTGTTGCCGCATCATCGCACGGGGCGCGCGAGAACCGCCAGAGGGGGAACCAGACGTTCCACCAAAACGGTCACACCCGGTCAGGAAACGACAAAGCCATCAGTGCCAGCACCAAGGCCACGGCCCATGTCAGATAGATCGCGATCAGCAGATCCCGGTTCGCCAACCGCCTGGAAAGCCACCATGCCGGTGGCACACCGCACGTGAGGGCGATGCAAGTGGGTGCCACACCGAACGCGTCACCCGCGTAAAGCGCCATGGTGAATCCCATCACCATGGCCACGAACACCGGCGGGATGCAGGCCAGCAACAGCATGTCGTGGCGCATCCGGGCGCTGCCGACAACGACGAAGCTAAACAGCGCCAGTGTCGCCAGGTAATCGAAAGCCTCGGTCACCCGCCGTTAACTACCAACCTTCAACGTCGAGACCAGCCCCCGCAGGCACGCCAATAAGGACAGCGCCGTCAGGCGGCCTGTCTTCGGGTTGTCGTTGCTGGGCACGTTTTCGATCGTCATGGTGAAGCGGGCGGCATCGGACTCGACGCGGATCGTGTGGATGTTGCGGGACACCGCGGGATCGGCCCAGATACGCACCTGAGTCCGGATCGGTCCGATGCCCGCCAGAGCCAGCGCCGCGGCGACATTGACGTTGGCCGGAAAGCCGGCGGCGGCGTCCAGGGCGTTACCGTCGAACACAAGGAGCGGCCGGGTCAGGTCCATCACATCGATACCGTTGCGCTCCAGATAGGGCGCCCCGATCAGCGCCATCGGCGGCTTACGGGTTTCGATGCTGATGCTGTCGATCGGCCCCTCGGCCGCGGCGCGCACGGCATCCAGACCCAGTAGCGCGCCCGTGGGCACGATGATGCGGGCGCCGGTGTTGCGGGCCAGCTTCGCCAGATGCATGCGGGGCAGCAAGGCCCCGGCCGAGGCGGGTATGAAGATCCGTCCGGCCTCCAGCGCCGGTAACGCGATTCGTTCGAAGATCGCCGACGGCGCGGCCTCCACCACGATGTCGGCTTGGGCGAGTTCCGGGATGTCCACAATCTGTGGCGCCGACCTGAAGCCAGCAAAATTCGCTCGGGCTTTCACCTGGTCGCGACAGGCTACAGAGATCAGGCGCAGGCCCGGAACCCCGGCGTCCAGGGCACGGGCCAGCGGCAATCCGATTGCACCCAGACCCGCGATCGCGACGGTCTTGTCCATGTTCCAGTCCTCTTTGCGCCAACTGTTTGGTTCAGCGTGTTTGCTGATCAGGCGTTATCCGAGTTTCGGCGTGGTCTTCATCCGCGCTGCTTCGCGCCCGTATCAGGTCGTCTTGCGTGTTCACATTAGCGAACGGATCGCCTGCCCGCACGGCAAATTCAACATAACGCATACCAATGCTGTCCGCGAAATAACCGACATGCCGCCGGCCGGGTGCCGACAACAACCCTCGCAACTCTTTTGAGCAAGCAACCGGCCATAATGCAACCAGGTGGTGCCGCCGTCCGTGACTGGAAACGCTGGCTGGTGGGGGGGCGAGGCTGTTGGCCAACCCTTTCGGCAGGAACGGGATATCGCCGGGGGACGTCAGAAGCGCGCTCATGCCCAACGAGGCCGCCCATTCCAGCCCGGCGAGCAGGCCGGCCAAGGGCCCCTGATCGTAAAACGCGCCGTCTGGAAGCACCGGGAGCCCGAACGACGCGAACCGCGCGGGATCGCCGTTGGCGCTGATGGCGATGTGCGGCAGGTCGATGGCAGCGATCACAGCGTCCAGCATCGTTCGACCACCCACCGTCAGCAGGGGTTTATCGTCACCTGGCCGAAAAAATGGCGGTTCGCCTTGACGTGTTCCGGCCGGTGTTGCCCCGGTGGCCATACGCCGCGCCTGTCCGCCGGCGAGAACCAACCCGGCGATGCGATTGTCCATCATGAGAGAAGGGTGGGGCGAGCAACGGGACTCGAACCCGTGACATCCAAGACCACAACCTGGCGCTCTACCAACTGAGCTATGCCCGCCATCCAGGGGGCGCAGTGTAAGCCGGATATCATGCCCACGTCAATCGTCCTTATTGGGGGAATGAGGCAAATACCCGCGCGCCCGATCCACCGCCACGAAATGATGCGCGCATTCAGTATAATCGTTCTGTGGTTGCAGGTGAAATACCTGAGCGGGCAGGTGTCATGCGCAAAGGGCGCTCGGATCGCTACAGTGAGCGGATAGTGGCGCAGCGGACGGCTGGCCGCAATCAATGTCCGGGGAGATCACGGGATCCCATGGCGCGACATACCTGACCGTTAACGTACTGTCCCGGCGCTGGTCGCCAGTCGCTTGTTCGGCGCGGTGATCGGTGAGACCGTCGATTGGGGTTTTATTCGGTCCATTTTGGCTGGGCTTGGCCCCTCAGGCCTCAGGATAAGCGAATGAAGGAGGAGGTCTATGCCGCGGACATGGCTTGCCGGGCTTGGACCGGCCACTCGGGATTTTGCTGGCAGCGTCCAGCCCCGATGATGCTCCGATTGGCCGATGCGCACGCGAAAGCGGCCCCGGAATCCGAGGGTGCGACGCAGGTCTGGCGATGGGATTCAGGGTGGAGCGGTGGCCAGCCTCGGGCCAGGCGGGTCCACCATCGGCGCCTCGCCGATCATGTACCCGAGCACCTGGCGAACCGTCTCCGGTGGCGGGTGCCTCCAGGTAAAGCCCCAGGTGTCCGGCTTCTTGTCCCGCTCTTTCTGAAACGATGTCTCGCGGTGTTCGCGTATTTTAAACAGCGTGGTGAAACTGCCGCCGTAATCATTCAGCGTGTCGAATATCTGGTTCCAGAATGGGCCGGTGCAGAAGCTCGGAATGACCGCGAGGTCCATGCAGATCGAGAGAATGGTCCGTCCGATCGGCCGCCGGCGTACCTCGGCGTCGAGTTCCTCGGGCGTGGGGATACGGAGATCGTCCGGATCGAACGCGGGGCGTTTGGGCGTCCTTTCGTCATCGCCGGGCTTGACCGGATCGGCCCGGCCACCCGGGGCTTCGCGTGCTGCCTCTTCAGAAGTCGGGTCACCCTTCTGCGGTTTCGCTGCCGGCTTGGCCGGCGTGCGCTCGCGCTGATACACGTATCCGATCTCGCGCCCCTTTTCGGCGCGGGCGAGCAGATAACGCTCCAGCGCCATCGCCCGCAAAATGCCGCGCTGCAGGCGGGCGAGGATGGTCGGCAGGGTGTAAGTGCCGCAGACCCCGGCCAGGATGGCGAATTCCACGTTGGCGGCGCGCTCTGGCACCGTCTCGACGAGGCGGCGGCCGTGGCTGAGCAGGACACGGAGACATGCAGCAGGGCGGCGAGGCGTTGCGGTATGGTGGCGGCGGCCACGGTGCCACCGGCCGGGTCCTGTGCGGGATCGGGCGGGGCAGGCCGGGTCATGGTTGGCGCCGTGTGCTCCATGTTTTATGACTAATATAATAGTTAGTATTTGTCAACATTGGCGTGCATGCCGCAGAGGGTAACGGGTGCGTGAACGTTTCACGATGCATCGGGTTGAAGCATCCATCAGCTTTCATCTGGCGCCATCCCGCCAGTCAGAACGAAGCCATTTGAACCACCGAGGGATCGAGGTTGAGATGCGCCCAAGCCGATAGTAACGGCCGTGTCGGAGGCTGCTCGGTGCCTCGGTGGTGCGCTTTCGTTTCGCCAGAAGCAAAAATCTGGCCACACCTCGGGCTGGACGCCGAATCGGTAACGGTCAGAACGTTGCCATGCCCGGGAGTTCGCTCGTTCACCCGTTCGCCCAGTTCGATTGCCGGGATGCCTTGCCCGGTGACATTCGCCGGGTGCGGCGCCGGGTGCGGACTGAAGCGGAACAACGCGGCGGTTGAACTGCGTCACAAAGTCCGGGTCGTGCAGTTTGCCGCAAAGAGAGGGGCGTTACGCCAGCCTACCCGGCACGCTGCGCAGGCTTTCACGCCAACCTGCCCGGTGTAGAGGAATAGTCTGAATCATTGTCCTGTTCAGACCAGTCGCGCACCCGGATTTCGCCGCCCGAGAATATCTCAACCAGCTTGTTAACGGTATCCGGCATCGATTGGATTTTATCGAGAACCAAGCCGAGCAGCCGAATTTGCTCGCCGCGTTTGACCATGGGCACGAGGATGATTAGCCCGTCGTGAGCGGATCCTTGCGCATATTGCCGGAGGAAATCGCGCCGGTTGTTCGTGACGAATGTATAGTCGTGATCAAGCGCAAACGGAACCAAAGTCCAGTCCTGCAGACCGCCTTTGCCGAGCCAGACGACGTGATCGGCGTGAAGTCCGCGCGCCTTGGCCACCGCTACAAGTGCCTGGCTCAGACACCCATCGATCAGAAGGCGATCCACGACGTGATTAAGCAGTCGGCGCGGGGGTCAAAGCGTACCAGCGGCGGACGGCTTCGATGCCACCGACGGGGAGGCTTGGGTAATCCTCGAAAATGTCCTGGTCGTTGTGTCCGGCGGCGAGATAGGCCGCAATGGTCGCAGCGGGAATGCGCGTGCCTCGGACAACTGGTTCGCCACCCATGACGGATGGGTCGGAGATCACTTCGGCTTTGAACGACGTGCGAGGTGCGAGCATCACCTTGGTTCCTTGGGACATCGATCAATTGGGGTTCAGGGCGTTGGGAGTCAATGATTTCCTCTCGGTCGGGGCCGGGGGTCCGGCGTTGTTGCGGTTGCAGCATTGGTCCAGGTCCATCGCCAAAAATCACTGCGGGCCGGGCGGCCGCAACGCCCCCATCGCCATTTGCGAGGTATCATCGACGGTCAGGTTGGGATACCGTGCGAACCGGGCTTGGCTGAGGTGAGCGTCTCCGCTCGGCGAACGGATTTCACTGCCGATGACAATAGGGTCGCATAACGTCGGCCGTTTCCAGCATGGCGCCGATCAATCGGTTGAGTTTCGTCTGCCACTTCATAGGTCATCCCTCCTCAAGCGCCTTCCGCCGAGGCACGCGCGATTTGTTTTGCATGTGTTGGGGAAAGCGGTGCTCCTTCCTATTCGCCACCATTGCCATCGGCCTTTGTTTCTTCGACGAAAAAATCTTTAAATTCAATGGCTGCCGGTGTTTTCAGTTCACACGCCCCAATCTCGTCGCGGTCGATATGATCGCGCCTGAGCCGGAAACTATCGTCAAGCGGTGCCAGGCTGTAAAGCGTAACGTTCGGATCACGTCCAAAAACTTGACGATGCTCTGAACAACGGATGCATCGCACTGGATTCCAAAATACACCGCCGTTACACGAAGGCTTGCTTCTTTTACTCCGCTCTCTGTACGGATATCGCGCCATTCTTTTTCGTAACGCCAAGGGTCGGCTTTTGCCAAGAAAAAGGTATCGAAGACCTGTCGTTTGGCTTCAGCCGAACCATCACGTTTCCACTTAAGGAGATCGCTCGCGCGAATGCGCCGAGCCCCACGATAATTGACTGGCCTGAATTGCGCAGTTCCGACGTCGGCGGTGTCAAATTCTATACAAACACCGCGATGATGATCCGCGTAATGGCCCCACATTAAGACCGAACCCCAACGATTCGAAAGTAAAAAAACGCCAAAAGTACCGAATTCCTTTGTCAGTTCGTCCTTGATCCGTTGAGCCAGCATACATTTCAGGGTGTCCTCGGCATGGGGTTGCGTTTTGAAGTCACCATACTCGCTCGAAAGGTAACGGTAATTTCCAATCTCTGATCGGGCGGGATTCTGAGGCTGTGTTCGCCGCATCATCCGATAGCAGAGACGTTCCAGGTCCATCATGTCGAGGTCCACCTCAATGGTGGGGTCGCAGTCGAGCGGATCGTTAAATAATCGTGGATCAGAATACATCACCTTGGCATGGGTGAGAAGACGTAAGCAGAAGACGTCGAAGCGACGATATTTGTAGAGCTTGCGTGGGATCGGTTTTGAACACATTAAATTTTCGGTCGATAATGGGTGCGTGAATCCGAAAAATCGAAAAACTGATGCCGCGACTGGCTACGACGGGGTCACGCCACGCGACGTTCCATGCCGCGTAAGATACCTTGTGGATCGAGCGCGATCATGACGCTCAATATTCGCAGACGGCTCAAACCACCCCCGCCAGCCTTGCGACAATGCCTGCCGCCTCGCCACCGGGACCATTAGCAAACCCCAGCAGCAGCCCCTGTCCGCAATCATGCGCCATCGCCATCGCTGACAGCGCCGACGGAGCCAAACCTGCCTTGCCCGATCGCTTCACCAGATCCGTATCGTCGGCCGAACCGGGAAACCGCGCCAGCAGGTGCATACCGCCAACGCCCGGCTCCACCTCCACCCGCTCGCCGAACGCCGCTTTCAACGCCGCCACCACATCGCGCCGCCGTTCGCCATACAGCGTCCGCATCCGCCGAATATGTTTTCCGAAGTGCCCCTTCTGTATGAACGCGGCGACGACCTTCTGCTCCAGCACCGGCTGCCCCAGTGTCAGCAGCCGCGACGCGCGCAGGAACGCCGTCGCCAGTTCCGGCGGCACCACCAGATAGCCAAGCCGCAGCGCCGGAAACAGCGTCTTGCTGAAACTGCCGGCGTACAACACGCGATTGCCGCGATCGAGGCTCTTCAGCGACGGCAACGGACGGCCGCTGTAATGGAACTCGCCGTCGTAATCGTCCTCCAGAACCCACGACCCGGCCTCCTCAGCCCAGGCCAGCAGTTCCAGCCGCCGAGGCAAGGACAGTGCCACGCCGGTCGGGAACTGATGCGCCGGAGTCACCACCGCCAGCCTGGCCCTAGGCGCGGCGGCGACACCAGACGCTACTCGCAGTCCGTCCTTGTCCACCCGGATCGGCACCACCCGGGCACCAGCCGTTTCCATCGCCTGACGCGCCAGCTTGTAGCCGGGGTCCTCGATCCAGACCGGATCGCCCGGCTTCACCAGGACGCCGCGCACCAGCGACAACGCGCCCTGATAGCCGGCGGTGATCAGCACCTGCGCCGCTGAACAGCGCACGCCCCGTGCGGGGCCGAGGTAGCTCGCCACCGCCTGACGCAGCTCCAGCAATCCGGCGGGATCGGGCTCAACCATGTCCATCGGGCCAATGGCGCGGGCGGCCTGCACAGTCAGATTGGACCATAGCTTCGCGGGGAAAACGTCCAGCGCCGGAAGGCCAATCTGAAACGGCAGCGGCGCCGATCGTTCGGGGGTGCGGGCGGGGGCGAACATGAACGGCGTGTGTTCCAGCGTCTCGATCCGGCTGCCAGGGGTGCCGGAGACGATCGTGCCGGTCGATCCGCGCGAGGTGATCGCGCCCTCCCCGGCCAGCAGGGCGTAGGCGGCATCGACCGTGCCGCGCGCCACGTCGAGTTGCGCCGCCAGCACGCGGGAGGACGGCAGCTTGCCGCCCGGCGACAATCGGCCGTCCGCGATGGCCGACCGCACCCGCGTGGCGATTTGCAGGAACAACGGGTCGGTTTCGGTGGCGTCGAGGGTGAAGTCCAGCGGCATGGCCCAGTCGGATCGCGCGTTATTGGTGCATCACGCTATGCCACCAAGCCGTCCGGGACGCGAGTCCGAAACAAAGCGAATCGTGGTGGCCGGCCGGTTCGCTCAGCCGGTTCGCCCGGCCGGTTTGCATGGTCTATCTTTCACGCGGAGATCCCAGACAATGACGAAAGCTTCGGAATCGCTGCGTGTGCGGGTTGGCATTGCCTCCGACCAGGGCGCCCGCGCGCGCAATGAGGATTTCGCCGCATGCCTCGCTCCTGACACCGGCCGTCCCGCGTTGCTGGCGGCGGTGGCCGACGGGGTGGGTGGCGCCAAGGGCGGTCGCGTGGCTGCCGAGACCGCTGTGCGGACGTTCCTGGATGCGCAGGATGAGCTGAATCCGTTGCGTGGTGTGAAGGCCAATGCGGTCACTGCTTTGAACGCGATCAACCGGTGGATCCATACCCAGGGCCAAGCGGATGTGGCGTTGCAGGGGATGGCCTGCACGTTCACCGCGTTGGTGTTGCGTGGGCGGCAGATGCATCTGGTGCATGTCGGCGACTCCCGGCTGTACCGCTTGCGCGACGGCAAGCTGGTGCGGCTGACGACGGATCATGTGGCGCCGCCGTCCGCCATGCGCAGCATGCTGACCCGAGCACTGGGGGCCGAACCGGATGTGCGGATCGATTATGAGCAGGAGGCGGCACGGGCGCACGACCGCTATCTTCTGTGCACCGACGGCGTGCATGGCGGCGTCTCCGATCGCGCCATCCGGGATGAACTCGATCGCCGCGACGCCCCCGAGGAAACCGCTCGGAAATTGGTTGAGGCGGGGTTGGCGGCCAGGATCGGGGACAACGCGACGGCGGTGGTGGTCGATGTGGTGGCATTGCCGGATGCCGACCAGTTCGATCTGGAATCGGCGGTGAATGGGTTGCCGATCATCGCGGCACCTCGATCCGGAGCAGTGGTGGACGGGTTCACGTTGGGCCGGATGTTGTCGGACGGGCGCTACAGCCGGGTGTTCCGGGCAACGAGCGGGGCGGACGGGCGCGAGGTGATCGTGAAATTTCCGAAACCAGCGGCCGGGGCGGAACCCGTCCTACGGCTGGCGTTCCTACGCGAATTCTGGATCGCCGCCCGCCTGCGCAGCCCGTGGATCGCCGAGGTGATCGAAACCCCGCTGCACCAGCGCTCGGCCCTCTACACGGTGATGCCCTTCTATGAGGGCGAAACGTTGGAGCAACGCCTGCTGCGGCGCCCGAGGGTCACGCGCACGGAAGGGGTCGGCATCGCCACAAAACTGGCCAAGGCGGTGGCGGCGCTGCACCGCGCCGGCGTCATCCATCGCGATATCAAGCCAGAGAACGTCATCCTGCAGCCCGACGGTGGCCTGAAGCTGCTGGACCTCGGCGTCGCTCGGTTGCCCAACATCGAGGACTTCCCGGCCAGTACTGTTCCCGGAACGCCCAGCTACATGGCGCCCGAGATGATCGACGGACAGCCCGGCAACGAACAATCCGACATTTTCGCGCTGGGCGTGACGCTGTTCCGCATGTTCACCGGGACGTATCCGTATGGCGAGGTCGAGGCCTTCTCCCACCCTCGGTTCACGCGGCCTCCCGCATCTGTGGCGGCGCTGCGGCCCGATCTGCCGTCGTGGTTGGATCAGGTGCTGCTGCGGTTGATCGCCGTGCGTCCGGCCGAACGCTTTGACGACGCCCTGGAATGCATCTTCGCGCTGGAGCACGGCGAACTGCACGCCGCACCGGGCGTGCGGCGGCGCCGGTCCCTGATCGAGCGCGACCCGCTGCGGTTCTGGCAGACCGTGTCCGCCGTGCTGGCGGTTTTGCTGCTGCTGATGGCGATTTGGCGCTAGTCAAACGCCATGAAGATCGCTTCCGCCACCAAAGCCGGTTTCTCGCTGCCTTCCAGCTCGATCGTGCTGTCGAAGATCATCCGCACGCCGCCCTTCACGTCCTCGACATCCTTCAGCACGTAATGCAGCCGCACCCGCGATCCGGACGGCACCATCGACGTGAAGCGCACCTTGTTCGTCCCATAATTGATCGCGCGGGAGGTGTTTTTGATACGGTAGATCGTGTCGCCCAGCCGAGGCAGCAGCGACAGCGTCAGGTAGCCATGCGCGATGGTCTTGCCGTTCGGCATCTCCCGTTTCGCGCGCTCGGCATCAACATGGATCCACTGATGATCGCCGGTCGCGTCGGCGAAGGCGTTGATCATCGGCTGATCGACCAGCACCCACTCGCTGGTGCCGACAGATTGGCCGATATAGGCCTTCATGTCGGCCGGACGTTCCACTTCAAGCATGTCGTTTCCTCCTGTCTGCCCCCATTATGCGACACTCTTCCGCGTCTGTCGCGCCGGGTGTAACATCCGGCGCAGAGGGAGCCACGCCAATGGACAATTCAGCGAGGATGTCACCACGTCAGGCCGCGTTTCGCGCCGAATTCCGCCAGCGCATCGCACCGGCCTACGCCGGCTGGGGGCACGTCGCGCTGATCTTCGCGCTGGGTGCCGCTGCCATCTGGTATTCCAGCCGGCAGATCGCCAACCCGGCCTGGTACGAGTTCCTGGTCATCCCGATCGCCTTCGCCATCTCCAACGCATTTGAGTGGTGGATCCACAAATACGTTATGCACCGGCCGGTCAAAGGCCTGATGGGTATCTACAACCGTCACACTTTGGCGCATCACCAGTTTTTCACCGACGTCGAGCCGGCGTTTGAAAGCAGCCGGGACTTCCGGATCGTGTTCTTCCCGCCCTACGCTTTGGTCGCCTTCATGGTGATGTCGCTGCCTCCCGCCGCCATCCTCGGCGCGCTCGGCTTCCCCAACGCCGGCTGGCTGCTGCTGATCACCAATGTCGGGCTGTATCTGAACTACGAGTTCTTCCACTATTGCTGCCACGTCCGCGACGACAGCATCGTGCGGCACATTCCGCTGATCAACTCGATCCGCCGCCATCACATCGCCCACCACAACACCGCGATCATGATGGAGCGGAACTTCAACCTGACCTACCCGATCGCCGACTGGTTCTTCGGGACGTCCGACCTGAACTGTGGTCTGCTGAAGCACATTTTCAACGGCTACGACTCCGGCACGGTTCGTAACGACATCGGCCGGCCGCGCGGCGTTGCCGCCGAATGAGCCGTGTCCGCATCAAATCTGGCAAGGCCAGCCTGATCGGCGGCATTGTCGTTGGGCTGGCCAGCTTCGCGCTGTGGACCGCTATCGCGCACGAATTGCACGCCGATACGATGCCATGGCTGGCCACCGGGGTTGTCGTTTCGGCGGCAATCGGAGTTTGGATCAGGCTCGCCGACCTTTAAGAGCGGGCGATCCGGGGGAAACATGCAACAAGAAACATATGACTTCATCGTCACCGGCGCGGGTTCGGCCGGTGCCGTGGTGGCGTCGCGGTTATCGGAGTCCGGGCGCCATACCGTGCTGCTGGTGGAAGCCGGCCCGCCCGATACCAACCCCTGGATTCACATTCCACTCGGTTTTGCCAAGACGTTTATCGATCCGGCGGTGAACTGGAAGTTCGAGAGCGCGCCGCAGCCGACGTTGGACAACCGGCGCCTGTATCTGCCGCGGGGCAAGACGCTGGGCGGCACCAGTTCGATCAACGGCATGGTGTATATTCGCGGCAATCACGCCGATTACGATGAATGGCGGCAACGCGGCTGCGTGGGTTGGGACTGGGATTCGGTGCTGCCGTATTTCCGCAAAGCGGAGAATCAGGCGCGCGGGGAAAGCCCGTATCACGGTGTCGGCGGGCCGTTGAACGTCTCCGATCAACCGAAACAATTCGAACTGTCCGATGCGGTCCTGGGCGCCTGCGAGCAAGCCGGTATCCCGCGCAATCCCGACTTCAATGGGCCGAACCAGGAAGGCTGCGGCTATTACCAGACCACCACGTCGAAGCGTCGGCGCTGGAGTACCGCAAAGGCCTATCTGGACCCGGCGCGGTCTCGCGCAAACCTGACCATTCGCACCGGCGCGCACGCCACCCGCGTGGTGTTCGCAAACGGACGGGCGAGCGGGGTGGAATACGCGGTGGCCGAGGGACGCCGTGTCGCGGCCGCGCGTCGCGAGGTGGTGGTTTCCGGCGGAACCTACGGCTCGCCGCAACTGCTGCAACTCTCCGGGCTTGGGCCGGCGCAACACCTGCAAGACATGGGTATTGACGTGGTGCGCGACATGCCGGCGGTCGGCTCCAACCTGCATGATCATTTCAATACCTATCTCAGTTGGCGTTGCACCCGGCCGATCACGCTGAATGATCTGGAGAATTCCTGGCCGCGCAAGATCGCGGCGGCGATTCGTTACAGTCTTTTCCGTTCGGGTCCGATGGCGAGCAATGGCATTCATGCGGGGTTGTTCACGCGGTCCGATCCCCGGTTGGAACGGCCGGATTTGCAGATCAACCTGTTGGAATGGAGCACATTGGAGCGCACCAGGGACAAGGTGATCCCGCATGACTTTCCGGGTTTCACGCTCAGTCCGGTGCATCTGAAGCCGGACGGGCGCGGCACGGTGCGGCTGGGCAGTCCGGACCCGCTGGCGCCGCCATCGATTCTGTTCGACTTTTTGCGTTCGGATTACGATGTGCGGGCGGTGATGACCGGCATTCGGCTGTGCCGGACAATCGCGCAACAGGCGGCATTACGGCCATATATCGCCGAGGAAATCGCGCCCGGACGGGCAACGCAGTCGGACGCCGAAATGGAAGCGTTCGTTCGCCAGACCGGCATTTCCAACCACCATCCCAGCAGCACGTGCGCAATGGGAACCGGAACGAATTCAGTCGTTGACCCGCGGTTGCGCGTGCATGGGATTGGTGGCCTGCGGGTAGCGGATGCCTCGATCATGCCGTCGGTCGTTGCCGGTAATACGAATGCACCGAGCATTATGATCGGGGAAAAGGCGGCGGCGATGATTTTGGAGGACGCGCTGGCGGCTTGATTTAAGCCGCCCGCTGGGACTGGATCCGGCCTGCCTCCGCCGCGGACAATGCCCGTCGCGCCATCTTCAGGTCGTAGTGTGTTTGCAGATTCATCCAGAACTCCGCGCTGTTACCAAAATACAAGCTCAGGCGCAGAGCGGTGTCAGCGGTGATGCGGCGGCGATTGTTGACGATCTCCGCGATCCGGTTCGGCGAAATGCCGATCGCCCGCGCGAGCGCGCTTTGTGAGAGGCTATATTCGGCGAGAAACTCTTCCTTCAGCATCACTCCCGGTGTTACCGGGGCAAATTCATCCGGGGTCATCATGATGTCCTTCGATGATCGTGAACGGCAGACGTAGATTGCCGCGTCGCAGGGGCTCTTCGCAACGGCCGGCAACAACGATGCCATTGCCTCCGGCCCGGACATGCAGGAGTCTACCCGCCACAACCGGGGGAAACCAAATCATGCCGTCCGCCACGGACACTTACGATTTCATCGTCACAGGCGCTGGCTCCGCCGGCTGCGTCGTCGCGCGGCGTCTGGCGGACTCGGGCCATCGGGTCCTGCTGCTGGAAGCCGGGCCGCCCGACAAGAACATTTGGATTCACATTCCGCTTGGTTACGGCAAGACCTATGTCGATCCGGCGGTGAACTGGAAGTTCGAAACCGAGCCGCAGCCGCAGATGCAAAATCGGCGGCTGTATCTGCCGCGGGGCAAGACCTTGGGCGGGTCCAGTTCCATCAATGGTATGGTCTATATCCGCGGCAATCACGCCGACTACGATGACTGGCGCCAGCGCGGCTGCACCGGGTGGGACTGGGATTCCGTCCTGCCCTATTTCAAGAAAGCCGAGAACCAGACCCGGGGCGCGGACGCCTTCCACGGCTCCGGTGGCCCGCTGCATGTGTCCGACCAATCGGAAAAGGGCGAGTTGTCCAAGGCCGTTCTGCAGGCATGCGTGCAGGCCGGCATTCCGGAGAACCCGGATTTCAATGGGGCGCAACAGGAAGGCTGCGGCTACTACCAGACCACCACCTTATCGAAACGTCGCTGGAGCGCGGCGAAGGCGTATCTCAGCAATCCGCCGGCGAACCTCACGATCCAGACCAATGCGCACGCGACACGGGTGGTGATTGAGAACGGCCGAGCAACGGGGGTGGAATATCGGACCAAGGCGGGATTGCAGGTCAGCAAGGGGCGCTGCGAGGTGATCGTTTCGGGCGGTGCGTATGGATCGCCGCAATTGTTGCAATTGTCCGGCCTGGGGCCGGCGCAGCATCTTCAGGACATGGGTATAGACGTCGTGCGTGACATGCCGGCGGTCGGCTCCAACCTGCACGATCATTTCAATACCGCCGTCAGTTGGCGATGCAGCAAGCCCATCACGCTGAACGAGTTGCAAAACAGTAAGCTGCGCCAAGTGATGGCCGGCATTCGTTACGGCCTGTTCCGCTCCGGCCCGATGGCCAGCAACGGCGTCACCGCCGGCCTGTTCACCCGGTCCGACACGCGGTTGGAGCGACCGGACATCCAGGTCAATCTGTTCGAGTGGAGCACGAAAGAACGCAGCCGCGACGCGGTTATTACGCATACATTCCCCGGCTTCACCCTGACACCGGTGCATCTGCGGCCGGAGGGGCGCGGCACCGTCCGGCTCGGCAGTCCCGACCCGTTCGCCTGGCCGGCGGTCCTGTTCGACTATTTGCGTACCGAATACGACATTCGGGCGGCACTTGAAGGGTTGCGGCTGGTACGGCGGATCGCCGAACAACCGGCGCTGAAGCCATATGTAGTCAGCGAGATATTTCCGGGTGTGGACGCCGCCAGTGACGCCGCCCTGCTGGACTATGTGCGCCGCACGGGGGTTTCGAACCAGCATCCGACCAGTTCCTGCAGCATGGGCACCGGGCCGAACACCGTGGTCGATCCCAGGCTGCGGGTGCATGGGGTGGCCGGGCTGCGGGTGGTCGATGCGTCGGTGATGCCCGTCGTGGTCGGCGGCAACACCAACGCCCCGACAATCATGATCGGAGAAAAGGCGTCGGACATGATTTTGGAAGACTGTAGGGCTGGCGCTCCGTCGCTGGCGGCGTAAGCTTCCGGAAAACACGCGGGGGACGAGACGTGGCGGAGACCTACGACTTCATTGTGACCGGCGCGGGGTCGGCCGGTTGCGTGCTGGCGGCTCGTTTGACCGAGTCCGGGCGCTATCGGGTGCTGCTGCTGGAGGCTGGCGGTAAGGACACCAATCCCTGGATTCACGTCCCGATGGGCTATGCGAAAACGTTCGTCGATCCGAAGGTGAACTGGAAATTCGAGTCCGAACCGGAACAGGAACTCAACGGCCGGACGATGTATCAGCCGCGCGGAAAAGTGCTGGGCGGCACCAGCTCGATCAACGGCATGATCTACATGCGCGGCAACTCCGCCGATTACGATCAGTGGCGGCAGCTCGGCAACGAAGGCTGGGACTACGAGTCCGTGCTGCCGTATTTTCGCAAGGCCGAGGACAACGAACGCGGCGCCGACGATTTTCACGGCAGCGGCGGGCCGTTGCGTGTGTCCAACCAACCCTATGAATGGGAAATCGCCAAGGCGTTGCTGGAGGCCTGCAAGCAGGCCGGCATTCCGTTCAATCCCGACTTCAACGGCGCCACCCAGGAAGGCTGCGGCTATTACCAGACCACGACCAAGGACAAACGCCGCTGGAGCACCGCCGCCGCGTATCTGAAAATGGCGAAGCCGCGGCCGAATCTGACGATCAAAACCAAAGCTCACGCCACCCGCGTATTGTTCGATGGCTTGAAAGCCGCCGGTGTTGAATTCCGCACACCGCGTGGGCTGGAAACAGCCCACGCGCGGCGGGAGGTCATCGTCTCCGGCGGCGCTTACGGATCACCGCAATTGCTGCAACTCTCGGGCATCGGGCCGGGACAGCATCTGACCGACAAAGGCATCTCCGTCGTGCGAGACGTTCCGGGGGTGGGGTCCAACCTGCAGGATCATTTCAATACGTATTGCACGTACCGAATCTCGAAGAATCTGTCGCTGAATGCGCTGCAATACAGCCTGCCGCACCGGCTGATGGCCGGCGCGCAGTATGTGTTTCTGCGGTCAGGGCCGATGTCTGGCAACGGCATGTATGTCGGCGCGCTGGTGCGTAGCGACAAACGTCTGGAACGGCCGGATTTGCAGTTCAATATCTCGGCCTGGAGCACGATCGACCGCACCGCCGACGGGATCATTTCGCACCCTTTTCCGGGCATCTCGATCAGTCCCGTGCATTTGGCGCCGGAGGGGCGCGGGACGGTTCGGCTACGGAATGCCGATCCGTTCGCGCCGCCGGAGATAAAGTTCAATTTCCTCCGTAGCGAAAACGATATGCGGGTGATGATCGCCGGCGTTCGTATCGCCCGTAGCATCGCTCGGCAGCATGCGCTGCAAAAGCTGATGGTGGCGGAAACCGCCCCCGGCGTCGCCACCCGCACCGACGAGGACATCGCCGAGGATGTGCGCAAGCGCGGTGTGTCCAACCTGCACCCGGTCGGCACATGCGGCATGGGACACGGCACGATGGCGGTGGTGGACCCTCGGTTGCGTGTGCATGGGATCACAGGGCTGCGGGTGGTCGATGCCTCGGTGATGCCGGTGATCGTGGCGGGCAATACCAACGCGCCCACCATCATGATCGCGGAAAAGGCGTCGGATATGATCCAGGAGGACGCGCGGGCGGCTTAAACTTACGCCGCGTCGTGGAAAATAATGCCCAATGTCTGCCGGTGTCCGGAATGAACGCGGCTCACGCCATGCCGCATGGTCAGCCGGTACGGACCCCGAACACCCATGCCGGGACGATGATGAACCGGGAAAATCGCGGCCTCGCCCAGCCGCAGCGGCACCACCATCCCGCGCGACTGTGCTCGGGGCCGTTGCTCCACCATGATAAACTCGCCACCGGTAAAATCCTCCCCGGGGGTACTCAGCAGCACCACGGCCTGGAGCGGAAACACCAGATCGCCGTATAGGTCCTGATGCAGGCAATTGAACCCGCCGGCGGTGTAGCGCAGCATCAACGGCGTCGGCCGGGTCTGACCGGCGGCATGGCACAGGGCCAGATAAGCATCCAATGTGTCCGGGAAGCTGTCCGCCTCCCCCATCAGGCGCCGCCATCCATTCGCCACCGCAGCCAGCGGAGGATACAGCGCGGCTCGCAATGCGGCGACCGGGTCGGGTAGCGGATAGCCGAAATATTTATATTCGCCCTGACCGTAGACGTGCTGTTCCATCACGATGCGCTTGCGGAAGCGGTTGTCCTCCTCATATAGGCTGGCCAGGTCGCGGCAGACATGCGCCGTCAGCAAGGGACGGGTCGCGTAGCCGTCGGCGGCCAGATCGGCAGCCAATTGGTCCGGGGATAAATCGGGCATGTGCATGCGGCCATCATACAGATTTTTCGTCCGCTTCCATCCCGGTTTGTGCGCTGGCCACCCGGGGAACCCGAAGCCATCTTTTGCGTTCAAGCCTCACCATGTTTGGTAGGAGGTAGCAATGAACGATCGTGTTGAAGGCGCAGCCCGGGAATTTGGTGGCCGCGTGCAAGAGGCAGCCGGCAACCTGAGCGGCGACGCCAGGACACAAGCCCAGGGCATGTACAACCAGGCCAGCGGTCAGGCCCAACAGGCAGCGGCGCAATTCAGCGACGTTGTCAAAGCGCAGCCGATGGTCGCGACGCTGGTGGCCCTTGCCATCGGTTACATGCTCGGTCGCCTCACGTCCTGAAGCCGGGTCGAACGAAAAGGGGGCATTTGCCCCCTTTTTTTGTTTCGCCACATCCCTACATGAGGTTCAGATGCCCGCAGCAATTTTGAAATCCCGCCTGAGCGAAGGCTCCCCGTATCAACTTGGTGCGACCTGGGACGGGCTGGGTGTCAATTTTTCGCTGTTTTCCGCCAATGCCACCAAAGTCGAACTGTGCCTGTTCGATGACGCCGGCAAAACGGAACTGGAGCGCATCGAGCTACCGGAATATACCAATGAAGTGTGGCACGGCTATCTGCCGGACGCGCGGCCGGGCACGACTTATGGATATCGCGTGTATGGACCTTACGAACCGGACGCCGGCCATCGGTTCAACCCGAACAAACTCTGCCTTGACCCTTATGCCAAGGCGCATGTCGGCAGTCTGAAGTGGGACCCGGCGGTGTTCGGATACACCTTGGGCAAGGACGACCTGACCTTCGATGCGCGCGACAGCGCCAGCTTCATGCCGAAATCCCGGGTGATCGATCCGGCCTTTACCTGGGGACGCGAACGCGCACCGTCCGTCCCACGCGACCGCACCATCATCTACGAAACGCATGTGCGTGGCTACACGATGCTGCATCCGGCGGTTCCCGAACGCCTGCGTGGCACATTCGCCGGCCTCGGCCGCAAAGAGGTCGTCGATTATATCAAGACCCTGGGCGTGACATCGGTGGAGCTGCTGCCGATCCATGCGTTCGTCAATGACAGCTACTTGCTGGATCAGGGATTGACCAACTACTGGGGCTACAATTCCATCGGTTTTTTCGCCCCCGATCCTCGCTATTCCTCTGTTCCGGACTTCGTGTTCGCGGAATTCAAGGAAATGGTCGCGCGCCTGCACGATGCGGGGTTGGAAGTCATCCTGGACGTCGTTTACAATCACACGGCGGAGGGCAACGAAAACGGCCCGACCCTGTCGTTCCGGGGTATAGACAATTTGTCATACTATCGGCTGCTGCCCGATAATCCCCGCTACTACATCAACGACACCGGCACCGGCAACACCTTGAACATGAGCCATGCGCGCGTGGTGCAGATGGTCACCGACAGTTTGCGGTACTGGGCGTCAGAGATGCATGTTGATGGTTTCCGGTTTGATCTCGGGACGATCCTGGCGCGCGAGGATCACGGTTTCAACGAGGCACACGGTTTTCTGCAAAGCTGTTTGCAGGACCCGGTGCTGTCCAACACCAAGCTGATCGCCGAACCCTGGGATATCGGTCCCGGCGGCTATCAGGTCGGCGGATTTCCGCCCGGGTGGGCCGAATGGAACGACAAATTCCGCGACACCGTGCGCGCCTACTGGAAGGGCGATTCCGGCAAGCAGGCCGAGATGGCAACCCGCCTGTCCGCATCCGCGGATTGCTTCGATCGCCGGGGCCGCAAAGCCTGGGCGGGGGTGAATTTCGTCACCGCGCATGATGGTTTCACATTGAACGATCTTGTTTCGTACAACGAAAAACATAACGAGGCGAACGGCGAGGACGGACGTGACGGCCACTCTGATAATCAGTCGTGGAATTGCGGCGTGGAAGGCCCGACCGACGATCCCGATATCCTTGCGTTGCGGGAAAGACAAAAACGTAACCTGCTGGCGACACTGCTGCTGTCGCAGGGTACGCCCATGATCTTGGCCGGTGACGAATTCGGCCGCACTCAACATGGTAATAACAATGCTTATTGTCAGGATAACGAAATAAGCTGGGTGAACTGGAATTTTGGCGAGCGCGAGGTCGAACTGGCCGAATTCACCCGTAAAGTGATTGTTTTGCGACAGTCTTTTCCGATTTTGCGGCGTGCCCGTTTTCTCAGCGGAGAGTACAACGCCGATCTCGATGTGCGTGACGTTCGCTGGCTGGCGCCGTCGGGACAGGATATCGAGGAATCGCAGTGGGGCGACGCCAATGCCCGCTGCTTCGGCATGCTGATGGACGGGCGCGCGCAGGCGAGCGGCATCAAGCGGCCGGCCATGGATGCGACCGCGCTTCTGGTGCTGAACGCGCACCACGACGTGGTGAACTTCATGCTGCCGGAGGTTGTCGGCGGCACGGTTTGGCAGTGCCTGCTGGACACCAATATTCCAGACGACACCAAACGTGAAACATTTCCAACCGGTGAAACTTTTGAAATAACCGGCCGGTCGCTTGTGCTGTTCGTTCTGGAACCAGAAAGCCGCCGGTCGGTCGCTTTGCGGCGTGCGATCGAGGGTTTTCGCCAGATGGCCGAACGTCCGATCCCGATGGCGTCTCCCGAATCCGGACCCGAAACGGAACGGCCACTGACCGACGCGCCCGGAATGACGCGTCCGTGAATCACGGTGCGCCGGACGATTGCCTATACTGGCGGTGAGCGGAGGAAAAGACCTAGGCCGCAACTCGACAATTTCGTCGCGTATGGGAAACCTTACCCCGCTCGGTATCCAATCTTCAAAAGGACATATCATGTCAGAAACAGTCAAATCCACTGAAAACGTGAAGCGTGCCACGGACCAAACGGCCAGGTTCAGTCAGGCCGCGATGGACACCGCATCGCGCAACACGAAGGATTCGATCAACGAAACCAGCCAGGCGGCGAAGAACGCCACCGACCGCGCCAGGGAGGTCGGCGGAAGCATAACCGAAACGGTGGCGGAAACCGCCAATGCCGCGACGAATATGTCGTCCAAGGCCGCCGAACAGAGCCGGGACGTCGTGATGATGGGTATGCGGACCGCCGCCGCCGCCAGCAGCAAGGTCGCGGATATCAACTTCGGCCGCAGCCATCATCTGATGTCCTCCGCTGCCCACGCGATGGACATCTATCGCGATGCGTCGGAGCGGTCGGCCGAACAGGTTCAGGCGCTGTTCTCCAGCGCCATGTCGATGGGTCGCGGTTTGCAGACCATGCAGCACGCGTGGCTCGAAATGATGGACCACAGCATGGAGACCGCTGCGCACAAGCCGCAGGACTTGTTACGTTGTAAAAATCTCGTCGAACTGGCCGAGGTGCAGCGCGATTTGTACATGGACGCCGTTAACCGCGCCTTTGAATCGACCAGCCGTCTGCTGGAGATGGCCGGTCGTACCGCGCAGGAGGCCGTACGTCCGTTGCAGTCGCATCATCACTAAGGAGCCGTCCGCTGACGCTGTCCGATCCGCCGTTTCCCCCTGGCGATCCTCCGGTGGTTCCCGATCCGGATCAACCGCCGCCGATTGAGGATCCGCCGTCTCCGATTCCGGTTCCACCGGATCTCCCACCGGAGCCATTGCGGGCGTAATCGCGTTCCGCTAACGCCATCGCGTCTTCCTGGAAGGGCGCGATGGCCGCCACCTTGCTGACCTGGTTCCTGAACAGCGCCTTCGCGCGCACGCTCGCCAGCCTCGCGACCGCCTTTGTCTTCGGTACCTTGATCGGTGCCGGGGTCATTCTGAAAGAAGGCACCCAGATCCGCGGCCTGAACACCGCCGCGACCTTGTGGTGTTCGGCGGCGGTCGGAGCCTTCGCGGGGGCCGCGATGGGGGCCGAGGCGGTTGCCCTGTCGCTCTTCGTTGTCGCCGGCAACACCTTGCTGCGTCCCTTGGTCAACTACATCAATCGTCTGCCGATCGACACCAAGTCGACCGAGGCCCGTTACCGGGTTCACGTTGTCA
This sequence comes from uncultured Rhodopila sp., assembly GCA_903932145.1. Classification (GTDB taxonomy): domain Bacteria; phylum Pseudomonadota; class Alphaproteobacteria; order Acetobacterales; family Acetobacteraceae; genus Rhodopila. Next base: position 70,791 of record CAIZFE010000089.1, on the reverse strand, counting down.
CCGAACACCGGGATGTCGCGGCCGCGCGCGATAGTCTTGATGAAGTTCTCGAGAAGGTTGGTTATCCGATTTTGGAGATCGAAACACTGTCGGAAACCGAAACGCAGGTCGAACTGGCCGCGGTCCTGGCTCCGACAACGGCTGATCCGATCGTGCCGGATGCGGTTGTGGCGTTGTTGGAAAAGGCATCGCCTGTGCAAAGCGCCACCTGGTCGGTCAGCACGACTCCTTAACGATCCAATACTTTCAGCATTTGCACGATGCCGCCCATGCAGATTTCGTCCCAGTCGTCCTCGTCGTAGCCCAGCGACTGATAGAAGCCGGCGGATTCCGGAGTGGCATAGACCACCGCCTTGCCGCACCCGATCTCTTGCGCGAATTGTTCGGCTCGTTCCAACATCGCCCTTCCATGTCCGCCGCCCTGGTGGGCCGGATCGATGGCGACCAGACGCAGAGCCGCCGCTTCATTGCCGAGGTCGTCCACCTGAATCGCGCCGATCGGCTGGTCTTCCAGGAACAGCAGCAACGGGTGGCAGGTCGGACTGATCTCCTCCACCGGACGCGGCAGATGGAACACTTTGCGGCGAATGCCGTGATACGCCTGCCAGTCGGCGTCGCAGCGCGGCCGATCCAGGCGGTACTGCCGCCCACCATCCTTCGTTCGATCGGTTGGCGTTTCGCCTGATCCGCGTGTCCCCATGACGCCACGATAAGGCTGGTGTCCGGGAAAAGCGAGCCGTCATACCTAAGGGTCCTGGCGCCGAATCCCCGCTTCTGTAACAGTGTCGAACCATCGGAATGGAGCAAGTACGCATGGCGATCGTCATCACAGTCGCGCAGCAAAAGGGCGGTACCGGCAAGACCACCCTGGCAGCGAACATCGCGGCTGCACTGGCGACCTCGCGCCGGGTGGCATTGCTGGACATCGACCCGCAGCACAGCCTGACCAGATGGAACGAATTACGGCCGAAAACCGCCGCCAAAATCACGTTCTCCGACGTTTCCGGCTGGCGCGTGACCGGCGAGCTGGACCGCCTGAAAGCCACACACGACATCGTGGTGATCGACTCTCCGCCGCATATCGACACCGACGCCAGGCTGGCGATCCGTGGCGCCAATCTGGTTTTGATCCCGGTTCAGCCCAGCGCCCCGGACATCTGGGCGGCTGACGGCACCCTGAAGCTGGCCGCCGCCGAAAAGCGCAAGGCCACGCTGGTGCTGAACCGCGTCCCGTCCTCCGGCAAGCTGCGTGAGACGATGACCGCCCAACTCAAAGCCGACGGCAAGCCGCTGATGACGGCGACGATCGGCAACCGCACCGGCTTCGCATCCGCTTTCGCCGACGGATTGGCGGTGACCGAGACCGCCCCTCGCTCAATCGCCGCGAATGAGTTACGTGCCCTGCTGGCTGAGTTGTTGGAGATGATCGGATGACGATTTACGCGGTTCTGAAGGCGCTGCATCTGGTGTGCGCGGTGCTGTGGGTAGGCGGCATGTTCTTCTCATATGTCGTGCTGCGCCCGAGCCTGGCGGCGATCGAGGCGCCGCAGCGGATGTTGCTGCATACGCGGGTTTTCAAGAGTTTCTTCCTGGTGATCTGGCACGCCATGCCGGTGAGTCTCATCTCTGGCATTGCGATGTTGAGTCTTCACTGGGATATGGCAACATTACCCTGGCAGATTAACGCCATGATGGCGCTCGGTCTGGTCATGGCGGCGGTATTCCTGGCAATCTTTTTCGGCCCGTACCGCCAGTTCCGCCGCACCACCGATCGCAACCGGATGGCATCCAGCCTGAACAACATCCGCAAGCTGATCGGCCTTAACCTGGGTCTGGGCCTGGTGACGGTCATTGTGGCCGGGCTGCTTTAGGAGGGTACAGCCAGCGCACGAGCGCCGGCATCGACAGGCCCTGTACCAGAATGGTGAACACCACGACGGCGTAACAGATGGCCAGCAGGGCGCCCCGGTATGGCGATGGCTCCAGCGTCAGCGCCAGGGCGACGGAAATGCCGCCGCGCAGACCGCCCCAGGTCAGCACCGCGATGCCGCGTAGTCGCGGTAACGCGCGCATGTGCACCAGGGCGGTCGGCACCGCGACGCTGATGATCCGGGTGAGCAAAGCCAGTCCGATCCCGCCGGCCGCCGCGATCAGCAGGGTTTGATTGACCTCGACCGACAGCAACGCGAAGCCCATCAGCAGGAACAGCACCGCGTTCATCAACTCGTCCATCAGGTCCCAGAACAGCACCACCTGTTCCCGCGATACGTCCGTCATGGCAAAGCGGGTGGCCCGATGGCCGGTCAGCAAGCCCGCCACCACCACCGCCAACGGTCCCGACACATGCAGCGCCGAGGCGATGCTGTAGGTGACCGTCACCAGTGCCAGAGTCATTGTCAGCTCCAGCGACGGCTCATCGGCCAGCCGCAACGCCCGGTAGGCCAGATAACCGGCGGCGAACCCCAGCGCGATGCCGCCGCCGGCTTCAGTCAGAAGCTCCAGCCCGATCATGCCGGGCGTTGTCACATGCCCGTTCGCCCATTCCAGTGCGACGGCGAAGACCACGACCGCGACTCCGTCGTTGAACAGGCTTTCGCCATTGACGACCGCCAGCAGGCCGGGCGGTAGCCCCGCCTGCCGCAACAAGCCACCAACCGCGATCGGGTCGGTTGGCGCCAGCAGAGCCCCCAAGGTAAAGCACCAGGGCAGCGGAACCGTTCCGCCCAGGATCACCCAGATGCCGGCGCCGTAAAGCCCCGTCGCCAGCAGCACGCCCAACGTCGCCAGCGACAGCACGGTCCACTTCCTGGCCCGCAGGCTGTCCATATCGACATGCAAACTGCCGGCGAACAGCATGAACGCCAGCAATCCGTCCAGAAACACATGCGGCAGGTCGATGGCGGCCACCATCTCCTCCCACGACCGTCGTAGTTCCACGCTCGCGACCGCCCGGTCCACCAGGATGACCCCGATCGACAGCACCAACGAGCCCGCCATCAGCGCAATGGTGCTCGGCAAATGCAGATACCGGTGGTTCACGATCCCCAGGATTGCCGCCAGCAGCAACAGAGCGGCAACGAAATCGAACGTGGACATCAAGGCCGCCTTTGGCATGCGTTGCGTGACGAGAGCATCTTCCCCAAAGTGGGTGCTTCTGCATGGGAGAAAACCAATGGAAGTCCGCCTCGACGGTCGCACCGCGATCATAACCGGATCAAGCAAGGGTCTTGGCTTTGCCATGGCCAAGGAATTCGCGGCATCAGGAGCCAATGTCGCCATCCTCGCCCGCAACCCGGACGGTCTGGCGGAAGCGCAGGCCCTGGCGTCGGAAGGCGCCTCCGGCAAGGTCGCCACATTCCAGTGCGACGTGTCAAAGGCCGATGACATCAACAAGACGTTCGACGCTGTGATCAAGACGTTTGGCCAGGTGGACATCCTGATCAACAATGCTGGCATGTCGCGCGCGATGCCGTCCGACCAGATCACTGACGACATCTGGCAGGAAGATCTCGACCTGAAGCTGTTTGCCGCGATCCGCCTGGCTCGGTTGTGCTGGCCGGGTATGAAGGCGCGTAAATGGGGCCGCATCATCAACGTGCTGAACACCGGCGCCAAAGCCCCGCGGGCGAATGGGGCGCCGACCGCCGTATCCCGAGCCGCCGGCATGGCGCTGATGAAGGTGATGTCGGGGGAGGGCGCGCCGCACGGCATTCTGGTGAACGGCATGCTGGTTGGCCAGATCGTGTCCGACCAGATCGCCCGCCGTTACAAGACCGACGGCAGCAACGAACCGTTCGATGCCTACGTCGCCAAAGCCGGCGCCGGAATCCCGGTGGGCCGCATGGGCAAGGCCGAGGAATTCGCCGCGATGGCGTGCTTCCTGTGCAGCGATCACGCCGGGTTCACCACGGGAACCGCGATCAATATGGACGGCGGCGCCAGCCCGGTCGTCTGACGGCAAACGAAGGACCCGGCGTCAGTCCGGGTCCTTCAATTCGTCAAACAAGGCTGCGGCGATGGTCCTCAATGAGGGGAGATCATCCTCGATCACGCGTTATACGGCGGCGGCATCGATGCGGTCGTAGCCGTGGATCAGTTTATTTCGAAAACCGATGATACGGCGAAGGTCGAGGATTCGCGCGGCCACGGCTGGATCCGTTTTTTCCAACTGGCTCAGAGCCTCGCCAATGATCGCAAACTGACGCTCCACCGCTGAACGAAACATGCGGTCAGTCGTGTAATCGTTGAAGCTACGCCCATTGGTAAAACTGAAGATCGCGTCCGCCGCGTCAAACACGTCCCATAGAAAGCTGCGTGGATTACGCCGCATACAGTGGCTGCTTCCACCGATCGATGTCGGCCCTCACGATGGGGTTCCTTACCGCTTCGGACATCACGAGATCGACCTTGTACCCGAACAGCACCGAGAGTTGTTCGGACAAATCGAAGTATTGCGTCATGTCGGGGGCTGGAACCGCGGGATCGTACGTCACCAGCAAATCCACATCCGAACGCGCCGGATCGAAATCGGTGACCCGAGCGGCCGAACCGAAGACGTCCAGCCGCTGCACATGGAAACGCTGGCAGATCTCGGCAATTTCGGGGCGATGGGCTTCGATGAGTGGCAACATGTCCGTGCTCTGGGGGGCGGTGAATGGCTTTACTGTATCACATCTGACCCTCGCACGTTAACATTTCGACGTGGGCCGTGATCAACCCCGCAGCACCTCCGCCACCAGATCCCCGAGCGTCGCATAATCCGCCAATTCGTTGTAGGCGAATGCCGAAATCCGCAGCCACAGCGCCCCATCCAGCGCATGGACCGGCGCATCCGTCCCCACCGCCATCAGCCGCGCCCGGATCGCCAGCGCATGGTCCGGAGTCGGATCGTCCACCGGTAACCGGATGGTCGCCATCGCACCAGCAACCGGCCCACCCGTCCCGACGTTCGTATTCAGGCGCTGAGCGATCAACGCCCCGCCCGCCGTCGCCAGCGCCCGGTTCCGCTGCATCAACGCGGCCCCACCCAACCGATGATGAAACGCAATCGCTTCCGGCACCGCCAGAAACCGGCTTGGGTCGGTCGTCCCGGTCCAGTCGAATTCCGCCAAAAATCCCTGACCGTAACCGTGTGAGATGGTGCCCGGGTGCAATTCCGCCTGCCGATCCGGAGCCGCATACAGAAACCCGCAGCCCTTCGGCGCACACAGCCATTTATGGCAATTGCCGACATACCAGTCCGCCCCGATCGCCGACAGATCCACCGGAACCTGCCCGGGTGCATGCGCGCCGTCGACCAACACCGGGACGCCGGCGGCATGACACGCCGCGACAATCCGTTGGATCGGCATCACGATCGCACTTCCGGACGTTATGTGATCAATGACCGCCAGTCGCGTGCGCGGCGTCAACGCCGCTACGACCGAGGCTGTCAGCGAGTCCTCGGTCGGGTCGGGAAACGGTATCGCGGCCTCGGTGATTCGCGCGCCGGCCCGATCGGCCACAAAACGAACGGCATTGCGCACGGCGCCGTAGGCGTGGCTCAGGATCATGATCTCATCGCCGGGCTGCAACGCAACGGCCCGTATCACGGCGTTACAGCCTGACGTTGCGTTTTCCACAAATGCAATGTTCCGGCCGTCGGCGTTCAGAAAAATCCCCAGTGCATCGGCAGAATTCCGCATTTCACCGCTATAAACAGTGTTCATGAACCGGCTCGGTTGTCGCTCCATTCTGTCCTGCCAGACGCGCTGCGCCGCGATGACCGCGCGCGGCGTGGCACCGAACGACCCGTGGTTGACCGTCAGGAAATCGGGATCGAGATCCCATTCGGCATGGATGTCAGGCGGCATTGGTGGGTCTTTCGCAAGCGGAACGCGCGTGAGGTTAAGCACGGAAACCATGGCGAAACACGCGGTTTCATCGTCCCGGCATCGCCATTTGCGTCGCAAATCGAGAATTCGGCTGGCACGGATGCTGCTGTGTCCCCTGCAACCACAGGAGACCCCGATGTTCGCCGCCCGTTATGCTTTCGCCCTGGCTGCCCTGCTCACCGCCGGCATTGCGCATGCGACCCCGGTTCTGACCATCACGGTGCCCGCCAGCGCGCTGCTCAGCGGTGTTCCCGCCTCGGCCGGGACCGGTCTGGCCGCCGCCTACTATGATTTGCCCACCTACACCGCCACGGTGGAACTGGCGGCGCAAATGGCTGCGTCCGAAGCCGGGCCGGCCGTGACATTCACCGCCAAAACCATTTGCTTCCCAACCTGCGGCGCAACGATGAAGGACGGATCGCCGGTCGCGGGCTTCGCACGGGCCAACGGAACCGGGCTTGTGGGCAACACGATCATGAACCGGTCCTACTCCTCCTTTACCGGCGCATTGCTGATCCCGACCGCCGGGACCTATGCTTTCGATCTATACTCCGACGACGGCGCGTCCCTGACGATCGGCAAGACGCTGATCACCGAAATGGACGGCCCGCAGTCCTGGTCTGGCACCGCCGCTTCAGTGACGTTCACCAAGGCAGGGCTATACGCCATCGCCGTCGATCAGTTTGACATCGGCGGCTATGACGGGATCACCTTACTGGAGAACTGGTCCGCGGTGCCCACCGCCGATCTTTATACAGTTAACATGCTCGGCATGACCTCGTCGCGGTCGAACGCGGTGCCGGAGCCTGCTTCGATGTCCATCCTTGCGGCCGGGTTCGTCGGCTTGATCGCCGGACGCATGCGCCGCGGCGGCCGGCCGGCTTCGTTTCAATGAACAGTTGTACCGGTGCCGGACCGATCCGTGATGTCAGCCAGATTTCAACGCGAGACCTTTGTCCGCCGGCGTTCTGTCCGGCGACAATAATCGCGGCCCAACCGACAGAAGGAAAAGGCCGGATGGCCGATCAACCCTTGCACGTCTCAGGCCCACAGTGGAATGCGCTTGAAGCGCATCCCGAGGACACCGACAACACGGCTCTGCGGTCGCGCTTGATTAACCTGATCGGTGAGACCGTGCAGAGTTGGGGCCTGCGGCAAGTCCAGGCGGCCTCGGTTCTTGGTCTGACCCAACCGCGACTTAGCAACCTGATCCGCGGCCGCGCCGACCGTTTCAGCCTGGACGCCCTGATCGGGCTGGCGAAACGGGCCGGCCTGACGGTGCGGATAGAGGTCAGCCGAACCGCCGGCTGATCAGTTCAGGTTGGGCAGGCCTTGCCACCACTCGGGTGGTTGCCGGCCGCCTGCGCCGCAGCCTGGGTCATATATTCCCCGGCTTTGGTTTTGCCGTAGTATCGGTCTCCGGGGCAATGATACACTTTCGAAGCGGTATTGACCCAGACCTGACCGGGTCCTCCGATCTTGGCGGGAGCCGTCGCGGTGGTCTTGCCCGGGGCGGTCGTCACCGGAGCGGTGGCGGTGTTCGGACTGGCTGCCGCGGTTGTCCCCCAACTCGCGACCCCTTGATGCCCGCTGCAAGCCCCCGCACGAGTGGCACCGGAGAACGTCGTGCCATCCTTGCATGTGGCGGTGACGGCGGTGGTTTGGGCATAACTCGCGGGAGCCAGGAACAAACTGGCTCCAAGTAAAATAGTCAATAATGCCGACTGCATAACAATATCCTTCCATTGTATGCAGGAAGTGTCGGCAACACGAGGTGTGACGGCAAGTCGAAATGGCGATTCCGGTTTGAAGACCCGTTCACAATTGAGATAATGTTCGCCGAAATCGCGTTATTCAAGGCAGGCTCGACCTTATTGGAGACCTTGATCGGTTGGATCAGACAAGCTCGCTGACAACGGGCGATTCGGCCATCTGTTCTCGTGTGTACCCCAGATCGGCGTCGTTGAATGTACTCAGAATGGCGATGGGGGCACCCGGGCAGCCGCAGGCGATGACCAGCAGACCCCCGTCGAAGCCGCCGGTGGCGTCTTTGTCCAACCAATGGCGATCACGTTTAGCACAACCCCAACACCGTCTGTTCCGAAGCCCATACCGGCCGATGCGCGGTGGTGGTGAACAGGCCGGTTCATCAAGGAGCCGAAAAGGCAAGCCGAACCGTTACCAGGGCCGTACCAATCCGCCGCATGGCGGTTTCTATGACCCGCACCTCGTGCATGCTCGGCTGCCCTTTCACCGTGGCCGTAGCGACAACGCCTGGACCCCAATCACGCCGACCGGTCGATTTGATCCAGACCGTAGAGAGCGGCGCCCAGAAGAGCAGCCTGTGTTGTGATGACTTTCACGGGTACTTTGTTCAGAAAATCGGCGAAGCGGCCTTTATTGATGAAGGCCCGCATAAATCGGCCATCCTGCAAATGCGCAATGATGCGCGGTGGAATGCCGCCGCCCAGGTAAAGCCCACCGGTGGACATGACTGTCAAAGCCAGATTGGCCGCCTCCGCTCCGAGGATGGACACGAACAGGTCCAGCGTTGCCGTGCATATGGTGTTGGAAGGGTCCTGTAATGCCGCCTGGACGATCGCCGGTGTTCGATCCGAAACTCCGGCCAATGACGCCGCGAAGGCAGCGGGCTCCGGTTCGCGTCCGCTATCGCGCAGAAAATCATAGATATTCGGTAGTCCGCTGCCGGAACAAACCCGCTCCCGCGCCACATGGCCATAGCGGTCGGCCACATGGCGCCACAGTGCCGCCTGGGTTTCGTCGGCGGGGCCGAAATCGGCGTGGCCGCCTTCGGAAGAGCACGCGATATAGGCGGCTCCGTTCCAAATCAGGAACGCTTCGCCCAACCCGGTTCCCGGTGCGACCAACGCCATGGGACCCTGCGGTTCGGTGCGCCCTTCGTTGATCGTTTGAACGTCATCCGGCAGCAAATGCGGTACCGCGTAGGCCATCGCTTTTAGGTCATTCAATAAAGTCACCCGTTTCAATCCGAGCGCGGTTTGCATGGCGCGTTCGTCAAGCACCCAGGGGAGGTTTGTCAGGTGCGCCCGGCCGCCGATCACCGGCCCGGCCACGTCAAAGCACGCGATTTGCACCGGATGTTTGTTTTGCGTGATAAAAGCCCGGACCATCGTGTCCAGGCTGTTGTAATCCGCGCTGTGGAATTCCGTTTGGACAATGGGTTTGCGCGCGCCGGTTTCCGGGGCGTAGAGCGCCAGCAAGGTCTTGGTGCCGCCAATATCACCGGCGATCAGCATGCGAGGTCCTTCCGACAGTCGGTTGCCCTGCCGAGGATTGTGTTCGGCTCTGAACCGCTTGTCCATGCCCATCAACGTGCGGTGGTTGCCCGGGCACATAATCTGTGACTATCGTGGCGCATGGCGGCCGGGCAGATCGCCGATGGGCGACAGCCGCCCCAACCCGACCATAAGAGCGGATCAGACATGAAGGCGCCAATCACAACCGATGCGGCCACGGGCCTCAAAATCTTTCATACGCGCGCCGCGAAGGCGACGGAGAAGATTGCCGGCAAGGGCTACTCGGCCATCGCGGACGCAGCGCTGACGACACTGCCGCCCGCGCCGCCCGGGGCCTCGTTCAACGCCGAGGAACAGGCCAAATACCGCGCGTTCAAGGAAGCGAGACGGGGGGCGGCGGACTACATCGCGATGGAAGGCGAATTCGCCAAATACCTGCAGGATGTCTATTCAGCACCGCCCGTCGATCGCGACCCCCTGACCGATATCTGCGACATCCTGGTCATCGGTGCCGGGTTCGCCGCGCTGGTGCTCTGGTACAAGCTGCGCGAGGCGGGATTCCGCGACGTGCGTTTCTGCGAGAAAGGCGGCGACGTCGGCGGCACCTGGTATTGGAACCGCTATCCCGGCATCGCCTGCGACGTCGAATCGTACAGCTATCTACCGCTGCTGGAGGAAATGGGTTACTTTCCGACAATGAAATTCGCCTCGGGCTTCGAGATTCTGGAATACTGTCAAAGCATGGCGGAGACATCCGGTTTCTACGACCGCTGTCTGTTCCACACGACGGTAGAGCAAACAGTATGGGATGAAGCCGCCGCCTGTTGGACAGTCTTCACCGATCGCGGCGACAAGATGCGCGCCCGCACCGTGGTGTTGGCGAACGGTATCCTGACCACCCCGAAACTGGCCCGCATCGACGGTATGGAGACATTCGCCGGCACCGCGTTCCACACCTCCCGCTGGGACTACACGGTCGATCTGGCGAGTAAGCGCGTCGGCATCATCGGGACCGGCGCGACCGCCGTGCAGGTGATTCCGGAAATCGCCAAGGTGGTGAAGGAATTGTATGTTTTCCAGCGGACTCCCTCGACCATCGACGTGCGCGATCAGCGTGCGACGACGCCGGAAGAGATCGAAACCTGGTCGACACAACCCGGCTGGGCAAAGGCTCGGCGGGAGCGGCTGGCCAGGATTTCGTCCGGACGCACGGCGCTGAAAGGCAACGATGATTATCTGTCCGGTAAAATCGGTGATTTCAAGGAGCGCAAGCAATACGAACGAGAACTGTCGCTGGAAGAACTGACCGAAAAGCAGCTCAACACCAATTTTCGCATTATGGAGCAAATCAGGGCCAGGATCGATGCGATCGTCACGGATCCAAAGACCGCCGCGGCGCTGAAGCCATATTACCCCTATGGCTGCAAGCGGCCGACCTTCCACGATGAGTTCCTGCCGGCCTTCAACCTGCCGCATGTGACATTGGTCGATACCGCCCCGCTGGGCGTCACCGCAATCAATCCCCGCGGCGTGGTGCATGACGGTGTGGAGTATCCGCTGGACGTTTTGATCTATGCGACCGGTTTCCAATGGATGGCGACAGCGACCTTCAACATGGTCACCGGACGCGGCGGCCAAACGTTGCGGCAAAAATGGGAGTCGGAGGGGGTGAAGACCTTCCTCGGTCTGCACAGTCATGGATTTCCCAACCTGTTTATTATGTCAGGTCCGCAGGGCGGCGGTGGCCAGTTCAATTTCACACGCGGGATCGAGGCCCATACCGACTATGTCGTCTGGATGCTGCAAACGATGCGCAAACGCTGCGCCCTCACCGTGGACATCCGCCAGGAGGCAGAAATCGCCTATGCGGCGCACTGCCGCGAGGCCGACATCAGGACCCGGCCGCTGCGGGATTGCCTGTCGTATTACAACGGCGACGGGCGGGCCGAGCCGGGAAGTCTGGCGTATTACGGTGGGCCGCAAAAGTGGCACGACCTCCGCGCCGCCGCACAAGGGTCGATGGAACCTTACGTTTTTGAGATCACTTCGGGGTAGCCGGCATTGGAGGAAGCAGCCAGCACATCCGCACACCAGATATGGTAAAGCCCCATCATTTCTGACCGGGCTTATTGCCGTCCCGGGGGACGTGCCACCGCCGGGTACCAGAGCCAACCTTGGCGACGAATGTTATTAATTTGATCTCCGCATAGCAATCGCATACAAGCATATTCCACCCGAGGAAGCAGACCTGCCGTGGCATTTGACAGACTCGATCCGAATTCCCCTCAGACCACCGACGACGAATCCAAAATGCGCCGCAGCCTTGGACTCGGAACCGCTAAAACCGGCTCAGGTCCGTTGCCGGCCAGCGATCCGTCGAAAAGCGCGCGTCAGGCCATACGGTCGCAGGCCGCCGCCCGCGAATACGTCGAACGGCAACTCGCCCACGCTGAGGCGACCATCGAGGACCTGCGGACCAAGCAGCACCATGCCCGCCAGGAGAGGGGCGCCGCGGTGGAGGCCGCTCGGTTGGCGACGGCGCTGAAAATTGTCGCGGAACGCGATCTGATTGGTACCCGCGCCGCACTGACGGAGGAGAAGGTCGCCCGTGAGCGTGGCGACCGAGCGCTTCGCGATGCGCGGGCTACTGTGATCCATCTTCAGGCCCAGTTGGATGCCGCGACCCGGGATCTCGAAGCGGCCAACGCCGACCTGGAGATCGAGCGCCTCGCCCGCCAGAAGGCTGTCGATGCCATGCGCGAGGCGATTGCCGTTCAGAAGGCGGCCGCACTGCCTGATCGGACGGAGACGACTGAGATGGCTCTCCCGCCCATGCGCAGGCCGGTCGGCAGGCCGCGGAAAGTCGTCGTTGAGCAACCGGTCCAGGTGCAGGTCCGGCCGCCGGAGAAGCCGCCAGAGGCTGTCCGCGTTGCACCGAAGGCAAAAGAAAGAAGCGTCAGGATCGCTGCCGATAAATCCGACCAGGAACCGGTTCAGTGGTGGGTTGAGGGCTGGAACCGCAAGGGATAACAGGCATTCCCGGGTTCGGTAATGAGGAGCGGCCGGAACTGATCGGCTGTTCCCGCCGCGCCAGCTTCGCAGGCGATAGTCGTTAGGCCCGATACTCGTTGTCGAATGTCGGCGCCACCCCGGTGCGCATCCACTTTTCGTTTTTGCGGATTTTCCGAGTCATCACTTTGTCGGCCGGCGTGGATGAGCTGATCCGCCAGACCGTTTGCCCCGTTTGGTTCCAGCGACTTAGCAGTTGACGAAGTCCCGCCTAACGGGCATTCGCCGGCTGTCGTTGCGCTATCGTTTGACGAATTGGAGCCAAATTTGCAGTATTCTCAGTCGCGGCTCCTGGTGCTGATGGCGCTGACCTTGGTCGGTTGCGACGCCCAGATAGGGACGATCGTGGCGAAGCCGGGTTATTTCAGCGACCCGCGCCGCATCTTCCTGATTGACTCCATCGACCCTTTCGCAGGCACAAACATCTCCGTCGCGTTCCGCGCCGGTATGCGAGACGGACTTGCGCGGTGCGGCATTGCCAGCGCTGACTTCAAGACAAGCGCGCTGGAGTTGAACCGCCAGAGCCGTTTCAAGGACGAGGTCGCTGCTTTCCATCCCGATCTGCTCGTACGCATCGAAACGCGCAATATCCGGTTCCTCCAGACCGCGGAGGGGTTAACCTACTGGATTGGCGCGTGGGACCCACTGCGTGATGCCAAGAACGAAGTGTGGAGTGCGCGAATCAATACCGTGGATATTGGGGGGCTCGTGGACCGTGGAGGTCGCGGTACCGAAATGGCGGAAAAGGTCATCAAGCAAATGACCGCGGACCGCATGTTGCCGGCCTGTGCTGGCCCGCATTCAGCCGAGGCAGGCCTTCCTGTGGCAGCGGGAGCATCATCCCGATGACCACTTCATTATTGGGTCGGATCGCCAGCGCCGCCCTGCTTGGTGGTGCGCTCGCCGGTTGCGGCACCGGCCTGTCGCGGATAGACAGCCGTATCGGAACTGACCCCATACCGCCATTTGACCGGATGATCGTGGTTTCCGCCGCCTCCGACAACGGAAACGATGCGAATTTTCCGCAAATGATCGCCGCGGCTTTTCGCAATGCCGCCGCGCGGTGCGGAATCACAGCCGATTTTGTCTATGAAAGGCTCGATAATCAACCAGTCGGCCCCAGACACGCCGCGATGAGCGGTATGGAACTCTCCGTCGTGCCCAATGCCGTGTTCGATGACGCGTCCCGATCCTATAAGTTTTCTCCGAGCTACGGCTACATCGCCACGCTTACGGACCGGTCGAGAAAACTGGAACTTTGGAAAGCATCTTTTGGGATCAGGCATTGGGCGTTTATGCCGAGAGGAGACTCCGGCGGCTTGGCAACGGCAATCTCTGACACCCTGTTTGCCCGTTTAGCGCAAGACGGCGTTCTGCGTGGCTGCTCATCTGCTGGTCTTCACGGTGACGGGACGGCCCATTGAGGGCGTCGAATTAGATTGAACCAACGGCGAGCGCGGGCGTGCTCGTTCGCCGCCGGGTTCGACCGCGCGCCTCCCCGCCAATCGTGCTACGTGACCGCCCATGGAAACCAAACCCCCGATTCCGCTCGCCGTCCTTGTTGGCATCCAGACGCCGGACGTCGATGACGTCGCGCTCGAAGCCAGCCTTGAGGAACTGGGGCGGCTGGTCAAAACACTCGGTTATGAGGTCATCGGCACGCTGTCGCAAAAGCGCGAGGGCACCGGCGCCGCGATGCTGCTGGGCAGCGGCAAGCTGGCGGAGCTGGCCGCGCTGACCGGCGGCACCGGCGTCGTCGGCTCGATGGCCGCGTCGTCGAAGTCCAAGGCCCGGCAACGCTTCGACGGCGTTCCCGAACCGGCCAACCTGCTCACCCCCGAACCGGAGGTGAGCCGCAAGCCCGAGTTCGTCATCGTTGACCACGAACTCTCGCCCAGCCAGATCCGCAACCTGGAGCGCGCCACCGGCACGCAGGTGTTGGACCGCACCGGCGTCATCGTCGAAATCTTCCACCGCCACGCCAACACCCGCGAGGCGAAGCTGCAGGTGGAGATGGCGCGCCTGAAATACGTGGCGCCGCGCATGCGGGAGTCCTCGGCCGGTGGCGGTGACCGGCAACAGGGACGCGGCGCCGGCGAAAGCGCCCTGTCGCTCGATCGCCGCAAGATCCGCGACCGGCTGTCGGAGCTGAAGGACCAATTGGAAGCGGTGCAGCGCGACAGCGACCAGCGGCGGTCCGGCCGGCGCGACCAGTTGCGGGTGGCGCTGGTGGGCTACACCAACGCGGGCAAGTCGTCGTTGATGCGGGCGCTGACGGGTAGCCAGGTGCTGGTGGAGGACAAGCTGTTCGCCACGCTCGACACCACCATCCGAGCGCTGCAGCCGGAAACAAAGCCGCGCATCCTCGTGTCCGACACGGTCGGGTTCATCAAGCAACTGCCTCACGACCTGGTGGCGTCTTTCCGATCGACGCTGGCGGAGGCGCTGGAGGCGTCGCTGCTGTTGTTCGTGGTCGATGCGTCGGACCCGACCTATGAGGCGCAATTGGAGGTCAGCCGTAGCGTGTTGCGGGAGATCGGGGCGGATGTGGTGCCGTCGCGGCTGGTGCTGAACAAGATGGACCGGGTGGATGCGGCCGAACGCGCCGCGCTGCTGGAGAAGCACCCGGACGCGATCATGCTGTCTGCCCACGCGCCGGAGGATGTCAGCGCGCTGCGCGAGACGATCATTGCGTTCTTCGAAGCGGCGATGGTGGAGGATGTGCTGGTGCTACCCTATGCCAAGCAAAGCCTGATCGGCGAGGTGTACGAAAGCGCTCGGGTTTTGTCCGAGGATTATGACGAGACGGGGCGGGTGCTGAAGGTGCGCGGGTTGCCCGCTGCTATTGCGCGGTTGCGGCGGAACCTTGGGGCGGGGGGAGGGGGGCGTGCCGATTAGTGCTCTCCAATAGGACACTCGAGGTCGCCACGGCTGAATGACGCCCATCGGCGTCACTCAGCCGCCTCCCCCATCGTCTCCGAAGCAAACTCTTCTCGAAAGCCGGCAGAAGCGGCTGGCAAGCTGATACGCCCAGCGGCGCTCCGTCAAACGTAAGTTAAAGGCGGCAATATGTCCGATTTGTCACGGAAGACTCGAAACAACGCAACTGACGGCTGGGCAGAGATTTACAGTATATAGAATTGCCATACTATATAAAATCGCCCCCCAGTCCGCTTCATAATCGACATAGCTCTTTATTTTCATAGCTTCGGCAACAACATGCTTTATGAAAAATGAAAAGGCCCAGTCGTTCTTGGATTTATCCAAATGTGAGCGCGCCGTATTTAGAGCAATATTTACTGTATTGTCGATAGCTTCGGACAGATTTAAGCATGAATTTATTTTCGTTCTGTATTTTGCTGCGCCCCAATACTTTAGGTCGATGGGTGCATGAGCGAAAGTTTCAGCGAAAGGGGCGTTCGCAAGCCCGTTACATGCGGCAGCCCGCGCATTGCCGCCGATTCACGCGTTATCCATATCTCCCATCCACAGCTAAGTAGAATTGCGCCATGGTGAATAGTGATGGCGGTCTCTTGGGACGCCATATCATTCACGCTCTTCGGCAACTTCGATTGGCTCGACAGCATTCCCGTACCAAAATATAGCAACCGCCCATGGCCGTCTAATGCAGCCGAATATTCCCAAAATTTCACTGCCGATAAAGCAATGATTGATTCCACAATTCTAATCTCGAATGGGTTAAGCTGGCGCATCAGGGTGGTTCCGCATGTTAGGTAAAATCAACTATCACGATCGTAGTGACAAGTCGGTCGCTATTCCGGAAGGCACTCTTACTCCCTAAGGCTTAGCATCTGGCGTAGGGAACCGGCAATTCGCGGTCCGTGCCGATGCTGTCGATCCAGGCATCCACGTCGGCCTCATCGACCAGTCGCCCGGCGGCGATGTCCGCGTCCGCCTCGGCGATCCGCTCTGCCTCCCAGGCGAAGCGGCGTTGCCGATCGGCCTCGGTTTCGGAGATGGGCATCGGGTTGCTGTCGAGGTTCAGCGTGTCCATGCCGGTGAAGATAATCCCGCACTAATGCGATTACCAGCGCCTGTTATCCGGATCAAAGGTGCCAGGTCGAAGGCGGCGGAAGTTCATCATCGGTGCCGACGCTATCGATCCACGCATCGACTTCACCCGCGTCAACATACAGACCGGCAGCGAAATCCGCCTCCGCCTCAGCACTCCCCGTCGCTTCCCGGGCGAGGCGGCGTTGCCGCTCGGACTCGGTTTCCGGGCCGTGCCCAAAGTCTGCGTTCGGCGTGTCCACGGCAGCAAAGATAATCCCGCAATCGCCCGATCGCCATCCCTGACCGGACCACACCGGGAATTCGGCAAGGCGTTACGCCGGTCGCAACGCGATCAGGGGAGGATCAATCGCCGGAAATCATCCCCGGCGGCGGTGGTAATACGCCAACGCCGGGTGCGTCCCGTCTCAAGCCAGGATCACGCCGCGCTCCGTGACCGGGACATACGCTCCCGCACTACCTCAGCGATAAAGCCGGACCGCGAGGTTCCAGCCGCCGCGGCTGCCGCATCCAGCCGTCCGAGCAATCCTTCGTCCATCGTGATATTGACCCGCACCGTCCGGCCCGCGGCCTCGAGCGGGATCAGCACTGTCGCGACAATCCCGGCCCGGTCCTCATCATCGTCAACCGCCCAATCCGGCAGCGGAGCGTCCGGTGCCGACGGAGGCGGGACGGCTTGACCCGCCGCGATTACGCCCTCGACATGAAGGGCCAATGCCTCAATGGCATTTCGCGCCGCGTCCTGGATAGTATCCCCGGCGCTGGTGCAACCGGGAAAGTCGGGAAAGAACACGCTGTATCCGGGTGTGTCATCGGCCTCGATGCAGGCCCTGTAGAACTGGAGAGCCATGGCTACGTCCTTCCTCGCAGGTTGATCTTGGCCGCGTGCTCTATCGACCGGAGCGTTTTCGGCCGAAGGTCCTCGCTGCCGTGGAATGCGACCGTGACCGTCCCCGGCTTCACCGGATGCTGAAATTGGCGATGCGAGCCCTTGGAACGGACCTCGGTCCAGCCATCCGCCTCGAGTGCCTTTATGACATCACGCGCTTTCATGCGTATGGAATACACACCGGTCAGTGTGCGTGTCAATAATGACCCTGCCAGGCCGGTTATCCACGGCAGTTTGGTGCGCATGCGCGCGGTGGCCCGCATCCTGATGCCCAAGGCGCAGGCGCTGGCGTTCCTGGCCGGCGCCAACTCACTCTTCTATGGCGACACGCTGCTGAGCACCGCCACCAACGCCGTCGATGAGGACGTGGCGATGCTGGCGGCGCTGGGCATCGCGGTGCCATGCTGGCAACCCGCGTGAGCGTCCAGCCGGCCGTTGATCAAGGTCGCGGGCCTCACAAACCCGCCTCGCGCATAAGAAGCGCGACCGTCCGCCGGTAAACGTCACCCAAGATGCTTCTGGCGTCTCCCTCGATGACGACCGTGCCGGGCACACGGCGGACGGCCCGTGCGGCAGCACCCTGAGGGTCCAACACAACCTTATACACCGACCCCGCCGGGATCAGTTTCCCCGCGGCGTCCCGCCGTACCGCCAACGGCCCTCCCCAAACAGACGCCAGTTGTGGTTCCTCCAGAACTCGGGTTGACCCGGCATCCAGGCTGGCGACGCGCAGGGGGAGCGGCGCTGTGGTATTGGCCGGGTAGAACCGCGCGGCCGCACCTGGATGAATGCGGGCCACATCGCCTTCGGCGATATACCCCTCGACCGCCTGGTCCGTAGGATCGATCAAAATGCCCAACGCTTCCCGGCGCGGCATCCATTGCCCTAACCGCAGGGTGTGCGCCACGTCCACGATCGTGCCGGCGAACGGCGCCCGGACAGCCAATCCCGAACGCTGCGCATCCAGCGACCGCGCTTCCGCGAGCGCCTGCGCCAACTCTTCCCATGTCACGTCAATATCGTCGGCGTTGTCGGGATCGAACGCCTGCCCCTCGATTCGGGCCCGCAGAGCCGCCGCTTTGGCGCGCGCAATTTCCAGCCGGCTGTCCAGCGCCGGGGATTCCAGGCGGAACACAATCTCGCCGGCCGCCACATGTGTGCCGCTCGGCACCAACGCCACCAGACGGCCGGGCTCATCGGTGAACAACGTCGCTTCATGGTTGGCGCGCAGGACAGCCGGCCCGCTGACGGAGCCATGCCAGGGAACGATCAAAGCCGCGAGCAGCGCGGCAAACAGACCGAACGTCACCAGGGCTCTGCTGCTTGGCCGAACGCCGTTCAGCCGCCGAACCCAAATCCGCACTTCGTTGAGGATCGGACGCGCGATAAACCACCAGACCTCAACGCCCATCAGAAACAGCCCCAGCGCCTTGAACCCGATGTGGAACACCAGCAGCGCGATACCCATGAAGAGAAAAAAACGATAGACCAGTGTCGAAAGCGCATAGGTCAGAACCACCATCCGCAGACGCGGCGGCAGCACTTCCGGCGGGCGGTCGCCCAGCGCGAACAACATCTCACGCAGCCACCAGCGTGCCAGTGCGAACCCGCGGTCCTGCAGATTGGGCACATCCAGACAGTCCGACAGCAGATAGTAGCCGTCGAAGCGCATCAGCGGATTAAGGTTCACAGCAACCGTAATGATCCAGGTTGAACTGGACAGCAGAAACGCCGCCGTGCGCGCCGGACCGTCCGGCAGAACGGTCCAGGCCAGGGTGGCGAGCACCGCCAGAACGATTTCCGACGCCATGCCGGCGGCATCGATCGCCAGCCTCTGACGCCGATCTGTCAGCCGCCAGGCATCGGTCGTATCCGTCCACAGCACCGGCCACAAAACCAGTAACGCGACCCCCATCGCGGGCACGCGGCAACCGAAATACCTGGCCGTCAGGCCGTGACCGAGTTCGTGGATGATTTTGGCACCGGACAACGCAACGCCGACCATCAGCGCGCCCTCCAGCGAAAACAGATCCTGGAATTCGTGCCAGTACGCGTCCCATTGCTGGCTGACCAGATGCAAACCCAGCAGTGCCAGGCACCCGATCGTGATCGCGAAACCCCGCGTGAAAATAAATCCGCTATAGGTCAGCAGCCAGGACAGCAGCCGATCCGGGTTCAACAGGCGGATGCGCAGGAACAGGTAATTCTTCAGCAGCCACGATCCCGCCGACAGACGCCGGCGACCAGCCTCGGCACTTAAGCGGCGCGTGCCGTGTTCGCCCAGGGGGGTGAACAGACCGGCATAACCGGCAAATTGCAGGAACGATGCAACGTCGGCTTCTTTCGCTCGAATGGTCGTTTCAGCGTTGATCGAATCGGCGACGACATCGGAACGACCGAGACCCCAGCGACTCAAAATCTCAAACTGCAGCCAGCCGATTCGAAAAAATCGATGTCGAGCGGGATCGTGCAGAGTCCAGGTCGGCGCGCCGTCGCGACCGGCCGCGCCGGGCAGCAGACGAAGATCCTCTCGCAGCGGTGGCAGCCGGACGGCTTCGGTCACCGCGTCCCGCGTCCCGCTACAGTGCCAACCATTGCCGCAACACCGCGACAGGCCGGCGAAACAGCCAGAGCCCTAATGGTTGCGAGGCACCGTATATTTTGGCCGATCCCTTTACGCCCAGCCGCTCCGTCGTTTCCCCTTCGAAGCGAGCGCGAAATGTGTAGGCCATGATGCCGTCCGGGGTCGGTGCGCTGGCGTAACTCGCGTAGGTCAGGACACCCCGGGCCGGGACGTCCGGGGAGACGTTACTGAAGAACAAGACTTCGGAACCGGCATCGAACGTAATGGCATCGGCGGCCGGCACCTCAACCTCCAGCTCGGTTCGGGTGGGCGATGCGACCTGCATGATCCGCTCACCCAACGTGACCGGCTTGCCGATCCATTCGGCGGCATTGCCGAACACCGCGACGCCATCGATCGGCGCGGTGATATCCGCGCGTTCCAGCAGGCCCTTCGAGTAGGCCAGTTCGGCCGCGCGCTGCTCGACCTTGCCGGCCAGCAGGGACAGTTTCGCCTTCGCCTGAAAGTCGTTCATGGCCTGCTGCGACGTGATGGTATACTCGGCCCGAGCCATCTCGAGCGCTTTGACCGCGACGTCGTGCTGGGTTTGCAACTGCCTCGGGTCCAGCGACACCAGCCGCTCACCGGCATGCACGAACGCGTTTGGCGCGACATAAACCGCGCCCACCACGCCATCGAACGGGGCTCGTACCGCCGCCGGGTCTATCGAAATGACTTCCGCCGGCGCGATCACGGACTGGCGGATCGGCAGTGCCAGCGCCCCGGCGACCAAAATCGCGGCCAGGACGGAAATCGCCAGACGGCGCGAGCGTCGCGGCCAGCGCAACAGGCGGTGCCGCCGCATCCCATCCAACGCCAGGCACTGGCCATACTGGCCGGCGAGGAAATCGAGCAACTGGTGGTCGCCGCTGGTCCAAAGGTCGGCGCGCCCGAGGATCAGCGCCCCCAGCAACCGTCCGTCGGGGTGTAGCAGCGGACACCATAAAGCGTGGCGCGGAAACCATTCGTCGCTGGCCTCGACGATCGCGGCGGGAAGCGACTGCCTATC
Source organism: uncultured Rhodopila sp. (assembly GCA_903932145.1). Taxonomy (GTDB): domain Bacteria; phylum Pseudomonadota; class Alphaproteobacteria; order Acetobacterales; family Acetobacteraceae; genus Rhodopila. The sequence goes on along the minus strand of CAIZFE010000089.1, from coordinate 50,018 downwards.
GATCACATGCAGCGTCGTGGCGCGGTCGCCGCACGCGATCACCTGCGCCAGGCGTTCGATCCACACCCGATAGGGAGCGCCTGCCTCGGGCTCCGCCACGCCGGACAGAACGATGCGCGACCCGGATGCGGCATCAGCCAGCCAAAGGACCGCCTGTTGATACGGGATCACCCCCGCGGTTTCGTTAACGATCAGGAAACCCAATTCCCGGCCGTGCGTTTGCCGAGCCCGTTGCTCAAGCTGCAACAGGCTGCCCAGGTGGAGGAGCTGCTGGTTGACCGAGACGTTCATGGATTTGGGTCTAGCGGTCGCCGGCCGGTGCGGCGATCAGCGCGCGACCGCTCATCCCCGGCAACAGGTCTTCGCCCCGGTCCTTGATGGTTGCATAAACCTTGATCGAGCGGCTGACCGGATCGACCTTGCCTGACAGGCGGGTCAGTTCGGCATGATAGGTGCGGCCGGTTTCATCGATCGCCACGTCGAACCCGTTGCCGGGCTTCAACCATGTGAGCCAGCGCGACGGGACGATCATTTCCAGTTCCAGATCGCGGTCGGACAGGATGTCCAGCATCGGCGCACCGATCCCGACAAACTGAAACGCGTGCACGGCCACGCCGGCGATGCGGCCGGCGAAAGGGGCAGTTACCACGCAATTCGCGGCCATCGCCTGCGCGACCGACACGTCGGCCGCCGCCTCGGTCACTTCCGCGGAGGCCACGTCCATTTCGACGCCAGTGGAATTGCCCAGGCTGCGGAGCTGCTGCTTGTTGCCCAGAATCCGCCGCTTCAGATCGAGCGACGCTTTCGCATGCGCCAGCGCGCCGTCGCGTTCGGCGCAGGCAAAGCGGGCCAGGGTGTCGCCCGCCTTGAAACGATCGCCGTCGTGCAAGGGAAACTGATCCAGCCGTCCCGCCATCGGGGCGCCGATCGTTGCACTCAGCAGCGCGACGACCTGCACGCGAACGTCGCGGACCGTGGCGTCCGATGCCCGAACCGGGATCTCGGGCAGTCCCGTCGTATCGCGCGGCTGCGCCACTGCGCCGGTAGCGATCAACAGCAGCAGGCCGGCGTACCCGTATCGAACGCGCATCAGGCCGAACGCCCGCGCCTTAGGACGGTTCGGGAGCCGGGGCAGCGGCGGGCAGTTCGACCTCAGGCAGCTTTCCATTGGCCCAGGGCGAAATGCCGCCACCGATTTCCTGCGACATCTTTGCCAGATCGTCGAGTTCGACGGTCGGCGGCACCAGATCGACACCGCACGACATATAGACCGTAACCAGAGCGTACCGTGCCAATCCGACATTGTGGTAATAGTTCAACTCCGATACGATTTCTTCAAGTTCGCGCTGAATCAGTTGCGCGTCGGACAGAGAACTCGCAGCCCGCGCGTTTTTCGACACACCGCTGATCTTCCGCTCCACGTCCATGACGTCGCGGCTGGTACGCATGTCCTCCACGGCGCTGGCATAGCTCTGATAGGCCAGATTGACCTGGCTCAGAACCGCAACGCTGAGGGCCAGACGCCGGGTTTTGGAAACCTCGACCGCCTCCTTGGCGGCGGAGATCGCCCGCGGGCCGCGAATGATGTTGGCCACATTAAAGCCGGCCTGCACCCCGACGCTGCCCCAGGTGTTGTTATAGAGGTATTTGTTGGAATCGTAATTAAAATTCGCCAGGATGCCGAAGCCCGGCATCATCTTCAGGATTTCTTTATACACATCCTGCCGGTCGATTTTTTCCTTGTAGGCTTCTTCCCGCAGTTCGGGGCGCAGGGCGAGACCGATCTCTTCCAGCCGATGCGTATCGGTTGTGGCGGACGGCAACGCGCGATCCAGATCCGACTGGGCAAGGGCCAGGGGAACGTTGGTGGGAACGTTGATCAGCGTCGCCAACTGGGCGCGCGCGTCGTTCAGGTCGGTGTCGATATGGTGCAATTGGCCGACGACCTGCGTCATCTCACGCTGGAACTCCAGCATCGGCATATCCGGCGACAACTGCCGCCGCGTCGCTTCCCGCGATGCCTCCAAAATCCGTTCCGCTCGGGCCAGTATCGGCTTCAGGCGCGGCAATACCGTGCCGGCGACCATCGCCTTCCAATACGAATCCTGCACCTTGCGAACGATCTCGTCGATCACCTTGCGGCGGCGTTCGACCGCGACCAGGGCCTGATAGCCTTGTTGTTTGGCCTGGTAATAGCTCAGGCCGAGATCCAGCACGGTCCAGGTGAATTCCGGCCCGGCGGTCACATGCGCCGGTTCCTCGGAAAACGCGTAGTCGAGCGAGACCTGCTTGGTGCGTTCGTTAATACTCTGCGCCGCCGGATCGTTGCTGCGCGCGGTGTAGCCGGCATTCAGCGCCAGACGCGGCAGCATCGACGCCATCGCGAGATCGACCTGACGCTCTTGCAGCGTGATCTGCTGCTGCGACAGTTGGGCATCGTAGTTGTATTTCAACGCGCGGGCGATGGCGTCGGGCAAGGCGAGCGGATGATCCACCGGCACGTAGCCATCATAGATTTTCGCGTAGTCGGCCTGGGCGCGCTGCACATGTTCTGCTGGCGTGATGGGCTCCGGCCTGACGGTGCAGCCGGCCAGAATCAGGGCCGATAGGGACGATCCGGCCAGCAGGCGCGCGAAGCGGCCACGATGCGGGACCGACCGATTGGCGTCGGTGCCTGGGAACGATATCATGTCGCTAGGGTATCCTTTGAGCGGATGTCTTTTGGGAGCGTTATTGGGGCGGTACATAGTCGCCTACGCATCGATGCGCGTCCAGGTATCCAGCAAGGCGCGCGCCTTGGCCAGTTTTCCCATGCGGCCGGCCGCTTGCAGTTGTGTCGTGAAGGCCGAGCGGCCTTCAGGCGCGCTGTTGAAGCCGCGATCGATCGGGATGGCCCCGGCGGTCTTGGGCGTCACATGGGGCGTCTTATGGGCTGGGGCGGCGGGGTGGTGCGCCGCCGGTTCCCGGTGCGGCTGATGGCCGTGATTCAGGTGGATCTGGCCAGAGCCGTTGGCGACGGCGGTCTTGAACCGCATGCTGGTCAACTGCGCGAAGAATTCGGTTTGATCGCCGCTGGGTCCCGAAATGATCGGCACGTCGTGGAAGGTTTGGTTGCCGCGAGAGTCGCGAATGACGACGATCATGACTAACGGCTTCTTCAACGGCGTCGGTGGTGAGCCGCTGAAGCTCATGGTCGTCGGGTCGAAGCTCAGCCAGGACGGGATGGGGCCACCGTCGGCGTTGCGGCCTTCGACATAAAGCTGGCGTGACCAAGCGGTGCCATCCAGCGGGTTGAAGTCGCCGGGGGCATCGGCCGGGGTGCCGATGGCCGGGGTGAGCAACGGGTTTGTCACCTTCGGCGCGTTAGGGGTGTCGGGGTTTTTCCATGGCGTCGGCGTCGGTATCGCGATGACCGTTGTATCGACGCCCTCGACGGCCTGCACGGTTTGCCCGGCGGCCAGCGTGATCGGGGCCAAAATGTTGCTGGCCTGGGTAACGATGGAACCGTCGGGTTTCACCACCGCAATTTCATAGGTTCCCGGCGGCAGCCCGGTGAAGCTGACATTACCGTTCGCGTCCGTGACAGCCGTTCTGCCGGTCGGATGTCCGGAGCCATCGAGAAGCTCAACCGTCACCCCGGCGCGATTGCTGTCTCCGGCATTCTGCGTTCCGTCGCCGTTGGCGTCGGTATAGACATGCGCGGTCAGGGTTGCCGGGACGAACAGGCCCTCGACGGCAGTCGCGGACCCGCCCGACGCCACCGTTACGGGCGTCAGCAGGTTGGTCGCCTGCGTCACGGTGGAACCTCCGGGCGTGACCACGGCGATCTCGTAGCTGCCGGGCGCGAGGCCGGCGAAGCTGACATTGCCGCTGGCATCGGTGACCGCCGTCCTGCCGGTGGGGTGTCCGGAGCCGTCCAGAAGCTGGACCGTCACGCCGGCCAAATTGGTGTCGCTGCCGTTCTGGCTGCTGTCGCCGTTGGCATCGGTATAGACGTGCGCGGAGAACGTTGCCGGGGCATAGACTCCTTCAATGGCGCTGGCCGATCCGCCGGAAGCGAGCACGGTCGGTGTCCGCAGGTTGGTCGTCTGGGTGGTGCCGTCGCCGGTCGGGGTGACCACGGCGATCTCGTAGCTGCCGGGCGCGAGGCCAGCGAAGCTGACATTGCCGCTGGCGTCGGTCACCGCCGTCCGGCCGGTCGGATTGCCGGAGCCGTCCAGGAGATTGACCGTCACGCCGGCCAAATTGGTGTCGCTGCCGTTCTGGCTGCTGTCGCCGTTGGCATCGGTATAGACGTGCGCGGAGAACGTTGCCGGGGCATACACGCCCTCGATGGCGTTGATGGTCTGGCCCGACGCCAACGTCTGCGCGGACCCAACCAAATAGGCCTGGGTCGTCACATCGCCGGTGGCGGGATTGGTCACCGAGACGGTGTAGCTGCCGGGTGCCAGGTTGGCGAAGCTGACATCGCCGGAGGCATTGGTGGTCATCGTCTCCGGTGCGATGGCGGAGCCACCGGTCGGCGTGCCGGTCAGGGTGACGGTGACCCCGGCCAGATTGGCATCGCCGCCGTCCTGGATGTGGTTGCCGTTGGCGTCGGTATAGACGTGCGTGTTGATGGTGGCCGGGACATACAGCCCGTCGATGGCGTTGATGGTCTGGCCCGACGCCAGCGGCTGCGCGGACCCGACCAGATAGGCCTGGGTCGTCACGTCGCCGGTGGCGGGATTGGTCACCGAGACGGTGTAGCTGCCGGGAGCGAGGCCGGTGAAGCTGACATCGCCGGAGGCAGTGGTAGTCATCGTCTCCGGCGTGATGGCGGAGCCGCCGGTCGGGGTGCCGTTCAAGGTGACGGTGACGTTCTGCAGGTTGGTGTCGCCGCCGTCCTGGATGTGGTTGCCGTTGGCGTCAGTATAGACGTGCGTGTTGATGGTCGCGGGGACGTACAGCCCGTCGATGGCGTTGATGGTCTGGCCCGACGCTAGCGGCTGCGCGGACCCGACCAGATAGGCCTGGGTCGTCACGTCGCCGGTGGCGGGATTGGTTACCGAGACGGTGTAGCTGCCGGGTGCCAGGCCGGTGAAGCTGACATCGCCGGTGCCATTGGTCGGCAGCGTCTGAGGCGTGATGGCCGAGCCGCCGGTCGGGGTGCCGTTCAGGGTGACGGTGACCCCGGCCAGATTGGTGTCGCCGCCATCCTGGCTGCTGTTGCCGTTGGCGTCGGTATAGACATGCGTGTTGATGGTGGCGGGGACGTACAGCCCCTCGGTCGCCGCCGCGGTCTGCCCGGCTGCCAGCGTCACCACGGTGCTCAGCGGGGTTTGCGTGCCGCCGCCCGTTGAGGTCACGTTGGTCTGCGTCACCATATCGCCGGCCGTCGCGGTCTGTGCCGGTACCGAGATCTGATAGCTGTCCGGCGCCAGCCCGGCAAACGTCACATTCCCGTTGGAGTCCGTGGCCTGCGACCCGACCGTGGTGCCGGTTGTCGTGTCCACCAGCGTGACGGTTACGCCGCTCAGGTCGGTGTCGCTGCCGTCCTTCATGCCGTTGCCATTGGCGTCGGTATAGACGTGCGCGGTGAAGGTCGCGGTGCCACCTGGCGGTGTATAGACGCCCTCGGTCGCCGCCGCCGTCTGCCCGGACGTCAGCGTCACCACGGTACCCAACGGGGTCTGCGTGCCGCCGCCCGTCGAGGTCACGCTGGTCTGCGTCACCGTATCGCTGGCCGTCGCCGCCTGCCCGGGCACCGAGATCTGGTAGCTGTCCGGGGCCAGGCCGGTAAAACTCACATTGCCGCTGGAATCCGTGGTCTTCGACCCGACTGTGGTGCCGGTCGTCGTGTTCAGCAGCGTGACGGTCACGCCGCCCAGGTCTGTGTCGCCGGTGTCCTCGGTGCCGTTGTTGTTGGCGTCGGTATAGACATGCGCGGTGAAGCTCGCCGGCGTATAAACGCCTTCACTGGCGCTGGCCGATCCGCCGGCCGCCAATACGTTGATCGTCGAGGTGTTGAGGTGTTGTGTCACCACGTCGTTGCCCGGGGTGACCACGGCGATCTGGTAGCTGCCGGGGGCGAGGCCGCTGAAGCTGACATCGCCGCTGGAGTTGGTGAGCTGGTTCGCCTGACCGGTGACCGCGTGTCCCGAACTGTCCAGCAGTTCCACGGTGACATTGGCCAACGCCGGCTCGGTGCCGGTGCCGAGCCCGTTGGTGTCGGTATAGACATGCGCGGTAAACGTTGCCGTCGTTACGATAGGGACAGTATAATCGTAGGTAATCGTCGCTTGTGCCAAAGCGGTAGTCGTTAACGAAGCGACTAAGTTGCCGCCCGAGAACGTTCCATTGACGGCTCCTGCTGAGATCAGGCCAAATGAAACATTTCCCGTACCCTCATAGGCAGTAAGGGCCGCGCCGGATAACGTGGTTGCCAGCGCCGCGTTTGGATTGACCGGGCCGACGGTGTACGTGCTACCAGCCGCTACGGTTTGATCGGGCAGACTAAAAATGACCGGCGACACTAGAAGCAATGCGTTACCCGACCTTGATGAGGGCGCCCGGTTTTGTCAAGTAAATAGACTCGGTCTGAGAATAGTTCGATATCGTTGCTGCTGATCCCGCCGAGGCCGTCACGCTGCCGGTCGAATACACATACCCTGCCAGGGTTATTGTCGCATCGGTCAGGACGTTCCCGCCCGACGTATCGAATTGCGGCAGGCTGATTGTGTAGCCGGCGCCGCCGTTCGAGGTCTTGCTCCAGCCGTCCGCGACATAGGTCGATGTATTGGTAGGGTCTCCTCCCGACGGAAACCTGCCCGTATAGGTGACGCTGGGGTCAGCCAAAGCCGGAATACTGGTCGTACCAAAACCCTGCGACCCGGCCACCGACAATGGAACCAGAATGGTCGTTGTCCCGCCGGCAGCCAGGGTGGGGAAATCCAACGCCAAGGATTGACCGCCCGTCGATCCACCGCTTTCGACGGTTGCAACAGCCCCGGCGGCCCCGACGCCTGTGACAATCACACCGCCACCGGAATATGTGGCGTTGGACGGCAACGCGACGGTGAAATTCAATCCGTTCAAAGGATGTTCGCTCACCACCGGGGCTGTGGTAATCGTTAATTCATACAACCCTTCCGTCGTGGCTGTGGCACTGTTGGTGGTTTCATAGGTGACCTGAGCCTCCGCGGTGACGTAAGCCACGTTCGGATTGGTCGTCGCCAGCCCATTGCCGGCGTCCGTCGCCAGGTTGCCCTCCAGAACGCTGGTGCCGCGGATGGTGGAGCCCGCATCCTGGAAGCCACCGATCGCGGCGATCTCCAATCCGGCCGTCGCCGGAACGCTGGAACCGGCAAGAGCGAACGTTAACGCCACCTGCTGCGCGGCTCCGGCCGCGATGCTGCCGGGGGCCAACTGCACGACATACATGGTGTCACCGGCTTGATAGCCAGCCGGGGCGGCGACCGCCTGTGCGTTCCCGTTGGCATCCCGGACCATCGGATCCACGGCAACGACGTGCCCGCTGGCATCGGCGGTCAATGTCACGGCGGTCACCGTCAGAGCCTGGCCGCCCTCAACCGCGCTGGCCAGGCTGGCATTTTCAGTGGCATTGGCCGGCGCGAACACCTCGATGAACGGGGCATTTCCCGCGGCGTTGGCAGCGCTGTTCGTCAGTGTAACGGTTTCCGTGAACGTCGCGCCGGGAAGTGCCGTCGCCGGCCCGGTTATCGTTACTGTCGGAACCGCCGAATCCAGGATACCTGTGTAGGCGGCAAGCGCGACGCCCGAGAACGGCGTCGAAGCGTCGATGTAGCCGGTCGATGTATCCAGGCTCCAGGTGCCGCCCAGGGCGGCTGACCCGACGGCGTCGGTCGCGGCCGCCACCTGGGCGCCGGTCAGCGTGTGCAGGTCGGCCAGCAAAGCCTGGCCGGTGGCACCCTGCGCCACATCGCAGCTATAGAACAAAATGTCGGCGTTGGCGGCGAGATGATCGCTCCAACCCGCGATTTCCGACGCATGCGAGGATACCGTCGCGGCGGTCAGCGGCGTGTTGCCGATCTCCACCGCACCGGCGGTGCCATAGGCGAGGAAATCGATCGCGGTGATCCCGGAGCGGCCATTCAGCGCCTTGGTCACCTGGTCGATCGCGTCCCGGTTCGGGTTCAGCACGATGACCTGGACGTTGCTGCTCACGCTGGCGGCCAGCGACTGCCAACCGGTCACCCGCGGATCGACAAACAACAAGGTGGTGGCGGCCGGGTTTGGCGCGATCGCGGGTATGTCGTAGGCCGGTCCGGCATGAACGGTATCGTGCAAACCCGGCTCGTTGCTGTGCGATGCGTGCCCGGAATGGGTGTCGCCGCCGGTCTCGAACACATGGTGCAGCCCGTGCGCGACCGGCCGGGCCACGGCGCCGACACTGCCGTCAAACAGGAACCGCGGCTCCAAAATCAACTGCATATCACGGTCCCCCGATCGAAGTTTCAGGCGAATAATCTCTATAGTGAGATCATTAATATGTTATTAGATGAAAGGCAATCTCTGATTCGTTATCGCGGCGGGGATGCCCGGGGGTCCTGGTTCCGGCTACTCATGGGTAGCGGCCGCCCGGTGCCCCGCGGGACGGATTCGCCGATCGCACCCCTCAGCGCCTCCAAGCTGGGTTTAGTCGCCATACCATCGAGATTGAACCCGCAATTGGTTCGTTATAGAGATAGCCACCATGCCTTCCACTGTTTTCCGAAGACCCTCATGAGCATCCCGTTCGTGGCCTGCATGATCGCCGCCGCATCCTTGTACAATCTGCCGCCGCGTGTGCTCCCCTCGATCCAGGCGGTGGAGGGTGGCCGAGCGGGAATGGTGAAATTCAACCAGAACGGGTCCGCGGATCTCGGCCCGATGCAGGTCAACTCGATCTGGATACGCCCGCTGGCGCGCTATGCCAGGATGCCGCAGGACGTGGTGGTCACCCGCCTGATCAACGACCCTTGCTTCAATATCGAAGCCGCCGCCGCCATCATGAAGGTGTATCTGACCGAAGCCCGCGGCGACGTCCTGGTCGCGATCGGCTATTATCATTCTCACACGCCGGATCGCGGCGCGGCGTATCAGGCCAAGGTCACCGCCGCGGCAGGCGCGCTGTTCGGCCGCCGTTCGGCAGCCCGCGCCGCGCGCCGGTAAAGACCGCGGCATCGCGGCGCCGTTCATCCGACCGTGACGTCACGGTCGGCCGCCGGCTGCTATGCGGGCGATCCACCGCGATGGATCCAAGTATGCGCTGTCGTTCGAGCAACCGTGACGCCGGCTTCACCTTGCTGGAGCTTCTGGTCGTTATCGCGATCCTGGGTCTGCTGATCGGCCTGGTCGCCCCGGCCGCGTTGCGTCAGCTTTCCGGCGCCCGAACCTCTGTCGCGCGGCAGTCGATCGCCCGCATCGAGTCGATCCTGGATATCTACAAGCTGGACGCCGGCAGTTACCCGACCACCGATCAAGGCCTGCGCGCGCTGGTCGAACGGCCCACCGGTGCGGCGAACTGGAATGGTCCGTATGTGAAAGGCAACGTGCCGCTGGATCCCTGGAACCATCCGTACGTGTATCGCGATCCGTCCAGCCGATCCGGCCACGATTACGATTTATGTTCGGAAGGACCATCCGGAACGGGGGGCACGGACGAGATTTGCAACGAGTAACCGTCCGTTCACGGCAACCCTCTCGAAGTGGATGCCTGTCCTCATCACGTGATTTCAAGGTTGCGATTGTAACTTCTGACGCAACCGTGCCGATGGATCAGATTGGCCGGACGGACCCAGGTTGTTCAGCAGATCCGGCACCGTTGCCGCGTTGATCAGATGATCCCGCAGGTCCTCGGTCAGGGCCCGCGCGTCGCGTTGATCATGCACAACGTGCGGCGTGATCAAAATCAGCAGTTCCGTGCGCTGCCTGGCATTGTTCTGACTACCCGCCAGCAACCCCAGGATCGGGACATCCTTCAGCCACGGAATGCCCTGGTTCCCCAGCGACGTGGTGTCGGTGATCAAACCCGCCAACCCGACGGTTTGGCCATCCTGCACCACCACCCGCGAGGTCACGTTACGCTCATTGAAGGTGGGCGAATTGATTCCCGGCGTCGTGATGCCGGTGGCCACGCTGCTGACATCCTGCATGATATCCAGCGTCACCAGGCCGCCGCTGTTCACCCTCGGCGTGACCTCCATGATGACGCCGGTCTGTTGATAGTTGATCGAACTGACCACAGGTGCGTTGCTGGTGATGGTGCTTTGCGATGTCTGGCTCAGATAGGGCACCACGCTGCCGACCTGTAACCGAGCGGGCTGATTGTCCAGGACCAGGAGTTCGGGGGAGGACAGGACGTGCACCTTGGTCACCTCCTGCAGGGCCTGGATCGCGATCGGCACGCCTCCGGCACCGTTACCGCCCAAAAAGAAGCCCGGAAAGTTCACGTTAAGCGACGTGCCCGAGATGTTGGTTACGGTGGAGGAGCCATTATTCAGAATGCCGTTGATCCCGCCGGACTTAAAGAAGAACTGCGTGCCGTATTGCAGCGTGTCGTTCAACGTGACTTCGGCGATGACCGCGTCGATCCGCACCTGCAGCGGAAGGATATCGATCTTGCGGAGCATCGCCTCCATCGTCGCCAATTCCCGATCGGTTCCATAGACCAGGACGGAGTTGTTCTGATCGTCCGGGATCACCCGCAATGTATCGGTGTTGGCCATTTCGCCGTTGTTCGGCTCCAGGCCGCCGAACAACGGATTGGCGCCGGCGGCCGGCTGTTGGGCCTGCGCTGTCCCGGCCGCGCCGGGCGGTTGCGTGGTGCCCTGCCCCTGACCGGACTGGCCGTTGCCGATTCCGCTGGACAGGCTGGACCGGCCGAGCCCCCCCGCGGATCCGCTGCCGAGGCCGCCACCGAAGCCGCCGCCACTGCCGCTTCCCAGCGAACCACCGGCGGAACCACCACCCAAACCGCCGCCGCTGGTTTGCTGCTGCGAATTTTGCCGGCGGGCGGTGGGCTGCGCCGTAACATTGCCGGGGGTAAATGCCTGTTGCAGGACATAGGCAACGTCCTCGGAGTGACTGTTCTGCAGGTAATAGACGTGCCAGCTCCGCAGTGTTTGCCGCCGGCCGCGATCGATCAGGGCGAAGACGCGGCGCGCCTCCTCGATATAGCGCTGCTGGGGCGACACGATCAGCACGGCATTGATGCGGGAGAGCGGAACCACCTTGACCAGGCCGGACAGGGCGCCGCCGCTTTGACCGCGGAACGCGTCCTGTAAGGCGGACGCGAAGTCCTTGACGTCGCCACTGCCGACCGGGAGTAACGCTTAGGATTGCCGGGCGAGGATATCCACGTCGAATGCCTTAATCAGCCCGATCAGACCCTGCCGCGCCTGTGGCTCCCCCGCGATCAGCAGCGCGTTGCGGCCGGGATCGGCGGCAATCTTGCCGCCGTCGCCAACGTAAGGCTGCAAGACCTTGGCTAACTCCTCGGCGGATGCATACCGCAGCGGGACGACCACGGCGCCGGCTGTGCCCGGATCGCTGGCGGCGGTTGTTACAGCCTGCGCCGCGGGAAGCACACGATAAAGAGTGCCACTCATGACGAGCGCGGCACCGTTTTGGGCGAGAAGCGATTCCAGGGTCGGCACCAAGGCGGCGCGCGGCAGTGGCTGGACGGTGTGGAGCGTCGCGGTGCCGCGAACGGTCGGGTCGATCGTGTAGTTGACTTTTAAGATCGTTCCCAGGATTTGCGCGACAATCTCCCGGATGTCGGTGTCGGCGAAATCGAGGCTGACGTCACCGCCTCCCGCGAACGACCCCGCCGCCGGTAGCGAAGGCGTATCGGCGCCGGTTCCATAGGCGATGTTAGGGGGCGGCAATGCGTCGGGAGCACCAATGGACCCGTTCAGGCGGGGGGCCGCGGCGGTGGGGGCGGTCGGCAGCGGCGCCAGCGCCGGTATGGCCGGCGGCGAGGGGCGATTGCAGCCCGCCATCTGCACCAAACCCAACAAAGCGGCCATCGCTCGGTGCGAACGCTGCTTGCGAACGATGGATTGCCGCATATTGTTATTGAACTCCACCGTCTGCCAGGACGCGACCGCTCAGTCCTATCCCAGCCGACAGTCGCACCGAACTCTTTGCCCATCGTCATGGCCCGGCTTGTCCGGGCCACCTGTCGCGGCACCGTCAGGTCAGGGGTGGTTCGGATGATCCCCCGATCAAATCGGGGGAGGGCCATGACGGGGAAATCGATCAACGCGAACGCAAGTTGGTATCAGGACCGCTGTGATGACCCGGACGACGGCGTAAGGCGAGGCAAACCCTTGTGATATCGGGCGCGATTGCGTGAGGTTCGTTGTGTTTTGGCATGAACAGGTGCCCCGGCCGGCCAATGTCCCGGCGCGTTATCGAACCGCCAGCGCGGCATCGGTTGTCGTGTCCGCATGAACGGTATGATTGCGCAACAGGATGTTGACATGCGGCGAGGCATTTTGAAAATCGGCCGCCGCAACCACAACAGCGGTATAACGCGCCGCTCCCGTCCCGACCGCGGTCACGGTAATGCGCAGCACCTGATCCGCGGTCTGGGGCGAACCGCCGGTGTCGTCGGCAACGCCGGCACTATCGACCAACGCCCGCGCAACCACCGGGTCGCGCGTCGTCAGATCAGGATCACCATCGGTCAACACCGTCAGATGCGGCGCGGTGCGCTCGAACAGGTCAGGCGTCATGCCCAGAACGTCCGCCAGTTCGTCAACGCTTTGAAATGGCGTGCCCGGTGGTCCGTATGTCCGCCCCGCCGCCAGATAATCGGCCGCCTTGGCACCGTTCGGGCGCGGGTTCGCACCCGACGTACGCCAATCCAGGATCGCGGCGGCAAGCTGGTTCGCTAACGCCGGTGGACTTCCCAGTTCAAAAAACAGGGCATGCAGTAACGATGCCGACGCCGTATTGAGATTGATCCGATCGTTTTCGCTCCCCACGCGCACAAGGACCGGCGTCCGGCCAACCCGCACCTGTTGGACCGCGCTGTCAGTCTGGAAGCGGGGGTTGCGAACCGCGAGCATTTGGAACAGCACATCCGCGACCGCGCCGTCCGCCGCGGCGCGCAGTTCGGCGTCCTGTTTCAGGTTTCCCGCCAACTGCGTATCCGACCGGCCGGCCGCGACGATCCAGGTGCCCAACAGTCCGAGAAAGCCGACCGTCCAAAGGACGACCAATAATGCGAACCCTTTCACCGTTCGCTCTTCACGGGCGTGACAGCAAGGGGGCGACAACGATATCCGGCCACCGCGGCGCGTTCGGACCCGCGAAGGTCAGGCGCATGCGGATCAGCAAGGGCAGGTCCGGCTCATGCCAGGAAGACACCCAAATGCCCGAGGGCTGCCAATACTCGATGCCGAACCGGACCACGCCGCTGACCAGTTCGGTTTCCAGGGCAGGCGCTACGGTGCCAAGCATGCGCGCATGGTGGTGCGGCCGCCAGCGCAGAACCAGACGATTCCCGGACAGCGCCAGTCCGGCCTCGATGCGGATCGGCGTCAAACCGGAGCCGGGTACGCGCATGCTGGTCTCGCCGGTCAGGCGATCCGCCGCCCCGTCGAACGATGGGCGCGCGGCGTCGTCACCGGGTGACAGGTTCTCAAGAATGGAACGGAGGCTGCGGTCCACCGCTTCGAGATCGGTTTTTCCTTCGGACATGCGAATGTCTTGCCGCCACGCAATCAAACCGAACCGGACGGTTTGATTGAGGCCAACCAGCAGAAAGCCGAAGATCGCCAGGGCGACAATAACCTCCAGCAACGTGAAACCGGCCGGTCCCGCCGTCTTCATCCCCCGACCTGTTCGGTATCCAGACGAACATCCCGTTCCGTGTTGCCGTCGTTCCACATGATCCAGACGGTGACGCCATACAGAACGACCGAAACGGAGGCGGCCGCCCGCGGTCCAACGATCCCGACCGGGCGAACCGGTGCCGAGGCGATGGGCACCACGCGTACCCGCCAGCGAAAGCCGCCGCCGTCGTCACCCCGCGAATCTCCGGGCGCCAGTTTGGTGCCATGCGTCGTGGCGGCCAGCCGGGAGTTGGCCCGGACAATGGCCTGATCGTACATCGACGCGACCCGTGTCGCGTGCAGGCCGCTGCCCACCGCCGCCATCAGCGCCGCCGCGGCCATAATCGCGATGATCAGCGCGACGATCACCTCCAGCAGGGTGAAACCTTTCATCCGGACGCCAGGTCGTTCAGGCTGAGCATGGCGGTCATCAGCGACGCGACGATCCCGCCGACGGCAACCCCCATCAGGATCGTCATTGCCGGCACCAGCAGCGCGGTCAGGCGCTGGGTAGACAGACGTGTATTTTCCTCATGAATATCGGCCGCCCGCAACGCCATGCCGGCGAGCTGCGCGGTTTCCTCGCCGAGGCGCAGCAGGTGGATCGTGCGCGTCGGAAAAATCTTTCCCGCCTCCAGCGCCTGTGTCAGCGATCCGCCACCCCGAGCGGCCAGGCTGGCGCGGTCCACGACAGCTCGAACCGCGAGGTTGCCGACGGCGTCGCGCACGATCGCCAGCGCGGGGATCAGCGCGACCCCGTTCTGCAACAATGTCCCCAGGACGCGGGTAAACCGAGCGGCCAGCAGTTCCTTGGTCAGGCGACCGCTCAGCGGGGCGCGCAGGAGGATACGATCAACCACCAGGCGCACCGCCGGCCGCCGTATCGCGGCGCGTCCCAGCAGCGCAAGGATCAGCACCGCGACCAGCATGAACGTGCCGTCAGCCTGCACGAATGCCCCGGCGGCAATCAGAAATTGGGTGGACGCCGGCAGGGCCACGCCGCTCTGTTCGAACATCGGCACGAACTGGGGCAACACCGCGGTCAGCAGCAAAGTAACCGCGCCGATCATCGCGACCAGCAGCACCGCCGGATAGATCAGCGCGGAGATCACCGTCGCCGCGAGCGCCCGTTGCCGGTCCAGCAAATCGGCGATTCGCGTCAACGTCGGCGCCAGATTGCCGCCGGCCTCACCGGCCCGCACCAGACCGACATGCATGGGCGGAAAACTGGCGGGATAGCGAGCCATGGCGGCCGACAGCGGACTGCCGTCCCTGACCGCGTCGCGCAGGCCGGTGACGATCATGCCAACCTTCGCCGAAGACGTTTCCTGCAAATAGCGCAGCGCTCGGTCCAGATCCTGACCGGCCGACAGCATGGTGGCCAGTTCCCGGATCAGGTCGGCGACCTGTTGCTTGCTTAACGAGCGGCCTTTGCCAAGGTCGATTTGCATCCAACGCGACCACGGCCGGGGCCGGTCGGCGGAGTCGGTGCGAATCGGCATGGCGCCCTGCCGCTGCAGGCGGGCGATCAGGTCGGCCTCATCCGCCGCGTCCGTTGTCCCCGTCAGACGCTCGCCGCCAGCCCCGATCGCGGTGTAGCGGAACAAGGTCATGGATCGGTGCGAATGCTGCGGGTGACTTCCTCGATCGTCGTCTCGCCCGCCAGCGCGGCGGCAAGGCCGGCGTCGAACATCGGCTCCATGCCGTGCGCGATAGCGGCACGCTCGATCATGACGTGATCGGCACGCTCGAAGATCAGCCGTTCGATCGCCGGCCCCAGTTCCAGAAACTCCGCGATCGCCGCCCGGCCGCGATACCCGGTTTGCCGGCACGCCGCACAGCCGACCGCATGCGACAGCATGATCGGTCTGGCGTCTGTGCGCCGGTCGAGGCCAAATCGAGTGACCAATTCGGGGGGAGCGGGCTCGCTCCGGCGGCAGTCCGGACACAAGCGGCGCACCAGTCGTTGGGCCATGATCCCGCGCAGCACGGCGGTCAGCAGATAATCCTCCACCCCCATATCGCGCAGCCGGGTCACCGCTGCCGCCGCGGAATTGGTATGTAACGTCGAGAGCACCAGATGCCCGGTCAACGCCGCCTGCACCGCGATCTGTGCCGTTTCCCCGTCGCGGATTTCCCCGACCATGATGACGTCCGGGTCCTGCCGCAGGATGGACCGCAACAGGCTGGCAAAGGTCAGGCCGATCTGCGCGCGCACCTGGATCTGGTTGATGCCCTGAAGCTGATACTCGATCGGGTCCTCCACCGTGACGATCTTGCGGGTGACCGCGTTCAGCGCCAGCAACCCGGTGTAGAGCGTCGTGGTTTTGCCGCTGCCGGTCGGACCGGTGACCAGGACGATGCCGTTCGGCAACTCCAGGGCCGTTCCCAGCTTGCGGATCACCGCCGGCGACAAGCCAAGCCGAGCGTAGTCGAACGTTACCGCCGACCGGTCGAGGATGCGTAAGACGACGGTCTCGCCGTGCAGGGAGGGGATGGTGGAGACGCGAAAATCCACATCCTGGCCGCGCACGGCCATCTTGATCCGGCCGTCCTGAGGCATCCGCCGCTCCGCGATGTCCAGGCGTGCCATGATCTTGATGCGGGACGTGACGGCGGCGGCCAGATGCCGGGGTGGCGCTTCCGCCTCATGCAGCACGCCATCGTAGCGGTACCGCACACGCAAGCGGTCCTCGAACGGCTCGATGTGGATGTCGGACGCTTGTGTCTCGACCGCCCGGGTGATCAGCAGGTTCACCAGACGGATCACCGGCGCCTCGCTCGCCAGATCTTTCAGGCGTTCGGCATCCTCTTCCAGAGGTGCGTCGTTGTCGGAGTCCGACCCGGGGCGGTCAGCTTCGGGGTAAAGCCGATTGAGCGCCGCTTCCAGTTCGATCGGCACGGCGACTTGCAAACGCGCGCGCCGTCCGGTCGCGACCTCGACGGCGGCCAGCGTGAACGGGTCCAACGGGTCCGCCGCCGCCAGCAGGACGCTTGTCGCATCGGCGGCGAGCGGCACCACGCGGGTGTGGCGCAGGAACCGGGCGGTCAGTTTGTCCGCCAGCACCGGTTCGGTGGCCGGGTATCCGTGTACTTCGGTGACCGGGACCGACAGCAAGCGCGAGTACGCGTCGGCGAGGCCGCGTTCGGACACCAACCCGAGTTGCAGCAGCACCGCGTCCATCCGCTGATGCGACTCAAGCGCCACGCGAGAGGCGCGGTCCAGTGTCCGTTGATCGCAGTGCCCTTGCTGCATCAGGATGCAGCCGATCGCCTCAAGCTGCTCGCCGATGGAGATGGTCTCCACTGGGGTTTGCATCCGGGTTTCCATCCGAACCGACTCTGTGCCGGACTCGCCGAGTAGGTCCTCGCGTGCCTCGCGGCAAATGACAGGTCAGCGATCCGCCGAAATATGGCCGCTTCTGACAGGATGCGCTTTCCAATGCGGCGCCAGTAGTAGAAAACGCCCGCCTATCGTCCCGGACCGCCCGGCCGGGACACCGATGTCATCGAAGCGGCGGTTTGGGCACACCCGCCAAAAGGAAGATCATGTCTGAAGCCACCTACGACATTCTGGGTATCGGCAATGCCATCGTCGATGTCGTCGCCCGAGCTGACGAGGCGTTCCTGTCGCGCCACGACATGCATAAAGGTGCGATGCAGTTGATCGACACCGCGACCGCGGACGCCTTGTACGCCGCCATGCCGCCGGGCCTGGAGAGCAGCGGCGGTTCGGTTGCCAATTCCTGCGCCGTCGCGGCCGGGCTTGGCGCCCGCGTCGCCTACATCGGCAAAGTCGCCGATGATCAACTCGGCGGCGTGTTCCGTCACGACATCGATGCCGTGGGCGTGCATTTCCCCACCGCCCCGCTTTCCGGCGCCGCGCCCACCGCGCGTTGCCTGATCCTGGTCACGCCCGATGGCCAGCGCACCATGAACACGTTCCTGGGCGCCTGCGTCACGCTGACGGCCGAAGACGTGGACCCCGCGTTGGTCGCCGCGTCAGAGATTACCTACCTGGAAGGCTATCTGTACGATCCCCCGGAAGCCCAGGCCGCGTTCAAGAAGGCCGCCGCCGCCGCCCATGCCGCCGGCCGTCAGGTCGCGCTGTCGTTGTCCGATGCGTTCTGCGTCAACCGTCATCGCGCGGCGTTCCTGGATCTCGTGGCCAACCACGTCGATATCCTGTTCGCCAACGAAGCCGAGATTACCGCGCTTTACGAGCGCAACACGTTTGAGGAAGCTGCGGAAGATGCGCGCCAGAACGTTGCCCTGGCCGCGTTGACCCGCAGTGAGGCCGGTAGCGTGATTCTACGCGGTGCCGAGACGGTCAGTGTGGCCGCCGAACCCGCCAAGGTAGTGGACACAACCGGGGCTGGCGACGCTTACGCCGCTGGATTCCTGACCGGCCTGACCTTCGGCAAAAGCCTGGAGATCTGTGGCCGCATGGGCAGCATCGCCGCCGCCGAGGTGATCAGCCATTACGGCGCGCGGCCGGAAACCGACCTGCGGGCGTTGATGCCGGTCTGATCCGTTTGTTCATCCCCGTCATGGCTCCGGCCATGACGGGGATGAACGACAATCGAGGTTTACGGGAGCTTGAACTCGATCGCCTGGGCGCCTTGCCACAGGACCATCTTGCCGAGGGCCGCCAGGTTCTCGTTGCCCTCGACGACGGTCAGGAAGTGATTCCCCGCCAACTGTCCCATCTTGCTGGCAAACTGCACGCCGCCATAGGCCAGCAGGATTTCGGTTTCCGAGATGCCGCCCGGATACAGGATGATCTGGCCAGGGGCCGGGTAGCTGGTGTGGTTTTCGTAGCCCAGACCCAGATCCAGCTCGCCCAGCGGAATCCAGCACCCTTCGCCGCTCCAGCGGACGTGGATGATCCGCTCCCGGTACGGCAGCAGCGACAGGAATTTCGCACAGGTCTTCGGTGCGTTCTCGGTTTCAAACCGTGCCTTAAAGGTAAACGGGCCGGCAACAATGTCGATCAGGCTCATGGGAGTCCTCTTGGTCAAACCATCGCGTCATCTCGCTGAATGGCGGTGGCCGTGTCCAGCCTCTTATTACGTCAGGCGGCTTCACGCGCATGATCGGCGTGCAGCAGAGACGCCAGATGGCGACGAATGTCGTTGAATTCCGGGGATGACACGTCTCGCGGCCGATCCAGCATGATCCGCTCTCCCGCCACGATCCGGCCGGGTCCGGGCGACATCACCACGACGCGGTCGGCAAGATAGATCGCCTCTTCCAGCGAGTGGGTCACGAACACCACACTCAGTCCGGTGGCCCGCCAGATGGTCAGCAGCTCTTCCTGTAGCCGTTCGCGTGTCATCGCATCGAGCGCGCCAAACGGCTCATCCATCAGCGCCACTTGCGCGTCGTTGGCCAGCACGCGGCCGATGGCGACGCGTTGCTTCATGCCGCCGGATAATTGGTGCGGATAGCTATCAGCAAAACGATCGAGCCCCATCATCGACACGAACCGGTCGGCGGTGGCCAGTGCCTCGGCCTTTGGCTTGCCGCGCGCAATGGGCCCGAACGCAATGTTTTTGCGGATCGTTAGCCAGGGGAACAGGCCATAATCCTGAAATACCATGCCCCGGTCCGGGCCGGGGCCGGTCACCGGACGTCCGCGCACGACGATCTGGCCGGAGGTTACCGTTTCGAATCCGGCGATCATTCGCAGCAGGGTCGATTTCCCGCACCCCGATGCGCCGATCAGGCAGACAAATTCGCCCGGCGCGATGTCGAGATTGGCATTGCGGAGAGCCTCGATCCCGCCCGGATAGATCTTGCCGGTATTGATGGCACGCAGGATAGGTTCAACCATGCTGCGGGCTCCACGCCAGCAGTCGCCGGCCGAGCGCCAAAACCGCATAGTCCGACAGATACCCGGCGACACCAATGATCGCCATGCCGGCAATGACGATTTCGGTCCGCGACAACTGGCGGGCGTCCATGATCATCGCCCCGAGTCCGGTCTGGACCCCGGTCATTTCGCCCACGACGATCACCACCCAGGCCAAACCCAGTCCCAGCCGCAGTCCGGTGAACATCCCGGGCAGCGACGCCGGCAGCACGACTTTGGTGAATAACCGAGCCGGGGAAACCCCCAACATTTGGGCGGCCTCGAACAGCCGGGGCTCGACGCTGCGAACCGCGAAGATGGTGTTGATCAGTATCGGGTAAAACGATCCCAACGCGACCAGGAAGAACGCCGATTTCGGTCCGATGCCGAACATGATCATCGATAGCGGCAGCCAGGCCGTGACCGGCACGGGCCGGAGCACCTGCAAGGTCGGCTCCAACATCTCCTTCACGATCCGCAGCCGTCCGATCAGCATACCCAGCGGCAGGGCCAACGCGGCGGCCAACAGGAACGCGCCATAGACCCGGCCGGCCGAGGCGATCAAATCGGGCAGCAGCATCTCACTGAAGGCATCGTCGTTGATGCCGCCGAACGCGAGATCCCACAGCGCGGTACCGACCTCTTGCGGCGACGAAATCAACCCGCCGGGATGCAGCGCGGTCGCCCCCCACCACGACAGTAACAAAACCACCGGGACAATTATCCGCAGCAGTGGCGTGATATCGATGCGCGCTGGCGCCGTATCCGGCGGCAGCGCTTCGACGACCGCGATCATACAGATAGCTGGTCGGAGATTTTCGTATCGAAAAAAGTCGCGAAATCCGGCAGTGCCCGGATTTGTTTCAACTCCAGCATGTGGTCGGCGTAGGTCCTTCCGGCTGCAACCATTTCCGGAGTCATCTTCCAGTTCAGCTCGACGTTTTTGACCGACAGAGCAACCGCCTCCCGCTTCATGCCCAGCTTGGTGACGGCCATGTTCACCATCTCATCCGGATGGGACATCGCGTATTCGCTGCCCTGCTTTTGCAGATTTAAAACAATGCGCGCGAGGTCGGGCTTCTGATCGATCGTCTCGCGATGCGCGCCCATGATCATGTTCAGGCTGCCCATCGGCGTCGAATACGGATACTCAACGATCTTGCCGACACCGCTGAACAACGAATTGCCCGGACCCGGTTCGGCATCCACATAGGCATCAATATCGCCCCGTGCGAGTGCGGCGGGCATTTCGCTGAACGAGACCCGAACCGATTCCACGTCGCGGATGGTCATACCCTCCATCCGCAAACGTTCCAGGATGAACACTTCCTGGGTGGAGCCGGGCCAGATGGCGACGCGTTTGCCGTTCAAGTCTTTCAGTGTTTCGATCGGTCCGTCCTTACGGGCGACCACCGCCATGCCTTTATTGCAGGCGGACCCAAACACCACCACCGGCTCATGCGCCGCGGCACCCAGAATACCCGCGGCAATTCCAAAAGTGCCGAAATCCACCGAACGGGTGACGACGGCGGATTTGCAATCGGTTGGGCTTTCGAACGGAATAACCTCCAGCGTGTAGCCCGCGGGCAGGAACCGTTCGTAGAACCATGGCGTGATCGAGTGGATCAGCTTCAGTGCGCCCATCCGGATGGTAATGGAGTCCGCTCTGGCTCCCCCAACCCGCGCGACGAAGGGTGCGGCCAGCCCTCCAGCCAAAGCCATACGGCGAGAGACGAGGCGATGACTTTTCATGCGCGCAACTGCCTTTTTCCTGACCACAAATCTGATGCTCCCGGCAAGGAAATGAGCAGAAGCCTGGTAGCAAGACCTATACTCCGGTTTCACGCAAGAACCAGGCCAAACGGCCTGCTCTCTTCCACGGTCGTCGATCGCGGCGGCTGGATCGCATCCGCCAGTCATGTCACAACCATTCCCATGAGCTGGTCTGGACCATCAAGCGGCGGTTCGGGGCGTCGTGGCTATCACCACGGCAACCTGCGCGAAGCCTTGATCGACGCGGCGCTGGAGTTGATCGCCGCCAAGGGACCGGCCGGTTTCACCATCGCCGAGGCCGCGCGTCTGGCCGGAGTCAGCCCGGCCGCACCGTATCGCCATTTCCGCGACGCCGAGTCCCTGCTGGCCGAGGTCGCCCTGCGTGGTTTCGACCGCTTCACCGAACATCTGACCAAAGCCTGGAAGGGCGGTCAGCCTGACACCATCCGCGCCTTCGAGGATTTGGGGCGTGCCTATCTTTCCTTCGCTCGGCGGGAACCTGCCTATTACGCGGCGATGTTCGACTCGCATCTCGCAACGGAGGCGCATCCAGGATTGCAGGCCGCGGGAGACCGAGCGTTCGCTGTGCTGAGGGAGGCGGCGGACAAAATCGTCGCGACCGTGCCGGCTGATCGGCGCCCGCCCGCGCTGATGATGGCCCTGCATATCTGGGCGATGGCGCATGGCGTCGCGTCTCTGTTCGTGCGGGAAGGACCGTCCCGGCGCAAACTGCCGATGCCGGCGGAGGATCTGCTGGAGGCGGGGGTGCTGCTCTATTTACAGAGCCTGGGACTGGCCGGCGCGGATTAGGCGATCGGAGCATGTGGCCTTCTTTGCAACGTCAATGCGGAAAGCCGCATTGACGTTGTCACCTTCGCCACGATTAAATCGGCGTCGGCACCAGACGCCCTATCTGACCGGCGGCGGCCGGAACGGCCGCTCGCCTTTCACGGAGAGGTATCCATGAGATCTCGTTTGATCGTTTTGACGGCGACAGCCCTCGCCGTGTGTTCCGTGCTGCCGTCAGCGTCAGGGGCGCGCGCCGATCAGCCGAGTCCCGTGACCGCCGTCGCCACGCCTGTCGCCGATTACGGACCGCGGGTTCGGCCGTCCCTTGAGGGTTTGCCAGTGCCGACCGGATTTACCAGAGACCAACTCGTTCTCGGTGATCGCATTTTCAATGGCGAAGCGGCGGGCGGCAAGTGCATGCACTGTCACGGTGCGGACGCGAAGGGAACGCCGGTTGGCACGAAGGACCTGACGACCGGTCTGTACGGTTGGGCCGACGGCACAGTGAGTGGCATCAAGCGAGGGATCACCGACAGGATGCACACCGCCCCGGGCATGGATGGCGACAACCTCCAGCCGGCCGATGTCGATGCCGTCGCGGTTTATGTCTGGGCGATTGGCCACCAGAAGCGATAAGGCCGTCACAGTTCGAGAGCGTGGCGTCGCTGTTGCCGGGCATTAGACCGAGAGCAAGCCTATCAAATCGTCCTCCAGCACCGCGCAGGTTAGCCGCCCGCCCATCCCGGCCCCGGTATCAAGCCCGATCCGGTTCGCCGCTATATGAACCGACGGGCTGGACGAATGCCCGTGCACGACGACCAGCCCGTGGTCCTGCTCGGTTGTCAGGAACGGCTGGCGCATCGTGACCAGATCATCCCGCGATTGCTCAGCGATCGGTAGTCCGGGCCGGACTCCGGCATGCACGAACAGGTAGCTGCCCTCGCGGTGCGTTAATGCCAGGCCGCGCAGCCAGGCCACATGGGCGGCCGGCAACGCGGACTCCCACGCCTCGCGCGGCAGATGCGGGCTTAGCCCCCAGCTTGGCAGCGCTTCCCTTCCACCAGCCCACAGCCAGTCGGTGGCGGCGGCTCGGTCGCCGGCCAGTGCATCCACAAGCATGCGTTCGTGATCGCCCAGAAGATTGATCACCGGGATGTCGCGGATTGGCGGACCGCTGGCCAAAAGCGAGACGACGCCTGCGCTATCCGGACCCTGATCGATGAAATCCCCGAGATGCACCAGCACAGCCGATTCCGTCGGGCGCTGCACAAAATCCTCCGAGATCAGCCGGTGCAGGCTTGCCAGCTTATCGGGATACCCATGAATATCGCCGATCGCATAAACCCGCCGGCCACGCGGCAACCAGCCCGGAGCACGCATAAAACGGATTGCGCCGGACGAGTCCGCCATCTCGCGGGGCCCGCTGAATGTGGGAATCGCCGCGGCACCCAGGGCGGCCTTCATGCCCGGGCGGCGCATCGGACGTCTCATGCGCCGGCCCGCCTGTTTCTTCTTTCGGGAAGCCTGCTAACGTGTCCGGGCAAAAGCAATCGGAGGGGACCCTTGGCCAAAATTACATTTCCCGTTGAAGCGAGCCACATCATGATGTTCGCCCGCGCCATCAGCGACGACAACCCTGTGTATCACGACGGGGCGGCGGCGAAAGCCACCGAGGCCGGCGGAATCATCGCTCCGCCCAGCTTTCCGCAAGCGGTGGCTCAGTTCGACCCGGAGTATCACCTGCGCCCGAAGAACGGCCAGAAATGGTTCGGATCGGCCAAGGGACCGAGCGGGATTGAGGGCAAGCCGACGTCATCGGGCGGTCTGCATGCGGAGCAGCATTACGAATACCATCGCCACATCCGCCCCGGCGACGTGCTGACGGCCGAGACGATGCCCGGCAAGGTGTGGGAGAAGGAAAGCAAGCGCGCCGGCAAGCTGACATTCCGCGAGCGCGTCACCGAATATCGCGACCAGAATGGCGAGTTGGTGATCACCGCGCGTGGCGTCGGCGTCACGACGGAACGTCCCGTGGACCAAGGCTGAGGGGATCGACATGGCACTGAAAGCATCCGCCCTTAAGGTCGGCGACACCCACAGCGAACGCGTGGTCGAAAACCTGTCACGCACGCAAATCGTTCAATACGCAGGCGCATCGGGAGACTACAACCCGCTGCATTCCGATGAGGTCTATACGACTCAGGTCGCCGGCTACCCCAGCGTGTTCGCGCATGGCATGCTGACGATGGGTCTGACCGGGAAAATGCTGACAAACTATGTCGGCGACGGAACCCTGACGAAATTCGGCGTGCGCTTCACCAATCAGGTTTGGCCGGGCGACACGCTGGACTCGAAAGCAACGGTCGTTGCGCTGAGAGAGGAAGGCGGCCAGCACTACGTCGATCTGACGCTGTCCACGACCAACCAGGACGGCAAGGAAGTCGTTGCCGGATCGGCTACAGCGCGTATCGATCCGTAATCCAACGCCGTGTCTCTACTGGCGTCCTGACACCACACTACCGTTTCTACAATCGTTATGGCCCGGACAAGTCCGGCCATGACGATTGGGGGCAAAAGGCGCGGCCGGTGTCCACTGCCTCGACACTAACTGTTTAAGTAACAAAATTGATCCAACAGGAACCGCACGATGATCAACCTCCCCCTGTCCGGCCTGAAAGTTCTGGACCTTACCGCGCATCGCGCCGGCCCGACCGCCGTGCGGCAACTGGCGGACTGGGGCGCCGACGTGATCAAGATCGAGCCGCCCGGCTCCGCCAAAGGGGACGTTGTTGGCGGCAACCGCCATGGCTTCGACTTCCAGAATTTGCATCGCAACAAGCGCGGCATGACGCTGAACCTGAAAACCCCCGAGGCGCACGCCATCTTTATGAAGCTGGCCGAAACCGCCGATGTGGTGGTGGAGAACTATCGCTCGGACGTGAAATACCGGCTGAAAGTGGACTACGACACCATCGCCGCGGTGAATCCGCGCATTGTGTACGGCAGCATCTCCGGTTTCGGGCAGAGCGGACCGGACGCCACACGCCCCGGCGTGGATCAGATCGCACAAGGCATGGGCGGCCTGATGTCCATCACCGGCCTGCCCGGCCAGGGGCCGGTGCGGGTCGGTATCCCGATCGCCGATCTGACCGCCGGTATTTTCCTGTCGCAGGCGATCCTGTTGGCGCTGATGCAACGCGCGCAGACCGGCAAAGGCCAGTGGGTTCATACCTCGTTACTGGAGGCGCAGATCTTCATGCTCGACTTCCAGGCCTCCCGCTGGCTGATCGCGCATGAGGTCCCGGGACAGGCCGGCAACGACCATCCCACCGGCATTCCGACCGGCGTGTTCCCGACCGCGGACGGACACATCAATATCGCCGCCTCCGGCCAGGGATTGTGGGAACGTTTCTGCAAGGCGATCGATTGGGAGGACGCCTTGTCCGATCCCGACTACGCGACCGGCGGATTACGCTCCAAAAACCGCAAAGTCCTGAACGAACGCATCGGTGCGATCACCCGGTTGAAACCGAGCGCGCATTGGCTGGAGGCGATCAACAAAGCCGGCGTGCCGTGCGGCCCGATCAACGATATCGCCGGGGTGTTCGCGGAGCCGCAGACGCAACATCTCGGGATCGCGCGGGCGGTGCATCACCCGGTCCTGGGGGATATTCGGGTCGTCGGCCAGCCGATCAACCTGACCGACAATCCGCAGCCGGAGACGTTGGGACCGACCCCGGACCTGGGGCAGCATACCGACGCTATTCTGGCGGAGTTGGGATATGACGCCGCCGCTGTGGCGGATTTGCGGGCGCGGGGGGTGGTGTGACCGGAGCGAAATGCGCGGCTATATCAGCCGCCGTCGACATTATCGTTGACGCAGAGAATTTTCACCGTCGCCGTTGACGTATAGCCATTCCACATTCGTCATGGCCCGGCTTGTCCGGGCCACCCGTGCATTGATGGTGCCGCGAGAGGTGGCCCGGACAAGCCGGGCCATGACGGATGGGCCGATTTCTTAACGATATGTGTCGGTACTCTTTGGGACAAGCCGGGCCATGACGGAGGTGGTGCTGCCGTTCCGGCGCCTTTCGCCCTTCTGCCGAAATGTCACCGAATCGCTCATAGACAAGCCCCTCCCTGCATCCGTTAACCTTTCGTAAACGGTAGGCCGCTTATAACAGCAGGTCTGTCCTGGAGGTGAACGCCATGCTCGCTCTCGTTTGTCTGGCCGCAATTCTGCTGGCCCTCGCCGCGCTGTATGTCCACGACCGCCGCCAAACCGCGCACACGATCCTGCGCAACTACCCGATCATCGGCTACTTTCGCTATTTCGCCGAAACACTCGGCGAATATATGCGGCAATATCAATATCTTCCGGACTGGGCCGAACGCCCGTTCAACCGGCTGGAGCGCGGCTGGGTGTATCGCTCGGCCAAAGGGGTCTCCAACCTGCGCAGCTTCGGCAGCGAAAACGTTCCCGCCTTTGTCTTCCGCAACGCGGCCTTCCCGGTGCTGGATGAAGAAAAGCGTCCCTATCCCGGCAAGCAGATCGGCCTGTCCGAAGGCCCCGGTTCCTGCCGCCACCCGTACCACGCACGCAGTTTCTTCAACATCAGCGGCATGAGCTACGGCGCGCTGAGCCACGCCGCCGTGTCATCGCTGTCGCGCGGCGCGAAAGTCGCCGGCATCTGGATGGCGACCGGCGAGGGCGGCCTGGCCCCGTTCCATTTGGAGGGCGGCTGCGACGTCATCATGCAGATGGGCACCGCCAAATACGGCGTGCGCAACCCCGATGGCACGCTGTCGGAAACCAAACTGAAAGAGATCGCCGCCTACCCACAGATCCGCATGTTCGAGGTCAAACTCGCCCAGGGCGCCAAACCCGGCAAAGGCGGCATCCTGCCCGGCATCAAGGTCACGCAGGAGATCGCCGACATTCGCGGCATCCCGGTTGGACAGGACAGCATCAGTCCCAACCGGCACCACGACATCGGCAACATCGCCGAACTCGGGGCCTTCGTCGCGCGGGTGCGCGGCATTACCGACAAGCCGGTCGGCGTGAAATTCGTCGCGGGCGACACCGAATTCCTGGAGGGCTGGTTCGAGGACTGTGTTCTGCACCCCGAAGGCTGCCCCGACTATGTGCAGATCGACGGCGGCGAGGGCGGCACCGGTGCCGCTCCATCCGCGTTGATCGACTATGTCGGCCTGCCGATCACCATCGCCCTGCCGATGGTCACCGCCGCGCGGGAACGCCACGGACTGGAAAACCGCATTCGAATTATCGCCTCCGCCAAACTGATCACCCCGGACAAGGTGGCGTGGGCGCTGTGCATGGGCGCGGATTTCGTGTCCTCGGCCCGAGGGTTTATGTTCAGCCTGGGCTGCATCCAGGCGATGAAGTGCGGATCGGGTCACTGTCCGACCGGCGTAACATCATCCGTTCCCAGCCTGATCGCCGGCCTCGACCCCACCGACAAAGCCGCTCGGGTGGCCCGTTACGCGCAGCAGGTGCGAGAGGAGGTGGAGATCATCGCCCACTCCTGCGGCCTGACCGACCCGACCGGGTTCCGGCCGAAACATGTGACGGAGATCGAGCGCGGGGTTGGCGGTTTCCGCGCGGCGCAGGGGAGCGATTGAGAGGCTCATCACTCACTTCGCGGAACCCGGCGCGAACGGGCGGCGGTTTCCAGTTCAATGAATCGCCGGCGCAATCCGGCGAAGAACCGGGGCGGAAGAAATCCATGAGCAAACGATCGGTCGTCGCGATTGGGAACGGGGCGCAAATCGGGGCCGGGCCAGGCGAACTGATTGCTTTCCGACAGGACAACCCACGACCGTTTAGCATCCAAACCCAAATGCCGTTTGATCGCCTGTGGCATTTCCAGTGCGGCGTCGGGATTGTCGGGCTGGCTATGCGTAACCGGAACCACAAGAACCTGTGTTTCTCCTTCAATGTCCCGTGCAGCCAGGACAATGGCGCACGGACGGTCTTTCGTCCCCTCCTCGCGCCCCAACCGATGTTCCCGCAACCATAGATATGTATAGCGAACCACCAGACCGGGTTCCGGGGATGGTAGATTCACGGGGTCCAATTGGGGATGAGATCGTCGAGCGGCTGATGCCGAGGGTCCATCTCTGATCGTTCAACGGCCTCGAACACCTCATCGGGAAGTTCGCCCGTCTCGAATACCAGCCGGTCGCGCCGCCTGAGACGCTTGTATTCGTCGGCAGAGATCACAACCGTCTGGTCGCGACCATTTTGCGTAACAACGACGGGCTGGATCAGGGCCATGTCCTGATACCGGCCGACCTCCTTGCCGAACTCAGTTGACGACACGCGGATCATCGCGACGAACCCTCTTTCTGGATAGTCCCGTTTATATCGGGAATCCGGATCGAATCCAAAGGTGTTCGCTCTCGGGTTTTCCAACGCATGCCCGCACCGCGTGGAAAAACGGTTACACTTCGGCGAAATTCGCGTTAGACCGCCGCCGAAATGCCGAGGGGCCTATGACTCGTATCGCCGAACTGCCGAATTCCGACCTTCAAACTCTCCGCGACCAAGTGCGGGCCGAATACGACGCCTTCCGGGCGCGTGGCCTGAAACTGGACATGACGCGCGGCAAGCCGGCGGCGGATCAGCTCGATCTGGCGAACGAGATGCTCGCCTTCCCCGGTAACCGCGATTATGTCACCGAGGCTGGTGACGACGCCCGCAACTATGGCGTCCTGCAAGGTCTGCCCGAAGCGCGCGCCTTATTCGCCCCGCTGCTCGGTGCTCCGCCGGCGCAGGTCGTGGTCAACGACAATTCCAGCCTCGCGGTAATGCACGACTGCATCGTCTGGGCGCTGCTGAAGGGCGTTCCCGGCGGGACCGAGCCTTGGTCGAAGCCGGCGTTCCTCTGCCCGACCCCGGGCTACGACCGCCATTTCGCGCTGTGCGAGGAATTCGGCATCCGCATGATCCCGGTTCCATTGACCGGCAATGGCCCCGATATGGACGCGGTCGAAAAGCTGGTCGCCGATCCGTCGGTCAAGGGCATGTGGTGCGTGCCGAAATACTCCAATCCCAGCGGCGACGTGTATTCGGATGAAACCATACGCCGATTGGCGTCGATGCAGACCGGCGCGCCGGATTTCCGGTTGTTCTGGGACAACGCCTACGCCGTTCATCACCTGACCGAGAACCGGCACGAGATCGCCAACATGCTGGACGCATGCGCCGCAGCCGGGAACCCGGATCGGGCGTTCGTGTTCGCCTCGACATCGAAGATCACGCTGGCGGGGGCGGGATTGGCGTTCTTCGCGTCGTCGCCGGCCAACGTGGCCTGGTATCTGGCGCGGATGTTCAAGCGCACGATCGGGTCCGACAAGCTGAACCAGTTGCGGCATGTGCGCTTCCTGAAGGATCAGGCCGGGCTGATGCGTCACATGGACGGGCATCGGGCGCTGCTGGCACCGAAATTCGCGGCGGTGGACTCGGCGTTGACCAAGCGCCTCGCCGGCACCGGAGCGGCAACCTGGGCAAAGCCGGACGGCGGCTACTTCATCAGCCTGGACGCCACGCCCGGCACGGCCAAGCAGGTGGTTGCGTTGGCGAAAGATGCCGGTCTGGCGATGACCGCCGCCGGATCAACCTGGCCGCACGGCAACGATCCGTTGGATAGCAATCTGCGGCTTGCACCGACGTTCCCGTCTCTGGCCGACGTGATCGCCGCGTCCGAGGGGATTGCGCTATGCATTTTGCTCGCCGCGGTCGAGAAGCAGTGCGCCGACCGGGCTGCTGGCTGACACGCGGCCGGGCGTTTTGTCCGCCGACGAGGCGACGGGCGTTACGATGCATCGTCGGCCATTTGGTGATTGGTATAATGCCAGTCCACGTCCGTCATGGCCCGGCTTGTCCGCACAGGGATCAACTTAGGTGGTGGGCGGGGCGGATTTGCCCACGCGTCATGGCCGGGCCAAGCCCGGCCATGACGGAGAGTGGAAAGCCACGTCCGGGACAAAAATATTCTCTGCCGACCGCTTATTTTGACGCCGATGCGGCTTGTCCGGGCCACCTATGAGTCGACGGTGCCGCGACCGGTGGCCCGGACAAGCCGGGCCAAGACGATGGCACGGAGAGTCAGTCTCAACGCAGACGGGTATAACCGGGGCGTTTCCAAAATCCGTCGATCCTACAAGTTTATTTGCGATTTTTCGTTACAAACCGTTGCGCCGCGCTCACTGAATCGGCACAAGCACGTCCGCGTGTACGATCCATCGTCAGGGGCGGCCTAATATTGTGCTGAAAATCAGCGATTTTGCCCACGGCCGCCGGGAAACCGTTTGGATCGGTGTCGGCAACGGGCAATTACCGAGCTGGCTGATGGAAATTAGTCCACTATCCGATCAATAGGGTTCTTCCGCTGTCCGCAACCTCACCCGGATTTTTCAACAGCATCAGCAGGCTCGTGTCGCGCCGTAACGGTGCTTCGCCGCGTTCGCCGTGGTTTGCGATGTTGCCCCGCGATATTGGCCTGTTCATCAAAAGCGCGCGCACCGACGCCAAGATCGCTCGCCTGAACCGCACCCATGGCAGCCGCGTGGCGTTCGAAGCTGCGTATCGGGAGTCTGACGATCCCTGGGCGTCCGCTTCGCCGCGCTACCGGTATCAGGGTTTGAAATACGATCGGTTGGTCGCGTTGTTGCCGGCCAAGCGGTTCTGCAATGCCCTTGATCTGGGGTGCGGCCTGGGTTTGCTGTCCCAGAAGCTCGCGGGTCGGGCGGACAACGTGCTGGGAATCGATATCGCGCCGGCCGCGATCGAACACGCAAGGCGGCGGGCCGGCGCTCTCGACAATGTGGCGTTCCAGGCTGGCGATATTCTGAACCTGCCGGCATCGCTGGACGGGCGGTTCGATCTGGTCGTGGTTGCCGACGTGCTGTATTACCTGTCACCGATGGATACCGGTGTGTTGGAGAAGGTGGTGGCGCGCATCGCCGACCTGCTGACGCCGAATGGAACATGTCTGCTGGCCAATCATTTTTTTTTCTCCGCCGATCCGGATTCGCGAGTCTCGCGTAAAATCCATAAGGCGTTCGAGGCGTGTCCGCGCTTCGCCGTCACGTCGGAGCATCGGCGCGCCTTTTTCCTGGCGACGTTGTTTTCTGAACGGCGATTACGCCTCGCGGCATGATGAAGCGGGGGCTTCTGATCGCGCTGGCCGCCGTCGCGTTGGCCAGCGCCGGTTGGGTCAGCGTTTCGACCTGGGCGGATATCGCGGCGGTCGGGCAGGGAACGGCACGGGCACTGTGGACTTTGCCTGTTCTGATCGCGATCCATCTGCTGCAACTCTTTCTGTCCAGTATCGCATGGCGTTCGCTTTTCACGACCGAGCGGCCGGGGATCGGATTGTATTTCCGCCTGAGACTGATCCGGGAGGGCATCGATAGCCTGTTTCCGGTGGCGCAGGTCGGCGGCGAGGTGATCGGTGCCCGCATGCTTTCGAAACGCGGCATCCAGGCGGCAGAGGCGGGCGCCAGCGTGATCGTCGATGTTTCGCTGGAAGTTGTGTCACAGGCGGCCTTTCTGCTGACCGGCATTGCAATGTTGGCGATCGTGGTTGGCGGCGACGGATTCAGTGCGTGGCTGGGAACGCTCGCGGTTGGCGTGCTCGCTGTTGCCGGCCTGCTATTGGCGATCCGCTTCGGCCTGCTGCGGTTACTGGAGTTGTTGGTGGAACGCATCGGTGAGCAGTTTCCCGACCTGGCCAACCTGTCGCTGACCGGCCTGCACGCCGCGGCGGCCGCTTTTTACCGCCAGGGCGGACGGCTGGCTGGCGCGACGGGCCTGCATTTCGTGTCCTGGGCGTGCGGCACATTTGAAACCTGGGTCATTCTGTATGCGCTTGGACTTCCCGCCAGCCTGCCGATGGCCCTGGTCGTCGAAAGTCTCGGCATGGCAGCCCGCACCGCCGGCTTCGCCATTCCCGGCGCCCTGGCGGTGCAGGAGGGCGGTTTCGCCCTGGCTGCCTTGGCGGTTGGTCTTCCCGAATCCGCCGGACTGTCGCTGTCGCTCGTCAAGCGGGTTCGGGAGATCCTGGTCGGCATCGCGGGCGTTACCCTGGGTTGGTCCGGCGGCGGTTTCCGTTAGGCATCAGGCCGCCTGACGCACTGACAGGGTTTGATAGACCGCCGTTTCAAAATCCATGTATCCGCCGAACGATGCCGGATCGCCGAACGGCAGGATCTGGGTTGCCCAGAAACCGCCGATGCCGTTCTGACGATCGATCCAGTAGAATAGGTTCGCCAAACCCGCCCAACCGAGCGCTCCGGCCGGACGTCCGGTGGGGGCCGGTTCGTCGTTGACCATGAAGGTGAGTGCCCAGGATTTCGAAAGGCCGGGGAAGAACTCGGCATCGTTGGACAGCGCGGCCACAACGCCCGGCAGCAGCTTGATCTTTTTGTCGCCGAGGCCGTTCTTCTCCGCCATCCTGACGGTTTCGGGCTTCAGCACGCGGCCGTGGTCGCCGGCGCCGTCGTTCAGCCACATGCGGATGAAACGGCAATAGTCGTCAACCGTCGAATACAGGCCGTGGCCACCCATGTGGACTTCTGGTTCCGGCGGCAGCGTGAAATCAGGCAGGGGGGTCAGAGAGCCGTCGGCCTCGCGCTGATGCATCCCGGCGAGGCGGGACCGCATCTCGGCGCTGAGCGTAAAGGCCGAACTGTTCATGCCGAGCGGCGCGAAAATCCGTTCCTGCATGACCTCGCCGAGACGTTTGCCGGCGATGGCTTCAACGACCTGACCGGCCCAGTCGATGTTGGAGCCGTATTCCCATTGCTCGCCCGGATCGAACAACAGCGGCGTGGCCAAGGCGGCTTTTTGGCTGCTGACGACGCTGATTTGTCCGTGTTCCTGCGTCAGTCGTAGGTAATGCTGATTGAAGAACTCGTAGCCGAACCCGGCGGTGTGCAGCAGCAGCATGCGGGTGGTGATATCGCGTTTCGGCGCCCGCAGCCGCGGCTTGCCGGAGGCATCGAACCCTTCCAGGACCTGCGCCTTGCCGATCTCAGGCAAATAGGTCTTGGCTGGCGCGTCCAGGTTGAGCTTGCCATCCTCGACCAATTGCAGCGCAGCCGTGCCGGTGATGGCCTTGGTGGTGGAAAAGATGGCGAAGACGGTATCCACCGTCATGTCGGCGTCTTGCCCCAGCATGCGCTTGCCGGCCGCACCTTCATAGATAGGCCCCTGGCGGTCCGTGGCCATCGCCACGACACCCGGAACGCGGGGATTGCTGGTTACCACCTTCCGCAAGACGGTATCAGCCGCTGATTTCAAATCCTGGCTCATTTTGCACGTCCCTGTCGTTGGATTTCGTCATCCGTTTGCCGGATTGTCTCCATGCGAAAGGTAGTATGATAGAGGATTGAGCCAAGTTAATTCCCCGGCGCCGTTGGGATGCCGGGCTTACAAGATCGCGAGGTGATGGGTTCAGGCCGACTCGCCTGTTCGAAGAGCGTTGGCTCGAGCGGTAGGTCCAGGACGCATTTATTTCTTAGAAAGGGATCTCCAACTCTAACCGCCACCGTAACGTGCCTTCGGCGGTGGCCTGCGTCGCCCCGAACAGCCAGCCGATTTCGTATTTGACCTTCCCGGCATTGCCCAATCCAAGATCGTGCAGGCTTAACGCCCCCACCCCAACCGGACCAACCAGGAACTGCTGCCGCGAAAACCGTGGCGACTGGCCCAGTACGCCCGAATCACCATAGATTTCAATCGCCGGAGAAAGTGGTTTCCACAGGTTCCACTTGCTCTGCCAAGCATAGCTGAAATCCAACCCCTGCGTATCCTGGTTCGGTCCCAGTTCCCGCGTCACGAACAGGTTCACCAGATGTGAGGTCCGCCCGATATCCATGCCGATGACCGGCCCAAACGTGGCCTGGTTCGGTGCGGCATGCTTGCCGGTGGTCAGGGATTGCCCGTACTCGGCGTAGAATCCGAAATCCGCGAAATATTGTCCCGGCTCGGTCAACTGAAAGGTATTTTCCGTTACCGCCTGGGTCAAATTCGTCGGTTGGCTGAACCCCGGGTCGCGATCGAAACCCAGTTCGATCTCGCTGTGCCACCAACTGGTCAGCCCGGTACCAAACTCCAGCGTATAGCTTTGCGCGCCGTTGTTGTCCGGCTTGCGGTCGAACGAAGCGGCACCGTTATGCTCGATTTCCAATTCGCCGAGGTCAACTTCGTAGGGCGAATGCAGATGATAATCGGCGCGGGCTTCCATCGGCGCCAGCAATGCCAGCGCCGCGGCCATTCCAACAAATGTTCGGGTCATTTTGCTACCAATACGCCTTGAGCGGTGTCCTGATGGAAGTCACCGAAGAATTTATACTCTCCGGGGTCGAGTGGGCCGAGAAACACGGTGATGGTTTGGCCAGGAGCAACAAGTTTCTCGCGATTAAGCGCAGTGCTCTCGAATTCGTCCGCCGTGTCGTCGGTGTTCTTCACCATCAGTTTGAACTTGACGTTCGCCGGCACCTCGATCCGGGCCGGCTCGAAACGATGGTTACGGAACAGCAGCGTCAACGGATCCTCTGCCCGGGCAGGTGACCCGGTGGAAACCAGTGCAACCAGCGCCGCAACGGCCGCAAGCGACCGCCCTCGAGGCCGGCCGATAAGGCGCGAGCAAACCATCAACACGACCAAGGTGGCCACCCAGGCGGCGAACTGAACGCCCGACGGCCGCGCCGAATACCCCACCAATGCATGCAGCGCTCGGCCCGCGATCGTGTCGTCGGCCAGAAAGGCGCTGGTGTCCCACAGATGCTCGCCCCACGCGGGAAGCAGATCGGCGGAATGCAAGGTCGCGGCGGCCTGTCCCGCCATCCCCGCGGCGAGCAGGGCGATCAGTCCATTGGTCACCTTGAACAGCCGATGCAGCGGGATAATGACGAGCCCGCGATACAGCAGCCAGGACAAGGCAGCGGCAAGTATCAGGCCGGCGGCGCCTCCAGTGGCCAACGACAGGCCGGTCGTATGTGATCCGGCAACGACGCCGTAGAGGAAAAGTACGACTTCGGCGCCCTCCCGAAGCACCGCAATCGCGACAACCGTGGCCAGTGCCGCGAGGGATCGCTGCCCGAGTCGTACGGCCTGACCGACTTCGCGGAATTCGGCGGCCATGGTGCGGGCGTGGTGCGACATCCACAGGATGTGCCAGCTCAACATCACGACGGCGAAGCACAGGATAGCGGCGGTAAAGACTTCCTGACCGGCGCCTTCGAACGCGTCCGAAAGCGCCGCGGCGGAACCGGCCACCAGGCTGGCACCGAGCACTCCGGCGACAATTCCCCCGGCGATCCAGCGCTCCCGCCCGATAACACCCCTGGTCGCGGCGAGGACGATGCCGACGATCAGGCCGGCCTCTATGGCCTCGCGGAACACGATGATCAGGCTGACGAGCATGCGGCACTTCCCGGTCTCTGCAAATGCGAATGATTTGCAACTGAGTGTCCAATACACGGGCGGATGCTCCGTTGCAAGCGATGGACGCGGCCGAACTTGTGTTCTCGGGAGATTGACCGCTCGGTGGTCGCACGCCAAGAGTCTCGCAGCCGAACAAACAACACATCCGAAGGAAACGTCATGGCTCTCTCCCTCACGCGGCGGGCGGCGCTCGCCGCTTCGACGGCCGCCGTCACGATGCCGGCCCGCCGTTCGCGTGCGGCCGACCGCCAGACCATTCGGATTGGCGTGCTGACCGACCTGAACGGCCCGAACTCGAACGGCACCGGGGCGGGTTCGGTCGCGGCGACGACGCTTGCGGCCGAGGATTTCATGCGCGCCCATCCTGATATCACGGTGGAGGTTCTGTCGGCCGACTATCAAAGCAAACCGGATATCGCGCAATCGATCGCGCGCGACTGGTTCGACCGGCAGGGCGTCGATTTCATTTCCAACGTCAACAACTCGTCCGCCGCGCTGGCCGTGGCGACGTTGGTGAAGGAGAAAGACAAGGCAGCCGTGTTCACAACCCCGGCGAGTTCGGACCTGACCGGCAAGGCGTGCAGCCCCAACCATGTGCAATGGACCTACGACACGTATTCGTTGGGCTCCTGCACGGGTAAGGCGCTGGTGGCCGAGGGCGGCGACACCTGGTTCTTCATTGCCGCCGACTACACATTCGGTAAATTGCTGGCGACAGACACGGCCCGCGCGGTCACCTCCGTCGGAGGCCAGGTGGTGGGGCAGGTCTCGCATCCGTTCCCGGAAACTACCGACTTTTCGACATATCTGCTCCAGGCGCAGGCCAGCGGCGCCAAGGTGATCGGCCTGGCCAATAGCGGTGAGAACACGGTGAACTGCGTCAAGCAGGCCGCTGAGTTCGGCATCGCCAAACGCGGACAGAAACTGGCGGCGCTGCTGCTGACCATCCCGGACGTGCATGGGCTTGGCCTGGCAACCGCGCAAGGGCTGCTGCTGACCGAGGCGTGGTATTGGGACATGAATGATTTGACCCGCGCCTTCGCCAAACGGTATGCTCCCAGGATGAATGGCAAGATGCCGAACATGCTGCAGGCGGGCGATTTCTCTGCAATTACCCATACGTTGAAAGCGATGCAGGCGATGGGTTTGCCGCAGGCCAGGGCCAGCGGCAGGGCGTTGATCGCTCAGATGAAGGCGATGCCGGTGGAGGATGAGGCTTATGGTCGCGGCACGATCCGGGCCGATGGGCGGGTGATGAACTCGATGTACCTGTTTCAGGTGAAGACGCCGGAGGAAAGCCGTGGTCCGTGGGATTATTATCGTCTGGTGCGCACCGTGGCGGCCGAGGACGCGTTCCGGCCGCTGAACGAGGGTCATTGTCCGTTGGTGGCGGGTTAGTTGCCGCCCAAGGGTAATCGCATCGAATTGATACCGTTCCCGCACCGTCATGGCTGGCTGTAACCGGCGTCGGCTGGTTTATTCAGGGCACCCGTGTCTTGACGGTGACCCTGCCAAAGCAATGAGGGACGGCCGGCATCGACGCCGCTCGGCGTTACCGGCCCTGGGCCTGCTCGCGCTTCTTGGAGCGGGGGCCCTGACTGCAGCCTCCGCTGCCTCCACCCCAGCGCAGGAAACCTCGGGGCCGCCGATGGAAGTCACAACCGACACACCGGAATACTGTCTTCATCTTCTGGACCGCATCAGCGAACTGGTGCGTCTGGCGACGTCTCCAGTCCCGCGTGAGGTCACCGACCTGACCTCCGAGGGTCAGCGTATGTGCGTGCACGGCCAGACGCGGGGAGGGATCATGCGGCTGCGCAGCGCGCTGATGATCATGGAAAAGCCGGACGGCCCTGCTTACCGATAGATTTTTTCTATCGTTGTATGCATCCGCTTTCTTGCATTTATATCACCGGCCGCCCCTAAAAGCGGCTGAATTGCGTATTAGATGCGAACAGGGAGGATGCAATGGCCAATTACGAGCCATGGAGCGAAGACCGGGCCCGCGGCGTGATCTCCGATCATGCGGATATCGAGGGTGCCGGACTGCCCGTGCTGCATGCCCTGCAAGCGGTGTTTGGCTGTGTGCCGGTGGCGGCGGAACCCCTGGTGGCGTCGGCTCTGAACATCAGCCGAGCCGAAGTGCATGGCATTGTGACATTCTATCATGAATTTCGCCGGACGGTGCCGGGCCGGCATGTGCTGCGCGTGTGCCGCGCCGAGGCGTGCCAGGCGGTAGGCGCCGATGCGGTGGGCGCGCATGTCCGGTCGTCCCTGGGGGTGGATTGGCATGAAACCTCCGCCGATGGTGCCGTGACGCTGGAGCCCGTGTTCTGTCTCGGCCTGTGTGCGACGGGTCCGTCCGCGTTGTTGGATGGCAAGCCGGTCGGACGGCTGAACGCCGCCAAGGTGGACCGTATGTTGGAGACGCTGTCTTGACCCGGATTTTTGTCCCTCGCGATGTGGCGGCCCTTGCCGTGGGCGCCGACGACGTCGCGGACGCGCTGGCTGGTCACGCCGAGATTGTGCGCACGGGCTCGCGCGGGGTGTTCTGGCTGGAACCGATGATCGAGGTGGAAACACCGGAAGGCCGCATCGCCTACGGGCCGGTCGAGGTTTCCGATGTTGCCGCATTATTGGCCGATGGATTGCTGACCGGTGCCGCGCGGCACCTGCGTTTGGGCGTTCCCGAACAGATCCCGTTCCTGGCTCGGCAGACCCGGTTGACGTTCGCGCGTTGCGGGATCGTCGATCCGCTGTCGTTGGACGATTACCGTGCGCATGGCGGGTTCGAAGGTCTCGAAAAGGCCCGCGCTTTAGGGCCGGTGGAGACAGTTGCAACGGTGGTGGCATCCGGGCTGCGTGGACGCGGCGGCGCGGGCTTCCCGACCGGCATTAAGTGGAAGACCGTCGCGGAAGCTAAGGGTGACCGCAAATTTATCGTCTGCAACGCGGATGAAGGCGATTCCGGCACCTTCGCCGATCGCATGCTGCTGGAAGGCGACCCGTTCAGCCTGATCGAGGGCATGGCCATCGCCGCCTTCGCGGTCGGTGCGTCCAAGGGGTACGTTTACACGCGTTCAGAGTATCCGCACGGCATTGATACCTTCGACAAGGCGCTGGTCATCGCGCGTGCGGCCGGCATCCTGGGTGCGGACTTCGACATCGAACAGCGGGTCGGCGCCGGTGCCTATGTGTGCGGGGAGGAAACCTCCTTGCTGGAAAGCCTGGAAGGCCGCCGCGGTCAGGTGCGCGCCAAGCCGCCGCTGCCGGCGCACAAAGGTCTGTTCGGCTGCCCGACCGTCATCAACAATCTTGTGACCTTGGCCACCGTTCCGTGCATCCTGCGGGATGGCGCGCCGGCTTATCAGGCTATCGGCATGGGGCGCTCGCGCGGCACGATGCCGATCCAGTTGGCCGGCAACATCCGCCATGGCGGACTGTTCGAGTGTGGCTTCGGCGTTACGCTCGGCGAACTGGTTAACGACATTGGCGGCGGCACGCTGTCCGGCGAACCCATCCGCGCCGTGCAGGTCGGTGGTCCTCTGGGCGCCTATTTCCCGCCCGACCTATTTGACACCCCGTTCGATTACGAGGCGTTCGCGGCCAAGGACGGGTTGATCGGCCACGGCGGCGTTGTCGTGTTCGACGACACAGTTGACATGGCCCGTCAGGCTCGGTTCGCGATGGAGTTCTGCACCGTGGAGTCCTGCGGCAAATGCACCCCGTGCCGCATTGGTTCAGTGCGCGGAGTCGAAACGGTGGACAAAATCCTCGCCGGCCAGGACGTCGATGCCAATCTGGAACTGCTGCGCGACCTTTGCCACACCATGAAGTTTGGATCGTTGTGCGCGCTGGGCGGGTTTATTCCGTACCCGGTGCTCAGCGCGATGAATTACTTCCCCGAGGATTTCCGGCCGGCTCAACGCCTGGCCGCTGAATAGAAGAGGAGACTCCGGCGATGGGTATGATCAAGGAGATCGACTACGGGACAAAGCCCGTGGAAGCCGAAGCGATGGTGACGCTGACGGTCGATGGCCATCTGGTGTCGGTGCCCGAGGGCACCTCTATTATGCGCGCATCCATGGAAGCCGGGATCAAGATCCCCAAGCTGTGCGCCACCGATATGCTGGACAGTTTCGGTAGCTGCCGCATGTGCCTGATCGAAATCGAGGGCCGCGCCGGCACCCCGGCATCCTGCACCACGCCGGTCGCTCCCGGCATGAAGGTCCACACGGTTAGCGATAAACTGCGGAAACTGCGGCGCGGCGTGATGGAGCTGTACATCTCCGACCACCCGCTGGACTGCCTCACCTGTTCGGCAAACGGCAACTGCGAATTGCAGGACACCGCCGGCGAGGTTGGCCTGCGCGATGTGCGGTACGGGTATGAGGGCGAAAACCACCTTGCTGCCCCGACCGACGGATCAAACCCGTATTTCGACTTCGATGCGTCCAAATGCATCGTCTGCTCCCGCTGCGTTCGGGCATGCGAGGAAGTGCAGGGCACCTTTGCACTGACCATCCAGGGACGCGGCTTCGATTCCAAGGTCGCGGCCGGCATGGATGAGCCGTTCCTGACCAGCGAATGCGTGTCCTGTGGCGCCTGCGTCCAGGCCTGCCCGACCGCGACGCTGATGGAAAAGTCGGTCGTGGAACTCGGCCAGCCGGAACATTCAGTCATTACGACCTGCGCGTATTGCGGCGTCGGGTGTAGCTTCAAGGCCGAGATGCGCGGCGATCAGGTCATCCGGATGGTGCCGTGGAAAGACGGCAAGGCGAATCACGGCCATTCCTGTGTGAAGGGGCGGTTTGCCTGGGGTTACGCGCAGCATCCGGATCGCATCCTGTCGCCGATGATCCGCGAGAAGATTTCCGATCCCTGGCGCGAGGTTAGCTGGGAGGTCGCGATTGCTCGTGTCGCTTCCGAATTCAAGCGCATCCAGGCGAAGGCCGGGGTGGATGCGGTCG
The DNA here is from genome assembly GCA_903932145.1 of uncultured Rhodopila sp. Classification (GTDB taxonomy): domain Bacteria; phylum Pseudomonadota; class Alphaproteobacteria; order Acetobacterales; family Acetobacteraceae; genus Rhodopila. Next base: position 9,308 of record CAIZFE010000089.1, on the reverse strand, counting down.
GCGTGATCACGTCGTCTCGTTGCACCGCCGAGGAAGCCTATCTGGTCCAGAAATTGACTCGTACCGCGTTCGGCAACAACAATACCGATACCTGTGCGCGGGTGTGCCACTCACCCACCGGCTACGGATTGGGTAAGACGTTCGGAACATCGGCCGGCACGCAGGATTTCGACAGCGTCGAGGAGTCCGACGTCATCGTCATCATCGGGGCCAATCCGACCGACGGGCATCCGGTGTTCGCGTCGCGGATGAAGAAGCGGCTGCGGGAAGGCGCGAAACTGATCGTTATTGACCCACGCAAGATCGACATGGTGCGGACGCCGCATGTGGAGGCTTCGTATCACCTGCCGCTGCGGCCCGGGACCAACGTCGCGGTGCTGACCGCGCTGGCGCATGTCATTGTCACTGAAGGGCTGGTCGATCAGGCGTTTGTGGCCGAACGGTGCGATACGGATGCCTTTGCGGATTGGGCGGCGTTCGTGTCCGAACCGCGGCACAGCCCGGAAGCATTGCAGCCTACCACCGGTGTCGATCCTGAAACGTTGCGTGGAGCTGCTCGGTTGTTCGCCTCTGGCGGCAACGGCGCGATCTACTATGGCCTGGGCGTCACCGAACACAGCCAGGGCAGCACTGCTGTCATGGCGATCGCCAACCTCGCAATGGCGACCGGCAACATTGGCCGGCGCGGCGTCGGTGTGAACCCGCTGCGCGGCCAGAACAACGTCCAGGGCAGTTGCGACATGGGGAGCTTCCCGCACGAACTGCCAGGTTACCGCCATGTCAGCGATCCCGGCGTGCGCGCGCTGTACGAAAAAGAATGGGGCGTGAAGATCAATCCGGAACCCGGATTGCGCATTCCCAACATGTTCGACGCTGCGGTCGAGGGCACCTTCCTGGGTCTGTACGTGCAGGGCGAGGATATCGTGCAGTCTGATCCGGACACCAAGCACGTCACGGCCGGCATGCTGGCGATGGAATGCGTCGTGGTGCATGACCTGTTCTTGAACGAAACGTCGAATTACGCGCATGTGTTCCTGCCGGGTGCGACGTTCCTGGAAAAGGACGGCACCTTCATCAACGCCGAACGCCGCATCAATCGCGTGCGCAAGGTGATGGCGCCGCGTGGCGGGCTGGGAGACTGGGAGGCGACGATGGCGATCGCCAATGCCATGGGCTACAAAATGGACTACACCAGCCCGGCCGAGATCATGGCGGAGATTGCCCGCACCACGCCGTCGTTCTCTGGCGTGTCGTACGAGAAGCTGGAAAAAGAGGCCGTGCAGTGGCCGTGCAACGATGCCGCGCCGGATGGCACGCCGATCATGCACATCGACCACTTCGTGCGCGGCAAGGGCAACTTCGTCATTACTGAATACGTGGCGACCGACGAAAAGGTCGGGCCTCGCTTCCCGCTCTTGCTGACCACCGGGCGTATCCTGTCGCAGTATAACGTCGGCGCGCAGACCCGCCGGACGGCGAACGTTGTGTGGCATGCCGAGGATCTGCTGGAAATCCATCCGCACGATGCCGAGGAACGCGGCGTCAAGAACGGCGACTGGGTCCGGCTGCGCAGCCGCTCCGGTGAGACGACGTTGCGGGCGACGGTGACCGAACGGGTCGCTCCAGGCATTGTCTATACGACCTTCCATCACCCGACGACGCAGGCCAACGTGATCACCACGGATTTCTCTGACTGGGCAACGAATTGTCCGGAATACAAGGTGACGGCGGTGCAGATTTCGCCGTCGAACGGACCGTCCGAATGGCAGTTGGAATATCGGGCGACATCGGCTGAAAATCGGCGGATCGAGGCGGTGCCGGCCGGTGAGTGAGATGGAGTCCACGCCCTGCTGTGCCGGCCCCGGGACAGGCGTGAATGGCGGGCCTTCGCCCGCCATGACGCGGGGGAGCCGTGTCGTCGCGTATCCTCCCCATGGCTGACCCCGCCATCCCGGCCCAACGCATCGCGTGGCGCGGCGACGCGGCGGCCGAGGGCGTGCGCCTGGTTCCACGCGAAACCCCGGTCGCGCTGACCTACAACCGCACCACCCACGCGGTCATGCTTGCCTCCCCGGCCGACCTCGAAGACTTCGCCATCGGGTTCAGTCTGTCCGAGGGCATCGTTGCTTCGTCAGCGGATATCCTGGCGCTGGAGATCGTCGAGGTTGCCGACGGTATCGAATGTCGCATGGATCTGGCAAACGACCGACTGGACGCCCTGACCCGCCGGCAACGCCGTCTGGCCGGTCCCAGCGGTTGTGGGTTGTGCGGCCTGGATAGCCTGGCTGCCGCGATCCGCCCGGTGCCGCCGGTTTCGGCCGGGCGCGCATTTACACCCGCCATGGTACAGGACGCCATGCGGTCGATGCAGCCCGCCCAAACCCTCAACGCTGCCACCCACGCGGTCCACGCCGCCGCGTTCTGGACCCCCGATCAGGGGCTGATCGCGCTACGCGAAGACGTCGGCCGGCATAACGCGTTGGACAAACTTTCCGGCGCCCTGGTCCGGACTGGCGTGTCCGCCGCGGATGGACTGGTCCTGCTGTCCAGCCGTGTCTCTGTCGAAATGGTGCAAAAAGCGGCAACACTGGGTGCACCCGTCATCGTCGCGATTTCGGCCCCGACATCGCTCGCCATAGACGTGGCCACCGCCGCTGGCATCACCCTGATCGGCGTGGCCCGCGCCGACGGGTTCGAAGTCTTCACCCATTTAGATCGCATCACCACTCGGATGATTCGCCATGTCGCATGACAAACTGGCCTACATGGCCAATCAAATCGGCCGCTTCTTCCAGTCGCAGAAACAGGACACCGCGGTCGCGGCGATCGAGGACCATCTGACAAAGTTCTGGGACCCGCGGATGCGCCGGGCTATTATCGCTCAACTGGCCGACGGCAGTATTGAACTCGACCCGATGGTGCGTCAGGCGGTTGAGCATCTGGGACAGCGCAAGACCGCCTGATTTCTAAAACAAAAAAGTATTCTTCAGGGAGCACTCCATGAGCGACACCATCGCCCGACAGGGCCAAGCCACATCTGTGAGCGGCATATTAGATCGTAGCCGTATCGTTGCCGGTGCCGGATACAATCGCTGGCTGGTTCCGCCCGCCGCGCTGGCAATCCATCTGTGCATCGGTATGGCCTACGGCTTCAGCGTCTTTTGGCTGCCGCTATCGCGCGCCATCGGTGGCGCCAAACCAGCCGCATGCCCCGCCGGTTCCGGCATCGCCAACGCGCTGTTCACCACAAGCTGTGACTGGCTCGTGTCCGACCTGAACTGGATCTTTACCCTGTTCATCGTGTTCCTCGGAGTCGCCGCGGCGGTGTGGGGCGGTTGGCTCGAACGGTCCGGGCCTCGCAAGGCCGGCGTGATCTCCGCGTTCTGCTGGTCCGGCGGATTGCTGCTGGGCGCCGTCGGCATCGTCACCCACCAACTCTGGATCCTCTGGCTTGGCACCGGCGTGCTCGGTGGCATCGGCCTGGGACTGGGTTATATTTCCCCGGTATCGACACTCATAAAATGGTTTCCGGATCGGCGCGGTATGGCGACCGGCATGGCGATCATGGGCTTCGGCGGCGGCGCCATGATCGGCGCCCCGCTTGCCCAAATGCTGATGGCGCATTTCGGCTCCGGCGGCGCCAGCGGCGTCTGGCAGACGTTCGTGGTGATGGGACTGATCTACTTCGTCTTCATGATGGGCGGCGCGTTCGGCTATCGCGTGCCGGCACCGGGCTGGCAGCCCGCTGGCTGGACTCCCCCGGCTCCAAATGTCAAAGCAATGATCACGCATGGCCAGGTGCATCTGAACAACGCCCTTAAGACGCCGGCGTTCTGGTGCGTCTGGGTGGTATTGTGCATGAACGTGTCCGCTGGCATTGGCGTGCTCAGCATGGCCTCGCCGATGTTGTAGGAAATCTTCGGTGGCTCCCTGATCGGTCAAACAACGGTCTCGTTTACCGACCTGAATCCCGCGCAGCGCCTTTCCGTGGCCGCCATCGCCGCCGGTTTCGCCGGATTGCTGTCACTGTTCAATATTGGCGGCCGGTTCTTCTGGGCGTCTTTGTCGGACAAGCTGGGCCGCAAGGCGACGTATAGTATCTTCTTCCTGCTCGGGATCGCGATGTACGCCCTCGCGCCCTGGGCCGCGCATGCCGGCAGCATGGTGCTGTTCATCACGTTCTTCTGCGTCATCTTGTCGATGTATGGCGGCGGTTTCGCGACCGTACCCGCGTATCTGGCCGATCTGTTCGGCACTCAGTTCGTGGGCGCGATCCATGGCCGGTTGCTGACCGCATGGTCCACCGCCGGCGTGATCGGCCCGGTTCTGGTCGGCTATATGCGGGAAACCGCGATTTCCGCAGGCGTGCCGCGGTCCTCCGTCTATGACGTGACCATGTATCTGCTCGCCGGCTTGCTGGTGATCGGACTGGTGGCAAATCTTATGGTGAGGCCGGTCGACCGCAAATGGTTCATGTCCGATGCCGAGGTGGCCGCCCTGCAAGGGACCGCCGTCCCCACAGCCGCAAGCCACGTCGCCGCGACCTCCGGATTAAGTCTTGCGTCGGTGCTGGCCTGGGCCGCCGTCGGGCTTCCAATCGCCTGGGGCGTCTGGATCACCCTCACCAAGGTGGCGGTGTTGTTCACGTAGCCCATCATTTTATTGGCACAGCTTAACGAACTGGAGGTTGGGCGCTGCCTGGAAGATGTGACCGACCCGGGGCCCGCACCCCGGGTGCAGCGCCTTCCGATCTCACCACGACTGCCGGTATCAACAGAGGGGTTGTTGCCGTTAAAGATGGGTTACGACTTGGGCGGGAACTCTTGCAGAGTGATATTTGTGATGACGCGATGGAAATGCGGCGTCAGGATATACATGTCTTACAGTTGGCGGGAGATATTGCATGCTGGCCATCCGGCTACCTACCGACATCGAGCAGCGGCTTGATGCCCTGGCCAAGGCGACCGGCCGCAGCAAGTCGTTCTACGTCCGCGAGGCATTGCTGGAACACCTGGACGACCTGGAGGATGTGTATCTGGCTGAGCGCCGCCTGGAAGATATCCGAACCGGACGCGCTCGCACCTACTCGCTAGAGGAGGTGGAGCGCGAGCTTGGTCTGGAAGATTGAGTTTGCCGAGGGCGCTCTGAGGGAACTGAAGGACCTGGACCGGCCAGTCGCCAAACGCATTCAGGGCTTTCTGCGCGACCGGCTCGCATTACGGGACGATCCACGTTCCATCGGGCAGGCCCTGAAGGGCGCCCGGTTGGGTGGATTGTGGAAATACCGGGTCGGGGACTGGCGTGTTATCGCCAGTATCGAGGACGATCGGGTCCGTATCCTGGTGGTGCGGATCGGTAACCGGAGAGAGGTCTATCGCCGATAAGAAACCCGCGGTCCCCTAGAAATCCGAAGCCCTTAACGACCGAGCGAGTTTGTCCAGCACCGCGTTGGCGATTCCCGGTTCAGGACCGGTAAAGAACCCGCGCGCGATGTCGAGATATTCGTTGATCACGACTTTGACCGGTGGGCCGTCGGTCATCGACAGCTCCGCCGCACCGGCGCGCAGCAGCGCCTTCAGCACCGGGTCGATACGGCTGAGCGGCCAGTCGTCGGGCAGCGCCTCGACCAGTAGCGGATCGATCGTGTCCTGACGGCGCACGGCCTCTCGCACCACACGGGAGAAAAGCTTGACCTCGGCATCGGGGATGCGTCCGTCCTCGAACCCGTCCTGGCCTTCCTTGTTACCCAGACGATGGCGGATGAACTGGTCGATCACCGTCTCCGCATTGTCGCCGGCCTGATCCGCCTGGAATAACGCCTGCACGGCCGCGACGCGCGACGCGGTGCGCGGGCGGGCGTTGGAAGAAACCACCATCACACCGCGCCCAAATGCCGCGCCGCGTTGATTTGCATCAGAGCCGCGGCGGCCGCCTCGGCGCCTTTGTTGTGGCCGTCCTGACCGGATCGGGCCACCGCCTGGTCGATGGTGTCGCAGGTCAGCAGGCCCGTACCGAGGCAGATGCCGAATTGAAGCGCTACGTTCATGATGCCGTCCATGGTCGCCTTACAGATGAAGTCGTAATGGTCGGTCTCGCCTTTAACGATGCAGCCGAGCGCGATGAAGCCGTCAAAACGGCGGTTGCCTCGCAGGGCGATGCGAATGGCCTGAGGTAGTTCATAGGCGCCCGCGACGTCCAGTGATTCCGCCGAACCGCCGGCCTCTCCGATAATCCGATAGGCGCCTGCCGTCAGCCCATCGACCACGTCACGGTAGTATGGCGCGCGCACGATCAGCAGATGCGGCGGTACCCCCATAACCTGCGGAGCAGTGGGAAGTTCGGCGTCTTGCGTGCTCATCCCTCGTAATCCAGGCCGACGACGTTGGGGATTGCCCGCTGTTCGACGATGTTCAGGCCGTAGCCTTCCAGGCCGATCACGGTGCGGCGGCTGTTGGTCAGCAGGATCATGTTGGTGATGCCAAGGTCCAACAGGATCTGCGCGCCGATGCCGTAATCGCGCAGGGCGCGCTGCGGCCGGACAGTGCCCTCGGCCAGCAGCCGGACCCGTTCGGCCAGCGCGGTGGGGCGATGTTCGCGGATCAGCACCAGCACGCCGCGGCCGGCCTTGCCGATCATGTGCATGGCGTTGTGCAAGGCGATCCAGTGCGGGGAGCCGGTCATGTCGTCCAGCAGATCGACCGCATGCATCCGCACCATCACCGGTTCCGGTCCGCTGACGTCGCCCTTCACCAGCACCAGATGCTCCTGGTATTCGACGGTGTTGGCGAACACCATGGCGCGCCACTCGCCGCCGGCCGGATGTGTGTAGGTGCTTTCTTCGACCTTGCGGACCAGCCGTTCCGTCAGCCGCCGGTGCGCGATCAGGTCGGCGATGGTGCCAAGCTTCAGGTTATGGTGCTGGGCGAAGGCAATCAGGTCCGGCAGACGCGCCATGGTGCCATCGTCGTTCATGATCTCACAGATCACGGCCGCGGGGGCGAGGCCGGCCTTGCGGGCGATATCGACGGAGGCCTCGGTATGTCCGGCGCGAACCAGCGTGCCGCCCTCGCGTGCCAGCAGCGGGAAGACATGACCGGGGGTGGTGATGTCGTCGCGAGTGGTATCCGGGTTGATCGCCACGGCAACGGTCTTGGCGCGATCGGCGGCGGAGATGCCGGTGGTGACGCCTTCGCGGGCCTCGATCGACACGGTGAACGCGGTCTGGTGCCGTGTGCCGTTCTGCTGGCTCATCAGTGGCAGGCCCAGCTTTTCAACGCGCGCTCGGGTCAGCGCGAGGCAGATCAGACCGCGGGCGTGGCGGGCCATGAAGTTGATCGCGTCCGGGGTCGCGAACTGCGCCGGGACGACCAGGTCGCCCTCATTCTCGCGGTCTTCGTCATCGACCAGGATGAACATCCGGCCGTTGCGGGCTTCCTCGATCAGATCCTCGGCGGAGGCGAGGTATTGCGACAGTTCGCTGGTGACGAACTTCTCGTGCAGGTTTTCCATTTACGCGGTCTCCGCCAGGCGCGCGACGTAGCGGGCGAGGGTGTCGATCTCGATATTAACCGGGTCATTCGGCTGCAATGTGCCGAATCCGGTGACCGAGGCGGTGTGGGGGATGATGTTCACACCGAATGTATCGCCCCGGACCTCGTTCACAGTCAACGATACGCCGTCGATGGCGACGCTTCCCTTGACGGCGATGAAGCGGGAAATGTCGTGAGGGACACTGAAAACCCAGCGGGTGGAGGCGTTTTCCGGGGTGGCTGACACGGCGGTTCCGACGCCATCGACATGACCGGACACGAGGTGTCCGCCGAGTTCGTCGCCGACGCGGAGTGACCGTTCCAGGTTGACCCGCGATCCAACCGTCCAGGTGCCCAGTTTGGTATGCGCCAGGGTTTCGGCCGAGGCATCGACAGCGAACCAGTCCGCGCCGAAATCGACGGCGGTGAGGCAGCAACCCGAACACGCGATGGAGGCGCCGAGTGCGACTTGTGGCTCAGCCAGGAAGGCGGCCGGGGTTTCGATCACCAGCCGCATGTCGCGACCGTCGCCTAGCGGTTCGATCGTCCGGATGTGTCCGAGGGCGGTTATGATGCCGGTAAACATGGGTCCTGCCTTGAGTATTCGCTTAACATGTCGTTGCCGAGGGCCGTTACGCAATGGCGCCTGAAACGCGGCATGTTTTTCAGTGCCTCCACCCCGAACGCCTGCACGGCGGGCCAGCCGTCGCCACCCATGATGGCTGGGGCGTGGAACCAGGCGATGCGGTCCACCAGATCGGCGCGCAGCAGGGCGGCGGCGACCTGGCCACCGCCTTCCACCAGCACGCGGGTCAGGCCGGCGGTGCCGAGAGCGGTCAGCGCGGCGGTCAGATCGACGCCCATCGAGGAGCCGGGGATTTTGATGAGTGTTGCCCCGGCACTGACGAATGCTTCCTCGCGGGCGAGGTTGGTGCCGTCGCGCATCAGAAACCAGGTCGGCGTTTCGGTGGCGGTGGCCAGCAGGCGCGAGGTCAGCGGCGTGCGCAGATGGCTGTCGGCCAGGACGCGCACGTTCGGTGTCGTGCGGAAGCCAGGGATGCGGCAGGTCAGATCGGGGTTGTCGGCGAGGACGGTGCCGACTCCCACCATGACGGCGTCATGCCGGCCGCGCATCGCGTGACCGGCGCGGCGGGCCGGGGTGTCGGTGATCCACTGGCTTTCGCCGCTGCTTGTGGCGATCCGGCCGTCCAGGGTCGATGCGAGTTTCAGCGTCACCATCGGACGGCCGAGGGTGATGCGGGTGGTGAAGCCGATTAGCGTGTCGAGCGCCTCAGCTTCCAGCAAGCCGGTTTCAACCGTGATGCCGGCGTCTTTCAGCTTCGCCAGTCCCTGGCCGTTGACGCGCGGGTCCGGGTCGCCGGCTGCCACGACAACGCGGGCGATGCCGGCCTCGATCAAGGCGTCAGTGCAGGGTGGGGAGCGGCCCCAGTGGCAGCACGGTTCCAGGGTGACATAGGCAGTGGCGCCTTTCGCCTGGTCTCCGGCCATCGCCAGGGCGATCGGTTCAGCATGCGGACGGCCGCCGGGCGCGGTGAAGCCTCGGCCTACGACGCGGCCGGCGCGGACGATGACACAGCCGACGGACGGGTTCGGCCATGTGGTGCCGAGGCCCCGGCGGGCCAGGGCGAGGGCGGCGCGCATGTGGGCGAGGTCGGTCATGCCGCCCCCTCGTCATGGCGGGCGCAGGCCCGCCATCCACGTCTTTCGGCCGGTGCGCATCGCAAGGCGTGGATGGCGGGCCTGCGCCCGCCATGACGG
>CAIZFE010000088.1 GCA_903932145.1 uncultured Rhodopila sp. | reverse complement strand
CCCTCAGGGCATAGGTGGCCCGGACAAGCCGGGCCATGACGATGAAAGGCACTGGTCTTATCGCTTGATCAGCGTCCCCGGTCCGGCCTCAGTAAACAGCTCCAGCAGACAGGCATGCGGGACGCGGCCGTCCAGGATGACCGCGCCTTTGACGCCCTGACGAACCGCTTCGACACAGTTCTCCACCTTCGGGATCATCCCGCCGGTGATGGTGCCGTCGGCGATACGTTCTTCCACTTCGGCCAGGGTCAGCGACGGGATCAGCTTTTTGTTCTTGTCCAGCACACCCGGCACGTCGGTCAGCATCAGCAACCGAGTGGCGTTCAGCGCGCCAGCCACCGCCGCGGCCACCGTGTCCGCATTGATATTGTAGGTCTGGCCGTCCTCACCCAGGCCCACCGGGGCGATGACCGGCACCAGGCCGCCGCCGGTCAGCGCATGGATCACCCGCACATCGACACCGATCGGCTCACCCACGAAGCCCAGGTCAAGTGCCTGTTCGATATGGCTGCCGGGGTCAATTTTGGTCCGCTGCAATTTGCGGGCGCGGATCATGCCGCCGTCCTTGCCGCAGATGCCGACCGCCAGCGCGCCGGCCTGCGTGATCAAACCAGCGACGTATTTGTTGACGGTGCCAGCCAGCACCATCTCCACGACCTCGACCATCGCCGCGTCGGTGACCCGCAAGCCATCGATAAAGGTGGACTGGATCGCGAGGCGTTTCAACATCGCGTTGATCTGCGGCCCGCCGCCATGCACCACGACCGGATTGATCCCAACCTGCTTCAGCAAAGCGATGTCATTGCCGAACTGCTTCGCGAGATGCTCCTCGCCCATCGCATGGCCGCCGTACTTCACAACGACAGTCGCGCCGGCATAGCGGCGCAGGAACGGTAGCGCCTGCGCAAGAATTTCTGCCTGCTGGGTCGCCGCGGCGATGTCCGTTGGTTGGCTCTGTGTATCGCTCATGGATCGGCTTTAGGGCGGCGCGGGGCAAAGGGTCAAGCGGGCGGTCTCCGCGGCATGGCGGCCGGGCACAATCGGCCCCTTTCACAAGGCAAAAAATGCCGCATGGAAATCGTCGCGCGTTAACCGTTCGGTAAGGCTCTGTCTGTAATCTGCCCTGGTGACAATGTCGAAAACCAGGAGACGGCTGTGAAGGACACGACAAAGGCGCGAGCGCCGGACGGATTGAGCATCGGGGTCAGGATGCCCTCCGCGAACCGCGCCCGGGATCATGCACCCCGCCCGAAGCCAGGAAAGAAGGTCGGTCTGGCAACAGCGATGCTAGCGCACGCGCCGTTGGCGATGGCCGCGATGGATGCCGGTCTGCGATTGCTGTCCTGGAACGAGCGGGCGGGGGCGTTGTTCGGTATCCCGCCGCTGTTGGCCGCCGAACATCCACCGCTGCGGACAATCCTGCCGAATATCGCTGGTATCGCGCCGGCGCAGCAAGACCGGATTGCCGGGTTCTGCGCGGAGCGCGTCTCGGCGTCTCGTGAACCCGCCGGCGAGAAGGACCGTCAACTGCGATTGGCGCGTGGCCAGGCAGGGTGGTTGGGGATCGTGGTGACCAGGGTCGCCCCCGGGGCCTGGATGGTGGTCTTCGATGAGGGACCCCCGGCATGCGGGACACTGTCCGCGGCCCCGATCGCGGCGGACGCGTGGCTGGATGCCCTGACCGGTCTGGGCAATCGCCGGCATTTCAACCGGGTTCTGCAAGACACATTGGATATTGCAACGTATGAAAGCCGGCACGCCATACTGTTGCTCGACCTCAACCGCTTTGCTCCGGTCAACGACACACTCGGCTATTCGGTCGGCGATGCGCTGCTGTGCCTGGTCGCTCAACGCCTGCAGCGGGAGTCACGCGACGGTGACCTGTTGGTTCGGTTGGGCGGCGACGCATTCGCCATTCTGATCCGGAACGGCGACAGCGCGGCGGCCGTGGCGGCACGGCTGGGCGATATGCTGTCGCGGCCGTTCCTGGTGGACGGGCATGTCGTGACCATCGGAGCCAGCATCGGCGTTGTTCTGTTCCCGGCGCATGGCGCCACCGCCGATGACCTGATGCGACGTGTCGGACTTGCGTTATCCGAAGCAAAGAACGCTCGCGCGCGAAGTCCAAGCCGGCACACCTGGCGGATGTTCGAGCCTGAAATGGCGTCGGGCGCGCGCGCTCGGCAGGCCTTCGAGACGGACCTGCGTAAGGCTCAGGCGTTGAATGAGTTCTCACTGGCGTTTCAGGCGCAATTGCACATTCGCACCGGCGCCGTGACGGGGTTCGAAGCTCTGTTGCGCTGGACCCATCCGGCCCGTGGTTCGGTACCGCCGATGGAGTTCATTCCAGTGGCTGAGGAGATCGGCTGTATCGTTGCCCTGGGAGAATGGGTGCTGCGCGAGGCCTGCAAGGTGGCGGCGCAATGGCCGGACGGGTTGTCCGTGGCGGTGAATGTCTCACCGCGGCAGTTCGCGGACAGCGAACGGCTCTTCGCGGCCGTTCACTCGGCGCTGCGGGCCTCCGGCCTTGGTCCCGAACGGCTGGAGCTTGAGATCACCGAAAGTTCGTTACTGGCGCGGGAGGCGCACGTCTTGGAAACGTTACATAGGCTGCGCGCCTGCGGTATTCGCATCGCGATGGACGATTTCGGCACCGGCTACTCATCGTTGAGTCAGTTGGTGTCGTTTCCGTTCGACAAAATCAAGATCGATCGCTCCTTCATCGCCGGCCTCGGTCGGGACGCCGAGGCGACAGCGGTGCTGCGGGCAATCTCGGCGTTGGGGTCGGGGCTGGGCATGACGACCACCGCCGAAGGCGTGGAAACCGAGGCGCAAGCGGCCTTGGTGGCGGCCGACGGATGCACCGATATTCAGGGATACCTGATCGGCCGCCCAATCCCGGCCCGCGAGATCGATGATTTTTTGGGAGAACACAGACCGGACGCGCGGCCCGGGTGGGCCGGCGGAGATGCCAATGGATTTTGCGCGGACGGGTCGATCGCGACGCCGATGGGTATGCCAGCATGAGGCCGATGCGACGACGGTTTAGCTCCCCGGTGACGCTGTACCGGTTGATCTATCGAAGCCGGAATCATATTGTAGGCGCCCGGCCCGACGCCGATATCGGGCAGGAAATACACTCTATTTTAGAGGCGTCACGCCGCCGCAACGCGGCCAATCAGGTGACCGGTGCGTTATTGTTCACGGGTTCGGGGTTCGCGCAGGTGCTGGAAGGGCCTCGCGATGTGGTGGAACAAACGTTCGAGCGCATTGGGATGGACCCGCGCCATACCGACGTCGTCGTGCTGAGCTTTACGCCAACCGAGCGGCGGTCATTTCCGCAATGGTCGATGGCGTTTTGCGGCCAGGTCGGGGACCCCGTGATGGAAGCCGTTGACGCTGGTTCGTCTCAGCCGGGCGTGCTTGGAGCTAGCGGAAGCGACGTATTGCGCCTGCTGGAGAGGGTTATCCAGCGAGAAGACGACTGGGTCACCGCGTGAACGGCGCACCCACACCGCGTCTTACACCAGTCCGCGATGACGATGGGGGCGAGAGTCGGCACCAACGCGGACTGGCACTATAAGACGTGGATAGTAGGCCTTTGCCTACCATGACAATGAGAGGTCGTTACAAATTGGCCTGAAAGTCCACGTAATCGCGCACTTTTTTGTATATTTGCAGACGGTTGCGTTGACTGTCAGCGACGATGATTTCGTCCGTCTTTGGGTTGAATTCCACCGCCGTCGGGAAGCAGAAGCGCCACTGCGGCTCCAGGTTCCGCACGCGGCGCAATGCCTTCATCATGTCGGGGTTCGCATCGATACTTTGCTGACCCCATTTTGACATGACCTGAGCATCGCCCATCAGATTGGTGATCGGATGCCCGCTGGCATCAAAAATGCTGATCCGATGATTGCCCCAGTCGGCGATGTAGATGTCGCCGTCGGTGTCCACGGCAACATCGGTGGGATGGTTCAGCACACCGGCCTTGGGATACTCGGCGGGCGGTGTGGTTGAGATATAGGGTCCGAGGTAGGTCACCGCGAACGCGTCGGACGCTGCCGGAACCACACCGTATTCACCGATCTTCATCAGGAATTCGCCCTTCGGCGACAGCTTTTGCACGCGATGGTTCTTCCAGTCCGCCACATACATGTTGCCGGCCGAATCCAGCGTGATTCCCCAGGGCTGGTTAAATTCACCGTCTCCGCTGCCAGCCTTGCCATATTTGGCCAGGAATTTGCCGTCGTTGGTGAATGCCTGAAGGCGGTTGTTGCCGCTATCGACGACAATCAGGTGGTCGTTCTTGTCGAACGCCAAACCGGCCGGACGCAGTAATTCGCCGTCGTTGCTGCCGGTTTTGCCGAATTGACGAATGAACGTGCCGTTGCCGTGGAAGACCGAGATCGTGTTGTTCCACTCGTCCGAAACGAACACGTTGTTGTTGCTATCGACGGCAACGCCAAACGGCCAATGGGATTTACCATCGCCTTCGCCCCACTGGAAGAATTCGGCCAGTAGTTCTTCTTCACCCGGTTTGCCGAGTTTCACGCGGTTGACGCGCTGACCGAAGTTATTTTCGTTGCCGCGGTTTGCGACGAAGATGTCGCCGTCGTTGCCAAGGCACATCGTCTGCGGATAGTTGAACCCGGTTCCTGTCGCGGCGGCGCGCCCTACCGCGTAGCTCCAGTCATAGGTCCGTCCATTTGAAACCGTCGTTAGCGGCATGGCTTCCTCCCGTCTTGTTTGTTCATCCAGGCCCCTCGTTCGGAAACGAGGGGCTTCATCGCACCGCCTAGTTCAGAAAGGCCGGTTGCTCATAGGTCCCGTTGACGATGGGGACCGGATCGATGTGCAGCCACTTGTCCAGAATGGTGGAGTAAATGCCCCGGAAGTCCATGTTCGGGTTCAGGTCGCCCTGCACCAGACGTTCCGCGGCCAGTGACGGATACTCGCCGTAATGGCCGCCTTTGACCTTGTCACCCAGAACGAAGGTTGCACCGGCCGCGCCGTGATCCGTTCCCGACCCGTTATCGCGGACGCGACGGCCAAATTCGGAGAACATCAGCACGATCACGTTGTCGGCCGCGTCGTGCTGGCGCAGATCGGTCATGAACGCGTCCAGGCCCTCCGACACGTCGGTCCATAGCTTGGCATGCAGCGGATTTTGCCCGGCATGACTGTCGAAGCTGCCATGATCGCAGTAGAAGACACGGGTGCCGAGGCCGGCCAGATGAACCTGGGCGATACCGCGCAGCTTGCTGGCGATCGACGTGTTCGGATACTTCACCTCCGACTTATACAGCGACGGCGCCACTTTCAGGATATCGGCGCCCTTCAGAGAATCCAGGCCCGTCGTGCCGAGGTAATCCATCACCCCGCTGCCTTCGATCGGCTGATACATGCGGGAGAAACGTTCCAGCACTTGTTGCCGCTGCGTCGGCTCCTGGATATTCGGCAGGAACCCGTAGTTCTCCAAGGCACCGGCCACGCACGCCACGGGCACGCCGGGAACCGCCAAGGCCCTGAACAGGCACGGACCAAAGCTGACGGCTGTGACGACATTTTCCTTCTTGGGATCGAATTCGCGAACGACGCGTCCCAGCCAGCCTTCGGTGCCGACTTTTTCAGGCTCGCAGGTGTGCCAAATGTCCATTGACCGGAAGTGCGAGCGCGGGGAATCCAGGTACCCGACGCCATGCATGATCGCGAGTTTATTGTCGTCCCATACTTTCTTCAGCGGGGCGAGATACGGCGGAAAGCCGTATTCATTGTCGAACGCCAGTATCTGTCCCTCCGGGATGCCGACGGCCTTGCGGTTATCCTGATACAGCGGGTTATTGTACGGAATGACCGTGTTCAGATAATCATTGCCGCCGGTGAGTTGCAGCACGACCAGGACAGGGTCTTTTTGGGCGGTTGCCATCGCGTCTTCCTCCGTTTTTGAAATTTGTCAGGCGAACTGGAATTCCCGTGTCGCCACGATCAGTTGCATCATTTCGGTGGCCCGTCTGGCGGCCGTTTGGGCGTTGGGTACGCTGTCCCAACTCAATTGCCCCCATTGTTTGGCCTGGTCGGTCAGCTCTTTCCGTGTGTCGCTGTTGACTTCAACCGGTCCCAGCAAATCCAGGCACGCCGTCACCAATTTTTCCGGGCTTAGTGTGCCCTGCGCCTTCAGGCGGCCAATAATGGCCTGTACCCCGGGCAGCGATTGGTCACCGAGTTGTTCGGCCACGAAGTTGATGCGGGCCATCAACGATCCGCTGTTGATCCACTCGGACCCGGTGTGCCAGCCCTCAACCGATGGCGGGTTCAACAGGTCCTGACCCATGTAGGAGGGCTGCATCGACAGTTCGCCATAGCCGGGTTTCGGGATGTCGTAGCCGCCGACCAGACGCAGCGTGCCGACCACGACTTCGGCCGGAGATTTCAGATGCTTGTTGCGGGCGTTCTTGAAGAAGTCAGAGTTGAACAGCATCCGCAGCACGGGCACGATTTCGTATTTTGAATCCCGTAGCGTCTTCGCCATGGCGTCCAGGGCGGCAGGATCGCGCGGCGGTTCCAGCGACCAGGCGGGCACCTGCGGTTCGTCGGCGACGAAGAAGTTATACAGGTGCCGGCAGACGAACCGGGCGCACGCCGGTTGCTGGGCGATGATGTCAATAATGTCCTCGCCGTTCAGGTGGCCGCGATGGCCGAGGAATTCCTTCTCGCCATCGTCGTGGTCCTCCGGCCGGTATTCGAATTTCCAGGGGAAGCGGCCGTACGGAAGGCGGGGAATTTTGGTCTCAAACGTCCAACCGGTGAAGGCGCGTGAGGCTTCGCGGACGTCTTTCTCAGTATAGTTGCCGGCGCCGAGGCTGAAGAGTTCCAACAGTTCGCGGCCCCAATTTTCGTTCACCGCATTGCCATGGTTCTGGTTGTTGTCCAGCCAGAAGATCATCGTCGGATTGCGGGCCATTTTCAGCAGCAGGTCACGATAGTTGCCCATGCCGTTATTTCGAAAGATCTCGATCTGTTCGAGCAACTGGTCGTAGTTATCGACCTTGGAGTTGCCGGTCGCGAACACATGATGCCAGAACAGCGCCATTTTTTCCTGAAGCGGGCGCTTCGTCGTCACCAGATAGTACATGTAGTTGACGTTGCCCATCGGCGGCTGTCCGCCGGGCAGCAGTGCCGCGGGCTGATAGCGCAACAAGGCATACGGATCGACCGGCGGCTGGCTTTCGGGATTCAGCAATTCCTCAACCGTGGCCTCGTATCCCTTGGCGACCCTGGCTTCCAGTTCATCGCGCGAGGCGCCGAAGCCGGCACGCCGCATCAGATGCGCCATGAGGGCGATATCATCTTGCTTTGCCATTCTCGATCTCCCTTTTCATCGTTTATTCTTTGCCAGCGCGCCTTGTTCGGTCAGGCACTTGCGATTTCGGCTCAATACTGTCGCCGGGGTCGTGCTCGGAATGAACCGCGCCTCGGACATGGGTTTCCAGAGTGCCGCTTCGCCGTTTCCCGTTATTGATGACGTCTGGCGGTGCCGGAACGCTGTCGCAGGATGGTCCGGGCGTCAAGTGCGGCGGGCTGCTGCAAACCCGATGTACTGCACAAAGCGGAGGCAATAGCGGTCTATCAGAGTATATGTCCAATGTTTACACGGAATGTTGAATTCCGCTGTGTGGAACGGTTTGCGGGTTAGCCGATCCGCGAAAGGTTGCCGAGCGGGCGGGGACGGGTAAACTCGGGTCAACGATAGCGACTGGGGGAAAGTCCATGGGCCGGCACGTCACTGTCTCCGGAGTTCATCTGGAGATCGAGGAAAAAGGGCAGGGGCGTCCGATCCTGTTTTTGCACCCCGGAGAGGGTTTGCAGGCTGGTCGCGCTTGGTTCGACAGACTGGCGGACAATCATCGCGTTATCGCGCCGCATCATCCCGGTTTCGGCGGATCTGTGCTGCCCGACTGGATGGGGACGGTGGATGATCTGGCCTATCTGTATCTGGATCTGGCGGCTGAACTGAAGCTGGACAATGCTGTGCTGGCCGGCGCCTGCTTCGGCGGCTGGGTGGCGGCGGAGATGGCCGTCCGCAACACCAACCGATTTGCCGGGCTGCTGCTAACCGCTCCGTTCGGTATCAAGGTCGGCGGCGTTCTGGACCGCGACATCATCGACATGCATGCGATTTCGCGGGCGGAGTTCATGCGCCGGGCCTGGGCCGATCCAACCAAGGGCGAAATCGACTACACGCGATTGGCCGATACCGAACTGGCCGGCATCGCTCGGGGTCGCGAAACCCTCGCCGTGTTCGGGTGGAAGCCATACATGCACAATCCGCGGCTGAAGCGTTGGCTGCACCGGATCGACATCCCCACGCACCTGATCTGGGGCGAGCAGGACGGTATCGTCTCCACCGCCTATGGCGAGGCGTGGAAATCGGACATTCCGAACGCGACGATGGAAACGATCCCGAACGCCGGACACTATCCGCATTGGGAACAACCGGACGGGTTTGCGTCTCGCACGCTCGCTTTCACCGCGCGTCTGTAGGAGCACCACGACATGCGCACCTGGTATTTCTCCGAAATGGCCTACCATCCGGCTTGGGACAGAGGTCTCGCCCGCGGTTCGCTGCGGGTCAATTTCCCCAGTGAAAATCTGGACCCGGTCGAAGCGGGCACACTGCTGAACCGATATCTCGACGAATTCGCGCTGTGCGACGAGGTCGGGCTGGACATCATGGTAAACGAACACCACAGCACCGCAACCTGCATGACCGTTTCGGTGCCGATGGCGCTGTCGATCATTGCTCGCGAAACAAAGAAGGCGCGGTTGCTCAGCCTGGGCAATCCGATCGCCAACCGGCCGGACCCGGTGCGGGTGGCGGAGGAAATGGCGTGGCTGGATTGCCTGTCGGGCGGGCGGATCGAGATGGGGCTGGTCAAAGGAGCGCCGTACGAGATCGCGCCAGCGAATTCCAATCCCGGACGGCTCATGCGCCGCTATTGGGAAGCACACGACCTGATCATCAAGGCGCTGTCCACCACGACCGGCCCGTTCTCCTGGGAAGGCGAGTTCTTCCAATACCGCGCTGTGAACATCTGGCCGCGGCCGATCCAGCAGCCGACGCCGCCGATCTGGATGACGGGCATGAGCGTCGAGACCGGCACACTCGCCGCCGAACGCGGGCATGTGGTGGGGACGCTGCTGTCCGGCGGCCTCGCGAAGCCGATGTTCCAGGCCTATCGCAAACGGGCGCGCGAACTGGGCTGGGAGGCTGGCCCCGATCGCATGGCCTACGCCGCGATCATCGGGGTGGGCAACACGCGGGAGGAAGGGCTGCGCCGCGCCGACACCATTGCGGACTACGTGCGGACCGCGCCGGTGGTGTTCGAGCCGTTCACAAATCCGCCAGGTTACAACTCGGTCGGCGCGAACGTTGCGATGCTGAAGGCGGGGCCGCGCGCTCACCGGATGGTGACGGATCGAAACGGTGTGCCGATCGATCATCGCACCGCGACGGTGCAACAGTTCATGGATACCGAAACGGTCTTTGCCGGAACGCCGGATGACGTCTTTAATCAGTTAAAAGCGTTCAACGAGCGCATGGGCGGCGTCGGCCATCTGCTGTTCTTCGGCCAGGGCGGCCAGATGAATCATCAGGATGCCAAGGCGAATATTTCGCTGTTCGGCAAAGAGGTCGCGCCGAGGCTGCTGGAACTCGGGATGCCGGAACAGGTGGCCGCGGAATAAGCCGATACAATGCGGATACAGACTTGAAACAGGGGCGTCCTATCTTTGATCCATACCATTGGAGAGGAGGTTGGAATGGTGAACGCGAAACGGCTTGCGTCCATGGCGGCGGTGCTGGGTCTGGCGGTTGTCGGCGTGACCGCCATGCCGCACGAAGCGAAGGCGTGGTGGCGCGGTGGCTTTGGTGTGGGCATTGTGGTGCCGCCTGTCGTGGTGGGACCGGCTTACCCGGCGCCGTACTATTATCCGGCCCCTCCGGTTGTTTATGCGCCGCCTCCGCCGCCCGCTGCTTATTACCCGCCGCCGGGTCGCGTCTGGGTGGCGCCGCATTGGGAGGGGCCGAACTGGGTGGGCGGGCACTGGTCGTAGCCGACTCACCTCGGTCGATCACGCGGTTCGCGATTGACGAAACGGCCAGCAGGGTCCACCGCTGATCCCCATGTTGCGCCGCTTCGAAGCTTTGTTGGATCCCACCGCCGGTATCCCGGCCCCGCCCCCCAGCGCCGGGCTGGTCCGGTTCTACTGGTTCTATATCCGTCAGGTGCTCGGCCTGACCGTCGCGTTGTTCGTGGTCGGCGGGGTTCTGGCGATCGTGGACACCATGATCCCGGCGTTTATCGGCCGGGTGGTCAATCTGGTGTCCACCAACAGCCCCGAAACCCTGTTCCGGGACAACACGCCCGCGCTTGTGGGCATGGCGGCGGTGATGCTGATCCTGCGCCCGGCCACGTTCATCGCGCACAACATCCTGGTCAACCAGATCGTCAATCCCGGTTTCTCCAACATGATCCGTTGGCAGAACCATTGGCATGTGGTCCGCCAAAGCTGGAGCTTCTTCCAGAACGACTTCGCCGGCCGCATCGCCAGCCGGGTACAGCAGACCGGCCCGTCCTTGCGCGAAAGTCTGGTCCTGGCGTTCGACGCCGCCTGGTACATCCTGGTTTACGGCTCCAGCGCCACGGTGCTGTTGGCGCGGCTGGACTGGCGCCTGACCCTGCCGATGGCGCTGTGGTTCGCCGCTTACGCCACCATGCTGCGCTATTTCGTGCCCCGCCTGCGCGAGCGGTCGCGCCGCCTGTCTGAAGCACGCTCCATGCTCACGGGGCGCATCGTGGACAGCTACACCAACATCCTGACCGTCAAATTGTTCGCCAGGGCGGCGGATGAGGACGCATTTGTGCGGGAGGCGATCGACGAGAATACAGTGGCGTTTCGCGCACAAACCCGGATGACCACGGCGTACACCTCGACACTGGTGGCGATGAATGCCTGCCTGATCGTGTCGATGGCCGCCGTTTCGCTGTGGCAGTGGTCGGTTGGCACGATCGCCATCGGCGCGGTCGCCACCGCGATTCCGCTGGCCTGGCAGTTGAACAACATCGCCGGATGGGTCGCCCGCAGCGTCACCTCGATCTTCGAGAATATCGGCGTTGTGCAGGACGGCATGCGCTCGATCGACGTGCCCCGGCAGATGCCGGATGCGCCGGACGCGAAGGAGCTGGTTGTGACGGGCGGGGAAATCCGGTTCGAAAACCTGCACTTCGATTACGGGCGTGTCCGCGAGACCACCGGCATTCAGTATCCGGTTGTGCTGCACGGTATCGACCTGACGATCGCGCCGGGAGAACGGGTCGGGCTGATCGGGCCGTCGGGCGCCGGCAAATCCACCCTGGTCAATCTGCTGCTGCATTTCTTCGAGGCTGGATCGGGCCGCATCCTGATCGACGGCCAGGATATCGCCGGAGTCACCCAGGAAAGCCTGCGCCGACATATCGCGATGGTCACGCAGGATACGTCGTTGCTGCACCGGTCGATCCGCGAGAACATCCGCTATGGGCAACCGCAGGCGACCGACGACCAGATCGTGGCGGCGGCGAAACAGGCACACGCGCATGATTTCATCATGGGGCTGGAGGACTGGAACCGCCGCAAGGGCTACGACGCGCATGTCGGCGAGCGGGGCGTCAAACTATCCGGCGGCCAGCGCCAGCGCGTCGCGCTGGCCAGGGTGATCCTGAAGGACGCCCCGATCCTGGTGCTGGATGAGGCGACCTCGGCACTGGATTCCGAAGTGGAAGCGGCGATCCAGGAGCAGCTCGATACGCTGATGGAAGGCCGCACCGTCATTGCCATCGCGCACCGTCTGTCCACCATCGCGCGGATGGACCGGCTGATCGTACTGGATGAGGGACAGATCGTCGAAGCTGGCTCGCATGCCGAATTGCTGCGGCTGGGCGGGGTCTATGCGCGGTTGTGGCGGCGGCAGTCCGGTGGGTTCGATCCGGCCGTGGTCAGCGACCCGGTCGCCGCCAAGTAGAGATCCGCGCGATTGATCATCCGGCGGTGATGCGGGATGCTGTGCCCTCAAACGGGGGAAACAGAATGACGGGCATCCTGGACGGAAAAGTCGCGCTGGTAACAGGTGGCGGCAATGGTATCGGACGCGAGGCCGCGTTGGCGTTCGCCCGGGAAGGCGCCAGGGTGGCGGTTGCCGATTATGAAGTGGAGTCGGCGCGCCAGACGGTTGCGCTGATCAACGCGGGCGGCGGGCAGGCGATCTCGCTGTCGGGCGACGTTACCGTGGCGGCGCAGGTGCAAACCATGATGGACGGTGTGATGGCGGCATACGGCCGTTTGGATTGCGCGTTCAACAACGCCGGTATCGCGCCGCATCAGGTCGATTCGGCCGGGCAACTGACGCACGAGTGGTCGGAGTCGTCGTTCGACCGCATGATCGAGGTCAACCTGAAAAGCGTCTGGCTGTGCATGAAGCACGAGATCCCGTTGCTGCTGGCGTCCGGCGGTGGATCGATCGTCAATACCGCCTCGGTCGCCGGGTTGATCGGCCTGCGCACCGCCACGGGGTATGTCGCGGCGAAACACGCGGTGATCGGCCTGACCAAATCGGCGGCGCTGGAATATGCCGAACAAGGCATCCGGGTGAATGCGGTGTGTCCCGGCTATATCGTTACGCGGATGACAGAGCGGACACGGGAGACGCGGAGCGAGGCGATCCTTGCGCGCACTCCCATGCGCCGGTTTGGCGAGCCGCGGGAGATCGCGGAAATGGTGGTGTGGCTGAGTTCAGATCGCGCCAGCTATGTCACCGGCGCGGCGTATGAGGTCGATGGTGGCATGACCGCGAGTTAAGGCGCCTTCGCGGACTCGCCGGCCAAGAACGGGTCGGCGGTTCCCGATAGCGGCTGCGCGGTGCCCGCCAGGATGGCCTCGATCTTGGCGCGGATCCGGTCATAGGACGGCGGCTCGGCGTCATATTCATACGGACGTTGCACGGATTGGCCGTCCGCGCGCTGTTCGATCGTATCGATATGATAGACGACGGTTCCTGATGGCACTCTGCCTTGCGCGCGCCACTGCTGGTTCGTCTCGCTGTCCGAACGCACAACGATCATGTGACGGACCTTTCCCTCCTCGTCGGCGGGTTGGAACGCGTAGTACAGGACATCGTCGCCCGTCAGGTCCAGGGTTTCCCTGGCCAGCATCGTGTGCCGGGAGCCAGGGATGCGATCACGCAGGAACGACACTTTCGACCGGATTTTCGGGTCCGTGGCGCCGCGCCAGGACGCTTGCAGCGACCGGATGGCTGCGTCGCGCGCCGGGATATCGCCGGCCGCCTGATCGAGCTGGATCAGCAGCTCCAGGGCGGCGAACGATGACGGGCGCAGCCGGATCAATGGCTCGATGTATGGCCTGGCCGCCTGCCAGTTGCCATCCTCCAGGTCGATCAGACCGGCGGCATACAGCGCGTCGGCGGGATCGGCGGGGTGGGCGGCGATCATCGCTTCGAACGCGTGCAGCGCCTCCTGACGGTGGCCGGCGTGCAACAGGGCCATGGCCTGCCCCTGCGTGAGAGGCGGATCGGCGGCGAGGGCCGGCGCGGTCAGCAACAGCAAGATCGGCAGAAGTCCGGAGTGCCGCCGCGTCACGTTGGTGATCCTCGATGATTATGCCGAACGGTCTCGTTGGCGACCCCGTCATCATAGGCGAGCGGCGCATCCCGCGACAGGGGAGCATCGGTTCGGATGACGCAATGGACCGGGACGGTAAATAACGGTTGCAGCCGACTTCCGATCCGGTATGGTACCGATACCGATATAAACCGGTTACCGTCATAATCGGATTTTTGGGGAGGGATGAAGATGTTGCGCACGATGCGATCGTTTTTTGTTGCAATACCAATGTTGTGTCTGCTGACCGCGGAATGCACGCCGGCGCCGGCGCCCGATCCGGCTCAGGCCGATACGTCGCAGGGGTGGAGCAAGGGACAACAAGCGGCGTGGTACTCCGCGTCGCAGGGCTCGCGCCTGGTGCCGCGGGCATGGTTGGATAACCTGGAACAGCCTAATCAGGCGGCGCCTTTCCTCGATCCGGCCTATATCAAAACGTTCCGTTATTTGCCGAGTGCGATCGGCGGCATGACCAGTCCGGTGAAGGGTTGCCCGTACGACCCGTCGCTGCCGCTGGGTTTCACGGTGGATTGCCAGTCCGACACCAATCTTTCGTTCACCAGGCTGCGGTGGAAAACGGCCCAATCGGCGCGGGAGCCCTGGGTCGGGATGAATTGTTCGGCCTGCCACACGGCCGAAATGACCTATCAGGGGGCGACCATTCGCGCCGATGGCGGACCTGCCATGGCGGACTTCCAGTCGTTCACCGACTCTCTGGCGATCGCTTTGCATCTGACCGATTCCGATCAGGCTCGGTTTGACCGTTTCGCCGCCAAGGTTCTCGGCCCCAAGGCGACAGCCGCGGATACCACTCTGCTGCGCACCGCGCTGCGGCAGTGGAATGCCTGGAACGACAAGCTGGATACGCTGAACGATCCCAAGGGCATGCGGTATGGTTTTGGCCGTCTGGACGCGATCGGCCACATCTTCAACAAGATCTCGCTGATCGCGACGCCGGTCAGCATTTCCAAGCAGACGCCGAATCCGTCGGATGCGCCCACCAGCTACCCGTTCCTGTGGAACGTGCCGCAATTGGACAAGGTGGAATGGAACGGGCTGAGCACGAACTCCTCGGCGGGTAACCTTCGCTATGGCGCGATGGGCCGCAACACCGGCGAGGTCATCGGCGTTTACGGTGACATCGCCATCAAGCCGATCCAGAGCCAGATCAAGCTGTTGAATGCGTTCAGCGGTTATACGTCGAGCGTCAACGTGACGGCGCTTAATGATATGGAAGCGCAATTGAGCTGGTTGCTTCCGCCGAAGTGGTCCAGCGCATTGCCGCCGATCGACCCCGCGCTGGTGACAAGCGGCCGTGGCTTGTTCGCCAAGGATTGTGCGTCGTGCCACACGGTGCCAGGCAAGCCGGACGATCTGACCGAGAAGTTCACCACGACCCTGCAGCCGGTGTTCCCGCTGGCCGGCCAGCCGTTGGATGCCACCAACACCGATTTCTGGATGGCGTGCAACGCGCTTCTCGACGCGGCGAACTCCGGGTTGTTCAAGGGTAATCTGGCCGGAGTGGTCAGTGGTGACCCGATCCGCGATCCGGCGCCGAGTGTGGTGTTGCTGACCAATGCCGCGACCGGTGTGTTGACCGACCATAAGATCGATATGATCGGTATGACGATCTTCCGCTCCACCGGCCTGCCGGCTCCGGGCAAATCGAACTTCCTGTCCGGCGTCGATCAGAAGAAGGCACGCGCCGCGGCCTGCAAGGCCTACCAGGATAACCCGGCCGCGCCGGCGATGGTGTATAAGGGTCGTCCGCTCCAGGGCATCTGGGCGACGGCGCCGTTCCTGCACAACGGTTCGGTTCCCAGCCTGTATGAACTGCTGCTGCCGCCGGCCCAGCGCGTCACCACGTTCAACACCGGATCGCGCGAGTTCGATCCGAAGAACGTGGGATACGTAACCGCTCCGTCGGCTGATAACAGCTTCGTGTTCCAGACCAGCCTGGATGGTAACTCCAATCTCGGCCACGACTACGGTAACGCCGGCTTGTCCGACGCTGACCGTTGGGCGCTGATCGAATATATGAAGACACTCTGACGGGTTGTTCCTGACCCCCGGGGTCAGCAACGCAGGGCGTAGAAAAAGGGCCTCCAGGCAATCGCCGGGAGGCCCTTTTTGATGGAACCGGCGGCGCGCCGGGTCGCTATGCGACCGCCGCGGCCGGGTGGGCGGCGAAGTTGATCGTGCCCAGGCCGTTGCCGGCAGTGCGGTCGAACACCACGAAATACCCTGTCATCAGCGGCAGTCCCAGGATCGATTGGTTCGGATGCGGGCTGGTTCCCGCCAGGCCGGTCGTCGCTTTGCCGGGTCCGTCGCTGTCGAATTGCCAGTAGTCCTGCGGCGCTACCGCGATGGTGGCCGGTGCGCCATTGGCTCCCTGCATCACGAACCGCAACGGCGGCCATGCCGCCAGTTGCAGCGCCGTCTGATCGTAACTGGCGCTGCTGGTCAGCGCGGTGCCGAAAATCGGGTTGATGGCGTTGAACGCGGCGATCACCTGCCGATACACGTCGGGGTCCAGCATCAGGCTGCTGTTACCGCTATCGACCACCGCATTGGACGCCATCGTGCTTCCCGCAGCGACGGGCGGCACTGGAATGGTGCGTTGGCCCACCTGGATCGAGATCAGGTTGGTGCTGTAATACGTGTCGTGCACCACGGCGACCGAGGTAAACGCACCGGAATAAAGGTCTTTGCACGTCGTGCCATCCCCAAGGACAAACACGCCGGTGTTCAGGACGTCGGCATTGGGCCCCTCGCTGGCCGCCGACCGCCGGATCGAAAACGCAAAGCTGTCGGTGATCAGGCCGGCCGAGACGGCCTGGTTGACGTAGGGCGCCAGGTTGGGGGCGGCGGTTCCGAGGCTCAGTTGGCTCGCCTTATAGTGCGTATCCCAGGTGTTGGCCGGCATTTGATAGGCCTGATTGAGCGGCGGGTACGCCAGGCCCAGAATCCCGTCAGCGCGGCCAAACAAACCGGGCTGAATGTCATAGACCGCCGCGAGGTTGGCCTTCGGCACCGTGATCGCCGCCGGGGCACCATCCGCGGACAATCCGATCGCGGTGTTCACGACTGACGCCATCAACGTTCCCGAACTGAATTGCGCGGTCTGCAGCAGCTGCGTGGTGGTGACGGCCGCGGCATCGAACAGCGATCCATCGACGGTCAGCATGCTGCTGCCGGTATCCAGCATCACATCGGCCGGCACCGCCCCGGGGCCAATCGCGAGCTTCAAAGTGAAATTGTTGCCCATCACCTGATTGGTGACCGGAATCCTGATCGTCTTCGCCATTGTCTGTTCGCCTCCCCTGAGCCGTGGTGGTGCGTTGCACCTTTGTGCAACCCGGGCCTACACGGTTCCTAGACGAAACGACCGGGGTGGTCAAACCGGTAACGCACCGAACGGGGTGGCCGGTGCGGGAGGCTGGTTAGAGTTGCCGTGCCAGCTTGCGGGCCAGCAGCCAGCCGGGCAGGGCGGCGATCGGGGCGGCGGGCAGCAGCAGCAGCCAGCCGATCGGTTGCTGGTTGACGATCAGGTCCATGCCGATGCCGAGCATCAGGCCGCCGACGAGGCTGCCGGTGACTCCGGCGGATACGCCGAGCCAGATGATATCGCTGCGTGTGATCATGGCGGGTTGGTAATGGCGGCTTGCCTCGGTGGCAAGGTGTCGTTGTGCCTCGATGGTGCAAACGGATTCGGTTGGACTGGCGGGTGTGTCATACCAAACGGCGTTGACAGTGACACACGGCGGCCGCCCCCACGTCGTCATGGTGCGCCTTCGCCGGCATGACGGGTGAGGCCGGCCGAGAATCAATCTCGACGCGGATTGGTATCAGACGGACTCTGACGGGAGCCTCAACCCGATGGATCGCGCAACGTTCACTCGCCTGCCCGGCTTACGTGGCATGCATGTCTGTGTTGACATTTATTAACTATTATGTTAGTCCACGAAACATGGAGCACACGGCGCCAACGATGAACCGGCCTGTCTCGTCCGATCCCACACCGGATCGGACCGGCGAACCCGTGGCCGCCGCCACCATACCGCAACGTCTTGCCGCCTTGCTGCATGTCGTCCGCGTCCTGCTCGGTCACGGCCGCCGGCTTGTTGAGACCGTGCCGGAGCGGGCCGCCAACGTGGAATTTGCTGCCCTGGCCGGGGTTTGCGGCACTTACAATTTGGCGACCATCCTCGCCCGGCTTCAGCGCGGTATCCTGCGCGCCATGGCGTTGGAGCGGTATCTGCTGGCCCGTGCCTTAAAAGGCCGGGAGATCGGGTTCGTGTATGCGCGCGAGCGCAGGCAGGCCAAGCCGGCGGCGGAACCGTCCGAAGGGGAGCCGGCTTCCGGAGAGGCGGCAAACGACGTCCCGGGTGGCCGGGCCGAACCGGCCCAGCCGGGCGATGGCGAAAAGGCGCCCAAACGCCCGGCCTTCGATCCGGACGATCTCCGCATCCCGACGCCCGAGGAACTCGACGCCGAGGTGCGCCGCCGGCCGCTCGGCCGCACCGTCCTCGCGATCTGCTTGGACCTTGCGGTCATTCCGAGTTTCTGCACCGGCCCCTTCTGGAACCAGATTTCCGACACGCTGATGAACTACGGCGGCAGCTTCCCCACGCTGTTCAAAACACGGCAGCACCGTGAGACTTCGTTTCAGAAAGAGCGGGACAAGAAGCCGGAAACCTGGAGCTTTGACTGGAAGTTCCCGCCACCGGAGACGGTTCGTCAGGTGCTGGGGTACATGATCGGCGAGGCGGTGATTTCGGACCCGTTCGATCCGCTGCTGGCCACCGCTCCTCCCTGACTCTGATCCGTCAAGGCTTGCATCGCACCCTCTGATTCCGGGGGCGCTTGCGCGTGCATCGGCCCGATCTTCTCCCGGATGAACGCCGGATGGTCAGCAGGTCCCGATGGAAAGACCCACGGTAATACCAGCGGCGGTTGGCATTGACTCTCCGGCGCCCCGAACCCGTCATGCCGACGGAGGTTGGTATCCACGTCTTTTGTTAGTCAAATCAAAGACGTGGATGGTACGCCCGTCGCCCGCCATGACGATGCCGGGGCGTTCGGTGCTTGGACGTTTGACAAACCCGAGACAGGGCGCCTATACGCCGCGCTCTTCACGGCCGGGAATGTGGACGGATCTTCGGGATTCGCGCCCGCCCATTGGTACGAGACCTTTGGGACTACCGGCACAACAACAGGACGAAAGGGCGAACCCGCCCCATGACTAAACGCGCCGAATCTAAGTACAAGATTAACCGCCGCCTGGGTATCAACCTGTGGGGCCGCGCCAAGTCCCCGGTGAACAAGCGGGAATACGGCCCCGGCCAGCATGGCCAGCGCCGCAAGAAGCCGACCGATTTCGGCACTCAGTTGATGGCGAAGCAGAAGCTGAAGGGCTACTACGGCAACATCAGCGAGAAGCAGTTCCGCAAATACTACGACGAGGCCGTGCGCCGTAAGGGTGACACCTCGGAGAACCTGATCGAGATTCTCGAGCGCCGGCTGGATGCGGTGTGTTACCGCCTCAAGTTCGCCGTCACGCCGTTCGCCGCGCGTCAGTTCGTCAACCACGGGCATCTGCTGGTTAACGGCAAGCGCGTCAACATTCCGTCCTATCTGGTGAAGGACAACGACATCATCGAGGTGAAGGAGAAATCCAAGCAGCTCGCCGTGGTGTTGGACTCGACCCAGAGCAGCGAGCGCGATGTTCCGGAATATCTGGAAGTCGATCACCGCGCCATGAAGGGCCGCTTCACCCGCGCCCCGAAGCTGTCCGATGTGCCATATCCGGTGCAGATGGAACCGAACCTGGTGGTCGAATTCTACTCGCGTTAATCGCGGGTTTTATCGGCCTGGCCGGCGCCGTCGCTTGTTCCTTTCGGGGGACGGGCGGCGGCGTTTTGCTGTTGGGGGGAGGCGTGCAGGGCCCACTGCTCGCCTCATAAGCAATCCGGCCACGCGCATTTTGGTGTTTGTCATACGCGTCGTTAACGCGCATGCTGGAAGAACAGTGGAGCCTGGAGTGGTATGAACACTCTCTCTAAACTATCGGACGACGCCAGCAAGCGATCAACGAATCTGACCCTTCGCTCAAATCTTGTTCGTGAGGCTCGATTGCTCGACATAAATCTTAGCGCGGCGGCGGAGGCCGGTATCGAGCGCGCTGTGGCCAGGGCTCGTGACGAGGAGTGGGGCGCACGCAACCGCAAGGCCATGGCGAGCTATGATGCCTTCGTCGAACGCGAAGGGCTACTGCTCGAAGATATCAGAACATTTTGACCGATAAACCGGCGCGCCTGGAAGTCTGGCGGTTGCGAGACGGCAAGCGCCTTGTCGTTAACGTGCAGTCCGATCTGTTGGACCTAAGCACCTTCGTGGTCGTGCCCCTCGCGCGCGCGCTGGCATCTTTGACCAAATCGAAGAACGGCTGTTGACGCCTCTGGCGCGGATTGGTGGCACCTGGAATTTGGAGAGCTATCCCCCGAAGGAATCGGAGACATGTTGTCCGCGAGTTGGGGCGGCGACAAGCAGATGACGGTGACCGAGCTCGATCCAATCCATGGCCGATTCGGTATCAAGGTCGTTGGCACATGGACATCCGGCGACTTCTGGTTCCATCATCGGACTTTGGACATGACCGGCAAGATAGCCACCGCCGAAAAAAATGGCCATTCCGCTTGAACGGCAAGATCCCGGCACCGGGCGTCAATTGATGGGCGACCTCATTCGTACGGCTCGGCACCTGAAGTTGGATCGCATCAGGCTTGATGCCGATGAAGTCGGGCGCTACGTCTGGCTGCGCGTTGGATTTGTCCCGGACAGGGGGGCATGGCGAGCTATGCAGGCCGATTTGAAGGCGCGGGCGTCGGACATGCTGCCGCATCTCGGAACCGGAAGGTTTCTTGAGATTCTGGCTCTGATCACCAATGCCAATCCGGAGGCGGCTCGCGATCTTGCGTGTATGAGGGATTCGGTTCCCAGCCGGGAGGGATGGCGATCCGACGGCACCGCGGATCTCGTCCCCTTGGGCAGGGCGCTGTTTCTCGAAACCGGCGCGCGCTGGTCGTGCGAACTCGATTTTGGCGATCCGGTCTCGATGGCCTTGGCTGACGCCTATGTGGCGGAGGGCAAGCCATGAGCACGGTGATGTATTCTAAGAACAGTTGGGGCGCTTTCGTCGATTGCCCGTGGGACGACGGTATGGACCTGGTGACCGGTATTCTGTGGGAGCGCGCGCGCGTGCGGCCGGACATTCCGGTCACGGCCTCACCGCAGTGCCGCGTTCCCGGCGACGCAGTGCCGATAAGTCAATCGGTTCTTCCAGGGCGACAGTCAGCCGACACGGGTGAGGCATCCGCGCCGCCACCAGGTGACGCGGATATGATCGTCGCGTCCTAAGCCGTCGCGACCTCCGCGACCCTGTCGAACAGCATCGCCGCCAGTGAATCGCGTCCCACACCGGGTCCGCGAACGCATGACCAGCTATTGATCTCGGCCGCTGGCACCGGGTTCAAAGCGGCTAATGTCTGCGGGTAATCCAGCATCGCGAGATAGCAAACGATGTGGTGGTTGCAGCCAAGTCCCAGCGTGACCTCCGCCTTCGCCAGAGCGGGCGTTATCACCCGCCGGTTCGCGAGCGACGTGTAGCCGATGTTGGTTGGCGGCATGCGCGGAACCACATCCATCACGTAGTTATAGACGACATAGTTGCCGATCGTTTCCTGGAAGAAGGCGGCGAAGGCGTCGTCGCCGGGATGCGGAGACGCGAAGTAGCAACCGCGGATTGTTTGTCGCGGGTCGACTCGGGCAAGGTCCAGCGCGAGATAGGTTGCCAGCGGGCCGCCCAGGCTGTGACCGGACACGACGATGGACGATGCGCCCTTGTATAGAGTCGCGATCGTTGCGGCTGCTGAGCCGATGACCACCCCCTGGAGATCGACGTAGTTGAGGGACGCGTAAATGCCCCAGAAACCTTGCTCGACCCGTGCCGTTGTGCCGGCGGGAAGCGGGAGTGTGGGAGCATAAGGCTTAAAGACAAATTCCGCGTCCTCGATCCATTCCGCGATCCCGTCGGTGCCGCGGATGGCCACCACGACCTCATTGTTCGGACGCTGGACGACCACGCCATAGCAGGTCAGTTGCGCGAGCAGTTGAATGGGTCCGGGCGCATAAGCGGGATGCCTTGGATCGACGGTGTCGGAACCGACGATAAAGCCGAGGATAACACCGCTCGGCGGCGGTGCGAGAGGCCTGGTGGCGTTGGGCGGACATGTGCCATCGCGGTGGCAATCCATCGCGTACATGACCAACAGGCCGTAAGGGACAACGTTCTGGTCGGTAAACCCGGCGCTTGCGGTCATTGGCCCTGCTCTTTTTGTGACGACCTCGCCACGATACAGGTGTTTTCGGGTCACTCACAAGACCACCGAAACCATACTACAATGCTATGAGCGCCGGGGTCCCTCAACCGAGGTCGTTCAGGCCATGCGGCAGGGGGCCATTGCGTGACAGGCCGGTGGTCAGGTTCCGATGGCGGAACCCTCTGTCCGCCGTCGCCGGAAAGTCCGCGAGGATACGATCTCGCATTCGGTCAGCCCGGACAGAACGGTGTGGTCTGTCGCCCGGGTTCCCCTGATATCAAGGCGTCGCAACGCCGTCAGGCCGGTCAATGGTGACAGGTCGGTGACCTTGGTGTCGCTCAGTTCCAGAACCCGCAGGTGCCGCAATCCGGCCAGCGGCGATAGATCGGTCACCCCGGTGCTGGACAGTTGCAGACTTTCCAGGTGTCGCAACGCCGCGACGGGTGTCAGATCGGTGACGTCGGAACCGCCCAGATCCAGTCGCGTCAGGCCGGTCAGTCCAGACAGGACGCCGATATCCGCAACCAGGGTTCCGGTCAGGTAGAGGCTGTGGAGAGTCTTAAGCCCGGCCAGCGGTGCTATGGTCGCGACGGGGGTGAACGACAGGATCAAACTTTCCAGCGCGGTCAGGCCAGCCAACGGGGCCAGATCGGCGGCGCGGGTCAGTCTTAGCCCGAGCACGCGCAGTTGGGTCAGCGTCGCGAGCGGGTTCAGGTCGGCAATGGGGGTGCGCGTCAGGAATAGGCGCGCGATGCCGGTCAGCGTGTGCAGGGGCGGCAGGTCGGCGAGGGCCATCCGCTCCAGGCGAAGTTCGTTCATGCGTTGTTGTGTCCAGCCAGACTGACCCGATACAGGCGGACGGCCCCGAGATCGTCAAGGTCGGTGGTTCTCGTGGCTGCGCCGCACGCTTTCGTCCTACTCCGCCGCCATCCGTGGCGGATCAATCATGTCGTTGGCGGCCTTCAGATCGACCGACAACAGGCGGGACACACCGCGTTCCTGCATGGTTACGCCATACAGCCGGTCCATCCGAGCCATGGTCAGCGGATGGTGCGTCACGACCAGGAAGCGGGTGCCGGTGTCGCGGACCATGTCCTCCAGCAGCAGGCAGAAGCGATCGACGTTGGCGTCGTCCAGCGGAGCGTCCACTTCGTCCAGCACGCAAACCGGGGCGGGATTGCAGCGGAACACGGCGAAAATCAGCGACAGGGCGGTCAGGGCCTGCTCGCCGCCGGACAGCAGCGACAGCGCGGACAGTTTCTTGCCGGGTGGCTGGGCGTAGATTTCCAGGCCGGCTTCCAGCGGATCTTCCGACCCGACCAGCGC
Source organism: uncultured Rhodopila sp. (assembly GCA_903932145.1). Taxonomy (GTDB): domain Bacteria; phylum Pseudomonadota; class Alphaproteobacteria; order Acetobacterales; family Acetobacteraceae; genus Rhodopila. The sequence continues at coordinate 36,810 of CAIZFE010000088.1, read as the reverse complement.
CAGATGCGCGCGGCCGCCGCCGAACATGCGGGTGAACAGTTGCTGGAAATTGCGGTCCACTTCCTGGAACACCGCCGTCAGCCGCTCGCGGCCCTCGCGATTCAGATGGCCGATGGAGCCCCGCAGCTTGGCGATCGCGGTGGTCAGTTCGGCTCGGTCGGTTTCGATGGTGCCGATCTGCTTTTCGACGTCATCGGCTTCCTGTTCGGCGCGGAGGTTGACCGGTCCCATCTCCTCGCGCTCTTTCACTTGCCGTTCCCACCGGCGGCGTGCCTTGTCCTCGGCTTCCTGGGACAGGTCGGAGGGCGGATCGGGCAAAACCGGATTGGCACCGAGGCGTTCGAGGATGCGTTCGGCGACGGTGCCCCAGGCATGGCTGGCCTGTTGCGCGGCCCCTTCGGAGCGCACGGCATCTTCGCGGCGGCTGGCCAGGGCCGACTCGGCGGCGCGTCCCGCCCGATCCGATTCGGACGCCAATGTCAGCGCGGCGGACAGCGTTTCGGCCGCGCGGCGGTGATCGTTTTCCGCCACGGACAATGCGTCCAGGGCTTCCGTGCGGCGGGCCGCGATTTCCAGGGGGCGGGCTTCCAGGGCTGTCAGGGCGATTTCAGCCTCGGCCTGCCGGGCACGCAGGTCGGTGACACGGTCGGCGGCGTCTTTCGACCGGTCCAACCACAAGGCGCGTTCGGCGACGATGACGCCCTGACGTTTGACTCGCGCGGCATGGTCGCGGGCGAGCGTATCACGTTCGTTCCTGGTGGCGTTTTCTCGCGAACGCAGGGCCGACAGGGCGGCGCGGGCCTGATCGACGGCGGCACGAAGCTGCGGGATGTCGGGCAGCGTGGCTGTCGATTCGCGCACTTGTACCAGAGCGGCCTGAGCCTCATCCCGCTCGACGGTGATACGCGCCACCTGGTCGTCGGCGGCGGCCAGTCGAGCTGTGGCGGTGGCGGCCTGGTTGCGCAGGCCGGACAGGCTGGAGCGGGCGCGCTCCAGTTTCTGCTCCCACTCCCGGCGCGCATTGCGGGATGTTTGTTCTGCCGTGACGGCCGCTTGCGACGCGGTTTCGGCGGCGGTTCGGACGGCGCGGGCGGTGGCGGCCTCGGTTTCAGCGGCGGCGAGGCGGGTGCGGATGCCGATCAGCCGGTTGCGTTGTTGCAGCCGGACGGCGGCCTGCGTCGGGGTGCCGGCGCGGATGGTATAGCCGTCCCAGCGCCAGATCGCGCCGGAGCGGGCGACCAGGGACTGGCCGGGCAACAGGTTGGATTGATTGTCGGTGCCATCCTGATCGGTCTCGACCAGGCCGATTTGCGACAACGAACGGGTCAGGGCTGGCGGGCCTTGCACCGAGGCGGCCAGCGGAATGGCGCAGGCGGGCAGGGCGGGCACCGGATCGAAGGCCGGCATCTCCCGCCAGTACCGAGCGGCACCGGGATTCAGGGCTGATGTCAGTTCCTCGCCCAGGACCGCTCCCAGGGCTGCTTCCAGCCCGGCGGCAACGGTGAGCGAATCGATCATCGGCGGCCAGCGTTCGCCATCCTTGACCGCCAGCACTTCCGCCAGCGCCTGGGCTTCGGCTGCCAAACGGGCACGCGCCGAATCGGCGGTGGCCTGCTTGTCGCGCGCCGATGCCAGCGCCGTTGCGGTTGAGGACCGCGCCTGTTCGGACTGCTCAACCGCCGTTCTCGCGGTGGCCAAGGCCCAGTCGGCCTCGGTGGCGTCGTTGCTCGCCTTGGCGACCAGAGCCGGATCGATTTGCTGCGCGGCGATGCGTTGGCGTTCCGTGCTGGCAGTGCGGAATTGCTCGTTCAGCCGGTTGGATCGCTGTTCGGCCTGCGCCAGAAGCTGAGTCGCCGCCTGGGCGCGGGCGTTAGCTTCCGCCGCTGCCTCGGTGGCTCGATTTGCCTCGGCTTCCGCTGTTCGCACGGCCTCGGTCAGCGCGATGGTTGCCGCTTCTGCTGTCGCCGCGCGATCTTCATGGCCGGTATCGGCGTCGGCCAGCGTCGTTTGTTCCGTCGCCAGGCGCTGGTCGGCGGTGGCGGCGTCACGCTGCAATTGTTCGGCGTGGGTCAAATCCTGCCGAAGTTGCCCGATCCGGCGCTGCGCTTCATTCAGGGCGACCTTGGCTTGTTTTTCTTCGCTCGCGATCTGTTCCTGCGACACGCGGTGGCGTTCCAGCACCGTGCGGGCGATGGCCTCGGTTTCGCGCAACGGAGGCAACGCGGCGGTCGCTTCGGCGGCTCGGGCGGTCGCGGTGGTGGCGGTATCGGTGGCCACGGCCACGGCGATCATCGCCGCATGCATCGCCGCCGCCGCTTTGTCACGGATCAGGACGACCCTGGCGCGTTGCAACGACAGCAGTTCAGCCTCGGCGTCCCGGATCGCGCCGGAGATATTGCGATAGCGGCTGGCCTGCCGAGCCTGACGCTTCAGATTGCCAAGCTGGGTTTCCAGTTGTGCTTTCAGGTCGTCCGCGCGGCCGAGATTGGTTTCGGCGGCCCGCAGTTTCAGCTCCGCTTCGTGGCGGCGGGCGTGCAGGCCGGTGATGTTGGCGGCTTCCTCCAGCAGGGCGCGGCGTTCTTCGGGTTTGGCGCTGACCAGCGCGCCGACACGTCCCTGGCTGACCATGGCGGAGGCGCGCGATCCGGATGCCAGATCGGCGAACAACGTTTGCACGTCGCGGGCGCGGGCGTCCTTTCCATTGATTTTGTAGGCCGACCCACTGCCGCGTTCGATGCGGCGGATGATCTCCAACTCCGCCTGTTCATGGAAGGGCGGCGGCGCGCGGCCCTCGGCCTGATCCAGGAACAGGGTGACTTCGGCGATATTGCGGGATGCTCGGCCGGAGGTGCCGGCGAAGATGACGTCGTCCATCTCGCCACCGCGCAGGTTGCGGGCGCTGCTTTCGCCCATCGCCCATCGCAGCGCTTCGACGACATTGGATTTGCCGCAGCCGTTGGGTCCAACGATGCCGGTCAGTCCGGGCAGGATCTCCACATTGGTGGGTTCAGCGAAACTCTTGAACCCGGAGATGCGAATGCGACGAAAACCGACCGGCAACGAGGACTCCTATTAGTGTTACGACGGTATTATTTTGCGGAAGGCGTCGTAGCTCATCTCACCCGCATACTTCTGGCCGTTGACGACGAAGCTGGGGGTCGAGTCGATCTTCCACTTGTCCGTGTCCGCCTTCTGTTCAGCGACGATCCACTCGCTGGTCGCGGTGTCACCGATGGCTTTGTCGAAGGTGGCGCGGCTCATGCCCGCCAAGCCGGCGATTTTCCACATTTCGTCGGTGGGGTCATTGCCGCGGCCGAATGCCCAGCGGTTTTGGGTGGCGAACAGGGCGTTGATGAAAGGCTCGTAGCGATCGACTGGCAGGTAACGGGCGACGACGGACGCGGTGAGGGCGACCCGATCCAGCGGGTAGTCATGGAACACCCATTTCACCTCACCGGTGTCGATCAGGTTCTTTTTGATCTCGGGGAAGGTTTCCTTCGCGAACGCGGCGCAATGCGTGCAGGTCAGGGAGAAGTATTCTCCCACCGTCACTTTGGCGTCTGGCCTGCCGATGAAGCGTTCGGCCCGGGGATCGTTGTCGTCGGCGCGCGCCGGTACGATCCGAGACAGGATCATACTGGTGGGTACCACAGCTAGTAGTGAGCGGCGGGAAATCGTCATGGAAACCTCTATATCTGGTATTACAGCTTCTTCAAGCGTTGTGTCGAGTGTTTGCTTCGGCCGATGACCACCCGGCCAAGCGCGGCTAAAGCGGATTTCAGGTCGCCGTCCGGCAGATCGGCCACTGCTGCCTCGGCCTCAAGGATCGCTTCGGGAGGCTTCGGCATGATTGCCGTGGCTTTGCGCGGCATTCCGGCCTGGGTGAACTTCAGGGTGTGGACCGGGAGACCGCCCAGATGGGTATTGATCCGGTTGATCACCTCGACGCCCATGTAGTGGAGGTCCATCGCCGCCGGACCGGAGCAGCCGATTGTCAGGACGCCCCGGTCGAGCCGGCGCGGTACGGTCATGGAGGCGACTTTCGGTCCGACGATGATGTCCCAATCGGCAAGGATCTGCGCCGAGGCGGGGTTGTGCTTGCGATACACCGGTTTGGTAATCTGCGGCATCAGACTGCCAAGCGGACGTGGGCCATAGACGAAGCGTTGGGCTCCGGCCATACCGGTTTTTGTGTCGTCATCCGCCATCGCACCCACCCCCATGGCCTCCGCCAGCACCCTGTTGCAATGGTATGACCGCCATCGGCGACGGCTACCGTGGCGATCGGAGCCCGGCGAGACTCCCGATCCATACCGCGTCTGGCTGAGCGAGATCATGCTTCAGCAAACGACCGTCACCGCAGTCATACCCTACTATCAGCGTTTCGTAAGCCGGTTCCCCGACGTCCAGGCCCTGGCCGCCGCTCCGTTGGATTCGGTGCTGTCGGCCTGGGCCGGGCTTGGCTATTACGCCCGCGCGCGCAATTTGCATGCCTGCGCCGTGGCGGTGGCTGAATTGGGCGGATTTCCCGGCGATTTGGTGGCTTTGCAGGCTCTGCCGGGGATCGGCACCTATACCGCGGCGGCCATCGGGGCCATCGCGTTTGGTATCCCTGCGGTACCGGTGGATGGCAATGTGGAGCGGGTGGTGTCCCGGCTGTTCGCGATTGAGCAGTCGATGCCCGCCGCCAAACCAGCGATTCGTGACGCCGCCGCACGATTGGGCACCGATCCGGCCGCGATGGCGCGACCGAGCGATTTCGCTCAGGCGTTGTTCGATTTGGGGGCGTCGATTTGCTCGCCGGCGGCGCCTGGATGTGCGGTGTGTCCCTGGATGCCAAATTGCGCCGCAAGGCGGTTGGGGATCGAGGCGTCGCTGCCGCGCAAGGCTCCCAAAAAGACCCGTCCGATCCGGTATGGGGTACATTTCTGGCTCACCGATGATCGGGGAGCCGTCTTGCTGCGGACGCGGCCAACCAAAGGTCTGCTGGGCGGAATGACGGAGCTTCCCGGCACGGCGTGGCGCGATACCCCGTGGACGGTGCGCGAGGCGCTGGCGGATGCGCCGATGTTGGTGGAGTGGCGCGGTGCCGGTCAAGTGCGGCATGTGTTCACCCATTTCGAGCTGATCCTGGATGTGCTCGCGGCGCATGTGCCATCGATCGATGCGGAGGGCTTTGCCCACCCGGCGGACGCCCTGGATGACGCGGCGCTGCCGTCAGTGATGCGAAAATGCGCACGGATCGCCGTGACGGGGCGATAGCCTTCTTCAAAAGTCGGGCTGGACGACTGTGGATTCCTGTCCATAAGGTCAAATCATGCACCGAATCAGACCCTTGGACTCTTTGCGCGGCATCGCTGCATGCACGGTGGTAATCGACCATCTGTCTTTGGCGAGCGGAATCGATGGCGACTTTGCCCATTGCGCAGTGATGCTGTTCTTCGTACTATCTGGTTTCGTGCTGACAATGCCCTGGGTGCGGGGTGAGCCGCCGAGATGGGGAGAGTTTCTAATACGCCGCTGCTCCCGGTTGTGGCCGCCGGTGGTTGTGACGGTTGCGGTCGCCGTTTGTGTCTATGCCCTGGTGGGACCGGACATTTGGGACGCCGGATTGCACTGGCGCGGCTCGCTTACCGCCGGCACGATCGAGCGTTGCATTAGCATGATCGGACCCAATGGTGGCTGCCGCGAACTGGTGCTGCCGCTTTGGTCGTTGACCTATGAGGCGAGGATATCGCTAATTTTCCCGATCCTGGCCGTTGTTACGCTGCGCGCTCCGGTCGCCATGCTGGTTTTGGCGGTCGTCTGGGGCTTACCCGGCGACATCCAAGGGACAAGTCACCATTGGCTGCATATGCTTCTGTATGTCGGCGGAGGGTTCGTTGCGAGCGTGCGCGCAACCATGCATTACGGTGCGGAGTTCGTGTTCGGTAGCGTCGCAGCCGTGTACAGTCACTCTTTCGGCTGCTGGATGCGCGGGCTGCTTGCGGCCCAAAAGGCGGTTCTCCTGGCCATCGCGATCGCACTGATCAGCGTTCCGGCCGACACCGCCGAGGGTGCCGGGGCGGCACTGTTGATTCTGATGGTTGTCGCGGCGCCCGAGGCGCGGGTCCTGATGTGGGCACCGCTGCGGTGGGCCGGGCGTGTATCGTACAGCCTTTATCTGATCCATGGGCCGATCCTGGTGCTGGGGATGTGGCTGTTTGCAGCACAACTGACGCCGATTGATGCGGTCGTTGTGGCGGTCACGGCGGGATTGGCGGCGGAGGTCATGTATCGCTTGGTCGAAGTGCCGTCGAATGGGTTGGGGCGGCGCATGGCGCGGCTTCTGCCCACTCCATAAGGCCCAACCTATGTGCTCCAACCCATGTGGCCCGATCTGGGTGGCCCGATCTGGGTGGCCCGATCTGGGTGGCCCGATCTGGGTGGCCCGATCTGGGTGGCCCGATCTGGGTGGCCCGATCTGGGTGGCCCGATCTGGGTGGCAATGTCGGGCGGCAGCGAATGTCCGGTACCACCGAACTCGAAGCGAAACCGTCATTCACGACACTTGGGAACAGACGAATTATTGATCGACGCTGATGTGTCGGCGCGAATCCATCCGATTTGCGGTGGTTTTTTGAATAGTGTTAACCGGCTGGTAACCATTCGCGGATAGATTGCGGCGGTCACAGGATCAGGCTGTCCTCATGAACGCGGTTCCATTCGATACTCTTAACATGGCTCGGAAGCTGCAAACCTCCGGGTTGGACAGCGGTGCGGCCTCCGGGCTGGTGGAGGCACTGGTTGAGCCATGGAGAGCGCCGATTTAGCCACAAGGGCCGATACCGCGGCAGCCTCTGCCGCGATCGACGGCCTGCGGATCGAATTGAAGACCGAAATCGCGGCGTTGCAAATCCAACTGAAGACCGACAACGAACTGCTGCGACGTGAGATCGTGATTAAATTCGGAAGCATGATGGTAATCGGTGTCGGCGTCATGCTGACGGCCATACGGTATCTTGTGATGCATCCGTAGTCCATTTCTGTGGCCCGCAGATGGTAATACAGTTGTATGGCAACTGGAAGTTGGTGGACGCGACCCGGGCGACTGGATTAAATTTAGTGTATGAGCGCTGTTCCGTTCGATACATTGAAAATGTCCGAAATTCTTGAGGCCTCCGGGATGGAGCGTGCCACGGCTCGTCGTGTTGTTGACTCGGTGATGGCAGGTCAACGTGACGCGAAGGGGCCGGCGATGGCGGCTGGCGTGGTTCGGGATGATGACGCCGTGCGCCTGCACCGTAACTTTCTGTTCCAGTTGGCCTTTATGGTCGCGATGTGGGTATGGGCGACGCTGCTTGGGGTAAGTTTTTTGCTACCCCACAATTGATGGCGTCCGCGCCGCCCCGACGGTGTCTGCCGCCGGGGGTTCCCCCGCTGGATCGGCTACCGGGCGGCGAACTGGGTCTTGCCGAACATGACTTCCCGTTCGGCGTCGGTCATTTGACCTTTGCGTTGGTTTTCTGACAGGACCTCGACGCCGCGTTGCACCGCTGGTCTTGCGGCAATTGTGTCGTGCCAGCGTTTGACATTGGGGTAGTCGGACAGGTCGATGTTGCGGCGCTCCGGATTGCGAATCCAGGGGAAGTTAATGATGTCAGCCATCGTGTAGTCGGGGCCGGCGAGGTACTCGGACTCACTCAGACGTTTGTCGAGCACGCGGTGCAGACGCTTCACCTCGTTGGTATAGCGCTCGATCGCGTACGGGATCTTCTCGACCGCGTAATTCGCGAAATGGTTGTATTGGCCGAACATCGGGCCGGTGCCTCCCATCTGGAACATCATCCACTGCAGGCAGGTGTACCGCCCGACCGGGTCGGCCGGGATCAGTTTGCCGCCGGTCTTTTCCGACAGGTAGATCATGATCGCAGCGGACTCGAACAAGTGCAGCGGCTTACCGCCGGGGCCGTCGGGATCGACAATGGCCGGGATGCGATGGTTCGGCGTGATCGCCAGGAACTCCGGCTGGAACTGGTCACCCTTGCCGATGTTGATCGGGATCACCTTGTAGGGCAGCTCGAGCTCTTCCAGTGCGATGTGGATTTTGTGACCGTTCGGCGTGGGCCAGGTCCAAAGGTCGATCATGGCGGTTTCTCCCGGTTTGTGGTGTTCGGCGCACCATCCCGCTTTGGCGCCGGAACGTCAAAGGGGGGCGATTGCATGTTCTTTCGTTGCGCCGCTCCCGGCGACCCCATATGCATGGGAGACATTGTCGAAGAGAAGCCCTGTTATGGATGAGTCGATCCAGCTAACCCGCCTGCCGTCCGGCCTGACCGTTGTCACGGAACGGATGGAACGTGTCGAAACCGTGTCTATCGGCGCCTATGTCGCCACCGGTTCGCGCAACGAGTCCGAAGCGGAAAATGGCGTCTCCCACTTTCTGGAGCATATGGCGTTCAAGGGCACGACCACCCGCAGCGCGGCGGCCATTGCCGAGGAAGTCGAGGCCGTCGGCGGCCACATCAACGCCTACACGGCGCGCGAGCAGACCGCCTACTACGTCAAGATGCTGAAGGAAGACACTGCGCTGGGGTTCGACATCATCGGCGACATCCTGACCCACTCGGTGTTCGAGCCGGAGGAGCTGGAGCGTGAGCGGGGCGTGATCCTGCAAGAGATCGGTCAGGCGAACGACACGCCGGATGACATCATCTTCGATCATTTCCAGACCACAGCGTATCCGGGTCAGTCGCTGGGACGTCCGGTGCTGGGGTCAGAGGACGGCATTCGCAACATGAAGCGGTCGGTGCTGACCGAGTACATGGGCCGGAATTACACCAATAACAACGTAGTGATCGCCGCCGCCGGCAAACTGCGGCACGGGGACGTGCTCGATCTGGTGCAAAAGCATTTCGGCGATCTGCCGGGCCAACCGCCCGAGCCGCACGAGGATGCACTCTACAAGGGCGGCGAATTCCGCGAAGAGCGCGACCTGGATCAGGTGCATGTCGTGCTCGGCTTTCCCTCCGTCGGCTATGCCGATGTGGATTATTACCCGACGATCATGCTGTCCACGCTGTTGGGCGGTGGCATGTCGTCGCGGCTGTTTCAGGAAATCCGCGAGAAGCGTGGGCTGGTATATTCGATCTACTCGTTCGCCGCGCCGTTCAAGGATGGCGGATTGTTCGGTATCTACGCTGGCACCGGCGAGAGCGAGGCGGCGGAACTGATGCCGGTGATGCTGGCGGAACTAGGCAAGGTGCAGCAGCACATTACGGAGCCTGAACTCGGCCGCGCGCGGGCGCAGTTGAAGGCGAGCTTGCTGATGTCGCTGGAATCCACCGGCAGCCGCTGCGAACAACTGGCTCGGCAGATCCAGACGTTCGATCGGGTGGTTCCGATGGAGGAAGTGCTGGCCAAGATCAATGCGGTGACCGAGGCGGATATCAGGCGCGCAGCGGCGCGGCATTTCCGTGGGGTGCCGACGTTGGCGACGGTCGGGCCGTCCGTGAGCGTGCCGTCATTGGCGAGCATCGTGGAGACTTTGGCCGGGTAGGGGATCGTCGGCGGTTGATGGGCCCGGCCCTTACCGTGTCGTCCCGGGGCGCTCAGGGTCGGTCTGTGATGATCGTCAAGGTGCGTCAAGCCGCGGTTTCACATTATCGTTATGGTGCGCGAAGGCGCACCATCCACGTTTTTATAATTAGCCCGACCTTCGCGGATTAGCAAAAGCAAGATGCGAGCGCTAACGGTTTTGGCAGCCGGCCATTGTTCTTCAGATGAACAGCGTCTCGTAAAGGTTGTCCCAATTCCAGTTTGCGTGTCGAATCAACCGGGTTTTCCAGTCACGCGGCCAGCCCTTGATCGCCTTCTCTCTCCTGATCGCAATCAGGATGTCATCGTGCCGTTCAAGCCAAACAAGCCGGTGAAGGCAATATCTGGCTGTGAAGCCGCCGGTTAGTCCGTTGCGGTGTTCGTAGGCGCGCCGGACGATGTCCGAGGTGACACCGACATATAGTGTCCCGTCCGGTCTGTTCGTCATGATGTAAACCCAACCGCCCTTCATCGGCAGGTTTTACCGGAGAAAGGTTTATGAAAGGTAAAGGACTGTGCATTTTACCTTCGAAGGGGTGTCCAAAGACGTGGATGGTGCGCCTTCGCGCACCATGACGACAATGCAACGTCGCGCCTTTGCGCACCATGACGATGATGCGAACCGCGCCTCGCCCAGGGTAACGATATGCGCAACCGGCCTTCGCCCACCATGACGATCAAGTAAGGCCGCGGCTTTGCTCCCCGACACATTGCTACCCGGCCGCCGCGAACAGTTCCTCGACATCCGCCTCGGTCATGGTCAACGCCCCGCCGTGTTCGGCATCCATCACGCTGGCGACGATGGCGCGTTTTTTCTCTTTCAGCACTTCCATCTTTTCCTCGATGGTTCCCAGCGTCACCAACCGGTGCACGAATACCTTCTTTGTTTGACCGATCCGATGGGCGCGATCGGTGGCCTGGTCCTCGACCGCCGGGTTCCACCATGGGTCGTAATGAATAACCGTATCGGCGGCAGTCAGGTTCAGTCCCACACCACCGGCTTTCAGGCTGATCAGGAACAGCGGCACATCGCCGGCCTGGAATTTCTTCACCGGAGTCGCTCGGTCCTTCGTATCGCCGGTCAGTTTCACGTACTCGACGCCGTCTTCCTCAAGCCGAGCCTGAATCAATGCCAGCATCTCGGTGAATTGCGAGAACAGCAGTACGCGCCGGCCTTCGGCGAACATGATGCTGAGCATCTCCATCAGGCGGTCCAATTTTGCTGAGCCGGCTTTCGATTTGGCAACCGTCTTCAGTTTCAGCAAGCGGGGATCGCAGCAGGCCTGACGCATCTTCAGCAGGGCGTCGAGGATGATAATACCTGACCGCGCCAGACCTTTTTGCGCGATGGCCGCCTGGACTTTGGCGTGCATCGACAGGCGGATCGCCTCGTAGATCGCGCGTTGATTGGTTTCCATTTCCACCGGCTCGACGATTTCGGTCTTGGGCGGCAGTTCGGTAATGACTTCCTCTTTGGTCCGGCGCAGCATGAACGGCCGGATACGCCGCGTCAGCAGTTCTTGCCGTTCGACGTCGCCTTGTTTCTCAATCGGGTTACGGTAACGGCTTTTGAACGACTTTTGGGTGCCGAGGAAGCCGGGCGCCAGGAAGTCGAATAACGACCACAATTCACCGAGATGGTTTTGCAATGGTGTCCCGGACAGGCACAGGCGCTGCCGTGCCTTCAGCCGCAATGCCTGACGGGTCGTTTCGGCGTTGGGGTTCTTGATGAACTGCGCCTCGTCCAGAATGACCGCGTGCCACTCCTGAACCAGCAGCACCTCATGGTCGCGGGTCAGTAACGGGTATGTGGTCAGCACCAGATCGTGTGTCGGAATCCCTTTGAAACCGGCCTTGCGCGCCGACCCGTGCAACACCAACACCGACAACTCGGGCGCGAAACGCCTGGCCTCGGCCGTCCAGTTCGGAATCAGACTGGTCGGGCAGACGATCAGCGACGGCCGGTCCAGCCGTCCAGCGGCTTTTTCGATCATCAGATGCGCCAGGGTCTGCACGGTCTTGCCCAGCCCCATGTCGTCTGCCAGCACGCCGCCCAGACCGGCCGAACCGAGGAACTGCAACCAATCGACGCCCTGTCCCTGATACGGCCGCAACGTCGCCAGAAACGTTTCAGGAATGACAGTCTTCGGAATCCCGCCCGACACCCGCAACGTCCGTCCGAGGTCCCGCAACGCCTCGCCACCGCGCCACACCAGGCCGGTGCGTTCTTCCAGCCCGGCGAGGTCGGCGGCATCCAGCCGGCTGAACCCGATGCGTTCGGCGTCCGCGTCGATCCCGCCGCTGGCCCAAAGCTCCAACAGCGCCTGCAACGTGGGGCGAATGCGTGACATCGGCAGCGACAGCGTCCGGCCGTCGAGCAAGGGCAGCAGAAAAGGCTTGTCGTCCGGTCCCTCGATCAGCAAGGCGGTTTCCGGGCGGATGATCATCCGCACCAGGGCCGGAACCAGATCGACCTGCTCGCCATCGACGGTGACGCCGAGATGCAGTTCCAGCCAGTCGATGCCGGAACCTTCCACCAGTTCGGCTTCGATCTCGGCATCGGCCGACAGCACCTGGACCGGGAAGTCCGCGTCGATGTCGATCGTCCAGCCGGCATGCCGCAACCGGGGCACTTCCTGGGTCACGATCTGCATCCAGGTCGGGTTCGGGCCATACTCGCGTAGGGCGAAATCGTCGGTGTGGGCGTGCTGGTAATAGACCGGCACGACCTCGTGCACCGACCCGAATCCCAGGCTGGTCAGTTCCGCGATCACCGCGGTTTCCGCCGAACGATCGCGTTCGATCTCGTACAGCGTGCCATCCTGCACGGTGATGCGCGGCTGCGGATTGCGGCTGCGAGGCAGCGTAATCGGCCCGTATTGGTAGGACAGCCGCAGCAAAGGCACCGCGTACAGCCCGCGCCCGATCACCGTCGCGGAACCCCGCCCATAACTCGGGTCACTCGGCAACGTACCGTTGATCAGCCGCACCACGGGGCGCAGTTTGTCATGGATCTGCGCGGGCGGCTGTAGCTCCGACGGCACCGGCATCTTCGTCGCGGGCATCCGTTTGGACAGTTGCGCCCGCACTTCGGCCGCCGCTTCGGGCGGGATGGACGGCGCGTTCAGCAAGCGCACGGCCAGGCGGGCCGGGATGGCCATGCCGACCGGACCCATGAGTCCGGCGACGGGATCAACATACCAGGGCGCGGGGATGCGGACCCCGATCAGGCCCTCATCCAACGCCAGGGTCGCCTGTTGCGAGGCATCCGGCCTTGTGGCCCAGGTGATCTGGCCTTGCCGTTCCGGCCCCTCGGCCATGGCGATGCCCTCCGCTGTCCCCCACCGGGCGCGCCCGGTGGCCAGAATGCGGCGCAGTGTATCCAACGGGTCATCGTCGCCCTGCGGGGCGGGGTGACCGTTGCGGCGAGACAGCCGGGTCAGAATGATGCGGTCTGACGGGCGGATGTACTTAGCCGGGGTTTGAATCTGATTGGGATTGTAGCGCTTGATCGTGCCGGGAAAGCCACTTTTCAGCAGCGTGACCGTCATCGGATCGATCCGCAGTTGCGGCACGCCGATGGTGTGCGGTGCGGCCTCAAGGACATAGAAAACCCGGGTGCGGATCGCCGCCGGGTACTCCTCGGTCGGCTCTTCCTCGTCCTTGTCGAAGTCCGCCAGCCAGGTTTGGATCTGCGCCGGCAGCGCGGCCGGAACGGGCGCAGGGACCTTGGCCGCAGGCGGAAACAGCGACTCCTGATGCCGCGGGATGTGCAGTTCCTTCCGCTGTGCCGCGATCAGGACTGCCGCGAGATGCTTGCAGCCGCGCCCGATCGAACACGAACAGGCGCCGGCGATCTTGATCCCGTTGTTGGGAGACCGGCTGACCTTCAGGCTTTGTACATACGGATCGGGCCGGGTTCCCTGCGTCGTGGCGGTAATAACCGCGCCGCGCGCCACGATCTCCAAATCCTGCACCCGCCCCCGCTGCTCATAGGAACGGCCGGCCGTCAGGGTTCCGGGCGGAAAAATCCGCCGGATGTCACCTTCTCGTATGGCAAGGGCTGGGTCGATGTCAGGAGCGATGGGCACGATATGCATATACCGAGGATGCGTGTTCAGTTCGAGTCGTGGCCAGAGGCTTCATTCATCCTGCCGCGAGCGTGCGCATGGCGACATTGCGCTCGAACAAATTTAACAAAAGTCTCACCGCCCGGCCGCGCGGGGTTTCCAGCCCGGGATCGCGCGATAGCAGCACGGCGGCATCGCGATGCGCCATGTGCAGCAGCGGTTCGTGGTCCATTGGATCAGCCAGTTTGTAGCCCGGCAGGCCAGCCTGGCGGGTACCGAGCGCATCGCCGCCGCCGCGAAGGCGAAAATCCTCGTCGGCGATGAGGAAGCCGTCGTCGGTGTCGCGCAGCAGCGTCAGACGGCGACGGGCGGTTTCGGACACCCAGTCCTCGTGCAGCAGCAGGCAGAAGCTGGCGTCGTCGCCGCGCCCGACCCGGCCACGGAGCTGGTGAAGCTGCGCCAGTCCGAAGCGTTCGGCATGCTCGATCACCATGACCGAGGCGGTGGGCACATCGACTCCGACCTCCACGACTGTGGTCGCGACCAACAGGCGGATGGTTCCGGCTGTAAACGCGGCCAACGCCGCGTCGCGGATTTCGGGTGTTTGCTGGCCGTGCGCCAAGCCGACCCGGTCGCCAAACAGGCCCCGAAGATGGGCGTAGCGGTCTTCCGCGGCGGCAACGTCCAAAGCTTCGCTTTCGTTAACCAGCGGGCAGACCCAGTACACCTGCGCGCCTTCGTCCAATTTGCGCGCGATCCCCTCCAGCACCGTTGGCATGGTCCCCAGTGAGTGCAGGGTCGTGCGAATCGGCAGGCGGCCGGCGGGTTTTTCGGTCAGGCGGCTGACATCCATCTCGCCCCATTGCGTGAGCAATAGCGTGCGGGGGATCGGCGTGGCGGTCATGATCAGCACGTCGGTCCACTCGCCCTTGCCGCCGAGGGTCAGGCGCTGGTTGACGCCAAACCGGTGCTGTTCGTCGATCACCGCCAAAGCGAGGTCCCGGTATTCCACGGCATCCTGAAACAGGGCGTGGGTGCCGACGACTACCTGGATCGAGCCATCCTTGATGCCGCGCAGCAGACGCGCGCGTTCCTTGCCTTTGATGGAGCCGGTCAGCAGGGCGACCGGAACCGGGCACAGCCGGGTCAGGGTTCGGTGATGTTGTTTGGCCAGCACCTCGGTCGGCGCCATCAAAGCGGCCTGCTTGCCGGCCTCCACCGCCCGCAACATCGCCAACAGAGCCACCAGGGTCTTGCCCGATCCGACATCGCCTTGCAGCAGCCGCAGCATTCGGCGGGGGGATGCGAGATCAGCGTCGATCTCTGCCAGTGCCTTCACCTGTGATCCGGTCGGCGCGAATCCAAATCGCTCCATCGCAATGTCGCGCAGATGCGAGTCGCCCATCAGCGGTTTGCCGGATCGGGCGCGGACGCGGCCGCGAATCAGCGCCGTCGCCACCTGTCCCGCGAACAGTTCGTCGTAAGCCAACCGTGCTCGGTTTTGCCGTTCGGGCTCGCCGGTGGTCGGGGACTGCACGGCGCGCATGGCGTCCCTGAAGGGCGGCCATTTCTCGCGTTTCAGCAGCGCCGGGTCGTGCCATTCCGGAAAATCGGGCAGCAGATCGAGGCCTTGGGCCAGCCCGGTGGCGATTTGCCGAGGCCATAGCCCCGCGGTCAGCGGCCACACCGGCTCGATGGCCGGAATGCGGTCGGCCTGATCGATCGGCACCAAGTGTTCAGGATGCGCGATGGTCAGCCGGCCGTTGAACGAATCGAGCTTGCCCGACACCAATAGTTTCGCGCCGGCCGGCATCTGGGCTTCGCGAGTAAATTTGAAAAACACCAGTTCGGCCGTTCCGGTGTCGTCCTTGACGATAATCCGCCAGGGTTGGCGGGAGGTTGCCGGCCGTTCGTGCCGCACCACCTCTACCGCCAGGGTCGCCACAGTCCCCGGTTTCGCGTCGCGAATCGTCGGTCTGGCGCTGCGGTCGAGGTACGACTCGGGCATGTGGAACAGCAGATCGATCACCCGGTCCCCGCCGGCCGCACGCGCGATCAAACCAGCCGCCGCCGGGCCTATGCCGCGCAGACTGGTCAGGGGCGCGAAAAGGGGGGCAAGCGTTTCGGCGTTCACGGGCTGACAGTTCTGATGGTCACCGCTATATGACAGCCGACAAATGACTGAACCAGATCCCATAGCGCCGGGCGCGCTGCCGCACGACCCCTCCGCCGTAAGGCGCAAGCGGCTTTTGTTTCGTGCCACGCATCGCGGGACGTTCGAGAACGACCTGATGATCGGCGGATTCGTGCGGGCTCATCTTACCAGTCTAACCGAAGCGGACCTCGAAGCGTTAGAGGCGGTGATGGAGATGCAGGACACCGACCTCGCTGAATGGCTGACCGGCCGCCAGCCGATTCCCACCGAGGACGAAACGCCGATGCTGCTGCGCCTGCGGGACTTTCAGCAGCGATGAGCGACGCGATCAAAGTCTGGGGCGCGCCGGAAGGTTGGGATGCGTTCCTGCTGGCGCAGCGCCGCCGCGAACACACAGGCAGCATCCTCCATGTCACGCGAGATGACGCCCGCATGGCCCGATTGGCCGAGGCGCTGGCCTTCGTCATGCCGGAAGCCGAGATCCTCCGTTTCCCCGCGTGGGACTGCCTGCCATACGACCGCGTGTCACCCGCCGCCGCGCTGGTGTCCGAACGCATCGCCACCCTGGCTCGGTTGCTGGACAAACCGACCGGTCCGCGCATCGTCCTGACCACCGTCAACGCCCTGGTCCAACGTGTCCCGCCCCGGTCGGCATTCACCGGCGCCAACATGACCCTGACGGTCGGTGGCGATGTGAAACCCGAGAAACTCGCCGAATTCCTGGAGGCCAACGGCTATGGCCGAGCCGGGACGGTGATGGAGCCGGGCGAATACGCCATCCGTGGCGGCATCATCGACATCTTTCCATCCGGCGAATCCGAACCCGTCCGGCTGGACCTGTTCGGCGACACCATCGAGTCGATCCGCGCGTTTGACCCGAGTTCGCAGCGCAGTGCCGGAAAGAGAACCAAATTATCACTGCGGCCGGTGTCCGAGGTTCCTCTGGGCAAGGAGTCGATCGCCCGTTTCCGCACCGGTTGGCGTGACCTGTTCGGCCAGGATGCCGCCAAAGACCCGATCTACCTGTCGATCTCCGATGGGCGCCGCCATCCCGGGATGGAGCACTGGGTGCCGCTGTTCCATCCGACGATGGAAAATTTCCTCGACTATCTGCCCGATGCCGCCGTCA
Source organism: uncultured Rhodopila sp. (assembly GCA_903932145.1). Taxonomy (GTDB): domain Bacteria; phylum Pseudomonadota; class Alphaproteobacteria; order Acetobacterales; family Acetobacteraceae; genus Rhodopila. Next base: position 19,880 of record CAIZFE010000088.1, on the reverse strand, counting down.
GCTTCGATCACCAGTCAGAGGAGGTGTTGGAAGCCCGCCTGGAAATGATCGCCGACCACGCGCAAGCCCGCAAAGCCGTGCCGCGCGATGGCGAAGTGCCGTACCGGCCGATCCCACCGGCGATGCTGTATCTGGACCGCGACGGCTGGGACGAAATGCTGGAGTACGGCCCGAGGCTGGCATTCACGCCCTTCGGCATGCCGGATGGCGCAAGCGGCGTCGACGGCGGCGGCCGGCCGGGTCCGGTGTTCGCCCAATCCGGCGGCGGCCCCGGCACGACGGTGTTCGATCAGTTGCGCGGCCAGGCCGAACGCTGGCGGTCGGAGGGGCGCCGGATCGTCGTTGCGGCCTGGACCCGCGGGTCTCGCGAGCGCCTGACCAACCTGCTGCGCGAGCACGGCTTCAAGGACGCGGCGCAGGAAGCCGATTTGGCCGCCATTCAGCGCAAGCCGGCGGGATCGGTATCGCTGATCGTTCTGGGTATCGAGCGCGGCTTCGTCGCCCATCGGATGGCCCTGATCGGCGAACAGGATTTACTGGGCGAGCGCATTTCCCGGCCGCCAAGGCGTCGCCGCCGCGCCGACCAGTTCATCGCCGAAGCGACTGAAATCGCCGAGGGCGATCTGGTGGTGCACCAGGAATACGGCATCGGCCGCTACGATGGCCTGGCGACGCTGCATGTTACGGGCGCGCCGCATGACTGTTTGCGGCTGATCTACGACGGCGACGAGAAGTTGTTTCTGCCGGTCGAGAACATCGAGGTTCTGTCCCGCTACGGCTCCGAACATCAGGGCGCCACGCTGGACAAGCTGGGCGGCGTCGGTTGGCAGAACCGCAAGGCCAAGATGAAACAGCGCATCCGCGATATGGCGGGTGAGCTGATCCGGATCGCGGCGCTGCGGAAAATGCGCGATGCCGAAACCATGGCGCCGCCGGAAGGCACCTGGGACGAGTTCTGCGCCCGCTTCCCGTTCGCGGAAACCGAGGATCAGGCCAGGGCCATCGCCGATGTGCTGGAGGATCTGGCCGCCGGCAAGCCGATGGACCGGCTGATCTGCGGCGATGTCGGATTCGGCAAGACCGAGGTCGCACTGCGCGCGGCGTTCGTTGCCGCGATGTCGGGATCGCAGGTGGCCGTGGTGGTGCCGACGACATTGTTGGCTCGGCAGCATTACCGAACGTTTACCGCTCGTTTCGCCGGGATGCCGATCAAGGTGGCGCAGCTTTCGCGCATGGTCACCGCCAAGGAAGCGACCGAGGTCCGCAAGGGCGTCGCCTCCGGGGATATCGGGATCGTCGTCGGCACGCATGCGCTGTTGGCGAAGTCGATCGAGTTCTCTGATCTGGGGCTGTTGATCGTCGATGAGGAGCAGCATTTCGGCGTTTCGCACAAAGAACGGCTGAAGGCGATGAAGGCCGACGTGCATGTGCTGACGCTGACGGCGACTCCGATTCCGCGGACGTTGCAGCTTGCCCTGACAGGCGTGCGGGAGATGTCGGTGATCGCGACCCCGCCGGTGGATCGTCTGGCCGTGCGGACGTTCATCATGCCGTTCGATTCGGTGGTGATCCGCGAGGCTTTGCAACGCGAACGTTTCCGTGGCGGTCAGGTGTTCTGCGTGGTGCCGCGGATCGAGGATCTGCAGCGCATGGCGGACCGGCTGAAGGAGATCGTTCCGGAAGCCCGGACGGTGCAGGCGCATGGACGGTTGGCGCCGACCGAACTGGAACGGGTCATGACCGAGTTCGGCGATGGAAAATACGATATCCTGCTGTCCACCAATATCGTGGAAAGCGGGCTGGACATGCCGGCCGTCAACACGCTGGTCATCTATCGCGCCGACATGTTCGGTCTCGGGCAGCTGTATCAATTGCGTGGGCGGGTCGGCCGCGGCAAGCAGCGCGGTTATGCGTATTTGACCTGGCCGCCCAACCATCGCCTGTCGGTGGCGGCAGAGAAACGACTGACCGTGATGCAGACGCTGGACGCGCTGGGTGCCGGGTTCACACTGGCGTCGCACGATCTGGATATTCGCGGCGCCGGCAATCTGCTGGGCGACGAACAGACCGGCCATATCCGCGAGGTCGGGATTGAACTGTACCAGCAGATGCTGGAAGACGCCGTCGCCGATATCAGGGCGGGCGAGGGCGCCCAGGTCGGCCAGGCTCGCGATTGGACGCCCAATATTTCGCTCGGTTTGCCGGTGTTGATCCCGGAGGCCTATGTCCGAGACCTGCCCGTGCGTTTGGGGCTGTACCGCCGGATCGGCAGCCTGGCGTCGGATCAGGAAACCGATGCGATGGCCGCCGAATTGGTCGATCGTTTCGGAAAGCTGCCCGAGGAGGTGGACAACCTGCTGGGCGTCATGTCGCTTAAACGCGCGTGCCGGGAGGCCGGGGTGGAAAAACTGGAGGCCGGGCCGAAGGGAATGGTGCTGTCGTTCCGTGGCAACGTGTTCTCCAACCCCGCCGGTCTGGTGCAGTGGCTGTCCAGCAAGGGGGGCATGGTGCGGCTGCGGCCGGACCACAAGCTGGCGATTTCACGGGATATGGACGTTGCAACCCGCCTGAAGTTCGCCCGCGACACGCTGCGGGCGCTACACCAGATCGTGCGGCAGGCGAAGGCGGCGTAGGATCGACCGGACGGGCGAGGATGCCGTCATCCACGCCCGTCGGGACGCTTACGGCCGATCTACAGTAACGTTCAAATCTTTCACCAAGCCGTTGCTCAGCGAATACACCCAGCCGTGCACAGTGATTGGCTGCCCCCTGGCCCAGGCGTCCTGCACGAATACGTCGGAGGCAACGTTACGGACCTGACGCAACACGTTCAACTCGCACAGGCGGTCCAACCGCAGCCGATCATCCGGTATGGATTCCAGTTCCGCGCGGTTGTCGCTGAAGACCTCCCGGATCGGATGCAGCCAGTGATCCACCAGACCGCGCCGTTGTCCGTCCACGGCGGCGGCGATGCCGCCACAGCCGTAATGACCCACGACCATGATGTGCTTCACCTTGATCACATCGACGGCAAACTGTAGCACCGACAGATAATTCGCGTCCTGCGGCGGTGCCAGATTGGCGACATTCCGATGCACGAACAGCTCTCCCGGATCGAGGCCGACGATTTCATTCGCCGGCACGCGGCTGTCCGCACAGCCGATCCATAGATATTGCGGCGCCTGCTGGCCCTCCAGGCGTTTGAAGAAGCCGGCATCCGCCGCGACCTTCGCGGCAGCCCAGGCACGGTTGTTGGCTTTCAAATGATCAAGCATAGGGTGACCCAACGGCAAAGCACGGGCGCGCGTCAACCGTTTTTCCGCCATCAGGGCCATTCGGGTCCTGGTGATCATTTTGGCGCGACCGCGTCCGCCGGTCGTGACAAATTAGCAAACGACATCACAGGACAAGAGGCAGATCAAAAGAACGATATATTGAAATCGCATTTGTTTGATCACTAATAAACTGTATATCGGCCTTTTGGCGTAGCCACGTCCATTTTTGTTTTCTAAAAATCCTGGTGTGCCAATCAGAACAGCGAGGCGCTGTTCAAAGGGAGGGAAGCACCTATGCCATCCAGGATCTTCAGTGCGACGACGGTCGCCGTCGTCTTGTCAACAGCCGCGCTACTCAGCCCGGCGTCGGCCCAGCAAAAGAAGCCGATGTTTTACGCGTTTCATTCATCCCCGGTTGTCGGCGGATGCCCGGGTCTGGATTGGCACATCACGCTTGAACCGGACAATAGCCTCCAGGGCTTTGTCGCGTGGGACAGGGGCCAGCACATGGCGAGGCTGGACGGCAAACTCAACAAAGACCGATCCTTCACGATGGACGCCCAGGAAGTGGGGGGCAAGGAAAGAAAAGCGGTCGTCAAGGGAACCGCGGGCGGCCAGTATGTCAACGTGCAGATCAGTGGTTCGGGGACGGCCTGCGACGATGTGAATCTTGCCATTCCGCGGCTGGACGCCGGTTTGGCGGGCGGCGGCGGCTAATCCACGCGAACTGCGTTCTTGTGACCCCGTTCGGTGACGTTGACCGAGCGGGGCTGTGGGCGGGAAGCGCGCGGTTCGACAGCGCGGGGCTGGGTCGGCTACACTCCCGAGCGTTGAAAATAACCCGGGAAGGAAGCTCCAAATGGCCGGAAACGCCGCGACAATCATCGAGCTCGACCGTCAGCGCATGACCGCGATGGCTGAGAAAGATATCGCAACCCTCGACAGGATCATCGCTGACGACCTCATCTACTGCCACTCCTCCGCTCGGCTCGACACCAAGAAAAGCTTGATCGGTGCGATGGAGTCCGGTGCCACCGTCTATACGTCCGTGGTACCGTCAGACGTGGTCGCGCAAGATCTGGGCGATACCGTGGTGTTGACCGGAGTCGCAGCAATCAGCGTTAATGCCGGCGGCAACCCAAACTCGTTCAGGGTCCGCTTCGTCGATGTCTATGCCAATCAGGGCGGCCAGTGACAGATGGTCACGTGGCAAAGCACGAAATTGGTCTAGCGAAAGGACATACGGCATGGTCCCGACCCCGTTCACCCTTTCGATCGCGGATGGGACCATCGCCGACCTCCGCACGCGACTGACGCTGACACGCTTCCCCGATCAGGCCCTGGACGCACCGTGGGCGTTCGGCACCGATCTGGCCTACATGAAAGCCCTGGTCCCGTATTGGAGAGACCAGTTCGACTGGCGGGCACAAGAAGCGGCCTTGAACGTATTTCCTCAGTTTATGGTGCAGATGCCCGATGTCGATCTGCACTATCTGCACGTCCCCGGCAAAGGTCCGTCGCCGACCCCGCTGCTTCTGATGCATGGCTGGCCCGGTTCGGTGTTCGAGTTCCTCGACATCATTCCCCGCCTGACCGATCCGGCGCGCTTTGGCGGCGATCCGGCCGACGCCTTTACCGTCATCGCGCCGTCGCTGCCCGGTTACGGACTGTCCTTCAAACCGGGTCAGAAACGGTTTAGCATTGAGGACATCGCTGCCTGCTTCGCCTCGCTGATGACTGACGTGCTCGGCTACCAGCGTTATGCGGCGCAGGGCGGCGACTACGGCGCCTTCACGGCATCGCGCCTGGGTCATTCGCACGCCGAGAACCTAATCGGCATCCACATCAACCTGTTGACCATCCAGCGCGACCGCCCGCCGCCGGAAAACCCGACCGAGGAAGAGCGTCTCTACTTCACGGAACTGGCGGAGTGGCTAAAGGAGGAGACCGGTTACCAGTGGATCCAGGGCACCAAGCCGCAAACCCTGGCGTATGGACTGACTGATTCCCCCGCCGGACTCGCGGCCTGGATCGCCGAGAAATTCCGCACCTGGACCGACTGCGGTGGTGATCCGGACAGCGTGATCAATCGCGACCACCTGCTGGCGAATATTTCGCTGTATTGGTTTACCGGCGCGATCGGATCCTCGTTCTGGCCGTACTACGCCCGGATGCACGGCCAATGGCCGATCCCGTCCGGCGGCACCGTCGATGTCCCCACCGGATACTGTGCGTTTCCCAAGGAAATCATCCGTCCGCCACGGTCGGTTGCGCAGCGCATGTACACCAATATTCAGCGCTGGACGGTGATGCCGCGCGGTGGCCACTTTGCCGCGATGGAGCAGCCGGACGCGCTGGCAGAGGAAATTCGGGTGTTCTTCCGCGGTCGCTCGTAGGGCAAGGGCTGATACGGAAACAATCCCATTTCGTCCTGGCAGGCTTATCAGAGCCGTGCCGGGACGGATCGGGAAAGGACGCGCCGCTTGGGTGAGGTCATGTAAGCGTCTTGCCCATGGATGGAAACCAAACAGAGAACGGTCGGTTCGGCTTTTTTTGCGCGAGCCCATGAAACCACGCTTTGCTCCGAGGCGATCGCAAGGACATGCATCTGTTATCCTTCACGCGTGATCGCCACGTCATCGTACCAATGTGATGTTCTTCACTCCAAATGGAATTTACAGCGAATTTAGGGCAGGTCACCTTCAGCCGGTGATTTGAGGAGATCCCTGTGACACTTGACGTCGCAATCGTCGGGGCGGGACCGTACGGATTGTCGCTCGCGGCCCATTTGCGCACCAGGCGGGTACGATTTCGCATATTCGGGCATCCCATGCGGTCCTGGACAGCCCATATGCCGCCGGGCATGTCGCTACAGTCTGATGGTGTGTCCTCCAGCCTGTCAGACCCAGCCGCGAGCCTCACGATCCGACGCTTTCATGAAGAAAGAGGACTGCCGTTCAAAGTTGCGGCGCCCATCGCGTCAGAGACCTTCGTCGCCTACGGACGCGCCTTCCAGGACCGTTTTGTCCCCGGGCTTGAACAGCGTGACGTCCAGGCGTTCAGGCGCGAGGGCGACGGTTACCGCCTGACGCTGTTGGATGGCGAAATCGTCCGAGCGGCGAACGTCGTGGTCGCTGTGGGCATGCATCGTTTCCGCCATGTTCCTCCCTTACTCCGGGAACTGCCCGCGCGGTATGTCTCGCATAGTGCTGATTACGGGCCGGTGGACGCGCTGGTTGGGCGGGAGGTTGTTGTCATCGGGTCCGGCGCATCGGCGATCGATCTCGCCGCGGCGTTGCACAAGCACGGTTCCAACGTAAGCATCGTGATGCGCCGCAACGAGATTGCGTTCCAAGACCCGCCCGGCCGCCCCCCGAGGCTGCCCAATTTCCGCAATCCAGGCTCCGGCTGGACATGCAAATTCTGTGCGGACGCGCCACACCTGTTCCACATGCTTCCGGAACGCACCCGGAGAAACATCGTCGCGTCCTATCCGGGCGTCCCACCCGGCTGGTTCATGCGTGACGTGATCGATGATGTTCCGATTATCAGTCAACATACGCCGCTCCGCGCTGAAGTCCGGGACAATCGCGTGCAATTGCAACTCGTATCGCCCGAGGGCACCGTTACCTACATGTGGCCCGACCACGTCGTGGCCGCCACTGGTTACAAAGTCGATGTCGCTCGGCTTGATTTTATCGACCCGGCGTTGGTGGAACAGCTTCGGACGGTCGATTCAGCGCCAGTCCTGTCGCCGGATTTCGAGTCCTCATCCAGGGGTTTGTACTTTATCGGTCCGGTGGCAGCCATGAGCTTCGGCCCGGTTATGCGATCGGTTTACGGCGCCACCTTCACCGTCCGGCGTTTGTCGGAGCATCTGGCCCGATCGTCCGCGGCACGGGTTGCGCCACTTCCCCTCCGCGCGGGGCAGATAAGCACCCGTATCTTCTCGTCGCCGGTTCGATAGGATTGGGCCGCGGTCGATTGAGAAATGGCAGCGATCTGTCGAGCCACGGGCCGTTACTGAAGCCGCCCGGCTACGGGGTATTGCCGGTTAACTGGCCGCCAATCGGTGCCAGAAGTGCGGCGGCATAAGCGGCCGGGTTCGAAATCAACGTCCTGGCGGCCTCCAGGTCCGCGTTGCGTCCTTCGGCGGCCGGGCAGGGCGCGCGTATCTCCAGCACCTCCGACGCCCTGACGGGAATTCTGGCGTTTCGGGACCGCTTGATCGCCTCGGCCATCGGTTGGAAGCCGGTGGACAGCGATGCCAGTTGCCGGTTCAGCGCGTCCTGACCCAGGCTGGTGCAAACTTGCGGCAGCACGCCCAACCCCTGGATCGGCCACCCTAACGGCGCCAGGGTTTGGCTCCAGGTGACAAACAGCTCCCCGCCGTCCGGCAGCGGATCGATCGTCTGCACCATGCCTTTGCCCACCGTCGCGCTACCGACCACGACCGCGCGTCCGCGATCAGCCAAAGCGGCAGCCAGGATTTCCGAGGCACTTGCCGTGCGTCCATCCACCAGGATGATCAGCGGCACATTCTCCGCCAACTCGCCTTCGGTGGAGCGCCACACATTCATCGAGTCCGGGTCGCGGCCAACCGTCGTCGCGACGAGTCCTTCCGGCAGAAAAGAATCCGCCGCCGTCACCGCCTGGCGCAGCAGACCGCCACGATTATCGCGTAGATCCAGAACGATGCCCGAAACCGGGTGGGGTTCGGCCAGCGCATCCTGAACCGACAGCGCGATATGTGACGCGGTGCTGCCGCTGAAACTGGTAATCCGCAACACCAGAACATCGGCCGTCCGCTGCGCGAACACCGTTTCTGGAGGCACCATCACGCGCACGAGCTGGGCATCCCGGGTGCGCCCGTCACGGCTACGCCAGGACACGGTAACGGCGGACCCTTCCGGTCCCGACAGCAGCGCGCCGATCGTACTCGGGTCCTGGTCCCGGGTGCGCTGCTCGTCGATGGCCGCCAGGATATCGCCCGGCTGTATGCCGGCGATGGCGGCCGGACTGTCGCGGATCACCGATCGCACCTCGATCAAACCGCCGCGCTGTCCGATGGTCAGTCCAAGGCCCGCCCGCCCGGCGCGCTTTGCCCGGTCTTCGACGGCCTCGAGCGGCGCCACATAGCGGGAATAGGGGTCAAGGCGGTTGAACATCTCATCGAAGAAACCCTGGATCACCGCTTGGGCGCCGGCACGCCTGACCGATGCCGAAACCGGAAAGCTGGCGGCCGTCAGGACCGCGGCCGTTCTGGCCCACGCCGCGGGGATTTCGTCTTTCGGAGCGGCCACGTCCAGAACCAACTGATTCTGCCGGAACAATTGCAGCTTTGTGTCCTTGGTGGCGATGCGGAGCGCAGGGTCGAGGGCGGACAGGCCTTGCAATCCCCAAACCGTCAATTGCGGCACCGGAACCGGATCGAGGATACGCGGCGCGATGAAAAACAGTGCCTCGCTATAGACGGTGGCCAGCCGATCCTGATCGAATCCGCTGGCGGTTAGGCTCTGTGCCTGCGCCCGTGCAAAGACGAACAGCACCAGAAGGACGCTGATCCGAATCACCGGCGACGGGACCGTTTCCCTGGTGCGCCGGCTTGCGCAGCGGAATCGCGCTTGCGTTCCACACGGCTTTCCAGAACATGGAATACCATGCCGCCGGTCACCGGATTGGCTTCCGACAGCAGCACATCGACCTCCTGCGCCAATCGATAGACTTTCTGCGTGCGGCGGCCGGTCAGAGTCTGCTCCCGTTCATCGAATTGCCAGTAATCGTCTGGTAGTGAACCAAACGGCACAATACCGCTGGCCCCCGTCTCAGTAACAGTGACGAACAGCCCGAAACGAGTCACACCTGATATGCGTGCCGCGAAATGCCCACCAATATGGGCGGACATGAACGCGGTCAGATAGCGGTCGATCGCCTCGCGTTCGGCGGTCTGCGCGCGCCGCTCAGTTTCGGTGATGTGGTCACCGATTTCAACAAATTCGCTGATCTGTTCATCGGAAATCCCGTCGCGCCCAAGCTTTAGGCCCTTGATCAGAGCGCGATGCACCAGCAGATCGGCATAGCGGCGTATCGGGCTTGTGAAATGCGCGTAATGGGGCAGTGCGAGGCCAAAATGACCAATGTTGTCCGGGCAGTAGGCCGCTTGCGATTGGCTGCGCAACATCACCTCGCTGATCATCTGCGATTCCGGCGTGCCGGCGAACCGCTGCAGCACCCGGTCGAAATCGCGCGGATGCACCTGATTGCCCGGCGGCATGGATATCCCGAGGGTTGATAGAAAACCGCGCAACGCCTCTAGTTTTTCGTCCGAGGGCGGTGCGTGAACCCGATACATGCACGGTTGTTGCAGACGTTCCAGTTCTTCGGCCGCCGCCACGTTGGCGAGGACCATGAACTCCTCGATCAGCCGATGACTGTCCAGCCGCGGGCGCGGTGACACGCTGACCACGTGGCCCTCATCATCCAGCACGACCTTGCGTTCCGGCAGATCCAAATCCAGCGTCCCACGCTCCACCCTTGCCGACAGCAATGTCCGGAACGCCGCGTAGAGGTGCGCCAGTTTTTCGTCGCCGGCATCCGCGGCGGTCTGGACGTCCTCGTAGGTCATGCGGGCCGCGCTGCGCATCAGGCCTCGGCCGAACAGGTGACCGGTCTTGTGGCCATTGCGGTCGATCCGCATGTCAACGAACAGGCAGCCGCGGTCTTCGTGCGGGCGCAGGCTGCACCAGCCGTTGGACAAGGCTTCCGGCAGCATCGGCACGACCCGATCGGGGAAATAGACGCTGTTGCCGCGGGTGCGGGCGGCATGGTCCAGCGCCGAACCAGGTTTCACGTAATGGGCGACGTCGGCGATGGCGACGATCAGACGGAAACCGGCGGCGTTGTCCGGATCGGGTTCGGCAAACACGGCGTCGTCGAAATCGCGTGCGTCGGCACCGTCGATGGTGATCAACGGAATGCCGCGCAGGTCTTCGCGGCTGCCAAGTCGGACACCTCGGGCTTTCTTCGCCTCCTCCAGAGCTGCCTCTGAAAAAGTCTGCGGGATGTCGTGGGTATGGATGGCGATCAGGCTGATCGAACGGGCGTCGCCGAGTTTGCCGAGGCGTTCCAGGATTCTGGCGGGCTTCAGGCCGAGATGGAAGGTCTGCGCGACCGGTTCGGCGAGCACGATTTCGTCCGGTTCCGCGCCGGCGTCCTGACCGGCGGGAACAATCCACTCCGCTTTCGAACGGCGATCGGTGGGGACAATGCGATTTTCAGTCCGCCCGCGTTTGAAGATACCCAGTATGCGTCCCGGAGTTTCGCTAACCCGCCGCAGCGTCCTGGCTTCGTAACGGCCCGGCCCCATCGGTTTCAGGCGCACGAGGACGCGTTCGCCTGGCGCGAGGGCGGGCGTGCCCTGTTTTTCCGGGTGCATCAGGATCATCGGTGGCTGTCCGGCGCTGCGCTCCCACGCCACCGGGCGGGCGAGGGCGTCACCATCCCGGTCGGTGCCGGTGATCAGCACGATCGCCGTGTCCGGCAAGTGGTGAGCGGCGGACGTTGAAGGGCGATGTTCGCCACCCTTGCCGGTAGGACGACGTTCAGCCTTACCGCTGGTGGAACGATGGGATGGTTTGCCACTGTCCCGCGCGGTGGCTTTGCCTCGATGCTTGTCTCGTTTTGCCACTGTTTTTGCGACCGCGTCTCTGTCTGCGTTACAGTGCCACAACTGTCAGTCCCGTGCCATGACAGCCTGCCTTAAGAACGGCCCGATCGCATTTGAAATTGCAAGTGTTACGCGGATGTCGCGCCTGCGCGGTGAGGACCGGCCCGAGCTGCCAGCGCTACTCAGTTTGCGCAGCAAGTTCAGGAACTGAAATCTCAATCGCGTCGAGGAAAAAATGGAATCCGGCCAAGCCGGTTTCGGCACGCATCGCTCGAATCGGATTGGACGTGCGGACCCGCTCGATTTCACGAGACGTCTGGAAGTGGCAAAGCCGAGTCGAGCCCGCGACTGTGGTCTCTACCGCAGGCGCAGGACCGTGTAATCCGCCACATCGGCCAGAGCGCGACGGATCGGGCTGTCCGGGAACGTCAAAAGCGCCACTTTCGCCTCTTGCACGAAGCGTTGCGCGCGATCCAGCGTCACCCGGATTGCGCCATGCCGCGCGATCAGCCGCATCGCATGATCCAGATCGGAGTCGGTCTGTTCCAGCGTCTCGACCGTTCGGCGCCAAAACGCCTGTTCGGTTTCGTCGCCGGCGGAGAACGCCACCAGCACCGGCAAGGTGATCTTGCCCTCACGAAAATCGTCCCCGATCGTTTTGCCCAAAATCGCCTGGTCCGCGACGTAATCCAGCGCATCATCGACAAGCTGAAACGCGATACCCAGGTTCATGCCGTAGTCGGCAAGGGCGATTTCCTCCGAATCAGGACGGCCGGAGACGACGGCACCGATCTGGCAGGCGGCGGCGAACAAGGCGGCGGTCTTGCCCTGGATCACCTCCAGATAGCGCGCCTCGCTCGTGGACAGGTCATTCTGCGTGACGAGTTGCAAGACCTCGCCCTCAGCGATGGTCGCGGCGGCTTTCGACAGGATCGCCAGCACTCGCAGCGATCCGTCATCCACCATCAACTGAAAGGCTCGGGCAAACAGGAAATCGCCTACCAGCACTGACGCCTTGTTGCCGAAGATGGCATTGGCCGAGGCCAAACCCCGGCGAAGCTGGCTTTCATCCACCACATCGTCGTGCAGCAGCGTGGCGGTATGAATGAACTCCACGCAGGCCGCGAGTTCGACGTGCCTGGCACCGCCGTTCGAATTGGGATAGCCGCATAAACGAGAGGCGGCGAGCGTGAGCAAAGGTCTCAGCCGCTTGCCACCCGCCGCGACGATGTGCGCGGCAAGCTGCGGAATCAGCGATACCGGGCTATCCATCTTGGCGACGATGACGCGATTACAGGCTTCCAGGTCTGCCTCAACGAGGCTGACCAGGGCCGACAATGCATCCTCGATCCGCCGTTCGGTTGAACCGAACACGGCTGGCATGCCTGCTTCAAGGGGTCTGGCGAGGCCGCCCAACTGGTTCTCCCGACTTTCCTGTGGGGTGGTCTTCATATCGGTGGCCATCAAACACGGTCAAGCGGCGATCCTGGCATCGGAAAATGCCGTCGCGCCGATTGGGTAGCCCGGTTCATTGGTCACGCGACGCATACATGGACGATTCCCGGAGATAGTCCAGCCTATTCAACGCGTCCTCGTGATGCGGCCGCGCTTAAGCGGTTGCAACGGCCCGGCATCGGGATCACTTTCTAACCATGCGCGTTGTCGTCACCTCGAATAATCCGGTCAGGCTGTCATTTTTGACGGCCCTGTTGGCGGATGCCGGAATCGAAGCCGTGCTTCTCGATGCCCATACCAGCATTCTCGAAGGCAGCGCCGGGGCGATTCCCCGCCGGCTGGTCGTCGGGACCGATGACTTCGCACGCGCCTGCATGATCCTGCGCGACGCGGGCGAATGGTGACGACGGACGGGCATCTGCTGGGTGGCCGAGTCGTTTATCGTCAGCCCGCCAGCGGATTTCGCAGTGGTCTGGAGCCTGTTCTGCTGGCAGCCTCGATTCCGGCTCGGCCGGGCGAAAGCGTTCTGGAGGCCGGCACCGGTGCCGGCGCCGCGCTGCTGTGCCTGAGCGCCAGGGTTGCGGGCGTGACCGGCACCGGCGTGGAAATCGACCCGGCGATGGCTGAACTCGCTCGAACCAACGTCCGCGATAATGGATTGACCGGCCTCGACATCCTCGCGGCGCCAATCGAAATCGCCGTTCTGCCGTGTTTGTTCGACCACGCCATGGCCAATCCGCCCTACCACACTCAAAATGGATCGACCTCGCCTTCGGCTGAACGCGACACTGCCAAGCGCGGGTCGGAGCTGCTGGTGCGGGCGTGGATCGACGCGTTGAGCCGCGGATTACGGCATCGCGGCAGCCTGACGCTGATTGTGCCGGCCGGTATCGTTCCGCTCTGCGTGTCCGCGATGTTGGATTGCCAATGCCCTTGCACGGTGCTGTTCCCGCTGTGGCCGAAAGCCGGGAGGCCGGCGAAACTGGTGCTGCTGAGGGGCGTCAAAGGCGCCCGCGGCCCCATGCGGCTATGGCCAGGATTGGTTTTGCACGAGTCGGACGGTTCGTTTACCGCCGCCGCGCAGGCGGTGCTGCGCGAGGGGGCCGCGCTACCGCTGGATATCGCGCCATCCGTACGTTGAATGGTTCGGGCCGTATTCGGATTAACGGTGAGCCAGCCACGATTAACCGCGGCGCCGGCTACCCGAATGATGCGGCAATGCGGACGCGAGATGGCCCGCACAAACCATGACCATCACAGCAGCGTCGTTTTCGGCTCGGCCGAACTCACATGTCATCCGTGTCCGGGTGGCGCAGGTGCCAAAGCCGCTCATGCGCGGCGATCAGACTTTCCATGTTCCGCCGGCGCGTCCCGTCCGGTGTCAGCGGCCGTCGGGTCAGCATCATCTCCAATATATGGAGAAGCTGCTCCGCGACTTCGAAATCCGCCTGATCGCAGGCATGGTGAAAGGAGATCAGGATCTTGTCCGACAAGCGCCTGCTGTAGCGAGGCGCCGCGCCTCCACCGGTTTCCCGGACGGTATCCTCGTCGGTCTGAACCATTGCCGTCCCAAACATGCTGGTAGCCACCATCTAAGCCTCCAACTGATGCGAAAACGCACCCGCCTCATTCTAAGTCTTGGTTCTGATCAATGCCTGATGGCGCAGAACGTCAGTTGCATGATGCATATTAATTCATGGCGGCCGTGAAAAAAACGTTAACTCTGGCGTTTATAGCGTCAAAAATGCGCAAGAGCCAAAAATAACCAACGCCGGTGATACAAAAGCCATGTGTTGCGACATTCATGCCCATGAGAAACCCGGGTTCCGAGCCCGGGCGGCTCGGATTCGTGCCATCCGGCGATTCGCCGGACGAGTCGTACAAGCAAGGGGAAATGGATGTTCCGAATACAACCAAAGAAATCTCATCGAACGGCACGTTCGTCAGCCGGCCATAACGTCAATGTCCGGGGACAGTATTCATACACTGAAATGAAAACCGCATTTACCGATGCAATGCGTCTTTCCACGACTGGATATTAACGCTGTAGTCGCGGTTTCATTGTAGATACGAAGTCGCACCAATTCGACCGGGTCTCGCTAATGGAACCGAGCCGCCGGCCGATCCGGAAGATCAGTGTCAGCCAGACACTGCCAACACTTGAGAAGCACCGGCGGTTGCAGGCGAATCCCCAAACGCATCCTCCCAAGTACCGGCAGTGGACGCCTTGCTGTATTCGGTCGCACGATTTTCGAAGAAGTTCGCGTGCTCCACCGCATTCAACATCTCGTCCAGCCACGGCAACGGGTTCTTCTCGACGTGGAAGATTTCGTTAAGGCCGAGTTCGATCAGGCGGCGATCCGCGATAAACCGAATGTATTGCTTGACCTCTTGCGGCGTCAGGCCCTCGACCGCGCCTTGCTCGAACGCCAGGTCGATGAAGGCGTCCTCGTGCGAGACGATCGTCGCGCAACTGAGATAGAGTTCCCGCCGGAGGTCCTCGGTCCAGAGATCCGGGTTCTCCTGAATAAAGGTGCGGAATAATTTGATAATTGACTGACAGTGCAGGCTTTCGTCGCGCACCGACCAGGTGACGATCTGGCCCATGCCCTTCATTTTACCAAAGCGGGGAAAATTCAGCAGGATCGCGAAGGACGCGAACAACTGCAGGCCCTCGGTGAAGGCGCCGAACGCCGCCAGGGTTTTCGCGATCTCAAACCGGTTCTCGACCGAGAACCCGTGCATATAATCGTATTTGTCCTTCATCTCTTTGTATTTGAGGAAGGCGGTGTACTCGATCTCCGGCATTCCGATGGTGTCGAGCAGATGGCTGTAGGCGGCGATATGCACCGTCTCGATGTTCGAGAACGCCGACAACATCATCAGCACCTCGGTGGGTTTGAACACCTGGCTGTACTGTTTCATGTAACAGTTGTTCACCTCGACATCCGCCTGGGTGAAAAACCGGAAAATCTGCGTCAGCAGGTTGCGCTCCGCATCCGTCAGGTTGCGGTGCCAATCCTTGACGTCGTCGGCGAGCGGCACTTCCTCCGGCAGCCAATGGACGCGCTGTTGCGTCAGCCAGGCTTCATACGCCCAGGGATAGCGGAAGGGCTTATAGACAGGATTTTCCGTGAGCAGGTCGAAGCGTATCGGATGTTCGTCAGGCGCGCCGGTTATCCCGTCCATGGTCGAGTAGTCCCTTCGGTGTCAGCCGTGCGGCACCGAATCGTCGGACCGCCTCAATTCTACCCATTGTGGGTGCGCCGCTGGTTCGACGCAACAATTAGTGTTGACCGGCGGCGTTGTCGGTTTGGTGCAGCGGACGCCCCTGACGACGCCGCCATGGCGAGTGAAGCCTTTCGGCGTCCTGGACTCCGGGTGCCAAAACGGGAACCGCTGATGGTCCGCATCTGGGCTCATACCACGCATCGTCCGATTTCGTTAACGCTGGTATGCGCCCGCGTCACTTTTTCAGGCGCTGGTGCGAGCCGGGTGGATTCGATGGGGTTCGAGCGGCGGGGATGCCAGTTGACCGTATCAAATCGCGTGCAGCGCCGCTAAATGGAGCGACGCAACTTTAACGCACGATGAAGCCACTGACGATTTTCCCGCCGGAACCAGGCAACTCCAAGCGGCGGAACGTTCGGACGATGGCGCGCGGGCGGCGGATACTGCTGATCGCGGCCGGTTTGTCGATCGGCGTTCACATTGTCGCAGCGCTGCTGATCATCGTTCTGCCTCGCATGCTCCCGAAGGACGATCGGCGGCCGGAGCAAGGCACCATTGAACTCGTGATGGAGGAGCACAAAGGGGCGCAACCCGGGGCTACTGGCGAACCGCAACCGGATCAGCCGCCGATACCCGCCCCACCACCACCCGCCACTGCCAAACCCGATCCGGCTAAACCAAAAACCGAGCCAGCGTCGAAGCCCTCGGTGGTGCCTCCGATCGAGCAGACGAAGGAGGAAGCGGTGCCTCCTCCGGTCGAGCAGGACCTGTCCACAACAAGCCCTCCGGAAACACCGGCCCAAGCCGAACCGCCGCAGCCGCCGCCCCGGGCAGCCACGCAGGTGGCCCCCACGTTCAATTTCCGAGAGGCCGAAAGCGAATACGATGCGCTTGTCCTCGGCGGCGGGGTGATTCCCGCTACGCTCGACACGAAGTTTCGCAACCGGCCGCCGATCTATCCGGTCGAGGCGGCTGTTAGAGGCGAACATGGACGCGTGGTGTTGATCGCTCATGTGGGGCCGAATGGTCTGGTCAGGGCGGTTGACGTGGTCGAAGCGACCGGCTTTTCCGAACTGGACCGGGCGGCTGTGGCGGCCTTTGGTAAATGGCGGTTCCACCCTGCCATGAGAGACGGGCAGGGCGTTGCGTTCGATTTCCAGTACGCGTTCGTGTTCGGATCGGATTAGCCACCTTTTTTTCGACCCAACCCGGTAGGTGCGAGAGCCGGTGTCCACGCCGACTGGTTTCAGATCGGCCGCCAACATTGCCAGACCGCCAAACCGGTCCTACCGTCCCGGCACTGGGCGCCGAACCAAGACGCGCGCCTGCCGGGACTCACACAACACAGCCAAAAGGGGATGGACGGATGAAAGTCGGTGAAGCAGTCGCTGAGATCATGAAGCGCGAGGGAATCGAGATCCTGTGCGGCTATCCCGTGAACCATCTGCTCGAATTCGCCGCCGCGGCCGACATCCGCCCGGTGATTGTTCGCCAGGAGCGAATAGGCCTGCACATGGCCGACGCGATCTCGCGCGTCACATCCGGGCGCAAGATCGGCGCGTTCTGCATGCAGCACGGGCCAGGGTCCGAGAACGCCTATGGCGGCGTGGCGCAGGCTTACTCCGAATCCGTGCCGATGCTGGTCATCCCGCAGGGCTATCCGCGACGGATCGCCAACATTGACCCGAACTATAATTCGTCGCGCGAAATGCGCGGGATTTCGAAATTGGCCGAACCGGTGAACCTGCCGGCAGAAGTGGCGAACGTGATGCGCCGCGCCATGAGCGCCATTCGCAACGGCCGCAGCGGGCCGGCGATCGTAGAAATTCCGACCGATATCTGGAATGAGGAGATCGGCGAACTGGATTACACGCCGGTCGGTGTCCACAAATATGGGCCGGACCCGGTCGATGTGCGCAAAGCAGCGGCAGCGATCCTGAAGGCCAAGCGGCCAGTGATATACTCCGGCACCGGCGTCCAGTGGGCCGAAGCCTGGTCCGAACTGCGTGAACTGGCCGAACTGCTGGGCGCGCCGGTCACCACCAGCCTCGGCGGCAAGAGTTCGTTCCCCGAGAATCATCCGCTGTCATTGGGGTCCGGCGGTAATGCCGTGCCGAAGCCGGTGCATCACTTCGTGCAGAACGCCGATCTGATCATCGGCATTGGCTGCTCGTTCACCGAGACCAATTTCGGCATCAAGTTCCCCAAGGGGAAGACGATCATCCATGCGACGCTGGATCCGAACCACCTTAATAAGGATGTGGTCAGTTCGGTCGGGCTGGTCGGCGATGCCAAACTGACCCTGGCCGCGCTGATCGGGGAACTGCGGCAGACCATCAAGGCGAACCGCGATCCCGCGCCGGTGGTGGCCGAGATCACCGCGATCCGCGCGGAGTGGATGGAGCAGTGGAGCCCGCTGCTGCACTCCAACGAATCGCCCTTGAGTCCCTATCGGGTCATCTGGGAGCTGATGAACACGGTGGACGTGAAAAACACCATCATCACTCACGACGCTGGCAGTCCGCGCGATCAGATTTCGCCGTTCTGGGTGTCCACCGAACCGATGTCCTATATCGGTTGGGGCAAAACGACGCAGTTGGGTATGGGGCTGGGCCTGGCGATGGGGGCCAAGCTGGCGAAGCCGGACAAGCTGTGCATCAACTTGTGGGGCGACGCGGCGATCGGGTTCACCGGCATGGACTTCGAGACATGTGTGCGCGAGCGCATTCCCATCCTGTCGATCCTGCTGAACAACTTCTCCATGGCGATCGAGCTGAAGGTGATGCCGGTTTCGACGGAGAAATACCGGTCCACTGATATTTCGGGGGATTATGCCGCGATGGCGCGGGCGTTCGGCGGGTATGGCGAGCGGGTGACGCAGCCGGGCGATATCAAGGCGGCGATCCAGCGTGGGATAGAGCAGACGCAGGCGGGCAAGCCGGCGTTGCTGGAGTTTATTACCGCGAAAGAGACGCGGGTTTCGAAGTTCTGAGGGGAAGGCGAGGGGCTTTGCCCCTCGACTCCATCAAAGGCGTCGCCTTTGAAAGCGACTAATTTAGATGCGGACTCAATGAGTTGGTTCCAAGGGGCGTCGCCCCTTGGTGGGTCCAGGGCAAAGCCCTGGTCTATTTTACGTTAAATCGACCGCGAACCGCGTCAAATCCGCCAGCCGGCAGTGCCCCAGCGCCCCTTCCTCGGTCGATTTCAGCACCACCTGAGGCGCCGCCCCGGCCTCGAACGCCTCTTGCCAGCGCGGCGCGCATAAGCACCAGCGGTCGCCCGCCTTCAGCCCGGCAAAGCCGAATTCCGGGTGCGGCGTGGACAGGTCGTTCCCCTGCGCCTTGCTGTAGGCCAGAAATGCATCGGTCATCACCGCGCAGACGGTGTGGCTGCCGATGTCCTCGGCACTCGTCTCGCAACAGCCGTTGCGGAAAAACCCGGTCATCGGCTCGTTCGAGCACATCCCGATCGGCCCACCCAGGACATTGCGCGATGGACGGCGCCCCGGCCGGCGCCCGGTTTCGTCGAATGGCATGAAAAAACACCTCGATGATTATCAGTTTGTTTACCATTTGCTGGGATGCTGTGGCCATGAGCAACCACACACATTCTTCCACCATGGCTATCGCCAACACCTTCGCGTTCAGCGGCATCGAAGCGGTGCCGGTGGAAGTCCAGGTCCAGATCACGCCCGGCGCGCCCTCCCTCGTCCTGGTCGGCCTCCCCGACAAGGCCGTCGGCGAGGCTCGGGAGCGAGTCCGAGCGGCATTTGCCGCGATGGGACTGTCGCTGCCGCTGAAGCGGGTGCTGATCAACCTGAAACCCGCCGACCTCGCCAAGGAGGGCAGTCACTACGACCTGCCCCTGGCGCTGGGTCTGCTCGCCGCGATGGACGTGCTGCCGCGCGACGAAATCGCCGGCTACGCCGCGCTGGGGGAATTGTCGCTGGATGGCTCGCTGAACCCGGTCGCGGGCGTGTTGCCGGCGGCGATCGGTGCCTCCGCGGGGGACCTCGGCCTGATTTGTCCGGCCAGCCAGGGCGGCGAGGCGGCCTGGGCCGGGCGGATCGAGGTGCTGGCGCCAACCGATCTGCTCAGCCTGATCAACCATTTCCGCGGCACGCAGGTGCTGACGCCGCCGAATACCGCAGGTGTGGCGATCGCTGAAGCCTGTCCCGACCTAAGCGACGTGAAAGGCATGGAAACCGCCAAACGCGCACTGGAGATCGCCGCCGCGGGAGGCCACAACATCCT
>CAIZFE010000087.1 GCA_903932145.1 uncultured Rhodopila sp. | reverse complement strand
TCGGACGCACGGAGGCCCCTATGCACTGATCCACCGTAGTTTGTGTTTAGAACTGCTGGCACTGTAGTCTGTTGCCGTATCATCCATTGCCGTCGTTCACCAAACGAATCAGAAAAACGGGACGGATTCAGCATTCTAGCTGTTTGTCACGTCGTTCTTTGCCGGATTGACGTGCCTGCAACACTTGAACCCCTTGACGCTGCCCCTCGGATACGCCATTTCACGGTCAATCAGGACTACCCCAGTCCGGATAACCCCAACGCTTAGAAAGCAAAGGTTCGCATGCCATGCTCAGGCTGTCGAAGCTTACCGACTATGCGGTCGTGGTGCTGGTGCGCTTGTCCGGGATGGAGGGTATGCAGACCTCGCCCGGAATAGCGGCAGCGACCGGAATTCCGGAACCCACTGTCGCCAAGGTATTGAAAACGCTGGCTGCTGGTGACCTTGTGTCGTCGCAGCGAGGCGCCAGGGGCGGCTATCGTCTGAACCGCGAGTTGTCTGCCATCCCCATCGCCGACGTGATCGCGGCGGTTGATGGGCCGATCGCGCTGACGGCCTGCGTCGATGGTTCGACCTCCGAATGTGAATCCCGGGGACTTTGCCCGATGCGTGGGAGGTGGGATCCGGTGAACGACGCCATTCACTCCGCGTTGTCCAGGATCACGCTCGCCGACATGCAGGCAGCGCCGTTGCCCGCGCTCAGAATGCCTTCGCCGGTCATGGCGGCCGCTCGGGTTGTCCTCCAATCGGCCGCTGAATAGGAATTTTTCATGGCTGCTGTTACCGAAACACTCGACACGGTTCAGTCCGTCACGCAGTCCGGCTACAAGTGGGGCTTCGAGACGACGATTGAGATGGACTTCGCGCCCAAGGGGCTGAACGAAGACATCATCCGTCTGATCTCCGCCCGCAAGGAAGAACCCGAATGGATGCTGGAATGGCGCCTGAAGGCGTACGCCGCGTGGTTGAAGATGGAGGAGCCCCAGTGGGCCCGCGTCGATCATCCGCCGATCGATTACCAGGACCTGCATTATTACGCCGCGCCGAAGAAAAAGGCCGGTCCGAAAAACCTGGATGAGGTCGATCCCGAGTTGCTGAAGATGTATGAAAAACTGGGGATACCGCTGAAGGAACGCGCGATCCTGGCTGGCGTCGATCCTGACACGGTTGAGAATACGCAGGTCGCGGTCGATGCCGTGTTTGACAGTGTGTCCGTCGCCACCACTTTCCAGGCGACGCTGCGCAAGTCCGGCGTGATCTTCTGCCCGATCAGCGAGGCGATCCGCGAGCATCCCGATCTGGTCAAGCAATATATCGGCAGCGTCGTGCCGGTGGCGGATAATTTCTTCGCCGCGCTGAACAGCGCCGTTTTCACTGACGGCAGCTTTGTGTTCATTCCGAAGGGCGTCCGTTGCCCGATGGAACTCTCCACGTACTTCCGCATCAACGCCCGTAACACCGGACAGTTCGAACGGACCTTGATCATCGCCGAGGCCGGCAGTCAGGTCAGCTACCTGGAAGGCTGCACCGCCCCACAGCGTGACGAAAACCAACTCCACGCGGCCGTCGTCGAACTCGTTGCGATGGACGATGCACGCATTAAATATTCCACAGTGCAGAACTGGTATCCCGGCGATTCGAACGGCAAGGGCGGCATCTACAACTTTGTCACCAAGCGCGGCGCCTGCCGTGGCGACCGGTCGAAGATTTCCTGGACACAGGTCGAAACCGGATCGGCGATCACCTGGAAATATCCGTCCTGCGTTCTGCTCGGTGAAGACAGTGTGGGTGAGTTCTATTCGGTCGCGGTGACGAACAATCATCAGCAAGCCGATACCGGCACGAAAATGATCCACGTCGGCAAAGGATCGCGCAGCACGATCATCTCCAAGGGGATCAGTGCCGGGCACTCGAACAATACCTATCGCGGCTTGGTGCGGATGCTACCGAGCGCCACGAACGCTCGGAATTTCACCCAGTGCGACAGCCTGCTGATCGGCGATCAATGTGGCGCCCACACAGTGCCTTACATCGAAAGCCGTAACCCGACGGCAAAAGTGGAGCACGAGGCGACCACGTCAAAAATCGCCGACGACCAGTTATTCTATTGCCGGCAGCGCGGGCTGTCAAAAGAAGACGCTGTTGGCCTGATCGTCAACGGCTTCTGCAAGGATGTGTTGAAGGAATTGCCGATGGAGTTCGCCGTCGAGGCGCAAAAACTCCTGGCGGTTTCCCTAGAAGGATCGGTGGGATAATTCGTATGCTTGAGATTAAGGGACTGACGGCCTCTATCGGCGATAAGCCTATCCTGAAAGGGGTGGATCTGACGGTGCCGCCCGGTGAGGTGCATGCGATTATGGGCCCAAACGGGGCCGGCAAATCGACGCTGGGCTATGTCCTGTCGGGGCGGGAGGATTACACGGTGACCAGCGGAACCGTTACGTTCAACGGCATCGACCTATTGGCTCTGGAACCGGAACAACGTGCTGCCACCGGGGCGTTCCTCGCGTTTCAGGCCCCGGTCGAATTGCCGGGCGTGAACAACGCAAATTTCCTCCGCACCGCGCTGAATGCCATCCGCCGCGCGCATGGCGAATCCGAACTGGACGCGGTGCAGTTCCTGAAACTGGCGCGGGCCGAAACGAAGCGCCTGCACATGCCCGACGACATGCTGAAGCGCAACGTCAATGTCGGGTTCTCCGGCGGCGAGAAGAAGCGCAACGAAGTCCTGCAGATGGCAATTCTGCGACCGAAACTTGCGATCCTGGACGAAACCGACAGCGGCCTGGACATCGACGCCCTGAAGATCGTCGCCGATGGCGTCAATGCGCTGCGCGGCCCGGAATTTTCCGCCCTCGTCATCACCCATCACCAGCGGTTGCTGGATTATCTCGTGCCACATCGCGTTCATGTTCTGGCGAATGGCCGCATTCTGCGTTCGGGTGGACCCGAATTGGCCAAGGAACTGGAAAAGAACGGCTATGCCGGCATGATCGCGGAGGCCGCGTGAGCACCGGCGCAACCGGCTTCCTGCAGCGCTACGAGGGTTTGGCCGGCCGTCTTCCCGGCGACTCCGCCCTGCGTTCGGCCGCTGCCGCTGCTTTCAAGGCGTCCGGCCTACCCGGCGGAACGCAGCAGCGCCGCATCGAGGCATGGAAATACACCAGCCTCCGTTCGGTGGCGGAAGCGAAGTTCCAGCCCGATACCGCGCCACGCCACGAAGTTGAAACGGTCCTCGCCGGGCTAATGTTATTGGATGCGCCCCGGATCGTGTTCGCCGACGGTGTATTGCGTTCCGATTTATCGGTCATGCCGCCGACCGGGTTTGCCCGTTTCGCTGACCAACCCGATTTCGGCACCCTAAGCTGGCCGGATCGGGAGCCGATGGTGGCGCTAAACACCATGCTTGCTCAGGACGGCGCGGCCCTGCATGTGCCGGCCGGCTTCGATGCCGGCATTGTGCAACTGGTCAGCATCGCGACCGGCGAAGGCGACTTTCATCCGCGCCACAGTATCCGTCTGGCCAAGGGCGCCATGATGACGGTCGTGGAAATCTCTGCCGGCCAGGGCCGCTACCTGCTCAATACGGTCACGGAAATCCATGTCGCGGAGGGTGCCCACCTGACGCACATCCGACTGCAGGACGAAGCGGTGACGGCGTTCCACATCTCCACGACCTATGCCGGCATCGAGACCGGCGGCACCTACGACAGCTTCACCCTGAACCTGGGTGCGCGGCTGTCCAGGACCGAGGTGCACGCCCAACTCAGCGGCGCCGGGGCCATCGTGCATCTGAACGCGGCGCAAATCCTGACCGGGTCTCAGCACGCCGATTTCACGACCGTTGTCGGACACGCCGCGCCGGGATGTTCGTCCCGGCAGACCGTGAAAAACGTCCTCAACGGCCGCTCCCGTGGTGTCTTCCAAGGCAAGATTGAGGTCGCTCGAATTGCCCAGAAGACCGACGGCTATCAGATGAATCAGGCATTGCTGCTGTCGCCGGACGCTGAGATCGACTGCAAGCCGGAATTGGAAATCTTCGCAGACGATGTGAAGTGCAGCCACGGTGCGACCGTGGGTGAGCTTGACCCCGACCAAATGTTTTACCTGCGCAGCCGCGGCATTCCGGACGCCGAGGCTCGGTCCATCCTGGTACGTGCATTCCTGGCCGAAGCCCTGGGTGCGGTTGCCGATGAGACGATCCGCAACCGGCTCGAAACCGCGGTCGGTCAGTGGTGGGAAAGGCAAAAAGCATGAACGTGATGACCAATCTCGTCGCGTTCGATGTCACCAGAATCAGGGACGATTTTCCGATTCTAAAGCAGACCATCCGCGGCAAACCGCTGGTGTTTCTGGACAGTGCGGCCTCGGCGCAAAAACCGCGCGTGGTGATCGACGCTATGGTTCAGGCCATGGAGACGCAATACGCCAACGTCCATCGCGGCTTGTATTGGATGAGCGAGCGGACCACCGAAGCCTACGAAGCCGCACGCGATGCGACCGCCGCCTTGATGAATGCCAATAACCGGTCAGAGATCGTGTTTACCGGCAACAGCACCGGCGCGATCAATCTGCTGGCCCACAGTTACGGGCGCGGCGTGTTGAGGCCCGGCCAGGCAGTGGTGATCTCCGGCATGGAGCATCATTCCAACATTGTCCCCTGGCAGATGTTGCGTGATGCACACGGTATCGAATTGCGTGTCGCCCCTGTCACCGATGCCGGCGAATTGGATATGGATGCGTTTGCGGCTCTGCTGGAAGACGGCAAAGTTGGACTGGTGGCGATCACCCACATGTCCAACGTGCTGGGCACTATAACACCGGCCGAACGGATTGTAAAAATCGCGCACGCTCATGGCGCAAAGGTCATGTTCGACGGGTCGCAGGCGATCGTGCATCGCAAGATCGACGTTCAGGCACTCGATTGCGATTTCTATGTGTGGACTGGCCACAAACTGTATGGGCCGACCGGCATCGGCGTGATGTGGGGCAGGAAAGAACTGTTGGAGCGGATGCCGCCGTTTATGGGCGGCGGCGATATGATCTCGTCCGTGAGCTATGAGAAATCGACCTGGGCCGCCGTGCCGCACAAATTTGAGGCTGGCACGCCTGCTATCCTGGAAGGCATCGGCCTGAAGGCCGCGATCGATTACGTACAGACCATCGGCTACGGCGCTATGGCGGCGCATGAGGCCTCCCTGACCGAACATGCGCTCGCTCGGTTGGCTGGTGTGGACGGTGTGCGCGTGCTTGGGCAGGCGCAGGATCGGGGCGGCGTGATTTCGTTCACGCTGGATAAGGCGCACTCACACGATGTGGCGACGCTGCTGGATCGTCAGGGCATCGCGGTGCGTGCTGGCCATCATTGCGCGGAACCGCTGATGCGGCGGTTTGATCTGGATAGCACCGCCAGGGCCAGTTTCGGTGTCTATACGACTCATGCGGAAATCGATGCGCTGGTGGACGGGCTGGTGCGGGTGCGGGAGTTCTTCCAGTGAGCCCGTCGGACAGCTTCGACGATTTGCGCGATTTGTACCAGGAAGTGATCCTGGATCACGGCCGGAAGCCTCGGCACGCCATTCGGCTGGAAGAGTTTGACGCGACCGCCAAGGGCGACAACCCGATGTGCGGCGACCGCGTGCAGGTCTGGGTGAAGTTCGCAGATGACGGAATCGGCCGCGTGGGGTTTGAGGCGCGGGGTTGCGCGATCAGCGTGGCGTCGGCCGATCTGATGGCCGAAACCGTGCAGGGCCGCACCAAGACCGATACGCGCGCCTTGTTCGCGGCCTTTCGCGATATGGCGCGCACCGGCACCTGCCAGGCCTGCGATCCGTCGCTCGCCGAACCGATTGAACGCCTGGCCCCGCTGTCAGGTGTTCACGAATATCCGTCCCGGGTGAAGTGCGCGACACTCCCCTGGCACGCCCTGATCGCCGCGCTGGATGGCGCGAAGGAGGCAAGCAGTGAATGATGTGACACCGCCCAACACTGTGTGGACCCCGGATGGCGAAACGCCGGTCGAAACCTCGGGATTACCGAGCGAAGACACGCTGATTGAGGCGATCGCGACGGTGTACGATCCGGAAATCCCGGTGAACATCTACGAGCTTGGCTTGATCTACGCGGTCGAGATCAACGACGATGGCGGCGTGAAGGTCGAAATGACCTTAACCGCGCCGGCCTGTCCAAGCGCCCAGGAGCTGCCGGAGCAGGTGCAGAACGCCGTGCTAATGGTACCTGGCGTGACGTCGTGCCAGGTCGAAACCGTTTGGGAGCCGCCCTGGGATCCCTCCCGCATGACCGAGGAAGCTCGCCTGCAATTGAATATGTTCTGATCAATAACGACATAGGTTGGACCATGAGTACAACAACGACCATCCCGCGCAAAATCCGAGCCCTGCCGCCCCTGATGACGCTGACAGATGCGGCCGCCGAACGGCTGCGCGGCCTGTATCAGAAGGGCGAGCAGGGGAAGCTGTTGCGCATTGACGTCAAGACCAAGGGATGCTCCGGCATGTCGTATGACATGTCCTGGACAGACATGCCGGCATCCACTGACGAGGTGGTGAAGGATAAAGACCTGACCGTCCTGGTGGACCGCAAGGCATCCTTGTTCCTGATCGGCACGGTCATGGATTATGAGGTCAAGAATCTGACGTCGGGCTTCACGTTTACTAACCCGAATGAAAAAGGCCGGTGCGGCTGCGGCGAGAGCTTTCATGTTTGAACGCCAGAGAATCAAGTTTGCAGACTCGTGCATCTCCTCATTTCCGATCTGGGTTTGATGGGTAATAATAACCGTTCTTCGCTATTTGAGATGGGTAGAAACGTCCTTACGCCGGTAGCCGCAGATCGAGTTTGCCTGCCAACAGATAGATCATAGCCATGAGGTTTGAGACTAATCGGTAGCCCCGTGCCTTGGCCTTGGCGGCTTGGACTAGGCTGTTGATGCCTTCGATCAAGCCGTTGCCGATCTTGCTGTCGAACCAGCGCAGAATGCCGTTTCAGTGACGTTTGATGGTGTATGCGGCGTCGATCATTAGAGGTGGTCGGCCAAATTCGGACAGGTCGATAAGTGGAAAATCTGCCTGAAAGCGGCGAAGATGCCGCGGATCAGGAGCGAGCATGGCAAGACGAACACGCCGGACCCATTCCCCGGCCTTCAAGGCCAAAGTGGCGCTGGCGGCCCTTAAGCCGAAGTTCCGTCTTCGGCAGAACGTAAATCACTCACAAGAAACAATAAATCCAAGACCATACCCTGCGTTACTGGCTACACTGCGATCTCCAGCAGCTCGAACGCCCGCCGCTGCACCGGGGTTGGGCGGGTCAACAC
>CAIZFE010000086.1 GCA_903932145.1 uncultured Rhodopila sp. | reverse complement strand
GCCGGATAGGAAGCGATTCGACCGGTTGGTACAAGTAACATGGCCGTGATTACATGGCTACGTTTTCGTGAGGTTCGGGAACGGTTTTCCTGATCCTTCAATGGCTTGAAAGTAAAGGAAGGAGGGAAACTCGGTTTAGTAAAAATAGCTGTATTCGTGCCGGCAGGGGGTTCCATCGGACCCATTTTTGGCAACCGGTCCCGGCCGGATGGAGGGAATTGTGCGTCTGACACGATAATGACCTTGTGAAACATAATAACCGGTTCAACAGGAGGAAAAAATGTACAAGGCAATGCTTCTGGCATCAGCGGCGACGTGCGCGCTGTTGCTTACTCCCCACATATCCGCGGCGGCCACCGTCGCCAACCCGATTTGCACTGACAACACCGCGCTGTTCGATCCAGGCAATGGTGAAGATATAGTCATACCATCGGGCTACCAAATATCGGTTTTCAGTTCCGGTCTGAATTTCCCGACCGGAATTGCCTTCCGTGGCGACAGCAGTCATTTTGAGATTTATGTATTGGAATCCGGACATGGCCTTCCAAGCGTTTGTAACGAACAAGGATCGTTCGGGTCGGGCGAATTCGATGCGGCCAATCCTTTTACCCCGGATGTCCTGGTGTTCGACGAAAGCGGCAAAAAACTGCGTGGCCCGCTGGCTAAGCCAACCGCCAGCGGTGGTTTGCAATCCGCGGGCCCGGCCGTCGATATCGGGTTCGAGAATGGACTGAAAGGCGGACGCCTGTTTGCCACCGATTCGAACCAGGCAACGCATGCGGCTGGGCAGAACAACAGTTCACGTATCGTAGTGATCGATCCGGACACCGGCGACGTGACACCGTTCATATCGAATCTGCCAACCGGTGATCACCCGTCGGAACAACTCGCATTCAAGGGAGGCTGGATTTACTGGTCACAAGGTACGACCACCAACAGCGGCGTGGTCGGTGGCGATAACGGCGGCGGCAAGAATCAACAGGACATTCCCTGCCGGGACATTACACTTAGCGACAACGTCTTCGACTCCGGCAATGGAATTATGACCAGCGGCTATTCACCATACGGCACCCAACGTCCCGGCGCGGTGGTCCAGGCGTTCGAAAGCGCGTCCCACCACGGTGTTTGCGACGGGGCGATTCTGCGTGCCCGGCTGAATTCACCGCAACCTGATACGACGATCGAACCGTACTCGTGGGGATACCGGAACGGCTATGCGATCCGGTTCTCACCGGTCAATCACGCGCTGGCCGGTGAGCTTCTTGTCGGCGAAGACGGCGCGGACGAACGCGGCGCTCGGCCCTCTAATAACGCCCCCGACAACATTCAGGTCGCGCGCAAGGCCGACGATGGCGGCCCTGACTACCACGGCTGGCCGGACCAATACGGCTTCCTGCCGTCAAGCCAGGCGGTGTACAATCCGGTTGGCGGTCCCGGCGATGATCTTTGCGTTTCGGACCCGACCAATCTGCCAAGCACTTGTTCGGCCGCGAGTCTGGCCAAGATTCTCAGTGAGGATGTGCCGCTTCGCGACGTGCTGGCCGCACCACCCCAGGACATAACCTCACCGATCGCCACCGAGGCAGCCGATTCCTCATTTACCGGGATCGAGTTCGTACCCGATTCATTCGTGAGAGGACCGGTCAAATCAGGCGCGGTGCTTTACAGTTTGGAAGGCGACTTCGGGTTCTCAGCGTCGAACGCGACCGATCCGGCACATGAGGTTGGACATGAGGTCAAACTGATCAACTTCAGTAATCCCGGTAAGCCTTTGTCGCTGGAAATCTCTGAATTCGCCCACAACAATACCTTCGATCAGGCATTCGTCAGCGGCATCCATGGCTGGAACCGCCCCACCAACGTGCGGATGGGACCGGACGGCTGCGCCTGGGTCGTCGATTACGGCGCGGTCAGGGACTTTGGTCAGGGCGGCGCCGACTCCAAGTACGTTGGGGCCGCGAACGGGCCTCTGGTGCAAATTCCCGGCACCGGCGTGATCTACCGGATCTGCCCGCAATAGCCCGCCCGGGCAGGCAACGAACCGGCGGTTCGTCGCCTGCCCCACCTCTCCTCCACCTTTCCCCCTGTCCAGCCCGTTACGAACGCGCTTGAATGGCGCGATGGAGACTCCAAAGCCCGTCGCCCCACCCGGTTTGGCATCGCTGTTCGTCAGCTATGTCAGCATCGGGATGATGAGCTTCGGCGGCGGCCTGACCGCCTGGACACGGCGGGAGGTGGTTCAGAAGCGCGGATGGCTGGACGATCGGCAGTTCCTGTCCGGTTATGCGCTATCGCAACTTGTCCCCGGCGCCACCAACGTCAACCTCGCGGTCTTTATCGGGACGCAACTGAGGGGGACAGCGGGTGCCATCGCCTGCGTCGCAGGCCTGACCGCCCTGCCCCTGGCGATCATCCTGCTGTTGGGCACGCTGTATCTGCACAGCCAGGGAGCCGCCACCGCGCCTTGGCTGGGTCCGGCACTGATCGGCATGGGGGCGGTGGCGATCGGGCTGAACCTGGGCACCGGTGTCCGTTTGGCACGGCGCAATCTCTCCGGCGCGATCCCCATTGGCGTTACCGCCATCGTCACCGTGTCCATCGGCGTGTTCGGGCTTCCCTTGCTGTATGTGATGCTGGCGGTCATGCCGCTCAGTCTGCTGCTCACCTGGCTGACCCGTCCGCGATGAGTCCGGTGCTTCTCCAGGTGCTGATCCTGTTCGGCGGCCTGTCGATGCTGGCGTTTGGCGGCGGCACCGCCGTGCTGCCCGACATGCAGCGCGCCGCCGTCGATCACTATCACTGGCTGACGGCACGCGAATTCCTGGACATGTTCGCGATCTCCCGAGCGGCACCGGGGCCTGGATCGCTGATCGTGGTTCTGGTGGGCCTTAAAGCGGCCGGCCTGGCCGGGGCACTGGTGGCGTTCGTTGCGATGTTTACGCCGCCTTGCATCGCGATTTACGTCCTGGCGCGCTATTGGCACCGCGCTGCAGAGTCTGCCTGGCGGGCGTTGGTCGAACGGGCGCTGGCCCCGGTGTCCGTCGGCCTGACATTCGCCAGCGGCCTGTCGCTGATGCGCGGCACCGAACATGGGTGGTTGCCCTGGGGCGTGACGATCATCAGCGCGGCGCTGTTCGCCGCGACCGAGATCAGTCCCATCCTGTTGCTGCTGGGTGGCGCGGCGGCATTGTTGCTTGTTGGGTCCTAGGCCGCGACCCTATAGATCAACCCGAAATAGCCGAGAGCGAATGATGTCATGTCCGGTTGGAATTGGAATCGTCACCTATAATCGCAAGACGATTCTCAGCGACACGATCGACCGGGTGCGGACATTCACCCGCCATCCCGGGGCCATGCTGGTGGTGGCCGATGACGGCTCGACAGACGGCACGTTGGCGATGCTGCGGGACAAACAGGTACCGGTCATTACCGGCCTGAACATGGGAATCGCCTGGAATAAGAACCGGGCCCTGTTTTTGCTGTCTCATATGCTGCACTGCGAGACCGTCATTCTTCTGGAGGACGATACACAGCCCAATCGCACCGGTTGGGAACAGGACTGGATCGAGGCTGTCGGGCGCTGGGGTCATGTCAACCATGCCGCCGATTGGATGCGGGAGCATTTCGTGTCCGGTGCCGGAACCGCCCTTGATCCGATCCGCTCCCGGATGGTGACCGCGCAGTGTTCCGCCTACGGACGCGACGCACTGACCTATGGCGGCTATTTCGATCCACGCTTCCGCGGATATGGACATGAACATGTCGAGCACACTCGCCGGATGTTGCGGGTCGGCTACGGAGGCACCGATGAACGAATCGATGGCGAGGAGGTGGTCCGCTACTTCATGATCAACGGCGCGCTGACGGTGGTGACCAGCCACAGCTATTTCGACAGCGCGGAGGAGCAACGCAATCTGCAACTCGCCCGGACGATCATGGGGGAACAAGGCTATCGTGCCCCGTGGGGCGCCGATGCGGAACTGCGGCAATTCCGTTCTGAAACCGAAAGTGCGATGACAGACGGGCCGGATCGCTTCCTGCTGTCCGCGCCGCCCCGTGGTTCGGCATCACATGGCTTTTTCGGCCGCCTGTTGCACCGGCGCTAGGGCATGGCGCGAGCGACAAGGCGAGTCGGATCGGCCGCCCCTGTGGAAACCGAACTGATGCGGGTGTTGGAGGGGTTTGTTGACGGGGATTGGTATCGGACGCGCTACCCGGATATCGCCGGTGCCAATCTGTCGCCGGTGCTTCATTTCATTCATTTTGGACTTGGTGAATAGCGCGATCCCAACCGTTTCTTCGACAGCGCCTGGTATATCGAACATTATCCGGATGTCGGCGTGGCCGGGATACACGCTCTGCTGCATTACATGCAGCATGGCGCCGCGGCATTGCGCAATCCCCACCCGAATTTCGATGCCGGGTGGTATGTGTCGCAACATCCGGACGCCATCGGGAATCCATTACTCTACCATATAAGAACCGGGGTGGCACTGGGTTATACAACCGAACGGCCGATCGACATCGATGACTATCTGCCATCGGCGCGGCCCGCGATGCGACGCCCCCCGGGTGTGGTCGCCGATGTTGTCATCCCGGCCTATCGCGGATTGGAGGAAACCCGAAACTGCATCGAGTCCGTGCTGGCGGATTGGGACGACGCGGCTGGCCGGATCATCGTCGTGGACGACTGCTCGCCGGAGCCGGCGCTGTCCGCATGGTTGCTGGAACTGGCGGCCCAAAAGCGAATCCAGTTAATCCGTAACCGGCGTAACCTGGGCTTCGTTGCGTCAGTCAATCTCGGCATGGCCGCCGCGGGTGCCAACGACGTCGTGCTGCTGAACAGCGATACCCGGGTTCCCCCCGGTTGGCTCGCCCGCCTGATGGCACAGGCCTACGCGCATCCCCGGATTGCGAGCGTATCGCCATTTTCCAACAACGCCACGATTTGCGGCTACCCCGACGATCACGGCGGCGATCTGGTGTTCGGACGCAGCGTGACCGAGATGGATGCAGTCTGCCGCACGGC
Organism: uncultured Rhodopila sp.; assembly: GCA_903932145.1. Taxonomy (GTDB): domain Bacteria; phylum Pseudomonadota; class Alphaproteobacteria; order Acetobacterales; family Acetobacteraceae; genus Rhodopila. The sequence goes on along the minus strand of CAIZFE010000086.1, from coordinate 443,500 downwards.
GAACGCCGGCCGTTGGGTCGATGTCCCGACAACCGTCGGATTCTGCATGTATATCCGTCGCGCGGCACTGGACGAGGTCGGCGTCTTCGATGCGAAACGTTTCACTGTGGGCTATGGCGAGGAAAACGATTTCTGCCTGCGCGCCTCGGCGTCCGGCTGGCAACACCGGCTCGCGTGCGACACATTTGTCTATCATAAAGGTTCGGTCAGCTTCGGCGATCGGGCGAAAGCGCTGTCCGAACGGGCCATGACACTGATTCTGGAACGCTTTCCGGGCTACCTCGGGGACGTGGCCCGGCACGTATCGGCGGGCGCCGTGATCCCATTCCGCTTCGCCCTGACCGCCGCATTGCTGCGCCAGTCCGCCCTACCCGTCATCCTGATGGTGACGCACGATCTGGGCGGCGGCATCCAACACCATATCGAAACCCTGACAGCGCGATACGACGGTTCCGCCCATATCCTGCTGTTAACGGCGACCGATCGCGGCGCCGCGCTGTCGGTTCCCGCGCTGCCGAACCATCCGACCCTGGCTTTGCCGGCGGAGCGCCGGGACGACCTTGTGTGCATGCTGCGGTCGATGAACGTGGCGCGCGTCCATATTCACAGTCTGGTCGGCATGGATATGGATGTTCGCGCGCTGATCCGCGACCTGGAGGTGCCGTTTGACACCACGGTGCACGACTACTACGCGATCTGCCCGCAAATCAACCTGCTGCCCCGGGGCCGTGATCTTTACTGTGGCGAACCGGATATCGGCGGCTGCAACGCCTGCATCGCCAACAGAAGCAGCCATGGCGCGCGCGACATCGTCAGTTGGCGGGCGGAGTACCAATGGCAGCTTGCCGATGCCGCCCGGGTGCTGTGTCCAAGCGCCGATGTGCTGACGCGGCTGGAACGCTACGGCGTTGTCAGCAATGCCGTTCTGGCACCGCACGAAGCGGTTGCGCCGGCTGCCTGGAGCATTGGCGTGCCGCCGTTGCGCGGGACCACCAAACTGCGAATCGCGGTGCTGGGAACGCTGTCGGATCACAAGGGCGGGCGCACCGTGGCGTCCGTCGCCGAACATCTCGATCCCCGGACGACCGAACTGCATCTGATCGGACACACCGAAGCGCCGTTTTCGGAGTCTGCCGCGCAACGGATGACAATCACCGGCCGATACGACGATGCCGATCTCCCCGGTCTGATCAAGGCGATCGCACCGCATGTGATCTGGTTTCCCGCCGCCTGGCCCGAGACATTCAGCTTCACCCTCAGCGCCGCGATCGATGCCGGCGTCCCGATCGTGGCGACCCGGATCGGTGCCCACACGGAGCGCTTGGCCGGACGGCCGTTCACATGGTTGATCGACGCTGACACCGCGCCGTCAGCCTGGATCAGGATCTTCAACGACATCCGCACCGCGCTTCGTTCGACGGCCCCGCCCGCACCGCCGCCAATGCGGGCGGCGGTCGCTGATTTCTATGCGACCGCCTATCTCAATCCGCCGAAAAAGCGGCGCCCCCGGCAATCCCGGCCGCGTCTTGTCATTGTTCCTGAACGGTTTGACATCGGCTTTCCAACACCCTGCGGCTATATCCGGCTGTTGCAGCCCCTGCATCATTCAGCAGTGGCCAACGACTTCGATGTCCGGGTCGCGAACACCGAAACGATGTTCGATCAGAAAGCCGAGATCGTCGTTACGCAGCGGTTCGCGTTGCCGGACATCGCAACCGCGGACCGGTTGGTTGCGCATACAAGACGCATCGGCGCCACCCTGGTGTTCGACCTCGACGACGACCTGCTGACGATCCCCCGCCATCACCCCGACGCCAAACTGCTGCGCCCGCGGTCGAAAATCGCGCGCCGCCTGGTAGGTGCCGCGGACGTCCTATGGGTGTCCACGCCGGCCTTGGCCGAGCGGCTGTCGACAATCCGCGCGGATGCGGTGGTGCTGGAGAACGGTCTGGACGAGCGCATCTGGCGAGAGTCGGCCGGTCCCGCACTGGATCAGCCGGTGCGCATCCTGTGCATGGGAACGACGACGCACGATCACGATTTCAACTTGATCCTGCCCGCGCTTTGCCGGTTGAAGGACGAATACCGGGATCGGATCGAAATCGACATCGCCGGCATGTCGGGCGGTGACCTCCCGGCCGGATTGAACCGCATCGGGCCACCTCACCACGCAACGCGATCCTATCCGGGATTCGTCAACTGGCTGTCGTCGGCGCAACCGGGTTGGCATATCGGCCTGGCACCGTTGCTGGAGACCCCGTTCAACCTGTGCAAGTCGCCGATCAAGGCGATGGACTATGCCGCAATCGGTCTGGCCGTGCTCGCCTCCGATATGCCGGTCTATCGCGGCTCGATCGCCGATGGGCCGGCCGGGCGGCTGGTCGCGAACGCGCCGGCTGCGTGGTATGCGGCGTTGAACCGCCTGCTGCGGTATCCGGACGAACGCCGGGCCATGGCGGCGTGCGCGCGCCAATCGTTTCTTGACAGCGCCAGTCTCGCGGCCGGGGCGGCGATCCGTAAGGACGCTCTGCGGCACATCCTGTCCGTTCGGAAACGCCATGCAGCCGCCTGATCGTCCGTACGGACAACAGGTGGCGGCGGTCTTCGATGCCGACTGGTACCGGTCACGCTACCCCGATATCGCCGCCTCCGGCCTGGAACCGTTGCAGCATTTCCTCGATCATGGCCTGGCCGAGAACCGCGATCCCAATCGTTTCTTTGACTGCGATTGGTACAACGAACGCTACCCCGATGTCGCGGTCAGCTTGTTGCCCGCCCTGCTGCATTACCTCCAGTCGGGGGCAGAGGAGTTACGGCATCCAAGCCCCCGTTTCGACGCGGCCTGGTATGTCGAACAACACCCCGACGCGGCGCTCAATCCCGTTTTGTATCATCTGAGAGTCGGGTCGCGTCGTGGATACCTGACCGAACGACCGATCGATATCGCGGACTATTTGCCCTCGCGGCTTCCCCCGTTGGTTTTACCAAACCGCGTGTTCGCAGACGTCGTGATCCTGGTGCAGCCCGGGCTGGACCGCGTCAGGCACTGCGTTCAGTCCGTACTCGCCGACCGATCGTTTCCGCTCGGTCGGATTATCGTCATCGACGATCGCATAACCGACGCCAGGTTAACGGCGTGGCTGAAAGAGTTGGCGGCGGACGGCCACATCCACCTGATCCGCAACCGCCGTCATTTGGGCTTCGCGGCGTCGGCCGCGCTGGGCATGCAGGCCGCCGAAACCCACGACGTGGTGCTGCTGCACGGCGATACCGAGGTTCCCGTCGGCTGGCTAGGCCGGCTCGCTGCCCATGCCTGCGCCGAACAAACGATCGCGACCGTTTCGCCCTTGTGTAATGATGCCGCGCGGTGCGGCTATCCGGACGATGCGGGTGGTCCGGTGGCGTTCGGGGAAACGCCGGTCCGGCTGGACGGAATATGCCAAGCCGTCAACTCCGGCCGATCCGTGCCAGTGCCGGCGACCGCTTATCACTGCATGTATATCCGCCGGTCAGCCGAACAGGCGATCGGCGGTGGCGGACAGGCGGATTTCTGCGCACGCGCCAGCGCCGACGGATGGTCGCACCGGCTGGCCGGCGATGTATTTGTGTCCCGAACCGGCTCTCAAGCGAAGCTGCCGCCTGCGGATGGCGAGGAACACGAAGCCCTGACGCCGTTACGGTTCGCTGTGACGGCGGCGTTGTGCCGCGACACGGCGTTACCGGTTATCCTGATGATCTCGCACGCGTTCGGTGGCGGGGTGCAGCACCACATTAACGCACTCGTGGACTTCTATCGTGATTCAGCCCGGGTGCTTCTGCTGACGGGAACGGATCGAGGCGTCAGGCTGTCGGTTGCGTCTTTGCCGGACCATCCGGACCTGATCCTGCCGGCGCATCGGCTTGACGATCTGGTCACGCTGCTGCGCTCGATGGGCGTCTCGCGCGTCCACATTCACCATCTGCTCAACATGGACCTGGATGTTCGCCGCCTGATCCATCGCCTGGACCTGAAGTTCGACGTAACCGTGCACGACTACTTCGGAATCTGTCCGCAAATAAACCTGCTGCCCCGTCCGCAGGGATTTTATTGCGGCGAACCGGGCCCGGCGTCCTGCAACGCCTGCATCGCCGAACAGGCCTCGCGCGGGGCACGAGACATCGTATCGTGGCGGCAAGACCGAGCCTGGCTATTTCTCAACGCCGATCGGGTGATTTGTCCGAGTGAGGATTCCCAACAACGGCTGGACCGATACGGCTTCGGGGGCCGAGCGTTTGTCGTGCCCCATGAAATATTGTCTCCAATTTCGGCCCCGACCCGCCTGCCCCATATTGGCACCGAACCGTTGCGGATCGCTTTGCTCGGTATTGTGGCGAACCATAAAGGCGCGCGGGTTGTCGCCGAAGTGGCGGAGGCAGCGGCAGCCGGAACCATCGAACTGCATGTGATCGGCGATCTGGAAGCGGATTTTCCGGCCGATGCCGCCAGACTGATATCCGTCACCGGGCGCTACCGGGACGAAAATCTGGCTGCTTTGCTCACAACGGCCGATCCGCATGTGGTCTGGTTTCCGGCCGTCTGGCCCGAGACATTCAGCTACACATTAAGTGCCGCCATCGCCGCCGGCCTGCCCATCGTCGCGACCGATATCGGATCATTGTCGGAACGTCTGGCCGGACGGCCGTATTCCTGGCTGGTGGATGGCGGCGCCTCGACCGACACCTGGCTGGCGACGTTTGCGGAGGTGCGGCAATCCCTGCGCGAACGTGCGGATCCCGCACCTGCCTCGCTGGCCCGGACGATTCCGGATTTCTATCGCGATCACTACCTGTCGCCCGAACCGAAATCCCCGCTGCCTCGCGCCGGACGAAAGTGCCGGGTTGCGATCGTTCCGGAACGATTGCCGTCCGGTGGATTGACGCGGAGTGCCTCGATCCGGCTGCTGCAACCATTCGATCATCCGGGAGCGGGCGATTTCGATGTCATCACGGCCGATGCCGAGACGATATTCGACTGCGAAGCCGACATCATCGTCACCCACCGGCTCGCTATCCCCGACCTGGAAACCGCCAGCCGGCTGGCCGCGTACGCAAGCCGATTGGGGGCAAAACTACTGTATGATTTTGACGAAGATCTGCTCGCCAACCCGAACGGCGAAGCGTCGGCCGTCGCCCGGCGCATGCTGACGCTGGCCGACGCGGTGTGGGTTTCGACGCCATGTGTCCGAACATGGGTGGCAACGATCCGGCCGGACGCGGTCGTGGTGGACAGCCGGTTGGACGAACGCCTGTGGGCCAGGACACCGGCGCCGGACGTGCGGTGGGACAATCCGATCCGTATCCTGTGCATGGGGGACAGGACGCACGGCCTGGATTTCGCGATGATACAACCGGCTCTGTTGCGCTTGAAGGACGAGTATGGCGGTCTGATCGCGATCGACGTCATCGGGATGACCAGCCACAGTGAGCTGCCGGAGGGATTGAACCGCATTGTGCCGCCGACGCAGGCCTCACGTTCCCATCCGAGTTTCGTCAACTGGCTGACCTCGGTTCAGCCGCGCTGGCATATCGGCCTGGCACCTTTGCTCGATACGCCGCACAATGCCGGCACGTCGTCCGTCAAGGCGCTGGAGTATGCGGCGCTTGGCCTCGCGGTCCTGGCGTCGGACACACCGGTCTATCGCGGGTCGATCGCCGATGGACCGGCCGGGCAGTTGGTCGCCAACGATGCCGGCGCGTGGCATGCGGCGCTGGATTGGTTGATCCGCAACCAGGCGCTTCGGCAGTCGCTGACGACGGCGGCCCGGGTGTCGTTTTTGGACGGCGGAACCCTGACCAGCCACGCCAAGCAACGGCGGGCGGCCCTGGCCGCGTTGCTGCCCGATCGTGGGTCCGACTTGCGGCGCGGAGCGGCTGCGTTAACTATAGCGTATGATCCATCTGACCCCGTTACCCGAAAGAGGCGTGCTGGCCATCGAGGGCGATGACCGCGTCGCATTCCTGCAAGGCCTGGTGTCCAACGACGTCGAGGCTGCTCGGCCGGGCCATGCGGTTTGGGCCGCGCTGCTGACGGCGCAAGGCAAGTGGCTGGCGGATTTCTTCGTATTCGCCACCGCCGATGCCTTGTTGCTGGACTGCGAGGCCGCGCAGATCCCGATGCTGATCCAGCGTCTGTCCCGCTACCGGCTGCGCATGAAGGCGACTTTGCGGGCCGAGCCGGCGCTGCATGTTCACGTCGCCTGGGGCGGCCGGCCGGATGTTGACGGTGTCCTCGCACCCGATCCCCGACTGCCCGATTTCGCGTGGCGAATGCTGGCTGCCGAGCCACTGGCGGCGAACGCAACGCCGGAGAATTGGGATCGGTATCGACTGCAAGCCGGACTGCCGGATGGATCGAAAGATATGGAGGCGGATAAGAGCATTCTGCTGGAGGCCGGCTTCGATGAACTCGCCGGCGTTTCGTGGTCGAAGGGCTGCTACATGGGGCAGGAGTTGACCGCTCGGACCAAATACCGAGGTCTGGTCAAGCGGCGTTTGGTGCCGGTGGCCGTCGAGGGGCCGCTTCCGCCACCGGGAAGTCCGATTTTCCGCGATGGCGTCGAGGTCGGGACGATGCGGTCGGGACGCGATGGGGCCGGTCTCGCATCGTTACGGGTGGATGCGTTGGGAAGTTCGTTGCGTTGTGAAGGCGCCGCGCTGATGTCTCGGGTTCCGGGATGGATGAAGTTGCCTGAAGTTGCCGGGGGTCACTGATCCCCGGGGCCTTCGACTGAATGTGTGGGACAGAGTTTCCTGCACCATAAAACTTGAATTCTGTGCTGATCCCCTTGGACGCTCGCTAACATTAACGCGCGCTGGGCGGCGGCCCAAGACGGGATCAGTGCACCAGGGCTGAGAGAATCGCGGCGGCCCGAGACCCCTTACGTGCCGTTTGGCTCGCGTGGCCTGCGCTGATCCGTCGAGCGGGGGAGCCATTATGTTCGTAAGCAGCAGACCAGTCGGCAGGTCGGGAGCAGCCGCTTTAGCCAGGTTGCATTCGCACTTGCCTTTTGTCGTCGACCAATTTCCTGACCTTTTCGTACATCTCATCGGGCTCGCGTATGTCTCGTATGCCGACACCGCTGGCAGAGACGTTGCCAAAACCAAGTGCGTAAAAGGGATTGAATTGCTGACTTGATCCAGTGGCTATCGTTCCAAGATAGATCGTTCCTAAACCAGCACACCTCTGGAGGATGCCTTTTCTGAGCGTCACCTCCACCACGTCCCGATACTTTATGATTTTCCTGTTGCGCGAAAAAAATCCCTCCTCGAAGTCGATATGATCATCGTAAAATGAATATATGGTTCTTTGGTAATTCAGCTTTTTGCCGAAATAGGCGAAACACGGAATACCGATAAATGCGAGAAGGCCAAAGAATACGAATGGTGCCCCGCCGTGCAGGCCGAGGGCGGCACTCGAAAGGGCGCCGAAGAAACCTCCCGCCCATACTGTCATGATAAGCTGGATCGGCAGGGCAGCTAATATTGCGATCCACCCGACAAAGTAGGGACGTTCCCGGGCGGGCATCATGGTATCTCCGGCCATTGCTGACGACAAACTGTGGAGGGCTTCTTTGCCACATCGCATCTTACTTAGACGCTTACCCAACCCAACGGCAAGGCCCCCGGCCTGCATCCTTCTTCGCCCAAGGACGCTACAAACTATCCGACCGCCATGCCGCGATAGGTAGCCTGGACAACCGGCGCCGTGACAACGATGGAGGCATCCCGGTCAACACACATTACTGGCGCAATCGGCCTAATCCATCGCCGCGTGGACCTCGGCCGGCGGCGCGGACGTCATCTTCGGCCGACGTAGCAACAAAAGCAGGGCCAATGACGGCAGCGTGGTGAACACCATCATCCAGTAATCGTCGATATACGCGGTAATCTGCGCCTGCTGGTTCACGATGTGGTCCAACGCCGCCGCGCCATGCGCCTGCATCGGATTCCACATATGGCTCACCGCCCCGCCGCCCTGTAGCGCTCGGTTGAACGGCGTGACCGACGCACCGATTTCCTCGTGCAACACCTGCGTGTTGTGCGACAGCATCGCGGAGGTCACCGACACCCCGACCGCCGCGCCAATGTTGCGGAACAGGCTGAACAGCGAGGCGCCATCGGTGCGGTATTGCGGCGGCAGGGTCGCGAACGCCAGCACCTGCAGCGGCAGGAAGACGAACCCCAGGCCGGCGCCCTGGATCATGATCGTCACCACGATCGTCCATTGCGCGATGTCGGGAGTCCAGCGCGTCATCTCCCACATCGACCAGGCCAGCATCAGGATGCCGCAAGCCATCAGCTTGCGCGGATCGATCTTGGCGGACAGGCGGCCGCCGGTCAGCATGGCGGTCATGGTGCCGATGCCGCGCGGAGCCATGATCAGGCCGGCCGCCTCAACCGGGTAGTTGGCAAGATTTTGCAGCCAGGGCGCCATCAGCGACGAACTGGAGACCAGGATCGTTCCGGTGGCGGCCATCAGCACCAGGCCGGCGGCGAAGTTCCGGTCCTTGAACAGCAGCACCGGAATGAACGGCTTCTTCGCGGTGCACATGTGGACGATGAACAGATAGACGCCCAGACCACCGAGCACGGCCTCGATGATGACTTCGCGGGAGTTGAACCAGTCCTGGTCCTGGCCGCGGTCCAGCATCATCTGCAGGCCGCCTATGCCCAGCGACAGGACGCCAAAACCCAACCAGTCGAAGCGCAGGTTGAAGTTGCCGAACGACCGCGGCATGAAGAAGGTCAGGCCCAGGATCGCCAGGATGCCGAACGGAAGGTTGATGTAGAAAACGTAGCGCCAGTTGTACATCTCGGTCAGATAGCCGCCGAGGGTCGGCCCCAGGATCGGCCCGACCATGACGCCGACGCCCCAGATCGCCATCGCCTTGCCGCGCTGCTCGATCGGATAAATGTCCATCATGGTGGATTGCGACAGCGGCACCAACGCGGCGCCGAACACGCCCTGCAGCAGCCGGAAGACCACCATTTGCGTCAGCGATTGCGCCGCGCCGCACATCATCGATGTGAGGGTGAAGCCGGCAAGGCAGGTGATGAACAGATATTTACGGCCGAACCGCGACGCCAGCCACCCCACCGGCGCCGTCATGATGGCGGCGGCGGTGATGTAGGAGGTCAGGACCCAGGTGATCTCATCATAGGTCGCGGACAGGCTGCCCTGCATGTAGGGCAGCGCCACGTTGGCGATCGTCTGGTCCAGCGCCTGCATCAACGTCGCGCCAACCGTGCACAACGTGATGATCAGCCGATGCGGGACCGGGTCCGACGCCGTCTTCAACTGCGGGCTTGTGGCCATGGTCTAGAACAGGTCGTGCCAGGTGCGATGATGGCCGGTGTCGATATCGGCGATGACACTCATGCCCGCGCGCAGATCCGGATCGCCGTCCTTGTGCTCAATCTTGATGCGCACCGGGATACGCTGCACGACCTTGACCCAGTTACCCGAGGTGTTCTGGGCGGGCAGGACGGAGAATTCCGAACCGCTGTTGGGGGCGATGGCCTGGACCTCGGCCTTCCAGGTCAGGCCGGGATAGGTGTCGATCGTGACGTTCACCGGATCGCCGGCCTTGACGTTGGTCAGTTCGGTTTCCTTGGGGTTGGCTTCGATCCACACGTTGTCGGTCGAAACCAGGCCGAACGCCGCCGTCGCCGCAGCCAGGTACATGCCGGGCTGCACGGTTTCCACCTGCGTCACGATGCCGCTGAACGGGGCGTGGATCACGGTGTGATCGAGTTGCCGTTTGGCCTCATCGACCCGGGCCTGAGCCTGAAGGTAATCGGCCATGGTGGTGACATCGACATCCGGATCGCCGCCCAGCCGCGCCAACTGCACGGCGGCGGCCACTTTCAGAGCGCCAATGGACTGCTTGTCGGCCATCAATAGAAAGCGGGCGTTGTCGTAATCGGCCCGCGTCACGCCGCCGCTTTTGATCAGGCCGGCGTAACGCTCGTAGCTCGCCTGATCGGATTCCATCTGCGCCTGCTTGACGTCCACGTCGCGCAGCATGCGCTGGTATTCCAGCTTCATGGCGTTCAGCGTCGAGACCATGCCGTTGCGGTTGGCCGTGGCACCGGCCAGGGCGATCTCGAACGGTTTGGGATCAAGGCGGAGCAGCACATCACCCTGTTTGACCCGCTGGCCCTCATGCACCGGCACGGAGGCGACGATGCCGGATACGTCCGTCGCGATGATTTCCTTGGCAGCCCGCACGTAGGCGTCGTCGATCGAGACGATCCGGCCGCCGGTCAGCCAGTAATACGCCACGCCGACGATCACCACGGCGATGCCACCCAGCATGAGGATCGGACGCACGAGGCTGCGGCCGATGCGGGCGCGGGCGGGTGAGCCGGTGACGCGGGGCGCCATTGTCGCCTGGGACATCAGACGGTCTCCCGAACGTCGGCAGGCTCTGGCCGGTTTCGGGATGCGTGAGCCTCTTGGGTCAGGGTCGCTTTCATCCGCATCAATGCCTCGGTCATGATTTCTATGGAGTTTTCGTCGATGCCGGCGCTGACCATGCGGGTCATGTCGGCTCGTTGTTCATCGATTTCGCCCAGGACATCGCAGGCGGGCGGCAGCAGATGCAGACGCCAGATGCGGCGATCGCGCGGGTCGGGCCGGCGTTCGACCATGCCGCGCGTTTCCAGCCGGTCGATCAAACGGGCGACCGTGATCGGCTCGACTTCCAGGAATTCGGACAGTTCTTTTTGGGACAGGCCGGGTTGGCGTTGCAGCCAGATCAGGATCGCCCACTGCGCCCGCGTCATGCCGTGCAGACGAGCCCGCTTGTCCGCATCGACGCGCAGAAGGCGGGCCACATCGTGCAGCAGAAACAGCAGATCGCGGCGGAACTCGTCCAAGAGGGCGTCCTAAATTGTAGAGCTGATAATAAGCGACGTTATCATATGGATGCCAGTGCGATTGCCATGCGCGGTGTGCAACGCGGCTATCCGGCGGTTTTCTGACACGGCTTTGAGCAATTCCGAAAAATCGGCTATGGCCGCGCGCTTGTGCGGAGGAAATAACGATGAAACGGCGCGACTTTCTGGCGGCCTCGGCCGCGGTGACCCTGGCCCGGCCGGCCATTGCGCAGGGCGTGAAGCCGCTGATCTTTGTCCCTCAGGCGAATCTGACCAGCCTGGATCCGATCTGGACGACCGCCACGGTGACCCGGAATTACGCGTTCCTGGTGTTCGAGACGCTCTACGGGTTGGATTCGAAGCTGAATCCGCATCCGCAGATGGCCGAGGGGCATGTTGTCGAGGACGACGGCAAGCGCTGGACGATCAAGCTGCGTGACGGACTGGTGTTCCATGATGGCGCCAAGGTTCTGGCCAGTGACTGCGTGCCTTCGCTGCAGCGCTGGATGAAACGCGATGCGGTCGGGCAGATTCTGGCGGATCGCCTGGATGCGCTGGAGGCACCGGACGATCGCACGTTGGTATTCCGGCTGAAGAAGCCTTTTGCAGCGCTGCCCTTCGCTTTGGCGCGCTCCCAGCCCAGCCCACCGGTGATCATGCCGGCGCGTATCGCGGTGACCGATCCGTATAAGCAGATCGCTGAAGTCGTGGGCAGCGGGCCGTTCCGGTTTGAGCCTTCCGAGTATGTCTCGGGCAGCCGAGCGGTGTTTTCGAAGGCGACGGGGTATGTGCCTCGGTCGGAAACGCCCGACTTTACGTCCGGGGCCAAGCGCGCGCTGGTCGAGCGGGTGGAGTGGCGGATCGTGCCGGACGCATCGACCGCGGCGAATGCGTTGCAGAATGGGGAGATTGACTGGTTGGAGGCCCCCCTGCCCGACCTGTTGCCGCTGCTTCGCAAGAACAAGGACGTGGTGGTGGATCGGTTGGACCAGTACGGGCTGTATCCTGTGGCTCGGTTGAACTCGCTGCAAGGACCGACCGCCAATATTGGCGTGCGACAGGCCATCCTGGCGGCGATCGATCAGGTCGAGGTCATGCAGGCGGTGATGGGTGAGGACGCGACGGGGTATAACGCGCCGGTTGGGGTGTTCCTGCCGGGGACCGATAGCGCCAGCACCGTTGGGATGGATCGGCTGGGCGGCAAGAAGTCTCCGGATGAGCTGCGGTCGATGCTGAAAGCCGCTGGCTACAACGGCGAAAAGGTCGTGCTGCTGCATCCGACGGACCAGACGTTTTACGATGCGATGTGCCAGGTGATCGCGGCGCGGATGAAAGCGATCGGCATCAACGTGGATGACCAGTCGATGGACTGGGGCACCGTGGTGCAACGCCGGGCGAGTAAGGAGCCGATCGATAAGGGCGGTTGGTCGATCTTTTGCGCGTCGTTCCCGGCGGTGGACCACCTCAATCCGCTCGCCACGCCGGCGGCCCGCGGAAATGGCGTCAAGGCCTGGTTTGGCTGGCCGGACGACGCGAAGTTGGAGACCTTGCATGACCAGTGGATCGACAGCGGCGATGTCGCTGAACAGAAACGTTTGGCGTCCGCCATTCAGGATGAGGTGCTGACTGACGTGCCCTATGTTCCGCTGGGGCAGTATTTCCCGCCGACCGCCTGGCGCAAGACGGTGACCGGGCAACTCAAGGGACCGGTGCCCGTGTTCTGGAACATAGAGAAGGCGTAGCCGGATATGGGGGCATGGGTCGCGGTGGCGGCGGGCGGTGCGATGGGGAGCCTCGCCCGCTTCTGGATGGCTGGGGCGATAACGGCGCTGACGGGGCCTCGATTCCCGTGGGGCACGCTGCTGATTAACGTGCTGGGGTCGTTCGTTATTGGACTGGTCGCCGGGGTAACGCTGACCCCGGCGCGGGTTGGGATGCATCCGGATATCCGAATTTTCCTGATGACCGGGATCTGTGGTGGGTTCACGACATTCTCGGCATTCAGCTTGCAGACGCTGGAGTTGCTGCAGAACGGCGATGTGGTGCCGGCGTTCGGCTATGCCGTTGGTTCCGTCGTGCTGTGTGTCATCGCGACCTATTGCGGCTGGCTGCTCGGGCGCCTCTGACGCTTTACAGCCCCGCCCCCGGGCTGGCACGGTGCCAGCGGCACAAAAGGGGACGGCATGGACCTCGTTATCCGCAACGCACGCATCTTTGGTGAGGCCCCGGTCGATATCGGTATCGCGGGCGGCCGGATTGTCGCGATTAAGCCGAACCTGGCGACCGATGCGCCCGCCTATAATGCGGCTGGGCATTTGGCGTGTGCCGGCCTGGTCGAAACGCACATTCATCTGGACAAGACCCGGATCATCGACCGGTGCCCGCCGGAGGATGGCCGCAATGCCAACGCGGTGCCTCGCGTCGCGGCGGTGAAAGCGACGTTTACCGAGGCGGACGTCTATCAGCGCGCCAGCGTGACCCTGGAGAACTGCATCAGGCACGGTACCACCCGAATGCGCACCCACGTCGAACTGGATTCGGGCGTTGAGATGCGCAGCTACGACGCGCTGGACCGGTTGCGGCGGGATTATGCCTGGGCGATCGACATCGAGTTGTGCGTGTTCCCTCAGGAAGGGCTTACGAACAATCCCCGGTCGGACGAACTGCTGGTGATGGCGTTGAAACGTGGGGCGCGGGTGATCGGGGCGGCGCCGAATTACGATCCGGATAAGGCGGGACAGATTCATCGGATTTTCGCTCTGGCGCGGGAGTACGATGTCGATATCGACATGCATTTGGACTCCGGCAATTCTTCCGCGGACATGGATATCCATCTTGTGTGTGCGTTGACCAAGCAATACGGCCTGGGCGGCCGGGTCGCGGTCGGGCATGGCTGCAAGTATTCGACGTTACCGCCGCGGGATTTGCAGGCGCTGGCGGCTGAAATCGCTGATGCCGGCGTGGCTGTGACAGTGCTGCCGGCGACGGATTTGTATATGATGGGGCGCGATCAGGATCATAGCGTGCGGCGTGGCGTGGCGGATGCCAATGCGCTGGTCGAGAACGGGGTGAACTGTTCGATCTCTTCGAATAACATTCTCAATCCGTTTACGCCGCTGGGCGATGGCAACCTGATCCGGATCGCCAATCTGCAGGCCAATGTGTGTCAGATCGGTGAGGCGCATCGGTTGCGCGACTGCTTTTCGATGCTGACAGACCGGTCTGCCCGGTTGATGAACTTGTCCGACTACGGGATCGCGGTTGGCAATCCGGCCGATATTGTCATATTCGATGCGGCGACACCCGAGGAAGCCATTGCGGAAGTTCGCGGGCCTTTGGTGGTGTTCAGGAAGGGCCTGCGCACAGTGACGCGGCCACGGGCGGAGTTGCACACGCCATGAAACTATCCGACATCGCGCGGGTGATCCGCAGCAAAAATGCGGGGCCTCGGCGGCTGACACTGGATATCATTTTCGGATCGGATGCGGATTATCAGCGTGTGGCGCAGTCTCCCGGTTTGGGGGCTGAGAATATCGGGCGGCTGTACCGCGTGCCGGCGGATCAGGTGACGATCATTCCTTACCCGGTTGGACGGGCGATCAAGATCGTGATGGCGCGCGCGATCATGGCAGGCGATCCGGGCGATCTGGATGTTTACGGGGCGCAACAACACGCGCCGTTACTGGGGATCGAGATATGAGCGCCTCCGGACGCATCATCGCAGAATTCCGCCGCTCGCCTCGCCCGATCCGTCTGCTCGGGGCTTCGGGCCAGCTCGGGTATGGCATTCCGGCCGCATCGTTCAGAGCCGGTGTTGCGCGCAAACCTGATCTGATCGGTTGCGACATGGGGTCGATCGACATCGGCCCAACTTATCTGGGCAAAGGCGAGATGGCGACCTCGCCCGAGGCCACGCGACGGGATTTGCGCCGCGTGTTGCTGGCCGCACGCGGCCTGGATGTGCCGCTGGTGATCGGGACGGCCGGGTCGGCCGGCGCGGGACCGCATTTGGACGCCACGCTGGCGATGATTCGCGACATTGCGCATGCCGATGGGCTGAGTTTCCGGATGGCGGTGATGCGGGCGGATATTCCCCGGCCGGTTCTGCTACAGGCCGTCCATTCCGGGAAAGTGACAAGCTTCGACGGCATGCCGGACCTGACCGAGGAGGACGTGACCGAAGCGTCGCACATCGTCGGGCAAATGGGCATGGGACCGTTCAGGCATGCCCTGGCGGCGGATGTCGATGTGATCGTGGCGGGGCGCGCCTGCGATACGGCGATTTTCGCGTCTCTGCCCGCGCTTTTGGGATTCCCGATTGGGCTCGCGATGCACATGGCGAAGATCATCGAGTGCGGGTCGTTATGCTGCGTTCCGGGCGGACGCGATCCGATCCTGGCGGAACTCGATCACGATGGTTTCGTTCTGGAAAGCATGAATCCGGAGCGGCGGGCGACTCCCATTTCGGTGGCAGCACATAGTTTATACGAACAATCAGACCCGTTCACCATGCAGGAACCGGACGGCACGCTGGATTTGTCGCGGGCGCAATACGAAGCGGTGGACGACCGGCGCGCCCGTGTCAGCGGCGCGACGTGGCGCGACACGACGGCACCGACGATCAAGCTGGAAGGCGCGATCAAGGTTGGCGAACGCGCGGTTTTGCTGTGCGGGTCAGCGGATCCTCGGTTCATCGCGCAATGCAAGGGGCTGCTGCCAAAGGTGGCGGACCTTGTGGAAAGCCTGGTTTGCGAGGAGCAGCCGATGGATTACACGTTGCGGTTCCGTGTGTATGGCATCGACGGCGTGCGCATGGTGGTGCCGGAGAACGAACCGCCGCCCGGCGAGGTGTTCATCATGGGTGAATGCATCGCGCCGACACGGGAACGCGCGTCCGAGGTGGTGCGGACCTGTAAGCAGTTCCTGCTGCATTTCGGCTATCCGGGACGCTTGTCCACTGCCGGGAACATTGCATTTCCGTTTACGCCGCCGGAGGTCTCGCTTGGGCCGGCGTACCGGTTCAACGTTTACCATCTGCTGCACGTCGATGATGCGGACACGTTGTTTCCGGTGGAGATTGAAACGGTGTGACTCACGACAGTCCACGCTAATAACAACCGCCGTTGCGGCCGACTCTCCGTCAGAGCATACCGGCATGCCGACGAAGGTCGGCATCCACGTCTTTCATTGTTGAAAACAAAGACGTGGATGGTGCGCCGTCGCGCACCATGACGACGGGAGAATGAAAGCCGGGCTACCGAAATTCGTCGCCCTACCCCTCCAACCGCGCCAGCACGCTCGCTGCCCGTTTAGCCTCGGTTTCGTCAGCCGAACGCAACGGCGGCCGCATCCGGCGCCAGATTGGTTCGTCTTCCATCGCCGCCAGGACTGCTTTCATCATAGGAATGTTGGTGACCTGAGTGCAGGCCGCCTCCATATCCCGTTGCGCCTCGGTCCCGTCGAACATCCGGCGCACGAGGCCCGGCACCAGATTCGCCATCCCGCAGATCGTCCCTGCCCCGCCCTGAGCCAATGCCCGAGCGATGAGAACCTCCGCGCCGACCAGCACGGCGGCATCGGGCGCCTCGCGGCGGAAGGCCAGGAAGCTGTCGAAATCGCCGGTGCTGTCCTTCACCCCGGCCACGACGGCGCCGTACCGCGCGCGTAACCGTCCCAGCACCGCCGCCGGCACGCCGACGCCGCTGACCTGCGGAATGTGATACAGACAGGCCGACAAACGCTGATCCGCGACACCGTCGATAACCTCGGCAAAGGCGTCCTCGATGCCCGCATCCGGGGCGCCGGCAAAGTAGAACGGCGGCAGGATCATCGCCCGCGTGATGCCCAGCGCCAGGCAGGCACGCGTCATGGCGATCGTATCGACAACCGCCGGACACCCGGTTCCCACCGCCAGTTGTTCCGCCGCCACGCCGGATCGCAGCACGAATTCCACCGCCGCCAGTCGTTGCGCGATAGAAAACGACGGTCCCTCACCCGAGGTTCCGAACAACACCAGGCCGTCGCAGCCACGCACCAGCAATCGATGGGCGTGGTTGGCGAAAGCCGCGTGATCGACCGATCCATCTGCCTGAACCGGTGTGGCGGAGGCAGCCCAAAGACCCGAAATCATGTGTAATTCACTGCATACGAACGAAACGGAACGGGAAGAAATTGTCGGCGGGCTGGGCCAGTTCCACGTTGGTCTTCGACGCCCACACGATCACCTGCTGATGCAGCGGAATCGTCGGCATATCCTTCTCAAGGATTTCAATCGATTGGTGCAGCATCGCGGCCCGCTTCGGCACGTCCGTTTCGACACCGATCTTATCGATCAGATCGTCCAAAACCGGGTTCGAGTAACCGCCGTCGTTGACCTCACCGCGTTTGCCGTTCCGGGTGCCCAACAGCGTATACAGCACGTTATGTGCGTCATACGTCGCCGGCGTCCAACCCAGCATGTAGAAATCGCTGTCGTAGTTGGGGTAATTGATCTTGGTGAAGAACTTCGTTTTGGTCTGCGCGTTCAGATCGATCTTGATGCCGATACGCGCCAGCATCGGCACGATCGCGGTGCAGATCTGCTCATCCATCACATAGCGGTCGTTCGGGCAGTCTAAGCCAAGTTTAAATCCGTTCGGATAACCGGCGTCGGCCATCAGTTGTTTGGCCTTGGCGGGGTCGGGCTTCGCGCGGACATCCAGGGCCGCATTATAACCGTTGACGCCCGGTCCCCACATCTCGGCGGTCGGGTGGCCGAGACCGAGCATGACGCGGGTGGCGATGGTGGGCTCGTCGATGGCAAGCGCAACGGCTTCCCGCACCCGGACGTCGCGCAGCGGGTTCTTGCCCTTGATGTCGGAGCTCGGCAGTTCATCGCGGCTGAGGTTGAAGGCCAGGAAGATGGTGCGCAATTCGGGGGTTTGCCACAGCTTCAGGCCCTCGGTCTGCTTGATCCGAGCGATGTCCTGCGGCGGCACGCTGTAGATCATATCGACCTCTCCGGACAGCAACGCCGCGACGCGGGTTGGCGCGGAGGAGATGACGTTGAACTCAACGCGGTCGATGTTGTGTTCGGGCTTGTCCCACCATAGCGGGTTCTTCTCCAGGACGGTCTTGCGATCCGGCTCCCGCGAGACCTGGCTGAACGGGCCGGTGCCCATGGCGTAATGCAGCGCGTAGGTATCGTCCTTGCCGATCACGACCGGCTCGACGGTGTTATGCGCCTCGCACCAGGCTTTCGACATGATCAGCAGGTTGGTCTGCTCTTGCAGGAAGATCGGGTCGGGGATGGTGGTTTCGAAATCGACGGTGAAGTCGTCGATCTTGACCACGTCTTTCACCGGCGACATCGGTGCGCGCATGGACGAATTGGGCTTCTGGAAGCGCTTCAGCGTGAACACCACATCGTCGGCGGTAAACGGCGAGCCATCCTGGAATTTCACGCCCTGGCGCAGGTGAAACCGCCAGACGGTGGGAGAGGTCTGCTCCCAGGAGATTGCCAAAGCAGGATCCAGTCCCAGGTCGCGGTTACGGCGGACCAGCGGTTCGTAGATGTTCGCCAGGAAGCTGAGCTGCACGGTCTCCTGCCGCGTCACCGGATCCATGGCATTCACATCGCCGTCGTTCGCCCAACGAAAGGTCACGGCGTTGGCCGGGGCAGTTGATAGGGTGGCCAGCAAGGCGAGGACGGTGAGCGGGAAACGCATACGGTGTGCTCCTGGAATTCTTTTCAGCTTAACCCAACCGTGCGACGCTAAACCGGCTGAACCGGTCTGAACAGGGAGTGTGCCGATGCAAATCGATCCAAACCGCGATATCCTCGGAATAATCGACGCGCAGCCGACGTTTATGCCGGGTGGGGAGTTACCGGTGGCGGATGGCGACGGGGTCGTGCCGGTGATTAACCGGCTGCTGCGGCGGTTCGGGCATGCCTTCGCCACCCAGGACTGGCACCCGGCCGGCCATGCGTCGTTCGCCAGCGCGCATCCGGGACGGCAGGCGTACGAATCGATCGGGATGCCGTACGGGCAGCAGGTCCTGTGGCCGGATCATGGAGTCGCCGGGACGGCATCGGCGGCGATCCATCCGGACATCGACCAGACCCGGATCGAGGCGGTTATCCGCAAGGGGTTCCGGCCTGAGTTGGACAGCTATTCGGCGTTCTTCGAGAATGACCGGGAGACGCCGACCGGGCTGGAGGGCTGGCTCCGGCAGCGCGGATTCTCCCGTGTGTTTCTGTGTGGTTTGGCCACCGATTTCTGCGTCGGCTGGTCGGCCGAGGATGCGGCCGGGTTGGGGTTTAGCGTGGTTGTCATAGAAGATGCGTGCCGGGGGATCGGGCTGACGACGTCGGATGGCCGGACCACAATGGACGAGACGCGGGATCGGTTGACCGGGCTTGGGGTTACATTCGTGGACAGCCGGGCTTTGCTTACAAACGCGGGATAACGGCAACTCCAGCTTCTGACCGTACTTCCGACGTCACATGGAGGGCCTGCGCCTGACGCAAAGCGCGCAACAGACTGATCCAGCCAACCGGGCACTCATCACCTTGACATAAAATACCACATACGTTACCATTCAAAAATACCTGAAGCTCCTCAATACGTTCGGCTGGATGACAGCCGCCCTTTGAAAAACGCCCCGCCCCCTGCCGCCAGCCACTAGCTTAATCTGTTGACGGCGGGAATGGTAGTATAGCCGTGATGTACGGCCCTACGCGCCCCGATGATTGAGAGCGCCTACAGCTACCCCGGTCACTCTACGTCCCACTTGGTCTTAAACGACCAGTTTTTCCAGCACTTCAAATGTCTGAAGCTGCTGACAGGTCTTTCCATGTTCTGCTGAGAAAAATAATTCATCAAATCTCCAGTTCCATCTTTATCCAATTGGAATGTAAATATCTCGATTCCTTCGTTAAAAATCCTGATAACTCCGATTGTATTGCTGAATTCTACATAATCGTTTATCCAGAAATTTCCGATATTTGGATCGGAATTGAAGTCTATAATTGTCGTCGGGCCTCCATACGTCTTTGAATAGGTTCTGATAAATGGTTTATAATTTTCTACCCTAAATTTTACGCGGTAATCCCAATCACTTTTATCAATTCGATAGGTCTCATTACGAAAATTCTCTGGATTGTTCCTCCCAGATTCATGCACGTGTTTCTCCCTACCATCGTCAGGGTGTTTCATGGCGAAAGAACTCTCTTTAATCATTCGACATTCAGTCTCGACGTTTGGCGGTGGCAACAACGGGAAAAGATGCTCGACGTCAAAGCCCTCAGGCGGCCTCGCCCAAGGCACATCGCGTCCTTCGGCAGAGTCAAATGAACAGGTGAGCCCCACCGCAGTCAGCACCGCAAACAGGCTCATGAAGCGTGCTGAGCGCATAGTGATCTCCAATGGGTAACTCTTGTTTCGAAAGGTCCGGCTGCCCCAGTTCACGATGTAATCCTGGCGAACACAGGCGTGTTGGCTCGCGCGCGGCGCTGGCGAGCGGTAGGGCCGGGAATCGAGAATGTCGCCTTGCATGACCGAAAGCGGAAGCGAAGCGACCCTGCGTCGCTTTTACCGAACCTCTGGTACGCCTTTGTGGGATGGCGGGGACCGGATTGGCATCCCTGGGGGCAAACCAGCGGCGACGGCGCAAAAATATGCGCAGCCTGGCGCTGGGCCTCCTCATGGATGGCCTGGTTGGACTTGATGCGACTCTCGACGCCGCAATAGGTACACAGGAGGGCGGATTCAGTCCCGGCGCCACTGACCCGGTAGCCGTCGGATTCGTTTGACCACCCAGTGCGGATGCGACCGAGAAGCGGCTGGACGCATAGGTTCGGACAGCCCGGCGCGTTGCAGAAGTTGACCTGGACGTTCCGGCAAGCCTCCGGAATTGGCCGAACTCTACTTACGGGGCGTTCTCCCGCAGAGTGGTTTCCAGTATTGTCAGCTTCCGCTGGCCCGGTATCAGCGTTCCCTTTGCATTCCATATTCATCAACATGCCCAAATTTGCCGACGGCCGCACTGGAACCGAAGTAGATCGATCTCCGGTACGGCCGTCAACAGATTAAGCTAGTGGCTGGCCCCCTGCCGAGGGGCATCCTAAACCCGGCCCGCTGCCGCGGGTTCGGTGGCAGAAAGGAGTTTATGATGGCACTGACACGGAGTTTCCGGGAAACGGTTGTAAAGCATGTGCGGGAAGACCCCGCGTTTCTTGTCGCCCTGGTCGAAGAGGCCGCGCGTAACGTTATGGACGGGGATATCGAAACCGCCCTTGGCCAGATACGCGATGTCGTCAACGCGACAATGGGGTTCGACGCACTTGCGGCCGAAACGAAAATCCCAAAGACCAGCCTGATGCGGATGTTGAGCGACACCGGAAACCCTCGCGCGGGTAACCTTTCTGCTATCCTGAAAGCCGTCGGTCGAAGCGCTGGTGTGCGCATTTCGGTTCACGCCGAGCCGGACCTTCAACACGCGTGACGTGGCGTCCGTGGCGACAGTTGACCCGGATTCGACCCTTTCGCCGTCGATCGGGCTTCATCGGGCTCCTATGATTTGGTCTCTTACGCTGGCCCTCGTGATCGTGCTCGCCGCTCCATCCCGAGCGGCCGCGCCTTTGGCGGGTTTGTGGCTAACGCAGGACCGGGATGGCGTCATTGCCGTCTCACCGTGCGAGGAACGGCTGTGCGCGCGCATCGTGGGCATGTTTCTGGATCGGCCGGCCGATCCGATGCCGCTCGATTATCGCGGCCTGTCGCAGTGCGATCTGCCGCTGATCACCGATGCGCGGCAGATCGAGCCCAACCTTTGGAAGGGCCACATTCTCGACCCGCGCAACGGCACGCTGTACGGCGTTGAACTGCACCTCGATTCGAACGACAACCTCGCGGTGCGAGGCTTCCTCGGCATTCCGTTGCTCGGGGAAACCCAGACATGGACCCGCTTTACGGGCAGCGTCCCGGCGAACTGCCGTATCGTCCCCAATCCAAACCTTGCCGATCGGCCGCAGTCAGGCACAATGACAAAACGCCATTGAGGACCACGTCATGCAGATGAAAGCCGCCGTGCTGCGCGAACAGGGCAAACCCCGCCCCTACGCCATCAGCCAACCGATGACGATTGAAACCGTCGATCTCGATCCGCCCGGCCCCGGCGAGGTCCTGTATAAAATTATCGGCGCCGGCCTGTGTCACTCCGACCTGTCCACCATCGAGAACCTGCGGCCGCGCAAGCTGCCGACCATCCCGGGGCACGAGGCGGCGGGTATCGTCGAGGAAGTCGGCCCCGGCGTCACCAGCCTGAAGCCCGGCGATCATGTCATCAGCGTGTTCGTCACAAGCTGCAATGAATGCCGGTACTGCAATGGCGGCCGGCCGAATCTGTGCCAAAGCTCCAACACCTCGCGCACCAACGGCACGCTGATCTCCGGCGCCCGGCGGCTGTCGCTGAATGGGGAGCCGATCTACCACTACAGCGGGCTGTCGGTATTCGCGCAGTATGCAGTCGTGTCGCAGAACGCATTGATCAAAATCCCGAAGGAGGTGCCGTTGGAGGACGCCACGATCTTCGGCTGCGCGGTCGTCACCGGAGTCGGCGCCGTGTTGAACACCGCGAAGGTGCCTCCCGGCGGCCAGATGGCCGTGGTCGGTCTCGGCGGAGTCGGCATGAACGCCCTGCTCGGTGGAGTCGTGGCCGGCGCCGAACGCATCGTCGCGGTCGATCTGAACGCGGATAAACTGCGGCTGGCCCGCGAACTCGGGGCCACCGACACGTTTCTGGCCGGCAATGCCGACGTGGTGGAGGAAATCCGTCAGGCGACCGGCGGCGGGCTGGATTATGTCATTGAAACCGCAGGTTCTATTCCGGCGATGAACCTGGCTTATGCGATCACCGCTCGGGGTGGGATGGTGGTCAGTGCCGGGTTGCCGGCCTCAACGGCGCAGTTTTCGTATCTGCACTCCGCCCTGGTGAGCGAGGGGAAAAGCATACTTGGATCTTATATGGGCGGTTGTGTGCCGAAACGCGATATTCCCCGTTTCATCGCGCTGTATCAACGTGGCAAACTGCCGGTGGAAAAATTGCGGACGGGATACATTCGTTTTGATGAAATCAACGAGGGCTTCGACCGGCTGTCCGACGGATCCGTCCTGCGCCAGGTCCTGCAACCACACGCCTGATGGTGCCGCGTGAGCACTTATCTCGTTACCGGGGGCGCCGGGTTCATCGGTTCGCACCTGTGCGACGCCCTGGTCGCGCGCGGCGACACGGTGCGGGTGATCGACAACCTGTCTACCGGGCATCGCCGTAATCTGCCGGAAGACGTGGCGCTGATCGTCGGCGACGTGGCCGATCCGGTCGCCGTCGCCGAAGCGATGGAGGGCGTGGACGGATGCTTTCACCTCGCCGCCATCGCGTCGGTCGAAAAGGGGATCACCGATTGGCTGGGCACGCATAACGCCAACATCACCGGCACCATCACCGTGTTCGACGCGATCCGCCGGCAGGGGTCGAAAATCCCGGTGGTGTACGCGTCATCGGCCGCCGTTTATGGCGACGCGGCCACGGTGCCGATCGCGGAAACCGAACCGCGGACGCCGCTATCGGCGTATGGGGCGGATAAATACGGGTGTGAACTACATGCCCGCGTCGCCAGCCATGTGCATGGCATTCCCACCGTCGGGCTGCGGTTCTTCAACGTTTACGGGCCGCGTCAGGACCCGAAATCGCCGTATTCCGGTGTGATCTCGATCTTCTGCGAACGAATCTCCGCTGGTCTGCCAATCAGCATTTTCGGCGACGGCCAGCAGACCCGGGACTTTGTTTATGTCGCCGATGTGGTGCGGGCGTTGCTCGCCGGCATGGGGCTGCGACCGGTCGATTCGCCGGTGTTCAATGTTTGCACCGGCGTGCCGACCTCGGTCGAGGCATTGGCGAGATTGATCGCCGAACTGGCGGGCAAGAATCTGAACGCACAAACGCAGCCCCCGCGTAACGGAGAAATCCGCCATTCGCTGGGTGTGCCGACCCTCGCGGATACCGTTCTCGGTATTCCCGGTCGCGTGCCTCTCCGGACCGGTTTGGGGAACGTGCTAACCTGGATGGCCGGCTAAACACCGCATGAAGGGTTTTCTGGTTACCCTGGTGTTGCCGCCGACCGGCTTCATCGTGCTGGTCGTGATCGGGTTGCTGATGCGCGGACGTTGGCACCGCGCCGGCCGCCGGTTGACCTGGGCATCCCTGATCGCGCTGATCGTGTTTGGCATGCCGGTGGTGTCCTACAGCATGCTGGTGGCGCTGGAAGCCGACCTGCCGATGGTACCCCCGGTCGATCACCCACCGCAGGCGATCATCATCCTCGGCGGGGAGGTGATCAGGGCCCAACATGAGCGACTGGGGATCAGGCCCGGCCTGCTGACACTGGACCGTCTGCGTACCGGTGCGGCGTTGCAACGCCGCACCGGCCTGCCGATCCTGGTGACCGGAGGGACTACGCAACCCAACACGCCCGCCGTTGCCCTGGTCATGGCGCACAGCCTGATCGACGATTTCCAGACACCGCCGAAGTGGGTGGAGCCGAAATCCCTCAATACCTGGCAGAATGCCCATTTGAGCGCCGACATCTTGCGCGCGCAGGGGATCACCTCGGTCTATGTGGTGACCCACGCATGGCACATGCGCCGGGCTTTACTGGCGTTCAAGGACACCGGGCTGATCGTCACCGCCGCGCCGACGTCGCTCGACGAACCGGTTCGCCCCGAACTGGGCGACTTCCTACCGCGTGCCGGCGTCTGGCAGACCGGCTATTTCGCGCTGCACGAATGGATCGGTTATGTGTGGTACGAGCAGCACTGAAATCACGGAGTTTTCCTCGCCCGCGCTGCTGCCGCCCGATTGCCAGGCTTTTCTGACCCGGGCCGCCGGTATTTTCGCGGGTCGGACATGGTGGGACCTGGTTCTGGCCCATGCGATACCGGCGGGGTCGGCCGCGTCCTTTGTCACGGTTCGGGTAGCCGGGGTGATCGTCGCGTTGGTCCCGATGCTGCGAACGGGCGAGCGGCTGGCTGGGCTGACCACGCCCTATACCTGCGATTATGCGCCGTTGCTCGCCGCTGGTGCGGATCATGCGACGCGAGTCGCCGCGATGGCCGCGTTCGGCCGGTTTTGCCGCCACCACGGCGTGGTACGGCTGGATTCGCTGCCGGCTGAATGGGACGGTATGGCCGATCTGGAAGCAGGCGTGCGACAGGCCAGCCTGTATCCCCTGCGCTTCGACCATTTTGGCAATTGGTATGAGGATGTCGCCGGCCTCGATTGGCCGGCCTACCTGCTGGGACGGACGGGCGCGTTGCGCGAAACCATCCGTCGCCGGCTCCGCCGCGCCGAAAAAATTGCCGGTGTCCGGTTCGACCTGTTCACCCAACCGGCGGAGATGGACCGGGCGGCCGAGGCATTCGAATCGGTCTATGCCAGAAGCTGGAAGGACGCCGAACCGTTCCCGACGTTCAATGTCGCGCTGATGCGGACGATGGCGCTGGATGGCGGGCTGCGTTTGGGCGTGTGGTCGATCGGCACGGAGCCGGTCGCTGTGCAGCTATGGGTGGTGCGGGCGGGCAAGGCTATCGTGCTGAAACTGGCGCATGATGAGGCGTACAAGACGCACTCGCCCGGAACGGTGCTGACCGCGCTGATGCTGCGGCACCTGCTGGACCAGGAGCATGTGACGCAGATCGATTTCGGCCGTGGCGACGACGGCTACAAGCAAGGGTGGGCGACGCAGCGCCGTCAGCGGATTGGTCTACTGCTGGTTAATCCGTGGCGGTTGGCCGGGGCAATCGCGCTTCTGCGCCATGCAGCCGGACGCATTCGGGCGGCGGTGTCGTAACGGCCGCGTTTATCCGCGCGGTGTGCGCCGGCGCCTGAAGCTGGCGAGACCGGCCAATCCCGCGCCCAGCACCGCAAGCGACGTCGGTTCGGGGACGCTGTAAGCGGTCAGGGCGTAGGTGAACGTATCGCCGGCGCCACCCAGGGCCACTGATTCGTCGGTGAAGATCGTCAGTGTGGAGTTCAGCGTGCCAACCAGCGACGTGCCGGTAACCGTGATCGGCACCAGCAACATACCGCCCTCGGTGATCACCGAACCGCCGATCGAGGAGATCGAGAACGCCGACGCGTTCACGCCGGTGATGGTATATTTGTCGATCGTCAGGTCGGTCAGCAGCGCGTTGCCGCCGTTTGCATCGGTGGTGGTGTTTTGCAGGGCCAGATAGACGGTCTGGGACTGCGATTTGCCGACCGTGCCGAAACTGATCGTTGATCCGGCGGACGCCACCGAACCGCTGGTGCCCTTCACGGTTGGCGTATCGACCGCTCCACCGCGGATCGAGCTTTGATAGGTCGGGCCGACGGCCGATCCGGTGATGGTCGCGGCGACCGACTGGGACAGGTTCGTCCCGGCGGAATTGCCGTCGGTGAAGGCAATGGTTGCCGTTGTCGATGTCGTGGCGCGAGCGCTGCCCGGGGTGTAGGTGTACCCCAGCGTGGAGGTCGCCGTGCTCGACGTCGAACCGATGGCATTACTCGCCAGGCTGATCGACGCGGCCGACACACTGAACGCACCACTGCTGACGGCGGCGACGCTGCCGTTCAGGTTATAGGCAGTGCCGGTGCCGGCAAGATTGGCGTTACCAATATTGGCGACGGTGATGGCCCCGTTGCTGACCGAACCTGAACCCAGACGGCCATAGATCACAGAGTTCGACACCGACTCGACGGCCGCAACGCCGGTGCCGGTCACGGTCGTTGTGATGCTGCCCGCCACGTTGGTCGCCCCGACACCGTCGGAGAGGCTGGTTACGATGGTGGTGCTGGCGGCGCCCATAACGGTCGGCTTGAAGGTGTAGGCGTAGCTGGCCGAACTTTTGGCACCGGCCCCGGTATAGTTGGAATCCTGCAAGGCGATGGACGAGGCGGTGCCGACGAACACCGAATTGCCGCCAGTGATCGACCCGTTCAGGTTGTAGGCCGTGTTATTGACCGTCCGGCTGCCCGCCGTTTCGATCAGGTAGGCGTTACCCGTATTGGCGACCGTCACGGTGGCCGTCGCACTGGAGCCGACCAGAACGTATCCGGCAGAGGTACTCGTAATGCTGGCCAGCGGGGCCACGCCGGTGCCGGTCAGGGTTATCGACACGGAATTGCTGCCGCCGGTTGTGTCGGTGGCGACATCGACCTGGCTGAAGGTCCCGGTGGAGGCTGGCGAAAATGTGAACGACGCCGTCACGCTGGTCGTCGTGGAGCCGGTGGTCGAGCTGATCGCGCTGCCATTAAACGGTGCCGCGCCGGCGCCAACGGTCAGGGCGGTGCCGCTGGTTTGGCCGCTAACGGTGACCAGCGCAGTGTGGGCGGTCGTTGTCGTGCCGACCAGGACGTCACCGAAGGAGGCTGGCTGGGCCGTGGTGACGGACACAGTGGCGTACGCCCCCCGCCCATCCAGCAGGAGAAGTGCCAACAACGAGGTCGCGGATGCCAGTGACGATCGCAAGCTGAAGCCCTACCTTATCGTGACGAAAATAGCGTAACTTTTAACGATCAGCAATATATTTTTTTAAACAGCACTTACCCATGCGTGCATTTGCAGCCGTATCATACGCGCCTCCGGGTCATACCGGAAGCTATATCCTTTTGCTAACATAATGTTGTCATTCGAATCAGATGATACAATGACAAAGTCTGACATTACCCCGGCACGCCCTGGCGCAGCGCCTCCACCGTTCGGCGAATCAACAGCGACGGCGAGCAAAGCGGCCCCGCTCGCGTCCATATCTGCTGGTGCGACAGAGCGGCGAGGCTACGCTTATAGCGGTCTTCACCAGCGAGAAAATCGTAAACGTCCAGGCCGGCGTCCAGCGCATCCTGGATCGCCCTGGCATGGCAGGTCAGACCTGGCTTCGCGGCCGATGCGCCGGGCTGATAGGCGAAACCGCTTTGATAGGCCAACGAGCGGCCCGCATGGACAAAATTGTATAAAATTCCGATTATCGTATCCCCAGATGATATTTGCATCAGGTCTGCCTCGCCGCGCGGCAGCGCCGACTCGATCAACGCCTGGTGGAACCGCTTGAAGAATGGCCGCGCGAAGCTGCCGGGGCGCCCCCGTGCAGTCCAGGTCGCCTGATGCAGAATGGCCATCTGGTCCAGCATACTATGCGCCTCGGCCACCGAACCGGCGCGTTGCAGCTTGATCGGTCCTGCCTGGAGATAAAACCGATCGGATCGGCGGATCTGTTGACGCGTGTTGGCGCTGCGACGTGACAGGTAGTCAGTCCCGCTCGCCCTGAGCGCGGCAAGATCGACGGTGGGGGAGGCCTGTGAGCGGCCGTTCAGCACCAAACTCGCTGCGTGAAGGGTGGCTTCGAACACCGTCGGGCTGATACCAGACAACACCAGTTCAAATCGGGATGCCACTTCGCGCAGGCATCGCACCGTCAATTCCGCCTCGTTTCCGGTTTCGGCGAGAACGCCGTTTTGTTCGATGTATGGACAATCCAGTTCGGGGTTGCCGCTTTCTCCCAGATGGAGAACCGGCGGTCCCCACCGGCGGCGCACGCGATTGAACAGGGCCAGGGCCATTGTTCGTCCGTCGCTCGTGGCTTCAACCAGAATGGGATCGGGAAATCGCTCCTCCGCCAGGCAGCCTGTCCAGGTCCAGCTTTGGAAGAACGAGCCGTTGGTTCGGGACTCGAGATCGCGCCAGCGCCTGCCAAGGGCGGCGAAGTCGTTAACCCCGGTGACCTGGACCGTGATCACTTGGTCAGATGTCTTCCCCGCGCCACAAGGCACCGTGGGCGGCGAACATCGCGGCCTGACCGAAGTCGCGTTCGGCCTTGGCCAGGTTTGCGAGGCCGATTCGTTGACGGTAACCGGCATCTTCACTCAGGCGCATCAGCGCGGCGGCCAGGGCGGCATCGTCCTTTGGCGTGATCAGATCGACGTTGTCCGGTGTCACCATCAGCCGGACATCGCCGACATCGGTGGACACGACGGGCAAGCCGCTTGCCATCGCCTCGATCATCGTCAGCGGCATTTGTTCGGTGTCCGAGGACAGCGCGAAGATGTCGAACCGAGCATAGAACGGTGCCGTGTCCTGGTGATGACCGGCGAATTCGACCCGGTTGGCAACACCCAGTTCGGCGGCCAGGGCTTCCAGCTTCGGGCGTTCCGGCCCATCCCCGACGATCACCAGCCTGCCGGATGGCAGCATCGCGAAGGCCCGTACCAGCCGGGAGATGTTCTTCTCCTCGCGCAGCGCCGCAACCGTGCCGATCACCAGTTCGGCGGTTCCCCGCAGCGACCCGTCGCTGGCAAAGCGCGCGAGGTCGATACCGTTCGGCACATACCGGATCACCTTCGGCGGCAGAGTCCAGATGTCGGTGGCGATACGGACCAGATTGCGCGACGGCAGCACGACCGGCGTACGGCTCAGCGCCAGGCGCCGGACACTGACCCGGCGCGGGATCTGCGTGTTGCGTTCTTCCGGTCCGAAGCCGTCCACGACATGCATATGGCGGGTGACCGGCACGATATTGGCGAGGGCGAACTCGATGGCGCCCCAATTACAGGTGACCAGGACGTCCGGTTGCCAGGCCTTCAGGTGTTTGCGGAACCGCCATGCGTTCGCCAGCATGGCGTTCTTCGTCGCGGTGATCGCCGGGAAGATGGCGTCCAGGCCGGGGTTCAACCGCTCCCTACAGGCCAGATTGCCGTCCAGCGACACAATGATATGACGGAAGGCGTTGCCAAAATGATTGGCGACGGCGGCGAAACGCACCTGCGACCCGCCCACCGCGAAGGTCGGAAACACATGCACGACCAGCGGAGCCGGTTTGCCATCGCGTGTCGGTTTGGCTGCCACTGCCACCTTGGTTGTCCTTGAGCCTTGCGCACGCCTGATCGGCGACCACGCGGCACTGACATACCGCAACCGCTTTCGCCCCCGCAATGCTTTGCAACGGATAACGAGTGAATCAGCACATTTCGCGGATCGGCGGCTCCGACTTCGCCCGGATCCGTTGCCTCCCGGGATCAGTCGCTTTCCGGCGGAATCACGTTTTGCGGTTTCGGACCCAGCAGCGCCGCGCGCATCGTTTCGGCGGATTTGGATCGGATGTCGTCCCAGGCCTGCGGGGTGTAAAAGGCCGAATGCGGCGTGATGATCAGCCGGCCGAGCGTCCAATCCTCGCGGGCTCGATAGGCGCGCATCAGTTCGGACACCGGCTCGACCGGCGGCTCCACCGGCACGACATCAAGCCCGACCCCGGCCAGGTGACCGCTTTTGAGCAATGTCGCCAACGCGTCGATGTCGATAATCGGGCCTCGGGCCGTATTCACCACCACCGAACCACGCGGCAGCCAGGACAGTTCCGTGAGACCGAGCAGGTTGCGGGTTTCGCGGGTCAGCGGGGTGTGGACAGACAGCGTATCGGTCTGACGCAGTAACTCTTCCAGCGTCGCGGCACGCTCAATGCCCAGCCCGAGTTCGACTCCATTCGGCAAATGCGGGTCGAAGAATACCACGCGGAATCCGAACGCCTTGGCGCGCAGTGCGACGGCGGTGGCGATGCGGCCCATGCCGACGAGGCCGAACGTCTGCACCGAGGACCGCTTGACCAGCGGATCGTTGATGTAGCGCCAAGCCGCCGGCGGCGTGGCGCGTTGGGTCTCGTGATGCAGCAGCAAGCCACGGCGCAGTGACAGAGCGAGTGCCATGGCGTGATCGGCGACCTCCGTGGTGCCGTAATCGGGCACGTTCAAGATCATGATCTGGCGTTCCGCCGCGGCAACCCGGTCAAGGTTGTCGTAGCCGACACCCATCCGGCAGATGGCCCGCAGACGAGGGAATCGCTTCAGGTCATTGGCATTGACCTTGAAGCGCAGGATCATCAGCCCCTCGGCCGCGGCGCAGTCCGCATCGGAAAGATCGGCCAGTGATGCGGACGTTGCCGGGACGATGATCCGGACGTCGGGTCCGTAAATCCGCCGCTCGACGCTGTCGTCCGGGTAGTTGTTTTCCGAATACAGAACGGTTGCGGCGGTCATGGCGGCGTTTCCCTACAGGCTTTGCATCCTCCTATAACGCAGTGGTGCGCGCGGCAATTGTCCGGTTCCCGATATTACTGGGATTTCTGTTCCTCGGCCTTTTTCGTCTGGTGATGTCCGATCGCGGCCCCGGCTGCGGCGCCGGCGACCGCGTGCCCGCTGCCGACCTCATGACCAGCGAGGGCGCCTACGGCCGCGCCCTTGGCGGTGCCGGCCGGCTTTTTGTCGGTGTCGTCAGCGGCCTGTGCCGCGAATGTTGCGCCCACGAATAAGGCGGCGAGAATAATGCGACGCATCGAAACCTCCAGTGTGTGGAGACTACAACGCGACGAGGCGGCGAATGTTTCCACTGGCGTGGCGTTTGCGAGTTTTGCACCGCGTCGCCACCCATCAGCCAGCCCATCCCGAAATGTTCGTAAACCCGAATTGGTATCTGGTGACGGTGGTCGTACCACCGAATGAGTGCGTATGCTGAATGGATGGCGGGCTTCCCCTGATCGCGCCCGGCAAGGCCAATCCTGTGCCTATCCCCGATGGAGGGAGGCTGGAGCTTGATTTAGGTCAATGAAAGAATACCACACAATCTCAAAATTGGCCCCACTTTAGAGGTTAGGCTCGTGGCCCATTACAAGTTTTTTTTCCTCGACACGGACGGTCACATCAACGCTCGGTTGGATGTCGAATGCCATGACGACGAGCATGCGCTCGAGCAGGCATCGGCGATACTCAGGCGACCGGCGGGATTCGAGGTATGGGAGGGTGGACGCATGGTTGGGTCGGTGGCGTCAACGGCTGACGGTTCGCCGTAACGGTGCCACCGGGGACTTTCGCTGAGTCCCAAGACCCGCAAAGCATGAACTGACAATAGCAACACGCGCCTTTGACGTCTCCCGGCGGGAAAACGTCCTGGCGATCGTCACATCAATCGGCGGCGTCGGCGACTTCGGCCGGCTTCTTACGGGAACGGATGCTTTTCAGGGCCGTTTCCACATGCCGGCTGAAGACGTATTCGGCTGGCCGCTGATTGGCCAGCGAGACGTCGGGCGCCATTGGGCCGGTGGTGCGAATACCGCGCATCACCTGCGCCGCGGCACGCCAGGGCTTGCGGACGGACTCCGCCACGGCGCTGGCCTCATACCCGGAATGGACCATGCAATCGGCGCATTTTTCGTAGTTACCGGTGCCGTATTTGTCCCACTCAGTGGTTTCCATCAGTTCCTTGTAAGTCTTCGCGTAGCCTTCACCCAGCAGGTAGCAAGGGCGCTGCCAGCCGAAATACGTGCGGGTCGGGTTACCCCAGGGCGTGCAATGGAAGGTCTGATTACCGGCCAGGAAGTCCAGGAACATCGACGACTGGTTGAACGACCAGTTTTTCTTCCAGGTCCCCTTCCCTTGCCGGCTGAAAATGCCGCGGAACAGCTCTTTCGTCTTGGCGCGGTTGAGGAAGTGCTGCTGGTCCGGCGCGCGCTCGTACGCATAACCGGGGGAAACCGAAATCCCGTCCACGCCCATTTTCATCACGTCGTCGAAGAAGGTCGCGACCTTCTCGGGTTCGGCGTTGTTGAACAGCGTGGCGTTGATGATGGTGCGGAAGCCACGACGCTTCGACTCGGCGATCGCCGCGACCGCCCGGTCGTACACGCCGTCCTGGCAGACCGAGATATCGTGTTCGGTCTTGCCGCCATCCAGATGCACCGACCAGGAGAACCACTTGGACGGTTTGAACAGGTCCATCTTTTTCTCAAGTAGCAGGGCATTCGTGCAAACAATGACGAACTTCTTGCGCGCGATGGCACCATCGACGATCTCGGCGATTTCCTTGTGCAGCAGCGGTTCGCCGCCCGCGATCACCACGACGGGCGCGCCGCATTCGTCCACGGCTTGCAGGCATTCCGCGACTGACAGGCGCTGGTTCAGGATTTCAGCCGGGTAGTCGATCTTACCACAGCCGGCACAGGCCAAGTTGCAGCGGAACAAAGGCTCCAACATCAGCACCAGCGGATACCGCTTGTTACCGATCAGATGCTGTTTCACAACATAGGCGCCGACACGCAGCACCTGATTCAACGGAACGGACATATGCAACAGTATCCTTATGCGTCCGCGAGTTGCGCGGGAAAGCGGAATTTGACGTCCTCGGCGACGCCATCCTGGGTGGAAATGTCCAGGGTGCCGAACTGGCGGAGACCGTCCAGCACGCCCTGAACCAAGGTCTCCGGCGCGGATGCCCCGGCGGTCAGGCCGACCGAGGCGATCCCCTCGAACCATTCGGCCCGAAGCGATCCGGCATCATCGATCAGGTAGGACGGCTTGCCGAGTTCCTCGCCGATTTCGCGCAGGCGATTGGAATTGGAGGAATTGCGTGAGCCCACGACCAGGATCATATCGACCTGATGCGCCAGATCGCGCACCGCCTGCTGGCGGTTCTGCGTCGCATAGCAAATGTCGCGCACATCCGGCCCGACGATGGTCGGGAAGCGTGCCGTCAAAGCAGAGATGATGCCGCGCGTATCATCAACGGACAGGGTCGTTTGGGTGATGTAGGCCAGCTTCTCAGGGTCTTTGACATCCAGCAGCGCCACATCCGCGACGGTTTGCACAAGGTGGACCTTGGCCGGTACCTGACCGATCGTGCCCTCAACCTCGGCGTGGCCGGCATGCCCGACCAACACGATTTCTCGATCCTGACGGGCGTAGCGGCGGCCTTCGTTATGCACTTTCGCGACCAACGGACAGGTCGCGTCGATCACCGGCAGGCCACGTTCGGACGCCGCTTGTTCGACCCGTTTGGCGACGCCGTGCGCCGAGAACACTGTCATCGCGCCCGGCGGGATTTCGTCCAGTTCATCGACGAACACGGCGCCACGGGTGCGTAGGTCCTCCACAACGTGGCGGTTATGCACAATCTCGTGACGGACATAGATCGGTGGGCCATATTTTTTGAGCGCGCGTTCGACGATCTCAATGGCCCGCTCCACACCGGCACAGAAGCCGCGGGGTTGGGCGAGGACGACGCGAATCATACAGACACTCTCCGAAGTAATACCGGACCTGACAGGTCTGGATATGGCAGGTCGCGGCTTATGCCGCAACGCGGCATAGCGCAGGGCAGATCTCAATTTGAAGCGTGTGGTACACATGCCCCAGCCGCGCAATCGCATGACCGCATGCCATCGAGCACCTTATTCGTTGGCCGGTCATAGGTCAGGACGGCTGCCGCGTCGCCACACGTCTTACGATCCAACGCAGGTCCGGCTTCAACCGACTGCAATTGTGGCAAATCGGCAACACTCGAACAGATCGCGATTGGGTTACAGTGCGCAACAGCGTCGAACGTGTTATCGGCGTAAAACTTGGCTCCCATCGGGTGGAGTCTCTGGTTGCGAGGCTGTTGTGGCGTCCCCTGGTTCCGTTCCCCCAATCGACCTTCCCCGGGAAATGGCCCGGGCAGCCGCTACCGTCGAACAAGCGCTGGAGGCGTTGCTTCCCGCGGTCGAAGGCGCCGAGGGCCGGCTGGCCGAAGCCATGCGCTATGCCACACTCGGTGGCGGCAAGCGGTTACGGGCGTTCCTGGTGATGGAAAGCGCCGGCCTGTTCGGCGTCAACCAAACCTGTGCCGCCCGCGTCGCCGCCTCGGTCGAGATGCTGCATGCCTATTCTCTTGTGCATGACGATCTGCCGGCGATGGACGATGACGATCTGCGACGCGGTAAACCGAGCGCGCACAAGCAGTTTGATGAGGCGACCGCGATCCTGGCGGGTGACGCCCTGCAATGCCGGGCATTTGAGATTCTGGGCGAACACGATACCCATTCTGACCCACAGGCCCGCTGCGAACTGGTGGTGGCACTCGGCGCGGCGGCTGGCGCGCGCGGCATGGCGGGCGGTCAAATGATCGACATGGTCGCTGAAGGCCAGACCTTGGATGCCCCCGCCGTTACCCGCCTGCAGGCGCTGAAGACCGGGCGGCTGATCCAATACAGTGCCGAGGCTGGCGCCATCCTGGGTCGTGCCGCATCGCACCAACGCCATCTTTTGGCCGCATACGGGCGCGATTTGGGTGCGGCGTTTCAAATTGCAGACGACGTGTTGGACGTGGAGGGCGATGCCGCCGCCCTCGGCAAAACCGCAGGGAAGGATGAAGCCGCCGGCAAAGCGACCATGGTCGCGGTATTGGGTTTGGAACGCGCCCGCGCCCATGCCGATATGCTGGCAAGGCAAGCCGCCGCCCATCTCGACGGGTTCGGTGAGCGGGCCGACAACTTGCGTGCCTTGGCTGCGTTCGTCGTTGGTCGGCGAAGCTGAAGCGGAACAGGAGATCTGATGAGCCCAATTACGACTCCGTTACTCGACCGGGTTCGTTTTCCGGCCGACCTGCGTAACTTCTCGCCAGAGCAGTTGCGGCAATTAGCGGATGAGTTGCGCGCGGAAACCATCGATGCGGTGTCCGCGACCGGCGGCCATCTGGGCGCGTCACTGGGTGTGGTGGAACTGACGGTCGCCATCCATGCGATCTTCGACACGCCGACTGACAGGCTGTTGTGGGATGTCGGACACCAGGCCTATCCGCACAAGATTTTGACCGGGCGGCGCGACCAAATGCGTACGCTGCGGCAACCCGGGGGTTTGTCCGGCTTCACCAAACGGTCGGAGAGCGAGTACGACCCGTTCGGCGCGGCGCATTCCTCCACCTCGATCTCGGCCGGCCTGGGCATGGCCGTGGCGCGCGATCTAAAGGCCGCACACTACGCCGCTGATCCGTCCGGCCCGAAGCCCGAAGATCGTAACGTGATCGCCGTGATTGGCGACGGCGCCATGAGCGCCGGCATGGCCTACGAGGCGATGAACAACGCTGGTGCGTTACACTCGCGGCTGATCGTCATCCTGAATGACAACGACATGTCGATCGCGCCGCCCGTGGGTGCGATGAGCGCCTATCTGTCGCGCCTGATGTCGTCGCACAGCTTCCTGTCGCTGCGTGACCTCGCCGGCCGGATGGCGAAGCACTTCCCCAAGGGGATCGAACGCACGGCGCGGCGGGCCGAGGAATACGCCCGCGGCATGCTGACCGGCGGTACGTTGTTCGAGGAACTCGGCTTCTATTATGTCGGCCCGATCGACGGCCATAACCTGGACCACCTGCTGCCGGTGTTGCGCAATGTGCGCGAGGCCGAGGAAGCCGGCCCGATCCTGGTGCATGTGATCACCCAGAAGGGCAAGGGATACGCGCCGGCCGAGGCCTCGGCCGACAAGTATCACGGTGTGTCGAAGTTCAACGTGATCACCGGTGAACAGGCCAAGGCGCCTCCCGGTCCGCCCAGCTACACCAATGTGTTCGCGGCATCGCTGATCGCCGAGGCGCAGAAGGATCACCGGATCGTCGCCATCAACGCGGCGATGCCGTCGGGCACCGGCCTGGATAAGTTCGCGAAAATGTTCCCGGATCGGACGTTCGACGTCGGCATCGCCGAACAGCATGCGGTGACGTTCGCCGCGGGCATGGCGACCGAGGGGATGAAGCCGTTCTGCGCCATCTACTCGACGTTCCTGCAGCGCGCCTACGATCAGATCGTTCACGATGTGGCACTGCAATCGCTGCCGGTGCGCTTCGCGATGGACCGTGCCGGCTATGTCGGAGCCGATGGCGCCACCCATGCCGGCAGCTTCGACCTGTCCTACCTCGGCTGTCTGCCAAACATGGTCATCATGGCACCGTCGGATGAGGCCGAACTGATGCATGTGGTCGCCACGGCAGCATCCATCGACGACCGGCCGAGCGCCTTCCGCTATCCGCGCGGCGAGGGCACCGGCGTCGTTCTGCCAACCGCCGGTGAAATCTTGTCGATTGGCAAGGGCCGTATCCTTCGTGAAGGCACCAACATCGCGATCCTGTCGCTCGGCACACGGCTGGGCGATGCACTGAAAGCAGCCGA
Source organism: uncultured Rhodopila sp. (assembly GCA_903932145.1). Lineage (GTDB taxonomy): Bacteria > Pseudomonadota > Alphaproteobacteria > Acetobacterales > Acetobacteraceae > Rhodopila. Next base: position 406,547 of record CAIZFE010000086.1, on the reverse strand, counting down.
TGAACTGGCCGCGCGCGGGTTCCCGACAACCGTCGCCGATGCGCGCTTCGCCAAGCCGATCGACACCGCGCTGGTGGAGCAACTGGCACGCAATCACGAAGTCCTGATCACCATTGAGGAAGCCTCGATCGGCGGCTTCAGCGCACAGGTCATGCAGCATCTGGCCTGGAAAGGCTTGCTGGACTCGGGTCTGAAGATTCGACCGATGGTGATGCCCGACCTGTATATCGATCACGACTCGCAGGCTAAACAACTCGCTCAGGCAGGGTTGTCCGCGCGCGATATCGTGGCGGTCGCTCTGGCCGCCGTCGGCATTGAAGTACCGGTTCGCGGACCGAACAAGGTGACGACCGCACGATGATACGATTGACTCGACGTGCCCTTCTGCCGCTGGCCGGGGCTTTCCTGGCAGGCGCCGCGCGTGCGGCAGAGATCGGCCCATTGGACGAGCCGCTCAAGGCGCTGTACGCCGCACTGGAAACGACGATGCGGGCCGGTCAGAGGACGCCGTTTCCGCAGCGCTTTGATGTTCTGGCGCCTGCTGTCGATCAGGCGTTCGACCTGGAAACGGTGCTGAAGGTCTCGGTTGGATTGCGGTGGGACGCTATGGCCCCCGACGTGCGCGCCCGCCTGCTGCAGGCATTCCGGCGCTTCACGATTGCGACCTATGTCGCCAATTTCGATAAATACGACGGCGAGCGCTTCCAAATCCTGCCGGGTGCGCGGGATTTCGGAACCGACCGGATCGTTGGAACGGAAATCGTCAGCGGCGGCCAGCATCTGCGGCTGGACTATGTCATGCGCGACGGCAACGGGGTCTGGCGCGCGGTTGATGTGCTTTTGGAAGGCACCATCAGCCGCGTGGCCGTGCAGCGTTCGGATTTTCGGAAACTCCTGGCGGGCGGCGATGCCGACGCTCTGATCGCCAGCCTACAGCGCAAGATTGCCGACCTGTCGGACGGCGCCCTGAGTTCCTGATGAGGGTGTCTTCGTGATTTTTCTGGCCGGGCTGACCACGGCGCTGGCCGGTGTCGGTGTGGCACAGGCGCTGGTGGGTTCGCGTCTCGTCACGTCATTCGCGAGGAAGGCTCGTCAGGCTGAATGGGTTCAGCCCGGAGCTCGGCCGGCAGTGACGGTGTTGAAACCGTTGCACGGCGACGAGCCGTTGTTGGAGGAAGCCTTGGGCACACTGTGCCGCCAGGCCTATCCGGCGTTTCAGATCGTGTTTGGCGTGCACAACGCGGCGGACCCGGCGGTCGCTGTGGTGCGGCGGCTACAGGCGCGGTTTCCGGATCTGGACATGGCATTGGTGACCGATCCGGCCTTGCATGGGCAAAACCACAAGGTCGGCAACCTGATCAACATGCTGTCGGCTGCCCGGCACGACGTGCTGGTGATCGCCGACTCCGACGTGCATGTGCGGCCGGATTACCTGGATCGGTTGGTTGCGGCGTTGCAAGGGCAGAGTGTTGGGCTGGTGACGACGCTGTACGCGGGATTGCCGGTCCGGACCGGTGGGAGAGACCTTGCCGCTCGACTCGGCACCACGCAGATCACGCACGGCTTCCTGCCCGGAGCGCTGCTGTCGCGTGCCCTGGGACGGCAGGACTGCCTGGGCGCGACGATGTGCCTGCGCCGGAGTGACCTGGAGCGCATCGGCGGATTTCACTCCCTGGCCGATCACCTTGCCGACGATAACGTGCTCGGCCGCCGGATTATCGGGCTTGGGTTGCGGGTGGCCCTGGCCGACACTGTCGTGCTGACGACAGTCCCCGAACCAGACTTGAACGCCCTGTTTCGTCACGAGTTGCGCTGGGCGCGGACAATCCGAGCGCTGGAGCCGGTTGGGTTTGCGGCGTCGGTGCTACAGTATTCGTTGGCGTGGGCGCTGCTGACGGTTGCCCTGGCTGGGGGCGCCGCATGGTCGATCGGGCTGTTGCTGATCGCGTGGGTGTTACGGTCGGTCGCCGCTCTGGGCGTGGACAGCGCGCTGGCGCCATTGTGGACGAACAGCGACCTGCGTACCGCCGCAGAACGCGGCAGCAATGACAACGCCGCACTTGCTTTCTGCTGTCCGGTCTGGCTTCTGCCGCTGAGAGACATCTTTTCCGTGGTCGTGCTGCTGGCCAGCTATGGCGGGCGCCAGGTCGATTGGCGCGGCCAGAGCTTGCAAGCGGACACGCCACCCCCCATTACCAGCCTGCCCACCGAGGGAAACCACGCGCGATGATGAAGACCTTGTTCCTGCAGCCGCCCTCCTTCGACGGTTTCGACGGCGGCGCCGGTTCACGCTATCAGGCGAAGCGGGAGATCAAGTCGTTCTGGTTTCCGACATGGCTCGCCCAGCCGGCGGCCCTGGTGCCCGGCAGCAAGCTGATCGACGCCCCGCCGGCGCGGATCGGATTGGAAGAAGTCGTCCGCCAGATCGGCGAGTATGAGTTGTGCATCATCCACACCTCCACCCCGTCGTTCGCGTCGGACGTGAAGGTGGCGGAGGCGCTGAAGAAGGCCAACCCGTCGCTGAAGATCGGCATGGTCGGCGCCAAGGTCGCGGTACAGCCGGCCGAGAGCCTGGCCCAGGGTGCGGTCATCGACTTCGTGGCGCGCAACGAGTTCGATTTCACCATCAAGGAAATCGCCGAGGGCCGCGAGTGGGGTTCGGTCGATGGCATTTCGTTCCGTAACGAGGCTGGCGTCATTATCCACAACAAGGATCGCGAGATCCTGGCGGATATGGACCAGCTCCCGTTTGTGACTGACGTGTATAAGCGCGACCTGCGTATCGAGGATTACTTCATCGGGTATCTGATGCACCCGTATGTTTCTTTGTACACCGGGCGCGGCTGCAAATCGCATTGCACGTTCTGCCTGTGGCCACAGACCGTCGGCGGACACAACTACCGGGTTCGCTCGCCAGAGCACGTCGCCGAGGAAATCCGCCAGGCCAAGAAGATGTGGCCGCAAGTGAAGGAATTCTTCTTCGACGACGATACGTTCACCGACAATCTGCCCCGCGCCGAGGCGATTGCGCGCGAGCTTGGAAAGATGGGTGTGGTGTGGTCCTGCAACGCCAAGGCGAATGTGCCGCGCAAGACGCTTGAGGTGTTGAAAGCCAATGGGCTGCGCTTGTTGCTTGTGGGTTACGAGAGCGGCAATCAGCAGATCCTGCACAACATCAAGAAGGGCATGCGGATCGAGACGGCCCGCAAGTTCACGCAGGATTGCCACGATCTCGGCATCAAGATCCACGGCACGTTCATTCTGGGCCTGCCAGGCGAGACCAAAGAAACGATCGAGGAAACCATCAAGTTCGCGGTGGATATCAACCCGCATACAGTCCAGGTTTCGCTGGCGGCGCCATATCCTGGCACGTTCCTGTATAAGCAGGCGGTGGAGAACGGCTGGCTGGATCTCGAACACGCCGAACTGATCGATGACAGCGGCGTGCAGATCGCCCCCCTGCACTATCCGCATCTGTCGCATACGGAGATATTCGATAACGTGGAGGTGTTCTACAAGCGATTCTACTTCCGCGCGCCGAAGATTGCCTCCATCGTCAACGAGATGGTGCGCAGCCCGCAGATGATGAAACGCCGGCTGCGCGAGGGCGTGGAATTCTTCCAGTTCCTGCGGGAACGCCGTCACGCTGCTTGAACCGGCGAACGGGCATACTGTTGTGTGCCCGTTTGTTCTTGCTCACGCTCGGGTTTTGACATAGGTTTAGCCACCGAACTTCGGAGGCAATCATGTCTGAACATGTTGGTCCGGCCAATTTCGAATACCCCGCTCCCGACGATACTCATCGTCCATACCGCCAGCTTGGCGAAAGCATGACGCTGTTCGACCTCCGTCCGCCTTGTGCCGAAGACGCCAGCGTGTCGGCACAGATCGACGATATCCACGACCAACTGGCACGGGACATACCCCTGCTACAGCGCGACCTGAACGCCTTGCTTGCCCGCGCCCGCAGGCCGGGCTTGGGGTGATGGGGTTGCCCTCACTCTGGCAGTTGTTCAAGTTCGCACGGGATACGCAGGATCTGTACCATCTGCATGTGACGATGAAAGAGACCGTTTCCGCACTGGATGACCGGCTTCGCACGGTGGAAAATCGGATCATCCGGATGGAAGCCGAACAAGGACAGGTCGTCAGTGAGGCCAAAAGCGCGGCCACCGGAGCGGCGGCGTTGATCGCCAGTGCAGTGGTCTCGGACGCGGTAACCCGCGTGACCCGGGTCGAAGAAGGCGTCAGGCGCTTGTCCACACTGGGTGGCTCCATGGCACTGTTCGACGGCGGCGGTGATGTTCGGCGCACGATGTAGGACACAGCCTCGGCCGCCTTCTGGCACTCAACAACGAAGGCTCTACGAGAGCCTGCGGGGACGCGGTCAGCAGCAACTCGATCGGGTTCCAGATGAATGCGGTCTGCGCGACGGTTTCGCCAGCGATCTGGATCGTTTGCTCCGCCGCCGCCTTGCCGCCCAGGCGTTGGTAGAACCACCGGCTGGGATTGTCGCGCAACACCCACACGAACGCCGACTTGCACCCGATTTCAATCAGGTGCCCTGCCGAGGCCCGCATCAGCTTGCGGCCGACGCCGCGTTCCCGCCAGTCGTCCAGAACGTACAACGTCTCGACTTCGCCCTCCGCCAATCGCTTGCCGGCCACTTCAACATGCCTGGCGCGCCCGGCAGTGGAGAACCCGATGATGCGAGGCTGGCTGCCGGCGGGCACATCCACCCCGGACGCCGTCGCCACCGTCACGCCGGTGCCACCGCGAATCGCCGCCTCATAATAGGCCGCCTGCCGCGACACCGACAGTTTGGCCAGGAACGTGTCCGGCAGAATACCGGGGTAGGTGCTGCGCCACGCGGCGACATGGACCGCGCCTATCGCGATCGCATCGGCGACACGCGCTTTGCGCAGTGAGATCACCCCACGCGCTCCAGCACCGCGGTGAAGAACCCGTCCGTCCCATGCCGAGCGGGTGTCAGCGACAGGAAGTCGCCGGAATTGGGCGGCGGGATGTCCAGTGGCCACGCCTTGGCCAGCGGGATCACCACGAACTCCGGATGGCGGTACAGGAACGCGGTCACCTGAGCCTCATTTTCCTCTGCCAGCAACGAACACGTAGCGTAGATCAAACGCCCGCCCTTGCGAACTAAACTCTGCGCCGTATCGAGAATGCCGGCCTGTTTGGGCAGCAACTCGGACAGGTCAATCTCCTTTAACCGCAGACGGGCGTCCGGGTTGCGCCGCCATGTGCCGGTTCCGGTGCAGGGCGCGTCAACCAGCACGCGATCGAACGTGCCAGCGCGACGTTTCAGCCATTTGTCGCCGGCTTCGACCAGATGCCGTTCCACATTGTGGACCCCGGCACGGCGCAAACGGCGAACCGCGCCCTCCAGCCGAGGCGCGGACACATCGCACGCCACGATCTGGCCGCGGTTTTCCATCGCTCCCGCCAGTGCCAGCGTCTTGCCACCGGCCCCCGCGCACCAATCCACCACACGCATACCCGGCACTGCGCCGACCATGACGGCTACAAGCTGGCTACCTTCATCCTGGATTTCAATCAGGCCGGTTTGGAAAGCCGGACCGCTGGTGATCGGGCGACGGCCATCCAGTCGCAGCCCCCATGGAGACAGTTTGGTCCGATCCGCCTCCCACCCTTCGGCGGCCAGGGCCGCGCGACCGGCCTCGCGATCGCCCTTCAGCAAATTGACCCGCATATCCAGCGACGCAGGCTGCGACAGGGCGGTCATCTCGGCGTGCAGACTGCTGCCAAAACGGGCGGACAGGTGCGGCAGCAGCCAATCCGGGATCTCCAGCCGGATCGCCTCGGGCATCGTCGGATGATCGAGCGTATGGCCCTCCATCCGCGTCAACACGCTGGACTCGCCACCTTTCAGCGGCGGAGCGGCGAACTGACCGCCCGAAAAACTTTGCTGCACGCCGGCCTTGGTCCAGCCTTCCAGCATCAGCGACGCGGCCACCAGCAAGCGCGCGGTCTGCGGCGCATCGCCCAGCCACCAGCCAATCTTGCGGCGCGCGCGCAGCACGCTCCACACGCGATCCGACACCGCTCGGCGGTCACCGGAGCCGATGTAGCGGTGCGACCGGAAGAAATCGTTGGCGACCGCATCGGCCGGGCGCTTCGGGGCGCCCTCGATGATCTCCAGCAAATCGATCGCGGCGGCGATCCGGGCGGAGGGGGTCAACGCGCCACCGCCAGCAAATTACGCAATTCAGTTACCTTTAAGTGGATCATAATGCGGACCCGATACACTGCCCTGCCCCGTTTGACCACGAATAAGCGGCAATGGTTGCTCACCCAGCATATCGCGCAGGATGACGTCGCGGGCCTCGTCGAAGTCCAGGTGGTTGGTTTCGATCATCGGCGCGGTATCGAGTAGGATCGCATCCACGTCCTGCATGATCTTCAGGCGCTTAAACAGGTCCGGACGGTGCAGGCCCATGCTTTCGCCGACAAGCTCCAGGAAGTTCACGACCTGGAACGGCCAGTCGCGCTCGTGCGCGCACAGATCGCGGTGGCAGGCGTGGTAGATACCGGCGAGCGTGGTCACTCGGGCGTCGGCGGCGGCCTGTAGCTGGTTGCGGTGGACATCCTGCTTGAACGCCGGCAGCGGGGCGAGTTTGTTACACATATAGCCAACGCGGGGCTGTTCGAGATCGACGAAATCCAGACCCGGAATGGCGCGCAAAATGGCCTGCGCGGCCTCGGGGACGCCGGGATTACCGGGATGTTCGTGCAGGCCGACCCGCTGCTCGACGCGGTGTTTCAGCAATGGTTTCAACGTGTCCAGCCGTTCGGCGAGGAAGCGGACGAACGGTGCCATGTCCAGGTTGGCGCCGCTCGCCAGGGCTGCAACTTCGGTCAACTGGATCTGACACGTCGGACACCAGGACAGCGCGCGCGGTGCGGCGGCGGCGAGACGGTCGATGGTGCGGCCGGCAACGCGGCCGGATGTGGCCAGGTCCCCTGCCCCGAATTGCAGCACGCCGCAGCACGCGGACGGACCGCCCATAACCCGGTAGGTGATGCCCATCGCATCCATGATATCCAGCGCCAGCAACACGATATGCGGCGTCTTCAGCACGTTGCAGCCGGTGTAGAACACGACATCAGGGGACGCCGTGTCGTCCTTGTTGCTGAAGCGGGACAGCGTCTCCGGCGACAATTGCAGGCGGGAGAGGACGCGGACTCCCTTCGTCATCGCGCCGAATTTGCTGAACCCGGACTGGCGTTTCTCGGCCACGGCGGTTCGATCCTGCACGGCGACGCGCGCCAGGGCCAGCATCAGCCGCGGATTCACGCCGTGCTGGCAGGCCGGGATGCAGTGGCCACTGCCGGAGCAGACCTCCGCCCAGCGCTGCGCCTCGAGATGTGAGCCGCCGCGCAGCAGTGTCAGAATGCCGGCGGTCAGGGCGGTGGGTTGGGAGATGTCCAATCCGGCCGGCGCCGGCATCGGGCACACCTCGGCGCAGGCGCCGCAATTCGTGCAGCGTGACAGGATTTCGGCCGTTTTCTGGTCAAGGGCGTGTTCGAACGGCAGTGCGTCCATGCGGACCTCCCGGGTTTCTGGCAGGATATTGGCGCGGAATGTGGCGGTCGGGGAAGCCCTTTGGATTGCCACGGGGTTGCGATACGTTGAGACTGTCTCTGTTCGGGTTTGGACCGCATCCACGGCTCATGTCATCGTCGGACGCCGGGGCAAGAGTCTGGCCCGTCGCTTTCCCAATGAAATCTCCAACGCAGGCGACGGGGTCGAGGTCGCATCCGAACCGGAGCCGATCGTCATTCGGTGCGCCAAACCGCGCTACACGACGGAAGAACTGTTTGCCGGGAAATCACCGCGGGAATGGCGGGCGCAGTATGCCAGCGTCTACGACCGGGACCCGGATGTCGGCCGAGAGACTATTGAAGACTGACCACGCATACCGGGGCTGCAATTTGGACCGAATTTGTCACGATTGCGCCGCTGGACGCCCGATGAGTCCGGCCAGGTCGCCCGGCCTTGGACGCGGTGCGGCCTTCCCGTCCATCAACTCGTGCGCACAGGTACTCAGCGCCTCTGCCCATACCGCATTCTCACTCCGTTCCCGGGGCGAAAGATTGGGCAAATCGGCCGCATATTGCGCCGCTACCAGAGCCATTCCGGTGGCCCAGGTGACCTGATTTTGCCGTTCAGCGGTCGCGGTGACCGACAGTGCCGGCATAACAGCGGCGTTCGGGCTGGCAACCGGCGCCGCGGGGGCCGGAGTTTCGACCGGTTGGACCGGCGCCTGCTGTGCCGGCGCAGCTTGTCCGGTGCGTTCCAAAGCCGAGGCCACGACGGCGTTCAATTCTGTCTGGTCGTAGTCATCGTCCGGCACATCCGGCACGACCGGGGCGGGCGCAACGATCACCCGCGCCCGGCTGTCGCGCAGCGCGCGCCGGTTATGTTCGGCGGAACGGTTGCACGCATTGGCGTTGCCATGCAGGCGCAGCATCATCACCACGGACACGTCGTCCTCCATCGCCCGGCTGAGCGACATCAGGGCGGCGAAACCGAACGCAATGATCTGCGCGATCGAGATCATCTCCTCGTCGTTTCGTGCACAATAGACATTCAGGGTTTGCGCCGCCGCCATGCGCGCGATGGCAACGTCACCGCCGCTGTCGGCCAGAAACATCGGCGCCAGGAAGGTGATGATCATGGTGACCAGAAGGCCGGTTACGCCCCCGGTGGCTGGATTGGGGTGTGTCACAGTCTTGCTCATGCCGCCCGGCCTTCGATGATGTGGCCGCAAGTTCTATCTTTGTTCACATCATTCTGTCAAGATTTATTTCCTCTCCAATGACCCGGAGGACAGAGGGCGGCGGTCCCGGAAGGACGGATCATGCAGGCGGATGCCAGCCGATGCCCAGCAGGGTCAGCAGGGTTTCAACTCGACTTGCATAGCGTTCCTCGGTTTCGTCGTCTTCGCGCACAAGTATGCCGGCCCGTTCACCCTGTAATTCCGGGGCTGTGAAGACATAAACGATACATTCGGATGCGTCGCGCCCACATTCTCGCTGGATCGGCATTTGCGGATACCTCGTGGTCGACCGGTGTTCGGCTGTAGCGGCCTGTTGGATTTGATCCCGCGCATTGGCGGGTAGGCTGACGGCGTTCCCTGTGCGGTCGCGTGATCGCTCAGGATGGAGTATGGAGTGGCGATGCAGAGCATAAGACTTCAATCCATTCGACGGACGCTGGCAAGGTCACACCACCGGGAAACCCGGGACCACCCGCCCGGGGCATCGACGTGCGTGATCAGCCCATGAACAGCATCGGCATCAGCCTGCTGGTTGCCGGCTGCATCTTCGCGGGCGGCGTCGGCGGGTTGTTTCTGCACCGCCTCCTGCCCCGCGAGCATCTGACACGCGAGACGCAAGACGTCATCAAACTCGGCGTCGGCATGCTGTCCGTCCTGGCATCCCTGGTGCTCGGTTTGCTGATTGCGACGGCCAAGACGTCATACGATTCGACCGATCAGGCCATTCGAAACTACGCCGCCGAGTTGGCGCTGCTGAACGAGACGCTGCGCGACTACGGCGGGGTCGCGTCGGTGCCGCGGGATTTGCTGCGCGACTACACGCGGGGCTTCCTGGCCGAGGGCTGGCCGCAAGACGGCAAACACGTCGCCATCGACGACGACGAAAAAACCCGGGTGCTGCTGGAGCATGTCCGCGAGTCGATCCGAGCCCTGAAGCCGGTGGATAAGGGGCAAGAGGCGCTACAGGTGCAGGCGGTAACGATCAACATGAACCTGCTGCGTCAGCGCTGGCTGCTGATCGAGCAACAGGGACCCAGCGTGCAGCGGGTCGTGCTGCTGGTGCTGGTGTCTTGGGTCACCGTGATTTTCGCCAGTTTCGGCCTGAATGCGCCCCGCAATGGGACGGTGGTGGCGGCGTTCCTGATTTGCTCGCTGGCGATCGGCGGCTCGATCTTCCTGATTTTGGAAATGGACCGGCCGTTGGATGGGGTGATGCGGATTTCCAGTTGGCCGGTGGAGAATGTGCTGGCGCATATGGATTGGTAAGGTCATCGCAAGGCGAACCCGACCATGCCATTCGGGATTACAGTCAGTATCCAAATAACAACAAAATGTTGCGGTGAGCGAATTGAGTCACGCTACCACTGCTCATCTACGGAATATACCGCGACAGCCATATCGCCCCGCCCCCGATAACGATGGCCCCGACCGCCGGTACTATCAGCCAAACCACGATCTGATCCCATGTCATTGCCGGAGCCTCCCGAGCACCAGATGCGCGATAAAATGTAATGCAATGCCGGTCCCGATCCAAGCCAGTGTCACCACCGCTCGACCGGCATCCGGCAACTGCCCGGTCACGGCGGGCGCAACAAAGCCAGCCACCACGAACGCCACCGCAATGTTGTTGACCATCGTCGCGAGCAACTGGACACGGGCATTATGGACTGTATGCATGCCCACTGGTCCCCGAGCGTCCGCTCATCTCTTCGCGAGACGACGGAACAATGTCTTCAATCCGTAGCGCCGTATCAGGCATCACACAATCCATCGGCTCCGGTCGCACCCCGGTTTGCATCCACTTGGCCAAGGCCGCCATTTGATAGGCGATGATCGGCGGCACCGCATCGCCAATGTGGCGATAACGGTTCGAAACCGCCCGCGCCGGAAAGCGGTAATCGAACGGAAAACCCTGCAAAGTCGCCATTTCCCGAACCGTCAGAAGCCGGTCTTCCTCCGGGTGGGCGTAGCGGCCGTTGCCGATATGGGCACACTCCCGCTTGATCGTGGGCGCCGGCTTGTTCCAGGCCATGCGTCCGTACACGTCCGGATGCGAACCGAGATCGCCCGACGTCCAGCGACGCAGGCAATCCCTGGTCAGCAGCCCCCGTGTGGTCGCGTCACGCGCGACATCGACCCAGCCGCCCCCGTCATGAGGCGTTGCCTCCAGCCGTTGCAGCACCGCCGGCCCCATGCCCGGGTAAACATCCCCTTCGAGATCGTCGGTATGGTCCGCTTTCCATACGGCGAGACGTGCCAGGGCCGAGCGAACCGTTACGGCTTCTGGACGGATCGACCATCCTTCCCACAAATCCTCAAGCGTGCGCACCGCGCCAATCCGGGAGGCCACCACAAGCGCGCGCTCCCGCACCTGGGGCAGGCCGAAGCGGTCAAGACAATGGATCTCCGAGCGGACCTGATAACCGGCCTGCGTTAGCTGCTTCACCAGCGCGGTATGGTGATGTTTGTAGTTGCCCATGATCAACTCACGGGCGTTCTCCATAAAGAAGATCTCTGGCAGCAGATGCGTAACGAACTCGCCGCTGCGGCCAATCAGCGAATTTTCCGGCCGGTCTTCGAGATGATTATTCGGATTGGCGCGCGACAGATGGGTGCACGGGGCACACGAGATCATCACATTGAGGTCGCCGGGCTTGATCCCGGCCGCCCGGGCGAATTCCCCGGGCGCAAAAATCATCATGTCACGGTTCATCGGGGTAACCGCGTGGTTCGCCTGGTAGGTGGCGTTACAGTCCGACGCGCCCTCGCCGCCGGATGGCTTGGCCAGTTCAAGATCGACGGCGCCGACGATGCGGAACTCCGGACGCCGCGCGAATCCGGCACTCGTGCCACCTCCGCACGAGAAGAAATCCGCAACAGACCAGGGACTTACGGCGATTTCCGACATTTCGGTGACAGATTCGCACGGATTGCCCGTAAGCGTCGAGGACGACGTGCGACGGCCACTGGGCTATCGCATTTAAGAGTTCAACCCTGCCGGGGATCGTGTCCCCGGGCCACTTGCCGAGAGGCGTGTTCCAATCAGAAGCGTGGGCCGCGATCGGCAAGCAATCAAGTAATCAAGAATCAATGATATCAAGGATGGCAAATGATGACCGGCACCGCTCTCCGCTCGTGTGCCGAAATGATCGCAGACGTTCGAACCTTAGCTACGCAGCCGCTCGCCCCCGACTCTTATCATTTTTCATCCTTGATATCATTGATTCTTTGACCGGTAGATCGGCCAGATGCCGCCCCGACACCGAGCGCACCGGGGCCGTATCCACCAACATTCGGTTGCCCAATCCGTAGTGAGATTAAGACCGAAGCTGCTGTCCGGTCGCGGTTTGCCGGCCAAAACGTTCCGGTTGGGTCCGGTCGCGTTCATCCACCTTCAAAAAATGCCTCCTTCGGCCGCTTCATAATGTGCCGTCGCAGGACCAGTATTTGAAATGCAATTGCCCTGGTGCCGGACAGGTTCAGGGGGGCGCCGGCTGCCGGCGGCTTCGGCCTGATGGCGAAAGCCCGGGCCGGCGCTTCCCTTCTTGCAGGCCGCGCGTTTGAGTTTGAGAGGGATCGCGAGTAATCTGTCCCCGGGATCAACGAACGACAACGGGGAACGACCATGCGACCGAACCGAATCAAACAGATGTGGCGCGACGGAAAATGCGCGACGTTGGGCTGGCTCTCCGTGTCGCACGGGTTCACCGCCGAGGTCATGGCGCGCCAGGGCTTCGATGCCTTGTGCATCGACCTGCAGCACGGCACCGCCGAAATGGGCGACGTCCTGCCGATGCTGCAGGCGATCTCGCAAACCGACACCGTCCCGGTCGTGCGGGTCGCGTGGAATGAGCCGGCGACCATCATGAAAGCGCTCGACCTTGGCGCGATGTGCATCATCGTGCCCCTGGTCAACAACGCCGAGGAAGCCGCCAAGGCGGTGGCCGCGTGCCGCTATCCGCCCACAGGCATGCGCTCCAACGGCCCCGTGCGCGCCGTGCACTACAGCGGCGCCGACTACGTGGCGAACGCCAACGACGAAATCATCATTATGGCCATGATCGAGACGAAAGAGGGCATCGCCAACCTCGATGCCATCTGCGCCACGCCCGGCCTCGATGCCGTCTATATCGGGCCGGCCGATCTGTCGTTCGCCCTGGGTATGGTCCCGCGCGCCGATAATCCCGACCCGCTGCATCTCGCCACCTGCGATAAAATCCTGGAAGTCGCGCATAAGCACGGCATCAAGTGCGTCATGCATTGTGCCGCCGCGCCGTTCGCGGCGGGCGCGGTCAAGCGCGGCTTCGACATGGTGATGCTGACGTCCGATGCGTCCTGCATGGCCGCCGGCGCGCGGGCGCAACTCGACGAGCTTAAATCCAAAACGGCCTGAGGAAAGCGGCGTTCGGCGCTGAGGCGGTGGGCGCGAACCGGGGCGGTCGCGCCCACCGCGAAGGCCACGACCGGTCAGTGGATTTGTTGTCCGAACGTAAAACCGCCTGCTGCCTGCTTCGACCCCCGCTACGCCGGAACCAGGGAAACGAACCAATGACCAATCTTCGCCGCCGCACCGTTCTCGCCGGAACCGCCGGTCTGCTCGCCGTCCCGCATCAATCCCGAGCCCAGGCGGTGAAGCCGCGCCTCACGGTGATCTCACAATGGACATCGGGAAGCGACGGAGCGGCGATCACCGCCCTCGGCAAGAAATTTGAGGAAAAGGGCGGCATCTGGCAGCACTCACCGGTGCCCGGGTTCACCACCGAGATGATGAACAAACTGCGCGCCCAGATCATGGCGGGCGATCCGCCGGCCTGTTCGCAGTTGAAGGGACCGGAGATCGCGGCGTGGTCGAAGATCGCCGCCACCACCGATCTGGACGCCATCGTCGCCGCCGCCGGCTATGAAAAGGTCGTCGCGCCGGATCTCGCGCGATTGCATAAGCCCGGCGGCCACTGGATTTCGTTGCCACTACAGATCTACAGCACCAACATGCTGTTTCTGTCGAAACGGGCGATGGACAAGGCCAAGGCCGACCAGATCCCGGTCACCTGGGCGGACTTCAACGCGCTCGCCGCAAAAATGAAGGCGGCCGGTGTCACCTACCCGATCGCCAACGGCGGAACCCGCCCCGACGACGGCCAAAAATTCGAGGCCTCGCTCGCCGGCATCAGCCCCACCGCGTACCGCGCCGCCATCATGAACCTCGACGAGACGGCCCTGAAAGGCCCGGAGGTGAAAGCCGCCTTCGTTCAGGTGCGCAAGATCGCCGACTGGATGGATCCTAACACCGCCGCGCAACACTTTTCGACCAACCTGAAACGGTTCGTCGCCGGCGATATGGGCATGATGATCCAGGGCGGTTGGGCGCAGGGCGTGCTGCTCAACGCGGGGTACAAGCTCGACGACTTCATCATCGCGCCGGGTCCGACCGACAACGGCAAGCCGGTGTTCCTGTTGAACGCCGACGCGTTCATATTCTGGCAGCGCAAAGAGGCCGATCTGCAGGCCGGCCAGGCGCTGATGGCGCAACTGGTCATGGACCCGGCGATTCAGACCATGTACTCGCAGATCACAGGATCGATACCGGTCCGCACCGATGTCGATCTGTCCGGCCCCGGGTGGTCGGACGGCCAACGCCGCACCGCCGCCGCGCTGAAAGAGGCGGTTGCCAGCAACCAGGCCGTACTCAGCCTGGCGCACAACATGGCGCAGCAGAACGGCGTGACGGCCGCGATGATCGATGTGATCACGGAATATGTGAAGGACAAGACGATCACGCCGGACGAAGCCGCGTCTCGCCTCAACGAGGCGGTCGAGGGTTCGCATTGAGCGAAACCGCCGCGGCGCGACGGCCAAAAGTGTTTGGCTTGGTGCGCCGCCTGCCGGAGCACCTGACGATCTGGCTACCGCTGCTGCTGGCGGCCGGCCATATCGTTTCGTTCTCACTGTGGACGCTCTGGGTGTCGTTTACGCCGTCAACCCTGCTCCCTGAATTCGGATGGGTGGGGTTGCACAACTACACCGCGGTCCTGGCGACACGGAACTGGCGCATCGCGTTCGACAATCTGTTGCTGTTCGGCAGTGCCTTCGTCGTGTTGAGCCTGCTGACCGGACTGGGTCTCGCGATCCTGCTCGACCAGCGCATCCGGGGCGAGAACGTGCTGCGGTCGATCTTCCTGTATCCGATGGCGGTCTCTTTCGTTGTCACCGGGACGGTCTGGAGCTGGCTGCTCAATCCCGGCGTTGGGGTCCAGAAGTTCGTCAACGACTTCGGCTGGATGTCATTTCGGTTCGACTGGTTGATCAATCGCGACATGGCGATCTGGACCATCGTCATGGCCGCTGTCTGGCAGTCAGCCGGCTTCGGCATGGCCCTGTTCCTCGCCGGCCTGCGTTCGGTGGACACGGATCTGATCAAGGCAGCGCAAATCGATGGTGCCGGACCGTTCCGCCTGTACCGGCGTGTGATTTTGCCGACCCTGTGGCCGATCACGGTGACGGTCGTCGTGATCCAGTTGCAGTTCGCCATCACCACCTTTGATCTGGTCCGAGCGCTGACGGGCGGAGGGCCGGGAATCGCCACACTGCTGCCGGCGCTTGTCGTCTATGACTTCATGTTCCAGCGCGGCCTGCTCGGGCGCGGTGCGGCGGCGGCGGTTCTTATGCTGCTGACCCTGCTGGCCGTGTTGCTGCCCTACGCGGCGTGGCGGCATGTGCAGGCGAGGCAAGCCGCCCGTGCGTGACACCACCTTCACGCCGGGCCGCATCTTGATCTATCTCGCGGTGTGGTCGCTTGCCGCGGCCTGGCTGGTGCCGCTCGCCGTCGTCATGCTGAATTCTGTGCGCACGGCAGAGGAGATCGTGCAGACCTCGATGATTGGCTGGCCGGAGCATTGGGCCTGGGACAACTATCGCACCGCCTGGGCCGATTTCTGCGTGGCGCAGACCTGCGCCGGTATTCGGCCGTACATGCTGAACTCGGCGCTGGTGTCGATTCCCGCGACCATCATTTCGACGGTGTTCGGCGCGGTCGCCGGATACGCTGTCTCGTTGTGGCGGTTTCCCGGCGATCGCTGGATCTATGGCGTCGTCACACTGGGCCTGTTTCTGCCCCAGCAGATGCGGCTGTTGCCCTGGACGATTGTCTTGCGCGACGTGGGTCTGATCAACACGCTCACGGGCCTGGTGTTGATCCACAGCATTCAGGGTCTGTCCTTCACCACGTTGTTTTGCCGCAACTACTACATCGCCATCCCGCGGGAGCTGATCGGCGCCGCGCGCATCGACGGCGCGGGCTTCTTTCGCATCTTCCGGCGCATTGTGCTGCCGCTGTCGCCGCCGATCTTGATCGTCACCGTGATCTGGCAGTTCACGCACATTTGGAATGAGTTTCTGTATGGCGTGACCTTCACCACCGGCCAGCAGCAGCCGGTCACCGCCGCGCTTATCGCGCTGTCCGCCGCCGTCGCCGACGTGCCACAGCACGGCGTGCAGAGCGCGGCGGTGATGATCGCCGCCTTGCCAACCTTGCTGGTCTATCTGCTGGGTGGGCGATATTTCGTGCGCGGTCTGACCGCCGGCGCCGTGAAGTAGGAAACCGGAATGTCGGCTCTCACGGTGCGTGACGTTACCAAACAATTCGGTTCGGCCGAGGTGCTGACGGGAATCAATCTCGACATCGCGTCGGGTGAGTTCACCGTTCTGGTCGGGCCGTCGGGCTGCGGCAAATCCACGTTACTCAATATCATCGCGGGTCTTGAGCGACAGACCACCGGCACCATCGAGATCGGCGGCCGCGTCGTCAACGATGTCCCGCCCAAGGACCGCGACATCGCGATGGTGTTTCAGTCCTACGCACTGTATCCGTCGATGACCGTGCGGCAGAACATCACGTTCGGCATGGAATGCCGCAACGTTCCCCGTGCACAGCGGAATGAGGCGGTCGCGCGGGTCGCGAAGCTGCTGCAAATCGAGGCGATGCTCGATCGCAAGCCGGCCCAATTGTCAGGCGGCCAACGTCAGCGGGTGGCGATGGGACGAGCGCTGGTGCGCGATCCGTTGCTGTTTCTGTTCGATGAGCCGCTGTCCAATCTCGATGCCCAACTCCGCACCGAGATGCGCATGGAAATCAAGCAATTGCACCAGCGGCTCGGCTCCACGATTGTCTATGTCACGCACGACCAAATCGAAGCCATGACGCTGGCCACCCGCATCGCCGTCATGCGGCAAGGCGTCGTTCTGCAGTTCGACGACCCGGAAACGGTTTACAACCGGCCGGCCAACCTGTTCGTCGCCCGATTCATGGGCGCGCCGCCCATGAACACGCTCTCCGCTCGATTGGAGGCGACGTCCGACGGTACCGTTGCGGTCATCGGAGGCGGTGAAACGGTGATCCGATTCCCGGTGCCAGCGGCGGCGGCAAGCTGGATTGGCCGCCAGGTCGTGCTGGGCATTCGCCCGGAATGCATCGCCGAACCAACACGGTATTTCGGCGACGCGCCGGGCGCCACGGTCATGATTGCCGCGTTGGTGGAGGTGATCGAACCGACCGGAGCGGAAACCATTGTCGTGCTTCGTATTGGAGACGAGCGGGCGCTCGCGCGCGTATCGCCGGACCTCCACTACCGTTTGGGTGAAACCGCCCGTTTCGCGGCTGACACACGGAAGATCAACCTGTTTGACCCCGAGACGGGTGACCGGATTGCCTGACAGCGATCAGACCCGTCCCCAGTGGATGACCCACGCTGCCATACTTGCTCGAAATGTCATTCGGCGTCGGGTCAGGCTGGCAGCAACGAAGATCGTTGGGCCTGGGGCGCGGACGATCACCGGGAAAATGCAAAACATCTAACAAGAACAGAAACCGTCTGGACCGATCCATCAGGACCGGGCGGCTTTCCCTCATAAAGTTCCCCCTGGCCCAAAAATAAATTCTTTTCTTCATAAACCGTTAACCTTTGTCGGTCATGATGCCCCTCGATCTTGCAAAAAATAGGCGCACAAATCCGGACACGAAAGGTAATACACTATGTCCCTCACATCAGTGAATACAAATATGGGCGCAATGGTCGCGCTCCAATCCCTGGAAACGACACAGCAACAGCTCGCTGTAACGCAGAAACAGATATCCACCGGATATCGTGTCGCCGATGCTTCCGATGACGGCGCCGCCTATGCTATCGCGCAAGGCATCCGAGCCAGCGTCGGAGCGCTGACCAGCGCGAACCAACAGCTCGGGACTGTGCAGGGATTACTTTCAACGACACAATCGGGCCTGAACAATATATCGACGATGATGGGCAGCATGCGGGATGTGCTCGTCAAGCTTGCCGATAGTAGCGTGCAGGGCAACGACCGCACAAACTACGAACAGCAATACACATCAATGCTGGCCAACGTGAAAACGTTCGTCCAGGACGCCGACTACAACGGCCAAACATTGATCGGCGACCTGACAGGCAGCTCCGGAACCTTTGGCCGGGTCGCGGTAACGCGTAATGAAAGCGGCTCGACCTATGGCATTTCCACTTTCAGCGGTTCCGCGCTCTACGGATCTCTAAGCTTCACCACGACCCAGCTTAGCAGCGCTTCCACCGTCGCAGCGCTCATCACCGCATCCGGCATTTTCATAAATCAACAGAACGCGCTCGGGAATGAACTCAACACGATCGGCAGTTCGGTGAACTACGTCAATAATCAGACGACTTACAACACCGACAAAATCGACGCATTGAACGGCGGACTTGGATCACTGGTTGACGCCAATCTGGCGCAAGCATCCGCCCAGCTCACGGCTTTGCAAATCCGTCAGCAGCTCGGAACCCAAGCGCTCTCGTTGGCGAACCAGGCGCCCCAATCATTGCTGAGTCTGTTCAAGTGATTATCAAGCCGCCGCCGATTGGTTCGAGTTCAGGGCGAAGGGGAACGCGTGCCCAATCTCGTTCCAGAATTTCGACAGGGCGAAATCATGTTCATCGACAGCACACCAATTTGCTTGTGTACAAAGTCGCGCATCGCGGTGACAACCAAAACGCGCTTTTTGGGTAAGCAGATCATGCGGCCGGACCAGGCTCGTACGCCGGCACGCCGTTTCTATTTTGCGCTGTCGTCAGCCTATACGGGTGTGAAAGCGAACGGGAAGCTGGATTGCTGATTTTCGATACACAAAGACATCGGATACTGTCCGCTCCATCCTGGCTTGAAACCTGGTAGCGGCCAAAGCAGACGATGGATACCAGGCGCTCAAATGCGCACGCCGCATTATTAACCACGAATACCCGCAACCGAGACGACGCCGACCGTTCCAAATCCAACAGAAAGTAGCAATCGCCATGTTGACGGCAAGTGACGCCATCCAGGCCTACAGGGCCGTATCCAAATACCGATCGCAGCGCGACCAAGAGGCCGATGTGTTCCGTCACGCTACCGCAGCCCTGAAAGCGGCCAGGAATGGCGGGCCGATTCAGCAAATTCGTGCTCTGGCAGATAACCGCAGGCTCTGGTTGATGGTCGGAGATCTACTGCGCAACCCGGCCAATAGCCTGCCGGATCCTTTAAAGGCATCGATCCTCTCGGTCGGACTTACGGTAGTGAAAGAGATTGAAAAGGAAATTCCGGACTTCGATTTCCTGATATCCATCAACGAGAATATCACCGCCGGCCTGGCTGTTCGGCCCTGATGGGTGAGCTTGGCTCTGGGCCGCGTGAGCATTTTTCTGGAGCGGTCGAGCCAGGCGACCGCGCCTCGGATAGACGTCTGTCGCAGACGCCGCGTCTTATCGCTTTAACGGAGCACGGGTGGGATGTTTTCCCCGAACTGTTTCTTCGCGGGTCAAAAGGAGCCTTACATGGAGAGCCTCCACGTCACGGCTGACGCCGAGACTTTAATAAACCGCGCCGCACATTTTATCTCCCTTGGCAGACCAGGTGTTGCCCGCCCGCTTGTGGCGGCCGCCCGAGCGTTGGCGCCCCCCTCGCCAGAGTTGTGCCTGATCGGTGCCCGCCTCGCGGCAGCCAGCGGCGCGTCTGACCGGGGCCTTGTTGAGTTGGACCAAGGTATCGCGGCAGCACCCGATCACGCCGGGTTGCGTAAGTGCAGAGCGAACATGCGGCAAAGGACCGGTGATCTGGATGGCGCGGCACGCGACGCCGCTGAGGCCATGATGTTGGATCCGGCCGATCCGGAGGCAAAGGCCATCCTCGGCGCGGTGATGCTGGATCTGAGGCGTCCGGCCGAGGCGGCGGCTTGCCTGGCTGAAGCATTGACAAGCGCACCGTCAAACCTCGATTACCGTCACGCTTTGGCCACGGCCATGGAAAAGGGCGGCGATGTAGATGGAGCCCTGGCGATCTTAATCGACGGCATCGCCATATCCCCTACCAGCGTGACCATGCGTAACGCTGCCATTTTGCTGTGTATACGCCGACGCGATTTCAATCAGGCCATACGTCTCGGGGAGGAGGCACGGTCTCTTGGCATCGTCGATGCCAGTACATTCGGCATGCAAGGTCATGCGCTTTCAAGTCTGGGGCAACATAGCCAGGCAGCCAGCGCTTACCAGGAAGCTCGGAAGCTTGGCCCGGAAGATGAGCATGTACGCCACCTCGTCATGTCATCCGGCTTGATGACGAATTCAGTACGCGCGCCGGAGGGTTATATCCGAACTGTCTTCGACGATTACGCCGACCGCTTCGAAGCTCATCTCATCCAGTTGGGCTACCGTATTCCCGGAGCCATTCGCACCATCCTTCAGGGCCATCCGAAGATTGCCGCAGGCCAGAGTATCGGCCCTGTCCTGGACCTGGGCTGCGGTACGGGGCTGGTTGCATTGGTGATCGGGGATCTTCCGCTTGGGCCGTTTACCGGGGTCGATTTGTCTCCACGAATGCTCGCGCATGCCCGTGCAAAGTGCTTGTACGGCACCCTGCGCGAAAGCGACATTGTCTCCGATCTCATGCACTACGAACAACGCTGGCCGTTGATCGTAGCGGCCGACGTGTTGTGTTATTTTGGTGCCCTTGAGGATCTTCTGGCCCGGGTGCATCAGCGGCTGGAGCCGGGCGGGTGGTTTGTGTTCTCTGTTGAGAGCATCGAACCCGACCATGACGGGGTCGTTCCGGGAAACGGCGACTGGGCCCTGCAACGACAAGGTCGCTACGTCCATGCTGAACACTACGTTTACGAAGCTGTTTGCAACGCCGGATTTCGCATCGTGCATATGGAAAGGCCGGTGATTCGGCAGGAAGCCGATGCCGGGGTTCCCGGTCTGCTCCTGGCTATCGAGACAGTCCGTCGTGACTCTTGACATCTCTGCACCTTTGCTCGCCTGGTGAGGAGCGCGCCGACGAGGCAGACGAATCTTTGGCCGACATGATCCTGGTATTGGATGCGCGCCTCCGACTCCATGAGCGATCGTTTCGCGTAATCCGCCGTTTAACGCATCAAGGAGGCAACTTTCGGCGCGTTACCGGCATCTTAAAAGTCCCGGATTCCCTGTTGCCTGAGCAACGACAGGAGCGATTGGGCATAATGTGATGGTGAACGCCTATCGTCCGGCCGTCCTCACTCGATCAAGTCGGGAGAGGACGGCTGCGAGGATAGTGCAGAGCAGGTTTCAACGCGGGTTAAACTCAACGAGGCCTACGGCAGCGACGAGCCACCCTGGAACGTCCTCCAGGCACTCATTTGCAGCGCCGACGTCAGGCAATGTACCACCACAGGCTTCGTCTTCACCGCGAACGCCCTGGCGATTCCCTCGGCGATCTCGGATTCGTCGCGGATCGTGATGCCCTCGGCGCCGAACGAACGGCCCCAGGCGGCGAAATCCGGGTTGGTCAGCCGCGTGGCGTCCATGAATTTGCGATCCGGATAGCGCACGTAGCTGTGCATCCCGATCGTCCCATACATGGAATTATCTGAGATGATGATGATCGGGCTGGCCCCATACTGGAACGCCGTCGCGATCTCATTCCCCGCCATCAGTGCCCCGCCGTCGCCCATGAAGGCCACAACCTGACGGCCCGGCCGGCGCAGCGCGCCCGCGACCGCCATCGGCATGCCGGAACCCATGGCTCCGACGACAGAGGACAGGAACTCCTGGCCCGGCTTGAAGCCGATATACCGATGTAGATACGATCCAAAATTGCCGGCGTCCGAGGTGATGACAGCGTCGTCCGCCAGATGCTTGTCGATCTCACAGACAATGGCCGCGAAGTTGATGCCGTCCGTGGTCGGCTCCCATGTCTTCTCCAGCAGCGACAGGTGGATCTTATGCAGCCCATCCACCCATCCGCGGCGCTTTGACGCATCAGCCGGAGCCGACCGAGCGAGCAGGCCCTTGATGACCTCGTAGGGATCGCAGGGCATGCCGAGATCGACGCGCCAGACCCGGCCAACCTCATTCGGGTCGGGCCAGATGTGAACCACCGGAAGTTGCGGCTGCGGCGCGGCCGGAAACGTATAGGACTGTGACACGGTATCGGTCAGGCGTTCGCCCAACGCGACGATCAGATCCGCCTTCTTCATCTCCGAGATCAGCGCCGGCGGAACCCGAATACCCATATAGCCGCCGTAGTTGGGATGACGCGCATCGAACAGTTGCGGACGGCGATGGGTCGGGTTGATGGGCAGAACCCACTCCTCCGACAGACGTTGCAGATCGGCATAGACCCCCTTCTCGTGCAGGCTGTCCGCCAGCAAAGCGCCGCCGACCAGGATCAGCGGCCGTTCAGCTTTCGCCAGCATGGCGGCGAGTTGATCCAGGTCCTGCGGGCGCGGCCCGGCGACGACGCGGGGGCGCGGCAGATTCACCTCCGCATCGGTCGATTCGTCAAAAATGTCCTCCGGCAGGATGACCGCGACCGGACCCGGCGTGCCGCTTTCGGCAATGTGGAAGGCGCGCGCGATCGCTTCCGACGCCTGCTCCGGCTCATTCACTTCAATGACGCTTTTGGTGATGTCGGACAGCAGCTTCGAGTAATTCTGCTCCTGCAACGCCAGCCGTCCGAAATCCTTGCGTTCCACCTGCCCGACCAGCATCACCATCGGCGTCGCGTCATGGAACGCCGAGTGCAGCGACACCATCGCATTCGACAGCCCCGGCCCGCGCGATACGATGCAAACCCCCGCCCGGTTGCGCAGCCGGCCATCGGCCACCGCCATGAACCCTGCCCCGCCCTCATGCCGGCAAACGATCATCCGGATCGAGTTCCGTTCGGTCAGCACGCTGGTCAGCCCGACATAACTCTCCCCCGGGACGCAGAAAATTTGATCCACATCGTGGGCTTCCAGGGTGTCCGCCAGCAGGCGGGCGACAGTGGTGGTGGTCATCTTGGGGACGTCTCCTTATTGGGTTTCCCCGACGATAGGATGACGTTGCGCGCGTGACCAGAGCGGCGCGGCCTGCTAAAGGACCACCCATGCTTCATCGATTCTACGCACGCGTCATGGCGTTGGCCGCTTCCCGCAACGCCGCATGGTGGCTGGCGCTGATCGCGTTTGCCGAGGCGAGTTTCTTCCCGATCCCTCCCGATGCCCTGCTCGTGCCGATGGCGCTTGCGAAGCCGCGCTCCGCCTGGCGGTTCGCCGCGATTTGCACCGCCGGCAGTGTGGCGGGCGGCGCGCTCGGTTACCTGATCGGCTATGCGGTTTTCGATCAGGTCGCCCGGCCGATCCTGAACCTTTACGGATACGGCCCCGCTTTCGCGACGTTCCAGGCGAAGTTCCAGGAATACGGGCTGTGGATCATCCTGATCAAAGGCCTGACGCCGATCCCCTACAAAATTGTTACAATATCCGCCGGCGCGGCACGGTTCGATTTCGCCCTGTTCATGATGGCGAGCGTCCTGACCCGAGGGGCCAGATTCTTCCTGGTGGCGACGCTGTTACACTTCTTTGGCGATGCGGTGCGCGTGTTTATCGAAAAGCGGCTGACCCTGGTAACCAGCGCGGTCGCCTTCGGTGTGGTTGGAGGATTTGTGGTGCTGAAACTGATCTGACGATCACCAGCTTGGTACAGAACTGCCATTGCGCCTTTGGGAAACGGTCCGGTTGCTCTTCCCGGATCGGGTAAAGGTCCCACCCATTCGTCTGCCCGGACGGGCTGGCGCTTCCTGCGGTCATCGCACGCCGTATGGGATGAATAATACGCTTTACATATTATGCGTTCCATACTAATATCTTTTTGCGGATGTAAACCTTTTCTTAACTTCTGACGTGCATGGTCGGGGGTGAAAGGGGATACGCATGATCCGCTCGATCAAGGGCTCCGCGACGCGGCAGTTCGTCGAACAAGGCAAGTCCAGGTTCTCCGGCATGGACGTCGCGCTTGCGCACCGGCGGCTTCGGCAGATCAACACCGCGTCCAACCTCCAGGCTCTGGCCGGGTTGAACAGCGTCGGTCTGCATAAGCTGAAGGGCGACAAGCGGGATTTCTGGTCGGTCGATGTGAACGGCCCCTGGCGTATCCATTTTCGCTTCGACGCAGGAGACGAGCATGACGTTCATATCGTGGACCCGCACTGACATGGATCAGATGGTCATGACGCGCGCTGCTTCTCCGGCCCCTCGGCCGGACAACGATGACGAAGTCTTCCACTACCCCGACGGGATATCCCTGCCGCCGTCCCACCCCGGCGACACCCTGGCCGATGAACTCGCCGCGCGCGGTCTCAGCGCCAACGCGCTGGCACTGAAGCTGCGGGTCCCGGCGAACCGTATCAGCGACATCGTGCGCGGGCGCCGCGCCTTGACTGCCGAAACCGCCCTTCGGCTCGGCCGGTATTTTGGCACCGGGGCGAAGTTCTGGGTCGATCTCCAGGCCAGCTACGATCTGGCCGTCGCTGAACGCGATCTGGCCGCGATTATCGAACAGGAAATTGACCCCGCCTAAGCGCGTTCTCACGCGAACGTGCGAGCTGCCGCCGCAGTTCGGAGACGATGCGATGCCATGTCTGATGGATCCCAATCCATAGGTGAGCCTTGCTTCGTCGCGTTTTCCTGAGTGCCAGCGCATCATTGCCGCTGCTCGCTGCCTCGAACCGAGCCTTTGCGGCCGAACCGGTGGCGCAATCGTCTTCTTTCGACGCCGCGACGGTACGCACCATGGCGCGCCAGCTCGCCATGCAGCCGTATAAGGCGCCTGACGACACGCTGCCCGCGCCCTTTAAGGACCTGGACTTCGAAGCGTATCAAGGCATCCGGTTCGATCCGGCCAAATCGCTATGGCGCGGCTCGGGCCGGCGGTTCACCGCACAGTTCTTCCACCGCGGCTACATCTACCACGATCGAGTGGCCATTTTCGAAGTCGCCGACGGCAAGGCGGAACCGATCAAATACAGCCCCGACATGTTCACATTCGACAAAACACCCGCCAGCACCGGCGATCTGGGCTTCGCGGGATTTCGCATTCATTATCCCCTGACCCATCAGGACCCCATTGATGAAGTCTGCGCCTTCCTGGGCGCCAGCTATTTCAGGGCCGTCGCAAAAGGCCAGGGATACGGTCTGTCCGCAAGGGGACTGGCGATCAAGACCGCCGACGGCAGCGGCGAGGAATTTCCGGTTTTTCGGTCATTCTGGTTGGAACGTCCCGCACCGGGCGCTGACCTGATTGTCATCCACGCACTGCTGGACAGCCCGAGTGCGACCGCCGCGTTCCGGTTCACCATCCGGCCCGGCGAGGACACCGTCTTCGACACCGAAACCGCGACCTACCCCAGAGTGGACATCGCCCAAGCCGGCCTGGCGCCGCTGACCAGCATGTTCCTGTTCGATTCCAACGACCGCATACGGTTCGACGACTGGCGCGCCGCGGTGCATGACTCGAACGGCTTGCAGATGCGCACCGGCCACGACGAGGCAATCTGGCGGCCACTGACCAACCCGCGCGATCTGCAAATCAGTTCGTTCCAGGACGCCAGCCCGCGCGGGTTCGGCCTGATGCAGCGTAAGCGCGCCTTCGTCGATTACCAGGACCTGGAGAGCCGCTACGAAAGGCGACCCTCGCTATGGGTCGAACCGATCGGCGATTGGGGCCAGGGCGTCGTTGAACTGGTGGAAATCCCGAGCGATCGGGAGGTCAATGACAACATGGTTGCATTCTGGCGGCCGCATGACCCGTTACGCGCCAAGGGTGAATATCTGCTGAACTACCGGCTTCACTGGGGCTGGTCTCCCCCCGGTGAAGTCAAGCTGGCTCAGGTCATGCAAACCCGGTGTGGCTTGTCGTTCGACCAAAAACACCGGCAGTTCGTGATCGATTTCGTGGGTGAGTCTTTGAAGGCGCTGAAACCCGAGGCTCTGCCAACCTTGGATGTCGGCACCGATAAAGGAAAGATCATCAGCGCGGTGACGCAACCAAACCCCGATGTCAGTGGTTGGCGTGTCAGTATCCAACTGGACCCCGAGGACAACACATTGGCCGAGTTGCATGTCCGCATGATGCAGGGAGACCAACCGCTTTCGGAAACCTGGATCTATCGATGGACGAAGGGGTGAGTTTTCGCCCGCTGCCGGCGGAAGCACCGCTGCCCATGCCGACCCAGTCGTTGCGCCGAGGCCCCCCGAAGAGCCACGGTTTCCCATCCTCGCCTCGGGGCATGGGTCTGCGACGCCTGCTGGTAATCGGCAGCGCGATTGTGCTGACGGGATTCGGCACGCGCGAGATGTATCGCGTTCTGGCCGTCAACGGCGCGACACCGCTGGCCATCTTCATGCTCGCGCTGTTCGTGGCGCTGTTTGCCTGGATCGCGCTGTCGTTCACCAGCGCGATCGCCGGGTTTGTTTCAGTCATGGCCGGAGGTGGCCGTCGTTTGCTGGCCCCGGCCGGCCTCCCAACCTCCCGCACCGCGCTGTTGATGCCGACCTACAACGAGTCCCCGACCCGTATCATGGCGGGACTGGAGGCAATCGATGAAGAACTTCGAGGTCTGCACGCCGGCGAATCCTTCGATATCTTTATCCTGAGCGACACCACGCAACCGGACGTTTGGCTGGAGGAGGAAAAAGCCTTTCTCGACCTGCGAGACAGAACCAACGGGGCGAGCCGGATTTTCTATCGTCACCGTGCCAACAACACCGCACGCAAGTCCGGCAACATTGCCGAATGGGTCGAACGGTTCGGTGGCGCCTACCCGCAATTCCTGATCCTCGACGCCGACAGCGTTATGCGCGGCGACACGCTGGTCGCTCTGGTCCGCGCGATGGAGGCGCATCCCGACGTGGGCCTGATCCAAACGCTTCCTATCATCACCGGGGGCTCCACCGTTTTTGCTCGGATGCAGCAATTCGCCGGGCGCGTGTATGGTCCGGTCATCGCCCATGGGATCGCATGGTGGCATGGCGCCGAGGGCAACTACTGGGGCCACAATGCGCTGATCCGCACCCGGGCGTTCGCGGAACAGGCCGGTCTGCCCGAATTGCCCGGCCGCAAACCGTTCGGCGGCCATATCATGAGCCACGACTTTATCGAAGCCGCCCTGATGCGCCGCGGCGGCTGGGCTATCCACATGATGCCGGGACTGGAGGGTAGTTACGAAGAAAGTCCTCCCTCACTGATGGATCTCGCAGTGCGTGACCGCAGGTGGTGCCAGGGCAACCTGCAACATATCGCGGTGCTGCCGTCACGCGGGCTAAACTGGGTCAGCCGCATGCATCTGCTGACCGGCATCGGGTCATACATCACCGCACCGCTGTGGCTGTTGTTTCTGCTGAGCGGCGTGCTGATCGCACTACAGGCCAGATTCATTCCACCCGACTATTTCCCGGATGTCGGCAAGGCTTTGTTCCCGCAATGGCCGGTCATCGATCCAATCCGAGCAATGTGGGTGTTCATTGGAACGATGGGACTGCTGATGGTGCCGAAGGTATTGGGCATAATCACCGTCATGGTGCATCGCGATGCGCGGCGCGGCTGCGGCGGTTTCTTCGGTCTGATATTCAGTATGTTACTAGAAACGCTAATTGCCGGTCTACTGGCGCCGGTTGTGATGCTGACGCAAACCAGCGACGTCGTTGCAATCCTGCTGGGACGGGATTCGGGCTGGAATGCGCAGCGCCGCGACGACGGGGGCATTCCGCTGCGCGACATTGTCCGGCTGTATCGCCGCCATACGATTTTGGGCGTTTTGCTTGGCGTTGGGGCTTGGGCGGTCTCGGTTTACCTTGCATTATGGATGCTGCCGGTTGTGCTCGGTTTGGCATTGGCGGTGCCCCTGGCCTCCTGGACCGGCCGGCGATCTTGGGGCATCTGGTTGC
Organism: uncultured Rhodopila sp.; assembly: GCA_903932145.1. Taxonomy (GTDB): domain Bacteria; phylum Pseudomonadota; class Alphaproteobacteria; order Acetobacterales; family Acetobacteraceae; genus Rhodopila. The sequence goes on along the minus strand of CAIZFE010000086.1, from coordinate 378,470 downwards.
GACGGATCAGATTGTTGCGTATCCCGGAAGAAACCCATCCGCCGGAGATCTTGCGGCGGACGGCCGCTCTCTACCGGCAGCAATCGTCGAGCCCGGTGGTGGCAAGCGGAATCGGGTTGTTAAATGACCCCGCGTTCATGGCGGCGCACCAGCAGATGCTGCCGCCCGGACGACGACCGGGGATTGATCCGCTCAATGTCCCACTTCTGATCGGGTCCGCCAAACTCGCCGAATCAGAATGCGCGGCCCGGGTCTGGCCGACACTGGACGCGGCCGAACAGCGCGCGGTACTGTCCGATCGACGGGCACTGGAGCGTCTGGTGACGATAAGTGCGATCGCGTCAAAGGTCCGCCCGTTCTGACCGAAAGGCTAAATCCTCGAACCGCCATCGTTCCAACCGCCATTTGCGCAGCGCATTCCTGGAACGCCCAGCGTAGCGGTAGCGCACCCGGCCGCCGCCAGGAAACTGCCGGTGATGCGGAACTAGACTTCAAACCGTTTCGATAGAAACAGCTTACCGTGACCCGGCGGATAGTCGTCGATCCGGCCAAACACCGTGTATCCCCGTTTCGTGTAGAATCCCGGAGCCTGGAACGTGTGGGTTTCCAGGGTTGCCCCAAAGGCTCCACGCTCCTTGGACATTGCCTCCGCCGCGTCCATCAAACAGGTTCCGTGTCCCTGACCACGAAGAGATTCCGTCACCCACAGAAAATTCACGTGCAACCAGCCGCCCCAGACATAGCCGGTCAGGCCGCCAAGCCACTCGCCTCGGGCGCTTTTCAGAAAAAAGTTAACGGGGTGCCAATCGGTGACGCCTGTCCGCGCGAAATTTATACCAATGACGTGGTCGCTGATAAGGCGGGTCAGCGTATCATCCGGTAGTGGGTTGAACACGATCTCCACGTCTGCATTTCCCCATTGTGTGCCCAGCGGGTAACAGGCTGCCTCATATGTCAAGCCAGTGCCGTTCGAACACAAAGGGTTTTTCTGACTGGCAACACCGAGGCGGTGATCTTACGTGAGGCTCAAGCAATCATCGGAAGGGAACATATCGTGAGCAACACGACAGCGACCACCGGATCGGCCGAAAAGCCATTCTTATCCGACGTCAAGACATTGCGAGAACGCGCCCGGCAGAATCTCTCCGACGGGGTCGTAACGAAGACGTATGGCGGTGATGTCAATCGCACGATTGAGATCTTACAGTCCGTGCTGGCAACCGAGATTGTCTGCGTGCTGCGCTATACCGTGCATGCCATCACGGCGACCGGCATTTCCAGTGAGGCGATCAAGGACGAATTTGCCCAGCATGCCAAAGAAGAACAGCAGCATATGATGGCGGTGGCTGAGCGTATCGACCAGCTTGGCGGCAAGCCCAACTTCAATCCTGAAGGTTTGGCGAGCCGTTCTGCCTCTCAATACGCCGAGGGGCAGAACCTCGTTGATATGATCAAGGAAAATCTGATCGCCGAACGTATCGCGGTCGATCATTACCGCGAACTGATCCGGTTTTTTGGCGATGACGATCCGGCGACCCGGGTGATGCTGCAGAGCATCCTTTCGGTCGAGGAAGAGCACGCCACCGACATGCTGGATCTTCTGCAGGCCCATCAGGGAACGTAGGCATCCGGCCGGTTGCGCGGTGGGTCCGGGCCGGGATTTTCTATCCGGTTTGTGACACGTTTTGCCTTTCGATCGGGAGCGGGATTGCCACATGGCGCGCCCGCACCCGACGTCCGGCGGCGCCTTATCGGTTCGCCGCCGCGCCGGTCCAAACCTCCCGATACAATCCCACGATCTCCGCGGCAGTCGGGACGCGCGGATTGTTCGCCGGGCTTCCCGATGCCAGCGCCTGTTCGGCCATCAGCGCCATTTTGCCGTTCCAGGTCGCCTCGTCGATCCCGTAATCGGCCGGGCTCGGCACTGACAGGTCCCGGTTCAGCGTCTCCAACCCGGTGACCAGCTTCGCCGCCGCCGCGCCGTCGCTGTCCGTCAACGCGGCGAAACCGATCCGCCGGGCGGCCTCGGCGTAGCGTTTTTCAGCGCCTGGAACCGAGAAACGGGTAATCGCGGGCAACAGCATCGCGTTCGACAGCCCGTGCGGCACGTGGAAATGCGCGCCAATCGGGCGCGACATGCCGTGCACCAGGGCGACCGAACTGTTGGAGAACGCCAGCCCGGCCTCCGTGGCACCGAGCATCATTGCCTCGCGCGCGATGGCGTTGCGGGGTTCGGCGTAGGCGATACGGATATTGGCGCCAATCAACGCCATCGCCGACAGGGCCAGCGCGTCCGACAGCGGGTTGGCGCGCTTGGACACATAGGCCTCCAGTGCATGGGTCAGGCTATCGATACCGGTGTCGGCGGTGGTGCGCGGTGGCACCGAGTAGGTCAGTTCGTAATCCACCAATGCGGCCAACGGCAGAGCGCCGAGGCCGGCGATCAACATTTTCTCATCATGTTCGGTGTCAGTGATGACGGTGAAGCGGGTGCATTCGCTGCCGGTGCCGGCTGTGGTTGGGATGGCGATGATCGGCAGCGCTCCCTTGTCGGCCGCGAAGGGTGCCTTGTAGTCGCACATCTTGCCGCCGCCCGCCGCCAGGATCGACATCGCCTTGGCGGTATCGATCGGTGATCCCCCGCCGAACCCGATCAGGCAGTCGAAATCACCCTTGTTCAGTTCTTCGACGCCTGCCTCGATCACCGTGTCGGTGGGATCGGGGACGGTATCGCTGAAGACTGAAACCGCCAGCCCGGCTTCCAGCAACGGATCAAGGCAGTTTCGTACATGGCCGGAGCTGACCATGAACGGGTCGGTGACCACCAAAGGCCGCGACAGGCCGAATTTCGCCATCACGGTCACGATCTGACGGACAGCACCCGCACTGACCAACAGCAGGCGGGGCGAGGCAAAATTCATGTTGATTGCAGTCATTGGTGTGTCCTCCGGTCTTATGTCCCTGGTTTAGCGCGAGTGATGGATGGCTTGCCAGAGGCATTGAAAGCAGGATTGGATGATGCCACGTAACATGTCCGGTTCGCTGAACGAAAACCGGACCAGAATGGGCGCCGCTATCCTGGTGACGGGTCGATGCGCAGGATGACGTTCCGGTTCCCGCGAGCAGATTTCAGGAGGGCACCATGGACAGCTTCAGGCAGACGATCGGCTCTATACTGGCACTTCTCATTCAGATCGGAGACCTGATCGTCGCCGGCATCGTGGCGATCGAAGTGTGGCTGCGTGCGCAACTTGAGCGGTTTGGTTTGCCACCGGTCATACAGACGACAATTCTGGTGGCACTCGCGGTGTTATTGATCGTGGCGTCCCTCCGGCTGTTCGGCGGTCTGGTCCGCGTCGCGGCGATTTTGATCCTGGTGCTGATCGCCATGCATATCTTGATGCCGGTGCTCCAGCATTAAAGCGCTACGACCAGGTTAGCTTGCTGCCGCCCACTCCGTCGCTGGCTGAATGGAAAGTGCCGGTCGCCGGTAGTGCCGCGAACCCTACTCCGAGCGAGGCCGCGTGCGTGCCGTCGGTGACGGACAGGGTGCCTCCGGCATAATGGAACGTGGCGGCGGCCGGATTCATGTCGGAGAAATCGAGCCAGTCGGAGGTTGTGAACCCCTGGATCACGTCTCCGTTCATGTTGGCGGTCAGGTCTTTGAACGCGATCGACGCGAAGCCGACGCCGTTGAGTGTGTCATTGCCGCCCAGGCCAGCAAGCGTCTGGCCGGTCGCGGTGGCAGTCAGTTGATCGGAGGCCATGGTGCCCTGGATGAGGGCCGGCTGCACCGCCGCAGCACCGAGCGTCTGTAGGGTGATGGTCGCGGTCGCACCGTTGGGCGCGGAATCGACGTGGAACGGTGTCGCGCTGGTGTAACTACCGGCCAACTTGAGGACTCCGACCGTTGTTGCTCCGTTGAGAAGCGTCAGTAAGCCCTGGTTCGGAGCGCTCTGGGTATAACTCAGGCCGGTCACGGCCTGATCGATTTGGATCACGTCGCCCGCGACAAAGCCCCTGATCAAGTAAGTCGGAAGCGCCGAGAGGACCAGCGTCGCATTCGGGCCAGCGAATTGGATCAGGGCGCTGTCGATGGCGCCGAGGCCGAGCGTCGCGCCCTCGGTGATCGAGAGGGTTCCGGTACCGCCGATCGATGACGTGGTTTCATACGGGTCGCTCGCCGCGCCGCCAGTCATGTCGATGAACAGCGAACCGCCGCCCGCGACAGCCAGGGTGCCGTTGGCTACGATATTGCCGAAGATCGAACCGGTCAGCGCGGTCGTGGCGCCGACCGCCTGGGTCAGGGCGCCGGCTGCGGCGCCGGTGACCGATCCGATCCGGATCGAGGAACTGGCGTCGATCGCGATGACGTCGTTGCCGATCAAGCCTCCTAATTGCACGGTGCCGTTGTTGAGCGCCAACAGTGCGCCGCCGTTTACAGTGGCCGTGCCGGCGATCGTGGCGGAACTGCCGCCCCCGACCTCCCAAATGCCGGCCAGGGTGGCTGAAGCGGCGGTGACTTTCGCTCCGGCCTCCAACGCCAGCGACGCGGTTTGGCCCGTTTGTGCGAGTTGCCCGGCCGAGGTGACCTGACCGGTCAGCAAAATCAAGCCTGTGACAGCCAGACTGGCACAGAGTCCGGTGCCTCCGATCGTCATGTATTGGCTGTTGCCGCCGTTGATGGTGACCGGGTCGAGGGTGCCGGGCAGAGTTGCCGCGACGATGTTGGTGGTCGCATCGGTCCAGTTCGACGCTGTGGACCAGCTTCCACCGCTGGCGCCGGTCCAGGTGTAGGCGTCCCGGCTGCTGCTGCTGGTGGTGGCGGTTGCGGCGCCGGTGGCCGCGCTTTGCAGGGAGATCGTCGCCACGCCGCTGGATGCGCCCGGGTCCACCTGAAACAGGCCGCCGGCGAAGCTGCCCGCGAACGCCAACGTCCCGACCGTCACCGCGCCGTCCGTCAGCGTCAGCCTGCCGGTTGTGGCTGTGGTCTGGATGAAGCTGGCGCCCGTGACGGTCTGATCGATCTGAATCGTGTCGCCGGCTGCAAAACCGCCGATCGTGCCGGACGGCAGCGGGCCGCGCACTTCCAGGGTGCCAACGCCGGACGGACTGAATGCCAGGGCGGCGCTGTCGGTGGCGTTCAAGGTCAACCGGCCGGCTCCGATCTGGACCGTGCCGCTGCCGCCGATCGAGCCGGCGGTGCCGCCGAAGCCTTCCAGTATCCCGTTGCTGACGGCCAAAATGCCGTTCACCGTCAGTTTAGCCTCGATGATCCCGTTCTCTTCCAGCGACACCGCCTGTCCGTTGTCGATCGTCAAAGCGCCGGTTGCCGCACCGCCGGCCGCCCCGAGTTCCAGCACCGACGCCGCATCCACGGCGACGATGCCGCCACCGATGTCGAAGCTGCCGGCGGCCTTGACAGTGCTGGCGGCGATCACACTCAGGCTGCCGACAATTTCCGATCCGCCGGACAGTCCGGTTTCGGTCAATGCGCTGCCGGCCGAGACGATCAGGGCGGCGTAATCGGCCAGAGTGCCGACGCTGAACCGGGCGCCGCCGGTCAGAGCAATCCCGGCCGACGGATTGGTGCCCAGATAAAACTGGCGGAGTACCGCGATCGTGCCGGTGAAAACCGAACTGGCCGAACCATACACCGACAACGAGGTCGCCGCACCGGAGCCGGCGATGATCTGGGACGTTGCGGGGCCGGGGTTGTCCTGGATGACAACCGCGTTGCCTGCCCCCGGCACGGTCACAGCCGCGCCGCCGGCCGTCGTATCGGTCCAGTTGCCGGGGCTGTTCCAGTTGCCGCCACTGGCGTTGGTCCAAGCATAGCTATCCGCGGTGCTGCTGACCTGGCCCCCCTGCCCGGTGCCGGGCGTTGCCGCATAGGTGATGCTGCTTGACGTCCCGATGCCGGAGAACTGCACCCGAAACTGTTGCGCGGTATAGGCGCCGGCCAAATTCAGGGTGCCGATCGTGGTGGTTCCGCTGAGCAGGGTCAGCGTGCCGTTGGCGGCGCCGGTCTGCATGTAGGTCAGACCGGTCACCAGCCTCGTCAGGGTAATCGCATCCCCGGCCGCGAAACCCGAGATCGTGGCGGCGGGCAGGGTACTGCCCAAGGCCAGGGTCCCGCCTCCGAATTGGATCGCGGCGCTATCCGATCCGGTCAGCGTCAATATACCGCCGCCTCCGATGAGCAACGTTCCCGACCCGCTGACGGATGGGGCGGCCGATCCAAACGGAGCGATGGTCAGTGCGGCGTTGGTGACGGCCAGAGTGCCGTTGACCACGACGTTGCCATCGATCGTGCCGCTGAAATTCGCCGTGATGCCGCTATCGATGGTCAGAGCTCCAACCACGGCGTTGCCGGCGGTACCGAAGTCGATGGACGATTTTGGGTCGTCCGCGACGACGGATGGAGAATACAAGACCGGAACATAGGTGATGCCGGTCGTAGTGTTCACGCTGGCGAATTGCATCGTGCCACCGTTGATCGCCAGAAGTTCGGCATTGGGCGTGGTGAACGTCGCGGTGCCCGCGGCGGTCAGCTTGCCGGCACCGCCAACCTCGACCAGACCGCCGATGGCAGCCCCGCCAGCGAGAACCAGGCTTGCGCCGCTATCCAGGGCCAAAGTGCCGGTCTGTGACAGCGCGCCGGAAAAACCCTGGATGGCGGTTCCCGCATTCAGGGTTCCCAGCAACAGCACATCGCCGCTGGTCGTCAGGCTGGCGACCGACGCCGAACCGGTTATATCCATGAATGTGGCGCCCCCACTGAATGTCAGGGCGTTGCCAAAGCCTGGTTGCACCGTCGCGGCCGCCGACGTGGTGGCATCCTGCCAATTGGCCAGAGTCCCCAGGGCGCCGCCGAGTGGATTGTTGAAGGTGTAGGGGTCCGTGCTGATAAGAGTGTAGCGCAGATCGGTGCCGGACGCGCCGTCCGAGGCGACCGACCAGTATCCGAACGCCAGCGGCGTGGACGGTGAGAACAGGATCGTGGCGGTGTGGGTCCCGTCCCTGACCAACAGATTGGCGGGAACAATCGTCGCACCGGCGGTGATGACGGACGGCGTATAGGTCCCGGTGACCGAACTCAGTTTCATGTCGGTCAGGTCAATCACGTCGTAGGGCGAGAACGATGTGATGGTACAGCCGTTCAGATCGGCACTGGTGTCCTTGAAATCGATGCCGGTGAAGCTGCCGGCGCTCAGGCTGTCATTACCTCCAAGGCCGGTGAGAGTTTGATTGTTGGCCGTCGCGCTCAGGCTGTCGTATCCGGCCGTCCCCGTGATCAGGGTCGGCTGCACGGGCGCGGTGCCCACCGTTTGCAGCGTGATGAACTCATTGCCATGGCCGTCGATCAGCATGTGAAACAGGCTACCGGCGTAATTGCCCGCGAGGCTTAGTGTGCCAACAACCGTTGTCCCCTTCGTCAGGGTCAGCGTCGCCACAGTGGCCGAGGTCTGCGCATAGGTCATGCCCGTCGCCAGGCCAATCAGCACGAACGTATCGCCAGCCGCGAACCCTCTGATCGTGCCCGTCGGCAGCGCATACAGCGTCAGCTTGCCGTTTGGCCCGGCGAACGTCACCGCCGCGCTGTCGGCGACACCGAGTGCGATCAGACTGTTCTCGCCGATGACCAAAGTGCCGGTTCCGTGGATCGTCTGCCCGTTCCCGAACGGGTCGCCGATGTCGATGTAGAGCGAGGCACCGGCCTGCACGCCCAGAATGCCGTTCAGCACGACAGTGCCGTCGATCATGCCGCAGACCGTGGCGGAGATGCCCTGATCAATGGTGATCGCACCGGCGGCGGCGCCTCCCTGCGTTCCGATCTCCACCGACGCGCTGTCATCGACCGCGATGGTGCCGTAGGTCAGCCCGCTCGGCCCAACGAAGGCGTTGGCGATCAGGCCGCCGAGTTGGATCGTGCCGGTGTTGACCGCCAGCAGGAAACCATCGGTCAACGTCGTGATCCCGCTGACCTTGAGTTTGCTGGCGGCCGCAACCTCCAGGGTCGCGCTTGTGCCCAGAGTTAGACTGGCGGCCGCAACGCTGGCCCCGCCGTCGAGGTCCAACTCGGTGGAGGAGCCGGTCAGTGACAGCGTGCCGCCGACGGCGATGGTGCCCCAGACCAGCACGTCATTGGTGATGGAAAGCTGCGCCGCCGCCCCGCTGCCGAGGATGTTGGTGAACATGTTGCCGGCGCCGCCGGTGATGCTGACCGTGCTGGCAGATCCGGGGGCGGCGATGACAGGCGAGCCGACCGTGGTATCGAACCAGTTCGATCCGGTCCCCCAGGTGCCGCCATAGGGGTTCGACCAAGTATAGAGGTCGGTGGCAGCCACGACTAACTGTGAAACGGGCTTGATCGTGGTGCTGGTCATCACAGGCTCCCGGCGTGCTACCGCGGAGTGGTGAGGTCCGCTGTTGCCGGTTTCCCAGATATATAGAAAAATTGTATGCAGCCACGGGTTGGCAGTAATATTTTATTTCAGTCTTATTGCATCCTATTTCACACCATCTTTATCATACATTGGCATGCGGCGTTGGTTATTGTAAAGCGCGTTGGCATACTTCCGTATGACAACGCGCGACTGTGGATCAGACGACGCCGGTTGCGTGCAGACGCTTCAACTCGTCAGGCGCCACGCCCAGCAAGGAGGCCAGCACATCGTCGGTGTGCTCCCCGAGCAGCGGCGGACGGGTTATCTCGGCGGGTGAGTCGGACAGCTTGATCGGACAACCAACCGTCTGATACGTACCGCGCGTCGGGAAATCGACATCGACGATCATCTCGCGGGCGCGCAGATGCGAGTCGGCGAGCACTTCGCCCGTGTCCTGACAGGCGCCGCTGGGGACGCCGGCCTCTCCCAGGATGTCCATCACCTGATGTTTCGTGCGCTGGCGGGTCCAGGCTTCGACGATCCCGTTCAGCACGTCGCGATGTTCCCAGCGGGCGCCGGGTGTTGCGAAACGCGGGTCGTCCGCCAGTTCCGGTTGGCCGATCGCCCCGAGAAACGGCTTCCACATCTGCGGCTGGGCAAAGATATAGACGTAGTCGTTGGGACCGCCGGGCGCGCAGGGGTATGTCGTTCCGGGCACCGTTTGCCCGAGTTGATTGCCGACGCGCGGCGGCGGATGGCCGTAGCGCTGGTGGTCGCGCAGGCTGACCCGGATCAGGTTGACCACGGCGTCTTGCATCGACACCTCGACGTGCTGGCCTTTTCCGCTTGCGTGGCGCTGCTGCAGGGCGGCGAGAATACCGATCGCCATGTGCATGCCGGTGCCGGAATCGCCAATGGCGGGAAAGACGTAGGTCGGCGGGTTCTCCGGAAAGCCGGTCACGGCCATGGCGCCGCCCATCGCCTGGGCGATCGGCTCGAAGCTTTTGTAGCCGCTGTAGGGGCCGTAGGTTCCGAAGCCCTTGATCGTTGCGTAGATCAGTTTCGGGTTCAGTTTGGATAGTGAATCGTAACCGAGACCCAGCCGGTCCAGTGCGCCGGGACCGAAATTCTCCAGCAGGACATCGGATTCCGCGATCAGGCGGCGGAACAGGGCTTTACCGTCCTCGGTCTTCAGGTTCAGCGTGACGCTGCGTTTGTTGGCGTTGAGAATTAAGAAAAACAGGCTGTCGCTGTCGGGTTTATCGCGCATGTTGGTGCGCGCGACGTCGCCGCCTGTCGGTTCCTCCAGCTTGATCACGTCCGCACCCAGGAAGCCGAGTATCTGCGCGCAGGCCGGGCCGGCCTGATTGTGCGTCATATCGATAATGCGAATACCCTTTAGGGCCTGACTCATCCTGTTTCCCCTTATGCCGCTTCGTTCAGCGTCGATCCCGTATCGAGCGTTGTCGCCCGCCGCAGATCGCGCGGCTTGTGTTCATCGTGCGGACGGCCACGATGCATCGTCCACCGATTGTCCCAGATCACCAGATCGCCCAAACGCCATGTATGACTGTAGATGAAACGAGTCTGCGTCGCGTGCGCGTTCAGATCCACCAGCAGCAGGCGCCCATCGGCGATCGGCCATCCTTTGATGTGCGAGGCATGCGCCGACAGATACAGGCTTTTCTGCCCGGTCACCGGATGCCGCCGCACCAGTCGTTGCGGCGACGGCGGATACTGGTCTCGTTCCGGTTGCGGAAAGTCGGTGAAACCGATCTGGGCGCGCGACCAGAAGACATCGTGTTCGGCGATCAGGGGATCGATCGCGGCTTTCGTTTCGGCCGGTAAGGCGTCATAGGCGGCGCGCATGTCGGCGAACTCGGTTTCGCCGTTGCCGAAGGGGCTGGCCGGCGGCAGCGTGACCGCGTGCAGCATGCCGAGCACGACGGGGACCGGCATGTAGGATGCGTCGGTGTGCCACAGCCGGTTTCCCAACCCGTCCAGCCGCCGCCGGTCATCCAGCGCTCGGACTTTGTTGTCCACGTCGAGGTTGGAGATGTCACCGATCTGCGGGATGGCGAGGCGCCTGCGGCCGGGCCGTGCGGCGGAGCGGCCGATCTCCAGCGGGCCAAAGCGGGCGGCGAAATCGCGCAGTTGCGCATCGGTCAGGCTCTGGCTGCGAAAAACCAGGACGGGGTAAGCGTCGATGGCCGTCTGGATCGCGGCGATCGTGTCTGGGTCCAGCGGTTGCGACAGATCCAGGAAACCGGCCTCGGCGGCCAGGCCAGGGTGCAGCTCTCGGGTTTCCAGGGACATCGGTTTTTGCCTCCGCGCTTATCCTGCGGAGGTTGCCGGAATGGCGCAAGTTTGGGGACGATCCGACCGGGAGCAACCCAATGAACCTGACCGGGACAATCGCATTGGCCATGATAGCGAAGGGAACACGGTTCGAACGCTACGATCCCCCGTGCTGGCCGGCTGCTTTGGCGAGCGCCGCGCATTACGGAACAGTATTAAACAAGATTTTTTGCACAGAGAAAGATGGGGATTATCCGAGGCCGCTGAGAAGCTGGGGCGCAAGCGCCCATCGGGGCAATCGTCCGGTTGGCACATGCCCACGATCGTCGGGAGGAGCTCGTCCTGGTCTTTCCCCATCGCCCCGGCAGGCTTCGTCGTTCCCGATCGCCGTGAGCTTTAACGTTGGTGCTACAGCGGCGGCGCTGGTGTGCGGGGCGGCACAGCAAGGAAGGAATTGTCAACGATTTAGGGGATAAAGGGGATTGCTGCTGGGCTGCCGGAGCCTCCCGTGACGTATCAACGCGCCTGCCGGGCATCCCATTCATCCCCTAAATCATTGACACTTTTTGCTTTGGGGCCACCCGCGCGGAGACCGCCGGTCAGCCCGGGCTGGCACCAGCCGCCTCGGCCTTGCCCTGGATCGTTGCGGCGATCTCGCCCTGGCTTTTCCCCATCGCCGCGAGTTGACCTCCGTCAGGGACCCGCCACCGGTGCGACGGCCGATGACGCGGACGACCGCCTTTCATTCGCGGATGTGGTTGTCGAGCAGTTCCAACAGTGTGGGGGCACCTGTGAGGTGGTTGAGTTCCTCCCGGATCGTGGTGTCGATTCCGTGCGTGGCAAAGTCATGACGCAGCTCTTTCCGAACCTGTCCAAACTCGTGCTCGCCGCGGCACGAAACCGTTTGGTCACGAGGCTCCCGCGCCGTCTGTTGCGGTCAGTCTGACATGTTGCGGTTCTAAAAGGAAGGTGGCGCGACCGCGGGGCATGCACGTCAGTGTTGACATATTCTAACTTTTATGTTAGTCCACAAACATGGAGCATACGGCGCCAACCATGACCCGGCCTGCGACGCCCGATCCGACACAGGATCAGGCCGGCCGCACCATGCCGCAGCGCCTCGCCGCCCTGCTGCATGGCGTCCGGGTCTTGCTCAGGCACGGGCGCCGGCTTGTTGAGACGGTGCCGGAGCGCGCCGCCAATTTGGAATTCGCCGCTTTGGCCGGGGTTTGCGGCACCTACGCTCTGCCGACCATCCTTGCCCGGTTGCAGCGCGGTATTTTGCGGGCGATGGCGTTGGAGCGTTACTTGCTCGCTCGCGCCGCGAAGGGCCGCGAGATTGGGTTCGTGTACCCGCGCGAACGTCAGCCGGCCAAGCCGGCAGCGGAACCGCAAGACGGGGAGGCAGCAGGCGAAGTCCCGGGTGGCCGGGCCAAGCCCGGCCATGACGAGAGTGAGTGCACGCCCGAGCCCGGCCATGACGGAATGGCGCCCGAGCCCGGCGATGAGGAACGCACGCGCAAGCGCCCCGCATTCGATCCGGACGATCTCCGTATCCCCGGGCCCGAGGAACTTGACGCCGAGGTGCGCCGCCGTCCGTTGGGGCGCACCATTCTCGCTATCTGCATGGACCTCGCGGTCATCCCGAGTTTCTGTACCGGCGACTTTTGGAACCGGATATCCGACTCGCTCCAGAACTACGGTGGCAGCTTCACGACGCTGTTCAAAATACGCGAATACCGCGAGACATCGTTTCAGAAAGAGCGCGACAAGAAGCCGGACACCTGGAACTTTGCCTGGAGACATCCGGGACCGGAGATCGTTCGCCGGGTGCTGGGGTACATGATCGGCGAGGTGCCCATTTTTGACCCGTTCGATCCGTTTCTGGCCACCGCTCCTCCCTGAGTCCCGGCATCCCCGATAGGCGTGGAACCCTCCGAGTCCGGGGGCGCTTTCGCGCGCCGATCGGCCCGATTTCGTCGCCGGTGGACGCCGTGACCGGGGCGCCGCCGTCTCTCCGGGCGGTTCATGCACTCTCTCGGCGGCGCGCCAGAGACCCAAGCCGCACTGTCATCAAGTAACGATTACCGCGGCGAACGCGTTTCCGCCTGATGCGCCTCCACCAGCCCGCCCAGACTGGTGAACCGGAAATCGTAACGGACATCCGCCGCAACCGGCGCCGTCGCACCCGAACCGCCCACGTCATGCCGCCGGTCGATCCAGGCCGAGGCCAATCCGGCCGCGTTGGCCGGCACATGATCGTGGAACAGGCTTTGCGCGACGTGCAGAATTGTCCCGCGCGCCAGGCCCTGCTCCGCCTGTCGCGCCAGCAGATAGGCGAAATTCCGCGGGTCGGGCTTGTACGACCCGATATCCTGCGCGGTATAGATCGCGTCGAACGCCACCCCGAGGCGCTGGCCGGTCGCCTGAAACGACGCGCGATCCACGTTGGACAGGATCACCAGACGAAAATGCCGTTTCAAATATCGCAGCGCTTCCACCGTATCGGGAAACGGCGGCCAGTCCCCGACCGACTGACCAAACCGAGCATCCTCGGCCGGATCAGGCGTCACGCCCCAGCCGGCGGCCAATTGCCCGTGCACTTCAGCCAGCAGATCCGAATACGGCATCTCCGGCGTCAACGCCTGCTGGCGAGACTCCCGTAATGCAAACGCTTCCAGGACGGCATCGCGCGAAAGTCCGGTCCCAACCCGCGACAGCAACGGCGCCAACGCCGCGTACAGTCCGCTCTCCCAGTCGATCAGGGTCCCGTAGCAATCGAAGCTGAGGACATCGAAATCCGACAGATTCATCCCAATTCCGCCCAGTCCCCCAACTCAGCCGAACGCCGCAACCACGCTCGGACACCGTCCGGATCGCGGAAGACAGCGTCAACGCGGTATCCCGCCCCGCCGAGCCGGCGCGCTTCGCGCATGCCGTCCTCATCGGTCACGTCATCGCCAATGAAAATTGGCAGGCGGCCGGCGAACGGCGCGCGCTGCATCAACGCCACGACCGCGCCGCCCTTGTCGGCCCCGATCGGACGCACCTCCCACAACATATGGGCGGGATGCAGTTCGAATCCGGGCGCGGTCGCCAACAGGGACGTCAATGCCGCATGGAACGGCTCCCTGGCGTGCGGGGCCTGTCGAAAATGCAATCCGAACCCCCTCGCCTTCCGCTCCAGCAAAGCGCCGGGGAATGCGCGAACCAGCGCTTCGCCGGCGTCCAGCCAGGCTTCGGGTGGTGACGGCAGGTTCGGCCGCTCGATCGGTGCCTCCGGGGCATGCCGAATGGCGCCGCCGTGTTCTCCCGCAATCGCCCCGGGCGAGTCACCGAGCAACCGGTCAACGGTTTCAATCGGGCGGCCGGTCACGATGGCCAACGCACCGCCCAGCGCGTCGCGCAGCGTTCGCAGAACGGCCGGCAACCCATCGGGCACCACCACGGAGTCAGGCGTCGGCGCCAGATCGATCAGGGTTCCGTCCATATCCAACAGCAACGCGGCGCGATGGAACGGGGGCAGTGCGTCCATGGTCAGGCGCAACCGGTGACACGGAGATCATAGATCGGGTGTTGCATCATCGATGCCGCTGGCTCCTGTTCCAACATCCAGCCGGCGAAACCGGGGGAATCCGGATGGCTATCCGTCACATTCAGATAAGCCGCCGCATCCACGGGTTGATCGGCCGGGCGCACGACGCAGGCTTTAACCTCAATGGTCAGCGATCCGAACGTCGCGGATTGGCCGACTTTGATCGTCAAAGCCGTCGCTTGAGCGTTGACCTTATCCAGTGCCTGAAGTTTGGCGGTCCCGGCTGGCAGCCAAATATCCGGGCGGTCGAACGTGACTGGCGGGGTGGCCTTCGGTGTCAGGGACGGCGGCGCGACAGGTCCCCCGTCGCGTGGCGCGTCCAGGCGCTGCTCTTGCAGTGGAGGCAAAGGCTGCGCCTGAATCGATGGTGTCTGAATCGTCGGCAGCGTTTGCGCCCCGGCCGCAAAGGGGACGCCCAGGCAAACAAGGGCGAACAGAAGCGGTCTGATGCCGACAGTTCTCACTTTGATGTTCCGAGCGGCGATCGGAGGTAGCCTCATGCGACCGGCCGCTTCGGCGAGTGCAAACCGGCCACGATATCCGCGAAGATCTTGCGCATGGCTGCCTCGTCCACGCCCATCAGGACCGCGTCCTCGAATGCGTCCTGGAGAACCTGCGACACTTCCGCATAGTTCTCAGCCAGCATCTTCAGCTTTTCCCGGCACCCGACCGCGTTGCCATCCAGACCCGGCCAAGCCGTGGGAACCGGGGGTATCATTTCGATAGCGGAGGCAGTCCGGCACTGCCGGGAGCGCCAGCCTTGGCACCGCTATCCTGCGTTTGATCGCCCGATTTGCCGTCCTTCGACCCGTTCAGGCTGGTGACGCTGAAGATGAACTTTCCAAGCAGTTCTTCCAGACTGACAGACGACTGCGTGACCGTGATCATCTGGCCCGGCTTCAAGTTCGTGTCGTCCCCACCGGGTGACAGCGAGATGTACTTACCACCCAGCAGGCTCTCACTGGTGATGGAGGCACCGGTATCCTTGGGCAGTTGGATATCATCGCGCACTGACATCGACACGATCGCGTCGAACGTCTTTGGGTCAATCCGCTCGTCCGTCACCGTGCCGATCTTGACCCCGGCGATGCGAACGTCGCCGCCGACGGCCAGACCGTCGATGTGATCAAACCGGGCTTGCAGCGTATAGCCGGCCCCGGCGGTTCGCCCCGAATGCGCCACGGCATAAGCCAGAAACGCAACCGCCACTGCCAGCACGAGCGCGCCGGTCAGGGTCTCCGCGACACCATGACGTCCCATAGCGATACTAGCTCGGGGTCCAGGCTTCGTAGTCGCCCGTGGCCCGAGCGCGGTTGCCGCCCTCGTAGTCATGGCCGGGCGGGCGGTAGCTGGCGGGCGTGCCGGTGGCGTTTGCCAGATGCGGCTTCTGCCACACCTTGCGGCCGGTATCCGGCAGCGGGGCGTCGGTGGTGTAATGCAACCATGAGTGCCACTCCGGCGGAACAGAGCTGGCTTCCGGGGCGCCGGCATAGGCAACCCAGCGCCGATTGCGCAGGCTCCCTGGAACCTGACGCTTTTCCTCATAATATATGTTGCCAGTGGCATCGCTGCCGATCTGACGACCTTTGAACCGTGTGAACAGCCATGTACCGATATTCATGGCGCAACATATACGCAGACCTCGCGGTTTGGTCCAGCCATCGAAACGCGATCCGCGGTCGGAGGTTCGGTTCGTTTATGATTTTTTCAGGGCTGCAAGTTATCCACAACATTTTGCGTCCACTTGGCGGTTTGGCCACAAAATAGGCTACCCCGTGGGCGCGCCGTCTCATACGATCATGGGCATGAAGACCTCTCGGATCTCCCCCCATCGGACCTGGCATGGCGTACGGATGCGGCGCACAGAGGCGTCATCCGATCCTGATACCGCGCCGCGTTCGGTCACCCTGCCGGCGTCCTGGGACGATTCGGCGGCCTCGGCGCTGGCCGCTCTGGCGCCGGGCAAGGGTCCCGTGACGCTTGCGGGTGCCGCACACAGTTGGATCGGTCCGATAGAAGCCGCCGCAACGAAGGCCGGGTTCGAGTGTCCGTTGGCGGATCGACTGCACCGGATGCTGTTGCTCCGGCGCGGTGCGCCCACCGAGGCGGTTTGGCGCCTGGAGCCAGAGGGCGAACCCGGCTTCGTGCTCAACCTTCCGGCGTTCCTGGACAGTGACGGTCACTTCGATTTCGCCGACTTCGCCGAGGCGGTGGAGACGGCGGTCATCGCGCTGAGTTTCGCTGCCCCGCAGGTGCGCGACATCGATGTGGGAATCGCGGATCTCGCGGGTCTGCTGGCGGCACTGGGGATCGACTACGCATCGGAAGCCGGGCGCGATGTTGCCCGTTGCCTGGCCGCCGTTGTGCGCGGCCGGGCCGATGCGGCGTCCGGACGCATCGGCCGGTTGGGCGGCCCGATGCGATCCGCCGCGTTCGATTGGCCGACCCCGCCAACACACGCGGTCGTGCGCGGATTGCCGGAAGCGGCCCGCGCTGCCCGCCAAGCCGCCGCGGCGTCCGAGGGGTCGCGGCATCGCGCAACCACCGCGATCACCCGGCCCGGCTTGCCCGAGGCGCTGCTCGGCTGCGAAACCGGCGGCATTGCGCCAGCGTTCTCCTCGGTTGGACATGCCGGAGGTTTGACCCGTTCCGCGCGCGCCTGGCTGGCGGTGAGCGGAATCACTGCTGAGGAAGCGCTTGCCACCGCGTTATCGGGCGGCAGTCCGATCCCCGCTTATGGTTCGGTTGCGCACGCCGCGATGCATGATGCGGTCGCCCCGTTCATGCATGCCATGCCGCCGCGTCCGGCGCCGCTGGTGGTGCAGTCCGCGGCAGCCCATCGACGGGAACTGCCAGGGCGTCGGAGCGGCTACACGCAGAAGGCATCGGTCGGCGGACACAAGCTGTTCGTGCGCACCGGCGAATACGAAGACGGCGGACTGGGAGAGATTTTTGTCGCCCTGCACAAGGAAGGCGCGGCATTCCGCGGCCTGATGGACAATTTTGCCCATGCGGTCAGCCTGGGCCTGCAACACGGGGTGCCGCTTGAGCGCTTCGTCGAGGCGTTCACCTTCACGCGCTTCGGTCCCGCCGGTCTGGTCGAGGGCGACCCCGCCGTGCACGCCGCGACCTCCCTGCTCGATTACACATTCCGGAATTTGGCCGCCAACTATCTGGGGCGCCACGACATTCCGGAAGCGGAAATCGAGGACTCCGACACTGTCGGTCATGGCGCCCGCGACCAATCGCCACTGTTGCCGCTGGAATTGCCGGATGAGGCGTCGCCGCGGGCGCGTCGCCGCGGGTTGCGGGTGGTGTCGCGCTGATCGCCGCGTTACGCTACTCTCGTTAAAACGAGGAGCAGCACGATGGCGGGACAAATCGAAGCGAAACTGGCGGAACTCGGCATCACCCTGCCGCGTCCGATGCCGCCGCTTGCGAACTACGTCCCCTATGTGGTGACCGGCAACCTCGTCGTCGTGTCAGGCCAACTGCCCACGATCAACGGCAAAGTCGCCATGAGCGGAAAAGTTGGTTGGGGCGTTTCCGTCGATCAGGCGAAAGAAGCGGCCCGCCTGTGCTTTATTAATGTCCTGGTGCATCTGAAGGCAGCCTGCGATGGCGACCTGGACCGCGTGACACGCGTTGTCCGCCTGGGTGGGTTTATCTCTGCTCCGTCCGAATTTACCCAGCACGCCACGGTGATGAACGGTGCGTCCGACCTTGCTGTGGCGGTGTTCGGTGAGGCCGGCCGCCACGCGCGCAGCACGATCGGCGTGCCGTCTCTGCCCGTCGATGCGGCCGTCGAGGTAGAGGGACTCTTCGAAATCGCTTAGGCTGCCCGACATGCCCGATGGATCGGCTACCCTAACTCTGACGCTGCACACCCGGATCGCGGATATCGACGCCGCCGACTGGGATGCCTGTGCCGGCGCCGGCAACCCGTTCGTCACGCACGCCTTTCTGAGCGCGATGGAGGACAGCGGGTCCGCCGGCTCGCAGACGGGATGGTTGCCTCAACACGCCGTGCTGCGCGGCGAGGACAGCCGGATCGTCGGTATCGTGCCGATGTACGCGAAATCCCACAGCTACGGCGAATACGTCTTCGATCACGGATGGGCCAACGCGCTGGAGCGGGCCGGAGGGAACTACTACCCCAAGCTCCAGGCCGCCGTGCCGTTCAGTCCGGTCCCGGGTCCACGGCTGCTACGCCGTCCGGACAGTGGGGTGCCAATTGCCACCATGGCGAACGCACTGCAACAGGCCAGCAAGTCGCTCGGCGTGTCATCGGTCCATGTGACGTTCTGCACCAAGGACGAATGGGACGGTTTGGGCGATGCCGGATGGTTGCAGCGCATCGGCATGCAGTTCCATTGGGAGAACGACGGTTATGCCGATTTCGACGGCTTCCTGGCCGCGTTGTCATCGCGCAAGCGCAAGGTGCTGCGCCGGGAACGCCGGGACGCCAACGCCGCCGGGCTGACGTTCCATGCGCTGTCAGGTGCTGAGATTACTGAACGGCACTGGGACGCATTCTATGCGTTTTACCAGTCCACAGTCGATCGCAAGTGGGGGTCAGCTTACCTCACCCGCTCGTTCTTCTCCATGCTGGGCGAGCGACTCGGCGACAAAGTCGTAATGATGTATGCCGAGAGCGGTGGCAAACCGGTCGCCGGCGCACTGAACCTGGTGGGCGACGAGGCGCTGTACGGCCGCAACTGGGGTTGCCGCGGCGACTGGCCGTTTCTGCATTTTGAACTGTGTTATTACCGGGCGATTGACTGGGCGATCGAGCATGGGCTGAAGCGAGTCGAGGCGGGAGCCCAGGGGCGGCACAAGATCCAGCGCGGCTACATGCCGCGCCATACCTACTCGGCCCATTGGATCGCCCACACCGGGCTGCGCCGTGCGGTGGCCAGTTTCCTGATCGAGGAACGGGCTGGTGTAGAGGCGGAAATGGTGGCGCTGGCGGAGGAGTCGCCATTTCGGAAAGGCGAGGATTAGCGCTTCAGAGGCCCCTTCACCGCCGCCGTAAACCATTTGGTAACTATTTGCTGCGACCATGCGGCGCGGTGTCGGCATGAGCCCACATCGGGGCTTGCAAACTAATAAGTCAATGGCATATAACAATGGCGCGTTGGCGACGGAACCAGCTTTGGTTCGAACTTTACCACCCCGGCACTCAGCATCCGGTCGCAACCTTAACGATCGACACACCGGCCGGGCGGCTGTTGGTTATGGCGGAGGCGATTCGATGTGGCCGCTCGCTGATCGTGCGGGGGCTTCATGTCCAAAGTGAATCCGTTGGCCCCAATACGATCGGAGCCGCGAACGTGAGTTTCCTGGTTCGCGTATTTATGGAGGTGATGGACCTTGACGAACTCGTGGTTGCCGGAGGGCTTCGAACGACTGGCGCGAACCCCGGGCGAACCCCGCGTGAGCGACGGTTCACCCGCGGCCGTTCTGATCGAATGGGCTGGTGATATCCAGGACATCAAGACGATCTCGGCCATCCTCGCGATCTCCAATCGCTGTGTCCCACTGCTGCGCGCCAAGCGGGCCGTGGAAGCCATGCTCGAACACAAGCGCGCCTTTGTGTTGATCCCGAAGCTCGAATCCTTCGAGTCGCTGGCCGGCGAACTGGCTGCCGCGGGCGTCAGGGTCAGCAGCATCGCGCGCGACACGGTCGATGTGAAAGCCATCCGCGAGCGGCTCGACCTGACGCAGGAACAATTCGCCTTGCACTACGGCCTGGAACTCGACGCCGTCCGCAATTGGGAACACGGCCGCCGCAAGCCGGATACCGCGGCGCAAAGCTATCTGCGCGCGATCGACAACGATCCCGCGGCGGTCGAGGCCGCGCTGTGGGGATATTCCGATTTATCACCCGCCTGACGGCCCATCGCCGATTCAGCCGATGTCGGCGGATGAGAGAAATTGGAAAGTCCACTCTTGACCCCGATGCCTCTCCCGAACCATATACCCGGCTCTGCACCCGGGGGTCCGATGGCAGAGTGGTGATGCAACGGATTGCAAATCCGTGAATCCCGGTTCGATTCCGGGTCGGACCTCCAGCCCCGCAGGTTACCCATGGCATAGCAATACTGTACGGACAGCGGATGCGTTCGCAGGGTAAGCGTCAGCCCGATCAGGAAACGCCTCGGCGAATGCGAACGCCAGAGTCCGCGTTCGCCAACCCAGCGCATCAAAATCCCTGCCAGTTCGGACTGGCCGTCGATTGTCAATGTGCTAAGCGACCAGGTCAGAATGGTCGAAATCGATTGCCGTATAGCGCGATCCATCAGTTCGTTGGTATATTCAGTTACCCTTCGAACCAAGCTTGCCATCCGATTCGCATCGTGCCGGGCGGGCCTTCCTTGTCATGGCTCAGCATTCTGACCGGCCGGTAGGCACCGGGCAAACGCGGGAAGCAGGCCGGAGTCCCGGGTTGTCCACAGGATTCTCTCACCATACCCGATTCAATCGTTGCCACCGGTTGCTCTGGCTCATACTGTATTTAGTAGGCAACACCTTTCGAGGGACCAGAATATGGTATGGGACGAGGAAACGATCCGCAGTTTACGGGATCTCTGGGCCCAAGGACTCTCGACGGCGGAGATCGGACGCCGCCTTGGCGTTTCCAAGAATGCTATCGTCGGCAAGGCCCACCGCTTGGATCTGGATGCTCGGCCGTCGCCAATCCGCCGTGATGCCGCCAAACCGGCAACTGAACGGGCTGCTCCCCTGCCCCGCATGGCCGGACCGACTTTGCCGCCGTTGGCCAGTTCGGGCGTTGAGGTTTATCGCCCTCCCGCCATGGAACAACCAGCCGTCTCCCCACCGCCGGTCGTTACTCCGGCTGTTCTTGAGGCGGTCGAGGTTTTGTCCTCGAATGTTCAACCCTTGCGCCCGGCGCCCGCTATCGTGATGCGGCCGGCAGCCTTGCCGCCGGCTCCGGTGATCACCGCGAGTCCGCGCGTGATCATGCCTTCCATGCCCATACAGGCAAGACGCTCCACCCCCTCCTGTTGCTGGCCCATCGGTGAGCCGGGGACCAAGGCGTTTCGCTTTTGCGACGATGCCTCGCTTCCGGGAAAGCCGTATTGCGACGAGCACGCCAAGCTGGCCTACGTCAGGATACGAGACCGCAAGGATGACGCCGCTTAAAGGATGGTCCTTCGAGGCTCTCGTTCCACAGTTATACTGAACCACTAACGAAGGCACCGACGGCGGAGTCGGAGGAACGACCCATACCCGGGCCGGTCGTCCGATTTTGGCGTTCAGGTGCCAAAGACCGGCCGGCGCGGCTTAAACGACAGGCGGCATTGCCGAACCCAGAGCATTGGGCACCAACGTCGTATCGTCGAAACGCTGGAATGTGGACCTATCCTGCTCCATCCGTCGGCGCGCGGACGACGATGGCTTTGCGGCACGGCTTGGCCCGTCTATAAGGACCGCCGACCTTAAAGCTGAGTTACATGATGCCAACCCATGCCGACCTTTTCGCTGACGCCCGCACCTGCATGGTGGACAGCCAGATACGGCCCAACAGGGTAACCGATCCACGCGTCCTGGCCGCGATGCGGCGCCTGCCGCGGGAGCGTTTCCTGCCTCCGAACCTGGCATCGCGCGCCTATGCCGACGATGATGTGCCGCTGGGCAATGGTCGTTTTCTGATGGAACCGATGGTATTCGCCCGGTTGCTCCAGGCTGCCGCGCTGCGCCAGAACGAGCGGGTTCTGATTGTTGGCGCCGGTTCGGGCTATGGTGCCGCGGTCGTGGCGGCCTGCGGCTGCCGGGTCACCGCGCTGGAGGAAGACCCGGCGTTATTGGCATTGGCTGAATCGGTGCTTCCGGCCGAAGCACCCGGCGTCACCCTCGTGTCAGGTCCTTTGACCGCCGGATGGTCAGCCAACGCGCCCTACGACCTGATCCTGATCGAGGGGGCGGTGCCGGAGATTCCCGCCGTGCTGGTCAATCAGATCCATCGCGAAACCGGCCGAATCCTGGCGGCGATCTGTGCGCCCGGTCGCGTCACGCAAGCGGTCATCGCCGAAGTCACCGCGGCCGGCACAGGTTTGTCCGTTCTGTTCGATTGCGCCACGCCACCTGTTCCTTGTTTCCGCACAGACGCTTCGTTCGCCTTCTGAAAGAGGTCTCGCAACGGCGAAGCTGGACAGATCGCCGTTGTTGCGGGAGATTTAGAGCCAGCCGCGCCATGACCTACGACGAAATGTTAATGTGACGATCCGATAAGCCGGTCATTCAGGCGGCGGTTTTCTGAGAAGGGTTCCAAATGGGTTTGCGTCACGGTTTACTAGCGAGCTTCAGTGTGGTCGCCCTTGTGGCTTCCGCGGGCGCGCAGACGCTGCCTCAGGCTTCTCCGAATGTTCGGCCCGGGAAACTGGCCCAAGCGGCGGCTAAGCCCGAACCGAAATCCAAAGCCGCACCGGCCGCGAGCACTAAAGTCCGTGATCAGGCGAACCTTCCGCATACATTGGCCGAGGCGCTTGCGGCCACCTATTCCAATCAGCCGGCATTGCAGGCCGAACGAGCCAAGCTGCGCGCGACAGACGAAAACGTGCCGGCGGCGCTTGCCGGGTGGCGGCCGACGGTGGTTCTGGCGGGTACCACCGGCTATGGCGATGGTGTGTCTCGCGCCTACTCCAATCAGGTCGGGAGGGTCCTCAACGTCCAGGCGGATCGGCTGCTCGGCACTGCGCAGGCGACGGTGACACAAAACGTTTATAATGGCGGGAAGACGCAGGGCAACGTCAATCGCGCCAAAAATCAGGTGATGGCGGAACGCGCATTGCTGATCGCCCAGGAACAAACCAGCTTTAATAATGCCGTCAGCGCCTACGTTGGGGTTATCCAGGCCAAGGAACTTCTGGATCTTCAGATTAACAACGAGCAGGTTCTGGCCAAGCAACTTCAGGCCACGAATGACCGTTTCCGCGTTGGTGAAATCACCCGAACCGACGTTGCACAAGCCGAGGCCGCGCTGTCCGGAGCCACGGCCACGCGCGAAACCGCGGTCGGCAATTTGCAGACCGCACGTGGCACGTTCCAACAGATCGTAGGGGTGTTTCCGCCGGACGATCTGCTGGAGCCTCAACCATTAGATCTGCCGGTCAAAAGCGAGCAGGAAGCGTCCGCGATGGCGGCCGCTAACAACCCCAATGTGATCAGCACATTATTCAACGATGCCGCCGCCAAGGATGCCATCGACGTCGCATTTGCGGCGCTGTTGCCACAGGTCAGTCTGCAAGGTCAGACGTTCCAACAGAACAACAGCGGCGGCCGGAGCACGACGGTGAATGGATATCAGGTCACCGCGCAGCTTTCTGTGCCGATTTATCAGGGCGGTTCGGAGTACTCCGCCGTCCGCCAGGCTCGGCAGGCGCAACAACAGACCAACCGACTGATCGACGACGCCAGGCGAACCGCAGTACAGAACGCCGTGCAGGCGTGGGACACGCTGGTGGCCGCCAAGGCATCCGCCGACAGCACCCGCGCCCAGATACGGGCCAACCAGATCGCTTTGGAAGGGGTCGAGCGCGAAGCGATCGTCGGCAGCCGGACGACATTGGACGTACTGAATGCGACACAGCTTCTGCTCCAGTCGCGGACGACGCTGGTCCAAAATCTGTCGCAAGTCGTCACCGCGTCTTATTCGGTCGCCGTGGCGATTGGCCGTCTGACCGCACGGGATATGCATCTTCCTGTGCCGTTGTATGACGAGACATCCTACTATGAAGCCGTCAAAGACAAATGGGTTGGACTGGGTGACTACGCCACCAGCCAGCCCGGCCGGTGACATTGATGGGACGCCGGTGACTACCGCCTCGCCACCTGACGGCACAGATCCGTCAATGGAGGAGATTCTCGCCTCCATTCGCCGTATCCTGAATGAGGACGATGCCCCGGCGGCATCCGCCGATCCTGAGGGTTTGTCGCCAACCGACGACGACGTGCTGGTGCTGGACCAATCGATGATGGTCGCGACCGTTGCACCGGTTCCTGATACAAGCGAACCCGCACCGGTTGCCGCATCACCCGATCCGGTCTCGCACCAGGAGATGGAGGCTATCACGCCAACCCCGCAAGACGCCCCCCGTGACCAACCGGGCCCCAACGCCGATCTGGTCGCCCCTGAAGCTGCCGCGGCCGCCGCATCGTCGGTCGGCACTCTGATGCGCAGTTTGGCCGCCGGCCGAGCAACGCAGGTATATGCAGGCGGGCCGACCCTCGAGGATATGGTGCGGGCCGAACTGCGGCCGCTGCTAAAGGAATGGTTGGACGTGAACCTGCCGCCGGTTGTGGAGCGTTTGGTCCGTGCCGAGATCGAGAGAGTCGTCGGCCGAGCGGTTCCCTGATAAGGGGCGCGACGATTTGCCGGCAGCCATTTTGGCATTTTGATTTGTATCGCAGACCCGGACAGCCGATCCGCCGGGGCGCGGGAGAGAATAATGACACTCGATAACAGATTTGCTCCGGCCGATGCCGAACCCCGGCTGTATGAGGGCTGGGAAAAAGCGGGCGGTTTCGCCTGCGACCCGGCCTCCAACGCGCCGCCCTTCACCATCATGATCCCGCCGCCGAACGTCACCGGCAGCCTGCACATGGGGCACGCGCTGACGTTCACGATCCAGGATACACTGGTCCGCTGGCGCCGCATGCAGGGCCGGGACACACTGTGGCAACCCGGCACCGATCATGCGGGCATCGCGACGCAAATGGTGGTCGAACGGCTGCTGGCCACCGAGGGCAAGGATCGCCGCGAGATGGGACGCGATGCGTTCCTGGAGCGCGTCTGGCAGTGGAAGGCCGAATCAGGCGGCACGATCACCACGCAGCTTCGCCGTCTGGGTGCGTCTTTGGACTGGCCGCGTGAACGCTTCACCATGGACGACGGCCTGTCCGCCGCGGTGAAGGAGACATTCGTTAAGCTGCACAGCGAAGGCCTGATCTACCGTGACCGCCGGCTGGTCAACTGGGACCCGAAGCTACAGACCGCGATCTCCGACCTGGAAGTGGAGAACCGCGAGGTTAAAGGCTCGCTGTGGTATCTGCGTTATCCGATCGAGGGCGAACCCGGCCAGTTCATCATCGTGGCAACCACGCGCCCGGAGACCATGTTGGGCGACACCGCCGTTGCGGTGCATCCGGATCATCCGGTGTATGGCGCGCTGATCGGCAAACGGGCGATCCTGCCGTTGGTCGGCCGGTCCATCCCGATCGTCGGCGACGACTACGCCGATCCTGAAAAAGGCACCGGCGCGGTCAAGATCACCCCCGCGCACGATTTCAACGACTTCGAGGTCGGCCGCCGCCACGACCTGCCGATGCCATCCGTGCTGGACCGTCAGGCGATGGTGACGCTGGCGGAAATCGAGGACGTCATGATTTTGGTTCCCGGTGTGGCGGACCCGGCGTTCGTGCGCATGCTGGAAGGCCAGGCCCGCTTCGCCGCCCGCGCCGCCATCGTGACCGAATTGGAACGACTGGACCTGCTGGACAAGATCGAGCCGCACACCAATCAGATCCCGCACGGCGATCGTGGCGGCGTGCCGGTCGAGCCGCGTCTGACCACACAATGGTATTGCAATGCCGGCGTGCTGGCGAAGCCGGCGATCGAGGCGGTGGAAACCGGTAAGACTGTGTTTTATCCGAAGCAGTGGGAGAACACGTTCTTCGCCTGGATGCGCGATATCCAGCCGTGGTGCATTTCTCGCCAGCTTTGGTGGGGGCATCGGATTCCGGCCTGGTACGGTCCCGACGGGACGGTTTTTGTCGCCAAGGATGCTGCCGGTGCCGCCGAACAGGCGCTGGCTCATTACGGCCATGCGGAAGTCTTGGCGCAGGACGAAGACGTTCTCGACACCTGGTTCAGTTCGGCGCTGTGGCCGTTCTCGACGCTGGGCTGGCCGGAACAGACGCCGGAGGTTGCTCGTTACTATCCTGGTGATGTTCTGGTCACCGGCTTCGACATCATCTTCTTCTGGGTTGCCCGGATGATGATGATGGGCCTGCACATGATGGGTGAGGTGCCGTTCCGAACGATCTACATCCACGGTTTGGTGCGGGACGAAAAAGGCCAGAAGATGTCGAAGTCGAAAGGCAACGTCATCGATCCGCTGGAGCTTATCGACAATTACGGCGCCGATGCGTTGCGCTTTACCATCTGCGCGCTGACCGGCCCAGGACGCGACGTGAAGCTCAGCGCCGCGCGCGTGCAGGACTACCGTGGTTTCGTAACGAAGCTGTGGAACGCCGCCCGCTTCTGCGAAATGAACGGGATGCAGCCGGAAGCTGCCTTCGATCCGGCGAGCGTCAAGCTGCCGCTGTCGCGTTGGCTACTGACAGAAACGAACACGGCCATCCAGGAAGCCACAGCGGCGTTGGAGGCGTACCGTTTCGACGAATACGCCGCCGCCGGGTACCGTTTCGTGTGGAACAATTTCTGCGACTGGTTCCTGGAACTCTCCAAGCCCTTGTTGGCCGAGGGCGCCGACCCCGCCGGTGCCGCTGAAATCCGTTCGGTTGGCGCCCATGTCCTCGGGCAGATCCTGCGCCTGCTGCATCCGGTGATCCCGTTCGTCACCGAGGAACTATGGGACCGCTTCGGCTATGGCGAGCCGTGCAGCCTGATCGGGACCTCCTGGCCCGAACCGCTCATCGTCCCCGACGCTCAACAGGCCAGGGATGAACTCGACTGGGTCGTGCGGCTGATCGGTCAGGTCCGGTCGGTGCGCTCCGAGATGAACGTGCCCCCATCCAAACCCTCCCCCGTGCTGCTGCAAGGCGCGTCGGACGAGGCAATGGGCCGGGTCGGTCGCTGGATGGACGCGATTCGCCGGCTGGCGCGGGCGTCCGATGTCTCCGTGCTAACCGGCGACGTGCCCAAGGAGTCGGCTCAGGCGGTGCTGGATGAGATCACCATTGTATTGCCGCTCCAGGGTCTGATCGACGTCGCGGCGGAGCGGACGCGGTTGGCCAAAGAGCGCGACAAGCTGATCGTCGATGCGAAAAAGACGCGCCAGAAGCTGGATAACGCCGATTTCGTCAGCCGCGCGAAGGAAGAAGTCGTGGCGGAAAACCGGGAGCGTCTGGCGACCGCCGAGTCCGAGATCGCCCGGTTACAGGCCGCACTCGACCGGCTCAGTTAGGCGGCTTGTCATTGCCCATCGCGTCATGGCCTGGCTTGTCCGGGCCACCTGTGGCGGCAGGAGCGGGGATAGGTGGCCCGGACAAGCCGGGCCATGACGAACCAGCCGTCCGGATGACCGATTGGCATATATTTCGGCGTTGCCTAAGCTATTGACGTTTCGGGAGGACCTTCCTATTATGGAGGTCCTTCCTGACTATTGGGCGCCTGTGCCGTCGCACACCACGCTCTGAACCAAAGAAATTTAGGCTGGCCACGAACCGCGGTGTGCATTTGCGCCCGAAATCCGTTCAGGCCGATCCAACCCCCTCACGTCCAGGCATCCCCTATGCATCTTGCTGAACTGAAGAAGAAAACACCGGCCGAACTGGTGAATTTCGCGGAATCCTTGCAGATTGAGAACGCATCGTCGCTGCGCAAGCAGGACATCATGTTCGCGATCCTGAAAAATCTCGCGGATAACGACCAGGCGATCCAAGGCGACGGCACGCTGGAAATTCTCTCCGATGGGTTCGGCTTCTTGCGTAGCCCGGAGGCGAATTACCTCGCCGGCCCGGACGATATCTACGTCAGTCCCAGTCAGGTCCGCCGCTTCGGACTGCGTACAGGCGACACCGTGGACGGCCAGATCCGCGCGCCCAGGGATGGGGAGCGCTACTTCGCGCTGTTGAAGGTGGATACCGTCAACTTCGAGCCGCCCGATGCGGTGCGCCATCGCGTCAACTTCGACAACCTGACGCCGCTGTACCCTGAAGAACGCCTGAAGATGGAGATGGAGAAGTTCGAGTCCGTCGCCAAGGGACCCTCGAAGGATTTCACCCCTCGCGTGATCGATCTGATCTCGCCGGTCGGTAAAGGTCAGCGCGCGCTGATCGTGGCGCCGCCGCGCACCGGTAAGACCGTGATGCTGCAGAACATCGCCGCCGCCATCGCCGCGAACCACCCGGAAGTCTTCCTGATCGTGCTGCTGATCGATGAGCGGCCGGAAGAAGTGACCGACATGGCCCGCAGCGTGAAGGGCGAGGTCATCAGCTCCACCTTCGATGAGCCGGCGACGCGCCATGTTCAGGTTACCGAGATGGTGCTGGAGAAGGCCAAGCGGCTGGTCGAGCACAAGCGCGATGTGGTGATCCTGCTGGACAGCATTACCCGGCTGGCACGAGCCTACAACACCGTCGTGCCGTCCTCCGGCAAGGTGCTGACGGGCGGTGTCGATGCCAACGCGCTGCAACGCCCGAAGCGGTTCTTCGGTGCGGCGCGTAATATCGAGGAAGGTGGCTCGCTGACCATCATCGCCACCGCGCTGATCGATACCGGCAGCCGCATGGACGAAGTGATTTTCGAAGAGTTCAAGGGCACGGGTAACTCGGAAATCATCCTGGATCGCAAGCTGTCCGATAAGCGGTCGTTCCCGGCAATCGACATCACCAAGTCCGGCACGCGTAAGGAAGAGCTGCTGGTCGAGCGCGGCGTGCTGACGAAGATGTGGGTGCTGCGGCGTATCCTGAACCCGATGGGGACGGTGGATGCGATGGAGTTCCTGTTGGACAAGCTGAAGTACAGCAAGACGAATAACGATTTCTTCGACGCGATGAATACCTGATTTATTGAAGCGTCTGGTACTCTCAGATAGGCGACATTGTCGCTCTATCTGAGAGTGTTTATGTTTGCCGGATTGGTCCGCCATTGGGCCGAGCGTTCGGTGATCCGAGGCGAGCCATCCGGACGTGTGACTACCGCTGGTTACGCCCCCTCCGTCTTCCCGGTGTGCAGCTTCATCCGCATGTGATCCGGCACTTCCTGCCCGACATCGGTGAACGCCTTCGCCAGCGCCTTCATCGACGGTCCGAAAATCCCGGCGCGGTTTTCGCTGGCCCATTCGCGCGACGCGATCGTGGTATCCAGGCTGCCCTGGAACCGCGGCATCACCCAGCGCGCGAACAGTTCATAGCTGCGCAACGTCTGCTCCCGGTTCGCCCATTCATGCGCTCGGAACAGCACCGCCCCTGCCCCGCCGCCGGTGAAACCGAGCAGCCGCTCAATCCCGGCAATCAGGGTTTCAGGAGAGCCGACCAGCGTCGATCCGGCTGCCAGCCCCTCGCCCAGCGGGTTCTCACTGCGCATCGGCGGGCGACCGAGCGTCTCACTGAAATACGATAACGTTTCGATCCGCTCGCCGCGGCGGACCTCTTCCATGGCGAGTTCGTCGGTCTCGGCGCAGTGCATGTTGATGACCAGCCGCCAGTTGTCGCGGTTCATGGTCTTGCCGTGCTTCGCGGCCTCTGCCTCGCCCATCTTCCAGTAATTGGCGAGGTTAGCCGATCCGCCCGGCAGGCCGGCGCCCAGCGACAGCAGGCCGACTCCATGCTTGCCGGCGGCCAGCACCCCCGACGGAGTCGTTGCGCTGGCGACGGCAATCGGAAAGCCGCCCTTGGTGTAGGGTTTCAGGTGCAACCGGGCTTCGCGCAACTCGAACCAGTCGGTCTTCATGGTGACCGGTTCCTTGCATGCCAGTAGTGCCATGATCGCGGTCAGCGACTCGTCCATCATGCCGCGTTGGCGTTC
The DNA here is from genome assembly GCA_903932145.1 of uncultured Rhodopila sp. Taxonomy (GTDB): domain Bacteria; phylum Pseudomonadota; class Alphaproteobacteria; order Acetobacterales; family Acetobacteraceae; genus Rhodopila. Next base: position 348,451 of record CAIZFE010000086.1, on the reverse strand, counting down.
GGCATCGATGCCCATCATGTAAGCATCCGACACCAGCGCGCCCGGCCCGCAGCCCAGCATCGCCCGGCCGCGCGTCATATGATCGAGCTGCACGAACCGTTGCGCCACCAGCAGCGGGTGGTGATACGGCAGGCTGGTGACGCCCGAGCCCAGCATGATGTTGCGGGTCTTTTCCGCCGCGACACCGATGAAGATCTCCGGCGAGGCAATGATTTCCCAGCCGGCCGAGTGATGCTCGCCGATCCAGGCTTCATCGTAGCCGAGGTGGTCGAGCCACTGGATCAGCTCCATGTCCCGGCCGAGTGCGAGGGTGGGATTGTCGCCGACGCGATGAAACGGGGCGAGGAAGATGCCGAAACGCAGGCCCTCATGGGTTGCCATGCGGATGTCCTTTCAGATTTGATGGGCGACCGTGGCCAACACAGGGCCAATGGTCAAGAGAGCGAGGTCCTGGTGCCCCGCCATCCACAAGGACGCGGCGTGCATTCAAAGAATCCCATCGCCTGTTTAGTGGCCCGCGCCCCTCACGATCTCGACCACCAACGGCATCAGGACTCCGCCGGCAAACCCGGTCAATCCCATCGCCAGACCGGCAAACGCACCGGCTTGCGGGCTTTCGGCCAACATCCTGGCAGTCCCGATGCCATGGGCGGCGACACCGGCCGCCAGCCCACGCGCGCGCGGATCGTTGACACCGGCCAAATCCAGCACGCGCACGCAGATCACCGCACCGCTGATGCCTGTTATCACGCTCAGCGCGGCCGCCAATTGCGGATCGCCACCAATCTCCCTGGCGATACCCATCGAAATCGCCGCGGTGACCGACTTCGATGCGATCATATAGAGCAGCGGCACGGACGCCCCCAGGACCGACGCAATCGCAACAACGGACACGGCCGCGACGGTTCCACCCACCAGGACGCCGATCAGGATTGGCACAATCGCCTGTCGGATGCTCGATGCGCTGCGATACAGGGGGAGACCGAGTGCGACGGTCGCGGGCCCCAACAACAGGTTCAGGGGCTGTACGGAAGCGAAATAGGCGTCGGCGGAGGTTCCGGTCGCTTGCAGCAACAGGATCATTGTCATGACAGCGATCAACACAGGATTGGCTAACGCCGATCCGTTCAGCCGCCGTTGCAACCGCAAACCACCCTCGAATGCAAGCAGGGTGCAGGCAAGTAATAACGGTCCGCTCATTCCGCGGGTCCCGGTTGTGTGCTGGCGGGCATGACGATACGGCGATCCTGCCAAGCCAACAGAACTTGCACCAGACGCCCGGTGATTGCGATGGCCAGAATGCTGGAACCAAGGATTCCGAACACGATGGCCGGCCAATACGGTCCCAGGGCGGCCAGCCGTAAGCCGGCCCCGACGCCGGCGGGCACAAAGAACAGAGATATATAGGACAGCAAACCGTCCGCCGCTGGCATCGGCGGGATGGCGCCATCTTTGCGGCCGATGAGGCATAAGCCGCCAAACAACAAGGCGATGCCGATGACAGTCCCCGGGACGGGCAACCCGGTGGCGGCACGCAGGGCTTCCCCCGCGGCCGCGCAGCCCAATAATATCGAAAACGACATCAACATGACGGCGGCCCACTCCGTTGCGTCTGGAGTTCCAACCAAAATCCGGTTACGGCCCGACCGCTACCTGAGTGTTGTCGATATTGGTCATCATCAGCGCCGCGGCCTCAAATGACATTCCGGGCGTGAAAGCACTTTCGGGGTTCGCGGCAATGGGCCACGCACGCGTAGATACAATTGCAACGGTAAGCGCCAAAACCAGCGCGCAATAGACCAATCCATCCGGCGAACGGGCATTCATTGAAGAAACCCCCTATGGACATATTTCGGAGCAGGACCTTCACCGGTTTCGTTTCCGGATCAAGGTGAGGTGCACTCCGTTACAGCGAACTTGTTCAGGCGGCCTTTACCCGTTTGGGTAGGATCGGCCCCTATTCAACAAGTTGTGCGATCAGGGCGACCACTTCGGCGCGCCGGCGGCCGCCGTTCTTATCAAATATAGTTTTCAGATGAAATCGTACTGTATCAGGAACCACGTTCAGCCGGCTGGCGATCGCCGTGGTTGAATAACCTTCGCACAGAAGCGCGACAATTTGAGCCTCGCGCACCGTGAAACTGAATAGTTCCCGCGCAATGTCCATATCAAACCGCAACGAGCCTGCCTTTGGCTTGCCGATCACGACACCGACGGCCGAGGTCGCGAAAAATACGTCGCGGGCGCGCCCCTGGACCGGTACGATCTGAAACAAGTAGCGCTGCCCTGCATGATCACTGAGGAGTACGCGCGCATCTCGTTGCGGTGGCTTGATCGCTTTGTCGATTGCCTTGGCCATGGCATTCTGGGCACGCGGGTCAACCGTGAGGGCCTGATCTCGATGCACGATAATCGGTCCATAGGCACCATCGAACCGGCCGTGTTGGCGCCTCACCCGCCCCCGAGCATCGAACTCCAAAACCGCTCGGCCGCGCTGATGCAGCGCCCTGACCATGCCGCGAGTTTCCGCATCCAGGACACATTCGGCGAGATAGGCCGAAGCCCTTAAACGGGGCAGTATTCGGTCGAGCATGGTCTGATCGGCCGAATCATAATGACCATGACGCAGTTCACGTTTGAAGCTGATGGCGATCTCGCTGGTGCCATTCATCATCAGTCGGGCGTTGGCATGCCAATGCATCCCGATTGGCCGCAGAAAATCCTGGTAATATGGGTCTCTCGAAATGAAATTTGGATCGAAATCGTCAAAATCCAGTCGGAAACCGGGGTCGAAATCATGACGGATTTTGCTTTGCCGCACATTGGGAGGCGCCTTGCCGGCGAGATAAAGGTCCACCGGCTCGCGGATGTTCGGGTCAGATACGTAAGAAACCAGCTTTCTGTCCCTGTTGTGCATGATCATGACGCCGCGTGATCCGGCTGCGAGCGCGAGTGCCTCCAGCGCGGAGGACCACCCCTCACCAAGCATAGCTGCCTCATCGATCTTGTCGCATGCCAGCATAAGACGATCGTGCCTGATTCCGGCATGCTGGATCATGGATGGGCCTCATGACTGGGTGAGGGCGAACACTCGATGGTATTGTATGATCTAGCGTAAATGATCGCCTGTCGCGGGACTCGTCTGTTCGATTGGAACGCTAGACTTCAGGCGTCCGGATCAGGTTGACCCGGAACGGCCTGCGCGTCAGTAACGGGTAGTTTCCCCCGAGATGCATCGTGTTTGAAGACTAAATGACGATCTTTCCCATCACTGTAAAGTGATTGCCGATCCGCATCAGGCAAACGCCGCGAAAACCTCCTCCAGCGCCTTGACCTGATTGCCGGCAGCCGACGACGGCACGATAATCAGGTCGCGGACGCCCGCGTCACGCCAGGCTTCGACGCCCTCTCGCACTTTCGCGGCGGATCCGAACAACGTGTTGTCGGCCAGCCATGTGTCAGAGAAGCATCCCGGCACATCGTCCTTGCGGCCCTCGGCGATGGCGGTTTCAATGGCGTTCATTTCATCGTGGTAGCCCGCCTCCCGCCAATAGTTGCGGTAATTCGGCAGGAATCCGTAACTGGTCAGCGTCCGGCAGCAGACCGCTTTCGCCGCCTCGACATCGTCGCTGATGCAGGTCGGGATCATGTTGCCGATGAAAAACCCGGGATCGGTTCGCTTCGCATCCGGCAGCGCGGCCAGCGAGACCGCCATGTGGGAACGGGAGGCATTGGCGAACACCACGCCCTCGGCGATCTCCCCGGCCAGCGCCACCATCTTCTTGCGCAGCGCCGCGACGATGATTGGCGGCAATTCCCCAAGTCCGTCTTGCGCCCGGAATTTCTCCACGAACGCGCGGATGTCACCCAACGGCTTGCCGGGCGTCACGCCCATCCGGATATGCGACGGATGATGCGCGACGCCGATTCCCAGGCGGAACCGGCCGCCCGAGACTTCGTGCATCACGGCGGCACTCTGCGCGAAATCGCCGATGGTGCGCTGATAGATCGGCGCGATGGCGGTGCCGAACGGGATGCTGGTGGTGTTCCACGCCAGCGCCTCACAGAACGACATGTTGCCGAACATGCTGGGAGAATAGATGCCGGCGAAGCCCCGGCGCTCGATCTCCTGCGCGATCTCGACGGTGCGGCGCCGCCGCCCCGGGACGGCGACAAGGGCGATGGCGGGAAGGGCATTGGTCATGGGGCGATCCTCTTGGCGTTTGCACCGGAGGGTACCCGCCGTTACGCTGTTCCGCAATGTGAAGAAGATTTCACACCCAAATTTGGCAAACGATAGTATTCCATAGGCGATACAGGGGGCTCAACAGGATGGTTTTTTCACGGCGCCGGCTGCTGGCCGTTGCACCGGCGGCACTACTGGCAACCGCTTCCGCGTCGACGGTGATCGCCGCGACGACGACCGATCTTGCCGTGTCGTGCGATGCCGCCGCGGCCCCGGCGTTAATCGCCGCCGCGAAAGCCTTTCGCGCGAAGGCCGGCATACGGGTGCGCGTGTTTCCAACGGCGCCCGGTCTGCTGCTGCCGCAAATCGAACGGGAGATTCAGAACGATATAATCGTCACGCGCATTGCCGTGATCGACCAGGCTGAAAAAGAAGGGTTGGTCGCCCCCGGCGCTCGTACCGGCCCATGGCGGAACCGGTTGATAACGGCTGCCGCGAACGATCCCGCCGGTTCGGAAGGGTCCTTCGCGGTGCCCGACCCATCGCCCGCCTCCGACATTGACGGCGTCGCGATCCTGCAACGCCTGGGGGCGCCACCGGCCACGGTTATCGGCGTGATCGACACCGGCGCGGTGGCCTGGACGCTGACCAACGGCGGTGCTCGCCAGGGCCTGCTGCACGCGACCGAAATCGCCGCCGATGACCGGTTGCACGCCATCGCGCCGGTGCCGGACGATGTCTGGCCGCCAATCCTGTATCAAGCCGTCGTCACCAAACTCGCCCGCCGCGGCGATCCCGCCGCATTCCTGGCTTTTCTCGGTAGTGCGGACGGACAGGCGGCCTTGCATGCAGCCGGATTGGAGGCAGCCCCATGAGCACCCCGGAACTCGAGGTTCAAACCCACCCGATCGCCACCCGCATCACCCATTGGCTGATGGCGCTGTCGATCGTGATCCTGATCGGCAGCGGCTGGCGCATCTATAATGCGAGCCCGATCTTTGGCTTTACCTTCCCCGAGGCCATCACCCTGGGCGGCGATGTCGAACAGGCGCTGGCGCTGCATAACGATCCCGGTGTCGCCAGCGCCATTGGCTGGCATTTTGCCGCGATGTGGCTGCTGGCATTCAGTTATCTCGGCTTCATGCTGTGGAACATTTTTTCCGGCCATTTCTGGCGCGACTTCCTGCCGGTCGGCCCGGTTTCGTTCTGGCGCGATTTCGTCGCGGCGGCCACGTTCAAACTTCAGCACCGGCTCGGTGAGTATAATGTCGTCCAGCGCGTCGCCTATTGGGGCGCGCTCGGTGCCGTTGCGATGATGTTGCTGTCCGGCATCGCGATTTGGAAACCGGTGCAAACCTACCCGCTGGAAACCCTGTTTGGCGGATTCCAGGGCGCCCGCATTGTCCATTTCATTTTTATGACGGCGATCGCGCTGTTCATCGTGATCCATGTCGCACTGGTCATTCTGGTGCCGAAAACCTTCGTCGCCATGACTCTGGGACGAGCCACCGCGAAATCACATAAGGGAGACGTCTGATGGACCTGGAACGCAGGCGCCTGTTCGGCGGCGGACTCTCCCTTGGCGCACTGACCATGCTGACCGGCTGCGACATCAGCGACCATGACAGTGTGCAGCGGGCACTGGCGCTGGTGTCGCGCTTCAACGATCGCGTGCAGGCCGCCATTTTCGGCCCCAACAAACTGGCGCCGACGTTTTCGGAAGCCGAGGCGGTCAAGGATTTCCGCTATAACGCCTGGTACGGACCAGAGAAATCGCCGGTTCTCACATCAGCCGATTACCGGCTGATGCTGGCCGGACAGATCAAGGACAAGACGCCATGGACTGTCGAAAAACTGTATAGCCTGCCTCAGGTGACCCAGATCACCCGGCATGTCTGTGTCGAGGGCTGGAACATGATCGGCAAATGGACCGGCACGCCACTCGGTGTCTTCCTGAACCAGATCGGTGCCGACACGACAGCCAAATACGTCGGGTTCGAGTGTGCCGATGGGTATTACGAAGGCATCGATATGGCCACCGCGATGCATCCGCAGACGCTGATGGCATTCAAATTGTCGGATAACATTCTGCCGACACGCCATGGTTACCCTTTCAAGCTGCGAATCCCGACCAAACTGGGATTCAAGAACCCAAAATTCGTTACGACCATTTACGTCACCAACCAGCAGCCGAAAGGGTTCTGGACAGATCGCGGCTATAACTGGTTCAGCGGGATTTAGCGCATGGGGTGTACCTCCGATATCGACCGCGCGGCGTGCGCGATTGGCGTCATGGCCAAGGCGCCCCGGCCGGGCTTTTCCAAAACCAGGCTTTGCCCGCCGCTCGATCCTGTCCAGGCCGCCGCGTTAAGCGCCGCTTTTCTGCGGGATATTACCGAGAATATCGCCTCCGCGGCGCAGTTCAGTCCGATCGCGGGCTACATCGCCTATGCACCGGCCGGGCAAGAGGCGTTGTTCGACGGTCATCTCGCCGCCGGTACGGACTTATTGCTGGCGGACGGGTCGCCGCCGATGCCGCCGGATGTGCAGGGGTTCGGCCGTTGTTTGCTGCATGCGATCCTGGCGATGTTCGCGCGCGGTCATCAGGCGGCGGTGGTGCTGAACTCGGATTCCCCGACATTGCCAACCTCGGTGCTGGTGCGAACGGCTGCTTTGCTACAGGCCGAGGGCGATCGGGTCGTTCTGGGTCCGGCCGAAGACGGCGGATATTACCTTCTCGGCATGAAGGCGGCGCATGCCCATCTGTTCGCCGATATCGCGTGGAGCACGGACGCGGTCGCCGAAACAACCCGCCGGCGGGCCGCGGCGTTGGGGCTGGAACTCGTCGAGTTATCGATGTGGTACGACGTGGACGATGAAACGGCGCTGATCCGGCTGTTGGAGGAGACGGCGAGATTTGGTGGAATCCCTAATGTTGGGCGACCACCCTCCCCGCCCGGATCACGGCAAGGCTTGGCCAAGCCACCCGGGACTTTGCTGGCAGCCGCACAGGACGTCCCCGGTGGCCGGGCCAGGCCCGGTCATGACGAATGGGCAAATCCAGCCCACCAGACGCCCTACCCTGATGCCCATGGGGCCGCGCCCGGCCATGACGCGAGGGACGATTCCACCCACCAGACCTCAAACCTCATCCCTTACCCGGCCGCTTTCACCGCCCGGGCGCTCGCGGCGATGGGACTGTACGTGGCGGCTCTGGATCTCGCGGCAGAATGATCCGGCTGGGACTCTTCGGCGCCGTTCTGCTGGCGCTTACACTGGGCGGTTTGTCCCTGCACACAACGGGGTCCGGCACCGTCGGGACGCCTGAGGCCAAAATCGCGCTCGTCGTCATCCTGTGCGTCAGCGCGGCGGTGTATTTTCTTGCCGTGGCGACAACCTTGCAGCGGCCAATGGCGCACAAAGCGGTGTGGATCGTCCTGTTATTCGCCGCCGCGATCCGGTTACCGCTGATTGTGTCGCCGCCGTTCCTGTCGAGCGACGTTTTCCGCTACGTTTGGGACGGGCGGGTTCAGGCAGCCGGCATCAATCCATACCGTTACATCCCCAACGATCCCGCCCTGGCCCCACTGCGCGACGACGCCATCTATCCGCATATCAACCGAGCGGACTACGCACCCACAATCTACCCGCCAGCGGCACAGGTCGTCTTCGCCCTTGTTGGCCAAGTGTGGTCCAGCGTCACCGGGGTCAAATTGGCGATGGTCGGATTCGAGACGCTGGCTGTGTTTTGCCTGATGCGCCTGCTGGCCCTGGCCAATCTCCCCGCCGAACGGGTGCTGATCTATGCCTGGAACCCGCTGCCAATATGGGCATTCGCTGGCAACGGCCATATCGACGCGGCAGTTGTCGGGTTCGTTTCACTGGCACTGTTGCTACGAACCCGTCACCGGGACGGCTGGGCCGGTTTGGCGCTCGGTCTGGCGGCCTTGACGAAGTTCCTGCCGGCGGTGATCGCCCCTGTGCTGTGGCGACGCGGTGGCGGCTGGCGGTTGGCGACCGTCGCAGGCGCAACAGTCATCGGACTGTACGCCCTCTACAGCGGCGTCGGCTGGCGGGTCTTCGGCTTCTTGAACAGCTACGGTTCCGAGGAAGGGCTCAACACCGGCTCCGGCATTTGGCTGCTCGCCGGTCTGAGCCGGATCGCGCCGCTGCCCGGTTTTGCCGCCAGCCTCTATTTGGCCGGGCTGGCCGTGCTGCTCTCGGCGTTAGGCATCTGGTTCGCGTTTGTGCGGCGACCCGACGGTCCGCTGGCGATCTGTGCCGCCGCCGGCGTCATGATGGCTGTCCTCACATTCGGGATCAGCCCGCATTACCCGTGGTACTTTGCCTGGCTCATCGTGCCCTGCGTGTTGTCGCCCAACCCCGCCATTTTGTGGCTGGGGACCGCACCGGTGCTGATGTACCTCGATACCTATGGCGATCGTTTCGTCTGGCCGTCCGTTATCTATGTGCCGGCACTATTGCTGGCGCTGGCTCGATATTATCGCCCAACCCCCGCTCCGATTGAGGGAACCGTTTGATGTCCACTACAACCCTGCAGGACCCCCGCCGTTACTTCGAAGCCATTGCGGCGGAGCGGAACGATATCGCCGAGGCACCGCCGGTTTGCCTCTATCTGGAGGTCACCAACCGGTGTAACCTGTTATGTGAGACGTGCCCCCGCACATTCGAGGATCTGGAACCGCCAGCCGATATGAGCTGGGAGTTGTTCACCAAGATCGTCGATCAGGTCCCCAACGTCGCCCGCGTCGTTTTACACGGCGTAGGCGAACCGATGTTGGTGAAAAATTTGCCGAAGATGATCCGCTATCTAAAGGATCGCGGCACCTATGTGTTGTTCAACACCAACGGCACATTGCTGAACCCAAAGAAATTCCAGGAGATTATCGATACCGGCCTGGACGAACTGCGCGTATCACTGGATGCCGCCGACCGTAAAAGCTACGCGGCGATCCGCGGCAAGGATTTCTTCCCGCGCATCGTTCGCGACGTCGGGAAATTCACCGCCTACCAGCAGCAGATGGGCGTGACCCATCCCCGTGTGTCGCTCTGGCTGACAGGGTTGAAGGAAACCGTTGACCAGTTGCCGGAATTCGTCCGCCTGTCCGCCTCGATGGGCGTGAAGGAGGTGCATCTGCAACGGCTGGTGTTCGACGAAGCCGGCTTCGGCAAGGCCCGGTCAGAATTTTCGTTATTTGAACAAACCCGCGACGACGAGCAGTCGGCGATCGAGGCCGCCCGGGCGATCGGCGCTGAACTCGGCGTGACACTGGATGCCTCCGGCGCCACCGAACCCGGCCTGAGCCTGAAGCGCGCGGCCGATGACAAGCCGTGGGCGACCTGCCGCCGCCCCTGGTCGTTGATGTATTTCACCGCCCATGGCCGGGCATTGCCGTGCTGCATCGCTCCGTTCTCGGCACGGGGATATGAGAATTACACTTTGGGCGACGCGACCCAGGAAAGCCTCCGCGATATGTGGAACAGCCCGGCATATCGCGGCTTCCGCACGTCGCTGCTGGGCGAAACCCCGCCGGCACCCTGTCAGAACTGTGGGCTGCGGTGGAGTTTGTAGAACAGTAAGGCGACGTCCAATAATGACAGGTGAATCGGCGGCCATACTGTTCTCGTCGTCATGGCCAACACCCGCCCCCGAGCCGCAAAGCCATCACGCCTTATCCGTGTTCAGCCGCGCTCATCTGCCTTCAAAAAAGCTTCCTTCAGGCCCCACCAAACCATGACGAACCCAAGTGTATCCGTCGTCATCCCGACCTTTAACGAAGCCGCCTCCATTGCCAGCGTCATTCGCGAACTGCCCCGCGACCTCGTGCAAGACGTCATCGTTTCCGACGGCGGCAGCACCGACGGCACGCAAGCAATCGCGCGATCCGCTGGCGCCACCGTCATCGACGCCGGCCGAGGCTACGGTCGCGCCTGCCAGACCGGGGCCAATGCCGCCCAAACCTCGGTCATTGTCTTCCTCGACGGTGACGGTGCCGACCGCGGCGACCTGCTGGCCAACATCGCCGGCCCGGTCCTGGCGGGCACGCATGATTTCGTCCTGGCATCGCGAACACGCGGACAACGAGACCCCGGCTCCATGCAATGGCACCAGGTGTTGGCCGGCCGCATCGCCGGCTGGGGCATGGGCGCGCTGTACGGCACGCCCTACAGCGACATGTGTGCTTTCCGCGCCATCAGTCGCGACGCCCTCAACCGGCTGAACATGCAGGAAATGACCTACGGCTGGAACATCGAGATGCAAATGAAAGCCGCCCGCGCCGAGCTACGCACTCTGGAAATTCCCGTCCCGTATCGTTGCCGCATGGGCGGGGAGTCCAAAGTCGCCGGATCGCTCCGCGGCACAGTACGCGCGGGGTCCAAAATCGTATCGACCTTCGTCAGGGTCGCGTCGCAACCGCGATAAATCACGCCCTGGCCAGCATCGTTTCATGAGAGGCCAGCGCACGGTGCAGCATAAACAGCGGCACCGCCAACGCTGAGATGAACGCCGCCGCCAGCAAGCCCGCTTCCGGCCGCCCGGCATAATCCGCCGCCAGTCCGCACAGCCCCGGGGCGAACGTGCCGCCCAGATAATACAGCGTATAAAACAGTCCCATCCCCACCGCTCGGTTTTCCGGCCGGGCCGACAGCGTGCCGACCGCCATCATCACCCCGGGCTGGATCGAACCGAGCACGCCCACGAAGACCGCCCAGACAACCGGACCGCCCGTCAACGCGGCCCCCACCATCCCGGCCGTCAGAAACAGAGTGCCAACCAGAAAAATGTTGAAGCCGCCGAATCGCGCGGCAAGACCGCCTCCGGCCAGGGTTCCGGGAACGTTGCCCCAGGCGACGATGGTCATGACCAGGGCGATGACCCCCGCCCCGTAACCCTGCAGCGACAAACTGCTGGGCAGATATGACGCGAACGAGGCAAATCCGGACGTGTACACCGTCCAGATTCCGCCCGCGATCAGCAACAATCCACACTCCCGGCCACTCGGCAGCGAGAATCGGCGTGGCACCGGCACCGCGTGCGGCGGGACGCGATGACTGACCAGGAACAGCACCAACGCCAGGCCGGCCGGGACAGCGTCCGTCAGGAAGGCCGCATGCAACCCGAACCCGGTCAGCACTGGCGGCAAAACAAGCTGGGCGAGTCCCATGCCGATCGGAAAGGCGCAAACCGAGACGCTGATGCCGATCATAAAGCGCGGCCCGACAAACCAATCGGCGATGATCTTGCCCTGCAGCACGATCATTGCGACCGCCCCAACGCCCGCCAACGTGCGCCCCACGGCGATCCCGGCCGCAGCGTCCGCCCCGGCGCTGACACAAGCACCGATTGTCATCAGCGCCAAGCCGGTGCCCAGCACCCAACGGTCACCGAACCTGCGTCCGAGCAGACCCAGCGGCAGGGCGACGAAGGTACCGAGAAGCATGTAGGTGCCGATCAGGCCGCCCAACTGGGCGTAGCTCAGGCCGAATCGGGCCACCAGTTCGGGGCCCAGGGTGGCGACGGTCTGGAACTGGTAGCCGAACGCGATCCGGGCCAGCGCCAGGGATGCGAGAATAATCCACGACCGGACGTGCATTCGTTTCCTCAGAAGCCACACCGGTCCACCGCCGGATTGGGCGCGACCCTATCCAGCGAAGGGCTGACTGGATACCCCGCTTCCGCGAAGCGGTCGCGGCGATGGGGCTGCCGCCGCCCGCATTTTCATGGATCCAACGGCTGGCAACCGGCGTTTTCCACCTAATGGCCAACGATTGTGTGGAAGCCGGTAGCAGCGAGGGGCGGACGTGACTATCTTAGGTGCATGCTCAACACACCCGCATTCCTTGATGCTGGCCGCCCGCCAGTCCCGAATCTTGTCATTCCGCGCGGCGCGCTGCCGTTTTATCTGCCGGATCGTCCGGTGCGCGGACGGTTGGTGCGGCTCGGACCCTTGGCCGACGCGCTGCTGACCCGGCACGACAACCATCCGGTCGTCACCGCCCTGGTGGGCCAGGCTTTGGCGCTGGTGGCAGCGCTGTGCACGGCCCTGAAATTCCGCGGATCGTTCAGTCTGCAGGCCAAGGGCGATGGACCCGTTTCGATGCTCTTGGCCGATTGCACCGATACCGGAGAGTTGCGTGGTCACGCGATCACGAAGCCCGAGGCATTGGACGCCCTGCTCGCTCGCAATCCGGCGCCCTCAGCCAAAGACTTACTCGGCAACGGGTATCTGGCGTTCACGGTCATTCCCGGCAACGACCAGGATCGCCACCAGGGCATTGTTTCGATCGAGGGCGATTCGCTGGCCGAAATGGCCCTGCATTACTTCGACACCAGCGAACAGCTCCGCTGTCAGGTGCAACTGGCCTGCGAGAAAACCCCGGCCGGCTGGCGGGCCGGCGCGCTGATTCTGGAGAAAATCGCCGATGTAGGCGGCATTCAGCGCCTCGATAGCGACGAAGGCGAACCGGACCCGGCCGAGGTCGAGCAGCACGAAAGCTGGATCACCGCGTCCATCCTGGCCGCGACTCTGACCGACGCCGAATTGCTGGACGACGATCTGTCGCCCGAAACGGTGCTGTACCGGCTGTTTCATACCGAGGGCGTTGCGACCGACCTGGCGCGCGCCCTCTCCTACGGGTGCCGCTGTTCGCGTGCCCGGCTGGCCGGCATTCTGGAGGGATTCCCGGCGGAAGACCTGGATGACATGGTGATCGGGACGGATATCGTCATGACCTGTGAATTCTGCAATTATGACTTTCGCTTCCCCCGCCATGACGTTCACGGGCTGCCGTCCGATACCGCAACGCCGGAATAAGCCAACACAAGGACCGAGCGCCTTCATGCAACACGGATACCTGACCCGCCGCTTGGCGCTGCTGACGACGTTTGCCCTGGCTGCCTGCGGCAGCGAGCCGGAGCCGACTTATGAACCGTTGCGCTACAACTACCTGCCCTCGATCCAGTTGAACGTGGCGTCGATCGATATCGAGCAGCGATTCTTCCCGGCCGGCGTGGCACCGGATGTCAGCAATCTTGACCCGGTGCCGCCGATCGAGGCGCTGAAGACCATGGCGCTGGACCGGTTGCAGGCATTTGGGACAGGAAAGAAGGCGGTTTTCGCGATCCTTGATGCATCCCTGACGCGGGAAAACGACGTGGTGACCGGCTCGATGGCGGTATCGCTGTCGATCATGGACGACAACGGGACACAACTGGGATTTGCCGAGGCGCGGGTGCGCAACCGCCACAGCGGGCGGATCGATCACATCCAGCCGGTGCTCTACGACATGACCAAGGCCATGATGGCCGACATGAATGTCGAGTTCGAGTATCAGATCCGGCACAGTCTGAAGGAATGGCTGACCGGCGGTTCCGCCGCACCGGCTCCGGTCGAACAGGCGCCGCTGGATCAGGGACCGGGCCCCCAGACACCAGATATTCCCGCGCCGGCCGAGCAGGCGCCGCTGACGCAGGGATCGCTGGGACAAATGCCGGTGGAGCCAGCGCCACGGGACCAGGAGTTGCCGCGGTAAGGCGGCAACTCGCCTGATGGTCCCAGCGCCTACTCGCAGAGGATCGTGGACCCCCGGTTGCCGATCATCGCCAGCAGTTCCCGCCGTGTCGTCGGGTCGTCGCGGAAGGCGCCCAGCATCCGGCTGGTTACCATGGTCACACCGGGTTTGTGGACGCCGCGCGTGGTCATGCACTGGTGGGCAGCCTCGATCACCACGGCAACGCCGCGCGGCTCCAGGACATCCTGAATCGTGTTGGCGATCTGGGCGGTCAACTTTTCCTGAATTTGCAGGCGCTTGGCATAGGCATCGACGACCCGGGCCAGCTTGCTGATCCCGACGACGCGGCGATGCGGCAGGTACGCCACATGCACACGGCCTATGATCGGCGCCATGTGGTGTTCACAGGTGCTCTCCAGCCGGATGTCGCGCAACAGGACGATTTCGTCGTAGCCGTCGGTTTCCTCGAACGTACGTTCCAGCACCGCGACGGGGTCGGTGGCATAGCCGACAAAGAACTCCTTGTAGGCACGCGCCACGCGGGCAGGCGTATCGCGCAGGCCTTCGCGTTCGGGGTTGTCACCGGCCCAGCGCAGCAGCGTACGGATGGCCGCTTCCGCCTCCTCCCGGGTTGGCGGGCCTTCCGAGGCCACGAGGTTCTCTCGGGGCGGGGTCGGCATAATAATATTCACCGCGGCATGTCCTCCGGCTTGTTCAATGGTCAGATCCAGTCCGGGCGATAGCGGACCGGTTCACTGCTACGCAAACCGAACTGTGTCAGATCAATGAACCCTACCGCTTTGATGCGGGCTGTCCAGACTGAACGCCGGAATGGCGACGTCGAAGCTCTCACCCGACGACGGGACCACCATGTGGTAGGCGCCCACCATGAATCCCGAAGGCGTATCCAGCGGCGTGCCGGATGTGTACTCGAAGCTCTCGCCGGGTTCGAGCACCGGCTGCTCGCCCACCACGCCGGCGCCGTGCACATGCTGGGTGCGGCCGCGCGCATCGGTGATCTGCCAGGTGCGACGAACCAGTTGGATGGGTTCGTTGCCCTGGTTCTCGATCTTCACCCGGTAGGCCCACACATAATGGCTTTCGTCCGGCTGGGACTGGTCCGCCAGAAAAAACGATCGGACCGACACGCAGACCTCGTGCGTGGTGCGGGAATAATCGGCGCGTGCATTTCCCGCTGAACGGCCTGGCCGCTGCGGCTGCCCTGCGGGCGAGGCCGGACGCTTGGTCCGGCCGGATTTAGGGTCCTCGATTGACATGTCGCCTTTTTGCCTTCCCGGAACCTGAAATCAAGGACCAATCCGGCCCGCTTGTCCAGGATGGCGCGCCAAGACCTGTCGAAGCGGCGCTTTCAGGCCCTTCATTCGCTTCGCGTCCGATTGAGCAGCGGGTCAATACCGGCGGCGACGATCGTGCCGATCCGTGCGTAATGATCCCAATCGTGAATCATGGTTGCCGGAAACGTCTTACCCGCAACGAAAGCGCACCGGCAGCCGGCGCCATCGTTGCCCCGGCTGCTGTGAACGAATCGCGTCGGAAAAGCACCGAACGCGTTTCTGGCCTGGAATGAGACGGTCAGCCTGACGTTAAGCCAAACGACACCTCAGGGCGGCACCAAGGTCGTCCTTGATGTCCTCCACATCCTCCAGACCGATCGATACCCGAATGACCCCGTCGGTTATGCCCAGACGGGCGCGTTCGTCCTCTCCAATCCGCATATGGGTGGTGGTTGCCGGGTGAGTCGCGAGCGACTTGGAATCCCCGAGATTGTTAGAAATCGCGATCAGACGGAAACCGTTCATGACCTGGAACGCGCCGTCCTTGCCGCCCGCGACTTCGAAGGTGACGATGGTGCCCCCGCCGGTCATTTGCTTCAGGGCCAACGCCTGTTGCGGATGGTCGGGGCGCGTCGGATACCAGACGCGCGTCACGCCCGGTTGTTCAGCCAGGAAGTCGGCGACCGCGGCGGCGGACCGGCCGGCCGCATCGACCCGCAGCGCCATGGTTTCCAGGCCCTTCAGCAGCACCCAGGCATTGAACGCGGACAGAGCCGGCCCGGTGTTGCGGATGAACGGCTGCAATGTGTCGTTGATCCATTTCTTGCTGCCGAGAACCGCTCCACCCAGCACCCTGCCCTGCCCGTCCATGTGTTTGGTGCAGGAATAGACCACCACGTCAGCACCGAGTTTGAGCGGCTGCTGCAACAAGGGCGTGGCGAACACGTTGTCCACGACGACGATGGCCCCGGCCGCATGCGCGAGGTCCGCGACCGCCGGCAGATCGACCATCTCCAGCATCGGGTTGGACGGCGATTCCAGCAGCACCAGGTTCGCCGGACGGGACAGCGCCTGCTTCCATTGTTCCAGATCGGCGCCATCGACGAATTCGGTCTCGATGCCGAATTTCGGCAACAGGGTGGAGACGATCCAATGGCAGGAACCGAACAGCGCCCTCGCCGCGACGACACGGTCGCCGGTCTTCAGGTGTGACAGCAGCGCGGCGTTGACGGCGGCCATGCCGGTGGCGGTGGTGCGGCAGTCTTCCGCGTCCTCGATCAGGCACAGACGCTGTTCCAGCATCGCCAGCGTCGGGTTGGCGAAGCGCGAATACTGGTAGTGCTCCACGGTGCCGGCGAACGTGGCCTCGGCCTGTTCGGCATCGTCGTAGACGTAGCCGGACGTCAGGAACAGCGCTTCGGCGGTTTCCCCGTGCTGGCTGCGCTGAACGCCGCCATGCACCAGACGGGTGGCGGTGCGCAGGCTGGATGGGTCGATTTTTCTGGTGTCGGATGTCATTCGTCGAGGCCCCTTGGACGCAGTGGGCCGACCGTCGAGCAGCCAGGGTCCTGGAAAACGAAACCCAAAGCTGGCCTCTTTAGCGCGCTTGTTTAACCTCGCCGCAATCCGGCCGGACAAATCACGAGGGCCGGGACGCTCCCGGCATTTGGCTGATAGAACCAGCGATCCGGCCGCGTCAATGGGTTTGCCGCGAGAAAACGGGGCAAGGCGCCTGTGGCGGCCAAGATGGTCCGTTCGGGTTCGGACGCGCAGCTTTCGATCTAAATAGGCCGGCCGGAATAGCCGCGCCGCGTCACGGCTTGTGGCGACGGCCAGCCGCCTGACCCAAATAAGATCGCCCAAACCGAACAGACCGAATTGCATCGAATGGGAAAACCGCCTAAAGGGATCGTCCGGTGCGCGGGTGTAGTTCAATGGTAGAACGGCAGCTTCCCAAGCTGCACACGAGGGTTCGATTCCCTTCACCCGCTCCAGACCTCACTCTTTGACGACAGCCCGGCCGCCATCCGTTCGGATGGACACGCGTTTGATCCCGTTTCATGTCGTGGGCGAACACCGGAGCGAACTGGCGTGCCATCAAACCGGCTCGCACCCTCCCGCGATCACGAAAACGCGAACTTCTTCGTTGATAACAAAGTGCATTTTTCGTTCACAAGCCGCTGACATTCACGGCATAACAACGAGGCGTTCCGGTCGCCCATGGGTGTGACCACGCTGCCAGGGGCCCCATGCTACGGCTAACAGACCGCTTGCGTGAATTGGACGATGTCTCTCCGGAGATTGCCCGGAAGCTGGTGGACACGCTGTTTCGGCAGACTCGCATCGTGATCATCAGCATGAGCGGCTTCATGATGCTGGGCGCCGTAGGTCTCATCGGCACCGGCTCGATCTGGTATCTGGGCGGCATGATCGTGGCCGCCATCACCGGCGCCTGGAGGATCTGGCAAGCTCGCCGTTACGAAATATCCCGTCAAACCGCGTCACCCGTCACCTGGGCCAAACGTGGCCTTGTCAGCACATGGGCCGCGGCCGCCGGTTGGGGCGCGTGGAGCGCGGTGATTCTGTTCGAACCGGAGCGAAATCTGGTTATCGTTGTCCTGGCGGTGCAGACGGCCTGCATGATGGGCGGCGCGGTTCGCAATTGCGCGTTACGCGCCATCGCGGTGGGTCAGATTTTGCTGACACAAACACCGTTGGCCATCGCCTGCCTGTTGTCCGGCGATCCCTATCTGGGCTTGCTCGCGGTCTTCGTGGTGATGAACATCATCGCGGCCCTGGCACTGAGTAAGTTCTTGCACAAGCAAACAAAGCAACTCCTGCTCCAGGACGAGGAGAAAACAGAACTCGTCAATAGTCTTGAAATAGCCAAGCAGGAACTGGAAGTCATCAACACGCATCTGGAAACCCTGGCTGCCACCGACGCGCTGACCGACGTCGCCAACCGGCGCGCTTTCGACCTCGCCTTCGCCCGCGAATGGCGCCGAGCCTGCCGGGATATGACCCCGCTGTCGTTGCTCATGCTGGACGTGGACCACTTCAAGGCCTTCAACGATTGCTATGGTCATCAGGCGGGCGATGCCTGCCTGCGCGACGTTGCCGCCGCGATCGCCGCATGCCTGCATCGGCCGGGCGATATGGTCGCCCGCTTCGGTGGCGAGGAATTCGTTGTGATTTTACAGGGTATCGATGCGACCGGTGCCACGAAAATGGCATCCGACATTCTGGGCGCCGTGGCCGCGCGCCAAATCCCGCACGATGCCAGCAGCTTCCGTCATGTCACGATCAGCATCGGTCTGGCCAGTGTCTCGCCGGATCAGCAATCGACCATGGAGCAACTGACGGCCCGCGCGGACACCGCCCTGTATGCGGCGAAGCGCGCCGGACGCAACTGCCTGCGTATCGCCGCAACGCCAACGCCGTCGTGCCCGGAAACGCCAAAAGACAGGCGCTGCCGCACCGTCTCGCCCGTCGCCGCGGTCGTTCCCGGCTGACAGAGGCGCGATTGTATCGAGATCAAACCCCCACCCGACTTCACAGGGGGCTATCTGGCAGCCGGCTTACCCTACACCCTTCCTGTCCACGCCTTCGCTAATTGACGTTGATAATCATCTTCATTCTGGGATGGATGGCGCAGCGAATCTTAAAGCGTCCGGCCTTGTCGAACGTGTATTTGAGATCCTCACCCGGCTTCTGCACACCCAGATCGGCCGCCAGATCGTCGTCGTCGTTGATGACGTTGACGTTATGGGTGACATCGTCCTTGTTTGCGAAAACCATGGTATCGCCTTTGTGCAGGTCCACCGTTTTCTCGCTGAAACGCAGGGCCGTTTGCTCGATCGCAATCGTGGCGGCCCTGACGCCTGCCCCCATGCCGGTCACGATGAGCACCGACGCCGCGGAGATGAGGATTACTCGACGCATTGTTTAATCATCCATTTCGGTTGGCAGGGATGTTCAGAAATGTGCCGCGGCCCAAACGCTGAAATACAAGGCGTTGTTGGCGGAGGCGTTGTTGGTCATACCGTCGAAGCGGAAATAGCTGACGTATTGAACAGCGAAACGAATATTGCCCCATGAGATGAACGAATCCGGCTTGCCGAACGGCACGTAGGCGATTTCCGCGATCATCCCACTGCTGTTGGGGCTGCCATTCGCGGTTCCGAAATAGGCGGCGTCGGCGGTGCCGTGAGTCGAGAAATACTGGATCGATGGCGTGATGGTGGCGCCGAAACTATATGACACGTCGGCACGAAACGTATCCAGGCCATGGAACGGCACCGAACCGGCGACGATCTGGCTCGCACCAAGCCAACCGTCCTCGTGGATCAGGGTGGCATGCGCGGAGATCATATCGCCGGTCACGTCCTTTGGATTGAATTCGAACTGATAGTTCGCATCCAGCGCCAGATCGGTGAACTGATCGACGTGACCGGGAATTTCGACACCGCCCGGCAAAACGCTGGCGTTCAAACCATAAGTGCCAACCTGGACATAGTGGCGCCCGAAATTCTGTTGCAGCGCCAGACGCCAGTAGGGAATGACCCCCTGCGTCTTGTCGGTGCCGGCGACCGGCAGGATACCGGTCGCGTTCAAGACGTCGTAACCGAGTCCACGATACAGATCGAACTCGGCATACACGAGGTCGTTCCACATCGCGTAAGCGCCGGCCCCGGCGACTTTCTGACCCAGGCCACCGTCGATGAGCGTGGACGCGAGCGGAGTCGGCGCCAGAGGAGATTGGTTGTAGGGGAACGCCCAGACCGGGGTCGAATTCCACAAATCGGTCACTGACGGGCTGTTATTGGCCGTGAAGCCATAAACAAAATCCTGGTCGAACAGTTCTGTGTCGTGAGCGTAGCGGATATCGGTGTTATCGATATGGAGTTGCTTGCCTATTCCGTCATACGTCACCTGGATGAAGCCGCCGACATTCGGCGCGATCTTACCGGCATAGTACAGCGACGCCTGATCCATGGCGAAATTGTCATTGTCGGCAAAGTTATGCGCCGGCGGCGATGGCTGGGCGTTGTTGGTGTGGGTGAACGAAAGCTGCGTGGTTACCGCCAGCGGCGGAAAATGGTTCTTGCCATCGGTCGCGACATAGCCGTTGAGCTTGAAATCGCGTCCGTACTGCTTGAGTTGCGGCCCGAAAGCCCCAACGTGACAGGCCGCGCAGGGTTGCCCGGTCTGCTCCGCGAACGACGGCACCGCGTTGGCGGACCAGGGATACAGCGCCAGAAGAGTGAGAAGGCACCACAGGACGGGCCGCCCGGAGCGTGGCAGAGTCCTGCCGGCAGCGATCACACCGGTCCCGGCGCACCGGGTCCCGTCGAAGCTCGGGCGTAATGGCTCCACAACGGCGCGGAGGCGGGCAACCAGTCTGACGTCCATAGCGCGACCCCACGAGCAATCCGAAATTATTAGCAATTCGTGATCAGATACACGCGGAGCCGGAAAGACGCAATACGACGGCGCCGTCTCATTGTACTGCAAATTATTTCGGGATGATTCATTTCAGCCGGGTGTCGCAGCCGCGATGGCGGGATTGGCCGGAACGGTCAGACCCGGCGCCGTCGGTGCACGACCAACCGCGTTGACCCCGCCTCTCCGCCAGGCCCCCGTGTCCTGCCGGCGAAGCCGGGCATCCACGTCCTTATATTAGTCTATACAAAGGGATGGATGACAGAGGTCGGCCACCGTGACGATATGAGTACGATCCGCGGGTGGCGGGTTTGCAACGGAGCCGAAGAAACGAACGCCGGTCCGGTTTGGCGCTCTCGTCGCGGTTGATGCGTTCGGGCCGTTGATCGTCGCCGCCACCATGCACAGCCCCGGTGCCTACAGCGGAGAGGCGTTCGGCATCATCCCGCGGGCAGATGATCGACATCGGAGTCGCCATCCCGTTAATGGGCGATCCGCCCCCCCTTCAATAAGGTGTCGCGGACCTGCCCGCCGCACCACAGCTCGGGCATCACAGACGGTGACCCGTATATATGCGACCATCAGCGCGTGGGGCATTCCGTATGACGCTGGGAGCTTCGAGCACAGTCATATCCGTATCGGGGCCGCACTTAGTATCCAACCACACCCGACCAATAGACCGCCCAGGCCGATACCGTGCTTTATGCCGGCAAACGAGGTGGCGGCAGTCGCGGCACGCCGCGAACTGGCCGGCCGTATTCGGCCCCGGACCTTCCACACTTGCACGCGCTGATGAGGTCCCAAAGAGTGTGGTATCTCTTCGAGTGCGAAGCGCGATTTCAACCGGGTGCTGTTGGAATCGCAAAATCGCGATCACATTTTCAAATCTTTTTCGAAACATTTACCAACATTCGAATCCCGGCGCCGAAACCATTCTGCTTATGGTTGTGAACCGGTAACATAGGGGA
The DNA here is from genome assembly GCA_903932145.1 of uncultured Rhodopila sp. GTDB lineage: Bacteria > Pseudomonadota > Alphaproteobacteria > Acetobacterales > Acetobacteraceae > Rhodopila. Next base: position 327,026 of record CAIZFE010000086.1, on the reverse strand, counting down.
AGACCTGATCAATAACGATACATTACGTTCAGACGACACAGAAAGGCTACCGCCAATGTCTCGCGGCCAGTCATTGCATCTTCCCGGATAAAACCAGATGCCGGGTTCTCGCCCAAAGGCACTACACAGTGCTGGCGACAACCGATCTCGCTCACATATATTGAGTGGAGTTGGCAAATTTCTGGAGATCAGAGTGTCCCCCCCCCCCCCGGCTTTTGCCAATGACACCCAGAACCAAACAAAATAATCCGTTTTCAAAAAATATTCCCTCCCTCGGCCGGCCTCTGGACCGTATCGGCCGCTGGCTGTTCGGCGTCGCCAGCCTTTTGGTTGCGGTCGGTGCGATCTCCGCCGCGGTATTTGGCTATGTGCTGCCGCTCAGCCAGGAAGCCCGCTCGGCCGCCGCCCGGGTCGAGCACACCCAAACGGTCATCGCCGCCATCGGCCGCCTCCAGACCAGCGTCGAGGCCGTCCTGGCGGACGCGCGTGGCTTCGTGCTGACCGATGACCCGAATTTCCTCGGCCAATCCACTCAAAGCGACACGATCTGGGCCAGGTTCGCCGAGGTCCGGGTCCTGACGGCCGACAATCCCCGCCAGCAGGACCACTTGAATACACTATCGAACCAGATATCAGCCGAATTGGCGGTGGTCGCCCGAATGATCCAACTCACGCGCGGCGGGGACAGCAAGCGGGCGGCCGATGTGGTGCGCGGCGGTGAGGGCGAGGCCTCCGTAAACGCGATTCGGCTGACCACGACCGACATGATCGCCGAGGAACAACGCCTTCTGATCGAACGGCACGCAAAGGTGGATTCGATCGAACTCTGGTCGACGCGGATCGTCGTATCGCTTTGCATCCTCGCGATCTGCGGCTTGCTTGTCAGCTTCGTGATAGTTGCCCGAGCGCTGTTGGTCAGGGCAGCGAACCGCGACGCACGAGCAGCGGCGGCCGAGCGACAACAACTGCTCGATTTGATCGGCGTGTCCCTGTTGATGGTACTCCGGGACGCCAGCGGCAAAATCATTTATTGGTCCGATGGGTGCACGCAACTATATGGATGGACGTCCGAGCAAGCTACCGGAAGACTGGCCCATGAGCTGCTGCAAACGACCTTTCCCTGTCCCCAGGCCGAGATAGAGACAGCCCTTCACACGACCGGGTCATGGCACGGCCAGTTGCGCCAGAAGACACAGTCCGGCGCCGAGGACATTGTCGTTGCATCGAAGGTCGTCCGTGACTTCGAGGATGGCACCGAGAAACTGATCGTCACGACAATGGCCGATGTTACCGCTTTGCGTCAGGCCGAAGCGGAATTGAAGGTCAGTGAGGCGCAACTCCACTCACTGGTGGACACCGCGGCGGACGGCTTCATCATTGCCAAGGCCGACGGCCGTATCCAGTCTGTCAACCGCGCCGTTTTACGTATGTTCGGCTATGAGCGCGCGGATCAGTTGATCGGTGGCAACCTCACGATGCTGATGCCCGCCGCCGATGGGGCGAGACACGACGGCTACATCAGGGCGCATCGGTCAGGGGCGCCGCCACGGGCGATCGACGTGCCGGGGCGTGACCTGCTTGCGATCCGGCGCGACGGGTCGGAGTTCCCGATCGAGTTATCGGTTAGCTCGTTCGGCACGAATGGCGACCACTCCCTCACCGGGATCATCCGCGACGCCACCGCCCGCAAGCAGGCCGAGATGGCACTGCGAGACAGTGAGACGAAGCTGCGGCTGTTCATCGATGGCGCGCCGGCGGCGATCGCGATGTTCGACACCCAAATGCGGTACCTGGCGGTCAGCCGGCGCTTCATCGCGGATTACCAGATCGGCAATGAGACACAGGCCAGCCTGCTGGGGCGCAGCCATTACGAGGTGTTTCCAGAGATCCCCGAGAACTGGCGGATCGTCCACAACCGTGTGTTGAGCGGCGAGACGTTATCGTCGGACGAGGAACCGTTCCCGCGCGAAGACGGCTACATCGATTGGGTACGATGGGAGATGGTACCCTGGCGGCTGGCGGACGGAACCATCGGCGGCGCCTTGCTGTTCTCGGAAAGCACCACTGACCGCAAAATGGCGGAAGCAGCTTTGCGCGACAGCGAGGCAAGGCTGCGACTGGTTCAGCAAGCGGGCGGCATCGCCTATAGCGACCGGACGTTGCCTGACCTGGATGCTTTCATCTCCGGGGAGTTCATCAAACTATACGGCCTGCCGTCCGGCCAGATCCGCATGGCGGCTACGGATATCCTCGCCATGTTCCATCCCGGTGACCGCGAAGCGGTGGAAGCTCTGACACGGGTTGCCTGGGATCAGGGGGGCGTATTCACCACCGAGTTTCGCATTCTGCCGCGCGACAGACCGATGCGCTGGATCACGATGCGTTTCGAAGTCCTGCGCGGGCCGGACGGAAAACCGAACAGGCTGATCAGTGCGCAGCAGGATATCACCGAAATCGTCGCAGCCCGCCAGGCTTTGGCGTCCCATGCGGCGGAACTGGAACGCCGTGTCGCCGAACGCACGGCGGCCCTCGGCGAGGCGGAAGCCAGATTCCGCGGCATCTTCGACTCACAGTTCCAGTTCATCATCCTGCTCTCGCTGGACGGCACCATTCTGGAAATGAACCGCACCGCGCTGGACGCAAGCGGATTGACCCGAGGCGGCGTCGTTGGCCAGCCGGCCTGGGACATCGGGTTATGGCCGGCGGCGGAACGCAAGCGACTGCGACGGGAGGTCGCGCAGGCGGCACAGGGTGAACCGGTTCGGCGGGAGCTGGAAATCAACGGCGCCGGGGGGCGGTCGATCTGGACCGATTTCTCGCTAACGCCCTCGCGCGACCCGGCGACCGGTGCGGTCATGTGGATCATCGCCGAAGGCCGCGATCTCACCGAGAACCGCAATCTCGCCAACCAGCTCGTTCAGGCCCAGAAAGTCCAGGCGCTCGGCCAACTTGCCGGAGGTATCGCCCACGATTTCAACAATATTCTACAGGCCGTGTCCGGGGCCGCCGCGCTGATCGAACTTCGACCGGACAATCAGGAGAAGGTTCGGCGCCTGTCCGCGACCATCATCACGGCTTCTGCACGCGGAACGTCAATCACTCAGCGCCTGCTGTCGTTTGCCCGTCGCGGCGACCTGCGATCAGAAGTGGTTGCCACCGCTGACCTGCTGAACAACATGTGCGAAGTGCTCGCGCACACTCTGGGGTCCACGATCTCGATACGAACCGAGGTTCCGGCCGACATTCCGGCGCTGGTCGCCGATCAGGCGCAGTTGGAGACGGCGATCATCAATCTGGGCACCAACGCCCGCGATGCCATGCCCGACGGCGGCACGCTGGTTCTGTCAGCCGAAGCGGACCATGTACGGGATGGCCAGGTTCATCCCGCCGCGCTGGCCGCGGGGGACTATGTGCGCCTGACCATCGCCGACAACGGCATGGGGATGGATGCGGCCGTTCTTGCGCGCGTCAACGAGCCGTTTTTTACTACCAAGCCACAAGGCCAGGGGACCGGCCTTGGCGTACCGATGGTCAAGGGATTTGCGGAACAGTCCGGCGGCGGCCTTTCGATAGCCAGCACGCCCGGATCGGGGACGACGGTGGTGCTGTGGCTACGCCAGGCATCGGACACGGTTGTTTCGTCACCGGACGCCGATAGCCATTTGAACATGGGACACGGGCCGTCCGCGCGGATTTTGATCGTGGACGACGACGATCTGGTTCGCGAAACGGTGGCTGCGCAACTCGAGGCAGAGGGCTTGCTGACTCTGGTGGCGTCCAGCGGACCCGAGGCAATCGCCCTGATCGAAGCGGGTGAGGTTATCGATGCGATGGTCAGCGATCTGTCGATGCCCGGTATGAACGGGGTAACAGCCATCGAAAAAATGCGCGCGATGCGTCCCGGGCTACCCTGCTTCCTGATGACTGGTTACGTGGGAGAGCGCGCCGCATTGTCGTCGGCGAATGCGTTCACGCTTGTGCGTAAGCCGATAAGCGGTCGAGCTCTGGTGGCGCAGATCGAGGCCAGTCTGGAAGGCGCGAGGCGGTGACTACGGGACGCTATGCATGAACTCGCCGGAGTAGTCCCAGCAGGTGCCGCACCTCTTCGGGTGTAAAGCGCGACTTCAGCCAGCTTTCGTGCGCTGCCACCGCCGCTCGGGCCACAGTCAGGGCAGCCGTCCCGGAGTCCGTCAGGTGCAGCGTCTGACGGCGGCGGTCGCCGGTGGCTGCTGCCCGTTCCAGCAAGCCCCGTCCGGTCAGGCTGTTCGTAATCGCCATCATCGTTGCGCGGTCCATCTGTAGCCGGCGCGCGATGTCCGCCTGCGAAATCCCGGGATCGTCATTCACCAGCCACAGCACCGATGTCTGCTTTTGGGTCAGCCCGATGCCGCCGAACGTTTCGTTGAAGTGCCGATACACCGCTCCGTGCGCCAGCCGGATGTGAAAACCCAGAATGTCATCCAGGGCTGGAGGGACCGAGCCCCCCGGTTCAGGCACCGGCGGCCACCTGTTCCTTGATCAGCCGTTCGATCACCATCCTGGCCCGCACCCCGCCGCCGTCGATGCTGTAGGCGCGCAACCGCAGATCCGGATTGCGCTCGATGGATTTTTGTTGCGCCTCCAGTATTTCCAGGTCCTCCTGAAAGACCCCACCTTGCTGAGTCTTGAGCCGCGCCGTGAATCCTGTGTCGGCAACGTCGAAATTCCGCGCCATCCCCCAGAAGTAGTGGCTGGAGGTCGGGCTTTCCGGCGTCAGCGCATCGACGACAAACCCGCGTACGCCCTGGTCGTGCCGCTCGATCGTCGCGCCGGCGCCGACGGGCGCCACCCCGACATCGATGATAACCGAGGATGGCGGCATGAACTGGCAGATCTGCCAGCGATCCACGGCGCCGTCCTGTTTCAGGGCATTGCGCCAAAGCGGCGGTGCATCGATCCCCGGCATCCAACGCTTAACGAACACCTCATTACCGACCGAGGTGGTTTCCATCGGCGTTTCCAACAACTCCGGCTGACCGATCGATCCGGCATGGACGTGGGTTTCGTGCGTCAGGTCCATCAGGTTGTCGATCATCAGGCGGTAGTCGCAGGCAATCCGGTAATACCCGCCGTCGAAGGTCCAGGCGGGATCGGAGCATGGCCAGAAATTCGGGATCAGGTCCGCATCGGCTTTGTCCGGCTCGCCGATCCAAATCCAGGCGAACCGATGCCGCTCCACGACGGGATAGACCTGCACACAGGCGGTTCGCACCACGGGCTCACTTTTCAGCGGCATTTCCACGCCCTGGCCGTGACTGTCGAGCAGAAGGCCGTGGTAGCGGCAGCGGATATTGTCGCCCTCCTTGATCCCCATCGACAGCGGCAGCATGCGGTGCGGACAGGCATCGCGCATCGCGACAACGGTGCGGTCGAAACGCCGGTACAGCATGATCGGTTGGCCACAGATCGTGCGCGCCAATGGCTTGCGGTCGATCTCGTAATCCCAGCCCGCGACATACCATTGATTGATGGCCCAATTCGCTTCCACGCCAGCCTCCCATTTTTATGCCGTACTATTCGTATGTAACACATACTAATTGGACGAACAATCCGCCCCCCGCATTGCGATGCCGCCGGTTTCGATGACAACCGTGGCGCCCCGGGCTATGACCCTCGCCATCACGCGCGAGGAACTGTCACATGGATCTACAACTCAAAGGCAAAACCGCCCTGGTCACCGGCGCCAGCATGGGCATCGGCCGAGCGATTACGAAGGCGCTTGCGGCCGAGGGCGTGCAGGTGGTGGCGGCAGCCCGCCGGATCGAACTGCTCGAAGCCATGGCGGATGAGGTTGAGGCCGCGCAGCATCCTCGCCCCATTCTGATCAAACAGGACGTGATGGACGAGGACGCCGCCGCGCATCTCAGCGGTTCAGCATTGGCGGCGGTCGGGCACATCGACATCCTGATCAACAACGCCGGCGGTAGCCGGGTGCTGCCGATCGATGCGCCGGAGGAACTCTGGGCCGAGGCGATGACGCTGAATTTCACGCGTCCGCGTCAGCTTACGCATGCTCTGTTGCCGAAAATGATCGAGCAGAAATGGGGCCGCATTATCAACATCACCGGCAAGAGCGAACCCGAACACCTGAACGGCGCCTTTGCCGCCAAGGCCGGCATCCACGCCTGGGCCAAGGGGCTGTCGCGGGAGGTCGGACAATACGGCATCACCGTCAACTCGATCCCGCCCGGCCGCATCATGAGCGAGCAGATTCTGCGCAACTATCCCCCCGATTATCGCAAGACGTTCGCCGAAACGGAAATCCCCGTGAAGTTCTGGGGCGAGCCGGAGGATCTGGCGGTCATGGCGGTCTGGTTGGCGTCGCCGCTCGCCCGTTACATCACCGGCACGGTGATTCCGGTCGATGGCGGACTCCGGCGTTACCAGTTCTAAGCCGGAGGCGGCCTGGCGGGCCGTCCTTGCGCGCGATCCGTTCGACGCAGCGGCGCTGCATGGCCTGGGACGGGTTCTGTTCCGGCGCAAGCGTCCGGCCGAGGCGGTCGCCCTGCTGTCCGCCGCGATCGAAGCCGGCCCTGATCCGGATGTGCTGACCGATCTCGGCGCCGCCCTGATTGAGATCGGGGCGGACGCCGAACCGCATCTTCGGCGAGCGTTGGCCGAACACCCCGATCATTGTCCGGCGTTGCTCACTTTGGGTGGACTGCTGCTGACCAATGGGCGGTTCGATGAAACCCTGACCTATCTGCGGCAGGCGTTGCGACTGCCGCCCGATGGGTCGGAGACCCGCCTTGCGCTGGTTGGCGCGTTGATCGCCCGGGGGAATGTCGCGTACGGCGCCGATGACATGCCGGAAGCCGAACGACTGTATCGGGAAGCGATCGGTTTCGGGGCCGATCTGGCCGCCCTCTATCAAAACCTGGGCAATGCCCTGACCGCACAGCTCAGGTTGCCGGAAGCGCTGGACGCGTATCGTTCGGCGCTGGCGATCGATCCAACCAACGACAACACCGGCTTTGCCTACAGTCTGTGCCTGCTGCTGTCCGGAGATGACGCGGAAGGCTGGCGTCAATTCGAACGGCGACGCAACGTGGAGACGCTGCGGCGCGACCACCAACGCCGCCCGGATTTGCCGCAATGGCATCCCGGCATCGACCCGTCCGGAAGGCGCGTCCTGCTGACCGGCGAACAGGGCTTAGGCGACCTGACCCAATACGCTCGATTCGCCCCCGCCCTGGCGCGGTTCGCCGCGGCCGTCGTGCTGGAAATGCCATGGAGTTTGATGGGAATTTTCCGGGACTTGCCGGGAGTCGAACGCGTCATCGCCCTGGACGATCCCGGGCACGGCTGTGACATTGCCTGTCCGTTGCTCAGCCTGCCGCTTTTGCTGGGTCCGCATGCGGGGCTACAGCCGCCTTACGTCACCCCGCCATCTGCCCGCTTGCCGCGCTGGACGGCCTGGTTCGACCGATCCGGCCCGGGCCGCAGAATCGGACTGGTCTGTAGCGGCGATCCCCGCCATCCGCGCGATCACGCCCGGTCCATCGCACTGGCTGCCTTCAGGCTGTTGCTGGATCGTCCGCATCTGTCGTTCGTGCTGGTGCAGACGGACATCCGCGAGACCGACCGCGCGGCATTTGACTCCTTCGACAGGCTGCGTTGCCCGGCCGCGGCGCTGACTGACTACGCTGACACCGCCGCGCTGTTGGCGGGGCTGGACCTGGTGATCTCGGTCGATACGTCCGTGGCTCATTTGGCCGGCGCCATGGGTCTGCCGGTCTGGACATTGCTGCCATACAGTCCAGACTATCGCTGGAAGCTTAATCGCAACGACACCCCTTGGTATCCCACCATGCGGCTGTACCGGCAAAATCGCCCGGGTGATTGGGCCACGGTCATACAGCGCGTGGTTGACGACCTGCCGCGCGGATAAAAATAGGAGCGGAACGATGCGGCAAATGGTCATGGTGGGTTTCCTGCAAGCGCAGAACTGCACCACGCTGGCGAGTGCCTGGCGGCATCCGGACGCCCGTTCCGACTTCACCTCAGCCGCCTATTACCAGAAAATCGGCCAAATTCTGGAGGAGGGAAAGTTCCAACTCGCCTTCTTCGACGACAGGTTGGCAATGCCGGACATCTACGGCGGCAATCCGGCCGAGGTCGTTGCCAACGGGGTCCGCGTCGTCAAGATCGATCCGGTCGCGACGATGATGGCGATGGGGTTCGGGACAAAGTATCTCGGCATCGGATCGACCGCCTCCACCACCTATTACGAACCGTTCGATGTCGCCCGCCGGTTTCAAACCGTGGATCATATGATCGGCGGCCGTGCGGCGTGGAACGTGGTGACCTCGGTGAACGACGCCGAGGCGCACAACATGGGCCGCGCCGTCCACATGGACCACGATCTTCGCTACGACCGTGCCGATGAGTTCATGGAAATCGTTCTGAATTGCTGGGACGGCTGGGAAGACGGCGCGCTGATCGTGGACAAGAAATCCGGGCTGTTCGCCGATCCAACCAAGGTCCACCGGCTGGAATACAAAGGCAAATTCCTCAATTCGTCGGGAACCTTCACGGTGCCGCGCAGCCCGCAGGGCCATCCGGTCGTCATCCAGGCCGGTGCCAGCGCTCGGGGTAAGACGTTCTCGGCGCGTTGGGCGGAGACGGTGTTCGTCGCCTACACGGATCTGGCGGCGGGCAAGCGGCAATATGCCGAATTGAAGGCCGAGGTCGCGCGCCTGGGTCGTGATCCCGACCTGATGACCGTCAATACGATCGCCTATCCGGTGGTGGCGGAAACGCGATCGGAAGCCGAGGACAAGATGGCAGTGATCGACTCGCTGTATAAAGAGGTCGATGGCCTGTCGCTTTTGTCCGAGGCGCTGAACTTCGACTTCAAGACCAAAGGCATGGATGAGGCGTTCAGCACCGAGGAACTCGGCGGCATGTCCGGCATGCAGGCGATGCGTGACCGGGTGATGCAGGTGATTGGCCACAACCCGACGGTGCGCGATTTCCTGGAGGTCACCCGCCGCGGCCGCCCGCGCGAGGCGATCGTCGGCAGCGGCAAGGACATCGCGGATCGTTTGGAGCATTGGTTCACCGAACGCGCCTGCGACGGCTACGTGATCGCCGGCACCCACATGCCCGGTAGTTTCGAGGATTTCGTGCGGTTCGTGGTGCCGGAATTGCAGCGGCGCGGCCTGTATCGCAAAGAATACACTGGCGCGACTTTGCGGGAGAACCTTGGTCTGCCTGTCCCACAGCGGGGTGCCTGGCAGTTGCCCGTTGCCGCGGAAGTGTGATTGACGTTTTCCTTTCAATATTGTTTTTTCTGAAATCGCATTTTATACTCGTGGCGTTAACTTCTCATTAAGGCTTCTCCGGTATGGAAAGCGCCATGGTCAGTGTTCTGGAAAATATCAAAGCGTCTGGTGGTTTGCGGGGGGCGGATGTCGCGAATATCGCCGCCGTCTCACCGGCGACGGTGTCGCGGTGGATGTCCGGCAAGGCGCTGCCGCATCCGAAGACGCAATTGGTAATCTCCGACCTGCGGTATGTCATCGATCGTCTGGCTGAATTCTATACGCCGGACGAAGCGCGGATGTGGCTGTATGCCCGCCACCGGCTGCTGGACGGCAAACGGCCGATCGATCTGATCCAGGCCGGGCAGTCGGAAGATGTTCTCGGGGTGATCGAAAGCCTCGACCAGGCCACCTACACCTGACCGATGCGCCCGCACGACAGCGCTTTGATCGATGCGTTGGAGACGCGGGCCACCGAGGTCTTCCTCGGCCCCGTTTGGCGTGTCACTCGCGCCGGACGCGATGCGCTGATGGGGTCCACCGCGCCCGGACGTTGGTCTCCGGGCGAGGACGCCCCGGTTCTCTACACCAGCCTTGAACGCGATGGCGCGCTGGCTGAAATCGGCTTCCGGTTATCGTTGGAGGCGATCTGGCCGAGCCGATTGATGCATGAAGTTCATCGGATCGAGGCGTCAACCGAACGCACATTGCGATTTCTGGACGTCACCGCGCTGGAACCTCTGGGCGTCGATCCCGCCAGATGGCTCGGTTTCGACTACGCGTCGACGCGCGCCATCGCCTCAACAGCGCATTTCCTTGAGTTCGACGGCCTGATTGTGCCGAGCGCGCGCGCGGCCTGCGCCAATCTGGTGGTATTCCTGACCAACCTGGGTCAGGACAACGCGTTGGCGGTGCGCGAGACCCGGCCGGTCGATTGGTCTTCCTGGCGCAAGAAGTGATAGCATAGCCGCCGGAGGGTTGAGCCGATGGCGCGCAAGACTGTGTTGGTGGCCGGGGCGACCGGTCTCGTCGGCTATGCGGCGCTGAAGCATTTTGCCGGGGCGCCGGACACCGACGTGATTGCCGTGTCGCGCAGTGCTCCCCCGAAAACGGGTGCCCGGCACCTTGCGCTGGACCTGACGGACGCGGCGGCATGTCAGGCCGCGTCGGATGCGCTGCGTAACGTGACCCATTTGGTCTATGCGGCGCTGTTCGAACTACCGGGTCTGGTCGAAGGCTGGCGCAACGACCAGCAGATCGTCACCAACGACCGGATGCTACGGAACCTGCTGGGACCGTTAACGCGTGCGGCGCCCAGGTTGCGCCATGTGACGCTGCTGCAAGGGACCAAAGCCTACGGCGTTCACGTCCGGCCATTGGCGGTGCCCGCGCGTGAAGGCCGGTCGGAGATGCGCGAGCAACCCAATTTCTACTGGGCGCAAGAGGATTTCCTGCGCAGTGTCCAGATCGCACAAAACTGGCATTTTACCATCCTGCGTCCGGTCCTGATCGTCGGCGAGGCAATCGGCGGCGCCATGAACCTGATACCGGCTCTGGGCGCCCATGCCGCGGTGATGCGGGAAAGAGGCCCGATCCTGCCCTACCCGGGCGGAGCGGAACGGGTCAGTCAGGCCGTGGATGCCGATCTGCTGGCTCGGGCCATCGCCTGGGCGGGAGAAACACCGGCGGCCCGCAACGAAACCTTTAACGTCACCAACGGTGACGTCTTCTCCTGGCCCAATATCTGGCCGGCCATTGCCGATGCGGTGGGCATGCGTTCGGGTCCTGACGAGCCGTTCCTGATGCAATCGCTGGGTCGTGCGGACTGGGATCGCATCCGTCGGCGGTTCGGATTGGTATCCCCTGCCCTGGCGGAGTTTGTCGGCCTTTCGCTGGAATATGCCGACTACCAGATGCGCTACGGTCACACCGAACCCGGCCCGCCGGCGATCGTGTCCACCATCAAGATCATGCAGGCCGGCTTCCATGAGGTCATGGACACCGAACTGATGTTTCGAAAATGGTTCAAGGTGTTCCAGACACAGCGCTTGCTGCCGCCGCCCTGACGTCCCCGATCAGTTCGAACCCAGTTCTTCCGACATTGTCGCCCGCATCAGGTATTTCTGCATTTTGCCGGTGACTGTCATTGGAAATTCTTCGACGAACCGGACGTAACGCGGGACTTTGTAATGGGCGATCTGATCTTTGCAGAACGCCTTGATATCATCCTCGGTCAGCGTTTCGCCGGCACGCACTTTCACCCATGCACAGAGTTCCTCGCCGAACCGCTTGTCCGGGACCCCGAACACCTGGACATCGACGATCGCGGGATGCCGGTAGAGGAATTCCTCGATTTCACGCGGATAGATGTTTTCCCCGCCCCGGATCACAAGGTCCTTGATGCGCCCGACAATGGCGCAATACCCGTCATCGTCCATCGTCGCGAGATCGCCGGTGTGCATCCAGCCGGCGCGATCGATCGCATCGGCGGTTTGCTCCGGCTCATCCCAATAGCCCCGCATCACCACGTAACCCCGCGTGCAGAGCTCACCCGTCGTGCCGCGCGGGACAATCCGCCCGTCGGTATCGACGATCTTGATCTCGACATGCGGATGCGGCCGGCCAACGCTGCCGACCTGCTTTTCCAGCGAATCGCCAATGCGGGTCTGGGTGCTGACCGGGCTGGTTTCGGTCATGCCGTAGCAGATCGTTATTTCGGTCAGGTGCATATCGCGAATGCTCCGGCGCATGACCTCAATTGGACACGGCGAGCCGGCCATCACACCCGTGCGCAAACTGGTAAGGTCGTACTTCGAGAAATCTGGATGATCGAGTTCGGCGATGAACATCGTGGGCACGCCGTACAGCGAGGTGCAGCGATACTCCGCCACCGTCTGCAACGTAGCCAGCGGGTCGAACCCCTCACCCGGAAACACGATGGCGGCGCCGTGCGTCATGCAGGCCAGCACACCGATCACCATACCGAAGCAGTGATACATCGGCACCGGCACGCACACCCTGTCCTGTTCGGTGTAGTGCATCACCTCGCCGATGAAGAAGCCGTTGTTGAGGATGTTGTGATGCGTCAACGTCGCACCCTTCGGCAGGCCGGTGGTGCCGGAGGTGAACTGGATGTTGATCGGATCGTCGAATTGCAGCAGCGGCCCCAGATCCTTCAGGTGCTGCCGGTCCACATCACGGCCATGATGCGCGATCTTCCCGAACGCGAAGGTGCCGGGCGCATCACCGCCGATCTGGATAACCGAACGCACTGTCGGCAGTTTGGCGGCGTGCAGTTCGCCGGGATGGGAGATCGCCAGTTCCGGCGCCAGGGTGTTGATCATGCCGATATAATCGCTGGTCTTGAAGCGCGTCGCGGTGATCAACGCCTTGCAGCCCACCTTGTTCAGCGCGTACTCAACTTCGGTCAGGCGATACGCCGGATTGATGTTGACCAGGATCAGCCCGGCTTTGGCCGTGGCGAACTGGGTAATCACCCACTCGGCATTGTTGGGAGACCATATCCCAACCCGGTCGCCTTGTTGCAGGCCGAGAGCGACGAGGCCCGCGGCGAAGGTTTCGACATGTTCGGCGAGTTCCGACCAAGTCCAACTGATCCCTTGCTGATGCACAATCAACGCCGGGCGATCGCCGAAACGGGCAACGGTGCGGTCGAAATGGACCCCGATCGTCTCCCCGATCATCGGCTGATCGGAGGCCCCATGGCTGTAGCTGGCCGCATGTTCGGTCATAGGTTTGCTCCCCGGGACGTCTGGTTGATTATGCGCTATAGTGCGGGCTGGCCGTGCGGGTTACAACCAGGGACGGGCGGTATTCCGACCCTCGTGACGCCGTCACCTTGGATGGCCGCTCGCTTTCAAGTGAGAATCCGGTGGCTGCTTCGATCTTGCGAACGCGCCGATCAAGGGCATAGCCTCGTACAGAGAGTGCGACTGCGTGGCTGACGCCCATAACGCACGCAACTACAGGACGTCTCCCATTCAGCGCAAGAACGGAGGACACCATGACCGTTTCCGTCCAATGGGAAATCAAAGGCACGGAATTCACGAACTGCAACTGTGGCTACGCCTGCCCGTGTCAGTTCAACGCACTACCGGACAAAGGGTTCTGCGAGGCTGTCGCAGGCTATCAGATCGACCAGGGGCATTTCGGCGATGTGTGCCTGGACGGCCTGCGGGCTGCCGCGATCTACAAATGGCCCGGCGCGGTGCATGAGGGCAACGGCACCATGCAACTCGTGATCGATGAGCGGGCCGATCCCAAGCAACGCGATGCGCTCGCGACAATCCTGTCAGGGCAGGAGACCGAAGACATGGCCACGATGTGGTGGATTTTCGGTACCATGAGCCCGAACAAGCATCCGCCGCGCTTCCAGCCCATCCATTTCGAGATCAATGTCGATGCCCGCGAGGCTCGGCTTGAGGTTCCGGGCATGATCGAGGCGGAGGGACATCCGATCCTGAATCCGGTCACCGGCGCCGAACATCGCGTGCGGATCGATTTCCCGGAAAGCTTCGAATTCGCACAGGCCGAGATCGGCAGCGGCACCAGCAAGACCTCCGGCCCGGTGGCGCTGGACCTGCACGACACCTACGGCCAGTTCGCGCATATCCATCTCAGCCACAAGGGACGGCTGAACTAACGGGAAACGGCCATGCTCAGCACGATTCTCCGGCACGAGCGTGCGGTTGTCCTGGGGGCTCTGCTGGCGGCGACGCTGCTGGCATGGACCTACCTGCTGGCCGGGGCCGGCATGCCTATGGCGGGTTCCGATATGGCCGGCATGGATATGAGCGCCATGGCCGGGTCCGCGGACTCGATGACGATGATGCCGCCGCACTGGAGCCTCGGCTATGCGATCATGATGTTCCTGATGTGGGCGATCATGATGGTGGCGATGATGCTGCCCTCCGCCGCGCCGGCGGTGTTGCTGGCCGCCGCGCTGATGCGTCAGCGCGGCGGTTCAACCCCGTTCGGTCCGACCGGCTTGTTCGTCGCGGGTTATCTGGCGATCTGGTTCGGTTTCAGTCTGATCGCCACCCTGATGCAATGGGGCCTCGATCAGGCCGGGCTGTTGTCACCGGAGATGACCAGTCTGAGCGTCGCCCTGTCCGGCGGATTATTGATCGCGACGGGCCTGTATCAATGGACCCCGTGGAAGCGGGCGTGTCTGACTCAATGCCGCTCGCCGTTTGAGCTCATGACGCGATACTGGAACCGTGGCCAATTCGGGCCGATGCTGGCGGGGGTCCGGCACGGGTTGTTCTGCCTGGGCTGCTGCTGGATGATCATGGTGCTGCTTTTCGTCGGCGGCATCATGAACATCATGTGGATCGCCGGTTTGGCTGTACTGGTGGCGCTGGAGAAATTGCTGCCGGCGGGTCCGCGCGTCAGCCGGGTGATTGGTGCCCTGCTGATCGTGGCTGGCGCGATTATCCTGGTAAGATAGGCATCGCAGCTTACAAAGCGCCGCGCAGCCGTGGATCCAATACGTCGCGAATGCCATCGCCCAACAGGTTGAACGCCAGCACTGTCAGTGTGATCGCAGCGCCCGGAAACAACACCAGCCACCAGGGCGGCACGAGGCCGGAATTCAAAGCGTCCGCCAGCATATTGCCCCAGGTCGGCATCGGCGGCGGAATGCCCACGCCCAGGAATCCCAGGGATGCCTCGATGATGATCGCCACCCCCAGATGCGTGGTGGCCAGGATCAGATAGGGGGCGATGCATTGCGGCAGAATGTGCCGCGCCATCAGCCGCAGGTTCGACGCGCCCAGGCCGCGGGCGGCCTCGACATAGGCCAATTCCTTCAGCGACAGCACGACGGCCCGGATGATGCGCCCGCCAAACGGAATCCGGGTGATGGCGATCGCGACAATGACCGTCCCGGTCCCTGCCCCCAGCGCCATGGCAATCGCCATCGCCAGGATCAGATCCGGGAAAGCCTGTAGGAACTCGATCACCCGCTGGCTGATCAGATCGAACCGGCCGCCGAAGAAACCGCTGGCCAGTCCCCACAATGCCCCCGTCGTCGTCCCCAGCAGCACCGCCCCGAACGCCACCAGCAGCGACGCTCGGCTTCCATAAATCACCCGCGTGAGCGTATCGCGGCCGATCTGGTCGGTGCCGAAGATATGCAGTGCGTCCGGCGCCTTGGTCATGTGCCGGAAGTCCGAGCGCAGCGGTTCGAACGGCGCGATCCATGGGGCGGCGATGGCGACGATGACAATCGTCAAAGCGACCACGCCCCAGAACGCCGACATGGGGGAACGACGGGCGAAATACCAAAGCGCCGCCGCAACCCGTTGCGGCAACGATCGCCTTCGGAGAGCCGGCAGTTCGCTGGTCTGGCTGATGCTCATTGATAATGAATCCTCGGGTCCAGCCACGCAATGATCACATCGACAATGATATTCAGCATCACGAATACGACGGCATAGAGGAACACCAGATTCTGCATGACGAAGATATCGCGTTCCGACACCGCGCTGAACATCGACGATCCGAGTCCGGGTGTGCCAAAGGCGCGCTCCACGGGGATTGAGCCGGCCAGCACGAAACCCAGCAAGATGCCAGACAACGTGATCACCGGCAGCAACGCGTTGGGCAGCGCATGCAAGGTAATGACCAGCCGTCCAGTCAGCCCCTTCGCACGCGCGGTGCGGACAAAATCCTCGCGGATCACCTCCAGCAGGGAGGATCGGGCCATGCGGGTGATGTAGGCGGCCTGCCCGAGGCCGAGAACGACCGCCGGGCCGATGATAATCTGGAAATTGCCCCACGGGTCGGTGAACAACGACACCCCGGCCATCGGTGATTTGTATCCAAACCAGAACAACGACGCGAGCACGATCAGCATGCCGAACCAGAAGCCGGGAATGGCCAGAAACAGGATGCTGAAAAACCGAGCGATATTATCGACGGCACTGTTGGGGCGCAGGGCGCTGAGCACGGCCACCGGAACACCGACCACCCAGGACAATGCCACGGACAGGAGCGCGATCTCGGCGGTAATCGGTCCCCGGCGCAAGATGGTGTCCGCGACGCTTTCGGACCGAAAGAACGAATGGCCGAACTGACCGCGCGCGATATCGACCACCCAGTGCCAGTATTGCAGCCACAACGGATCGCTGAGCCCCAGCGCGGTCATGTAGTTTTCGCGCTGTTCGGGCGTCAGTTTCGTGAATCCCTCACTTCCGAAAATTGCCACCAGCGGATCGCCCGGCAGCACCCGCATCACCACGAAGACCACGATCGACACGCCCACGATGGTGAGCGCGCCGAACACCAGCCGGCGAACAATGTAGGCGAGCACTACTTGTCGAGCCAGAACGTGTCGAACCGGACGCAATCGTAGATACCGAAGTAGTCCTTCGGGTTATGGCCTTTTACGTAATTGTAGTAGATGTCGTTGATATTCTCCCACGCTACCGGGAACACGGGCGGACTGTCTTCCATCAATGCTTCATCGGCACGCACCAGCGCGAGGCGCTTGACCGGATCGACCTCCTGATCGATCAGCGGCTGCCGAGTGTCGAAGTCGGGACTGACCCATGACGAGTAGTTCTGTGGGCCGGTGCTTTTATACCACGCATTGAAGTAGTCGGACGGATCGAGCAGCGTGGACACCACAGCGCCGATCGCCAGATCGTAATGCCCGCTGGCGATGTCGTCGAACCAGACGGATTCCACGACTGTGCGCAGGTTGCACTCGACATTGATCGACTCTTTCAGCATCGCCTGGATCGCCTGCGACCAGATGCGATAGCTGGCGACATCGCGGACCAGGAAATCCAATCCCTTAAGCCCATCCGCATGACCCGCCGCCGCCATCAACGCGCGGGCTTCCTTGATTGCCGCGGTTGGGTCTTCCTGATAGCCGACCCGCTTGGCCAGTTCTGCCGGCGGCGTGGCGAAGTCGGAGAACGGGTAGATGAACCCGCCCACCCGCATCGGCGTCACGTCCTTCACCACGTCGATCAACACCGGCCGGTCGAATGCCAGATGGATCGCGCGACGAACCCGCGGGTCATCCAGCGGCTTGTGTTTGGTGTTGACCCACGTCCCCTGGATCACGCTTTGGTTGAAGGTGGCGGTGGACATGCCGGGTGTGGCTCTCGCCTTGCGCGTGGTCACCGGATCGACAATGCGGGCGTAATCGACCCGCCCGGAGAGGATCGCGGACCCGAGTTCGGTGGAGAACGGCAGCGCGTGGTAGAATTCGATGCCGTCGAGGTATGGCATGCCCTCATTCCAATAGGCTTTGTTGGCCTCCATGACCCAAACTTCGTTTTCGACCCGCCGTTTGGATTTGTAGGGGCCGGTGCCGGGAATGATTTCGACCTTTCGTAGATTGTAGTTGTTGTCCTCGAGCGTCTTCTTGCTGAAGATCACGTTCCAGCCGCTGGCGAATGCCGACATGATAAAGTTTGGTGGACGCGGTTCGGACAGCTTGAACACAACGGTATATTTGTCCGGCGTGGTGATTTCACTGACGGTCTTGAACAGAATACTACGAGGGATCAGCACACCCTGAGGCGGCTTGCAAATGCGGTCGAATGTCGCCTTGATGTCTGCCGAGGTTAGCTCGGTTCCGTCATGAAACAGCACACCCTTGCGCAAGAAGAACGTGTAGGTCTTGCCGTCCGAGGCAATGTCCCAGCTATGCGCGAGGTCCGGGATAATGGTCTGGCCGCTGTCGCGCGGATCGCGGCGGATCAAGTTGTCGAACATGCAGCCCTGGGCGCCCAGGCTGTTGATGGTGCCTGACTGGTGCACATCAAAGTGAGGCGGCCGGCTGGTGATCGCATACCGCAACACGCCGCCGCGTTTGGGGTTGGCCTCGGGCGGGGTCAGCTTGAACTTCGAACCGTCGAACTGCATCGGGACATCCGCGGCCAGGCCGTAGCGTGGCGCGAAACCATAAGCGGCCGCCATCGCGGCGGCGCTGCCCTGTAAAAATCCGCGCCGGCCCCAGGCTGTACGATGGGAATCCTGATATGGCATCTCGTTTTACCTCCCGTTTTATCTTTTCTTTATTGCCGCCGGATGCTCTGATGGCTTGCCCGCCGGGAACTTACAATCAAAATAACAGACGGGGCACAGGGAGTCACTTGTTGAATCAAAGCAACGGCGCGCCGATCCTGGAGGTGGACAATCTCCGGACGCACTTCTTCACGGCGGCCGGCATTGTGCCGGCAGTGGATGGCGTTTCATACCATGTGAATGCTGGAGAGACGTTAGGCGTGGTCGGTGAATCCGGCTGCGGCAAAAGCGTGACGGCTCTCTCTATACTACGACTGGTGTCCAGCCCGCCCGGGCGCATCGTCGGGGGGGAGATCCGGTTTCAGGGCAAGAATTTGTTGGCGCTCACCGAACCGGAGATGGAGCGCATCCGCGGCAACGATATCTCGATGATCTTCCAGGAGCCGATGACGTCGTTGAATCCGTTGCAAACCGCCGGACATCAGATCGCCGAGGCGATCGGCCTGCACCAGCATGTGTCGCATCGGGCGGCGATGGCAAAAGCGGTGGACATGCTGCGGCTGGTGCATATCCCCGAACCGGAGCAGCGGGCGGCTTCGTATCCGCATCAGCTGTCCGGCGGCATGCGCCAGCGGGTGATGATCGCCATGGCGCTGTCGTGTAATCCCAAGGTGCTGATCGCGGATGAACCGACCACGGCGCTGGATGTCACGATCCAGGCGCAGATTCTCGACCTGATGCGGGAACTGCGGCGCACCCTGGGCACGGCGATGATTTTGATCACGCACGACATGGGCGTGGTCGCCGAAAACGCGGATCGGGTGGTTGTGATGTACGCGGGACGCAAGGTGGAGGAGGCAGCAGTCGATGACCTGTTCGACCGGCCGGCGCATCCGTACACGCGCGGCTTGCTGGCCTCGATTCCCAGCCTTGATGTCGCGATACGAAACACCGTCGGCACGCGGCTGAATGAGATCAAGGGCATGGTGCCGGTGCTGTCCCGGCTTCCCGCCGGATGCGCGTTCGCGCCGCGGTGCGGGCTGGTCTCGGATCGGTGCCGGATCGACACGCCGGTGCTGCGCCCATTGCGGGACGGCCATACCGTCGCCTGCTGGAACGCCGAGGGACTGGCGGCATGACCGCGCTGCTGGAAATCCGCGATCTGAAGAAGCATTTTCCGATCCACAAGGGCGTATTCTCGCGCGTTGCCGGCCAGGTGCGCGCCGTCGATGGGATATCGTTTCATATTGATCGCGGCGAGACCCTGGGTCTGGTGGGTGAAAGCGGCTGCGGCAAATCCACCGCCGGACGCACGTTGCTGCGATTGCTGGAGCCGACGTCGGGGCAAATCCTGATCGGCGGCGAGGACATCACCGATCTCGATGCCAAGGCGTTGATGCCATTCCGCCAACGCATGCAAATGATCTACCAGGACCCTTACGCGTCGTTGAACCCGCGCATGACAGCCGGCGATATCGTAGGCGAGCCGCTGACGATCCACCGGACCTGCGCACCGAATGAGCGTAACGAACGGGTGGCTGCGTTGTTTACGCGTGTGGGGCTGCGGCCGGCGTTGATGCACTCCTATCCTCACGAATTTTCCGGTGGTCAACGGCAGCGGGTCGGCATCGCGCGGGCGTTGGCGCTGAATCCCGCGTTGATCGTGGGCGACGAACCGGTCTCGGCGCTGGATGTTTCGATTCAGGCACAGATCATCAACCTTCTGATGGACCTGCAGGACGAATACAAGCTGTCGTATTTGTTCGTCGCCCACGATCTGGGTGTGGTCGAGCACATCAGCCACAGGGTCGCGGTGATGTATCTGGGCCGCATCGTAGAGATGACTGATAAGCTCAGCCTGTTCGAGGCGCCTTTGCATCCGTACACCGAGGCTCTGCTGTCCGCCGTGCCGATCCCGAAATCCGGCGCCCGGGGGCGCAAGCGGGTGATCCTGACGGGGGATGTTCCAAGCCCGATCAATCCTCCGTCAGGATGCCATTTCCATACCAGGTGCCCCTACGCGATGCAGCGCTGCCGAAACGAGGAGCCGGCCCTGCGAGAAGTGATCGCGAACCATCTGGCCGCCTGCCATTTGCATGACAGTGGCGTGCGATTGCCCCTGGCAAAGGCGGGCTGACATCCCGTCCGTCGACCGAACATGTCGACCCGGGCTGCGAAGCGGCACGGCAATTCCCCGCTAGCGCGTGTGCCCGCTGCCCGAGTAAATCGCCTCCGGCAGAACGAGACCTTTTTTCGGTCAGGAGCGACCGGTCACGGGCCAACGCCGAACCAAGGTGCGGAACCGGGGCCAATGCAATAATTAAAGTGTATAATCCAATCCATATAGTTGGTGAAGTTTGCGGCCTCTCAACGCCATAATATAATTATTATCATAATGAGACGAAATTGGAATATTACATTACTGCGCGTAAATCGTGATCGCAGCTTCGTGAAATGCAATTCGCTAATCATGAGTCCATGCGATATAAATGCAACGCAGCCTCCCGCGCCGATCAAGGGAGAGGATCCGCCTCAACGGCGATTCATTCAGCCTAAGTCACGGAAACATTCCAAGTAACACGGTGCAACGATGCGCATTATTACGTCGAAACGAGTAGTTCCCGATGCGCATATTGTCCGGCGCGGCGCGTCCTTCTCGCTCGGTCCATGGCGGATCGGCCGAACCCGCACCGCCGGGGTAATGCCCACCACGACGAGCGTGTTCTATTGTCTGGTGTTCGCGATCGGGCTTTGCACGGCAGCCTACATCATCTGGTGGCGGCAGAACTGGTTTGACGCCCTTATCGCTGCCGTGGCGGCAACTATGATCCTGCTACCATTCTTCGTCCGGCGCGAGTTCGCCTTCGTCGCCGACCACGAGCGCGACGCCCGAACCAACCTGAAGGCGCAAATGCTGGCGAGCAATGAAAGGCTCCGGCTGGCGCGCGAGCATGACATGGCCGTCCTGAGTGATCTTCGCTCTGAGGCCACAAGACAGCTTGAACAAGCGTACCACGACCACACCCGGTTGCGGCTTGAGAACGAGCAGCTCAAGGCAAAACTGCTGCCATTCAGCCCGGAGGGCCGAAAGCGGGAACACGGCCGTTTCGTTAGCACTAAGCAAAAGGCGCCGTCGTTGACGATCGGCTCAGTGGTTGTGCCACCGGAGCGGGACGACACCAACCCGGCCATGTCAATCGCCAGGCACGCCGCGTCCAAAAGAACTTTCGTCGAACGCGCTGAGTCCGGCGCGCCTTCGGGCGCCCAACCAAATGAGGAATCGGACTCGGCGTTGCTCGTCACGATCGACGGCATCCCGCCGGTCGAGACTGTGTATCCGGGTTAGGCGGCGCCCATAATTTGCGAATCGGCTGTCCATCCACACATTTCGATAGGGGTCGGGGAGTTTCCTCCCCGCCCTCCGCTCTCAAACATGTTGTCCCTCCAATGGCCGCTTTGAGTATCAGTCGCCTTAGTGCCAAGAGGTAGTCCGGGCTTCGCCATCCATGAGCAGGCTTGCCACGAGACTTCGCCGAAACAGGTCCGTCATCCTACGGACTGACCGGTTCACCTCCGGCTGCTGTCCACCCGTTAGACCTGCGGTCCAACCACAGTGACGTGGTTTCTTTCGATTACCGGGTTGCGACCAACCCGGGCACGGACTTAAACCGTGTAGACAAAGCGTCCTCGCGGACGCACTCATGGCCCCGGCTTGTCCGGGCCACTTGTGCCTTGAAGATGCCGGGACAGGTGGCCTGGAGGAGCCGGGCCATGACGATGAGGGGCTAGAGTCGGCCTCAACGGACGTTGGTCTAAAAACCCGACGCAGCTAAACCGGGTCCCAGCCGAACACGTCCTCGGACGTGTCCAACGGCATAAACCATTGCTTCAGCGCGGGGGCCGCGTGCGCGGCGATGCTTTCGGGGGTCCAGCCATCGGAGTTCTGCACAATGCGGATCGGACGCGGAGAACTGAACAGATAGATCTCGTTCATGCGCGTCCCAAACACCTGTCCCGTCACATCTTTGGCGGCATCAGACGATAGGAACACCGCCAACGGCGCGTTCTTGTCCGGCGTCATCTTTTGCAGCTTGTCCACGGCGGCTTTTTGTTCCGATGTCGTAGTGGGGATTGACGATGTCATGCGGCTCCAGGCCCACGGCGCGAGGCAATTCGACCGCACGCCATACCGTTGCATATCCAGCGCAATCGATTTCGACAACGCGGTAATTCCCAGTTTAGCGGCGGCGTAGTTGGCCTGGCCAACATTGCCGATCACGCCCGACGTCGAGGTGATATGCATGAACGACCCGCTCTCCTGCGTCCGATAGTGTTCGGCGGCGGCGCGGGAGACGAAAAAACTGCCGTTCAGATGGACCTGGATGACAGACAGCCAGTCGTCCTCGGACATTTTGTGGAAGATGCCGTCGCGCAGGATGCCAGCGTTGTTCACCACGGCATCAATACGGCCGTAGTGATCCAGTGCGGCCTGGATAATTTTGCGGGCGGAGCCCCAGGTGGCGACGGATTCGGTGCAGATCTCGGCCTGACCGCCATGTTGTTCGATCAGGGCTTTGGTTTGTTGCGCCGGGGTACCCGATCCGCCACTGCCGCTGAGCGATGCACCGATGTCGGCGACGATCACTTTCGCACCCGCCGCGGCCATCATAATCGCGATCTCGCGGCCGATACCGCCTCCGGCGCCGGTCACGACGGCGACCTTGCCTTCCATAAGTCCAGGCACGTTGGGGGAGTCTCCTGTTTGTTTAGGCCATCCCCGTCATAGCCCGGAGCCGTCCGGGCCACCCATACCAGCATATTGCCGCGATAGGTGGCCCGGACGAGCCGAACCATGACGTTCGGTCGAGGACGGTAAGTCTACGTCGAATAATCCGAGAACGATACACCAGAGAACCTTGCGCGATAATCTGTGCGAACGTTCACCAGCGCGACGCGGCCCTCATCGACCTTCTTCTGCGCGCGCGCCAAAGCCGGCGCGATGTCTTCTACTTTGTCAACATACTCCCCGTAGCCGCCCAATGCCTCACAGATTTTATCGTAACGCGTGTAACCAAGATCACGCCCCGGCTTCTCGCGCTTCGGATCGCCGGTCCAGCCGCCGTTCAGGCTGATCACCACCAGGATGGGGATCTTGTGGCGGATGGCGGTATCCAGCTCCATCGCGTTCAGACCCATCGAGCCGTCACCATGCACGACGATCACCTGCTTATCCGGACAGGCGACTTTCGCGCCGACACCGAACGGCAGGCCGACGCCCATCGTCCCAAACGGACCGGAGTTCAAACGATGTCCCGGCGCGAACGTCGGCATGGTCAGGCGGCCGAAGTTCAACGTTTCCTGTCCATCGACGCACAGAATCGCGTCGCGGTTCATGAAATCGCGCACCGCTTCCAGCATGCGAACGGGATGGATGTCGCCGTCCTCTTGCAGCTTGTTGGCACCGGCCGACGACCGTTTCGCGGCCTCACCGTCCGACAACTGCTTGCGCCAGCCGGCATATTTGTCCGGCTCAATCCGGCCCTTGATGCCTTGCAGCAATTGACCCAGCACGGCCTTGCAGTCGCCGACGATGGGGATATCGACATAGCGGGCGGCGGCACCGATTTCAGCCGGATCGATATCGATTCGGGCGATCTTCGCGGTGGGCCCAAAGCGCGGCGGGCTGGCATGACCGATGATGTAGTTCATCCGGGTGCCGAGCACGATGATCAGGTCGGCGTCTCGGAATGCGCCGGAACGCATGGCGGGATACGCGTATTGATGATCGTCGGGCACCACGCCACGTCCTTGCGGAGTGGTATAGAACGGAATGCCGGCGGCTTCGACGAACGCCTGCATTTCCTCCCACGCCCGCGACCAGATCACGCCGGAGCCTGATACAATCAGCGGATTCTTCGCCTCGGCCAGGGCACTAATCAGCGCATCGACCTGATGCGGGTCACCCAGCGGACGGCTGTCCAGCATCGGACGGCCGGCGAACGACCAATCGACCAGGTTCTCGTCGATCTTTTGATACAGCATGTCGCCGGGGCAATCGATGTAGACGGGGCCTGGCTTGCCGCTGATCGCGCGTTGCAGGGCGAAGTTGATTTGTTGTGGAATGCGTTTCAGGTTGATCAGCCGATCAACGTATTTGCAGCAGCCGCGCATCAGCTCGACCTGGTCGATTTCCTGGAATACCTGACGGCCGAACTGCGACAGCGGGCTGGACCCGCCGAACGCGACGACCGGGCAGCAATCGACCAGGGCGTTGGCCATGCCGGTGATCAGATTGGTGACGCCGGGGCCGGATGCGGCCATGCAGACCGACGGCACTTGCTTCAGGCGGCTGTACGCCTGGCACATGAAGGCCGCGGCCTGCTCGTGCCGCACGTCGATCATGCGAATGCCTTCTTTGACGCAGGTGGCTTCCGCCAGCAGCATCGGGCCGCCCATGATGTAGAAGAGATCCTTGACCCCTTCCTTCTGCAGGCATCGGGCGATGATTTCCGAGCCGGTGATTTCCGCCATTGTTGGTTCTCCCTAAGTTAGCCGATGATATTATCGCCGCGCAGACCGCTGACTTTGTCGTTGCTAAAACCAAGCCAGTTGGTCAGCACGTCGTCGTTGTTTGCCCCCAGTAACGGTGCGGGCTTGACCGGCGGGGGGCTGCCGGAAAAGCGAACGGGCCAGGCGACCATCTTGAACGGTCCCACCACGGGGTGGTCGATGGTCTGCATGATGCCGCGCTGTTCGAAGGTCGGATCTTCGGTCAGTTCCATGGTGTCCAACACCGCGCCGGCGGGAATGCCGGCGGCACCGATGATTTCCATGGCTTCGTGCTTGGTGCGCTGGCGGGTCCAGTCGGCGACCATGGCGTTCACCTCGGCGGCGTTTTCCGCCCGGGCAGCCGGGCTATCATACCGAACGTCGCCGATCAGGTCTTCCCGCCCGATCACCCCCAACAACCGGCGCCAGTGTTCGGGATTGGCCCGAGACGTATACACATACACATAGTCGTTGGGGCCGCCGCCCTTGCTGGGGAACGTGCCCATCGGCGGATTGCCGCCGGTCACCGACACATCCGCCGCGCGCGGCGCCGGTTTGCCGGTGCGGGCCTGCTGCGCGAAGGCGATCCGCATGTAGTGCAGCATGGCGTCCTGCATCGCGACTTCCAGATGGTCCCCCTGCCCGGTCACCTTCCGCCGGTACAGCGCGCCCAGGATAGAGATCGACAGCAGCATCCCGGTGCCAGTATCGCCGAGCGACGGGCCGGGCTTCAGCGGACGGCCATCCAGTTCGCCAGTCGTGCTCATGATGCCGCTACACGCCTGCGCGATCATATCGAAGGCCAGATTTTTCTCGTATGGGCTGCCTTCGCCGAAACCTTTGATCTGACAATAGATGATCGACGGGTTCAGGGCGCGTATCACGTCTTCCCCAAGACCGAGCCGCTCGATCGCGCCGGGCGCGAAATTCTCCACCAGCACGTCGGCCTTGGCCGCCAGATCCTTCACCAACTGCAGGCCACGAGGGTCCTTCAGGTTGACCGTGATCGACTTTTTGTTGGCATTGAAATTCAGGAAATACGGATCGTCCACGCCCGGCTTACCGCCCAGCGACCGCCCGGGATCGCCGCCTTTGGGGTTTTCGACCTTCACGACCTCGGCACCCATCCATGCCAAAGTTTCGGTGCAGGACGGCCCGGCCTCAAACTGCGTCATGTCCAGGACCCGGACACCGGCGAGGCAATCTCCCCCAAAGCCGTTGGTTGTCATTAGCGTTTCCCCAGGTTTATGCGCGTTACAGGAACGCTAGGACGAAAAATCCGGGATGGGTAGTCCCTCGGCTGGCATCGCGGGTCCCGGAAGCGCATATCAGCCGGGTTGGCGGTGAACGGAGACGGCATGAAGCGGCTTTTGCTGGCGATTCTGATGGCGGTGACGGCGACCGGTGCGTATGCGATGGAAAGCACGCCCGTCAGCAGCAAACGCGCGGTCGCGACGCTGGTGACTGACACCGATGCGATGCAACCGAACACGCCGTTTCGCGTCGGCCTGCGGCTGCGCATGGCGGACGGCTGGCATACGTATTGGAAAAATCCTGGCGATGCTGGCGTGCCTCCGGACCTGACCATCGAATCCGGCAACCAGTCGGCCATTGACTGGCCGACACCGCGCCGTGTCGCCGAAGGTCCCGTCATGACCTATGCCTATACCGGCGAGGTTCTGCTGCCGGTCACCGTTACGATGCAAACGGGTAAGATCAAGGCGCATGCCCAGTGGCTGGTCTGCAAAGACATCTGCGTTCCGGAGGAGGGTGATTTCATCCTGAACGTGCCGGTCGGAACCCCTGCTCCGTCGCCTCAAGCGGACCTGTTTGCGGCGCATGACAGAGCCGTGCCGCGGGCCTCGCCGTGGACGGCCCGTATTTCGGCGGATGGCACGTTGTTCGTGCAAGGTCCGGAATTATTGACCTCCACGATCACGGATGCCTGGTTCATCCCGGACCAGGGGGATCGCATCCAGGACGATGCCGCGCAGCCGCTGTCGGTGCGTAATGGCGGCTTTACCCTGGCGCTGAAGCCGGCGCACGGCTTCGACGCATCGAACAGCCTCGGCGGTGTGCTGTCGGTGCGGGATCGCGCCGGGTTACAAACCGATGTTGTGGTGGAGGCGCAGCCCGGGCCGCCGCCATCCCCCGCGCTCCCACCGCTGGGGCAGATCCTGGTGTTCGCGTTCCTGGGTGGACTGATCCTGAACCTGATGCCCTGTGTGTTCCCGATCCTGGCGATGAAGGCCGTGGCACTGGCGCGTCATGCCGGCAAAGGCCACTCCCATTCTGTCTCCTATACGGCCGGCGTGCTGACCATGTTCATCGCGTTGGCCGGGCTGTTGCTGGCGACACGGGCGGCGGGAACGGCGGCGGGATGGGGGTTCCAATTCTCCTCGCCGGTATTTGTCGCGGGCATGACCTGGCTGCTGTTCGCCGTCGGGCTGAACCTGTCCGGCGTGTTTGAGGTCGGTGCGGGCGTAACCGGAGCGG
The DNA here is from genome assembly GCA_903932145.1 of uncultured Rhodopila sp. GTDB lineage: Bacteria > Pseudomonadota > Alphaproteobacteria > Acetobacterales > Acetobacteraceae > Rhodopila. The sequence continues at coordinate 299,670 of CAIZFE010000086.1, read as the reverse complement.
GCAGCGAACTCGCCGGCCGCAAGGGCGTGGCGGGCAGTTTCTTTACCGGATTGCTGGCGGTGCTGGTGGCGACGCCCTGCACCGCGCCGTTCATGGGCGTGGCGGTCGCGGCCGGACTGGCGGCGCCTCCGGCCATTACCGTGCTGGTGTTCGCGACGATGGGTCTCGGCCTGGCCGCGCCATACGTCGCGCTGGCTGCGATGCCCGGTCTTGCTCGGTTGATGCCGCGGCCGGGACGCTGGATGGACGTGCTGAAGCAAACGCTGGCGTTCCCGATGTACGGCGCGGCGGCGTGGCTGATGTGGGTGGTCAGTCAGGAGGCCGGCCCATCCGGTGTGCTGGCAACGGCCGCGGGACTGGTGCTGGTCGGTTTCGCCGGCTGGGTGTTCGGCATTACACAGGCATCGGAAGTGCAGCCGCGACGGTTTGGACAGGCCGCGGCGGCGGTCGCGGTGATGGCCGCGTTGACGGTTTTATCGGGAATGTCCGCCGTCCCGGTCGGGGCGACGGAAACCGCCCAATCGGCCGAGGCCTATACCCCCGAACGGCTGGCCGCGCTGCGCGCCGCCGGACGGCCGGTATTCGTAAACATGACAGCGGCTTGGTGCGTGACCTGCCTGCTGAATGAACGGGTGGCGATCGACACGGACCAGGTTCGGCAGGCGTTCGCGGCGGGCGATGTGACCTATCTGAAGGGGGACTGGACCCGGCAGGACCCGGCGATCACCGCCTTCCTGCGCCAGAACGGACGCGATGGCGTGCCATTGTATGTGTTCTTCCCGGCACATGGCGGTCAGCCGGAAGTCATGTCTCAGATTCTGACGGAGGGCAGTCTGCTGCGGCGGCTAACGACATCTTAGCGCGTTTTTGTAAGGCCCGCGTTAACCGCTTGTTCATGCTTCCCTGTCACACTCGTGCGATCCGTAATCGCACGAGGTTCCAATGCCTGCCACACTGTCTTCCCACGATGTCGCTCGGTTAATGGCCGAACCCTCGCCCGATATGCGGGTGGAACTGGCGGGCAAGCTCGCCTCCGACCTGTCGGGCAAGAGATTGACCGCCGCCGAGGTCGCATTGGCACAGGATATCGTGCGCATCCTGGCCAAGGATGTGGAGGTGAAGGTCCGAGCGGCGCTGTCGCGCGGCCTGCGCCACGCTTCGCTGTTGCCGCACGACGTGGCCAAAAAACTGGCGAACGATGTGGAGTTCGTCGCCCTGCCGCTGCTGGCCGACAGCCTGGTGCTGACAGACGCAGACCTGATCGAAATCGTGCGTGGCAACTCCGGTCCCAAACAAGAGGCGATCGCCAGCCGGCCAAACCTGAGCGAAGCGGTATCCGACGTTATTATCATCCGGGCACAGGAACCCGCGGTTGTCATGCTGATGGGCAACGAGCGCGCCAGCATCGCCTCGGCCAGCTTCCATCGGGCGTTGGACCGCTTCGCGGGCAGCATACGGGTGAAGGAAGCGATGGTTCTGAGCGCCCGGCTGCCGCTCGCGGTTGCCGAACGCCTCGTGACCATGGTGTCGAAGGCGCTCCAGACTCATCTGGTAATGCACCACGATCTTGCGCCGGCAATTGCCTCGGACATCGTGCTGAGCGCCCGGGAGCATGCCGTTATTCACCTGAGTTCGGGTGCCTCGGACACCAACCTTCAGCACATGGTGACTCACATGCACCGCCATGGGCGGCTGACGCCGTCTTTGCTGCTGCGCGCGATTTGCACGGGCGATGTCGCATTCTTTGAGGCAGGGATGGCGGTGCGGAGCGGCATTTCGCTCGACCATACACAAATCCTGATTCATGAGCCCGGCCGTCGCGGACTGGAGGCCTTGTATCGCAAGGCGGCCATGCCCGCGGCGCTGTATGGCGCCGTGCTGGCGGCGGTCGAGGTGGTGGATGACACAGTCTTCGACGGAACGCCGCTCGAACGGGAACGGTTTCGCTCCCGCGTGATCACCGGGGTCCTGACATTGGTCGAGACAATGGACGATGCCGATGCCGACTACCTGCTGGACAGGCTGGAGGAGGTGCTGGTGCATTGCCCGGCGCCCGCATCGCGCGGCGTCGCGGTTACCGCGACGCTATGACGCTACGTCCGCGCGGGTCCTGGCGGCGATGACACAGCCGGGCGTTACACGCGCCGTTTGAGGCGCCACATTTAGTCGAAACGCGTCAATGGGTCAGAAAACACTACAAATCAGTCCGGTCGTCAGGAGCGGCCCGATAGCGGCCGGCGTCTCACGCACAAATGAAAAAATCCCGCTGGTGGATTTAGAAAGTCAGAGATAAAAAACACGAAACGATACGCACACCGGATTGGGCGCTTAGGCGAACACAAATCCAGTGAATCCGCTGTGTAGGACTGGCTTGGCCCTATCCCCTAAGATTGACAGCACAGTTTTGTGCAATGAGGTTTAGATGTTTTGGCCTCTTATTTCGAGAATATTATCACATTTCGTGAGCTTCACTTTTTTTGTTACCATCATGACCTGGGTATCGCTTGCCATTGGCGCCGCGATAACATTCCTCGTTCGTACTAATCACGGACTACCCAAAACCTTCCACGGTTTCTTGCGCTTTTGCTTTCCGGCGGCAATGTTCACCACCAAGACGGTGCACACCGATCTCATCATCTACGCCTTGAATCGGCTTGCCACGCCATTGTTCATCGCCCCCCTGCTTCTGGGCAGCATCTTTATTTCCACCAGCAGTTACGAAGGCCTGACCCGGCTGTTCGGCCCACATGCTCAAGTGCCGGAAACCACGCTGGTTTGGCTGATCGTGGTGACCGCCGTGATCATCGGGGCCGATTTCGCGACGTTCTACACCCATTATCTGGATCATAAAATTAAGGTGATGTGGGAGTTCCACAAGATCCATCACTCTTCTGAGTTCCTGATCCCGATCACCAACAAAAGATTTCATCCCGCCCAACAGATATTTGATAATACCGGCGTTGCATTGACGTCCGGCGCGGTGATCGGGGTGTTTTCCTACCTGTTTTCGATGCCGATCTATGACAACACCATTGCCGGGGTCGATGCTTACTTCCTGGTGAACGCGCTCAGTTTCTATCACCTTCGCCATTCTCATATCGACATGTCATACGGCTGGCTCGAAAACATATTCCTCAGCCCCTCTCAGCATCATTTGCATCACAGCAAAGAACCGCGTCACTGGGACAAGAATTTCGGATTGCTCCTCTCGGTTTGGGACAAGTTGTTCGGCACGTTCCTGTACTCCGAACCGCGCGGCAGCTTCCGGCTCGGCTTGCCGGAAACCGAGGGACAGAACTATCGCACAGTCGCCCAACTCTATGCGACGCCTTTCATCAACATAGGGAAAATGGCGCACAAGGGACTGAGCGATAAGGCTGGAGTTGCGCAGCTGAAGGCAGGCAACAAAAACGATCCCGGAGTCATCGTTCGGTGATGTGTGTGTGATCCCGATCGTCCTGACGTCAGCCGTTTGAATCCACCCTCACGCGTTGCACTGAAAGCCCGGCTGGCTCGGACGGGACGGCACCCGGGCGGCATCGCCGTGTATGGCGCCGCAACCGGCGTGGCGGCGGTGCTGACGCTCGTTCAGACCCGCGTGCTCTGGGGTGGCCTGACACCGGCCGATTTCGGCATGTGGGCGCTGGTTGATCCCATACTGACGCCTCTGGCGGCGCTGGTGCTGTTCGGTATCGACCATGCGATGGTCAAGATGCTGCACATGGATCGCATGCCATTGCCCGTCGTGGCCGGTCTGTTGCTGGTCAGCACACTGCCGGCCACGACACTCTGTCTTGCGGCGATCGGTCTGATCGCTGAAGCCATCTTCCATTCTGCCTGGACAAACGCTTTGCTGCTGGCCGTTGCTGGCGAGGCCCTGATCCTGATGACGTTGACCGGCTTACGGGCCAGCAGCGCATCCGGGCCGTTCGGCGCCGTCCTGGTGTCACGCAACCTGCTCTATCTGGTGGTGCTGCTGATCCTTCGTGAGCAGGGTCCGATCTCGGTCAACATGGCCTTCCTGACCCGGGGCGCCTGCGTGTTCGCCGTCAGCCTGGCCGCGCTCGCTATCCTGCGCCCGCAACCCCGGTTCGACCGAGCGGTTTACCTGGACGCGGTGCGTTACGGCTTTCCCCTGCTGCTGACCACATTCATCTACGCGCTGATGGATATGACCGATCGCTGGTTCGTGGCCGGGTTTAGCGGCGTGGTCGCGGTCGGAACCTACACATTGCATTTAAAAACGGCAGCGATCATGGCGCAGGCCATCGTGGTTCCGTTCGGGCTTTGGTTTCCCACGGAACGCTTCAAACGGCTGAACGATATCGACCAGGGACGGTTGTTCTTTCGGCGTTCGGCCGCTGCGCTGTCCGTGATCTGCGCGTATGTGTCAGGTATTGTCTGGCTGGGGCGCGACATCCTGCTGCCGCTGATCGCGCCGGGAGTGGTTGCGTCGCCGCTGGTCCTGGGCTGTTGCCTCGGTTCGGTGACATGCCTTGCTCTCAGCCATGCCGTGAACGTCGGCATGCTGATGCCGGGGCACACCGGAAAGAACGTCACCTGCACGGCAATGGCCGCCGCCGCAGCCGTTGCGGCCGCGGCGATCCTGACACCGCCGTTCGGGCCGGATGGCGCCGCGATCAGCCGGCTGCTCGCGGGCTTGGTGCTGGTGGGGGTGACGGCGCTGTCGTCGCACCGGGTGTTTCGCATCACGTTCCCGTTTGTCGGGATGCTGATGTATTTCGCCGCATCGACCATCACGGCCGTCGCGATCGACGGCGCGAGCAACACTCCGGGACTCCTGTCCGCGACGGTCGAACTGGTTGTTTGGACCGCCGTTACAGGGTTTCTCGGGGGCTTTTTGTGGAACAGCGTTCGGGCGCCGACGTGCAACGAAGCGGTGTCCTGACCCGGTCATCTTTCGAAAACACCAGAACAGACTGAATATTTGACGCGATGACGGCTGTCGTTCGCGCTCACCATAACCATACTGGGAAGGAGGTTAATCGGAGGATGTCTGATGATCCGCGTTCTGGTTTCGGTAGCGATCGGTTTGACGTCCATCTACCCGGTTCGTGGCGCCGTGCTGGACGATGTCGCGATGCCGGAGATCCGTCTCGTGGACGGCGTACGGCTGCGCCTGAACGGCATGGGGCTGCGCACCTGGTCGGTCTTCGGAATTCATATCTACGTTGCCGGACTGTATCTGGAACATCGCAGCGACAACCCCAATGCGATCCTGCATTCGCCGGAACCGAAGGTGCTCGACATCCGGTTTCTGCGCGACGTCGATGCGGATCGTGCGCGGAGCGCGTGGCGCGACGGCTTCGCCAATAATTGCCGGCCGCCGGAGTGCTATCTTGACCCACAGGATATCGAGCGGTTTCTGACCGAGGTGCCGCCCATTCACCGCGGCGATGAAACGACGATGACCTTCACGTCCAAAGGCGTTTCCGTCACTTTCAACGGAAGGAGCCTGGGCGATATTGCCGATCATCACTTTGCTGAGACTCTGCTGGCGACGTTCCTGGGACCTGTGCCGCCGACGCAACAGTTGAAGCGGGCGCTGCTGGGTAACGGTGGGTAGGGCATGCTTCCGCGCCGCGGTCTGGAAACCCCTGGTTAGCTCACGATGTCGATCCCTGCACGCCGCCCGAAGCCCCTCAGTTCGAGAAGCAGTGCTGCGTCGTTGGCCACGTTCAGACACTCCAGGGGATCGCAATCGATTTCGGAGACACGATCACCGAACAGGATGACACATCGTTCGGGGTCGCATTGCCGGGACGTCCAGACCGAACCATCGAGGTCAGGGGCGGCGGCATGGATCGCCGCGGCCCAATGCACCGTCCGGGCGTAAATGGACTTCGGTGTGTCGATCAGATCACGCCGTTGTAAACCCCATGCTTTGAGGTCCGGAGTGAACAGCGCCGCAGGGCACGGTCGCGTGCCGGCGCGATCCGGCTGATCGAACGGGAGGCGACGCCGTCCAGGCGCACAGTCTTGAAGGCAGCTTTTGGCGCGATGTCGTGAAAGATGGTTTCGAACGCGGCCGCTTCCCGGGTGGTGGCGGCATAGAGTGTCGGGACGCACGCGCCGACTGAATCGGTGAACGGCGCGAATCGGGTCGGCCGACCCTGGCAGGGTTGAACCGGGCGGGGCGGTAGGCGCGGGCATGGCTCCGGTGCAAGACGGTACCTGCTTCGATGATCGTCCGGTTGATGGCTGGAAAAGACGACGGCGGCCGACGCAGGGTCAACCGATGACCTCTTGCGCCTCTCTTGCGGCGGCACTGACGATGGCGTTCGGGTCGTCGAGCCAATCCACCGGGGCCGCATCGTCCAGCCAGCCGTTGGTGGAGACAAACCAGAACGCGCGCTGCCAGGCAGACATGCCGGCAGGAAGGGTCGCCAACGCTTTGCTGATCGACGGATGCGGGCGGCCGTCGCGGAACTGAAAGGCGGGGTAGTATTCGGTGCCCCGGTGATGGACCGAGAAGATATCGCCGGCCTTCTTCCAACGTGCGGCGGTGGCGTAAGGGTTGGTGCTGCTTGCACCGGCTCGTTCACCCACCTCGGCGCTGGTCAGCGGAGTGGTTTGGGCGATGAAGCGGTCGCGCAGCGTGAGATTATCGGCGGCGAGGGCGCCTCGGGCGGCGGCCAGGTCGTCCGGCAGGATGACTTCAGCCGATTTGGCAATGGCGGCTTCCTGGCGGCTTTCGTCCAAAGTCCCGGTGACGCGGATGAGTTGGTCCAGGAATATCCAGACGGCGGCTCGGTGGGGTGCGTCGAGATCGGCGTTCAGATGGAGGATGACCGAGCGTCCGGCGATGATGTCGGCTACTGCTGTGGCGATTGTTGTGGGAGCGATTTGAGACACAGCCATTCCGACCTGATGCGGAAGTATCTCCACCAGGGCGTCGGTAAGTGCCGCTACAAACTCCTGATACGTTTCATTGCTGGCAGCCTTTGGATCGGCGTTGCCACGTTTACGAAGACGCATGGGACCGATGGGCTGGTTTCGATCAGGTACCCAGAAGTCGGAAAATAGTGTGTCGTGCATGGCACCCGGATGAGACACGATATACCATATAGCATATACCTCTTCTCATGTCCCTCGGCAATGGGAATCCATACGGGTTGCTGAGCGACGGACGTAACGCTAAATAATTCGATGCGTTATGAATACGATCTCCGATACACCAGATAAGCAGCGATCGAAGGTTTAGCATGAATAACATTATGGAACGCATTGCGGCCGTTGAGGCCAAAAACGAAATTTTAGAAACAGCACTCTCAGGAGCGATGGAATCCCTCATCGTTCTCTTTGGTCGCACTGAGGCGTATAGACACATGATAACTTTTCTGATCGCGCGCTGTGCGAAGGCAGAATCGAATTTCAAGGACGATCCGCTTCACAACCGCCAAGTGCTCAGCCTCTACATGGACCTCTTTGACCGTTTAGTCGCCGACCCCGCTTCAACAGCTGATCTCCCTGCCGCCTCACGCATGGCTGCCGAAGATATCATTGATGCTATGCGGGTGTATGCAACGTCATTTCTTGAAATTTAGGTTGTCGTCCTAGCTTTGTGTTTTATTTAGTCAAACTATTTCCCTAAATCACATATTATTCGTGAATCCGTCATGGCATTACCGCAAGTTTTATTGCCATGACGGCACCCGAAACTGTGATCCCTTACCCCTTCAACACCTCCGGATTCGTCACCCGCACCGGCTTGCCGTCCAGGAACGCCAGCGCGTTCTCGACCGACTGCGGATAGAACCCGTCCCACGTCTCTTTTACGCAATAGCCCAAATGCGGGCTCAGTATGGTGTTCGGCGCCGTCCGCAGCGGGTGATCCACCGCCAACGGCTCCCGGTCATACACATCCAAAGCCGCGACAATCCGCCCGGCGTGCAACGCCTCCAGCATCGCCGCCTCATCGACGATCGGCCCGCGCGAGGTATTCACCAGAATCGTCCCCGGCTTCATCTTGGCGATATCCGTCCGTCCCACCAATCCACGGCTGCGATCTGACAGCACCATGTGAATGCTGATGGCGTCCGACGTGGACATCAGCTCGTCTTTCGACACCAGCTTCGCGCCGACCGCCGCGGCTTTTTCGGCCGTCAGGTTCTGGCTCCAGGCGATTACGTTCATCCGCAGCGCCTTGGCATACGTCGCCATATACCCACCGAGCCGCCCAAGCCCGATGACACCGAGTGTCTTGCCGGCCAGACCGATGCCAACCGGCACGCCCATCTGGAACCCGCCCGCCCGCATATTCGCATCGCCGACCGCCAGACCGCGCGCCGCGCCGATCAGCAGCCCCAACGCCAATTCCGCCGTCGCCGAGTCGGCATAGCCGCCGCCCCGGGTGCAGCACACCGGAATGCCTCGGGCGGTGCAGGCCGCCGTATCCAGCGACAGGTTCCGCGCGCCCGTCATGCCCAGCATGCGCAACTTCGGCAGCCGATTGATCAGCGAGGCCGGCAGCGGCGTCCGCTCCCGCATCGACAACACGATGTCAAAATCAGCAAGTTTCGCGACCGCGTCGTTTTCATCAGCGAACGCGTCCTGGAAAATCACCACCTCGGCGCGTGCCTCCAGCGGCGACCAATCGGCGGCGCCGCGCGCCACGCCTTGCCAATCGTCCATCACCGCCACCCGGGTCTTGTTGGTCATCGCGTGTTCCCTCCTGTTTTCAGCCCGGGAAGGTGGCGCCCAACCGATCTTCGCGCAAGCGGTTGCCCGGAAACCCGACCCGTGGCATCTCGCTGCCCAACAGGAGAACCCAGCATGACCAAAATCGCCGTTATCGGATCCGGGCTGATCGGCCGAGCATGGTGCATTGTTTTTGCGCGGGCCGGCTTCGAGGTGAATGTGTGGGACCAGTTCCCGCTGCAAACCTCGCAGGCCATGGCGTTCATCGCCGACCGGCTGCCGGAACTGCGCGCGGCCGGCCTGTTGGCGGACGAACCCGAAACAGTCCTGGCCCGTATTCATCCGGTGGCATCGATGTGGGAGGCAGTCCGTGACGCCGACTACATCCAGGAGAACGGACCGGAGCGCGCCGACATCAAACGCCCGTTGTTCGAGGAACTGGAACGTGCCGCCCGGCCGGACGCGATCATTGCGTCCTCGTCGTCCGGCATCCCGGCCAGCGCCTTCACGGAGCATCTGAAAACCCGCAATCGTTGCCTGATCGCGCATCCGGTCAACCCGCCCTACCTGATCCCGCTGGTGGAAATTTGCCCTGCCCCGTGGACCGATCCGGCGGTCACCGCACGCACACGCGAGATCATGATCGAAGCCGGTCAGGTCCCGGCGACGGTGAAAAAAGAAGTCGAGGGTTTTGCCTTAAACCGCTTGCAAGGTGCGCTGCTGGCCGAGGCGTTCCGGCTGGTCGCCGACGATGTCATTTCGCCTGCCGATCTCGATGCGTTGGTGAAGGACGGTCTTGGCCTGCGCTGGAGTTTCATGGGACCGCTGGAAACAATCGACCTGAATGCTCCCGGCGGGCTGGCGGATTATTGCAACCGCTACGGCCCGCTCTACGCGACGATGCAGGAACAAATGCAGCCGCTGGAGTGGGACGCGGCGCTGGTGGACCGGTTGCATGCCGATCGCCGCGCGGAATTGCCGGCGAACATGCAGCCGGTGCGGCAGGAATGGCGTGACCGGCGGCTGATGGCTTTGCTGGCGCATAAGGCCGGGCAGCCGGAGTGATCCAGGCAGGCGAATGCTTCGGTGCCCCCCTGTCCGAACTGTTGCAACCCGTCTGGCAACGTCCGAAGGCATGAGTCCGCCTCGGCAAACTATATGATACCGTGATAAAATTCATTCTGACATACCAACATCAGAGATGAGAAGCCGCCAAACCGTCCGCGACGATGCGGGCGTGTTGATCGCCGGTTGTCTGGTGTTCACGCTGACGCTGTTTCTGCCATCGTTTCTGAACGATGGCGATACGCTCTGGCAAATTCGAACCGGGGACTGGATTCTCGATCATCATGCCATTCCGCTGACCGACCCGTTTTCGTTCACAGCCGGAAGCCGTCCATGGGCTCCGCTTGAGTGGCTCGCCGACACAATCATGGCGCTCGCTCATCGCGCCGCCGGTCTGCGGGGGATCATGGTGCTCGCCGCGACGGCAACCGGTCTGACGGCTGCCATTCTGCTGCATCACCTGCTGCGGTTCCTGCCGGCCGCGTATGCTGTTACAGCGATGATCCTGGCTTTGGCAAACGCGGCGCCGTCCATGCTGGCGCGGCCGCATCTCCTCGCATGGCCGTGCCTGGCGCTGTGGTGCGGCGGTCTGATAGCGGCGCGCGCCGACCGCACCGCCCCGTCTTTCTGGCTGCTGCCGGTCATGGTGCTGTGGATCAATCTGCACGGCAGCTTCATGGCCGGCCTGTTGCTACCCGGCGCCTTGATGATCGAGGCACTGTTCGATCCCGGCGCCCACCGCCGTCCGGTTTTCATCGGCTGGGCACGGTTCATTCTGGCCGCCTGGACGGTGGCACTGATCAACCCGACGTTCAGTCAGGGCGTGGTGTATCCGATCCGCATCCTCGCCATGGTCGCGGGGTCCGTCGGCGCAGGCGAGTGGGCTCCCGCCGATTTCTCCAGGGCCTCCCCCCTCGAAATGGTCATTCTAGGTGGTCTGGCGCTCGGTTTTTCGGGAAAGGTGGTGCTGCCACCGATGCGAATTCTGCTTTTGTTGGGGCTTATACACGCGGCTTTGACCCATGGGCGCAATGATCAGTTGCTGGGGATCGTCGGGGTGCTGATCCTGGCGGAACCTCTGGGGACCAGCCTCGCGCCCGGCTACGCGCGGGCATCAGGCGCGGCGTGGCGAAGCCTGACGACCGGGGTGGCAGCTCTTGCCTGTGTCGCCCTGGCGATCCGCTTCGCCATCCCGCTTGATCCCCAACATTCAGGAGCCGCGTTCGCCAGCACGCTCGACACCGTGCCGGTATCGTTGCGCGCGCGTCCGGTGCTGAATGAACCTCTGTTGGGTGGCCCGCTAATCTTCAACGGGGTTCGGCCGTTTATCGATTCCCGAGCGGATTTGTACGGTCCGGATTTTGTGACGCAGTATGACCGCGCCGTTGAAGGCGATCGTGAGGAACTGCACAGGGTCCTGGACGACTATCGTATCGAATGGACGATCTTTCCGTCCGGCCGCCTTGTTATCGGAGCGATGGATGACATGCCGGGATGGCGGCGTTTGACGACATCGGATGGCCTCGTCATCCACGCGCGTAATCAGCCGCCGCGTTAACCGAATCTTAGTACTTTCCGTTGTCATATGCCGCCTGTGAAACCTGACAGGCAGAACAATGGCCACTTCCTTCCGTGAGATCGTCGCCGTTGCCGAGGCAATCGGTTCGGGCACCGGCGCGAGAGCAACGATCGCGCTGTATAGTGACTGGATCGCCGCGACGGCTCCCGGAACGCCCGGCCTGCACGCGGCATGGTTCAATCTGGGCACTGAGCTCGGGGCATCCGGCGATACCGCGGGGGCCATGCAAGCGTATCGGACCGCTTTGGAGATCAGACCCGGCTTCGCCCCCGCGGCGATCAACCTCGGCCTCCAGCTTGAGCGACAGGGTGCGGCGGCGGCGGCGTTAAAGGTCTGGGATGAGGCTCTGCAGTCGGACGAGTCCCGCACGGCCCTGCTAAACCAACGGGCGCGGCTGCTGGAACGATCCGGCGACCTGGCACAGGCGGCGGAGGTGCTGCGCAACAGCCTGCTGACCCGGCACGACCAACCGGACGCGGTGCAGCACTGGCTGCATGTGCGGCAGAAGATGTGCCAATGGCCGGTCCTCGCCGAGACGATTCCCGGCCTGTCGCACGATGATCTGCTGCGACAATCCGGCCCCCTCGCCGCGCTGGCGCTGACCGACGATGTGGAGGCGCAGCGGGCCATCGCCGCCGGGTTCATCGCCCGCAAGACACAGCCACGCCCCGCGTTGGCGCCGGCCGGCGGTTACCATCACGACCGGCTTCGCATCGGCTACCTGTCATCGGACTTCTGCAGTCACGCCATGAGCTATCTCATCGTCGAACTGTTCGAACGCCACGACCGCGAACGATTCGAAATCCACGGCTATTGCGCCAGCCCCGAAGACGGCAGCCCGATCCGCACCCGGGTGATCGCCGCGTTCGACCATTTCACCTCGGTTCGATCGATGTCCGACGAGGCTGCGGCCCGGCGCATGCGCGACGACGAGATCGACATCCTGATCGACCTGAACGGCCTGACATCCGGCGGACGCCTGCAAATCCTGCGCTGGAAGCCGGCACCGATCCAGGCGACCTACCTCGGCTTTATCGGCCCGGTGCCGCTGCCGGAACTGGACTACATGCTGTGCGACGATTTCGTCGTGCCGCCGGCCATCGCGGCGTCCTATCATCCGGCGCCGATGCCGATCCAACGCCTGTATCAGGCCAACGATAGCAAGCGGGTGGTCGGGGCGCCGCTGTCGCGCGCGCAGGCCGGACTGCCGGACGATCGTTTTATATTTTGTTGTTTCTCCAACCACTACAAAATCACCGAGACGATGTGCGCGGGATGGATGCGGATACTGCATGGCGCGCCGGACAGCGTGCTTTGGCTGGTCGATGACAACATCTGGTCGCGTCAGAACCTGCGTTTGCGGGCAATCGTCGCAGGCATCGATCCTGCACGGCTGCTGTTTGCCGGCCGCACCGATCCAGCCACTTATATGGTTCGGCTGGCGCTGGCCGATGTGTTCCTGGACACATTTCCCTACAATGCCGGCACCATCGCCAGCGACGCCATCCGCATGGGGCTGCCACTGTTGACGCTCGCCGGCCGGTCGTTCGCATCGCGAATGGCGGCTCGAATGCTGCACGCGATCGGCGCGGATGACGGTGTGACGGAGACGCTGGACGCATATGTTGCGACGGCCGTGGCCCTCGCCACCGATCCGCGGCACTACGCGGCCTATCGGGCGCATTTCAGCGAGACCGCGTGGGCAGGCTCGCTCGGCGACATCGCCGGGTTCACCCGCCATTTCGAGGCAGCCCTGTTGCGGATGGCGGAGTCCGGGTCTGCCCGATCGGCGTCCTCTGGCCACATCCGTCATGACCCGGCTTGTCCGGGCCACCCCTGACTCGACGGTGCCGCGACAGGTGGCCCGGACAAACCGGGCCATGACAAATATCGGGTGAGAGTCGGCCTCAACGGGGGCTGATATTACGTCGCCGGTAACTGAGCCAGCATCGCTATCGCCTCGCTATGCCCCGCTATGGCCGAACGGCGGACCCAGTCCAACGCCGCCGGCTCATCGCGTTCGACGCCAATTCCCTGCGCAAGACACAACGCATAGTCGAACCGGGCCGCCGGATCGCCGGCCGCCGCCTCAGCCCGCAGCCATTGTGCGGCTTCTGCGCGGTCAGCGTCCCCGGCCTGGCGGGTCAAGGCCAGGCGGACCAGATCGGTCCACGCCGATCGCTCGCCAGCTTCGGCGGCAAGGCGCAGCCAGTGCGCGGCGTCCGCCAGGTCGCGGGGCACACCCGCCCCCAGCAGCAACAGCCGGCCCAGCGTTCGGGCGGCGCCCGGGTGGCCTGCCTCGGCGGCTCGGCGGAGCCAGATCGCGGCTTCGCCATGGTTGGGCGGCAGCTCGTCGTCACGCACATACAAATAACCAACCACCGCCGACGCATGCGCGTCGCCCGCCAACGCCGCGCGCCGGAGCCATGTTTCCGCTCCGAACAGGTCGCGCGGAATACCCCGGCCGAGCAGCATGGCGAATCCATAGCGAACCTGTGCCGGGACGTAACCGGCCACGGCCGCCAGCTTGTAGTGGGTTGCGGCGGCGGTGACGTCCGCCGCGCCGACTGCTCCGCTTTCAGCCAGCACGCCCAGCAGATGATGCGCCGTGGCGAGCCCGGCGGCGGCGGCGGCGCGTAACAGAACCGCCGCGCGTTCGGCGTTGGCCTGTCCGCCTTGCCGCAACAGGCGTGTGGCGACACCGAGCTGACCGCCCGGCCAGCCGGCGTCGGCGGCTTGTTGGTAGAGAGTGTCCGCCGCCGCCTGATCGCGCCGTCCAGCCGGCCCTTCGGTCAGGATAAAGGCATGCAGCGCCTTGGCCTCCGCCGTTCCGGCCAGGCGGCACCAGTATTCGGCCCGGTCGTAATCGGGGCCGGCGCCTGGCACGTCAAACAGCGCCCCGGGGTCGCGATCCGTCACCCCTTGCAGCGCCAGCGATCCAAGCTGGGCCCGCGCCGCCGCATCGCCGGATTCCGCCGCGCGCCGCAGCCAGCGAAGCGCCTCATTGATCCCGGGGGGCACACCCAGACCGAGAAGGTAGCACCGTCCCAGCCGATAACAGGCCTCCGGCAGGCCGACCCTGGCCGCTCGGGAAAACCATCGGAAAGCGCCAAAATCGTCCCCCCGTTCCGCCAAGGTCGTCGCCCGGGCAAGACACGCCGCCGGCACGCCCGGCACGGCGAGCATTCGGTTCAGCCAAAGGTGGGCGCCGGACATGCCGGCATCCTGAACCCGCGGGCGTTAAGAACTGGTTAACGCGCAATCGAAAAAATAGCGGCAAGAAAAATCGCTCAAAAAGAAAATAAAATGCCCGGCGTTTACGTCCGGTTAACCTTTTTTCGTCATGGTTGCTCCCGGGCCGAGAGCATTTCGCCTTCACCACGCCAGTTAAATCGAGTCTCAAAATCAATTCGGAGCGCCGCCGCCATGTCGTCCATCACCGCCCTGACCTCTGCCCAGATCGCCGCGTTGCCGACCAGCACGATCGCCGCGCTGACGACCACACAGATCGCGGCCTTGACAACGGGCCAGGTCATCGGGCTGACCTCCGCGCAAATCGCGGCGCTGACCACGGCCGAGGCCGCGGCGTTGACCACCGCGCAGGCTGCCGCGCTGACAACCAAGGCCCTGGCCGGACTGGGTTCCTCACAAATGGCCGCGCTGGCGTCGGGCGACGTGGCGGCGTTTACCACCGCGCAGATGCCGGCATTGACGGCGGGCGCGCTGGACGCGCTGACGACGGCGGAGGTCGCGGCGCTGACCACGGCTGAGGTGATCGCGCTGGGATCGGCCCAGATTGCCGCATTGACCACCGCGGAGATCGCCGCCTTGACCACCGGTCAGGCCGCCGCGCTGCTGACCGCCCAGATCAAGGCACTGGGTTCGGCGCAGATGGCCGCGATGACGACGGCGCAAATCGCCGCCCTGACAACCGCACAGATTGCCGCTCTGACGTCAGCCCAGATCGCCGGGCTGACCACGGCCGAGGCTGGCGCTATCACGACCGCGCAAGCCGCTGCTCTGTCCGTGGCCGGGCTCGCGGGGCTTGGGGCGGCCAGCATCGTGGCCATGGCATCGGGCGATATCGCCGCCTTCACGACCGCCCAGATCCCGGCTTTGACCACCGGCGCCGTCGCCGCCCTGACCACGGGGGAGACGGCCGCGCTGACAACCGCCCAGATGGTAGCGTTAGCATCGGCTCAGGTGGCCGCGCTGACGACGGCGCAGATCGTCGCACTGACGACGGCTCAGGCCGCTTCCCTGTTGACTGCCCAGGTCAAAGCCTTGGGAACGGCACAAATCGCCGCTTTGACGACCGCTCAGGTGGCGGCGTTGACGACGGCCGAAGTGGCCACGCTTGGCGCAACGCAGACCGGCGCGCTGACCACCGCCGAGGCCGGCGCGTTGACCACGACCGAAGCGGCCGCGTTGTCCACCGCCGGCATCGGCGGCCTGGGGTCCGCCGCCATCGTGGCCATGGCGTCCGGCGATATCGCCGCTTTGACCACGGCACAGCTACCGGCTCTGACGACCGCCGCGGTCGCTGCCATGACAACGGCGGAGACCGCCGCGCTGACAACCGCGCAAATGTCCGCGTTGGGGTCCGCTCAGATCGCGGCGCTGACCACGGCACAGATCGCGGCCCTGACAACCGCTCAGGTCGCGGCACTGACGACCGCCGAGGTAAAGGCGCTGACCACGACGCAGATCGCGGCCATGACCACCGCCCAGGTGGCCGCGCTGACCACGACGCAGGTTCCGTTGCTGTCGTCGGCGCAGATCGGCGCCCTGACAACGGCCGAGGCCGGCGCGATCACCACCGCGCAGGCCGCCGCGCTGTCCACCGCCGGTATTGCCGGGTTGGGGTCCGCCGCCATCGCGGCCATGGCATCCGGCGACATCGCCGCGTTGACCACGGCGCAGGTTCCGGCGCTGTCCACGGCGGCGGTCGCGGCACTGACCACGGCGGAAACCGCCGCGCTGACGACGGCACAGGTGATCGCACTCGGCTCCGCACAGGTTGCCGCCCTCACGACCGCTCAGATCGCCGCCCTGACCACCGCTCAGGTCGCGGCACTGACGACCGCCGAAGTAAAGGCGCTGACCACGACGCAGATCGCGGCCATGACCACCGCCCAGATCGCCGCGCTGACCACGGCGGAGGTTCCGGTGCTGTCGTCCGCCCAGACCGGCGCCCTGACAACGGCCGAGGCGGGTGCGATCACCACCGCGCAGGCCGCCGCGCTGTCCACTGCCGGTATCGCCGGGTTGGGGTCCGCCAGCATCGTTGCCATGGCGTCGGGCGACATCGCCGCATTCACCACGGCGCAGATCCCCGCGTTGACCACCGCCGCGCTCGCAGCCCTGACCACGGCGGAAACCGCGGCGCTGACGACAGCGCAAATCGCCGCAATGACGTCGGCACAGGCCGCCGCTCTGACAACAGCGCAGATCGCCGCGTTGACCACGGCACAGGCCGCCGCTTTGACGACCGCCGAGATTAAATCCCTGACGACCGCGCAGATCGCGGCTTTCACCACAGCGCAGGTGGCCGCGCTGACGACCGCTCAGGTTCCGGTGTTAAGCTCGGCCCAAACCGCCGCGCTGACGACCGCTGAGGCGGGAGCGATCACCACCGCGCAGGCCGCCGCGCTGTCCACCACGGGCATCGCCGGACTGGCAACCGCCAGCATCGCCGCCATGGCATCCGGCGACATCGCCGCCTTCACCACTGCGCAGGTTCCGGCGCTGAACACCGCAGCGATCGGTGCGCTGACCACGGCGGAGACAGCGGCGCTGACCACCGCTCAGATCCTTGCCTTGGGATCGGCTCAGGCCGCCGCGCTGACCACGGCGCAAATCGCCGCGTTGACCACCGCCCAGGCCGCCGCTTTGACGACCGCCGATATTAAGGCTCTGACGACCGCACAGGTGGCGGCTATGACCACCGCTCAGATCGCGGCGCTGACGACCGCTCAGGTTCAGGTGCTGTCCTCGGTGCAAACCGCCGCCCTGACGACAGCCGAGGCGGGCGCGCTGACAACGGCTCAGGCCGCCGCTCTGTCCACCGCGGGAATTGCAGGGCTTGGTTCCGCCAGCATCGTCGCCATGGCGTCGGGCGACATCGCCGCCCTCACGACCGCCCAGATGGCGGCCCTGTCCACCGCCGCGCTGGGGGCGTTGACGACAGCCGAGACGGCCGCGTTGACCACCGCGCAATTGGTCGCCTGGGGATCAGCTCAGATCGCGGCACTGACGACCGCGCAGATCGCCGCATTGACCACCGGCCAGATCGCAGCATTGACCACAGCCGAACTGAAAGCGTTGACCACCGCGCAAATCATCGCCCTGACCACGGCCCAGGTCGCCGCAATGACCACCGCCCAGGTCCCTGCCTTGTCCTCGACGCAGGTCGGGGCGCTCACAACCGCGCAGGCCGGAGCCATCACCACGGCCCAGGCCGCCGCTCTGTCCACCGCGGGGATCGCCGGGCTTGGCTCCGCCAGCATCGCCGCCATGGCGTCGGGCGACATCGCCGCCCTGACCACGGCTCAGGTTCCCGCCCTGACGACAGCCGCCGTCGTTGCCCTGACCACGGCCGAGACCGCCGCCCTGACCACCGCACAGATCGCGGCGCTGACCTCGGCACAGATCGCGGCGCTGACAACGGCGCAGATTGCCGCCCTGACCACCGGCCAGGCCGCCGCTGTGACAACCACCGGGATCAAGGCGTTGACCACCGCTCAGGTGGCGGCATTGACGACGGCCCAGGTCGCCGCCCTGACCACCGCGCAGGTTCCCGTGCTGTCGTCCGGCCAAACCGGCGCGCTGACGACGGCCCAGGCCGGCGCGATCACCACGGCCCAGGCGGCCGCGCTATCCACCGCCGGCATTGCCGGCCTCGGGTCCGCCAGTATCGTTGCCATGGCGTCCGGTGACATCGCCGCGTTCACCACGACCCAGATACCGGGTCTGTCCTCGGCCGCCATCACCGCCCTGACCACCGCCGAAACAGCGGCCCTGACGACGGCTCAGGTGATCGCAATGACATCGGCACAGATCGCCGCCCTGACCACGGCGCAGATCGCCGCACTGACCACCGGCCAGGTCGCCGCGTTGACCACGGCCGAGGTGAAGGCCCTGACGACCGCCCAGATCGCCGCCTTGACCACCGCACAGATCGCCGCGCTGATCACCACTCAGGTTCCAACCCTGTCCTCCGCCCAGGCCGCCGCCCTGACAACGGCGCAGGCCGCGGCGATCACAACCGCCCAGGCCGCCGCGTTGTCCACCTCCGGCATGGCCGGTCTCGGGTCCGCGAGTATCGTGGCGATGGCGTCCGGCGATATCGCGGCGTTCACCACGACGCAGGTTCCATCCCTGACCACCGCCGCGATCGCCGCATTAACGACAGCAGAAACCGCCGCCCTGAGTTCGGCGAAACTCGCCGCCCTCGGCTCCGGCCAGATCGCCGCCCTGACAACCGCACAGGTGGCGGCGCTGACCACGGCGCAGGTTGCCGCGCTGACCACGGCCGGCATCAAGGCACTGACAACCACGCAGGTCGCCGCGCTGACCACCGCCCAGGTCGCGGCCCTGACCACGGCGCAGGTTCCGGTGCTGTCCTCGGCACAGACCGCTGGCCTGACCACCGCGGAGGCCGGAGCGATCACAACCGCCGAGGCTGCCGCATTGTCCACCGCCGGGATCGCGGGACTGGGGTCCGCGAGTATCGTGGCCATGGCGTCCGGCGATATCGCCGCCTTCACCACGGCACAAATGCCGTCCCTGACCACCGCCGCGATCACCGCCCTGACCACCGCCGAAACCGCCGCCCTGACGACGGCGCAAATCGTCGCCATGACCTCGGGGCAGGTCGCCGCCCTGACGACAGCTCAGATCGCGGCACTGACCACGGCGCAGATGGCCGCGCTGACATCGGCCGAGGTGAAGGCGCTGACCACCGCCCAGATCGCGGCCCTGACGACCGCACAGGTGGCGGCGTTGACCACCGCCCAAGTGCCGGTGCTGTCCTCTGCGCAAACCGGCGCGCTGACCACGGCCGAAGCGGGCGCGATCACCACCGCGCAGGCCGCCGCTTTGTCCCTGGCCGGCATTGCCGGGCTGGGGTCCGCCAGTATCGTTGCCATGGCATCGGGCGATATCGCCGCTTTCACCACCGCCCAGATCCCGGGGTTGACCGCGACCGCGATAGGCGCCCTGACGACGGCGGAGGCCGCGGCATTGACCACCGCTCAGGTGACAGTCCTGACATCGGCGCAGATCGCCGGCCTGACCACCGCACAACTGGCGGCATTGACCACCAGCCAGGTGGCCGCGCTGACGACGGGCCAGATCAAGGCGGTGGGCACCGGCCAGATCGCCGCCATGACAACCGCGCAGGTCGCCGCCCTGACAACGGCGCAGATACCGGTGCTGTCCTCGACGCAGATCGGCGCCCTGACGACTGCCCAGGCCGGTGCGATCACCACCGCCCAGGCCGCTGCCGTGTCCACCGGGGGACTCGCGGGACTGAGTTCGGCCGATCTCGCGGCCATGGCATCGGGAGACATCGCCGCCTTCACCACCGCGCAGATCCCTGCGCTGACCACGGCCGCGATCAGCGCACTGACCACGGCGGAAACCGCCGCTCTGACAACGGCTCAGGTGGCCGCGCTGACCACGGCACAGGCCGCCGGCCTGACGACGGCGCAGATCGCGGCGCTGACCACGGCACAGGCCGTCGCGCTCCCCACCGCCGATATCAAAGCGCTTGGAACGGCACAGGTGGCGGCATTGACAACCGCCCAGGTCGCGGCCCTGACGACCGGTCAGGTGTCGGTCCTGACATCGGCACAAACCGTCGCCCTCACCACCGCGCAAGCAGGCGCCATTACCACGGCGCAGACCGCGGCGTTCTCCACGGCGGCGATCGCCGGGCTGGGGTCCGCGAGTATCGTTGCCATGGCGTCGGGCGACATCGCCGCACTGACTACGGCACAGGTTTCGGCCCTGACCACCGCCGCCCTGAGTGCCCTGACCACGGCGGAAACCGCCGCTCTGACGACGGCTCAGATGGCCGCACTGACCAGCGCACAGACCGACGCCCTGACCACCGCACAGGTCGCGGCCCTGACAACCGCCGAGGTTGCCGCCATGACGACCGGCGATGTCAAAGCCTTGTCCACCAGTGAAATCGCCGTCTTGACCACCGCCCAGACCGCCGCCCTGACGACAACCCAGGCAGCGTCTTTGACATCCGCACAAACCGCGGCGTTAACGACCGCCGACGCGGGGGCGATCACCACCGCTCAGGCCGCCGCCCTGTCCACCTCGGCGCTGATGGGGTTTGGATCGTCGCAGTTCGCGGCGCTGACATCCGCGGCCGTGCTGGCGTTGACCACGGCACAACTGCCGGCATTAGGGTCGGCGGCGATCAGCGCCCTGACAACCGCGGAAACCGCCGCGCTGACCACCGCCGATATCGTGGCGCTGTCGACCACGCAGCTCATGGCATTGACCACAGCGGATATCGTGGCCCTGACAACGGCGCAGATGTCGGCACTGACGACCAGTCAAATCCCGGCGTTCAGCACCGGTCAGATACCGGCGTTTACCACCGCGCAACTCAACGCCATGGGCACGGCTCAGATCCCCGCCTTCACCAGCACCCAGCTCGGCGTTATGACGACGGCGCAGATCGGAGCGCTTTAGGCCCGTTTGGCGGCCCGCCCAAGGCCGCCATACAAATCCAGCATGCGGCCCTGCCAGTGGGCCACCGGATCGTTCGGCTCAAGTAACTCGAACCGGCTGGCGCAATACGGCCACATCAGCGTGCCGGCGACGATGTGGTCCGCATAGCTGGGGGCGGCGCCGCCAAGCCATTGGTTTTTGCGCAGGTGAAGGCGAACCGGCAGCAGCAGGTCGCGGAACGCCGCCACGCGGTCCTCCCGCCCCGCCTGCACGGCCTCAAGCGTGGCACCGAAACGAGCCTCCCGGCTGGAACGAAAGTAATCGACGTCTTTGGGATCGATAATGTCCAACAGATCACGGACAATAAACCGAGCGATGGCGCCGACAAGGATGGAGTCGGCCCATGCATTGACGAACGAGGCATGGGCGCGCCCGGTCGGGCCGCCGAACAAAGTCGGGGTGGGCGCCTGTTCCTCCAGATAATCCGCGATCACCCAACTGTCGGAGACGACTTTGCCTGCGTCCACGATCACCGGCACCTTGCCCTGGCCCGAGAACGCGATCACCGCCCCGTCGGTGAACCGCCACGGCACGGTCTCCACCGGCAGGCCTTTGTGGGCGAGGGCGAAGCGGGTCCGCCAGCAATACGGGCTGAACCGCAGGTCCGGGTCTGCTCCGGCGAGGTCATACAGGATGATGCTCATGCCGCATCTTGATCAGGATCGGGCCGGTTCGTCCAGATTGCCTGTGCCGCACCGGTTCGGCGTGGTAACAGACCGTCCGTGACCGACATCGCCCCCACAGACAGTCTGCTCGTCCGCACCGCGCGCGGTGCCGGCTGGGTCGTGGCCTGGAAGCTGGGAATGCGGGTGCTCGGGCTGGTCAGCACCCTGGTACTGGTGCGGCTGATCGCGCCGGCCGATTTCGGGATTATCGCCCTGTCCACCAGCGTCATGCAGACCATCGACGGCATGTTGAGCCTGGGCACCGAAGAGGCGGTGATCCGCGAGGACACTCCCGGCCGAACCTTCTACGACACCGCCTTCACCCTGAACCTGCTGCGGGGATTGTCGGTCACGCTGCTGGTCGCCGGTTTCGCGTACCCGGCCGCGGGGTTTTTCGCCGATCCGAGGTTGGGGCCGGTGCTGCTGTTCGTCGCCTGCCTGCCGGTGCTGGACGGGTTCTGCAATATCGGAGCTGTCGATTTCCGCCGCGACCTCGCGTTCCACAAGGAATTCGCGATCATGGTGCTGCCCAAGCTGGCCAGCATCGTCGCGGCGATCACCGCCGCCTTTCTGCTCCACTCTTACGTCGCGATGCTGGTGGGCATGGGCGTCAACCGCACATTGCGCGTCGTTATGACCTACGTGATGCATCCCTACCGGCCCGCGTTGTCGCTGAAAGCATGGCGCGGACTGGCCGGGTATTCGATCTGGACGTGGGTGCTCAGTCTGGCCGTCCTGGTGCGGGACCGGTGCGACAGCCTGCTGATTGGTGGCATGCTGAACACAGCCTCGGTCGGCTTTTACAGTCTCGGCGCCGAGATCGCCGCCCTGCCCACCACCGAACTGATCGAGCCGCTCGGGCGCGCCGCGTTCGCCGGTTTCGCGGCGGGACGGCAGCAGAAGGCGGACCCCGGAGAGATCTTCCTGCGCCTGATCGGATCGGCCGCGTTACTGACGTTGCCGGCGGGCGTCGGCCTGTCGTTGGTTGCCTCCCCCCTGGTGGCGCTGGCATTCGGTGCCGGGTGGGAACAGGCCGTGCCGGTGCTGCGCATCCTGTCCCTGAGTTTCACCGTGATGGTGTTTGGACATCTCGGTCTGCACTTGCTCAGCGCGCACGCGCTGCTCGGCCGTCTGGTCGGCATCACGCTGGCCGGCGCGGCGGTGCGGGTTGCGCTTCTGGCACTGCTGATCCCATCGTTCGGCCTGCCGGGTGCGGCGATGGCCGCGGCTGTGGCGGTGGTGCTGGAGCAGGGTTTTACGGTTGCCACCGCGCTGCGGCGGTTCCGCGTCAGTGGCGGGGCGATGCTCCGACGGGTGTGGCGCCCGGCGTTGGCCGCCGCCGCGATGGCCGCGGTTTTGGCAGCCTGCGGTTTCGGTTGGCCGGGCGATGCGGGTGTCGTTCGGTTGGCTGAAGCCGCCGTCAGTGGCGGTGCGATCTACGCGGCCGTGTTGCTGTCAAGCTGGATCATCGCCGGACGGCCGGAGGGTGCCGAAACGGATATGCTGGCCATCCTGCGACGCGCCCGGGGTTCCTGGTAAGACATACATGAGGCTTGGGTGCAGAAGCCGATCGATGGCCTGTCCCGAGTTATTCCAAGGTCAAGACCAGAATCGTTGCGCCACCCGAAGCGAAGTTCGGGCCTCGATGACGATCGTCTGTTACGCCGCCTTGCCGGGGGCCGGGGAGCTCACCAACAAGTGAGTCCGCCGCCGCGCCGAATAGTGCTGCACGCCCTGCCCGCGGCGTGTAGGGATAGTGGAGGTTTCGTTACATACCAGCCACTGAAGACTTAACGGATCGCGCCCCGGCGGATATCAACCGTACCCGGATTGGCGCGTGTCGTATGGCTGACGCCGCTTTAACGATCCGCCTCTGCCTTTGACTTGCAATGACATCCAACTGCGCAATCAAGGAGACAGGACCATGACCGTTGACGTTCGTACCTACACAGGCAGCGCAACCAAAATCGATGAAGCGGAAATTACCGCGCTCCGCACCAACCTGCGCGGAACGATCTGTCTGCCCGGCGACGCCGGATACGATTCCGCCCGCAGCGTCTGGAACGCCATGATCGATCGCCGTCCGGCCATGATCATCCAGGCAGCCGGCGCCGCCGACGTCATCCAGGCCGTGAACTTCACCCGCGACCATGGCTGTGCGCTGGCGGTTCGGGGCGGCGGTCACAACATCACCGGCAATGCGGTTTGCGAGGGCGGCGTGATGCTCGATCTCTCGCACATGCGGTCGGTGCACGTTGATCCCGACGCGCGCCGAGCCCAGGTTGAAGCCGGCGCTCTGCTCGGTGACGTGGACAAAGAAACCCAGGCGTTCGGATTGACCGTGCCGGTCGACATCAATGCCACGACGGGCATCGCCGGCCTGACTTTGGGGGGCGGCTTCGGCTGGACCAGCCGCAAGCTCGGTCTGACCATCGACAACCTGATTTCGGTCGATATCGTCACCGCCGACGGCCAATTCCGGCGGGCCGACGCGACCCGGAACGCCGATCTGTTCTGGGCGGTGCGCGGCGGCGGCGGCAATTTCGGAGTCGTGACGTCGTTCGAGTTCCAGTTGCACCCGTTGGGACCTCAGGTCATGGCGGGTCTGCTGGTGCATCCGCTCGATGCCGCGGCGGAACTGATTCCGCAATACCGCAGCCTTGTCGCGGCAGCCCCGGATGAACTGACCTGCTGGCTGGTGCTGCGCAAGGCGCCCCCGGCCCCTTTCATCCCGGCCGACTGGCACAACAAGGAAGTCATGATCATCGCGCTTTGCTACTGCGGTTCGGTAGAGGACGGACAGGACGCCGTTGCCCCATTCCAGGCACTGGGAAAACCAATTGTGGACCTGGTGTCACCGCATT
Source organism: uncultured Rhodopila sp. (assembly GCA_903932145.1). GTDB lineage: Bacteria > Pseudomonadota > Alphaproteobacteria > Acetobacterales > Acetobacteraceae > Rhodopila. The sequence continues at coordinate 275,083 of CAIZFE010000086.1, read as the reverse complement.
CGTTTGTCGGCTGGCAGTCCGCGTTCGATCCGCTGCTGACTCCCGGCGCACGGAATTACTGGAAAAGTCACGACTTCAAGGACTTCACCGATGCCGCCGGGTCGGTCATCGTCGATGCGATTCGGCGGCTGCCCGGGGACGAATGTGAGGTCTTCGTCGGCCATCTTGGCGCCCGGGTTAACCGTGTCGCCAGCGACGCCACGGCGTTTTCCCGGCGCGATGTGCAGTTCATCGTCAACGTGCATACGCGCTGGCGCGATCCGGCACAGGACGCAACCTGCATCGCCTGGGCACGCGGCCTGTTCGACGCTTTGACCCCGCATGCGACCGGGTCCGTGTATGTGAACTTCATGCCGGATGATGAGGTCGATCGCGTGCGTGGCGCGTATGGGGCGAACTACGACCGGCTGGCGGCGATCAAGCAGCGTTACGATCCCGTCAACCTGTTCCGGTTGAACCAGAATATTCATACGTAATACCAATCGGCTTTGATGCTGACACACGCGGATCGTCCTGATATCGTCATGGTGCGCGGAGGCGCACCATCCACGTCTTTGTTTTCAATCATGAAAGACGTAGATACCGGCTTTCGTCGGCATGACGGGATACTCTGCAATAGAGTCGGCCTCAACGCCGGTTGATATAACCTGCAAAGACTTGGCCTCTCGGCGCGCACCGCATCCGTTGGCGTGCGCCGGGATCGCTGCCGCACCGGAGGCGAACATGCCAAACGTAGTGATGTCGGCCGCGGAGAGCGCGCTTGAAAATCAGCGGATCGGTGGATTACAGCTTCGCGTGGCCGCACTGTGTACACTCGTCCAGGTTTGCGACGGCTACGATCTGAACGCGGTCGCCTGGGCGGTGCCGTCGCTGATCCGAGCATGGCATTTACCTCCGTCGATGTTCACCATTGCATTTTTGTGGTCGAGCATTGGCATCCTGGTGGGCGCGCTGGGTGCCGGGCCGATCGGCGATCGTTTCGGCCGCCGGCCGTTGATCCTCGGCAGTCTGACGATCTTTGGGGTGGCTTCGTTGCTGAGTGCCGGGGCTGGTTCTCTGGGTGTAATCAGCCTTTGGCGGTTTTTGACCGGCGTTGGGATCGGCGGCGGGTTCTCCGGGGCGGCGGCGTTGACCGGCGATTATACGCCGCATCGGCTGCGCGCGACGATGATCATGCTCTCATTCACCGGTGCGCCTCTGGGTGGTTTTCTCGGTGGGCAGATCGTGGCGTTGTTGCTTGGGCATTTCGGTTGGCCGGTGATCTTTATCCTGGGCGGCGTGTTCCCGCTGTTGTTGGTGCCGGCGCTGGCACTTTGGCTGCCCGAATCGCCTCGGTTTTTGGCAGCCAGGCAGACGGTATCGCCACGTCATGCCGCCTTGCTGCGGCGCCTCGACATCGATCCGACGCAGAACGCCGCCGTCGATGTAGCGCGGGGCAATCCGGTCCTGATGCTGTTCAGTGACGGATATGCACTGCAAACAGTACTGATATGGATCGTTTATTTCTGTAGTTTGTTGAACCTGTTCCTGTTTGCCTATTGGATGCCAACCGTGCTGACGCTGATTGGCATGACCCCGACGCAGGCTGTGTTCGCCTCCAGCCTGCGGGATTTCGGCGCGCTGTTGCCGGCGGTGTATCTTGGGTTGGCAATCGACCGGATCGGGCCGGAGCGCACGCTGGCGTGGCACTATGCGGCCGGCGCGGTGGTCATCGCGGTGATCGCACTGGTGGCGCTGCCCTATGCGATGCTGTTGGTCGTGAGCGTCCTGGCCGGGATGACAACCATCGGCAGCCAGACCGGCGCCAACGGGATGTGCGGCAAGCTGTATCCGGCGCGCATGCGCACGAGCGGCCTGGGCTGGGCACTCGGTATCGGGCGGCTGGGCGGCATCGCGGCACCGGTGCTGGGCGGGTACCTGTTGGCGCTGGGCTTGCCGCCGACGCAGATTTTTCTGAGTGCGTGCGTGTTCGCGCTGATCGCGGCCAGCGCCACGGGATTACTGGCGTTTCGCGGGCATCGCGAGGAAGCCGGTGCGATCCGGGAGGTCACAACGTAGGCCAATGCGGCGACCGGCGCTGACGTATTCGTACTGATCGAAGCAGTGGCCCCAATCGCCCTGCGTCGGCTTGCCGGGATTTAGCGGCCACGCGCCTCGGCCGGACGCCAGATCCCGGAACGATAGTCCCACCGAACAGGCGGGCGGTTCGAACAGGCCCCGATATACACGCCGACCGTCGCGAACCCCGCCACCAGCACACGGGCCAGAGCGACCAGGTCGAATGGCACCCGCGAGGCCTGGAACACCTGTAGCGCCACCCACAGCAGACACGCGAAGCGTTGCGGAAACATCGGCGCGCGCAGCGGATTAACCCGGCCGCCGTGGTTGCCACCGCCGCGCTCGAACACCCATCTCAGGGTCATGATGGATCCGAGACCGATCACGATCAACGCGACCTGAAAGGCCATGAGGCCCGGAACGCCGCGTCTTGCCGCCATGACCGCGCTGTGGGCCTGCGACAGAATCCACATTAAAGCGGAGAGATCCATGCACAAACGGGCCGTACGGAAGCAATCGGACGTGAACACCTGAAAAATCCAGTCCGCGACCGGCTGACAGAGCCTGTCGATCAACAGGTAATCGACATGCGCCAGTTTATTCAGCATCCCCCACTCCCCGAACCGGCCACAATTGCATAGCAAAGGCCAAAGTGCCGAGGCATTGCCAATCAAAGCGGCATGATGGCTTGCCGCGTCATTTCAGACGCCGGCAGGCCGATCAGTCGCCGCAAGGGTCACCGGGGTGTGTTCATCTCGATCAGCACGCGTTCCATCGAGGTCGGCGGAATGCTCGTGTGGCCCAGGAAGGGCCGGTCGGTGATGAAGACAACCGCTGCCAGCAGCGACAGGACAACGCAGGGTATCACCGCCGATGCCAGATTGGTTGGGAGCGGCACCACCATCAGATTCAGTCCAACAACCGTCGTGAGCAGGACCAACGCCAGGCACCAGAACGGAAACGACAGTTTGATGGTGGCTGCCGCACGCCGCAGACCGCACGTTTCGAACAAACTATCCAACGACTTCACGGTATCCGCATAGGCTACCTGCTGGCGGCCCGGCGTGGGTTGCAGGACGGAGATGGCGTCGGACAGCAACCGGAAGGCGGCGGTCGCCTGATCGCTCAGTTCCTCATGCCTCATCGCCGGCCAATCATCCTGGATGATCGAGTCCGCATAAGCCCGCAACAATGTGCGCGGCGAATCAGCGCCCGGAGATCCAAGCCGTATAAGCTGGTGTTCCAACAGCAGGACGGTGCTGGCTTCCTTGTGCACGATCTGCTCCGTCTGACGGAAATTGCCTTGCACCTGGACCAGGGAAAACGCCAGCGTCAGAGCACAAAACGACAGCACGGACGACTGCGACCGTCCGATGATGTCCGCCTTCTCCTTGGAACTCGCATTAAAGCCCAGCCATCGCCCGACAAACGGCGCCGCCAGCGAAAACCCCAGCATGACGCCGGTGAATAACACCGCCACGCCCAAGGCGCTGAAACTGTACAGATATTCAATCATCGTTAACCCTCGAAGCACTACGCCGCAGCCCGGAACAAACAGACCGCAGGGCCAAGCGGTCAGTACCGTATGCGTATCGTCATCAAACTGCAACATGGCGCGGCGCCGGTCGCCCTTTGGATCCGGAGTCAAATCGATGGCCATGACCGCGCCATGGCAGGTCTCGCGAAAATGAGAACCACCCGGCACGGTGGCGTTGACACCGGATGCGCCGACTCGCACCACCCGGGCTAGGGTGCACCGATGCAACCGTCCCAACCCGTCGAAACCGACATTGTCCTCCTCGGCGCCGGCCATGCCCATGTCGAGGTGCTCCGCCGTTTTGCGATGCGCCCGGAACCCGGCGTGCGGCTGACCTTGATCGGGCGGGAGCCTGAAACGCCCTACTCCGGCATGCTGCCGGGGCTGATCCGCAGCGAATACACCCACGCGGAAGCCCATATCGACCTGGCGCCCCTGGCCGCGATGGCGAATGCGCGGCTGATCCTGGCCGAGGCGACGGCGTTTGATCCCCAAGCCCGCACCATCACCCTGCCCGGCCGCCCCGACCTACCGTTCGACCTGCTTTCCGTCGATGTCGGGGGGATTCCGGTCACACCGGACGGCAACGGGATCGCGGTCAAGCCGATTGGCGGGTTTCTGAACCGGTTGCACCGGTTGGAGGCGGACCTGCCCGCCGGTTCCCGCATCGCCGTCGTCGGCGGCGGACCCGGCGGAGTGGAATTGGCGCTGGCGCTGGCGGCGCGGTTTGCCGGCCAACTGCGGCTGGTGCTGGTCTCCGCGACGCCGGAACTGCTTGCCACGGCGCCGTCCTCCGTTCGCCGCGCGGTGCGCCAGGCGCTGGTCGATGCGGGTGTGGAACTGGTCAGCGGCGTGACGGCAATCGCGTTGGAACCGAACCGCCTGCTGCTGTCGGATGACACGTTTATCGAGGTCGCGACGGCTTTGTGGGCCACCGGGGTGGAGGGGCCGGCCTTCCTTGCGGCGTCAGGTGTTGCCTGCGATCGCACCGGCTGCATGCGCGTGACACGGGATCTGCAAAGCATCAGCCATCCCCATATCTTCGCGGCCGGGGACTGCGCGGCGCTGGACGGCGCCCCTCGCCCGAAGGCTGGCGTTTGGGCGGTGCGGGCGGGCGCGCCCTTGGCCGAAAACCTGCGGCGGGCGACAGCCGGGCAGCCGCTGAGACCATGGAAACCGCAGCGGGACGCGTTGGCGATCCTGGGCCTGGGCAGCGGCCGCGCGGTCGCCTGGCGGAATGGATTGTCATTACAGGGGCGGACGGTCGCGCGGCTGAAAGACAGGATCGACCGGCGTTGGATGCGAATGTACACCGACATGCGGATGGCGCCCGGTCCCGACGGACCGATGCGCTGCGGCGGCTGCGGCGCCAAGGTCAGCGCCGACGTGCTGGAGGCCGTGCTTGCGGCCCTGCCGGTTGGCGAAAATCCTGACCTGTTGACGACGCGGGACGACGCGGCGGTGCTGAAGCCCCCCTTGGGCAAGTTATTGGTCCAATCGGTCGATCACTTTCGCGCCTTTTTCGACGATCCGTTTGTGTTCGGTCAGATTGCCGCGGCGCATGCTTTGTCGGACCTGTATGCGATGGGGGCGCAGCCCTGGACGGCGCTGGCGATCGTCTCGGTGCCATTCGGGTCCAAGCGCAAGATGCACGCTGATCTGACGGCCATGCTTCAGGGCGCGAACCAGGTCCTGCTGGACTCCGGTTGCTCCCTGGTGGGCGGCCATACCGCCGAGGCGGCGGAGATCGCGCTGGGCTTCGCGGTCACCGGACTGGTCGATTCCGGCAAAATCCTGCGCAAATCCGGCCTGCAACCCGGCGATCAGCTCATCCTAACCAAGCCGCTCGGCACCGGAATCGTGCTGGCCGGCCACATGCGCGGCAACGCCCGGGCGCAATGGCTGCTGGCGGCGATTGAGTCGATGCGCATGACCAACGCCCTCGCGGCCAGGATTGCCATGGAACATCGGCCGCGCGCCGGGACCGACGTCACCGGCTTCGGGCTGGCTGGGCATCTGCAGGAGATGTTGGACGCGTCCGGTGTGGGCGCCGTGCTGCGGCTGGAGGCGATCCCCGCCCTGCCCGGTGCGCGCGCCCTCGCCGCCCACGGCATCGAAAGCAGTCTGGCGCCCGATAACCGCCGTCTGGTCGGCGATGCGCCGGAAGCCGCCTTGCTGGTGGATCCTCAGACGTCCGGCGGCCTGCTGTTCGGACTGCCGGCCAACCGAGCGGTGACGTGCCTGGAGGCGCTGCGGGCGGCCGGGGTGAACGCGGCGATGATCGGCGAGGTCGAGGCCGCGCGCGAGGATGGCGGCCGCATCCGGCTGGACTAATCGGTATCGGCGGCGGAGGATCGCCGGTATCGGTCCAGGGTGCATTGTCGCACTCATGAAATCGCTTTCCGTAAGGGACGGCGATGGCGTCGGCCGGGTGCGGACCGGCCGGGCAATAATGGGGAAATGGATGCTGCACGCTGAGGAATTGCTGGCGAATATCCGGACACTCGCCAGGGGCTTCGCGGCTGACCGGCGGCAGCGGCAGCAGCGCCGGGCGCTCGATCCCGCGGATGTGGCGTCGCTGAAGGCGATCGGGTTGCATCTGGCGGCGGTGCCGGAGGAATACGGCGGCTGGTGGCAAGGCCAGCAGAAGTCGGCACGCGTGCAGTGTGAGGCGCTGCGGTTGTTGGCGCAGGGGGACGCGTCGCTGGCACTGGTCGCCAGCATGCATCCGACCGTGTTGACGTTCTGGCGCGATCCGGCGATGCCCGCGACCGGCCGCGAAGCCTGGGAGGCGCAGCGGCGCGCGGTGTTCGCCAGTGTGCTGGACGGCGCGTGGTGGGGCACGATCACTTCGGAACCCGGCAGCGGCGGCGATATCGGGCTGACGCGGGCGACGGCGACACCGGCCGACGGCGGCTTTCGCATTTCGGGTGAGAAGCATTTCGGCAGCGGTTCCGGCGCCACCACGCATGTCTTGACGACCGCCCGGCGTCCGGGTGCGGATGAGCCGGACTGGTTCTTTATGGAGGTCGCCGGCACGCCGTGGGATGGCTCGACCGGAATGACCCTGAAGGCGGCGTGGGACGGACACGGCATGCCGGCGACCAACAGCCATGCGTTCACCTTCGACAACTACCCGGCCACGCGGCTGGCGTGGCCGGGGTCGTGGCGCGATGTTTTCGAGGGCACCGGCGGCACCGGCTCGCTGGGTTTCGGGGCGCCGTTCCTGGGGATTATCGACGCCGCGATGCGGTTCATGCGGGACGAATTCATCCGGCGTGGTCAGCATCCGGAGAGTTTTCGGGCGTTCGAGAAGATGGAATGGGCGGCGGCGCACCGGGAGGCGACGCTGATGTATCAATGTTACGAGGCCGCGCTGACCGCGATGGAACGCAACGGCCGCGCCCGCCACGAAGCATCACTGGCCAAAGCGAATATCGCCGTTCTAGCGGAGTCCGTGATGACCCGGTTGTGCCGCATCGCCGGCGGTGGCGCGTATGCGCGGCACTCACCACTGGGATTTTGGTTCGAGGACGTGCGGGCTGCCGGGTTCCTGCGGCCGCCCTGGGCGATCGCCGCGGATGGGTTGTTCGCGATGAGCTGGAACGGCGAGCCGGGCGCGATGTCGATCGAGTCCAGCTAGCGGGAGAGGCCGGTGGTCCGGTACAGATCGGCCACCGGCGTTGCAAACCCGATGCTGGTCAGTTCCAGGCTGGCCGGCGGGCGCACGACAACCGGCGCATCCGGCCAATTGCTGTCGCCATTCCGGCGAAACAGCTCGACCTCCATCCGCGAACTGCGGACGACCAGGATCTCGTGCACGCTTGGCATCGTGGTGTATGCCCACACGTTCGACCAGGTCGCCGCTTCGTTACCCGGCGAGAGAATCTCGATCAGCAACACCGGTTCGGGAAGCATCACGCCCCCCGATGGCGGCGAGCAAGTGACGCCCAGGTCGGGAACGCGAAAGTTTTCGTTGGCGCGAATACGCGGTACGACACCCGGGGCACCGGTGACGCGGCATGGTCTTCCCGTGGCCAACAGGTGGTTACGCAGCAGCGCACCCAATTCCATCTGGATCGCGCCATGCACCTCGGCTGCCGGAGCCATCGAAACCGGCTCCCCATCGACAAGCTGCCAGCGCCAGCCGTTATCGTCGTCTGCGTCCCAGGCGAGGAACTCATCGACAGTCATGCGCGCGGGCGGGTTCTTCCGAAGTGCGACCATGTTGCATCTTATCACATCCGAACGCACACCGCCACGACTTGGTTCCGGCGCCGACCCACGCTAGAAAGCCGTCAATCGCAACAAGGAACCGTCGTATGACCCGCAGTTATCGTATCGCCTCCGTCCCCGCTGACGGCATTGGACCGGAGGTCATCGACGCCGGCCTGGAAGTGCTGGACGCCGTCGCCTCGCGTGACGGCACGTTCAAGCTGGTGGTGGATCACTACGACTGGGGATCGAACTGGTACCGCAAGCATGGCGAGTTCATGCCGGCCGACGGCCTGGCGTGGCTGCGCACCGCCGATGCGATCTATTTTGGCGCGGTTGGCGACCCGAACATTCCTGACCACATCTCACTCTGGGGCCTGCGGCTACAAATCTGTCAGGGCTTCGATCAGTATGCCAATGTACGGCCGACGCGGATTTTGCCGGGTGTGACCTCGCCGTTGCGCGACGTCGGGATCGGCGATCTGGACTGGGTGATTGTCCGTGAGAACTCGGAAGGCGAATATGCCGGCCAGGGCGGGCGCACGCATCGCGGGCTGCCCGAGGAAGTCGCGACGGAAACCGCGATTTTCACCCGCCGTGGCGTTGAGCGGATCATGCGTTTTGCCTTCGACATCGCCCGCTCACGCCCGCGCAAACATTTGACAGTTGTCACAAAATCGAATGCGCAGCGGCATGGCATGGTGTTTTGGGACGAAATCGCCGCCCTGGTCAGCCATGATTACAAGGATGTGACGTGGGACAAGGAGCTTGTGGATGCCATGACGATGCGCATGGTGCGCAAGCCGCGCACCATCGACACGGTCGTGGCGACAAACCTGCATGCCGATATTTTGTCCGATCTGGCTGCGGCGCTGGCCGGGTCGCTCGGGATTGCTCCCACCGGAAATATCGATCCGGAACGCCGCAGCCCATCAATGTTTGAGCCGATCCACGGCAGCGCCTTCGACATCACCGGTAAGGGCATCGCCAACCCGGTCGCGACGTTCTGGACCGGCGCGATGATGCTGGAACATCTGGGTGAAAAACCCGCCGCGGACCTGCTGATGCGGGCGGTCGAGCAGGTCTGCGCCGCCGGCATTTTGTCGCCCGATCTGGGTGGAACGGCGACAACCAAGGAAGTGACAAAAGCGGTTGTCGAAGCGGTTCGGGGCATGAATCGCTAAGCTGCCAGGCCTTGCGTCGCCGGCGGGCCAAAGCCCGCCGGCCGGGTTGGGGAGGTGCGCCGCATATGCGCGTGACCGGGCGGCGGATGTGACCTGGTCACGCTGCATTTTCGTCACCCGGAATTTAACACGAAGTCGGATTTATGGCCCTCCGGTCAGACGGCATCACGCGATTTTTACAATTTGTTCAGACATATCCATTTTCAAATTAACACAGTAGTCGTCTGATGCCTTCCGGGGCGGACGTTCCAACCGGATCAGCGTATTTTCAAGATATAATCTACGAATTTTCGCATTCTCCGCCCGGATCATAATGCTTTACAGAACAATGGCACTTGCCATGATCGGAAATAGCAATGGAAATCCAGGGCCGCAACGAGGCTTCCCAGACCGAGGCGGGCCTGTATCAACGTCTTGTCGATGCGATCGCCGACTATGCCATCTACATGCTTGATGGCTCCGGAACCGTTACAAGCTGGAATACCGGCGCCCAACGCTTCAAGGGCTATCAGGCGTCGGAGATCGTCGGCCAGCACTTCTCGGTTTTTTATACCGAGGAAGACCGGCGTTCCGGTCTTCCCGCGCATGCGCTCGAGGTCGCGGCCAGCACCGGCACTTTCGAAGACGAGGGCTGGCGCGTTCGCAAGGATGGCAGCCAGTTCTGGGCCCATGTTGTCATAGATCCGATCCGCCTGGAGAACGGCGGCCTGGTCGGCTTCGCAAAAATCACCCGTGACCTGACGGAGCGTCAGGCGGCCAAGGAAGCCCTGCGGCACAGCGAACAGGAATTCAGGTTACTGGTGCAAAGCGTAACTGATTATGCTGTCTATATGTTGGACGCCCGCGGTCATGTCAGTAATTGGAACACCGGCGCACAAAGAATAAAGGGATATCTGCCGCACGAAATCATCGGCAAACATTTTTCAATGTTTTATACTGCGGAAGACAAAGCCAAAGGCGAACCCCAGCGAGCGCTGGACATCGCTGCCCGGGAGGGGCGGTTTGAGAAGGAAGGCTGGCGCGTTCGTAAAGATGGCAATGTATTCTGGGCCAACGTGGTGATCGATCGGATCATCGGAGATGATGGCGCCATCATCGGCTTCGCCAAGATCACCCGCGATATGACTCAGGCCAGGGAAGCCCAGATTAATTTGGAGCGGGCGCGGGATTCGCTGTTCCAGTCCCAGAAGATGGAGGCCATCGGCCAACTGACAGGTGGCGTTGCCCACGACTTCAACAACCTTCTGACAGTGGTTTTAGGCGGTCTCGAGATTCTCCAAAGCCGCTTACCGCCGGACCCGAATATCACGCCGCTGCTGGAGAACGCGATCCAGGCTGCGCATCGCGGTTCGATGCTGACGCAACGGATGCTGGCATTCGCACGGCGCCAGGACCTGAAGCCAGAAACGGTCGATTTGTCGGCCCTTGTGCATGGCATGTCGGACCTTCTGCAACGCAGTTTGGGTCCGTCGGTCATGATCGAAATCCAGTTTCCGCGGTTTCTGGACCCGGTCCGGGTGGATCCGAACCAATTGGAACTCGCGATTCTGAATCTGGCGATGAACGGACGGGACGCGATGCCAAACGGCGGTTCGATCATCATCGCGGCGAGACCCGAAACCAGCCTTTCAGACCACGATGGCGAGCCTTCGTTTGATCGTCATATATGCCTCACGGTGGCCGACAGGGGCGAAGGTATGGACGAAGCCACATTGTCCCGGGCGATGGAACCGTTTTTTACCACCAAGGACATTGGCAAGGGGACCGGGCTGGGCTTATCGATGGTGCATGGCCTGGCGGAACAATCAGGTGGCCACTTCACCCTCAAGAGCCGAAAAGGCGAAGGAACGGTCGCCGAATTGCTGCTGCCCATCGCCGTCGATAGCATCCGGGTGGCCGGCTTTGCCGGGTCCGCCAAGGGATCGAGTCCACCGGGTTCGAACGGCCGCCCACTCGCCGTATTGGCCGTCGATCACGACCGGCTTGCGCTGATGAATACCACCGCGATGCTGAACGATATGAGCTATCGGACATTTGCCGCGACGTCGGGTGAGCAGGCCCTCGACATTTTGCGACGCGAGAAAATCATCGATCTCGTGATCATCGATCATGCGATGCCGGACATGTCGGGGGCTGAGCTCGCCGATGCGATAAAGGCCGAATTTCCGACGATGCCCCTAATCTTCGCGACCCCGCTGGCCGCCAAGTCGTTGCAAAGCGTGGCGAAGCCGCTGCGTCCGGAAGACTTGGGCCGAGCCATTGCCAGAATACAGATTCCGCATCAGGACCGAGTTCTGGTGTAGGTTTCGGATCGGATGATCCGCAAGGGTCGATCATACCAGCGGCCCTAAGATCCGACCGGTCGACCCCAATCCGTCATGGCAGGCGAAGGCCTGCCATGACGGCGATGAGTCGTCACTTAAGCTCGTTGGTATCGGTGCGGCGGCGCCTCGGGGCGCCATCGTCGGCGGCTGCACACATTCACCCGATTGCGGCTGCCCGGCCCCCCGGCCGGCTTGCATTCCCGGCCGTTCCGATCCCACACTTCGCCGGCTTCAACACAGGATGGTAAACATGCCGACCTATGTCATGCTTGCGAACTGGACGGATCAAGGTCTGAAGGCAATCGGCGACGGATCTCGCCGTGTGGACGGCGCCAGAAAAATACTCGAAGACATGGGCGGCCATTTTCAGGAGCTGTACATGACCATGGGCCAGTTCGATCTGGTGGGAATTTATGATGCCCCGGACGACGCCGTGGCCGCCCGGTTTATCCTGATGTTAGGGCAACTGGGGAACATCCGAACAACCTCGATGAAGGCATTCCCCGAGGCGGCGTTCCGCCAGATCGTTAATTCTCTGCACTGATGCGATAGGGCCGGCTCATAGCAACGGGCGTTCGTCTTGAGCGTTTTCGCCGTCTTGGCTCGCCTTGTCCGGGCCACCTATGCCCTGACGGTGCCGCCATAGTTGGCCCGGACAAGCCGGGCCATGACGGTGGGTAACGATTTGGCGCGACTGCCGGCCGGCTCAGCCTCGGCCCTCTCCAGGCAACATCCGCTGGAGTAGCGCGTCCTTCAGGACGAAGCGATGATACAACGCCCCGAGCACATGCAGCCCGACGGCGCCGAGCAAGACCCATGCGACAATTTGGTGAATATTGCCCGTTTGCCGGCCCCATTTCTCACCCGTGGCGACCAAAGCCGGCAACGGAATGGCTCCGAACAGGGTCACCGTCCAGCCGCGTGCATTCGCATTGATCCAGCCGGTAACTGGCAAAACGATCAACATGCCATACAGCAGGACATGCATGGCGCGGGACAACAGTTGCAGCAGCGGCGGCAGATTGGCCGGTGCGGGCGGCACCGTGCTGGCCAGCCGCCAGCCCAGCCGAACGAGCATGACCAGCAGAATGAACGCCCCCGTTGACAGGTGCCAGGCGATCAGATCGACCGGCTTCGTATCCCGGTGAATATCGGGCATCGTCCACGCGATGGCGAATTGTCCAATCAGCAAAGCCACGATCAACCAGTGCAGGGACTTGGCGATGGTATTGTAAGAATTCGATTTTTCGGTGCCGGCACTCATGTGTATCTCCTGATTCCGTTCAGCCGACTGTACGGTTGCGCCATCCGGTCAGGGCAACGATCAGCAGTCCCGCCGAGACGACAGCCACGATCACCGTGGCCAATGCATAGATTTCCGGTGTCACACCCAGCCGGGTGGCGGAAAACACCACCATTGGCAAGGTGGAGGCTCCCGGACCGGAGGTGAAGCTGGCCACGACGACATCGTCCATCGACAACGTGAACGCCAGCAACCAGCCGGACACCAGGGCCGGCACCATCAGAGGCAGCGTTATGGCGGCAAACGCCTTCCAGGGCGGGGCATATAAATCCATCGCCGCCTGCTCCAGCGCGTCCCCCGCATCCGCCAATCTTGCCCGCACCACCACCGCGACATAGGCGACGGAGACCGATGCGTGGGCGAGGGTCACGGTCGCGGCGCCACGGCCGGCGGGCCAGCCGGTCAGTTGCTCCAAGGTGACGAACAGCAGCAACAGGGACAGGCCGGTGATGACCTCCGGCATGACCAGCGGGGCAGCCAGGGCGGCTTCGAACAGGGTTCGGGAGCGGAACCGGCCGAAGCGGGCCAGGGCGAACCCGGCGGTGCCACCGATCAGGCAGGCAATGGTGGCGGAGGCGGCGGCGATGCGCAGCGACAACAGTGTGGCATCGATCAGCGCCTGGTCATGCCAAAGCGCGACATACCAGCGAGTGGAAAATCCCGTCCGGGCGGTGACCAGTCGAGAGTCGTTGAAGCTGAACACCACCAGGAACGCGATCGGCGTGTAAAAGAAGACGTAACACGCCAGCAGCCATGCGTTCAGCAGCGCACGCCCTGACGTCATGGGACCGCGGACCCGACCGCGCTACCGGTGCCTACACCAGGAACAACACGCCCAGGCTGATCGCACCCGCCACGACGCAATAATAGGCGAACGGGTTAAGCGCCCAGGAGTCGTGCTGGCGGAAATAGCGCATCAGGAACGCGGTGCTGAGCAACGCCGTAATGCCCGCCACAACCGCCGCGATGCCGGACAGCAGCAGGACGCCATGCGGCACTTGCTCATGCATCAGCTTCGGGATTTCCAGGACCGTTGCCCCGAGGATGATCGGCGTGGCGATCAGGAAGGAGAAATGCGCCGAACCCTCATGATTGATGCCGCGCAGCAGGCCGCCGACGATGGTGGCGCCGGAGCGGGAGATGCCGGGGATCAGCGCCGTGCACTGCCAGCAGCCAATGGTGAACGCATCCATCCGGCTGAGGGACGAAAGATGGCGATCGGCGGTGCCGCGGCCGCGCAGCCGCTCACCGAACATCAGCAAGAGACCATTGACGATCAGGAACGACGCCGCGATGACCGGGGAGCCGAACAGACCGCGGACGTATTTTTCGAGAAAGAAGCCCATGACCACGGCGGGGATGGTGGCAATCACCACCAGCACGAACACCCGGCGGCTTTCGCTGACCTCATGCGCATCGCCGATGCCCAGCACGCCCGTGGTGATCGCCCACCAGTCGCGCCAGAAATAGGCCAACAGGGCGGTCGCGGTGCCGAGGTGCAGCATCACCAGGAACGGCAGAAACTCGGGAGATCGCTGATTGATCCCCCAATGCAGCAGCGCCGGCAGCACCACCGCGTGCCCCAAACTGCTCACGGGGAACAGCTCGGTTGCTCCCTGCAGGATGGCAATGATCAGGGCTTGTATCGTGTCCATGCGTGGCTCCGGCCGGGTCGGAAAAGAGACTACTGGAATTGTGATCGTGTCCGCACCGTCGGCAGAACCACCGGGCAGCGAAGGGTCCGTTACACGAAGCCGCGAGCGATTGCCAGTAACCCTTCCAAATAAGCAGCGCCATTCGCCGGGTGTTCGGTTGTGCCGATTTTGGAACGATAATCGTTGGCCAGGTCGGCGTAGTCCGAGATCGCGTCCGACTCGCCCAGCCAGTTGCCGATCGAGCGAAGCTCGGTCCACAGCGCCGCGTAATCGTTGCGCCTCAGGTCATCGGCCAGCGCCTCCAGCAGCGCGGCGGCCTCTGCACTGGCGGAGTCGGACGGATCGCTATCGACCAGTCGCAACCGCCAGGCGGCGGCTCGTTCCAGATCGTCTGCTTCCTGCGTGTTCATCGTTTCAGTCGTTCAAGGGATACAGCGCCATCAGCCGCCGTTGGTTCATCCATGCGCGAAACATAGCCCGCACGCCGGAGGACGCAAAGCCGAGCCGCCGGTTGGCCGCCCCGATGCGAAACGCGGCCCCGTAGTGAAAGAACTGCGTCCGCCATGCGTCCAACAGCTTCGTGGACGGGTCCCAGATATGGGTGGCCTCCGATCCGGCGCCGTTGATCTCAATCACCCGCAGGCCGGTGCCGTTACGCAACGAGGTGAACGAGGCAAATCGAACATCGATGCGGCCGAAGAAGAAATCCGGCAGCGAACGCGCCAGTTTCTCAATCGTTGCCGTCAACTCCGGCGTCACCAGCGTTCGGCCATCCTGGAAGATCGACCCTTTGCAATGATTGCCGACGAAGACCAGCCGGATTTTTTCCCCTTGCGCCGGCACGCTGCTCAAGCGGTCCTTGAGACGATCCAGATACAAATGCGGGACCCGGCCGGCACGCTCGTCCGCCAAGATCAAGTGGCGCAGGTCGGACCGGCCGTCTCCGACCACGATGGGCGGCTGTTTGATTGTCAGCGAGGTTATGCGCCCGTGCGGTTCGTCCGGATGACGCATGTAGAAAATGCCAGCCTCGTTCGGTTCGGATACGTACTGTTGGAGGACGATTGTTTCGCCTTGCGGATAGGTGTCCAGATACCGGGCCAGTGCGGCCTTATCGTGGATCAACCGAACTCCGGTGCCGTTGCAGCCGATGTCGGGCTTGGCGACCACGGGATAGGTCAGCCCCCGGGCTTTCATTGCGGGTTCCGCGACTTCGATGCCACCGGGCATTGCCACAACCCCACAGGCCGGGGCGATCACCGACTGCATGGCCGGAGCCACCTGCGCCAGGATCGACAATTTTGACTCGCCACACAATCCGCCGGTTGTGATCCGGGGATTTGCCGCCGTGGGAAGGCTGAAATCGCCATACCGAAGGCCAAGCAGCAGCCAATGGATCACGACGGGCGTGTAGAACATCCAGCCCGGCCAGAACTCAAAATACGACAGCGGACGATCGGGCTTTCGCGCGACCCGGACGGCGGAGACAGCACTGTCCATCATGATCTCCGAGCGGCCTGCACGCCGGCGGCAGCGGCAGCGGCGCGCCCGGCGAGGAGAATGAAAACGACGAAACCGGCCACCCCGGCCCACCGCCAGACGCCCAAATGCTCCATGAAAAACCCTCCAAGGCGGAGCGAGACGGCAAACAACAGGCTGGTCCAGAGACTCGTTGCCACAACGGCGGCGAGGGTAAATCGCCTGATGTCTGCTCCCACGAACCCGCATGTGGTGTAGGTCGGCAGTCTCAATCCGGGCAGGAAACGACTGATCAGAACGACTTTGAAGACCCGCCCGGTGATCCAGGCCTTGATGGCTTCATGCCTGTGTGGCGGTAATTGGCGGGCGATCCAGGCAATATGCGCGGACATTCGGCCAAGGCCATAAAGCCCAAGATCCCCCAACACAATCCCGGCATACAACGCGGCCAACGCGACTTGTGTGGACAATTCGCCGTCCTGGACCTGCATCGCGGCGACAACCGTGGCCGCGTCTTCCAGGATGAACGTGCCCAGAATGATCGCTCCGGCCTGAAACAGCACCGAATGACCCGCCCGGGCCAGAAGGGATGCGATTGTATTGGCGAGCATACAGCGGGACGATGGCCTTTGCCTGAAGACGAACGGAAATCGGCACATGGGCGGCGGCGTGAACAAATCTCATCACCTGTGCGTCAGCTCTACTGCGACGACACATTGGACAGACCGGGCTACTGATGAGTATCCTTCAGATCTAAATCCAGAAGGGGAAACCAGAGAATGAGCGTCGTCTGGACCGACATGGTCAAAGAGATCGCCGGGATCAAACTGCACATATCCCGAGCGGGGAGAGGTCAAACGGTTTTGGTGCTTCATCACGATATTGGCACCGTGGACCGCCTGCCGTTTTATGACGCGCTGGCGGAGTATTTCGATGTGCTGATCCCGCATCACCCCGGCTGGGGCAAGTCGGAGCGGCCGCAATGGACTCGCCATCCGCGTGACATTGCGGCGATCTATGCCTGGTTGCTCGCCGACCTTGGGGTCAGCAACGTCTCGCTGGTCGGGCTGGGCTTCGGCGGCTGGATCGCTGCCGAAATGTCCAGCCTGTCACCCGAGGCTTACCGAAAACTGGTGCTTGTGGGCGCGATGGGCATCAAGCCGCCCGAGGGCGATATCGCCGATCAGGCGATCGTTTCCTATATCGACTACCCGCGTTCCGGGTTCCATGACCAGGCGGCGTTTGCCGCGATCTATGGCGACGTGACCACTGACCAGTTGGAAGCCTGGGATATCGCCCGCGAAATGTGTTTTCGAAATGCCTGGAAGCCGTACATGTACAGTCAGACATTGCCGCATTTGCTGGGCGGCGTGCGTTCCCCGGCATTGATCATATGGGGTGACGATGACCGGATCGTTCCGCTGAGCGCTGGCCATGCCTACGCTCGGGCGCTGCGAGATGCGACCCTGACCACCGTTCCGGACTGCGGGCATTTCGCCGAAATGGAAAAACCCGATGCCGTCGCGAAACTGACGGCTGATTTCCTGTCTCGTAGCTGAAGGAGGCTTTTACCATGCATATGATGTATTTCACCGAACAGCCGATGTCGGCATATGACGCACAGGCTGGACTGGACTTTGGCGCGACGGCGTTGAATTTCTCGAATTCGTATTACAATCCGGTCGAAGGCAGCCGGTTGTACAACGAATATCTGGAAGAATATATCCTGGCCGAGCAATGCGGCGCCGACGGGATCATGCTGAACGAACACCACAATGCCCCGTTCTGCATGCAGGCGCGGACCAACATGTTCGCGTCTATTCTGGCGGCGGTCACGAAGCGGGTAAAGATCGTTATCCTGGGCAATCCGTTGCCGCTGACGGAAAATCCCGTGCAGCTCGCGGAAGAGCTGGCGATGATCGATATGATCTCCAAAGGCCGGTTGGTGTCGGGCTTTGTGCGCGGCGGCGGACAGGAGCAGTTGGCCAATGGTGTGAATCCGGCGTTCAACCGTGAACGGTTTATGGAAGCGCACGACCTGATCCAGAAGACCTGGACTCAGCCCGGGCCGTTCCGGTGGGAGGGTACGCATTACCAGCAGCGCGTGGTGAATCCCTGGGCGTTGCCGTTGCAGAAACCGTATCCTCGGGTGTGGATTCCGGGCGTTTTGTCAAAAGAGACGGTGATCTGGACGGCGCAGCAACGGTATCCGTATATCGCGCTGAATACCTCGATCGAGGCGACGAAGACGATCCACGAGACTTATGACAAGGCGGCACTGGAGGTCGGCTACACCGCCGGGCCGGAGAATTTCGGCTACCTGATCCGCGTGCATGTTCAGGATACCGAGGAAAAGGCGATGGAGAACGCCCGTCAGTTCATGTGGATGCAGGGTGAGTTCACCGGTCTGGCGAACCCGGTCTGGGCCAATCCGGCGGGATATTTCTCACCGTCCGGCCGCCGCGCGTTTGTGGAGTTCTCGACCGGGCGAGCGAAAAATCCACGTGGGAACCCGACGTTTGAGCAGCAGGTGGCGGATACGATGATCGTGGCCGGCACGCCGTCGCAGGTGATCGAGCGGCTGAAATATCTGGTCGAGCATACAAGGCCGGGGATCATGGGCATATGGGCGAATGACGGAAACGTCAGCAAGCAGGATCGCCGCCGGTGCATCCAGTTGCTATGCGGTGAGGTCATGCCGGCGATCAAGGAGTTCGGCGCGACGCTGGGACTAAAGGACCCGTGGGAGGCGAATGCGCCGGTTCACCTGCGGTATTCCAACGATCTGGCCGGACAAAAGGTGGCGGCCGAGTAGTTTGTCTGTGCTGGGGCCGGAACGTACTTTTGGCCCCGACCTGTCCATATATGCATCAGGATAAGCGGTGGACCGGGAGGATTTGCCCATTCGTCATGACCGGGCCAAACCCAATAGGCATCAGGATACGCGAGTGGGGGAGAAAATTCTTTCCCGGCCAAGGCATAATTTTCTCCGTCATGACCGGGCTTGGCCCGGTTACCCACGACTTTACGGGCGTCTGCAAGGCAAGTCGTGGGTGGCCGGGCCAAGCCCGGCCACCACGAAAGGGGGAAATCCTCCCCATCAGACGTCTTATCCTGATGCCTATGGGGCCGAGCGCGCCCATGATGGAGAGGGGAAATCTATGGCCGGGAAACATATTCTTCGCCGACCGCTTATGTTGACGCCGCCAGCGCGTTTAATAACGATGCCGACATCGCTTCCCTTGAAAATCGTGTCCGAGCAAATTGGACCTGATCCCGGCTTCGCTTTTCCCATTCCGCGTCGTCCCGCAATAACGCAATCACCGCCGCCGCAAACCGTTCCGGACGGTTTTCGACAGGAACGATCTGGTACAGCCCCGGCAATCCCTGGGCGCCCACCGGCGTCGTCACGAGCGGGACGCCGGCCCGCAACGCCTCGACCACCTTCAATTTCACCCCTGCCCCGCAGCGCAACGGTACAACAGCCACCCGGGCCCGGTTGTAGGCTTCAGTCAGCGCCACATCGGTCACGTCGGACTCAATGTTGACATCATCTGCGGCCAACGCCCGAACCCGTTCGGTTGGATTTGATCCGACGATGGATACCGACGCGCCGGGCATCGCGGCCCGCACCAACGGCAAAATTTCGGTGACGAACCAGCAGGCACCATCTTCGTTGGGAGGGTGCCCGAAGCCGGCGACAAACAGGATTTCCAGCCCTTCGGGGGCGGCGCGTGGCTCCGCGAAATGATCGAAGCAATACGGAACAATCGGCATAATCTTCGCGTCCGGCCGATAGGCGGACGCGATCTGCGCTTCTTCTTCGGACAGATACAAAGACAGATCGGCCTGCCGCCAGATGGCGAACTCCCGCTCGCGCATGTGCTCCGCCACCCGAGCCAACCTGTCGTCGCCAGTGATGTCCGCTTGCTGGCGCATCCGGCGAAAATGCAGGTCGTGACCGTAATACACCATCCGCGCTCGGGAGTGGCGGCGGATAACGGGGAACGTATCTTCGGCGACCTCCGGACGACTGACCAGGATCAGATCGATGTCACCACCGTTGGCCTCCATCCAGGGTTCGAATCCGATCTGGTGCGGCCCATGAAAAACCTCCACCCCCATGCCTTGCAGAACACCCGTGTAGCCGGGGCTGTACGCCAGGTTATGCGGCCAGAACTTGACGACAAAGCCGGCCTGGAGAAGCACATGCAGGCACCCCATGATGGCGCGCGATCCCGCGTCGCGATCCGGCGTCGGAACGTAATGATCGATCACGAGAATGACCTGCCTTCGCTTGGACCGGTCGCTTGCCCGGAGCACATTGCGGCCGTTCGGATAATGATCGCGAACCAGCACGTCCGCGTGGCGATCGATAAAGGTCCGGCGATTCACCACCTGATACGACTTGATGCCAACAGCGGTATCGCGCCCGTGGGAAATCCCCTCGTGGTGCACCACTTGCGATGCGGGTTGATACAAAGTCTTCAATCCGATCCCGCGCAACCTGAAGCACAGGTCGGTATCTTCGTAATAAGCCGGCGCGTAGTTTGGATCGAAACCGTCCAGCCGAACGAACGCCGCCCGATCGACCATCAACGCGGCGCCTGAACAATAATCGGCCTCCCGCACGTAATTGTAGGCGGGCTTGGCCGGGTCCTCCAGGCGGCCGAAATTCCAGCCGGAACCATCTTGCCAGACAATACCACCTGCCTCCTGCAGACGGCCGTCCGGATACAACAGTTTTGCGCCGACAGCGCCAGTGTCCGGCCGTTGTTGGAACAGCGAGACCATCGGGTCCAGCCAGTCCTGTAGCACCTGGGTGTCGTTATTGAGGAAATACAGGTACCGGCCGCGCGCCTGTTCCGCCGCCTTGTTGCAACTGTGCAGAAAACCAAGATTGGTTTCATTGCGGATCAACCGGATGCCGCGCACGCCATCCAGTATCGCCCCATCCTGGCCAGCATCGTCGATGACAATCACCTCGATCGAAATGGCCGAGGCGTGTTCGATGATCGACGCGAGACAACGCAACGTGTAGGGCAACTGCCCATACGTCGGAATGATGACCGACACGAGCGGCTGGCTGGAAAGCGGCACATTCAGCATAAGCGGATCGACCGCAAGCAGCTCTGGAACCGCCACCACTGGCGGAACCACCTGACGCAGCCGCCTCGCCCGCAGCCAATACCGCGCATGGACATGCAGTTGAAACGTCGCTGTCCACCACAACAGCAACACCGACCAACGCAACAGTTTGGCGCCGTTCGGCGACCGTTCCTGTAACGACCGCGCTTTAGCGAGGGCACGCCACAACACGATGTCGATGGCGGCGGTCAGACGTATGCGCGCAACGCGCCGGGACTGGCTCACGCGAGGCCTCCTGTCGGGAGGCCCCGTTGTATCGAGGAAAGGTTAACGAATGGTTAGCGCGCGAGAAAATTCGGCGGGCGGCGTTCGCCCATGGCTTTGGTGCCTTCCTTGAAGTCGGCGGTGTTACGCAGCCAGTCCTGTTCCTCGTATTCACGCTCGGTCGCCCGCGCCACCGCCTCGGCGAGGCCTCGCCTGAGGGTTTCGCGGGTCGCGACGATCGACAATGGCGCCGATCCGGCGATTTCGGCGGCGACTTCGAAGGCTTTCGCGCGGACCTGATCCAGTGGCACGCAATAGTCCACCAGGCCGATGGCCAGGGCTTCCTCGCCCGTCAGGCGGCGGCCGGTGTACATCATCATGGCGGCGTGCTGCTCCCCGACCAGGCGGGGCAACGTGTGGGTCAAACCGAACCCGGGATGGTAACCCAGACGGGTGAAGTTGGAGGACAACCGGGCCTCCGGGCAGGCGACGCGGAAATCCGCCATCACCGCGAGACCGACGCCAGCGCCCACGGCGGCACCCTGGACCGCCGCGACGATCGGCTTGCCGGTGCGCCACAGGCGTTGCGCTTCCTTGTAGAGATGCCGGCCGCGTTTGGCGGCGCGGGAGACTCCGTCGGGGCCGCGACTGCCGAAATCGGCGCCGGCACAGAAATGTTTCCCCTCCGAACACAGAACGATCGCTCGGGCTTCCGGGGTGCGGTCATAGACCTCCAGCGCATCGGCGATTTCCGCCACCATGTCGGTGTCGATGAAATTGTTCGGGCCGCGCCGGACCTCGATGGTCGCGACGTTGCCGTCTATGGAGACAGCGATATGTTCGTACGTGCCGTGTTGCATGTGGTTTCCTGCCCTTTGGTCGATGCGCCGGAGTTTAGAGCGGATTGCGCGGGAGGGGAAACCAGGGCGATGGTTCGTTACCGGACTTTGCTCCATGGCAGCCCGAAGTTCCGGCAATGACGGCCCATCAACATAGCCTGGCACCACCGGTGCGTTATGCTCGGGTATGCGCGTCGGCCTGATCCGGCGGCCTGCGCACCGTCGCAAGCGCAGCCAGAAGCGCCGGGGTGGACGCCCCGATCTGGAGTGCTGCCGGGAAGTTGTTCACATTATAAACGAGTGCCAGCACCCCTCCGGCAAACGCCAAGGCGACCCTGACCGCATAAAAGCCAACCCTGCCGTATCGCTCTGGCAGCCTTTGCCCGGACTCATAGGCAGCCGCGAGCGTGATGAGTTCGACGAACAGTCCTCCGAGCACGCCGACCCAGAAGACATTCACTGGTATTCCCAGAAGATCAAGATGAGATTGGAAGGGAGAGACGGTTGCCAGGGCGACCGGATCGGGCAAACCGCCGCTTCTCAGGAAAGCCGAAAGTAGGCTGTGGCGCGCACAAAGGCGCGCACGGATTTTCTGGCCTGGTCATTATGATGGGTCACGCGCAGAGCCACATTGACCGTACGCCAGCCGAGCATAACCGACATAACGGCGTAAAAGGGTACCGCCAGAAGATGTTCGTCCGAGGTTATCCAATTCAACACATCAGTCATCTGTCGCTCCTGACGCGGAAGCATGTTCGAAGTATCGATACAATGAAAGGGGGCGGAATAGCAAGGTTTTCCTTATTCGGACGACGCCTACAGCGGTATGCGTTCCGTCTCGACATCCCAAACGCCAGCCTCTGCCATGTCGGTGAGCTTGTTCTTGAAGCTGCGCGTCGGCAACGGACGTCCCGGCTTGGGATAAATTTTGGCATATTCGGTCGCCGCTTCTATCTGATCCGATGTCAGACCAACCACCGCGTGTGAACCCGAAAGTTGTCGCGAGACGATAAGGCCATACCTCGCGATGACACAGCCCCGAATCCGAGCTACACACCCACTGTGACACCTTCAATCGCGCTGCCCGACGCCCCCTGTGTGGTGGCGGGCCACGGCCGCGCCGCCATCCTGACTCCGGATGGCGAACTGCTAGTGCTGCCCACCGCCGAGGCAGCCGCGCTGCTGAAGACGTTCCCGCCGCCGATCCTGGTGCACGCCCCCGCCACCTTCCGCCGCCTCGGCATGCGGCCCGGCCCGGCGTTCGACCTGCTGGACCTGTTCGCCTTCGTCCGCCCCGCCCAATCCGCCGCCCCGACCCCGCGCGGCCTCGCCATGGCGCTCGATAACGACACGCCCCCCATCGGCCTGGAAGCCGAGGTCACCCGTCTCCCCGACCTTGCCGCCGCGCTGCTAAACCAGTTGTCGCAAGGCCGCGACACCCTGATGAACCGCGACGCCGCCGTTCTGGCCGCCCGCATGCAGAAAGCCGGCTGGGGCTGGGGCGGCTACGTCATGCACGCGCTCGGCCGCCCCGACGCGGCATCGTCGAACGAACCCCTGAAAATCTGGAAAAAGCTGCCGGAGTGGGAAGACGCCGCCCCCCTGCCCCCGCCATCCTCTCACCCCGTCTCGGAAGCCGAAGCCCGCCAACGGCTGGCGAAAATGCTCGGTCCCAACGCCGAACAACGCCCGGGCCAGGGCGACTATGCCGGCGCCGCCTCCGCCGCCTTCGCGCCCAGGGAAGTCCGCGGCGACCCGCACATGGTCCTGGTCGAAGCCGGCACTGGCACTGGCAAGACGCTGGGCTACCTCGCGCCGGCCAGCGTGTGGGCCGAGAAAAACAAAGGCGCTGTCTGGATCAGCACGTTTACGCGTCACCTGCAGCGCCAGATCGATAACGAGCTGGAACGCCTGATTCCCGACCCGACCGAACGCCGCCGCCGCATCGTGGTGCGGAAGGGCCGCGAGAACTACCTGTGCCTGCTGAACCTGGAAGACGCGATCAGCACCGCCACCACCGGCTTCATGAACCAGACCGTCGTTCCGCTCGGCCTGATCGCCCGCTGGGCCATGGCCACAGACGACGGCGACGTCCAGGGCGGCGATCTGCCGGGCTGGCTGCCTGAATTGTTCGGCGGCACCCTGATCGCCTCCCTGGCCGACCGGCGCGGGGAATGCATCCACGCCGCCTGCCCGCATTTCCGGCGCTGCTTCATCGAACACACCATCCGCCGTTCAAAAACCGCCGAACTGGTTGTCGCCAACCACGCCCTGGTGATGACGCAAGCCGCCTGGGGCGGCCTCGACGACACCGCCGTCCCGACGCGCTATGTGTTCGACGAGGGCCACCACCTCTTCGACGCTGCTGACAGCGCGTTCTCCGCCGCGTTGTCGGGGGGAGAAACCGCCGAACTGCGCCGCTGGCTGCGGGGCGCCGAGGGCAGCCGATCCCGCGCCAGGGGCCTGCGCAAACGCCTGGAAGAAATCGTCGCCGACCGGCCCGCCCTGATCGCCCCGCTGGATGCCGCCTTGCAAGCCGCCGCCGCGCTGCCGCCGTCGGACTGGGCCAGCCGTGTCGCAACGGAAGAAGTCCCGGACTTCGAGGGCGTCGAACCCGTTCGGCCCAATCCGTCCGAGACGTTTCTGCGCTTCATCCGCCGCCAGATCCTGGCCCGGACCGCCGGAGCCGACGGCCGTCCAACCTTCGGCACAATGGAATGCGATGTATTCCCGCTGAATGAAGACGCCGCCGCTGCTTCGGAACGCCTCGCCCGCGCGCTGGCCCGCATCGCCGAACCGCTGGCGACGCTGAACGAACGCCTGCTCGCCCGCCTCGACGATGAGGCCGAGGAAATCGACGAGGTCACCCGCAACCGCATCGAAGCCATCAGCCGCTCGCTGTTGCGGCGCGCGTTGAACCCGCTGCAAGCGTGGCAGTCGATGTTGTGGCGCCTGACGGAACCACAGGCGGAACCGGGCAAGCGTCCGCAACATGTCATGTTCCTGCGGTTGGACCGGCGCGATGGGCTGCGCGACCAGGATGTCGGGCTGCACCAGCATTGGCTTGACCCGACGATTCCGTTTGCCGCGTCCTTGGCGGCGCCGGCCCAAGGCCTGCTGATCACATCCGCGACACTACGCGACTCCGGCGATCGCGATCCCGAAATCGCCTGGGCGTCGGCGGAGGCCCGCGTCGGCGCGCCGCATTTGCCCTCGCCGGCGATCAGAGCGGCGGTGGCGTCACCGTTCGATTACGCGGAACAGACACGGGCGTTCGTGGTCAGCGACGTGATGCCGGGCAACCTGGACCAACTCGCCGCCGCCTATCGCGCTCTTTTTATGGCGTCGGAGGGCAGCGCGCTGGGCCTGTTCACCGCCATCAGCCGCCTGCGGACGGTGCACGCGAAAATCGCCCCGGACCTGGAACGCGCCGGTATTCCGCTGTATGCCCAGCATGTCGATGCCATGGGCAACGCCACCCTGGTCGATATCTTCCGCGCCGAGGAAGAAAGCTGCCTGCTCGGTACCGACGCCATGCGCGACGGCGTCGATGTCCCGGGGAACGCGCTGCGGCTGGTGGTGTTCGAGCGCACGCCATGGCCTCGCCCCGATATTTTGCACCGCGAACGCCGGGTCCACCTGTCCGACGGTGATCCAAAAAGCTACGACGACCGTATAGTTCGCTTGCGTTTGCGCCAGGCGTTCGGCCGCCTGATCCGTCGCGCCTCGGACCGGGGCGTGTTTGTGCTGCTCGACCGACAGGCGCCAACGCGGTTGATGTCGGCCTTTCCGTCGGGAGTCGTGGTGAAACGTGTGGGCCTCGCACAAGCCGTCGAGGAAACTGGCGCTTTCCTGAGGACTCGTGCATTTCTAACGCCACGGTCCCCGGCCTGAGGCTGTCGCCCTATCCATGATCCCTGGAGGATACACATGCGGTCCCGCGATTCTATCAATGCGCCCGAGGCGCTGGTTCTCACAATGGTTCTGGTCTCCGCCGCCGACGGCGGTATGACCGACCGGGAAATTGGCATCATGTCCGGCCTGGTGCAGACGCTGCCGGCATTCCAGGATTTCACCCGCGACGCACTGGCCAGCGTCACCGAACGCGCCGCCAATTTGCTGCATGAGGACGAGGGACTGGCCCACGCCAGCCGGCTGATGCGCGCGGCACTCAGCCCCAAACTGCGGGAAACCGCCTATGCCCTGGCCTGTGAAGTCGTGGCCGGAGGCGAGGGCGCGCGTCGCCAGTCGCTGGAAATGCTCGACTTCGTGCGCGGTGAACTGGAACTGGACCCGCTGGTTTCCGCCGCGATCGAACGCGGGGTACGCGCCCGCTACCAGCGGGTCGATCCTGGTGAATCGTGACAGCCCACGTGGGCGCCGGTTCCCGTCCCGAGGCGTCATGGCCCGGCTTGTCCGGGCCACTCATGCCACTCCTACCGCCACAGGTGGCCCGGCCAAGCCGGGCCATGACGGTGAATGAAGACCGAGCCCCGTCGCGATGAGGACCCTGGGCGTTGCGTCCGTTCTCGCCGGTACCCCGGTCATCGTGCTGGCGTTTCTGGCCGCGTTTCAGTGGGCGGAATTTTGGCCGTGCCTGGGCGGGATGATGCTCTGCACCCTTGCCGCCGGCGCTTTCGCGTTGGTCTGGGGCCGCGATCTTGACCTGCTGATGGAGCAGGTGCGGCGCGTGACCTCCGACGATCCTCGGCCGGAAAGCGCAAACACGATCGGCGAGGCCGAAAGCGCGGTTATGATGAGCCCGCTGGGCCGCGAAATCGAACGCCTGTCACGCCGGCTTGCCAGCCGCGCCGCCGTTCAGGAACAGCACCGCCGCGCCGACACCCTGATCCTGGAACGGCTGCCCGACCCGATCCTGGTGCTGGCACGTGACCATGCGGTGCGCCGCGCGAATGCGTCCGCCCGCTCTGCCCTGGGAGACGATTTGCCGGCCGTTTTGCGTCATCCCGGAATCCGCAACGCCATCGACCGCGCCATGGCCACTGCCATCGCGCAAACCGCCGAAATCGCGTTGCGGGCGCCGGTGCCGCGCGATCTGTATGCCACCGTGGTCCCGATGAACCCACCGTTGGCCGATGGCGGCGAGGTCTTGCTGGTGCTTTCGGATCGCACCCGCGAACGTGTCGTGGAACGCATGCGGGCGGACTTCGTAGCCAATGTCAGCCACGAGCTTCGGACTCCGTTGGCCTCCTTGATTGGCTTTGTAGAGACCTTGCAGGGACCGGCCGCCGACGATCCGCCCGCCCAGAAGCGCTTCCTGGGCATCATGGCCGAGCAGGGCGCGCGGATGAACCGGCTGATCGATGATCTGTTGAGCTTGTCACGCATAGAGTTGACCGAACATCAGACACCGTTGGAACCGTTGGATCTTGCCGGTCTTATCCAGCGGATGGTGGCGGGCTTCGAACCCCGGCTGGCCGAACGTAAGGTCAAACTGGCCTTACATATCGAGCCGGAACTGCCGCCCGTCACCGGCGATGCCGATCAGATGGCGCAGGTGTTGCAGAATCTGCTGGACAACGGCTTGAAATATGGCCGCGACGGCGGGGTGCTGCGGCTGGATGTCACGGTGGCACAACCCGGCAAGCGCTGGCCGAGTCGCCGGGGCATTGTCGTCGCCGTCACCGATCAGGGGGCCGGCATTGCGCGCGAGCACATACCCAGGCTGACCGAACGGTTTTACCGGGTGGACAAAGGGAGGTCTCGTGCGGTGGGTGGTACGGGTCTGGGGTTGGCGATCGTCAAGCATATCGTCAACCGCCACCGCGGGCAGTTGCTGATCGAAAGCGAGGTCGGTCAGGGCACGACGATCAACGTCTGGTTGCCGGTCACGCAGGCATGACAGCGTCTGGTGCAGACCGCCGCGACGGCGGACGGATGGGTCCGGTTGTTGGTCTGGTCATCGTGTTGGGCTGCGCCCTCAGCGCATCCGGGGTTCAGGCCCAAAGCCAGCCCGACATCGACGGGCTGCGATCCGGCGTGAGCGAGACACTCTCGCTGCTCAGCTTCGGCGCGATCTCGGTCGGCGACAAAGCCGCGCAGGTCACCCAATCGGGGGACGACGTCCATATTCAGCTTCCGCTGAGCGGGTTCGTCGCGCCGGCCAATGCAATGGCGCAGGTCGTGGCCCGCCCCGCACCCAATGACTCCTGGGACGTCACAGCCATAACTCTGCCGGCGGCGGGCGCGCTGGGCAACAGCATCGACCACGTCGTGTCCTACACGCTTGGGCAACAGGCGATGCATGGCCGCTTCGATCCGCGACTGATGTCTTCGTCGGCGTTCCTGGCGGAGATGGGAACAATCACCTTGCAGTCGGCGGCGGGCGGTCAGGACACCGGCCAAAGCATCGAGCGAGCCACCCTGAGCCTTACCGCGACCGCGGTCACGGACGGCCGGCTGGATCTGATGGCGAAAGACTCCGCGGCGAACTGGCGGGTGGTGACACGCGAGCCGGGCCAGACGGCGATCGACAATCAGGTGCGGCACCTGAATGGTCAGATCACTTTGAACGGCCTCGACCAGCAGCAGGCAGCACGCCTTCTGACAGCCGTGCGGGCGATGATGCAATCCGGTGGAGGCACCCGGATCGCTTCCGTCGAACGCCTTGACCTCCAGGACGTGCTGAGCACGACCGCCGGCCTGGTGACACGGTTCGAGGCATCCCAAACACTGAGCGGCGTGACGTTCGCCGGTGGCGAGGGGAACAACGGCACGATCGACCGCCTGCGACTGGACGTAAAGGGCAGCGCGGAGGAGCATCGTCTCAACGCCGCGGCCGATGTCGCCCTGGACGATCTCGCCATGACCTCGTTGTCCGCCGATACCGCCGCGTTATTGCCGCATCGCCTGACCGCCCGGACCGTGCTGGCCGGCCTGCCGGTCGGAGCGGCGACGGCTCTGCTTCAGGCCGCCATGGCTCCGAACCCGGATACGAAGGCGTTGCAGTCGCAGGCCGGTGCGTTGCTGGCGATGCCGGGCGCCAAAGCCGCCGTCGAGTCTTTTGGCTTCGATGCCGGCCCGCTGCATGTGCAGGGTTCGGCGCGCTTCGTGCCCCGGCCTAACGGCGACATCGGCGCTGACATTCACATTACTGCGACCGGCGCCGACGCATTGCTCGCGCAGGCCATGGGCAAACCCGCGTTGCACGGTGCCTTGCCGATGGTGTTCCTCGCCAAGGGAATGGGCCGCAAACAGGGCGATAGCCTCGTGTGGGATATTTCGCTCGGCGGCGGCGCGATGACAATCAACGGCATGGGATTCGGTCAACCGGCCGGGCATGAGCGATAGCCGAGGCCCTTAGGCCAGCGGCCGTTGGTGTGGTTTTTTTTGCACCTTGGTGGCTCAGATGGCTTTGTTCTGACTGAAGGGAGGGTGCCGGATTCCCGCTGATAGGACTCTCAGCCCGACGCATCGCGAAACGTTCGTTCATCCGACGAACTGGGATGGCCTTCACATCAGACTTGACATTATCTAACTTATTTGTTAATCCAAAAACATGGAGCATACGGCGCCACCCTTGACCCGGCCTGCCTCGCCCGATCCCGCACAGGACCGGACCGGCCGCACCATAACGCCCCCCACCATACCGCAACGTCTCGCCGCCCTGCTGCATGTCGTCCGCGTCTTGCTCGGCCACGGCCGCCGTCTCGTTGAGACCGTCCCGGAGCGCGCCGCCAACGTGGAGTTTGCCACCCTGGCCGCCGTCTTCGGCACCTACACAATGCCGACCATCCTTGCCCGCCTACAGCGCGGTCTTCTGCGCGCCATGGCATTGGAGCGTTATTTGCTCGCCCGCGCCGCGAAAGGCCGCGAGATCGGCTTCGTGTACTACAGGGACCCGCGCGATCGTGCGCCGGCCAAGCCGGCAGCGGAGCCGTCCGAGGGGGCGCAAGGCGAACCAAAAGCGAAACTGCCGGCTGACCCGCAAGACAGTCGCGGGCTCAGGCGACCAGCGTTCGATCCTGACGATCTCCGCATCCCTGGGCCTGAGGAACTCGATGCCGAGGTACGTCGGCGGCCGGTCGGACGCACCATTCTCTCGATCTGCATGGACCTTGCGGTCATCCCGAGTTTCTGCACCGGCCCGTTCTGGAACCAGATATCCGACACGCTCATGAACTACGGTGGCAGTTTCGCGACGCTGTTTAAAATACGCGAACACCGCGAGACATCGTTTCAAAAAGAGCGGGACAAAAAGCCGGACACCTGGGACTTTACCTGGAGGCATCCGCCACCGGAGACGGTTCGCCAGGTACTGGGATACATGATCGGCGAGGTGCCATTTTTGGACACGCCTGGCCCGAGGCTAGCCACCGCTCCTCCCTGATTTCCGTCCTCCCGGTCGTGCATGGCACCCTCTGATTCCGGGGGCGCTTGCACGTACGCATGGGCCAACCGGAGCATCATCGGGACTGGACTTGGCCAGCAAAGTCCTGAGTGGCCGGGCCAAGCCCCATAGACATCAGGATAAGCGCCGGTCGGAGAGCGGAAAGCCACGTCCGGCGAAAGAATTTTCTCCGTATGCCACTTAATCCGCATGCCGCCTAAGTGGATGCCTATGCGGCTTGTCCTGGCCATGACGGACGTGAAATGGCTGCACATCAACCGCACCGCGGCGTGTATCAAACGGGGCGGACCCGATAGAGCGTGACCTCGCGGATGGGACGGTCTTCCAGTTCTTGTGTCGTCTCAATTTGATAGATCCCGAACGCGTCCAGGCCAGCTTTTGGCAGGTACGCCCGCCCGGGATCGGCGATCCAAACATCAGCCGTCTGAGACATCTCGATCAGCCACGGCATGATGTGTCCGGTCATCGGCGCCTCGTAACAAACATCGCCACACATGATCAGGTCCCATCGGCAGGGCGCGCCAATCACGTCCCCGGCCAGAGTGACAGCCGTGTCGTTGGTCGCGGCGTTTAACGCGATCGCGGCGAGCGCCAGGGCGTCGATCTCGCACGCTTCCACCGACTCCGCGCCGGCCATCACGCAGGCAATCGCGGCGATCCCGCCACCGGCGGCAAAGTCCAGCACACGCTTGCCAGCGACCAGTTGCGGGTTATCGAGGATGTGGCGAGCAAGCGCTTGCCCGCCCGGCCAGGCGAAGGCCCAGAACGGAGGCTCGACGTTGTTTTCCGCCATCCAGGTTTCGGTGGCCTGCCAGATCGGGGTGATCTCGGTGGCAAGGTAGAGCTGAATTTCCGGCACATGCGGGGCCGTGGCGGGGATGGTGTTGGCGCGAATGAACGCTTCGGCTGAGTTGGACTCGCTGGAAGGCGGGCCAGCGCTGGCATCGATCGCCAGCGTATCGTGTGTCCCGGTCATCGGCTCGCCATGGTTTGGGGCTGCGCAACCGGGCCAGGAGCGCCGGATGGTCGGCAGGCAGGAAGGGTTTTAGCACAGAGACAGGAAGAGAACGGCGCGAGATCACAGAGACGCGCGTCGAAGCCGACGGCGCGTGGGTCCGAAATGACTAGACGTCCGCGCTGATACCGACTCGCGCCTCCCGTCGTCATGGCTCGAATTGTCCGCGCCACCTGTCGCGGCACCATCAGAGCATCAATATCCCTGACAAGCCCGGCCATGACGGATGCGGAATAGCAGACCGTCATCTCGGGCTTTTCTCTATCTGTCTCTGTGCTAAAATCTGCCTTGCTTGCTGGCCCGCGCGCCCGGCTCCCGCGCCTACCATCACGCCCACCCCGCCAAAATCGCCAGCCCGACCGCCAACCCAACCTCCCGGTTGGCGCGAAACAGGCGCAGGCACCCGGCCGGGTCATCGATATCCAGCGCGATGACCTGCCGCGCCAGCAACACCGCCGGCAATGCCAACGCCGGATAGAACCAGCCGCCGATCCCGGACAGCCACCCCGCCAACGCCAGCATCGCCACCGCGGCCGCATAGCACGCAGCCAGGAAAGGCCGCGTGTGTTCGCCGAACAACCGAGCGGTGGAGCGAACGCCGACCAAGGCGTCGTCCTCGCGATCCTGGTGGGCATAGATCGTATCGAACCCGAGGTCCCACAGGATCGCGGCGGCATACAGCGCGACCCAGGCGGCATCCAGATGTCCGGAGGCGGCGGCATAGCCCAGCGGGGCGCCGAATCCGAACGTGAAGCCCATCATCAGTTGCGGCCACCACGTCACTCGCTTGGCCAGCGGATACAGCCCGACCAGCAGCAGCGATGCCACGCCGAGAATCTGCGACACCTGATTGAGTTGGAACAGGATGGCCATGCCGAGTTGCAACAGCACGGCCAGAAAGATCAGCGCATGCCAGGGCCGCAACGCCCCTGACGCCAGCGGCCGGCCGGCGGTGCGCGCCACTTTCCGGTCGATGTCGCGATCCCACAGATCGTTGACCACGCAGCCGGCGGCCCGCATCACCAGACTGCCGATGGCGAACAATGCGATCAGGCGAGCCGTCTCGGCCATTGGTGCCCGAACCAGCAGGATTCCCCACAAGCCCGGCAGAAACAACAGCCAGGTGCCGATCGGCCTGTCCACCCGGGCCACGAGCAGGTAGGGCAGCCAGGCGCGCGGCAGTCGGGCGACCCAGCCGGTGGCGACGATGTCTGTATGCGTGTTCACGAGATGTGTTCGCCGTTCCATGATTCCGTAAATCCATTATACACCAACATCATGATCCGCCTGCATACCGAAGCCGACCTGACCGACGGAGCCTTCATCGAGGCGACCGAGGGACAGGCGCATTACCTGGGCGGCGTGATGCGCCGGAGCATTGGCGACTCCGTGCGTCTTTTCAACGGCCGCGATGGCGAGTGGGATGGCCGGATCGCGACCCTGTCACGCGGCAAGGCCCGTTTCACGGCGGAAACCCAGGTGCGGCCGCAGGCGGGCGATGAGGATCTGTGGCTGATGTTCGCGGTGCTGAAACGCGACACCACCGATCTGGTGGTTCAGAAGGCGACCGAACTCGGCGTTTCGGTGTTGATCCCGGTCTTCACCGAACGCACCAACGCCGGCCGGGTCAATCTCGACCGATTGCGGGCGATCGCGATCGAGGCCTCCGAACAATGCGAACGGCTCACCATTCCCGAGATTCGTCCCGCTCGGCCACTGCATGACACTCTGGCGGAATGGCCGGCCGGCCGCGCTTTATTCGTGGCGCTTGAAAGGGCCGACGCACAGAAAATCGCCCCCGCATCCGGTCCCGCCGGACTGCTGATCGGCCCGGAAGGCGGCTTCGGTCCACGTGACCACGCCGCGTTGGACCGGTGCCATTTTGTCCGCCCGGTCTCTCTCGGCCCCCGCATCCTGCGGGCGGAAACGGCAGCCATCGCGGGTCTGGCCTTGTTGCAAACCTCCGGGTGTGGCTAGTACGCTGGTTTTAACAGTAAGGCGCATTGGGGTCCGGGTTTCCGGCCCTCCGGTGCGCCCTGTCGCCGTCCGGCGATAGCAACCGAAATGCCTTGGGAACCCCATGTCGAATCCCGGTGACGCCGACGATACGCCGCTCAGGTCGGTCCAACAGATGGCCGAATATCTCTCTGTCGGCTGTAAGCCGGCGGAGGCGTTCCGAATCGGCACGGAGCACGAGAAGTTCGGCTTTCGCCACCACGACCTGACCGCCCCGCCGTATCTGCCGGCGGACGGCCAGCCCGGCAGCATTCGCGACGTCCTGGCCGGTATGGCCAAATTCGGCGGCGATCCGATTCTGGATGGCGAGAACGCCATCGGCTTGAAGGAAGGCGCCGCTTCGGTCTCGCTGGAACCGGCTGGACAGCTTGAGCTGTCAGGCGGTCCGGTCGAAACGCTGCATGAGACAAGGCAGGAAATCGAGGTGCATTTCGATCAGGTCCGCGCCGCGTGCGAGGGCCTCGATGTCGGGTTCGCGCCGCTGGGCTTCCATCCGATCGCCACCCGAGCGGCAATGCCGTGGATGCCCAAGGGACGCTATGCGATCATGCGGCGGTATATGCCGCTGGTTGGCAGCATGGGTCTGGACATGATGACCCGCACCTGCACCGTGCAGGTCAACCTGGACTTCGCGTCCGAGGCAGACATGCGGCGCAAGCTGCGGGTTGCGCTGCTGCTGCAGCCGCTGGCAACGGCGCTGTTCGCCAACTCCCCGTTCACTGAGGGCAAGCCGAACGGCTTCATGTCCTATCGCGCGCATGTCTGGACCGATACCGACAATCAGCGCTCCGGCATTCCCCAGGTGATGTTCGAGGACGGGTTCGGTTTCGAGCGCTACGCGGGATGGCTGATCGAAAACGTGCCGATGTATTTTGCCTATCGCGACAGCCGGTACATCGACGTGGCAGGCGAGTCGTTTACCGCCTTCATGGCCGGCCGCGTCCCCGCTTTGGCCGGTGTCACCGCCACGATGGGCGATTTCGCCGATCATGTGACCACGGCGTTCACCGATGTCCGCCTGAAGCGCTTCCTGGAAATGCGCGGCGCCGACGCCGGCTCGCCCGAGATGATGCTGGCGCAATCGGCGCTGTGGGTTGGATTGCTGTACGACGATGCGGCTCTGTCGGCGGCCGAGGCATTGCTGAAAGGCGCCGGTTGGCAGGATGCCGTCACCGCCCGGGCGGCTGTGCCGCGGCAGGGACTCGCCGCGCCGTGGCGTGGCGGCACATTGCGCGACATCGCCGGCGACGTTGTGGCGATTGCCAGGGACGGCATGCGCGCACGTCACCGACTGAACGCGGCCGGCGAGGATGAGCGATCGTTCCTGGAGCCGTTGCAAGCCATCGTCGCCGGGGGCCCGACGCAGGCGGAACATTGGCTGGCTCAGTATCATGGACCATGGAACGGCGACGTCCGGCGCATCTTCCAGGAAGCCGCTATTTGAACGCGGGGAAAGCGCGCGTCTTGCGCCTTGCCCGATCGTCACGAACGCTTCATAACTCCGCGCCTAATGACAATGACAGACGACATTCGCGGCGTTCTCGCGCCGCCGCATCCAGCCGGCCGCCCGTTCATCATGGGCGGCCTTATTGTGCTTATTATCGGCCTCTTCATCGGCGCGTGGCTGATGTGGCTGGGGCTGATCTTCACACTGTTCTGCCTGTATTTCTTTCGCGATCCCGAACGAGTCGCGCCGCCGCGCACCGGCTTGTTCCTGGCACCCGCGGATGGCCGCATCGTCACGGTCGCACTGGCAGCCCCGCCCGCCGAACTGGGACTTGGTGGCGAATTGCGCTGGAAAGTATCGATTTTCCTCTCGGTGCTGAATGTGCACGTCAATCGCTCCCCGGCGTTTGGCGTCGTCACCCGCATCGCCTACCACCACGGCGCCTTCGTCAGCGCCAGCCTGGACAAGGCCAGCGAGGCGAATGAGCGCAACGCCCTGGCCATCCGCCTGCCCAACGGGCAAGAGATCGCGGTCGTGCAAATCGCCGGGCTGATCGCCCGCCGCATCCTGTGTTCGGTGCGCGAGGGCGACCAGATGGCGGCCGGCGAGCGCTTCGGCATTATTCGCTTCGGCAGCCGGACGGATCTCTACCTGCCGGCGGGTGTCCTGCCCTTGGTGGTGGTGGGTCAGACGATGGTCGGCGGCGAAACGGTGATCGCCGAACTGGCATCATGAATTGTCTTTGCGTATGGTCGCGCTTGCCATGAGCATGAGCGAACGCCCGAAGAACTCCCCGCTGCAACGGCTCCGGCGCTACCGGCCGCGCAAGCGCAACCGGCCGCGCTACGCCGGACCGTCGTTCAACCGCATGATCCCCAATCTGATGACGATGCTGGGGTTATGCGCCGGCCTGACATCGATGCGGTTCGCGCTGGAGGGACGTTTCGGCGCCGCCGCCGTGGCCATCGTTGTTGCCGCCCTGATCGACGGCGTGGACGGACGGCTGGCCCGCCTGTTGAAAGCAACCTCACGGTTCGGGGCCGAGTTCGACAGCCTGTCCGACTTCGTGTGTTTCGGCGTCGCTCCGCCGTTCGTGCTGTACCTGTGGTCGCTGCAACGTGGCGGCGCGATCGGCTACGCGCCCGGCCTGATGTTCACGGTCTGCATGGCGCTGCGTCTGGCCCGCTTCAATGCGTCGTTGGACGGGGCACCCAAGCCCGCCTACGCCTATAACTTCTTCACCGGTGTGCCGGCACCGACCGGCGCGGGGCTCGTCCTGTTCCCCCTCTTTGTCGGCCTGGAAGCTCAGTCGCTCGGGATGGACTGGCTGCTGAAGGCCGTTCAGCACCCGTTGTTCTGTGCGGCGGTCCTGATGGGAACGGCTGTTCTCCTGGTCTCCACCCTGCCGATCTGGAGTTTTAAGAATTTCAAGGTCCCGACGGCCTTCGTGCTACCCTTGCTGCTAGGAACCGGCGCCTATGCCGCCGTGCTGCTGGCTGACCCTTGGGCCGCACTGGCAGCCGCGGGGTTGATTTATCTGGGCATGTTGCCGTTCAGCATTCGCAGCTTCCACCGCCTGCGCCGCGAAGCCGAAACGCTGCCGGACGACACCGACGCAGGCGCGCCGGACAGCCCTTGACCGTTACTTCCGCCGCAGCCGACGCGCATTCGCGCGCGAGCGAACCAGATACGGCGCCAGGACAGCAGCATGCCCGCGCCCGGTCATCAGCGCGGTTGTCGATGCCTGCATCGCGGCGGCCTTCTCCATGACCATGCGCTGATACTCGGTGGCACTACAGGTGCCCTGCGCCATCATTATCGAGCGATGGAAAATCGTTTCCCACGACGATAGCGCCAGTTCGGTCATCATCGCGGGAAGGTTTCGGCTGCGGTGTCTTTTCATGCCCCCCATGTGAGGTGCTTCGGGCAATGCGGCAAGATGCGGCGGCGACCCATGACGCCGTCTCGCCAAGATGTTTTCGGATGCAACCACAAGGCGTGTTTTATTCACCTTCGCAACATGTGCGGCGTTATGGCGACGCAGCGGGAGGTAAGGTCATGACAACAGTGAGACGCCTCAAGCCGCATCCCGTGAAATCAAATCCCCGAACAGTTTCCAGTGCTCGCCTTCGAGGTGGGAAAGCCGCACCGACTTGATCGGATAGAAATCGGTCGGGCTGGTGTTCAACCTGATTCCCGGCAGCAGCATCGGCACCTCCAGGTCATGCAGATTGGCGGCCTGTCGCATCACGTTCTCCCGTGTCAGGTCGTCACCGCACTGCCGCAGCACCTGCGTCACGGTGAATGCTGAGGCGTATCCGGTCGCGTTGGCGCTTTCCATCGGATTGGCGGAACTGTTGTATTTCTCCATCCATGCCTTCCATTCCATAAAGTCCGGCGACGTGGCCCAGGATGGATCGGTGATGTCCTTGATATATTGTGCCGTAATGATCCCCTGCGCGTTCTCGAACCCACCGGGCTTGATCGCGGCACCGATCGACGCCGAAACATTGACGATATACTGCACCGGCTTCCAGCCGATTTCCGCCGACTTCTTGATCGCCTGAGCCGCGAATTTCGGCGTCGTCACATTGTAGAAAACATTCGCCCCGGAATTCTTCAACTGCAGAATCTGCGAATCCACCGTCGGATCGGTCACCTCATACGTCGCATCGGCGACGATCGCATCCGCCCCGATCGTATCTTTGAACGATGAGATCAGCTCGCGGAACCCGCTGACATAGTCGTTCCCCATGTCGTCATTCTGGCGCAGAATCGCGATCTTGGGGTTCTTGATCGTCTGCTTGATATGCTTGGCGTAAATTTCCCCCTCGGTCCGGTAGTCCGGCTGCCAGCCCATCGTCCAGGGAAAATGTGCCGGATCACCCCACTTCGAGGCGCCCGTGGAAACAAACAACTGCGGCACCTTCTTTTGATTCATGTACTTCTGGATCGCGGTGTTGCACTGCGTCCCCAGCGGCGCATACAAGAACAGTACCTGGTCCCGCTCCACCAACTGACGCGCGAGTTCCACCGTCTTCGGCGGGCTATAGCCATCGTCCAGTGAAATCAGGTTGATCTTGCGGCCGTTGATCCCGCCGGTTTCATTGATCATCTTGAAATAAGCCGCGTGCGCTCGGCCATTCTGCCCGTAGGCCGACGCGTTGCCGCTGTAGGGCATGGTCTGCCCGATCTTGATCTCAGTATCCGAGGCACCCGGACTGTACTTACCGGCCGCGATCGCCGGCGCGGCCAGCATCGTCGCGGCGCCTGTTAGAACACGACGCCTTGTCAGCTTTTTCATCATTGAGCCTCCCTTCTTCCCCGCGTTGTCCACCATGCGCGGATCCGCGCACACCCTCCGGCGATGCCATCCGGCAGCACGTACATCAGCGCCAACAGCAGCACGCCGTAGATCGCCCACGCCGGCACGTCGTAGCGCAGTGCAAACGTGCCCTTCATCCAGTCCGAAATCGACTGGGCGGAGTTCTGCACCAGCACGATAAAGGCGCCCCCGATCAGGCACCCCGGCAGCGACGCGATGCCGCCAACGACAAGCCCGACGAGAAACGAAATCGAAAGCTGCAACGTGAAACTATCCGGTGCCACGTAGGCGACGGTGATCGCCGACAGTGCCCCCGCAATGCCGGTGATACCGGCCGAGATACCGAACGCAACGGTCTTATACCGAGCTATATCGATCCCCATCGTGCTGGCCGCCATCGTATGATCGCGGATCGCCATGATCGCTCGGCCACTGCGTCCACGCAGCAGATTGAACACCAGCCAGAACAAAACCATCGCGCAGAACAGGCACAAATAGTACAGAAACTGATCGGCCGAGAGTCCGGTCCACTCCGGCGGGTCGGGTTTGTCCAGCAACACGCCGCCGACGCCGCCGGTCCAACCCGCGATAGCCTTGTATTTCAGCAGTTGCGGCATCGCGATCGCCAGGGTGAATGTGGCGAGCGCCAGATAATGCCCCTCCAACTTCAGGGCGGGAAAGCCGAACGCCAAACCGGCCAGGAAGCAGACCACGGCGGCGACCGGCAGCGTTGCCCAATAGGGCCAGCCGCCGAAGTTCATCAGGATTGCCGTGGTGTAGGCACCCAGCGCAAAGAAGGCGCTGTGACCCAGGGAGATTTGACCGTTAAAACCGATCAGCAGGTTCAGACCGAGGACCGCGATGGCATAGATCAACATCGACTGACCCATGTACATGTAATAATCAAAGCTGGTATTTTCGGTGATGAAACCGATCAGCGGCAATAGCGCGAGGCCTGCCCAAGCCAGCAGCGCACCCGCTCCGACACCGCGTTTGTTGGCCCAGTTTGCCGTCATGCCTCAGACCCGCCTGACAATGACGCGGCCGAACAGGCCGGCCGGTTTCAACAGCAGCACGCCGACCACGACCACCAACGCGAAGCTCAGCTTCAGTTCGTTGCCGATGACATAGCTTCCGACCAGATTCTCAAGCACGCCGACTATGAAGCCGCCGGCAACCGCGCCCATCGGATTGCCGATGCCGCCTACCAGCGCACTGGCAAAGCCGTAGACCAGGATGCCGTTCATCATGTTGGGGTCGAGGAAAACGATCGGCGCGACCAGCATGCCGGCGATGGCGCCGATGGACGCCGCGAGGCCCCAACCAAGCGCCAGCATCCAGGCCACGCGGACCCCCATCAGGCGAGCCGATGCCGGGTTCTGCGCGGCCGCGCGCATGGCAAGGCCAAGGGTCGTGAAACGGAAGAACACGGTCAGCAAGCCCAGCATAACCAGCGTCACGCCGACGACGCCAAGCTGCTGCACACTGACCAGGCCGTTGCCGAACAGATCGTGGCTGGGGAACGGACTGGGAAATTGCTTGATCGTGTAGCTCCAGATCATCCCGGCTATGGCGTTGAAGATCGAGAGCAGGGCGATGAAGCACACCACCAATGCCAGCACGGGGGCATGTTCGAGCGGTTTCAGGATCACCCGCTGAATGAACAGGCCGCCGAAGAACGCGACGGCGATCGTCAGGCCGAACGCGATCCAATACGGCACACCGGCATTGATCATGGCCCAGGCCAGATAGGTCGCGAACATCGCCATCTCGCCCTGGGCGAAATTGATGTGGTCTGTCGATACGTAGATCATCACAAGACCCAGCGCGACGCAGGCATAGATCGCGCCGCTGGTCAGGCCGGATGCGATTTGCTGGATGAAAAAATCCATCTCAATAACCCAAATAGGATTTGCGCAGCGCTTCGTCGTTCTGGATCAGGGCGGAGGGGCCGGAGGTCACCACCTTGCCGGTTTCCAATAGATACACCGTGTCAGCGAGATCGAGCGCCAACGCGGCATTCTGTTCCACGATCAGCATCGAGACATGCTCGTGCTCGTTGATCTGCCTCAGGATTCGGAAGATTTCCCGCACGATCAGCGGTGCGAGCCCGAACGACGGTTCATCCAGCAGCATCAGTTTCGGTGCGAGCATCAGCGCCCGGCCGATCGCCAGCATCTGCTGTTCGCCGCCGGACAGGGTGCCGGCCTGCTGGTGCAAACGCTCCTGCAGGATCGGAAAATAGCCGAACACCAGATCCCGGTCGCGCATCGCCGCCGCTTTGTCGCGGCGGGTGTGCAGCGCGAGGCGCAGGTTTTCCTCCACCGTCAGCGCGACGAAGGTGCCGCGGCCTTCGGGCACATGCGCGACACCCATGCGTACGATATCCTCGGTGGAGCGGCGGCTGATATCGACGCCCTGGAACGTCGTGGTTCCCGCCCGCCGCACCATGTTGCACAAGGCGCGTAGGGTGGTGGTTTTCCCGGCCCCGTTGGCACCGAGCAAAGCGGTTACGCCACCCTGCTCGACGGTTAGGTCAAGTTCGTACAGGCCTCGAATGGGGCCATGCCATGCGCTGAGGGCCTTGGCCTCCAGCAACGCGACCATCAGGCGGCGGTGCCGAGATAGGCGCGGATCACGTCCGGGTTCTGCCTTACCTCATCCGGCCGTCCGTCAGCGATCTTGCGGCCGAAGTTGACCACCACGACCTTGTCGGACACCGACATCACCAGACTCATGTGATGTTCGACCAGCAGCACGGTCACGCCCTGCACGTCGCGGACGCGGCGGATCTGGCCTTCCAGCGTGTGCACCTCGTCATGATTCAGCCCGGCGGCGGGTTCGTCCAGCAGCAGCAGCTTGGGTTCGGCGGCCAGCGCGCGGGCAAGTTCGACGCGCTTGCGAATCGGGAACGGCAGACCAGCGGCGACACGATCGGTAAAGGCGGTGAGGTTCATGAACTCAATCAGTTCGAGCGCCTTGACCCGCACAGCGGCTTCCTCGCGCCCGACTGACGGCAGCCGCAGGGCGTTCTCGACGAAGCCCGCGCTGGTGCGGCTGTGACGGCCGACCATGACGTTTTCCAGCACGGTCAGCCGGTCGAACAAGGCGACGTTCTGGAACGTGCGGCCGATGCCGATCATTGGGATTTTGTGCCGGGGAACCGCCAGGACCGACTGACCCTCAAACGTGATTTCCCCGGCGCTGGGCTGGTAAAGCCGGCTGAGGCAATTGAACAACGTGGTCTTGCCAGCGCCATTGGGGCCGATCAGACCGGCGATCTGCCCCGGCATCACGTCGAAAGAAACGTTGTCCAGGGCGACAACGCCGCCAAAACGAAGGGTCACGCCCCGTACGGACAGAAGCGGCGTCGCATTCTCAGCCATGATGTCGATGTATCCCCCTGCGCCACGAGATTGGACCGCTGTGCCGGCCCTTACCCTCGCAGCCTGGTTACACTGCGCAATGCCCGGCCCGCGCGCAAGCGCTCACATGCCGCCGCGACCCGGCGCCGCGATTTGACCACCGGGCGACCCGTGATTAGCGTCCGCTTATGTCAATTTTCCAGTTCGACCATGTGCATCTGCGCAGCCCCGACCCGGATGCGACCGCACGCTTTTTCGAGACCATGTTTGATGCCGCCGTGACGCGCGGGATCTATCCACCGGGCACGCTTTATCCCGGCAAGATGCGCGTGTTGATGAATGTCGGTGGCCAGAAAATACTGATCGCCCCGACGCACCCGAACGACCCCATGACCCCCGCTCCGCCGTTTCCCTATTACGGTCTGGAGCACATTGGTTTCACGGTTGAGGATCTCGACGCGACGATCGCCACCCTGCGCGCCAAAGGGGCCGATGTGGCGGTCGGGCCGTTGACCCGAGATGCCGGCACCTATCTCGCGTTCATCCGCGGCCCTGAGGGCATCATGGTGGAACTCGTTCAGAAACGGCGGAACGCCGGGTAGAACCTCTCTGAACCAGCCGATCGGGAGAAGGTTTCCTCTCTTTTAACGAAAGCCCCTTGCCTTCGCGGCAGGTTTTGCTCTCTTCAGCGCAAAATCCCGGAGACCATCCATGCTGACCAGACGCGCCCTTGGCGCCGCCGCCCTTCTGCCGTTTGCCGCCACAGCCGCCCGTGCCGCGAAGGTTGAGGAAATCCACATCGATTGGGCGACCTACAACCCGGTCAGCCTGGTGCTGCGGGATCAAAAGCTGCTGGAAACCGAGTTCGCCAGGGACGGAATCTCCGTTCGCTGGGTGATGTCCGCCGGGTCCAACAAGGCCCTGGAATTCCTCAACGCCGGCTCGTTGGACTTCGGTTCCAGCGCCGGTGCGGCGGCTTTGATCGCCCGGGTGAACGGCAACCCGATCCGGTCGGTTTACGTGTACTCCCGGCCGGAATGGACCGCCCTGGTCACTCAGAAAGACAGCAAGATCAAGACGGTCGCCGACCTGAAAGGGGAGCGCATCGCGGTCACCCGCGGCACCGACCCGCACATCTTCCTGGTGCGCGCCCTGGCCGAAGCCGGATTGTCCGAAAAAGACGTGAAACTGGTGTTGTTGCAGCACGCCGACGGCCGCACCGCGCTGGAACGTGGGGACGTCGCTGCCTGGGCCGGTCTCGATCCCATGATGGCCGCCGCCGAAATCGAGTCTGGTGCCCGGTTGTTCTACCGCAAGCCCGAGGCCAACACCTGGGGCGTGCTGAATGTCCGCGAGGCATTCGCCGCCGCCAACCCGGAGCTCGTACGCCGGGTGCTGACCATTTACGAAACAGCCCGCAAGTGGTCGTTGGCGCATCCGGCGGAACTGAATGCTGCCCTGGTAGCCGCCGCCAAACTCCCCGAACCGGTGATTGCCCGGCAGTTGGAACGAACCGACATCTCCAGCGGCCTGATCGGTGAGAAGCAAGCCGCCACGATCATCGCCGCCGGCAAGGCGCTACAGACCGCCGGTGTGCTGGATGCCAGCCTCGATATGACCGCGATTACCAACGGCATGATCGACCCGTCCTACGCCCGCGCGATCGGGGCTTAGGCAGCGAGCCGTATGAAGCGAGGCACATGGATGGTCGGCTTGGTCATCCCGGTCGGCCTCGCCATCCTTTGGGAAATCGCGGTTCGTTATGGAGTCGTGGGCGGACGGCTGATGCCG
This sequence comes from uncultured Rhodopila sp., assembly GCA_903932145.1. GTDB lineage: Bacteria > Pseudomonadota > Alphaproteobacteria > Acetobacterales > Acetobacteraceae > Rhodopila. Next base: position 231,807 of record CAIZFE010000086.1, on the reverse strand, counting down.
CCTCCATCCCGGCTGGCGCAGACGGCGTGGGCGCTGGCCCGCTCCGGCGAACTGCTGGTCCATATCGAGGCTACGATGACCCGTGTCCTGCTCGGGTTTGCTCTTGGCGCCACAGCCGGAACGTTGCTGGGCATGCTGAACGGCGCCAGCCCGCTGGCAAACCGGCTGCTCGATCCGTCGATCCAGGCGCTTCGATCGGTGCCGTCCATCGCCTGGGTGCCGTTGTTCATCCTGTGGCTTGGGATTTTCGAGACCTCCAAGCTGGCTCTGATCGCGCTGGGCGTATTCTTCCCGGTGTATCTCGGGATTTTCACCGCCATCCAATCGGTTGACCGCAAGCTGATCGAGGTCGGCCGCGTCTTCGGCCTGTCATCCACCGGTATCGCGCTACGCATCACCTGGCCTGCGGTCATGCCGGTATGGATCGCCTCGTTACGCACCGGTCTCGGACTCGGCTTCATGTTCGTGGTGGCCGCGGAACTGATGGGCGCGTCGGAGGGGCTGGGCTACCTGCTGCTCGACGGCCAGCAGATGGGGCGCGCGGATTCAATCCTGGTGGCGATGATTATTTTCGCTCTCTTGGGCAAGGCATCCGACAGCGTGCTGGTGGCGCTCAGCCGGCCGGTGCTGCGCTGGCAGGATACCAACCGGATGCGGCTATGACCCGGCTTACCGTGCGCGGCATCGGCAAGACCTATGCGGATGGGACGGAGGCGTTGCGCGGAGTCGATGTGCACGCCGCCGATGGCGAGATCGTTGCGATCCTCGGCGGGTCTGGCTGCGGCAAGACCACACTGCTGCGGCTGATCGCCGGCCTGGACGAAACCACCACCGGCGCGATCGACGTGGACGGCGTGTCGCTGACCGGAACCAATCCGGCGATCAGCGCGGTGTTCCAGGAGCCCAGGTTGCTGCCCTGGTTGACGGCCGAGGCGAACATCGCGTTCGGCGGCCGGCGTCTTGCCACTGAGGAACGTCAAGCCCGCATGGAGTCGTTACTCGCACGGGTTGGACTGGCCGGATACGGCAAGCGCTGGCCACGCGAACTATCCGGCGGCCAGCAACAACGGATCGCCATCGCGCGGGCCCTGATCGGGCACCCCGGCGTGCTTCTGCTAGATGAGCCGTTCTCAGCCCTGGACCCGTTCACCCGAGCGAGTCTGCATGATTTGCTGCTGGACTTGTGGCGAGAGCTGCGTCCCACCGTTTTGATGGTAACGCACGATATCGAGGAAGCCGTCGTGTTGGCTGACCGGATCGTGGTGATGCGCCCGCATCCCGGACGGGTGCAGGAGACGCTGCCCGTCGATCTGCCCCGGCCGCGGAACCGGCTGGCCCCGGCCTTCGACCTGACCAAGCGGAACGTGTTGCGAGCGATCAATCGTTCACTGGCCGAGGTCCCGTCGGGACCCGGACCAACCTCGGGTAATGGATTTTCGCCCTGGGTTTGAGAACGCCCGACCGGGTGACGCTGGCCCGGCACCGATGATGGCGCCGGGCAAAATTCGATCTCCCGAGATCAGCCGCAGCAGTCGCCTTCGCGTTTGTCGCCCACTTCGTATTCGTCGTGCAGCTTCACCCAGTTCATGATTCCGTCGCCTTCATTGCGGCCCAGTGGCGTGAGATCGAGCCAATTGAGGGCCCCCATCACCAGTTCGACGCCACGGTGGTAGGTCGAGTAGGTGTGGAAGATGTCGCCGCTCTCGTTTCTGGCAAAGATGCTGATGCCGAACATGTCTTCGCTGCTCCTGATCGGCGTACCGTAATTGTAGATGGCGCGGCCGGCTGCCATGTCCTCCTTCGTGAACGACACACCAAAGTCGAAGTTGAAGTCGGTGTCGTATGAGGACACCCACGGGAAAGTCCAACCCATGCGCCGCCTGACCTGTTCGATCCGCTCGGACGGCGCGCGCGAGATCGCGGCAAATGAAAGATCGGCGTGCTCAAAATGCTGCCGTGCCGCATCGATATGATCGGCGACGAAGGAGCACCCCCGACAGATATGATCAGACCCCGGGGTCAGCATGAAATGATAGACGGCCAATTGGCTGCGGCCGCCGAACAGATCCGCGAGGGTGCATGGGCCCTGAGGCCCTTCAAACACATACGGCTTCTCGACCGCCACCCGCGGCAATCGACGCCGCTCGGCCCGGAGCGCGTCGAGTTCGTGAGTCACCGCTCTCTCCCTGGCAAGGAGGGCCGAACGGGCGGTGAGCCACTCTTCGCGCGAAACGACACGCGGTGCAGACAAGGTTGTGGTGTCCATGATCATTTCTCCTCTGATAGTCGTGGTTGGGATGAGGTACCGGTCATCGAACGGCGGGATGCCGATGGACTCCGCTTCGCGGACAAGAGATCAGCTTCAGCCAAGGCGCCGCATGAAAGACGCTCATCAAAACATACATCGAGCCCATGCCGCTCAGCAGAGATCGATGTTCGGCCGAACAGAGCACCTCCATCGGACCCGCGCCGCTGATGAGCGCCATGATCGCGAAGACCGGCGCAGCCGCGAGGCATAGAAATTTGGCTGCCCCTCGCGCTACCACCGCGTCGGCGTCACCACCGGCCGGACCGCCGTTCGAGCTGGCATGACAGACCGCGGTCATGTCTTCGCGCCTGCGCCGAGGTTCCGGAACGCGGCCTCGCCGGCGTCAGACACTTCGACCCATTTCGGGTCTGGCGACGCTTCGGCGGCGTAAGTGTCGTGCCAGTTCCACCATTTGTAGGGCGGGCTCTGTGGGTAGCCCGCCGGCGAGTCTTCCCGGGTTTCCTGGCGTCCGAGCGGCGTCGCGTCGAGGTAGCTCCAGGTGCTTCCCATCGCTTCGTCACCACGGTTGTTGATGAAATAGGTGCGAAACACTTGATCGCCGTCACGGAAAAACACGTTGTGACCGTGCCACTCGTCCACGCCGAAGTCGGCGTCGAAACTATCCGTGATGGTGTACCACGGCATCGCCCAGCCCATTCGCTGCTTCAGACGCGCAATATCCGCCTGCGGCGCGCGTGAGGCATATGCCAGGGTCGTATCGCGGGCGTTCAGATGGGAGAGATGCGCAACCTGGTCCGCACCCAAGGAACAACCGCGACAGCCATGGTCAGGCCAGCCGAACACCCCGGGTTCGAAGAAGGCGCGGTAAACGATCAACTGACGGCGGCCCTCGAACAGGCCGAGCAGGCTTTTTGTGCCGGATGGGCCTTCAAACGTGTAGGCTTTCTCTACCGCCATCCACGGCATGCGCCGGCGCTCGGCGGCCAGCGCGTCGCGGGCGCGGGTGAAGGCCTTCTCCTTCACAAGCATCTGCTCGCGGGCGGCCTCCCACTGCGGCCGCGACACGATCGGCGGTGTGTTCATGGCGAGCGTGCCGCCGTTCCGGTCAGTCTCATGTGGTGTCTGCATCGCTAACCTCCTGTTGGGCTCAGTAAAAAGAAAGTCCATTTGGTGCTGCAATGGTGCATGAGCTCCACTGGTTCCTTCCAATCCGCATGTTTGAAGAGAACGATGCACCCATCGTCTTTCCGACTGAGTTCGAAATTGACCTTTGTCGGGTCTATGTTGGTCACGCGACAGACTTAATGCCGGACATCAGAGCAGTGGGAGTGACAAGTGTGGCGGGATTCGGATGGACTCGCTGATCACGGCCGCGGCCCACGCCCTCGCGGCGGGTGATCCGCTCGGTGCGCTGCACCGCGTCGCGTTGCGCGACGACGCGGCTGCGCTCGCGCTTCGCGGCATCGCAATGGCGCAGCTTGGCGATCTTGTTCGGGCGAAGACCCTGTTACGAAGTGCCGCCCGCGCGTTCGGCCCAAAGGAGGCCGTGGCCCGTGCGCGATGTATCGTGGCGGAGGCCGAAATCGCATTTGTTTCGCGCGACCTGAACTGGCCTGCGAAGGCGCTCGACGCGGCGCGGGTGACGCTGGAAGCGCACGGCGACCGGGTGAATGCCGCGCATGCACGATACCTTGAGGTCCGGCGGCTCTTGCTGATCGGGCGCATTGACAACGCCGAACGGATTTTAGCCGACCTCGATCCCGGCCCCCTTCCGGCTGCGTCGAAGGTCGTTGGCGAGTTGGTCGCCGCCGGAATCGCGATGCAACGTCTGCGAACAACGGCCGCGCGGGCGGCACTTGATCGGGCCGAACACGCGGCACGTCAGGCAGGCATCCCGGGGCTGACGGCGGAAGTTGAAAGTGCGTATCTTGTGCTGAACACGCCCGCGGCGCGACTGATCGCGCGTGGCGAGGAGCGCACGCTTCTGCTCGACGAGGTCGAGTCATTGCTGTCCTCAAACGTGTTGGTCGTGGACGCTTGCCGCCATGGTGTGCGTGCCCCCGGCACTGTGATCTCGCTCGCGACCCGCCCGGTTTTGTTCGCGTTGGCACGCACGCTGGCGGAGGCATGGCCTGGAGACGTGCCGAGGGACACGCTGATTGCACGGGCATTCGGCGGCAAGCACGCCGATGAATCGCATCGCGCACGCTTACGGGTCGAGATCGGACGGCTGCGCACGCTGCTTCGACCACTGGCCGGCCTCAGCGCGACGACGCGCGGGTTCGCGCTGGCACCTCACCGCCCGGTCGAGGTCGTCGTGCTGGCACGTCTCGTCGAAGAGCAGCATGCAGCGGTGTTGGCGTTTCTTATCGACGGTGAATCGTGGTCGAGTTCGGCCCTGGGGCTCGCACTCGGCGCCAGCCAGCGCACCGTGCAGCGGGCACTCGATTCGCTTGCCGTCGCGGGCAAGGTACAGTCGTTTGGTCGCGGCAGAGCGCGTCGTTGGACGACCCCGCCTATGCCGGGATTCGCGACGGCCTTGTTACTCCCGGCCCAACTCCCGGGGGGCTAGAGTGGCCGTATGACCGCATCAGCAGCCGAAATCCTCCGTGAGTATGGCCCCTTCCCCGGTATCGACCAGGTGCATGGGGTTACCTTTGACGGTCAGCACGTCTGGTTTGCGTCCGGAGACAGGCTGAACGCATTCGATCCGAAGACCGGGAACAGGGTGCGCGCGATCGATGTCGCCGCACATGCGGGAACGGCCTTCGACGGCCAGCACCTGTTTCAGATCGCCGAGGACCGCATCCAGAAGATTGACCCGCGGACCGGCCGGGTGCTCGCCACGATCCCGGCGCCCGGCGGCGGCGGCGATTCGGGGCTCGCCTGGGCCGAGGGAATGCTGTGGGTGGGGGTGTATCGCGACCGGAAGATCCATCAGATCGATCCCCAAACCGGTACCATTCTTCGTACAATCGCCTCCAACCGCTTCGTCACCGGGGTTACCTGGCTCGACGGCGAGCTCTGGCACGGCACCCTGGAAGACGACAAAAGCGATCTGCGGCGAATCGATCCCCGGACCGGAGAGGTCCAGGAACGGCTTGAAATGCCGCCCGGAGTGAATGTGTCGGGGCTTGAGTCCGACGGCGTCGATCGGTTCTTCTGTGGCGGAGGCAGCAGCGGGACAGTCAGAGCCGTCCGCCGGCCCGGCCGCAAGACGTCCAAGCGGATCTGACGCCGCCCTCTGGACCGTTCGCCCGCAACCTGCGACTGATCGGGCAAACGCCACTGGAGGATACCAATGCAACTTCACCCGTTCGGTTCGCTGTTCCCTGTCTCCACCCTCACCTTGGGCGGCGGCGGCCTGGGCATGCTGTGGGGCCAAACCACGGTCGAGGAATGTGTCGCCACCGTCCACGCCGCCGTAGCGGCCGGGATCAACCTGCTGGACCTCGCCCCTCGTTACGGCGACGGCAAGGCGGAATCGGTTGTTGGCGAGGCTTTTGGCGGCCGTCTGCCGGACGGTTTGCGGATCACCAGTAAGTGCAACCTTGGTAACCCCGCGCCGGATCGCGTCTATAGCGTTCTACGCCAGTCAATCGAAACCAGCCTGCGTCTGCTGCAACGAGACAACCTGGACATCTTCTTCCTGCACTCGAACCTGGTGCCGGACGGTCACGCGATGTGGAACGCGCCGGACGTCAGCCGGCTGACTCCGCTGCCCTTGTTTCGCTCACACGTTCGCCCTGCGTTCGAAAAGCTGAAAAAACAGGGGCTGATTGGCGCCTGGGGCCTGACAGGAATCGGCCATCCAGATGCGATCATCGAAGTCCTGGGTGAGGACCCGAAGCCGGCCGCGGTGCAATGCATCGCCAATCTGCTGGACTCGCCGGGCGGTCTGAAATTCTACGAAGGTCCCTCCAAACCGCGCGAGATCATGGCGGTGGCGCGGACGAACGGCGTTGGCGTCATGGGCATTCGGGCAGTGCAGGCCGGCGCGCTGACCGCGGCGATTGATCGCGACCTGCCGGCGGATCATCCCGAAATGCGCGATTACGCCCTCGCCGCCGCCTTCCGATCGCTGTGCGCGGAGATCGGAGAGGACCCGGCGATTATCGCCCATCGTTATGCGCTTGGTTTGCCGATCGATACGCTGGTGCTGGGCGTGAAGAACCGCACCGAACTGGCCGGCTGCGTCGCGGCGGCTGAGGCCGGGCCATTGCCGGATGACCTGATGGCGCGGATCGACGCGACTGTTAACAGGCAAGACTGACCCAAGGCAGGGCTTGTCCTACGGCCGTTTGGCTTGTTTTACCATATGTGGACGGCCCGTATTGTTCAATAGGCAATAGGCAAGGCATTTCAAACAAACTGCGGATGGCAGAATACCCTTGGATTTCAAAGGCGTCAGCCTTTGACGGGGTTCGGGGCAGGCCCCGATCTTGCGGTCTGTCTTGATCCTTGGTTCGATCAAAGCACCTGTTCCTCCGTCCCGACCTGCCATTCCCCGGGCGGCCACGGGTAGGTCGCGTCCAATCCGGCGCGTTTGCGCCGGGACGGGAGCCACGCGCAGCCCCCGCTTGGGGGCGAGCATGGCGAGGACCCACGATTTGATGTGGCCTGCCCGTGGCCGCCAGACTGGAGTGCCAAACGGGGGCTTTGGTCGATCTCTGTCGCGCGATGGCCAAGCTGCGCGGAGTGCTTCAGGGCAGTCTTTGGATGGGCGATAGGTTCGAATGCGGTCATGTGTCCGGCCTTTAGCGCGAGCCAATGCTCGCTGACCCAGGTGGGTTCCGCGAGTGGCCTCCAAACAGTCGGGCGACTTTTAACAGCCACTGGTATTAACGGAGTGTGTCACTGGTCGGTTCGACCGATCGCCATCTCTGGCTTGCCCTTGAACCTTGGGCCTTCGCGCGCGGCTCAGGCGGTCACCGGCTGACGCCGATACGCCTCCCCGCGCGCCATCATGGCCCAAATGACCCGGGCCATCTTGTTGGCCAGAGCGACCGCGGCGAGCTTGCGCGGCTTACGCTCCAGCAATTGCAATAGCCACGCCAAGGCCGACTTGCTGCCTGGCCTGGCGAAGCGGATGACGGACATGGCGCCGACAAACAACAGTTGCCGCAATCGCTTATTGCCGGCCTTGCTGATCTTGCCCAGACGCTGCTTGCCGCCGGTGGACTGTTCCTGCGGTGTCAGGCCCAGCCAGACGGCGAAGTGCCGGCCTGACTTGAAATGTTCCGGCTGCACCGTCAACGCCATGGTGATCGCGCCCAGCGGCCCGACGCCGGGGATCGCGGCCAGCAACTGGCTGACCGGGTTGGTCTTGTGCAGTTCTGTCAATTCCTCATTCACAGCCTCGATCTGTTGATCCAGCACGTCGATATACGCGCCCATCCGCTCGAACATGGCTCGCGCCGTGGCCGGGATGATGGTGTCAGCGGCGAGTTCCGTCAGTAGCGCGGCCACCTAAACAGTTCCCTTGGCGGCAATAATGCCAAATGCCGCAGCATGGCCCCGCAAGGAATTGATGGCCTGCGTCCGTTGCGCGACCAGCATCTCACGATGTTTGAGGATGATGCCGCCGGCCTGCTGATCGATGGTCTTGATCGGGACAAACCGCATGGAGGGACGTGAGGCCGCCTCGCTGATCGCTTCCGCATCGTTGCGGTCGTTTTTCAACCGTTTGACGAACGGCTTGACATATTGCGGCGGGATCAGGCGAACGCCATGGCCCAATCGGCTTAACACGCGTCCTCAATGATGCGAGCCGCCACAGGCCTCAAGGATAACCTCGGTCGCCTCTTGTTTGCTGAAGAAGGCTTCTACCTGACTGCGCTTGAGCTCGCGCCGCAGCGTCGGGCGATCCTGCTCATCGATGCCATGGAAGGTGAACACGTGCTTGGACGTATCGATCGCAATGCGCATAAACTTCATGGGGACGGTCCTTGGTTGGAGTGTGATGACCCAACTTTGGCATAGGATGCCGTTGGGCCGTCCAGCCCAACCGTGTGCACTGACAGTGACACACGCTCACCGCTCCGCATCGTCATGGTGCGCGAAGGCGCACCATCCATGTCTTTGTTTACACTCATAAAAGACGTGGATGCCGACCGGAGCCTGTGCCCGGGCTTGACCCGAGTATCGGCATGACGGGGTCAGGCCGGCCGAGAGTCGAAGTCAACCCCGATTGCCTCAACCGAAATCTATCCTGCCTTACCCGCCGCCGATCTTCGGAATCAGATAGATCTCGCTGCCCGGCCGCAATTCTACCGAGTAGGCATCCTGGAAAATCTCGCCATCGATGGCGATCGCCATGCTTTCTTCGACCTGATGACCCAGGCCAGGAAATCGCCGCTCCAATTCCAGGATCAGCCGGCGAAAATTGGTTGCCTCCACCTCAAACTCCGTCTGGCCACCAGTAAACTGCTGGCCAGCGGACCCCGAGGCGAGGACGACCGTAGGCACTTATCCGGCCGCGTCGAGCGCCGCTCGGACTTTCGGCGGAGACATCGGTAAATCAGGCATACGCAAGCCAGTCGCGCTGCGAATGGCGTTGGCAATCGCCGCCATCGGCGGAACGATCGGCACCTCACCCACACCGCGCGCCCCGAACGGGTGGCGCGGGTTGGGCACTTCGACCAGCACAGCCTCAATCATCGGCATGTCGGAGGCGACGGGTACCCGATAATCCAGGAATCCGGCGTTCTCCATCAGGCCCTTGGAGTTGTAGATGTATTCCTCGGACAGCGCCCAGCCGATGCCTTGCGCGGCACCGCCCTGAATCTGGCCTTCGACGTAGCTCGGATGGATCGCTTTACCAACATCCTGGATCGCGGTGTAGCGCTCGATCTTGACGTGGCCGGTTTCCTTATCGACCGACACGTCGCAGATATGAGCGCCAAACCCGGGGCCTGCGCCCTGGGCGTTGATCGACACTTCGGCGAGGATCGGCCCGCCTGTGCGGCCAGCCTTCAGCGCCAACGCGGCAAGATCCAACGGCTCAAATGCACCCGCGTTGGAACCGGCCGGATAGGCCGCGCCGTCTTTCCACTCCACCGCATCGACCGGGATGTCCCACGTCTGCGCGGCGCGGCGCTTCAGGTCTTCAACCACCTTTTCGGCAGCTTGCGTGGCCGCCATGCCGGTAGCGAAGGTCACCCGCGATCCGCCGGTCAGGAAAGTGAAGCCGATCGAGGCCGTATCAGCGACGATCGTCCGAACCGTGGTGGCCGGAACGCCGAGCACTTCGGCGACCATCATGCCGATGGAGGCACGCGAGCCACCGATGTCCGGGCTACCCGTCGCAGCAGTGACGGTTCCGTCCTCGTTCACATGCACCTGCGCCGAGGACTCGCCACCGATGTTGAACCAGAAGCCGGTGGCCAAACCACGGCCATGGCCTTCCTTCAACGGCGACTTCCAGTGCGGATGCGCCTTCACGGCGTCCAGAACTGCGGTGAAGCCGATGTTCTGGTGCACGGGACCGTAGTGGGTCTTCGTGCCGTTCTTCGCCGCGTTCTTCTCGCGCAGCGTCAGCGCGTCGATGCCGAGCTTGATGGCCAGTTCATCCATCAGGCTTTCGACAGCGAACGAGGTGATCGGGGCGCCGGGGGCGCGATAGGCCGCGACCTTCGGACGATTGCTGACCACGTCGTAACCGACGACATCGACATTCGGCAGGTCATACATGGCGAACCCGCACATGCAGCCCGGCCCGATCGGTGAGCCCGCGAATGCACCGGCCTGGAACTTCAGCACCTGCTGCGCGGCGACGATGGTGCCGTCTTTCTTGGCACCGATCTTGACCGTCATCGCGGCGCCGGAAGTCGGACCAGAGGCGCGGAACACGTCTTCCCGCGTCATCTGCATCTTGACCGAACGGCCGGACTTCTTCGACAGCGTGACGGCCACCGGCTCGAGATACACCAGCGTCTTGCCACCGAAGCCGCCACCGATCTCCGCCGGATTGACCCGGATGTTGGAGATGCTCATGCCCAGCAGCTTCGCCACATAGGCGCGGATCATGAAGTGACCCTGGCTGGAACTGTGGATCTGCACCTGACCGTCCGGAGCATACGTGGCCAGGCAGGCATGTGGTTCGATATAGGCCTGATGCACCGGCTGGGTGGTGTAGCGACCCTCGACGATGACCTCGGCTTCCGCAAATCCGGCGTCGATGTCACCCTTCTTAAACGTGACAACCTTGGAGATGTTCGATGCAGTCTCGGGCTTCGGAGTCACCCCGGCCGTAAACATGTCGGCGTGCAGCACCGGCGCGCCGGGAGCCATCGCTTCTTCCACGTCGATGACGTGCGGCAGGACTTCATAGGTCACGTCGATCAGTGCCAGAGCCTGGTCCGCGATTTCCTGGGTGCTCGCGGCTACGGCGGCCAACGCGTGGCCCTCGTACAGCACCTTGGTCCGAGCCATGCAGTTCAGCGACAGGTCGCGGAAGTTCATCGGGCCTTCGCCAACGAACGCTTCTTCCGACGCGATTTCCGGAAAATCCTGACCGGTGACGACCGCGAAGACGCCCTTCAGCGCCGCTGCCTTGGTCGTATCGATCGACACAATATTGGCATGAGCGTGCGGCGAGCGCAGAATTTTGCCCCACAGCATCCCCGATGCCCGCGTATCCGCCGCGAACACCGCGCGTCCGGTGACCTTATCCACCCCATCCGGACGGATGGGGCGGGTCCCGACGACTTTTAAGCTGAAGTCGATATAGTTCATGCAACCTTCTCCCCTCGCATATCGGCGGCAACATCCATGACGGCGCGGATGACTTTGTCGTAGCCCGTGCAACGGCACAGATTGCCGGCGAGCCAGTAGCGGGCTTCGGTTTCGGTCGGGTTCGGATTTTCGTCCAGCAGCGCCTTGGTGGCGACGATCAGTCCGGGGGTGCAGAACCCGCATTGAAGGGCGGCGTATTCCAGGAATTTCTGCTGGATCGGGTGCAGCGTGTCGCCGTTGGCGATGCCCTCGATCGTGGTGATCGACTTGCCCTCGGCTTCGACGCCGAGCATCAGGCACGAACACACCAGACGATCGTCTACGATGACCGAGCAAGCGCCGCAGTCGCCCGAACCACAGCCTTCCTTGCTGCCAGTCAGACCAATGACGTCACGCAGGACATCGAGCAGGGTCTGCTGCGTCTCGCACAGGAATTCCGCGGACTCGCCGTTGATGGTGGCGGATACGTAAGTCTTTGCCATCTTAGTGAGCCTTTCCGTTCTTAATTCCGGCCGCACGATCGAACGCGATCGCTGCGACGCGACGGGCCAGGACGCCCGCGATCTTGGTACGATATTCGATGGTGCCACGCTTATCGGTGATCGGCTTGCAAGCAGCCTGAGCCGCCGCATCCAATTTTGCCAGCGTGTCGGCATTGAGCGTATGCCCGATCAGGACGTCGGCGCAGGCCTGCACCAGCAGCACAGTCGGGGCAACGGCGCCGAGAGCAACGCGGGCAGCGGTGCAGACTCCGTTTGCGTCCAGCGTGACATTGATGCCGCAGCCAACGACCGCGATGTCCATTTCGGTGCGCGGAATGAAGCGCAGATAGGCATCGGACGACCGTGCCGGGCGAACCGGCAGCTTGAATTCGAGAATGAATTCGTCCTTGGCCAGCGAGGTACGGCCGGGTCCGGTCGGGATCTGCTCGACGGGGACTTCGCGGCGGCCGTTGCTGCCGACGATCACTGCTGTCGCACCAGCGGCGAACAGTGCCGGGACGCTATCGGCGGCCGGGGACGCATTACAAAGATTGCCCGCAAGGGAGCAACGGCCCTGCACCTGGGTCGAACCGATCAGGTCCAACGCTTCGACAAGGCCGGGCCACGCAGCGTTCAGGCCGGCGTGGGCTTCAACCACAGCGCCCGGTGTGCCGGCGCCAATGATGAAGGCGCCGTTTTCCTCACGGATGCCGATGATCCCGGGGATCTTCTTGGTATCGACGATCAATTCCGGCTTCAGCCGCCCCGACCGCATTTGCACCAGAAGATCCGTTCCCCCGGACAGAACCTTCGCCAAGCCGGCTGAGCCGGCCAATAGTTTAACCGCATCGTCCACCGAAGTGGGTGCGGCATAGCTGAGACTTGTCATCATCGCTCCCGATCAAACGCGTTTTGCTCCCCCCGGTTAAAGGTTCCGGGGCGGTCGGGAACGACGTTAGGCGATAGATCCGGGATGGTCGAGAGGCGGGCATTCCGGGCTGGCCCGAAACAGGCATTCACCCGAGTCAAAAACCAAGCCATTCCCTTTAAATTGCAGTCCTGATCGCAATCCGCGCGACAGACGGGTGTCCACACCGTCCCCGGGGAGCCAGACGCCCAAATCCCCAGGGAACGCCGCCATGGGTTGCGATCAACCGCGCCGGCGGGCCAGTGCTGCCGTCAGCGTGTTCTCCAACAGACAGGCCACGGTCATCGGTCCCACGCCGCCTGGAACCGGGGTGATCGCACCCGCGACCTTCGCACACTCGTCAAACGCAACGTCGCCAACCAGGCGCCCGTCCGGCAGGCGATTGATCCCGACATCGATCACCGTGGCGCCAGGTTGGATCCAGTCACCGCGAACGATCTCCGGCCTGCCCACCGCGGCGATCAAAATATCAGCGCGCCGGCATTCGGCGGCCAGATCGCGGGTGTGCGAGTGCACAATGGTGACGGTCGCGTTGGCCGCCAGCAACAATCTGGCCATCGGACGGCCCACAATATTGGACCGGCCGAGAACCACAGCCCGGGCGCCGGCAATCTCCACACCCACGGCGCGGAGTAGCTTCATGACGCCAAGCGGCGTGCAAGGAACCAATCCCGGGCGGCCATCCGCCAGTTGCCCCACATTCGTGGGATGAAAGCCATCGACGTCTTTTTCCGCGTCAATCGCCTCGATCACCGCCTTGGTGTCGATGCCCTTCGGCAGCGGCAACTGAACCAGAATGCCGTCAATGGAGTCGTCATCGTTCAGCGTTTGGATCGCAGCCAGCACATCGGCCTGCGTGGTATCGGCAGGCAGGCGAATGGTGCGCGCAGCAATACCCGCTTCGCGTGCGGCACGGTCCTTGGTGCGGACATAGACGCTGCTGGCCGGGTCTTCGCCCACCAGCACGACAGCGAGGCCGGGAGTAAAGCCGGCTTTCGCCACCTTGGCGGCGACCTCGGCACGCAGGGCGGCGGCGATAGCCTTGCCGTCAATGACTCGGGCAATCGGGGAAGCGGTCACAATGTCTCCAGTATGGCAGTCAGTCGTGCGGTATCACCCGCGACATGCAGGGTTTTGTTTCGGCTGGTCTGACCGAGTGTGACGGCCACGGCAGAAGCTGGGACGTTCAGCGCCTCGGCCAATACCTGACACGCGGCGCGGCTTGCACGGCCGTCTTCCGGGGCCTCATTCACGCCGATTCGAAGGCAAGCACCTTGTGCCGAAAGCGCCCTGCCCTGGATGCCCGGACGGCGCGATTTCGGTTGGACCTTTACCGATACACTGACCCCGTCGGCGGTGGTTCGCCAAAAAATGGTCACTCTGGTTCAGGCAGGTGTGACTTCAACGCAGACGCGTGCGGCGGCCGGTCGAGCCCGGGCGTCGGACTGGCACAAGCGCCGGCCGGGCCGCGCGACGAACGATAAGTATGCCTAAGACCGCCGTCAGAACGACCGCCGGAAGCAATTGGTTCAACATCCCAAACAACGAAGCGATCATGCGGTTGCAAACTCCTGCTATGCAGCCAAATCTAATGATGCCAGAGCCACTCGGCAACGTGATTCATGATGTCCCGGCAGTCCTCGATTTGGCATCAAGAGGCCGCCCTCGTCATGGCGATCCAAAGTCCCGGACTCTTCCCTGCGCCACGCTCCGCGAGCTCTGCGTGACGTCCTTTGCCCCTTGCAGTGACTGTCCCGTCGATAAACGCCTCGTCGCCATTCGTTTCAATGCAACGGCCGGCTCGCCAAATGACCGGCCGAAATCGCGGTCCGGCACAATACTGTTTGCAAGGCATGAGTATTTTCCGACCCTGACATGTTGACGGGGAAGATGACCACATAGTCTCCAGACGACGCCCGGATCGTATTCGGATCGAAGTCGCCAGACATCCTACCGGAAATGGAGACACACATGTCAGAACACAAACATACATGGCGCAATCTCGCGGCCGTGAGCATCGTTGCCCTGCTCGCCGCCTGCGCCCAGACAGCCCCCCCCGCCATGATGGCGTCCAACCCGCCGCCCGTGCCGCCCGGTCCGGGTGCGACATGGTATCACGTTGAGTTTGCAACCAACAGCCGCGCCATCGATCAAAAGGGAGAAATGACCGTCGCCGGTATCACGACGTTCATGCAACAGAACCCGTTGTCGGTCGCGACCATCATCGGCAAGACCGATACCGTCGGCAGTGCGAACTACAATATGCATCTGTCGCATCAGCGCGCCGACGCCGTGCGGGATGCCCTGGTGTATCACCGCAACGTCGCCGCCGATCGCGTCGAAACACGCTGGACCGGCGAAACCCGGCCGGACCAAGCGACCGGCAACAATGTTGCATCCGAACCCAACCGGGTTGTCGATATCGCCATTCACTAATTTTCGGTCCGTCGCTGCCTTGACCGAGACAGCGACGGCAAGGAGGCAATCATGAATATCCGAATGCTTGTTACTCTGGCGCTCACGCTGTTAGCGGTATCGGCTTGCGTCGTCGAGCCGATGGGCGGCCGCGGCTATTATGGCCATGGCGAAGGCGGCCATGAGTATGGGCGTGGCGTCTGGCGCGGCTGACCGCTTCCTGAGTTCACCATAAAGCCCTGCACGTCCGGTACCACCTCGGTTCCGGACGTGCAGGGCTTTATGCGTTTTGTCCCCGGGCACGTCAGCCTGGCGATTACTGGAACACAAAAAAACCGGAGTTACAGCATCCACTGGTGCTGTAACTCCGGCTCCGGTGCCAGTAAGAGTGCTACTTCTTCCAGGTGGGATCGCCGAGATTGACTTCCTTGGAGGTTGTGCTGGCACCGGTGATCGCACCGGCTCCGCCACCGATGACCGCACCCGCGACGACGCCGACGGGACCACCAACAAGACCAACAGTCGCACCGGTTGCGGCGCCCGCCGCGGCACCGCCCTGCACGCGGCCCGGTTCCGATGTGCCGCAGCCGGCAAGCAAGGTGACAGCACCGGCGAGCATGAGTTTAGTGAGAGTTTTCATGGGAATACCCTTTCGTGAATGCCCGTTACTTCGGGCGGGGAAATGTTTTCTATCTTTACCGGCCGTCAGCAGCCCGCGTCAGGCGCGATCAGGCGCCGACGCGTTCGCACAGGCCGATCAGCGAATGCCGATGCTGATTCCCGGCAGGTAAACGCCGACCGAGGGGCCATAGACAACCGGCGGCGGATAATAGGCCGGCGGCGCATAAACGACTGGCGGTGGTGCGTAGTATCCGCCATTCCAACCGCGGTCATGGCCCCGTTCCTCGTGACGATCCCTACCATGATGGTCATCATGTCGCTCCTCGGCACCGGCCGTGGCGACAAATGTCCCGAACAGAAGTCCGCCTGCGATGAGTAATCTGGTCGCAAGTCTGGATTTACTTTGAATGGCAATCATCGTTCGTACTCCAAACTTATGACGCGGCCTTCTCATGCCCGAAATTCTGGAAGACCTGATCGGCGGTTTTCCGCTGCGCCTCGGACATCGCCTGGTACAGGATCTCGAAAGACGATGTCAGGGTCTTCAGTCCTTCCATGTGGGCATGGGCAAATTTCTCATATGTCTTGAGGTCTTGCACCGCTGTCATGCTTGCCGGGTCCACGGCGGATTGTTCCGCGACCAACTTGTCCATCACCGCGGCATTGTCGCGCATGGCCTTGGTGACACCGTTCCAGTTGGCTTCCTCGCCGGGTGTGATATTCAACGACGCATGCAGGCTGGTGATCCGTTGCTCAACGGTCTCCCGTTCGGCGTGCGGCGCACCAGCGATCGGGGCCGCAACCGAAGCGGCAGCCGGAGCGTCAGCGTCGGCGGCCTTTGCTGTTAACGGAGCGACCAACATTGTGGCGCCCAGCAATGCCGACAACGCAAGTTTGCGAGAAACAGATGACATAGCATGTCCTTATGTAAATACCGTTGCCCCGGTTTATTTGAACGTTTCGGTTCGCTTCCGGTTGCCTACGATAATGGTTTTGATTGGACCGGAGTGCGAGGATCGGAAACTACCTATTCCGGCAACACTACGATCCGTCGCCGCCGATCAGGCCCGGCTTTCAGTGAACCGGAACAATATGCGGCGGACCCGATGCAAGTAATGGCGGAACCATCGAACCCGGCAACACCGATCGGATAGCCCTGACGAGATCTTGTTCCAGAAACGGCTTTTGCAGTTCATTCGCCTTCGGCTTGCCCAGATACGTCGGCTCGCCGCTGATGAACACACAAGGCACCGGCCGGGTTCGCAGAATCCGTTCCACCGCGGACGATCCATCGCCGTCGCGTAGTTGCTGATCGACGATCATCAGGCCCGGTTCGCATCGAGCGGCCTGGGTAACCGCATCGTCCTCGGTCGCCGCGATCGCACAGACCGCGAATCCCATCTCTTCCAGCATTTCCGCCAGAAGCAAGCCGATCATGGCATCGTCCTCGACGACAAGGACGCTAATCGAGGTCATCGCCACCGGCCTCAGACGGTCAGGCGTGCGGCGCGGTCGCCACCAACCGCGGTCGGAAGATCGTCCGCAGCCAACCAAGCAATTTTCCTGACGCTGCGATGCCAGGTCTCAGGGCAGACGCTATCGTCGTCGGCGAACCAGGACCGGTAAAGTGCGGATCGCTGCGCTTCGCTGACGCTGGTCTCGTCAGACTCCAGCCCGGACAAGGTCGCCAGCACGACGCTTGGGTTCCATCCCGCGCCGTTTCCTTGCTCTTTAACAATTATGACCAATGTGGCCTCCTGCGGCGGCAGCCGATCCGGACTATTCCGGTGGCAACGGGATAATGGGTGAACCCGTGGCCCACCGGGCAGCCTCGGAAACTACTCAGCGGCTAAGCCGCGGAAACTACGTAGCGAGCAAAGGTTGCGGTGATGGGTTCGAAGCGCCTACATCTCACGAGCGCTGTAGTAGCGCCGAAAGAATTCGGTATGCCAAATAGTCGATTGGACAGGGTGAAAACGGACACACCGCCGCAGCCCGCCCGATCCAATACCAAGGATCAGGCCGCTCAGACCGGCGGGGAGGAACTGGAGGCCACACGGGAAGAACTGCAGTCGCTGAACAACGAGCTGACCGGGCTCAACAGCCAGCTTAGCAAAGCGCTGGAACTGCAAAGAACAACATCGAACGACTTGCAAAATATCCTTGACAGCACGGATCTGGCGACGCTGTTTTTGGACCGCAATTTTTGTATCCGCTTCTATACACCGGCCACCAAGGCGGTGTTCAACATCATTCCCGGCGACCTGGGACGCCCGATGGCAGATCTGAATTCTCTCGGCGCGGACCCAGACCTGTTGAAGGATGCACGCTCCGTCCTGCAAACCCTGGTTCCGGTCGAACGGGAAATCGCAGCGGAGAACGGCGCCTGTTTCATCCGTCGCGTGCTGCCTTACCGGACGCAAGAAAATCATGTGGAAGGTGTCGTCATCACCTTCGCCGATATCACCGACCGCCGGCAGATATTGGATGAGCTCGGTGTCGCCAAGCGGCAGGCGGAACTGGCGAACGCCGCGAAAACGCGATTCCTGGCGGCAGCCAGTCACGATCTGCGGCAGCCATTGCAGACGCTCGCGCTGGTGCAAGGGCTGCTGGCGAAGAACGTCGACGGTGAGAAAGCCCGCAAACTTGTCACCCGGCTGGATGAGACGCTGGGCGCCATGTCCGGCATGTTGAACACGCTGCTCGATATCAACCAGATCGAGACTGGCACGGTCCACGCCGAGATGACGCTTTTTCCGGTCAACGACCTGCTGCACCAATTGCGGGACGAATTCATCTATCACGCCCAGGCGAAGGGACTGGCCCTGCATGTGGTACCGTGCGGCCGCTTCATTACCAGCGACCCAAGGCTGCTGGAGCAGATGATCCGCAATCTGGTCTCAAATGCGCTCAAATATACCAGGCGAGGCAAGGTGCTGCTGGGCTGCCGTCAACATGGCAACATGCTCAGCATCGAAGTCTGGGACACCGGGATCGGCATCCCTGCCGCTGAACTTGATTCGATTTTCGAGGAATACCATCAACTCGACAACGCCGCGCGTGAACGAAGCCGGGGTCTCGGCCTTGGCCTGTCCATCGTCAAACGACTCGGGGTCCTGCTCGGTCATGCGGTGCGGGTCCGCTCTCGCCCCGGCAAGGGATCGGTGTTCGCTATCGATGTCCTGCTGCCGGCCGGATCGGAAGCGCCGAGGCACAACCCATCCTCGTCCGAGGTGATGGACGACAGCGCCACGGACGCCAACCGCACCGGCACGATCCTGCTGATCGAGGACGACCCGGACGTGCGTGACCTGCTTGAGCTTCTGCTGAAGGACGAAGGGCACGATGTGATCCCGGCGCCCGATGGTGTCAGCGCGGTCGAACTGGCGAAGAACGGTTCCATTCGGCCGGACCTTATTCTGGCGGATTACAATCTGCCGAACGGCATGGACGGCGTTCGAACCACCCAGATGCTGCGTGAGGTCCTGCACCAGGCAGTGCCGGCGATCATCCTCACCGGCGATATTTCGACGCTGACCGCGACCGCGATCGCAGTGGAGGATTGCGTCCACCTCAACAAGCCGATGAAGCTGAACGAACTGAACCAGGCCATCCAACGCCTGCTGCCCGCCAGGCGGACGCCGCGATTGCCAGAGTTGAAGAAGGGTGTGGAAGCACCTGTGGTGTTTGTCGTCGATGACGATGACGGCATCCGGGACGCCATTCGCAGCGTGCTGGAGGACGATGGCCGCGCGGTCGTGGATTTCTCATCGTGTGAGGCTTTCCTGGAGGCGTTTCGCCCGGGGCGTGAGGCCTGTCTGATCATCGACGCTTATCTGCCGGGTATGAACGGCCTCGCGCTGCTCGGTCGCCTGCACGATGCCGGGCATCGGTTACCGGCCATCATGATCACCGGCAGCAGCGACGTTCAGATGGCGGTTCTGGCGATGAAAGCCGGTGCGTCGGACTTCATCGAAAAGCCGATCAGCCGCGGTGAGCTTCTGGCCTGCGTCGATCTCGCGCTGGACCGCGCACGGGATTCGACGAAACTTTCGGCCTGGCAGGATGATGCCGCGACCCATGTCGCCAGCCTGACTCCCCGCCAGCGGCAGATCATGGAGATGGTCCTGGCGGGCCACCCGAGCAAGAATATCG
Source organism: uncultured Rhodopila sp. (assembly GCA_903932145.1). Taxonomy (GTDB): domain Bacteria; phylum Pseudomonadota; class Alphaproteobacteria; order Acetobacterales; family Acetobacteraceae; genus Rhodopila. The sequence goes on along the minus strand of CAIZFE010000086.1, from coordinate 212,201 downwards.
CTGCGGATCTGGGGATCAGCCAGCGAACGGTGGAAAATCACCGGGCGTCGATCATATCGAAGACCGCCACGAAATCGCTGCCGGCCTTGGCTCGTCTGGCGCTGGCGGCGGCCTCGAAGGACGCGAACGAGGCGGGCCGCTGATCGGGGCCGTCCGTTGTCTTTCGGGCGTTAGACCATTTTTGGCCTGACCGGGTTCACACTGGTCTCCCCCATCGTCATGGGCCAGCTTGTCCGCAAAGGCATCAGGATGAGGCGTCCGACGGGGAGGACTGGCCTAGTCGTATAGCCGGATTTCGCCGCATAGGCCATCAGGATAGGCGTCCGACGGGGAGGTTTTGCCCCTTCGTCATGGCCGGGCCAAGCCCGGTCATGACGAAGGGGAAAATCCTCGCCACCCGGCGGCTTATCCTGATGCCCATGGGGCCAAGCCCGGCCATGACGGAGAGTGGAAAGCCTCGTCCGCGATGCAAATTTTCTTCCCCAGTCGCTTATCCTGATGCCTATGGGGCCAAGTCCGACCGTAACGGAGAGAACTGCCACATGCGGATTGCCATAGGTAGTTTCCGACGCTGGACCGCAGGTCAATCAGTCCGATATTTTGTACTGATTAGTTATCGGTCAGCAGGTGAAACATGGGCACAATCATTATCATCATTCTTTTGGTTCTGCTTCTGGGTGGCGGCGGCGGTTACTTCGGCTATAGCCGGTATCGCGGGCGTGGCGGTGGAGGCATACTTGGCGTCGTGTTGCTGATCTTACTGGTCGTATGGCTTATCGGCGGCACACCCCTCCACTTCGGTTAGCCGGCAGATGTTGCCCCCCAACGAGAAAAATCTGCTGGTATCACGGTTTTGGCGCGGCGCCTCCGGGTTCTGGCGACTGACCAACGCAAGATTGTTGTTCGCGCTGCTGGTCGGCGGCACCTTGCTGCAACTGGCATTACAGTATCGAATGAACTACTGGAGCCGCGATTTTTTCGATGCATTTGGCCGCAGGGATGGCACCGCTTTACGATCCGAAGCCCTTTTGTTTCTTCTGCTGGCGGCGCTCAGCGTGGCGGTCGCCATCCTGTTGATTTGGGCGCGCATGACGGCGCAACGGAAGTGGCGTGCATGGCTGACCAGACACCTGATCGATCAGTGGCTCGCCAACGATCGGATCCGGCATTTGCATTTTCAAAAAGACGAAGACAGCAACCCGGAATACCGCATTGCCGAGGACGCCCGGGTCGCGACCGATGCGCCGATCAGCATGGCCGCCGGATTGCTGTCGGCGATCCTGAGCGCGGTCACGTTCATCGGAATCCTGTGGAACGTCGGCGGCGATCTGGTGGTCGGAATCGACGGCTATATGTTGACGGTGCCCAAATACCTTGTGCTGACGGTGCTAATCTATTCGGCGCTGCTGACCCTCGGCATGATGCTGATCGGCCGGCGCATGGTTCATACGATTGCCGGAAAGAACGCGGCGGAGGCTCAATTCCGCTCGGTCGCCTCACACCTGCGGGAACATCGTACGGCCGCGGCCGCGCAGGACGCGCGGCCCGCACAACTCACCTCGATGGGCGATGCGTTCGAAACCGTTGTCAGCCGATGGAAAGACCTGTGCGTCCAGTTCATGCGGACAACGCTGATCTCGACCGGCAACACGTTGGCCGCGCCGATCATTGCCTGGGTCTTATGCGCACCCAAATATCTCGCCGGCGCCATGTCGCTCGGTGAAGTCGCGCAGGCTGTCGCCGCGTTCGTGATGGTGCAAACGGCGCTGAACTGGTTCGTGGACAACTATCCCGGCCTCGCCGAATGCCTGTCCTCGGTTAATCGGGTTGGCTCGCTGCTGGTTGCCCTGGACGAAGTGGACGAGCCAAAGATCAGGCTGGCGGCTGAGTAATTTCCGAGTCTGGTATCGTTATGGCCAGCCAACTATCTGTTGAGTCCGGACGCACCGCATACTGGCTCCGGCGTAGAAAGGATTACCATGAACATCCCGCGTCCCCTTGGCCTGAAAGGCCTGTTGCTGGCAGCCGCCATCCTGCCGGGGCCGATGATCCTGGCCACGCCAATGTCCGCTTCGGCGCAAGTCTCGATCGGGGTTTCCGTCCAGCTCGCGCCGCCGCCGTTGCTGGTGTACGCCCAGCCGCCGATGCCGGAGGAAGGCTATATCTGGACCCCCGGCTACTGGCAGTGGGATGCAAGCGCCGGGTATTACTGGATCCCCGGAACCTGGATTCTGCCACCGGTCGCCGATGTGTTGTGGACCCCGCCCTACTGGGGTTGGAGCGATGGGGTGTACCTGTTCCACGGCGGTTACTGGGGGCCCCATGTCGGATACTATGGCGGCGTTAATTACGGCTATGGCTACGGCGGCGTCGGCTATGGCGGCGGACGCTGGGACGGCGGTCATTTCGCCTATAACCAATCGGTCAACAACTTCGGATCGGTGCGTGTTGGCCACACGTATCGGCAGAACGTGACGATCAACACCAACTCCCATGTCAGCTATGCCGGCGGCGCGGGTGGCATCAGATCGGAACCCAACGCGGCGGAACGTGGCGCCGAACATGAAAATCACATGCCGGTAACGTCCGAACAAGCCCGTCACGTCAGCGCGGCTGCCGCCAATCCCGCTCTCGCGGCAAATCATGGCCGTCCGGCCACCGCCGCCACGGCCCGGCCCGGACAGTTCGTGGGTGAGGGGATCGTGCGCCCTCTGGCAGCGCCCATGCGCGCAGCCCCCGTGCATGCGGCAATACCTGGTGCGGCCGAACATCAGCAACCTGCCAGGGTACCGGAGCCACAGGCACGTCAGGAGGCACCACGGCCGGAAGCCGCGCGGGCTCCTGAACCGCGTCAGGCTACCCCGCAACCGGAAGCCCGGCCCGCTCAGCAGCACCAGGAGGCTCCGCGTCCGGAAGCCGCTCGGGCTCCCGAACAGCGCCAGGCCGCCCCGCGTCCGGAAGCCCGGCCCGCGCAGATGCACCAGGAGGCTCCGCGTCCGGAAGCCGCTCGGGCGCCTGAACAGCGTCAGGCGGCCCCGCGGCCGGAAGCCCGGCCCGAGCAGCAGCACCAGGAGGCTCCGCACGAAGAGAAACGCCGGGAAGGATAGATCGAACTTCCTACCTAACGGGTCCGTTCACAAAAAAAGGGTTGGCATCGCGCCAACCCTTTTGTCGTCGAATGGGAGGTCAGGCCGGCCTACGAACTGGCCAGTCCTGTTCCGCTCACAGCGGTTGCCCGCAGAGAGTCGTATTCCGGCTTGCTCACCGGCACCGCGTTGCGTTCGCCCAGATCGTTCAGGTGGACCCGATGGGTTTCCCGCGCACTCCACGCCGCCACCGCCGAAATGATCGTGATGCCGAACGTGATGGCACCGACCGTCATCGGAACGTTGGTGGAACCGGGAGGTGCGACCGTGGCGAACAGCGCCGGCAACAGAGCGGTGATCGTCGTGCCGGTATTCTGCGCGATGGCCATCGCGGTGACCCGAGCGCGGGTTGGAAACAATTCCGGATAGAAGCTGGGGAAGGTCGCGTTGTAGCCCTGGTAGATAACGCCCCACATCAGCAATGACATCACGATTGCCAGCGGAACGTTCGCGATGCTGATGGCGAACAGGTAGCCGAACGACAGCAAGCCCGAAACCAACGCCCCGACGATGATCGGCGGACGGCGGCCGATCTTATCCGACAGATTGCCGACGAAGGGGATGACGAAAACGGCGACGATGTTGCCCAGGACCGGAATCCACAGGTACACCGCTTTCGGAAAGCCAATTCCGTACGCGGCCTGCACCGCATAGGCGCCCCCGAACACCGTGGCCACGACCGGAACGACATTCATCAGCGACATGCAGACCACGCGCAGCATGTCGGCCCAGTGATGCTTGAAGGCTTCCACGATCGGCGCCCGCGGCACGGCTTTGTTCGCCCCTTCCTCGGCGAAGGCGGGGGTTTCCGACACTTCCCGGCGAATGATGTAACCGGCGATGATCACCAGGGCGCTCAGGATGAACGGAACCCGCCAGCCCCAGGTGTTGAAGGCCTCGGTCGGCAGGTAATAGGCCAACGGCAGGAATACGGCCGCAGCCATGATCTGTCCGGCCTGCACGCCCTGTAACGTGAAGCTGGCGTAATAGCCGCGCCGGCCGAACGGCGCATGCTCCAGGATCATCGAACTGGCACCGGATATTTCACCGGCGACGGCGAAGCCCTGAATAAGCCGAAACAGCACCAGAAGCGCCGGCGCGAGCAAGCCGGCCTGCTGGTAGGTCGGCAGAAACCCGACCGCCATGGTCGAGAAGCCCATCATGAACATGCACAGCAGAAGCACGGTCTTGCGCCCATGGGTATCGCCCCAATGGCCAAGCACAAACGCGCCAATCGGCCGCGCGACATAGCCAACGCCGTAGGTCGCCAGGGACGCGATGATCGCGATCTGCGGATTGCCCGACGGAAAGAAGATCTGCGGGAAAATCAACGCCGCGGCGGAGGCGTAGATAAAGAAGTCATAGTATTCCAGAGCCGATCCGATCCAACCGCTCGCGGTTGCCTTTTTCGTTTGATGCGTGCCGTGCGGCTCGCGGTCACCGGGGCTGGCCATTTGATTTCCTCCAAGAGTGAACAGGTGATTGATCGTATTCAGAAGCCCGTCTTTCCTGCGGAAGGACGTTTAGTACTGGTGAATGTGCATCCCGCCATCGACCTGAATGGCGGCACCGGTCGTGAACGGCAGATCGCCTGCCGCCATGGTCGCGACCGCTCGCCCGACATCCTCGGGCAAACCCCACCGGTTGATCGGGGTGAAGCCGTCGGCCAGCAGAGTGTCGAAACGCGCCTGCGCAACGCCGGTCATAGGCGTGCGAATCAGGCCGGGGCGGACCTCGTAAACCGCGATCCCGTGCGGTGCGAGGCGGATCGCATACAACTTCGCCATCATCGCGACCGCCGCCTTGGACATCGCGTACTCTCCCCGTTCGGGCGCGGCGATCACGGCATTGGAGGACGAGATGAACACGATCGAACGGGCACTTTCCGCGAACGGGCCGGGTGCCTGGAGCATCCGGCGGCAGACCGCCTGCGTCAGAAAAAACGCACCGCGCGTGTTGACCCCGAAGTTCAGGTCATAGCTTTCGGCCGAGACGTCGAGCAGGTCGCCACGGGATTTGACGGACACCCCGGCATTGTTGACCAGGCAGTCGAGGCGCCCGAACGCGCCGAAAACCGCATCCACGAAACGAGGATGGTCGCCCAGGTCCGCCAGGTCACCGGCGACAAAGGACAACCGAGCATTGGGTTCGGTTTGCGTCGTCAATTGTGCGGCTGCGTCGGGGTCGATCGCCCGGTCGCACACGACAACGTCAAAGCCACGGCGCGTCAGAGCGATCGTGATGCCTGCACCAATGCCGCCAAGCCCACCGGTCACAGCGACGACACGGCGACTATCCGGGTTCCCGGACGCTTTAAGCGATGCGGTGCTGGCGTCGGTCATCTGCGTCCTCCTGTCCGGTAGGCTTTTTAGCTCTGGCGCTGTTTGCGTTCTGGCTCTTATATATACCTACCGGTCGGTTTAATAGAGGGGAAATCACAAGATGACAAAATTTGTCCGGCGTCCAATCCAGCCTGCGCGTCGGACCCGGCGTGGACAGACACGCTTTCCCACCTCGGATAAGAAGGTTCGGACACAGGAGACCGGACTTTGACCACGACAGTTGGCTTACGGTTGGATGATGCCGCCCCGCCCGGGTCCCGCCCGGTGAATGGCAAGCGAACCCGGCAAAACATTTTGGATGCCGCACAGACCGTGTTCGCGGAAAAGGGCTTCAGCGGCGCCAACGTGAATGAGATCGTCACCCTGGCGGGAACGACCAAGCCGATGCTGTATTACCATTTCGGCAGCAAAGAGGGCCTGTTCGCCGCGGTGCTGGAGAACGTCTATGCGGGCATGCGCGACATCGAGGCATCGTTGCGACTGGACGCGCTTCCCGCCAGCGACGCGATGCGGCGCCTGGTGGAGGTCACGTTCGATTATCACGCGGCCCATCCGGACTGGGTCCGGCTGATCTCGGTTGCCAATATCCACGACGCGCAACCGATTCTGAATGCACCGGCGATCGCGGTAAGGAACGAAGCTGTCGTCGATATCCTGCGGACGTTACTGCTGCGCGGCGTTCAGGAAGGCGTGTTTCGCGGTGGCGTGGACCCGCTGCATCTGCACCTGATGATCGCCTCTTTCAGCTTTTATCGGATATCCAACCGGCACACGTGGCGGATCATCTTCAAACGGGACCTCAACGCGCCCGACGAGGCCGTTTTGCAACGCACACTGCTGGTGGATGCTGTTCTGCGATTCCTGCGGCCGGATGCGGGGTGACGATTTTTTTTGTGGCGGCACGTTCGGTTTCACCAGGATCAGCCGCCCCTATCGCGGACCACGAAAATCGAGGATTCATCCGGTTTAAAAATGGAAATGTTACTATAATACCAATCCGCGTCGATCGTGAACGTACGGGCCATTCCCGGTCCGTCATGGCCCGGCTTGTCCGCATAGACGTCCACTTAAGCGGTGGACCGGGAGAATTTGCCCATTCGTCATGGCCGGGCTTGGCCCGGCCACCCACGACTTCTTGTGCCGTCCAAGCAAAGTCCCGGGTGACCGGGCCAAGCCCGGCCATGACGGAGAGTGGAAAGCTACGTCCGGGGAAAGATATTCTCTGCCGCCCAATTAAATTGACGCCTATGCGGGTTGTCCGGGCCACGACTGAAGCCGCCGGGCGCATTGAAACAGCCAACCGAGCACTCCAGCCAACATGTACGCGATTATTCGAACCTTCCCACCCTTCCTGGTCGATCTGATCAGGCAAACCGGCTGGCTGGTGATCCTGACGATCATCTTCGTGCCGCTGGAGCGGCTGTTCGCAATACATCCGTCCAAAGTCTGGCGAAGCGGAATCGGCGCCGATCTGGGCTATTTTTTTCTCAACACCATCCTGGCCTCAACTCTTTTGGGCCTGCCTTTGGGCGCCGTTGCCTTTGCCGCGCATTACCTGGTGCCCTATTCGATACAATCGGCGCTCAATGAGGCCTCGTTCTGGACCCGAGCCCTCGCGGGACTGCTGGCCGGCGAAATCGGCTACTATTGGGGTCACCGCCTGATGCACACGGTTCCCGTGTTGTGGCGCTTCCATTCCATTCACCACAGCCCGGAGCGTTTGGATTTCCTGGTCAATTCCCGTGCCCACCCTATCGACCTCGTGATTGGCCGATTATTCGCCTTCGCACCGCTGGTGATCCTGAATCTTGGAACGCCGGCCGGGTCGGCGGGGCCATTGCTCCCGATCGTGGTCGGTCTTGGCGGCACCGTCTGGCCCTTCCTGATTCATGCCAATATCAGATGGCGTTTTGGTCCTCTGGAGTGGCTGATCGCAACGCCGCGATTTCACCATTGGCACCACGCGATGGACCCGGCCAACCAGAATTACGCGTCGATGCTTCCGGTGATCGATTTCATCTTCGGCACGCTCCATATGCCGCAAAGGTTGTGGCCGGCGCTCTATGGCATCCATGAGGCGATGCCGATATCCTGGGCCGGTCAGTTGATCCAGCCTTTGTCATCCGAAACATTCCCGCCCGCGAGCGTTTCAAAAAATGTCTGAATACAACGCGATATTTCTCCGTATTCAACGACAGATCAGTCGTTTGGATGGATCCTGGCGCGCTCCTGCATTAGACAATTTGTCGAAAAAATAATCTTTTTCGTATTTAAGAATCATTTATTGACGTGCTAGCCGGTCAACGATTAGAGGTGACCACAGAAACGGAACTCAACCCAAAGTTGCTTTTGAATCGGGAAGGGCAGCCGAATCGCTTTTAATTTTTTTGGTGAGCACTCGATTATGGAAACAATCAGATTGAGACTGGCGCGCGTAAAGATGATCGTACCAGCATTGGGGATGGCGGCGCTCGCCACATGCTTGTTATCGGCCGGGGCATCGGCGCAGACGCTGCCGAACGGGAATTTTTCGATCACAGGCAGCAGCGCCCTGTCGTCCGCCAATTCCTATATCGACGCGGGAGGCAAGATCACCAACAGCTCGGCTCTGCCTGGTTGGACCGCCACGGGCACCGGTTACGCATGCGTGGCCTCAGGTTCAAGCATCACCACGTCCGGCAGTTATTGCGGCACGTCCGGCGGCCAGCCCGCGCTTGTCTTCACGACCAGCCCGGGTTCGGTTGTGGCCGGTTATACCGGCAATGTCTTTGTTGACGACGCGGGCGGCGCCTACGCCGACACGATCAGCACGACGATCGCGGTCACCGCGTCGGCCACAGCGCAAACCTATGCTTTGTCATTCTACTACGCGGGCGCCCAGCAGTCGGGCTTTACCGGCCAGACACAGGACTGGTGGTCCGTCGGTCTGAACGGCGCCACCCCGACCCAGGTGACACCAAGCATCACGATTGGCAATAACGGCAGCACCAATCCGACCAACAAGTTTGTCAAAGATACGATCGACTTCACGGTGGCAGCGGGCGCCACGAGTGAAACGATCAGCTTTCTGGCCGCCGGTAACGGCTCCGCCGGAGTCAATCAACCGCCGTTCATGATGTTGGCCGATTTGTCCGTGGTCAAGGTGCCGGAACCTGCGTCGATCACGATCCTCGGCGCCGGCGTCCTTGGCCTGATCGCAAGTCGCAGGCGCGCCCGCGTCCGCGCCTGATCGGCGAAGCCGACAGTTCAAATCGCGTCCGCCATTCGGCGCGGCGCGATTTTGTCTGCTTAGACGTTACGGTTTCGCGGGAATCACCCCCTGCCCCGCCGCGGCCTGACCCGCCTTTGTGGGGGCAACGAATTTGATATTGTCCAGCAAAGATTCGACCGCTTTCCGGGTCGCGTCGGCGCGGAGCGCTTTCTCCAGACCGCCGCGCGCCTCATCGAACGACGGCGTATCCCGTGTGGTCCGGCCTTCGACCTTAATCACGAAAAAGCCAAGCCGCGACGGGATCGGATAAGACGACACCTCGCCAGGTGACAGCGAGAACGCCGCCGCCGCGACGTCGGGTTGCAAGGCATCACGCGGCAGATAGCCCAGATCACCCTCCTTCGGGGCAGTCGGGTCTTTGCTCAGATCGCGCGCGAGGGTGCCGAAATTGGCTCCATCGCGCAGTTGCTGAATGACGAGGGTGGCTTCGGCTTCCGTCGGCAGCAGAATAACGCGGGCACGTACCAACGGCGCGGCCGGTTTCCCGGCGATATCGCGATCATAACGCTCACGCAGTGCCTTGTCGGTGATAGCGGCATCCGCCTGGCGCCTGAGCCAGGCGTCAGCCAAAACCCGCTCGTTCGCGAGGGCAGCGAGATGGATCACTTTGGGATCTTGATCGAGATGCTCCAATCGTGCCCGGAGCACCATCGCCTTTTGCCGGATCGTTACGTCCAGGGCACGGCGATAGACTTCGGCGAACCCCAGCATGGTGATGGCGGGTGGCATCGCCCGAACAATTTCCGCGACGTCGCCCTGGGTGATCGACAGCGACTCCAACTGCAACACGACAAAATTTGGTTTGTCCTCCAGTTGTTTCGCCATCACGTCCAGCAGATTGGCCAGGTCCGCGGGCGCTGCCGGCTTATCATCCACCGCAGGCACGACGGCCGCCGCCGGGGGCGCCTCGTCCGCCCGAGCCTTGTCCCACAACCCGGCGACCACCAGAGCGCCGCAAAACGCAAACCTGACCGCGGCGGCGGATTGTTTGGTCAACATGGAATTCGGACTCCGCGAAGCTGATGGACTGAGACGCACCCAAACAGACGCGGCCCGGTTAAATCAATGGGAATATTTATATCGAATAATAATCGATATCGGCAGTGCCCTTCTTCGGCATGACCGGACCGCCTGCGGATCATGTCGCCTCGGGCGTTGGCGGGTTTATGAAAGCGGACCCGCGAGATTCAGACCGGCCCGGCAGTCGGATTCACCGGCCTCTTGCACCAGCCCGCCGCATGGCTTCCATTACCTCCAACATGAGCACCGTCGATCCGCTGAACCAGCCTGAACCCCGCCTCGCCGCCAACGTCATGCATTTCGCACGACTGCTGCGGCGTGCCGGCCTGCCTGTTGGCCCCGCCGAGAGCATCGCGGCGCAGGACGCGCTGACGCGCATCGACCTTGCCTCCAAGACTCAGGCGCGCACCGCGTTGCGCACCGCGATGATCCATCGCCACGAGCATCAGGACGTGTTCGACCAGGCCTTCGCATTGTTTTGGCGCGATCCGTCGACGGCGGAACAGGCTGCCGCGATGGCGTTGCTGGAAGCGCAAAAAGAGAAGAAGACCGAACGCCCTCCCCCGGCCGCGCGCCGCGTCGCGGAGGCGTTTGCGTCGAAGAAGAACAAGCCGTCACAGCCAAAGGACGAACCGCCGGTCACCGACATGACGATGACGGTGTCCGAACAGGAGCGGCTGCAGCAGATGGATTTCGAGGCGATGGGCGCCACCGAAATCGCCGAGGCGAAACGTGAAATCCGCCGCCTTGTACTGCCGCTCGACCTGCGCCGCACCCGTCGCTTGCGCGCCGATCAGAACGGCCCGAAAACCGACCTCCGGCGAACGATCCGGGCCAGCCTGCGCCAGGGCGGCGAAATCCTGACAATCGCGCGAAACCGCCGCATCACCCGGCCGCCGCCGCTGGTCGTCCTGTGCGACATCTCCGGCTCTATGGCTCGGTATGCACAGATCCTGCTGCACTTTCTGCACGCGGTGACGAATGATCGGGACCGCGTCTCGGTATTCCTGTTCGGCACCCGCCTGTCCAACGTGACCCGCCAACTCAAGGCGCGCGACCCTGAGGTCGCGTTCCAAATGGTCGCGCACGCGGTGCCGGACTGGTCCGGCGGCACCCGGATCGGCGAGGCCGTCGCCAGCTTCAACCACCTGTGGGCCAAGCGCGTCCTGGGTCAGGGCGCGGTCGTCTTGCTGATCACCGACGGGTTGGATCGCGACGGCGCTCACGGCCTGGCGGAGAACATGGATCGGCTGCATCGGTCCTGCACACGGCTGGTATGGCTGAACCCGCTGTTGCGCTGGAGCGGGTTTGAACCAAAATCCCAGGGTATTCGCGCCATGCTGCCGCATGTGGATGAATTCCGTCCGGTGCATAATCTGGCCAGCCTGCGCAGCCTGATTGATTTGCTGTCTCGTCCCGCACCCATGAAAGGAAGACGTTTATGAGCCTGTCCGAAGATATCCTGTCCACCGCCGCCGCATGGCGTGCGGCCGGAGAGCAGGTGGCGATCGCCACGGTCACCGAAACCTGGGGCAGTTCGCCTCGGCCGGCCGGTAGTCAGATGGCGGTGACCAAATCCGGCCGCATGGCAGGATCGGTGTCCGGCGGCTGCATCGAGGGCGCCGTCGCCGACGCCGCGATGCAGACGATCGAGTCGGGAACGCCGCAGTTGCTCGATTTCGGGGTGAGCCATGAAAAGGCTTGGGAAGTCGGGTTGGCCTGCGGCGGTAAGGTGAAGGTGTTTGTCGAGAGGCTGAACTAGGGCGACGTTGTTTCTGACACATGCAGATCGTCCTGATATCGTCATGGAGCGCGAAGGCGCACCATCTACGTTTTTGTTAAGACAACAGAAGACGTGGATGCCGACCTTCGTCGGCATGACGTCGACGCTGGCCGAGAGTCGAGATCAACGCCGGCAGGGATAACGCCGGGAGTCGTGGCGGCCCGCGAACATGCCGCGCCCTCCCCAATCCCGGCCAGACGCGCTAACATGTCCATCCAAGTCGCAGGATAACCGTCCATGACACCAGACATACTCGCCGCGTTAGAACAGGCGAAGCAAAACAAGCGTCCCGTCGTGTTGGCGACCCGCCTGCCATCGGGCGAGCAACGCCTGCTGCCGGACCCGGACGCACCGGCCGACCTGAACGAGGCCGCCACCCGCGCGCTGGACCGTGACGAGAGCGGCACCGTCAAACTGGGCGACACCGACTGGTTTCTGCATGCCTACAATCCGCCACTGCGGCTGATCGTCGTCGGCGCCGTGCACATCGCGCAGGCGCTGGTGCCGTTCGCGGTTCCGTGCGGGTTCTCGGTCACCGTGGTCGATCCCCGCCGGTCTTTCGCGTCCGACGAACGCTTCCCGGACACCGTCATTTCCACTGACTGGCCCGACGAAGCGCTGGACAAGTTCGCCCCCGACAGCCGGACCGCTGTGGTGACGCTGACTCACGACCCCAAGCTGGACGATCCCGCCCTGGACCGCGCGCTGAAATCGCAGGCATTTTACATCGGCGCCCTCGGGTCCCGCCGCACCCACGCGGCTCGGTTGAACCGGCTGCGAGAGTTGGGGCACCAGGACGACGCGTTGTCCCGAATCCGCGGCCCGGTCGGCCTGAACATCGAAGCCGTCACCGCGCCGGAAATCGCTCTGTCCATCATCGCCGAGATCGTCGCGGTGCGCCGCAACGCTCCGTTGCCGTCGAAGCCCGCCCCATGAAATTTGGCGCCGCCCCGCTGGACGAGGCCAAAGGCGCGATCATGGCGCACAGCCAGAAGGTCGGGGAACGGATGATCCGTAAAGGATCGTTGTTGGACGACTCGGCGATCGAGGCGCTGCGTACCGCCGGCCGGCTGGATGTCATTTGCGCCCACCTGGAACCGGGCGATGTGCCGGAGGACATCGCCGCCGACCGTTTGGCGACTCCGCTGGTGTCACCCCTGATCGCGCGATCCCGAGCGGCGACGGGACGGGTGAATTTGTCGGCCGAGGTGCCGGGATTGCTCCGGATCGACACCGCGCGAATCAACCGCCTGAACACGATCGACGAAGCGCTGACCATCGGGACGCTGCCGGATTATGCCGTGGTCGCGCCGAAGGATCTGGTCGCAACGATCAAGATCATTCCATTCTCGGTACCCGGCAACGTCCTGTCGGTCGCGGAAGCTCTGGCCCGGCAAGGCACCAGCCCGTTGACGCTGCATCCATTCCGGCACCTGAAGGTCGGGCTTGTCATCACCGAACTTCCAGGCCTGAAAGACAGCGTTACCGACAAGACGATCGCCATCACCGATGCCCGCATCACCGCTTTGACCGGCACCCTGCTGCCGGCGATCCGCTGCGCGCATCACGAGGACGCGGTGGGACGCGCGCTCGACACTCTGAAGGCGTCAGGGGCGGATCTGTTGCTGGTGATCGGTGCCTCGGCTGTGGTGGACCGGCGCGATGTCGGACCGGCCGGGATCGTGCGCGCGGGTGGCGAAATCCTGCATTTCGGTATGCCGGTCGATCCGGGGAACCTGATCTGCCTGGGGCGGATCGGCACCACGCCGGCTTTGGTGCTGCCGGGCTGCGCGCGCAGCCCGGCGCTGAATGGCATCGATTTCGTACTGACACGATTATTCGCCGGGGTTCCGGTCACGTCTAGGGACCTGATGCTGATGGGCGTCGGCGGTCTGTTGAAAGAGATGGAAACCCGGCCGATGCCGCGCGAGAAGGCCCCTGCGACACCCCGTTCGGGCGCCGCGCCCAGGAGTGCGCCCGTGATCGCGGCGGTGATCATGGGTGCCGGACGATCCCGGCGGATGGCGCCGCATAACAAGCTGCTGGTGACCGACAAGGCTGGTAAGCCGATGATCGCCCGCGTCGTCGATAACGTGTTGTCGTCGAATGCCAGACCTATCCTGGTCGTGACCGGGCATCAGGCGGAACAGATCGAACATTCGCTCGGCGGCCGGCCGGTGCGGTATGTTCATGCTTCTGACTATGCCGAGGGATTGTCCGCCAGCCTGAAAGCCGGGATCGCGGCGGTGCCCCCTGAATGTGCCGCCGCGGTGGTGTGCCTGGGCGACATGCCCCTGGTGACGGGCCGCATGATCGACCGGTTGATATCGATGTACGACCCCGCCGAGGGGCGCCTGATCGTGCTACCGACGTTCCGCGGCAAGCAGGGCAATCCGATGCTGTGGGACCGGCGGTTCTTTCCGGAGATCCTCCAGATCAGCGGAGATTCCGGCGCCAGATTCCTGGTTGGCAAACATACCGAATTCGTGTGCGAAATCGAAATGGCCGACGACGCGGTCCTGCGCGATTTCGATACAACCGAGTCTCTGGCGACTCTTCCCAAGGGCATGCGGCCCGAAGGCGTTGCATAAAGTCCGGTGGGGATCGAGGCATTGACCCCGGCCCCATTCGTACCATTAGTCTATTCTTTAAACTAACGAACACATACGATCCTGTTCGTTGTGTGTTCGCACTCACATTCAGTGCTGAATGTCTCGGGCAGTTTGCGGCATTGCCCGCCTGACCAGTCGCTATGGTCAATCCCCCAATCCCCGCCTAGGCTTCATGGCGAAACGTCACAACAGACTCCAACCGGAGCAAACCGATGGCTTCCATTGCGGCATCCGCGCGGATCAAACGTATCCAACGCAACTCGATCGGGCTGATTACGCTGGGCTGCGCGGTCAACTATATCGACAGGTCCACCTTGGCGGTGGCCAATCCACTGATTCGAGCCGATCTTGGATTATCAATCTCCGAGATGGGGTTGCTGCTGTCCGCGTTCTTGTGGGCGTACGCCGCCTTCCAGCTTCCGGCAGGGGCGCTGGTGGACCGCGCCGGTCCACGCCGAATGCTGGGTGCCGGCATGTTCGTTTGGTCGCTGGCCCAGGCGCTAGGCGGTCTGGTCGGCAATTTCTGGCAATTCGTCGGCGCCCGGGTCTTCCTTGGACTTGGCGAATCCCCGCAATTCTCCGGTTTGGTTCGGGTGGTTCGGGACTGGTACAACGTGCGAGAACGCGGCCTGCCCACGGGCATCGGCCTGTGTGGATCGAAGCTCGGACCGGCCATCGCACCGCTGGTGTTGACCGCTCTGATGCTGACGTTCGGCTGGCGTTGGATGTTCATCATCATGGGCGCCGTCGGCATTGCGGTATCGGCGATCTGGTATGCCGTCTATCGCGAACCGCGCGAAGTCGATCTGACCGCTGAGGAAAAAGCCTATCTGTCGGACGGTGAGGTCGCTTCTACAGCAGAACGAGTGACCTGGGCCGACTGGAAGCACCTATTCGCCTATCGGGCCACCTGGGGCATGGTGTTTGGATTTTTTGGTGAGGTCTATATGGGCTGGGTTTATCAGGCTTGGCTGCCCGGGTATTTGGAAATAGAACGTCATATGAGCATCCCCAAGACCGGCTGGGTCGCGGGGATCCCGTTCGCATTTGGCGTCATCGGCAGTATCGGGGCCGGCTGGCTGGCGGATCATCTGGCCCGGCGGGGCGTGTCTCCGGTCAACTCTTGCAAGGTGCCGGTGGTGATCGGACTTGGCGGCATGGCGGGATTCACCGTTGTGGCGGCGCTGACACCGAGCACCTTCGTTGCTGTAGCGGCGATTTCCACGGCGCTGCTGTTCAACGGGATGGCGGGTGCGATGTGCTGGGCTCTGGCCAGCGTGATCGCACCCAAACATTGCACGGCGTCGCTCGGCAGCATCCAGAATTGCGGAGGCTACATCGGCGGGGCTCTGGCGCCTGCTATTACCGGGTTCATCGTGCAAGATACCGGCAGTTTCGTGCCGGCCTTGTTGTTCAGCGCCTCGCTGGGGGCCGTATGCACACTGATCTATATCTTTGTGGTTCCGGGAAAACCGATCGACGCGGCGGCGTTTGAGCCTCGGGTGGCGGTGGCGGCTTAGTGGGGTCGGGTCGGCCTCGGCAATCTGTTCAGGATTTTCGCCAACCAGGGGCGATCCGACCCGCACCGAGGCGAGCCGGTTCTTGACCCTACCGCTTTTTCCGGATGATTGGCTTCCGGATGATCTTGACTTTTACATGGATGATCACGAGTATAAATGGCAGGAAGATGAGATGAGTCACCATCCCAAACCTCCTCTGGTTAGCCGGCGGGCCAATTCCCGCCGGCTTTTCTGTTTTAGGCGGAAAGAGTTAACGAACAGTTGACGCAGCTTCCGAATTCCGCCTGCGATTGTCAACCAGGATGCATTCAGACGGCCCGGCAACCTCGACCGTTCATCGGTTCCGTGCGACATTTCCCCCCGGACACCACGCCCACAAGGAATTGCCGCATGACGACTGGCCCTCTCGCTCGCTTCAAGGTTATCGATCTCACCCGCGTGCGGGCCGGTCCAACGGCGGTGCGGCAACTGGCCGACTGGGGCGCCGACGTCATCAAGATCGAATCGCCCGAGGGTGACGCCGGCCTGGGCGGGGAACGTCATGGTCCCGATTTCCAAAACCTGCACCGCAACAAGCGCAGCCTGACGCTGAACCTGAAATCGCCGGACGGTGTGGCGATCATGAAGCGCCTTGTCGCCACGGCCGATGTGGTGGTTGAAAACTACCGGCCGGATGTAAAATTCCGCCTCGGGGTGGATTACGAGAGCCTGAAGGCGATCAACCCGCGCATTGTCTATGCCAGCATCTCCGGCTTCGGACAGGACGGCCCGTATATTGACCGGCCCGGCTTCGATCAGATCGCCCAGGGCATGGGTGGCCTGATGTCGATCACTGGTGAACCCGGCCGTGGCCCGATGCGGGTTGGCATACCGGTCGCCGACCTGACGGCGGGGATTTTCGCCGCCATGGGGATCTTGATTGCTCTGCTGGAGCGCGAGCAATCGGGCGAAGGCCAATGGGTGACGAGTTCGTTACTCGGGGCCCAGATTTCAATGCTGGATTTCCAGGCCGCGCGTTGGACGATTGGCAAGGACGTGCCCGGTCAGGCCGGCAACAACCATCCCACCAGCATCCCGACCGGCGTGTTTGCCACGGCCGATGGTTATATCAACATCGCCGCGGCGGGCGACGACATCTACCGCCGTCTGTGCAAAGCGTTGGGGGCGGACCATTTGGCTGTCGACCCTCTGTATGCGACAGGCCGCGTGCGTTCGCAAAACCGCGATGCGCTGAATGAGGCCATTGGCGCCATCACCGTGGCGAAGACCTCGGCGGACTGGATCGAGACTTTGAACAAGGCGGGCGTGCCGTCCGGTCCGATCTACAAGATGAACGAAGTCTTCGCTGATCCTCAGGTCAAACATCTGGCTATGACGCGCGTCGTGCCGCATGGTGTACTGGGTGATGTCGAGGTGATCGGGCAGCCGATCGAACTCAGCCGCACACCGTGGAGCATTCGCAGCGCCACACCGGAAGCCGGCGAGCACACCGATGCCGTGTTGGCGGAACTTGGTTACAGTACAGACGAGATTGCGCGGTTGCACGAGGGGAAGGTCGTTTAGGCAGTTCACATACATCGTCATGGTGCGCGAAGGCGCACCATCCACGTCTTTGTTACACTAACAAAAGACGTGGATGCCGACCTTATTCGGCATGACGGGATGGCGCTAGCGGAGAGTCGATATCAACGCCGGTTGTCATGCCACACCGGAGTCCGGACCGGCGACCGATTTGACCAGAAGAACACAGGAGGAAACGAAAATGGACTTTACCGGCAAGGTGGCATTGATCACCGGTGGTGGCGGTGGAATCGGACGCGCAACAGCGCTCGGTTTTGCTCTGCGGGGCGCAAAGGTCATGGTGGTCGACGCGGACGCGGACTCCGGCCAGGCCAGCGTCGATATCATCGCGCAACGAGGCGGCTCCGCGGCATTCGTGAAGGCGGACGTAACAAAATCGGCATCGGTGAAGGACTACGTCGAGAAGACACTCGCCGCATACGGCCGGATCGATGCCTTCTTCAACAACGCCGGCATCGAGGGGAAAGTCGTTCCGACCCAGGATTACGATGAAGACGTTTTCGACCAGGTCATCGCTGTCAACCTGAAGGGCGTGTTCCTGGGGATGCGCCACGTTCTGCCGGTCATGCTGAAGCAGGGATCGGGTGCGATCGTCAACACGGCCTCGGTCGCGGGATTGTTCGGAGCGCCCGGGATGCCGGCCTATGTGGCGTCCAAGCATGGCGTGCTGGGATTGACCAAGGTGGCATCGACCGATGTCGCCGGGCTTGGCGTTCGCGTCAACGCCGTGTGTCCGGGTCCGGTGGAAACCCGCATGATGCGGTCGCTGGAATCGCAACGGAATCCAACCAACCCGGAGAGCATCCACGCCGCCTACACAGCCGGCATCCCGACCGGCCGTTATGCGCTGCCGGAGGAAATCGCCGGTGCCGTGCTATACTTGTGTTCCGATCTGTCCGGCGACGTGACCGGGACGCATATCGTTATCGACGGCGGCCGCTCCGGTTCCGGCGGCGTCGCACCGGTGAAACGTATTTAAAGGAAAAACACACATGCAAGACATTTTCGATATCCTTGGCTCGACCCGTTCAATGCGCCGGTTGAAGCCGGATCCCGTGCCAGACGAACTGATCAAGAAGATCCTGGAGGCCGGTATCAGCGCCGCCAATGGCGGGAACACGCAGACATGGCGGTTCCTGGTCATCAAGGACCCGGCGATCAAGAAGGCGGTACAGATCTGGTATAAGAAGGCATTCGACGAGGTGATCGGGCCTCGTTACGCTACCAGCGCGACGCCGCCCGGCGTGACGGCGGAACGTTATGGCAAGCAGCATGGCGCGGTCGAATACCTGACGGAACATTTCCACGAAGCCCCTGTCTGGATCGTTGCGTGTTTGATGGATGGACCGAACCCGAACCGAGCGACCGGGGCGTCGATCTATCCGGCGGTGCAAAACATGCTATTGGCGACCCGCGCGCTTGGGCTCGGTTCGACTCTGACGACGCGGCATTTGCTGCACGCGAAGGAAAGCGAGGCGGCGCTGGGCCTGCCTGAGGGCGTGCATTCCTACGCGATCCTGCCGATCGGCTATCCGATGGGTAAATTCGGTCCGGTTGGACGGGGAAAGCTTGCCGACTTCGTCTATCTGGATAAGTGGAACCAGCCTTATCCGGCCGTTTCGGACGCGTAAGCCAGAAGACCGGCGCATAGTGCCAAAGCAAACCGTGTGAACGGCTCGGATCCCCAAGGGGTTCGGGCCGAATTCGAAAATACTTTATCGGCGCCGGGGTCACCACCCGCCTGCCAGCCGGTCAGTAGGTAATCGTAGCCGTAATAGTATCTGTGTAAGCGCCTGCCGCGACCGGGGCACGCGCTGAAATGCGGCCATAGACAGTCATTGAGACCTTTCCGCCGGTGCCGCGTCCCGGCATCGTATCGACGAAAGTGGTCTCGCCCCAGTTCAAAGTCCGGGCACTGTTTCGGTACAGGGCGTAATTCATTTGCCCCGATCCAGGGCCGGACATTCTGCGTTGGGTCACCGTGGCCCCGGATGCCGTTCCGGCGCTCAAGCCGACATTGAAATCCGTGTTTTTGGTGCAAGTGACCGAGAGGGTGGAACTGCTGTCGGTCTGCAGGCCCGTATAGGTGCCGAATGCCAGGTCGGTGGCCGAAATCACGCAACCGGGTGTGACGACCGTCGTCACCAAGAACGCTCCAACCGGATTTCCCGTGTCGGCGCCGAACACAGTCGCGACGATCGTATCGATGTACAATCCAGGTTGCGGATACTGCCCCGCGGGCAGTTGGGCATAGATATCGATCGTCCGGGCGCCTCCGGTCCCCGTATCCGCCACGGTATCAGTTCCGGCGGTCTGGCCCCAATTGAGACTATGAACACTGTCCTGAAACAGCGCGTAGTTCAGAGTAGCCGTGCCAGACACCATCTTTCGGTTGGTCACGCCGCCACCGGTCATACCGGCGCTCAAACCGACGCTATACGCAATGCCATCGGTGCAGTCCGCCGTTATCGTGCCGGTGATATGGGCCGGTGAGCCGGGAAGATAGGTGCCGAACGCGATGCCCGACCCATAAACCGTACAGCCGGCCCGAACCGCAGTCGGCGCGAGCATCAGCGATGCCAGGAGTGCGAGCATGGGCCTCACCTGTGTTGTTCCCGGCAAGGAATGGGGCCGATGGTCGGGATGTCCCCGGCAATCGGCTGATAATCGAACACGGCCACGCAACGGCTTCCGTCCGGGCGGTCAACGCTCAGTTCATTGTGCGGTGACAGGTCCACCGCATACGCCTCGCCATCGAACCCTACCGGATCGGCGACCCCGGTCGCCTTCAACGTGGCGGTGCTACCGACCTCGACCGGCTTACCGGCATCGTCAACCAGCCGCAGCAAGGCTCCGTGGCTGACCTTCACCCCAAATCCCACCACGATGCCGGATCGGTCCTGTGGCCGCACGTCACGTGATGTGAACCCAATGGTGGTATCCGGCGGCACATCGTTGGGTTCGATCGAAAGATGGTTAAGTTCGAAAGCGCGCAAATCAGGCACCAGCAGCTTCCCGGAGGCGTTGGTGACACCTGCGTCCCGGTTCTCGCTCAACACGCGGACATTTTTCAGGCCGTTGGTATCCACCACGGCAAAGCTGTCATTGATGGTGTTGGACGGAAAGAGGCCACCGTCGATCCAGGAAACCGCCCCCTGCGCCTCCACCCGCGCCGAGGTCTGGCGGTCAACCCGATCGGCTCCGACAGTCAGCAAGGACCATGGCGTCATATATTGTAGCTGGGCGAACTCGTGCGATTGGCTGCCTTCGGCGGCGTAGGCCTGATAACCCCAATCGCCAACCTTCACCGCCGATTGGGTAGCCTGCATCTGCGCGTACCGGCTGCCTGTCCCGGACGCCGCACTCAGGTTGACCGAACTGCGCGAACCCAACGGGATCGTCATGCCAAACAAAACGCCGGTGCTGCCTCCGGCGGCAAAATCGCGGAATCCCGTGACGTAAACCGATGCGTTACTAACTTGAACCGAATAGCTGGTCGACAGCACATGGGCGTGCTGCGCCGGCTGCAGATAGGCGATGCCGTCAACCGCGAACTCGTTTTGCGCCAGTAGCGCCCCGGGAGGCAGCACGATCCTGACGGGGTTGGGCACGGCGTCGCGGTCGATCGCCGCGTAGGCCACACCGAAAGAGCCGAACCGGCCAAGTGACAAGCCGGCATTGGCGTTGAGCTGCAGACGGGGGACCGGGTCGCCGCTCATGGACGCGACATCCCGGAAATCATGGTCCGCCACGATCGCGGAGACGCCGGCGCTGAACACCTGTCCCGCGCGTTCAATCCCGGCGGACAACAGCTTTCCGGAAATTCCGGTCCCCGAACTGCCCGCCGCGGCGAGATTAAGGATCGCGAGATTGGCGACATTCACCGCGACCCCGGCACCCGCCATGGCGGCGCCCGCGGTCGCCTCAGCGCTGGTTTCGACGGTGATCATCTGTGTCAGCCCGCGCCGATAGAACCCGGTCGCCGCCGCGCCGGTATAATCGTTACTGATGACACCCCAGTTCCGCCGCACCAGCCCCGCCTGCGCGGCAAATGTTTGCAGCCCGGGATCGAGTAGGTCGGTACTGGCGTAGAACGGCAGCTCCACGTTGACCTGCCGCCCCAGGGCGTTGGTCAGCGACATCGCGATGGTACCCGCCCCGGTCACCACGGGTAGTTGCGGGATCTGAAACGGCCCGGCCGCGACCTGGCGAGACAGCATTTTGTTTCCGTTGACCAACACATCGACCGTGGAGGGTACCGCAACGGCACCGCTGACCGACGGCAGCGGAAAGGTTACCAGATCGGGACGCAAGCTGAAGTCGGAGACGACCTGAATCCCGCCCAGCCGGATCGGACGCGTCCAGGCCGGCCCGCCCGCGATGAAGTCACCCAGCCGATAGCGGCGCAACGCGGCGGGGTCGGAGAACGTGTAGGTGGAATCCAGGCGAGTCGCCGAATTTGTCCCGGGCCCGCCGGGGCCACCGTTAGAATAAGCGAGCACGCCGGTACTAACGATTCCCCAAGGGGAGAACACGCGCATGTCCAGCAGTCCGCTGGTGGTCGTCTGACCTGCCGCGGAGGTGCCGGTCAGGTCGTAGTTGAGTGTCGTTCCCGTACCGCTTTCGACCGCGCCGCCGGACGCTGCTCCGTCAATCGTCAGCAGCGTCGGCAACAGTCGCTTGTTCACGGCCTGGATGTAGAGCGTTTGGGTGGCGTTATCGATCCGCCACGTCAGTCCGAGGAGATCGGACAACGCAATCAGTCCATCGGGCTGCGCGGCAAGAGAATCGGCGACTTTGATCCCGAGATCGCGCAACTCGGCCCGCTGCGATAACAAGACGCCGTCGCGCAGGGTGAACTCACCGATCTTGCCGAGGGCATACCCATTCACCTGCACGTCCAGCAGCAGCGTCTGATCGGCGGCTTCGGTTCGGTGTGCGGCGCTGATCAGCATCAAGACGACCAGCACCAGGCGACCGAACCGAAATACGGCACGACGCCGTTGCTCAGGGAGTGGCAACCACCGAAACCGGCTGCGCGAGGACGCCGCTATCGGCCCGGGCGGTCAGACGAAGGCTGCCGCCCGATGCCGGAACGGTGGCGGCGTCGGCGATGCGCCAACGGCGGGTGGCACCGCTGAGGACGTACGGCGAACCATCATCGGTCTTCAACGCGGTACCATCGTTGGTGGTCAGCTTGATGTCGCGGAACGTTTCGTGCCGGCCACCATCGTTGAGCGCGATCAGATAGGCCTGGCCGGCGGACCGCTCGACACGGAACTTCACATGCGGGACCACGCGTCCCGCCGGTTCGGCGAACACCGGGATGGACAGGCGCAACGCGATGCGAACCGTGCCGGGTGCCGCGGGCGGGGGCACCTGGTCGAGCAGGATGCGATAAGTGGCCTCGTGTCCTGTGGGCGGCTGACGCAGAACAAGGCGCACGACCTGGGTCGTTCCCGGTGGAATCGTGGTCAGTGGTGGACTGGCGAGTACTTCGGTCGAGGACGCCAGGGCATCTTCTCCGCCAGTCTGGTTCCACGCGAATGACCGGACCTGAACCGAGGTTTCGGCATCCCCCATGTTGATTACGGTCAGTTCGGTGGACATCTGACCGGGGGCCATCTGGATGCTGACCGGCAACACCGTCAGGGACTGCGCCATAGCGGCGCCCCCGGGCAAGGCGACAGCCAGAGCGGCCGCAAGAACGCCCGCTGAGGCCATGCGGCGGCAAACCACCTTAAGCCGTTGTGGATCGATCATCGTTCGCTTTCCATTCCTCGGTCGGTCAATAGTTAACGGTGGCGGTGATCGTGTCGGTGTAGGTGCCGGGGACGACAAACTGCCCGGCTGCGATCTGGCCATAGACGGTGATGACCTGAGCGGCGCCGTTGCCGCTTCCACCCATCCAACTGCCGATGGTGTTACCCCAGTTGGTAGCGTGCGCTGCATCCTGGGTCAGGACGTAGCCCAGCAAAGCCGTCGCGGGGCCGGTCATCTGGCGGGTGGTGACGGTTGCCCCGGGCGCCAACCCGGCGCTGAGGCCGACATTGTAAGGTGTGGTTGTGGTACAGGTGACGGACACACTGCCAGTGCCGGCCAATAGCACCCCGGTATAGGTGCCGAAGGCTAGCGGGGCTGCCGAGATCAGGCAGGTGGCGGCCACGGTGGCCGAAACGGTGAACGTGCTGGTCGCGGTTGCGGCGACGGCCGGCGAGAGACCGATCGCTGCTGTGCCCATCAGTCCGACGCCGGCCAGAACCGAAATACGGAGCAGCTTGCCGGGATGGGTGGGAAGCCCGGCCATGAGACGGCGGAAATGCGGGGAACGAACCGCACGATCCAGACAGGTCATCGAGACACACTCCATTATGATGCAAATAATTGGGGGCGCCACCGGAATACCGGGTCGCATTGCCGGACGCCGAAGGCACTCCCTGATCCCGTCGGACGAATTGGACCGAAACAGGATCTGAGCAACGTGAAAGATCGGCGATTATCCGGCCTTGCCGACCCGCGACCGAACCCGAACGGCTTGTCCGGATACAGCTAAATTAAGATCAGTATTGCATGGAATTTATTCAAATAACAAAAAATACCCAGACCATCTATACCGAAATCCGTTTGCATTTTCGATGCAATACATACATGGATTTTATCCCGAAACATACAAGGCGCGTCTGCGCATTTATCTCGACCGGCGCCGAAAACAGACGCCCGACGCCGCGGGCCAACTCGGCTGCGGACTGATGCCTCAGCCGGTGACCGTTTCAGGTTAACCGGCGGCCTTCCGTTGGCTCTTCGGTATCGTCAACCCATGCCCTCCCGGACCAGGAACGATGCGATCTCCGGCGGCCAGGCCCGGTCCCATCCGGGTGACTGAATAAATCAGGCCGCGCCCATTGCGGATGGCTAGCCATACCATTCACCGAGGATTATGGTGAACGAAAGTTAACAGCGGACAGTCATCGAATGAACGTATGAGTTCCCCGCGCTTCTGGAAACGAGGCGGCTTGCGCGAACAGGTTTTGCTTACGACCTCCACATGGGTCCGGCGCGTCATAACGATACAGATCGCTTATGCGATCGTCACGCCGGCCGGGGCAGCAACCGTAGTGAATTCGTTTACCGTCAGCGCCACTGTGGCGGCCGGTTGCACGACCACTCCGGGGCTGACCCTCCATCCGGAAACCGCGATCGGCGTGGGCAGAACGCCATGCCTGCCGGTACCGTCAGGGTCGGCGATTCCGACCCCGCGCCCGGCAGTTTCCCTTACCCGAGAACCCTCGACCGGCGTAACCAGGATGACAGTGGAGTTCTGACCCTACCTCGAAGCGCGGCGCTCGGACTCTAACCACCCTCAATCCGCGGAATGAAGAACACTTCCGCCCCAGGCGGCACCGGCTGGAAATACCCGGTCTCATGGTATTCGCCGTTGATGGCGACCGTCGTCTCCTCCTCCAAATGCTCACCGAGCCCTGGATAAAGGTCGTCCATCGCCTTCAACACGCCGCGCATATTCTTCGCCTCCACCTCGAACTCCCGCACGCCGCTGGTGTAGCGGCGTGCGAAACCCGAGGTGAAAACGACGGTTGCCATCAGATCAGGCCGACATCGCCGCCAGCAGGCGCGGCGGCGACATCGGCAGTTCGGTCATCCGCACGCCGGTCGCCATGGCGATAGCGTTGCCGATCGCGGCCATCGGCGGGCAGATGCAGGCCTCGCCCACGCCCTTGGCACCATACGGATGCGTCGGGTTCGGCACCTCCACCAGGATCGCGTCCAGCATCGGCAGATCGGACGCGACCGGGCAGCGGTAATCGAGGAAGCCCGCGTTATCGAGCAGGCCCTTGGCGTTGTAGATGTATTCCTCCGACAACGCCCAACCCACACCTTGCGCGACGCCGCCCTGGATCTGGCCTTCCACATAGGACGGATGGATCGCCCGCCCAACGTCCTGCGCCGCGACGGCCCTCAGGATGGTGACGTGGCCGGTTTCCGGATCAACTTGCAGGTCGAAGAACTGGGCGGCGAAGCCCGGAGCCTGACCGCCCGCATTGACGCCGTTGGAAGCGGTGATCGGACCGCCGGTAGCCGCCGCCTTGGCCGCGATATCCTTCAGCGACAGCGGCTTGAAATCGCCGACATTGGACGATGCCGGCTTGGCGAAGCCGTCTTCCCAGACAACGCCGTCCTCATCTACGCCCCAGATTAGCGCGGCGCGCTTGCAGAGATCGCGCACCACGATGTTGGACGCATTCACCACGGCCGTACCGGTCGCGAACGTGACGCGCGATCCGCCGGTGACGTGCGTGTAACCGACCGACGCGGTGTCAGCCACGATGGCGCGCACCGTATTGTAGTCCACACCAAGCGTTTCCGCCGCCATGATCGCCATCGATGCGCGCGAACCGCCGATGTCCGGGCTACCGGTCGCCACCAGGACGGTGCCGTCGTTGTTCACCTGAATCGTCGCGCTGGATTCACCGCCGCCGTTGAACCAGTAGCCGCAGGCAACGCCGCGTCCCTGGTTGGGGCCGAGTGGCGCGGTGTAGCCGGGGTGATTCCGCAATGCCTGCAACGTCTCGGCGAACCCGGCATGGGCATGCTTCGGACCGCCGAGCGTCGGCGTGCCGATCCTGGCGACGTTCTTGATCCGCAGATCCAGCGGATCCATGCCGATTTCCTTGGCGCAGAGATCGAGCACGCTCTCAACCGCGAAGTTGGCGATCGGCGAGCCAGGCGCCCGATACGCCGCCGCCTTTGGACGGTTCGATACCACGTCGTAACCCACCGCGCGTGCATTGGCGATTTCGTACGGCGCGAAGGCGCACAGGCAGCCATTCATCACCGGCGAGCCCGGGAAAGCGCCAGCCTGGAATTTGAACAAACCGTCAGCGGCGACGATTGTGCCGTCCTTCATGACGCCGATCTTCACCTTCATCGATGCGCCGGACGTCGGGCCGGAGGCGCGAAAGACTTCCTCGCGGCTCATTTGGATACGCACCGGCAGGCCCGATTTGCGCGACAGCGTGGCGGCGACGGGTTCCAGATAGGTCACCGTCTTGCCGCCAAAGCCGCCGCCGATTTCGGCTGGCGTCACACGCAGGTCACCGAGCTTGGCGCCGATGATCTGTGCGGTCAGGGCCCGCATGGCGAAGTGGCCCTGGCTGGAGGACCAGATTTCGCACTGACCGTCGGCCTCGTACTTTGCGACGCAGGCGTGCGGCTCGATGTAGGCCTGATGGACGGCGGCAGTCTTGAACTCCTTTTCGATCACCACGTCGGCCTTCGCGAAACCGGCCTCGACGTCGCCCATGGAGAAATCCAGGCGCTTGGAGATGTTGGACGGCTTGGTCGGCACCGGCTCAATCCCGCGGGAGATCATATCCTCGAACAGCAGCGGAGCGTCCGGCGCCATCGCTTCGTCGACGTCGATGACGTGCGGCAGGACTTCGTATTCGACCTTGATCAGCGAGGCGGCGTGAGCGGCGATGCTGGCGCTGATCGCGGCGACGGCGGCGATGGCGTGGCCCTCATACAGCACCTTTTCCCGCGCCATGATGTTGCGGGTGACATGCCAGAAATTCACCGCGACCCGCTCGGGCCCGATGTAGTCGAATTTTTGCGCCGGCAGATCGGCGGAGGTCATGACGGCCTTCACGCCCGGCAGAGCCTCGGCGGCGGAGGTGTCGATCGAGATGATGCGGGCATGCGCATGCGGCGAGCGCAACACATTGCCATAGATCATGCCCGGCAGCTTCAGATCGGCGCCGTACATCGCTCGGCCGGTCACTTTGGGGATTCCATCCGGACGAATCGGACGTGTTCCGACCCATTTGAAACGTTTCACTGAATCGGTGACGATCGTAGAGTCGTTCACGGCATCCTCGCTTTGCTTAATCTTGAACCAATTGGCTGTCGCCAAGGTCGCTTACCAGGCGTGGAAAGGCAATAGGCGCTACCGCCCGCGCGGGTCCAACGCGTCCCGCAACCCGTCCCCGACGAGGTTAAACGACAGCACGCACAGGAAAATCGCCAATCCCGGGAACACCGCCAGCCACGGCGCCTGGGTCAGAAACCGCTGCGCCGAATTCAGCATCGAACCCCAGGACGGCGAGGGCGGCTGCTGGCCCAGGCCGAGGAATGACAACGACGCTTCGGCGATAATGGCGGCCGCGAGCGCCAGCGACGCCTGCACCAGCACCGGCGGCAGGATGTTCGGGGCCACATGCCGCACCACGATGCGCAAGGGCGTCGTGCCCAGCGTGGTGGCTGCCTGCACATAGTCCAGGCCGGCAATTTCCAGCGTCGCGGCCCTCGCCACCCGCATAAAGCGCGGCGCCGTGGAGACCCCGATCGCGATCATCGCGTTGGTCAGGTTCGGCCCCAGGAACGCCGTCAGCGCGATCGCCAGGATCAGGAACGGGCACGCCAGCATCGCATCGACGATCCGCGACAGCACCGCGTCGATCCAGCCGCCCGCGAATCCGGCGAGCAATCCCGCCGGCACGCCGATTCCCGCCGCGATAGCGACGGATACGACACCCGCGAGCAGGCTGGCGCGGGCACCGAACAAAACGCGCGACAACACATCGCGGCCATTCTCGTCCGTACCCATCCAATGCAGCGCGGATGGCGCTTTTCGAATAGCCGTCCACGACGTGGCGATTGGGTCGAAGGGAGCGATAAGCGGCGCCAGGACTGCCAGCGTGACAAACACCGCGATCACCACCAGCCCGGCGACCGCCGCAGGACGTTGCAAAAAGCGATTAAGCGCCCTGCCCCGCACCATCCTATGCCCGCCGCAACCGGGGATCGACAAGAACGTAGAGAATATCGGCCAGCAGATTCAGCAGAATGAACAGCAGGGCGGTCACCAGAACCACCCCCTGCACCACCGGATAATCCCGGTTGAACACCGCATCCACCACCATCTTGCCAAAACCCGGTATCGAAAACACCTGTTCGGTCAGCACCGCACCGGACAGTAAGGTTCCCAGTTCCAATGCCCCCAATGTCACCACCGGAATCAAAGCGTTTCGCAAAGCATGCCGCAGGATCACGGTCATTTCGGCAAGTCCCTTGGCGCGCGCGGTGCGGATATAATCCTGGTCCAGCACCGACAGCATCGCACTGCGCGTGTGCCGCATCAGGATCGCGGCGATGGAATTACCCAGCACGAAAGCCGGCATAACCGTGGTGGCCAGCGATTGCCGCCAATCCTCCCAAGGCGACACATAACCCGACGCCGGCAACCAGCCCAGATCGACCGAAACGAACAGGATCAGCATGATGCCAAGCCAGAAATTCGGCATCGACAGCCCCGCGAGGCCAATGGCGTTCGCGACATAATCCCACGGTCCATCCCGTTTCACCGCCGCCACCACCCCGGCCGGCACGCCGATCAGAACGGCGATCAAAAACGCCATGACTCCCACCTGGGCGGTCACCGGCAATTTCTGCGCGATCAGTTCCGCGACGGGCTGCCGCGTGCGCCAGGAATGCCCCAGATCGCCATGGACGACGTTACTGATCCAGTGCCAATACTGCTCCGGCAAGGAGCGATCGAGCCATAATTCGGCGCGAATTTGCGCCAAAACCCTGGGATCGCCGCGTTCCTCACCCGCCAGCACGATGGCGGGATCGCCGGGCATCAGTTGTTGCAGGCAGAATACCAGCACGCTGACCAGAAGAATAGTCGGAATGACCTGGGCGATGCGGGCGCCCAGCTTCATGCCAGCCCAGCTCCGTCATGGCTGGGCTTGGCCCGGTCACCCGGGACTTTACTTGGCGCGGCATAGGAAGTCGTGGGTGGCCGGGCCAAGCCCGGCCATGACGGAGAAAATAAAGCCCCGTCCGGGGAACGAGTTTTCTCCCCCATTCGCTTATCCTGATGCCTATGCGGCTTGTCCGAGCCACCTGTCGCGGCACCGTCAGGGCACAGGTGGCCCGGACAATCCCCCGATCCAGTCGGGGGAGGGCCATGACGAAGGGGGTGAGCGATCACTTGCTCACCGACAAACCTTGCAGGCGAATGATGCCGTCAGGGATAGGACGGAAGCCCGAGAGCTTCGCACTCATGCCGACGATATTGACCGGGTGATTCAGATAAATGATCGGCAGGTCCTGACGCTCTTGCTCCAGCAAGACCCTGTATTGCTCGCGACGGGCGGCAACGTCTGTCAATCCGCGCGCTGTATCCAGCGCATGATCGACGACCGGGTTCGAATAGCGGCCGTCGTTCTGGCCCGCACCGGTGTGCAGGAACACGTATAGATCACCATCCGCGTCCGCCCTGCCCGACCAACCAATGAGAAAGGATTCGAAATCGCCCTGCGCGGCGGCGGACAATGAGGATGCGAACTCGATCAGATTGATCTTCAGATCGAACCCCGCTTCGCGCACCATCGCCTGAATCACCTCGGCCGTCTGCGTGTTGTCCGGGGTATTCGGCACGTTCATGGAAACGACCACCGGCGTCGGGACGCCCGATTGCTTCACCAGCGCCACCGCCTTGGCCAGGTCGCGTGCCGGAGCCTCAAACCCCGGCACATAAAACGGCGAGGACGCCGGGACCGCCTGAATCGTCGGACTATACAAGCCGTTAAACACGACCTCGCTCAGCGCCTGTCGATCGATGGCGGCCTCAAACGCCTGCCGCAGCAGCGCGCTTTGTCCGATCGGCGCCTTGGCACGGTCGCCATGAGCGAGATTAAAGGTGATGCCGTTATACCAGAGCGAGGGTGAGTCGATCACCCGCAGTTTCGGATCCTTCCTGGCCTCCGCCACGTCGCTGGGCAACACCCGTTCGGCGAGGTCGATACCGCCGGTATGCAAGTTGGCCATCAAAACCGCACTGTCCGGCATCGGCTGGTAGATCACCCGGTCGAAATGCACATTTCGTGAATCCCAGTATCCGGGATAGCGATCCAGCACGATCCGGTCCTGCGCCACCCGTTCGGTGAATTGAAACGGCCCGGTGCAGACCGGATGCAGGCCGAAATCCTTGCCCGCGGCTTCGGCTGCCTTGGGGGCCACGATCATCCCCGCCCGATCCGACAGAATCGCCAGCAGCGGTGACGAGGGCGATTTCAGCACCAACCGGACGGTCATCGGATCGACCACCGCTACATGGTCAATCACGCTGATTTCGGCTCGGCGGAAACTGCCCTGCATCGTCAGATGCCGCTCCAGACTGTATTTCACCGCGTCAGCGTCGAACGCCTCGCCATCATGGAAGGTGACGTTCGGACGCAGATGCAGCACCAGCGTCTTCGGATCGGACCATTCATACGACAGCGCCAGTTGCGGCACGATCTGCAGCTTCTCATCGATGTCGAAAAGCTTGTCGCACAGGCCTGCGAACACGATGCGCCCGACATAAGACCGAGCGAGGGTGGGATCGAGGATGTCCGCGTCCTCCCGCAGCGCGATGTGCAGCGTTTGCGCGCTGGCTGCCGCCGCGCTCAGGCAGGTCAGGCCGCAGAACGCCGCCAGTAGAAACAACCGCATGTGTTCGATCCCGGTTACAAACGAGCCCGATGGCCAACGAGAGTGTGCGGTGGACCGTGACCGCCCGCAAGGCAGGAAACGAACCTTTTCGGGGGTGAACCCAAGGTGGAACGTTTCCCCGATTCGGCGGATCAAGCAAACGTTAGACGGCAACAGGGTCGCGGGTCCTCGCGCGGCTGGCTTTACCGATGAACGCGGTTAAAACGGAGGCGGATGGAAAGGTGACCGTTCGATAGATCTTGGCTGACCCTCGGGAGCAGACGATCGAGGCGAAAATCCTTGGCGCCCCCCCCGATCGGGACGCGCCGGCGAGATGGAACCGGCATCGCGGCAGATCTTGCGGGCCGCAAAGCGTCAACGCCGTTCAGACCGGCGCACCTTGCCATTACGATTGCTAGAGAGGCGGAAATGCCGAAGATGAAATCGCCGGGCCGGTGGCGGCCTTGGTACGATTGGCCAAGTGCCGAAGATTGGAGAGGCCGAACGGGACTACGCCGCGCCTTAGTCGTCCTTTGTTTGCTGACGGGTCCCTGCCCGGTCGCAATGTCCGCCAGCGAGGAGCAACCAAATTTTACGGATCTTTTGACCCGTGCGGAGGCCCAGGCTGCCGCCGGGCACCGCTGGGGGCCGCCCGGGGACAACATGACCGAAACAGTCCTGCGTATGATGGAACTGATTCCGACAGCGACGCCGGATCAACTGACTGAACTGTCGGCTCTGCTCCAGACGGAGGAAGATACATTACCCCCTGCCAGCAAGAGCTCTCGCTTGCGGGGGAGCGGCGCTCCAGATGGCGGTTCAGGCCATGAAAAACCAGAGATCGCCAACGTCCCGCCTGCAACACTGCCACCACCCGAACCAGCGCCGCGGATCTCGCCAACCCCGTCCACGTCCGGGCCGAACCCATCGGGACCTCCTCCCCCCAAAGAGCTGTCGCCGCCTCTATCCGCGGGCGCATCCGCAACCAGCCTGCATGCAGCGGCGTTGTATACTCGGGGCGAGGAAGCGGAACACCGAGGCGATTTCTCCGCCGCCCGGCGATTGTATCTGATTGCCTCTGAACAAGGCGTCGCACCCGCGGCCAGGAGTCTGGGCCGCTTATATGACCCGAACTATCTCCGGCATACCGCCGTGGGTGGGATCGATGCGGATCCCGCACTCGCCCGGCATTGGTATGAACGGGCGGTCCAGCTTGGCGACCGTGAGGCGGGTCCGCTCCTGCAGGCATTATCCGCTCGATAACGTTCAATCGGCCGGTAGCCAATTCTCCCCCGGCAAGCTATCACGTTGCCACAATAGCCGGTCGCATCGGCAAACGGGAGAAACGTGCATGCATAGTCGATATCTGGCGCCCCTCGCCGCCGCGCTGCTGGTTGCCGCGCCTGTCATTGCGCCCGCCGCCTTCGCGCAGGACAAGACGGTGACCCTGAAAATGTCCACCTGGGTGCCGCCACAGCACCCGATCAACCCCGCGCTGATCGCCTGGGCCGCCGATATCGAGAAGGAATCGGGTGGTACCATCAAGGCCACGCTGTTCCCCAGTGAGCAGTTGGGCAAGGCGTTCGACCATTACGACATGACGCGCGACGGCATCGCCGACTTCGCCTATGCCAATCCCGGGTATCAGCCCGGCCGGTTCCCGATTGTGTCGGCGATCGAATTGCCCTTCCTGATCGCCAACGGCAAAGGTGGCAGCGCGGCGGCGGACGAATGGTATCGTCCCTATGCGGCTCAGGAAATGAAGGACGTGCACTACTGCTTCACCTTCGTGCTCGATCCCAGCACCTTCCACACGAAGCGCAAGATCACCATGCCCGAGGATGTGAAGGGCATGAAGATCCGCCCGTCCGACGCCACCGTCGGCGCCTTCGTCAATCTGCTGGGCGGCACCAATGTACAGGCATCCGCCCCGGAGGCGCGGGAGGTCCTGGAGCGTGGCGTGGCTGACGGGATTGTCTTCCCCTGGGGCTCGATCTTGCTGTTCGGCATGGATAAAGTCGTGAAGTTCCACATCGACAATCCGATTGCGTCCTCCATGGGAACGTGGGTGATGAACAAGGCGGTGTATGATGCCATGTCGCCAGGCCAGAAGAAGGTGATCGACAACCATTGCACGGCCGAGTGGGCGGAAAAGGTGGTCAGCCCCTGGGCCGATTTCGAGCATGGCGGACGCGACAAGATCGCCGCGTTGCCGGGGCACGAGGTGTACAAGCTGACACCGGAACAACTGGCCGCCTGGAAGAACGCCGCCGAACCGATCACCGCGAAGTGGGCGTCGAAAGTGACGAATGGCGACGCGATGCTGGCGGATCTGAAGGCGGCGTTGCAGCGCCATGATGCCCTCGCTCAGTAATGAACCGCTTTATCGACACGATTGAGTGGCTGGCGGCGGCGTTTGTCGGCATCGTCGCGCTGGACATTTTTGTCAGCGTGCTGCTGCGGTATTTCTTCGCCGTCTCGATCCCCGATAGCTATGACTTCGGCAAATTGCTTCTGGGCATTCTGATTTTCTGGGGCATCGCGGCGACCAGCTATCGCGGCGGCCATATCACCGTCGATCTGCTCTGGTCGGCGGTGGGGCCGCGCGGCAAGCGATGGATGGATATCTTCGCCACGCTGGTGCTGCTGTTCGTGGTCGGCGTGCAGACCGCGATGCTGTTCGACAAGGTGCGGCTGACCTATTTGGACAACGTGCAGACCTACGACCTGAATATTCCGACGTGGCCGTTCGCCCTTGTTGCGTGGCTGGGCGATGTCTCGGCCGTGCTGCTGATCGCCATTCGCACCTTCCGGCTGATCTTCCACCCGGAAGACGTCGCCGACACGCATGAGGCGGTTGAGTAGAATGGAATTCTCCAACGACGCGGTAGCCGTGATCGGCTTCGTTGTGCTGTTCGGCCTGATGCTGTTGCGCGTGCCTGTTGGCATGGCGATGGGGTTGGTGGGCGTGTCCGGCTTTGGCTACATCGTCGGCGGCGGCCCGGCGCT
Organism: uncultured Rhodopila sp.; assembly: GCA_903932145.1. Lineage (GTDB taxonomy): Bacteria > Pseudomonadota > Alphaproteobacteria > Acetobacterales > Acetobacteraceae > Rhodopila. The sequence continues at coordinate 178,423 of CAIZFE010000086.1, read as the reverse complement.
GAAAATGGTCGGCCAGACCTCGATGCGGATCGTGACCGACTACACTTTCGGCGTGATCCCGATGTTTCTGCTGATGGGCGCCATCGCATCGCGCACCGGCATGAGCAAGGAGTTGTTCCAGGCCGCCAATCGGTTCGTCGGGCACTGGCGCGGCGGGTTGGGCATCGCGACGATCGCGGCTTGCGCGGGATTCGCCTCGATCAGCGGCTCGTCGGTGGCGACGGCGGCGACGTTCTCCACCGTTGCGTATCCCGAGATGCGGCGGTTCGGCTATCCCAAGTCGTTCGCCACCGGCGTGATCGCGGCCGGGGGAACCTTGGGGGCGATGTTCCCTCCGTCAATCGTCTTGGCGGTGTACGGACTGATTACGCAGCAGGACATCGGGAAGCTGTTCGTGGCGGGCATTCTGCCGGGGCTGCTCGCGGTTTCCATGTATATGACGACGATTTTTGTGATCGGCCGAGGGCGGCCGGGCTGGTTGCCAGCGGCGCGGGTTGCATCCTGGGCAGAGCGGTATCAGGCGGTCAAAGAGGTTTGGGCGCCGCTGCTGCTGTTCGTGTTCGTCATCGGCGGGCTGTATGGCGGTCTGTTTACCCCGACCGAGGCAGGCGGCATGGGTGCCGGCGGTGCCGCGATCATCAGTGTGGCGCGCGGCCGATTGTCACGGGCGGACTTGCTGGCGTCGCTGTTGCAGGCCACCCGCACCGCGGCGGCGGTTTTCACGGTGCTGATCGGGGCGATCCTGTTCGGATATTTTCTGACGGTGACGCAGACACCGCAGAAGGTGACCGAGTTCATTACTGGCCTCGGCCTAAGCCCGCTCGGCGCATTGGTGCTGATCATGCTGATGTATCTGGTGCTCGGTTGCCTGATGGACGCGATGGCGATGGTGATCCTGACTGTGCCGATCATCTTCCCGGCGGTGACCGCTCTGGGATTCGATCCTATCTGGTTCGGCATCATTATCGTTATGACGGTCGAGCTGGGGCTGATTCACCCTCCGGTTGGGATGAATGTGTTCGTGATCAAGACGGTGGTGCAGGATGTTTCGTTCAGCACGATCTTCTACGGGGTGATCCCGTTCGTGCTGACCGATATCGTGCGGCTGGCAATCTTGATCGCATTCCCTGCGATTGCGTTGTGGCTGCCGGGGCGGATGTAGAAGCAAATTTCGACTGAACATCCTGCGGGCGGACGTTCCTGGTTCGAACGGGGTAAATGGCCTGGTCGTTGCGGTTCAATGCAAATAATCGCGCACAAACCTCAGCTCCCCTTCGAAGCCGTCCACCCGCGCGCCTATCACCGGCTCGGGCCAGACTTCAGATAGGAATGCGACCGAGACGTCGTCTTTGATCCTGGTTGCCGGTCGCCGCCTGAGCGGCCCTAATACCTATCGCAAGCAACGCTGCCGGACGACCGGTCAGGAGCGCCAAACCGGCCCGACGTTGGTCCTCCCGCTCGGGCGCAAAGAAATTCGGCCCCGTTAACCTTCTATTATCAATTACCCGTCATGATCGCCCCGCCGCGGCATTCCGCTTGCGGTCACGTACCTTGCGTGATACATATTCTAAGGCGGACATATGACCCGCGACCAACTGACGGAGATACCTGCCTTCTTTTACCGCTCGGCAGGCGGAGCAGACCTGGTTCTCGATTGGCTCCGCGGCCTTCCCCCAGCCGACCGGCGGGAGATCGGGACGGATCTGGCGACGCTACAGTTCGGCTGGCCGATCGGGATGCCGCTATGCCGTCCGCTTGGGTCGGGATTGTGGGAGGTCCGTAGTAATCTTCCAAGCCGGCGGATCGCCCGGCTGCTGTTTTTCGTCGCCGACAACCGAATTGGCGTGGTCCACGGCTTTATCAAGAAGACCCAAGCCACGCCTTCGGAGGATCTGGAACTCGCCCGCAAACGCATGAAAGAAATGCTGACATGACCGAACCGAACCAACACTGGGGCACCAGCCTCGAGAATTTCCTCACCGAAGACGGCACCCGGGAAATCGCCAAGGGCGAAGCCGCCACCCGTGTCATCGCGTGGCAGCTCACCCAAGAAATGCAGCGTCAGGGCATCACCAAAGTCGCGCTGGCCGAACGCATGCACACCAGCCGAGCACAACTCGATCGTATTTTGAAGGCCAAGGGCAACATCACGATTGAGACCTTGCAGCGCGCCGCTTCGATCCTCGGCCGGGAATTGCGGCTGGAACTGGTGTAGCCCCAACCGCCAGCCGCTTTATCGCGCCTGCCGGTGATACTCCCGATTCGGCATCATATCCGTCGCCGACGCCATCCGGTTCGACAGGTTGAAGAACGCCGCGGTTTCGGAAATGTCGAAAATATCTTCCTCGCTGAATCCCTGCTGCGACAGAACATCGCGGTCCGCGTCCTCGATCAGATGCGGTGTCGCCGTCAGTTTCCAGGCAAAATCCAGCATCGCCCGCTGGCGGGGCTCCAACCGAGCCACGCGGTAGTTCAGTGCCATCATCTCCCCCAGTTCGGGGTCGTCTGACAGCGCCCGCACCGCCGCGCCGTGTGCCACCAGACAGTAGTAGCACCGGTTCGTCGAGGAAACGACGACGGCGATCATCTCGCGTTCCAGCTTCGACAGGCCGCATTTCGAGAGCATGATCTCGTTATACATCGCCATGAAGTTGCGCAGGCGCTGCGGCCGTAGGCTGTAGGTACTGAGCACATTCGGCACGAAGCCCAGCTTTTCCACGCATTTTTGCCAAATGACCTTCAGGTCGTCATCGAAACCGTCAGGATCGGGAACGCCAAGGGCGGAGATATGATCGGGTTGCGGCATGCCCCTTACTCCGCCGCCTGCAACGTGTCGGTGTTTTTCCAGGAGTGCAACACGGGCAATACTTCCTTCGCATACAGTTTCAGGCCGTCCTCGGCCAAGTCGTATGGCGTACCGCCAAACCGGAACGATGTCGCCAGTTCGAAATCTCCGACGACAGCGCGCCTTTCCTCAAACATCCGCAGGATGTGGTCGGGGGTTCCCCATACCGCCGCCGACATGAAGGCCGAGACGATACCGTCCATGCCGATCTCTTTCGCCAGGGCGATCTTCTGCGCGTAGGAGTCGTATCCCTTCACTTGGGCAAAATGTTCTCCAAGCAATTCGTAATGATAAAAATTGCTCTCGACGAATTTGCCCATGTATTGCCGGGCCATATCCTCGGCGCCGTCCATAGTCGGCGTGCAGACACAAAAATCGGCCAGCAGCGGCGCCAGTTCCGGCCCGCCATGCATCTGCCTGGTCAGGTCGCGATGCTTCTGGATCGCCGGCATCCGCATCGGCCACGGGCGGTCGGCGAACATCACCATGCGGGCGTTCAGTTTCGCCGCCGACACCACCGAATCATCCGACGATGCCACCGCGTAAATACGTCCGTCGATCGGCTTGTATGGCCGGGGCCGAAGTTCGGTGCGGGGTTGCTTGTAGAACGGCCCGTCGCCTTCAATGAATCCGGTACGGAGCGCTCCGACGATCATCGCCGCTGCTTCGTCGAAGCGTTCGCGCGATTCGTCCATCGTGCCGCGAAACGCCTCGAACTCCCGCCGAGCCAGGCCACGGCCCATGCCGAGACGCAGGCGGCCCTTGCTGAGCAGATCGACCATGATCGCCCGTTCGGCGACCCGCAGCGGATCGTTCCACGGTAGGATGACCGCGGCTGTCCCGAGATCGACATTCGGGCAAACAGCGGCCAGATACGCCATCAGTTGCAGGTTGTCGGGGCAGAACGAATAATCGTTGAAGTGATGCTCCACCGACCACAGCACATCGAATCCGCTGTCGGCGGCAAGCCGGGCGAGCTTGATTTCCTCGTCCCATACCTGTTCGTCGGAAACCCCTGTCCAGCCATAGCTGGCGAATACCATTTGCAAACCGACGTCCAACGCATCCTCCTGAACCTGTTGGCGGCATGTTCCCACGCTCCCGCCCGGCGGGCAAATTTGGCCCCCGGTCAAACCGCGCGCTAAGGTTCCAGGACAGACAGGGGATATAGGCATGGCGCTGAAACGCATGGTGCTGGAAATCGGCATGGGCACCGACATCAGGGGCATCGACCCCACCAAGGCCGCCGTGCGCGCTCTTCGCGATGCGCTCTGGCACAATTCGCTTGGTGTCGCCAACGCGCTGGGCCTGGACACTGACTCGATGCAGGTGGAGGTCACCATCGGCGTTCCGCATCCGGAACAGGTGGACAAGGCGCAGGTGCTGGCCGTCCTGCCGCACGGCACCGGAACGGTTACGGTCGTCGAGGGTGGGCTGGAAATCCCGAACGATGAGGGCACCAATGCCACTTTGATCGCCAGTGCCGCCGCGGTGGTCTGGCTCGACGTCGCTTAACCCCCGGGGCTTAACGGAGAAAAAGACCATGGCACGCAAGCGCGTCATTCTGGAAATGGGCACCGGCAACGATCTGCATGGTGGCGACTACACCAAAGCCGCGTTGCGCGCGGTGCAAGACGCCATTCATCACTCGTCTTTGTCGATGATCCGGTCGTTGGGGATCGACGCGAAGACGCAGATGTTCGTCGAGGTCACGATCGGCGTTCAGCAGCCGGACAAGGTTGATCTGGAGGCGGTGAAAGCCACCCTGCCGCACGGGATCGTTACGGTAAAGGCGGTCAAGGGCGGGCTGGATGTGATCGACCGGGAGCGTGGCGACAACGCAGTGATCGCCAACGCCGCCATCGCGGTTCGTTTGGAATTGCCCTAACCCGAAGCGACTACGGTTGCTGCGGCCGGGTTCGTCCACGAAAGCATGCACACATCTTGACGGTAACCCACCTCGTGCCTCAACCCGTCATGGCCCGGACGAGCCGGGTTATGACGGTCGGGGGGAGACTCCTATATTTTAACGGCCCCGCCAAACCGGTTGCCGCTTTTCGACGAACGCCCGAATGCCCTCCACCCTGTCCTCACTGCTGTATGGACTGACGCCCTCATTCAACCGAAGCGCCGCGGGCACCGGCAAACCGTTCGACCGGATCGCCGTTTCCTTCATGCGGCGCAGGGACACCGGGGCGTTTTCGCAGATCGCCTCGGCCATCCGCATCGCTTCGTTCAGGGCTTCGCCGCGCGGCACCACCCGGTTTACCAGTCCCCAGCGGCGGGCGTCCTCGGTGCCGATGTATTCGCCCAGATACAGCATCTCATAGGCAATGCCGGACGGGATCATCCGCGGCAGCATCACGTTGGCGAAGTGCGCCCCCTTACCGCGTTTGGCTTCCGGCAATCCCAGCAGAGCGTGTTCGGCGGCAACCCGCATGTCGCAAGCCAGCGCCAGTTCCAGACCGCCGGCGACAGCCGACCCATTCAGCGCGGCGATGGTCGGCTTTACCGTTTCATAGACCACTTCGAATACATACCGCTGGACGCGGGACAACAGCGGTTGGAACGGCTTGCCTTCCGCATCCTCCTGCGCCCGGGCTTTCAGGTCGGCGCCGGCGCAAAATGCCCGGTCACCCACCGAGGTCAAAACGATGGCCCGCACGTCGGGGTCGGCACCGCCCTCGACGAACGCCTCAATCAACGCGTCGGACAGTTCGGGCGATAGCGAATTCATCCGCTCCGGCCGATTGATTGTCAGCACCAGGATGTGCCCGCGCATTTCCGCCAGCAGGATATCGGTCATCGTTTTCTTCCCCAAACTATAGGCAAACAGGATAGCGCGAGTCGCGGAACATGGACATGGCCGCGGACGATGGACAGTATGCGCGCCGCGAATCGCCCCATAAAGACGCCCGGAGTGCCCACCGTATGCCAGCCCAGATTGCCACGCAGGACGCGTTGCATGCCTTGTTCCACCCGCGTGCCGTAGCGGTGATCGGCGCGTCGGACGACACGACGAAGCACGGCTTCATCGTTCTGACCAACATCCGCGACACCGGCTTTCAGGGCGGCATTTACGGCATCAGCCGCCGCCTGAAGGATGTCGATGGCATCCCATGCTTTCCCGATCTGGTGTCGATCCCCGAACAGATCGACACCGCGTTCCTGGCCATCCCCGCCGAGGCCGCCGTGCAGGCGGTACGCGACTGTGCCAGGGCGGGCCTGAAAGCGGTCATCGTAGGCTCCGCCGGCTATGCCGAAAGCCTGGACGCGGGCGGCGAAGAGCGGCAACGCCAGCTACAGCAGGTCGCCGAGGATGCGGGCATTCGCATCGTCGGACCGAACTGCAACGGCATGTACAACGCGCATCATCCGGTGTCAGTCGGGTTCAACACGTCGCACGCCAAGCGGCAGACTCCGGGCGGTATCTCGATATTCTCCCACAGCGGCGCCTTGTTCGATGCGATGGCGGGGCGGCTGAAGATGCTCGGTGCCGGGTTGTCGCTGTTCGCCTCGGCGGGCAACGAGGCCGACATGTCGGTGCTGGACTATATGGAATACGGCATCGGCCACGCCCAGACCCGCGTCATCGTGCTGCTGATCGACAGCCTGGACGACGGCCCACGCTTCCGCCGCCTGGCCCTTGCGGCGCACGCGGCCGGCAAGCACGTCGTGGCCCTGAAGATTGGCGGGTCGGAGGCCGGCGCGGCCGCCGCGGTGGCACATTCGTCCCGCATGGCCGGCGATGACGCGTCGTATCGCGCACTGTTCGCGGCAAGCGGCGTGGCCACGGTCAACACGTTGGAGGGTCTGATGACGGCCGCCGCGCTGTTGGACAAATACGGCAGTTGCCCGGGGAAGCTGGGGTCGCTCTCGACCTCCGGCGCCGGCGCATCGTTGATCGCCGATCGCTGCGAGGCGCTGGGCGTGCCGCTGGCGACGCTGACACCGGAGACCTTCTCGGCGATCGATTCGCACAAGATGTTTTCACGGATCGGCAATCCACTCGACATGGGGATCTTCGGCGGCATGCGGCGGTCCGCCGAGGTGCCCGCGCTGCTGATGAGCGACCCCGGGGTGTCGGTGTGTCTCGCGTTGGTGCATTCGATGAACCCCTGGCAAGGCGACCCGTATCGCGCCGCCATGGCGGATGCTCGGAAACACTCCGGCAAGCCATTGCTGGTGGTGACCCCGGGCGGCATGCCAGAGGCGGAAGTTCAGACGTATCGGGATCGCGGGATCGACGTCTTCACCGATACCGACATTTTGCTGGAGGGCATCGGCGCGCTGATGACGCCGCCGCCGGAGCCAATGGCGGAAACCAGCAATGCGCCGGCTCCGGCCCTGCCGGGAAGGCAACTCACCGAACCGGAAAGCCTCCGCCTGCTGGCATCGTTTGGCGTGCCGGTGGTGCAAACGGTGGAATGCGGCTCGGCCGCCGATGCGGTCGCGGCGGCGGACCGGATCGGATATCCGGTGGTGCTGAAGGGCGTCTCCGACGGGGTGGCCCATAAGAGCGACCTCGGACTGGTGCATGTCGGCCTGCGCGATGCGGAAACGGTGGCGCGGACATACGAGGCGACCGGCTGCCGCAGCGTTGTGGTGCAGGCCATGGTCAGCGGCGACCTGGAAGCGATCGCCGGCGTAACCCGAGCGGACGGCGTCGGGCTGGTGCTGATCGCCGGTATCGGTGGTATCTTCGCAGAGGCCTTGCACGATGTCGCAACCTTCGCGCTGCCGGCCGGACGCGGGTTCATTGAGGCCGGTCTTATGCAGAGCAACCTGGGGCGGGTGCTGCGAAGCCCTCGATGGAAACACCCGGGATCGTTCGCCGCATTCGTCGATCTGCTGATGCGCCTGCAAGATGCGGCGTTGACGTTGGGCGATGCGCTGCAGGCGATCGACATCAACCCGGTCATTCTGGGCGAATCCGGCGCCATCGCGGTGGACGCGCTGGTGATTCCCGCACCATGAGCGATCGTTTCACCGTCACCTATCAGGTGCGCTCCACCGCCGCCGACATTGAAGCCCGTGCACAAGGCATCGCGGTCGAGCAATCCGTGGAAATGCCGCTGGCCGCGATCGACGACCCAACCGTGCTGTCCGACATCGTGGGTGTCGTGGAGGGGATCGAAGACTCGGGCGGCGGCCTGTTCCTGGTTCGCATCGCCCTGGCGACGGCGACTGTTGGGAACGATGCGGGACAACTGCTGAACATGGTGTTCGGCAACACGTCATTGCACGACGACGTGGTGCTGAAGGACATCGCCTTTCCCCCGGCGCTGATCGCTCGTCTCAAAGGGCCGCGGCACGGGATCGCCGCGTTACGGTCGCGTTTGAATCTGCCCGGGCGGGCGATGACGGGATCGGCGCTGAAGCCGCAGGGGCTGCCGGTCGACGACCTCGCGCTACTGGCCGAACACCTTGCGCTCGGTGGTCTGGATTTTATCAAGGACGATCACGGATTGGGTGATCAGCACTATTCGCATTTCGCCGAACGGGTGCGGGCCTGCGCCGCGGGCGTGGCCAGGGGTGTGCGCTCCACCGGCCATAAGACGCGGTATATACCGAGCCTGACGGGAAATCTGGATCAGTTGCGTGCGCAGGCGATGCTGAGCCGCGAGGCCGGATTGGATTGCGTGATGCTGGCGCCGATGATCTCGGGTTTTTCGACCATGCAGGCGCTGGTGCATGAATATCCGGATATGGCGTTCTTCGCGCACCCGAGTCTGGGCGGTGCGGCCAGAATTGCCCCCGAACTGCTGATCGGCGGCCTGTTCCGGCTGATGGGGGCGGATGCGGTGATTTTCCCCAGCTTCGGCGGCCGGTTTGGCTATTCGAAGGACACCTGTAGGCACCTGGTCAACAACGCTCGGCGGGCCGATGACGGGATGCGGGCGGCGCTGTCTGTGCCGGCGGGCGGCATGACGCTGGAACGGACCAGGGAAATCCTTGATTTCTATGGGCAGGACACGATGTTGCTGATCGGCGGTAATTTGCTATTGACGCGCGAGCGGATTACCGCGGAAGCCAGCCGCTTCGCCCGTGCCGTCCGCGACCACGTTTTCGCTTAGTATCGCTGCCTGTCCGGCGCAGTCCGGATTAGTTCACTCCAGATGACCCGGACTGCGCCGGGCCTTCACGAAAGCGCCCATGGACACCGAACAACCCCCGCTTTTTCGCACTGCCAGGGATGGCTTCCGTTGGGATGCGGTGTCCCATCAACCGTACAAGCAGGACGGTAGCGCGCCGTTCAAGGACATTTCGCGCCAGGTGTTATTCCACGAGGACTCACTGGCCTGCGAACTGCGCTACTTCGAGATGGATTCGAACGGTTATTCGACGTTGGAGCGGCACGAGCATGCGCATGGCGTCATGATCCTGCGCGGCTCCGGCGAGTGCCTGGTTGGCGATGAAGTGCGGCGTGTGAGCCAGTTCGATCTGGTTTCTATCCCATCGATGCTATGGCATCAGTTTCGCGCGACCAACGGCGAGCCGCTCGGTTTTTTATGCATGGTGAACACGCAACGAGACCGGCCGCAATTGCCGTCCGAGGATGATTTGAATCGTCTCAAATCCATCCCTCCAATCGCGCGGTTTTTGGAACAATCCTGAGTGGCCATTGGAGAGGGCATACCCGGTATGCCCTCCCGTTGACGGGTTAGCGATTAGCTACATCCCTGGCCGCATCCTTGGCGCCGCCAACCGTATTCTGAACTTTACCACCGGCCTTCTCGGCGGCGCCTTCAGCCTGAGTCTTCTTGTCGCCGGTTACCTTGCCAACGGCCTCTTTCACGCCGCCCTTGGCCTGATGCATGGCGCCTTCCACTCGATCCTTGTCCATCTCGCACTCCTGATGTTCAGGCGACCACCCGGGTCGCCTTACATCAACGAACCAAATGACGATGGGTTGCCTTCCGCAGGCACGGCGGCGTTGGTCCGCTTGCGCCTGTCAGGTCGCGTGAGGTGGCGACATCAGGCCGCGCCTGGGCAGCCACGCCATGAAACGGTTGGCGTTATCGATGGCTTCCTGTTCCACCGCCTGGCTGTCGCGGACGTAGCGAGCCGCGAAACCGTCCACACCCCAACGTTGGTATTGCATGACGTGGGTAAGTTCGTGCGCCCACACCTTCAGGTCCGATTGCGCCACCGTCTCGGCCTTGAACAGCACCACATCGCCGAGGGTTATGGCCGTCGCATCACCATAGGAAAACGCCAGGGCTGGCAGCGTCAACGCTCGGGAACTGCCAGTCGCGAAGCGGCACCGTTGCAATAGCGCCGCCGGAAAATAGCCCAGCAGTGACCGGTAAACCGGCGCCGGAATGCTGCGGACGCCGTCGGCGATGGCCTGCTGACGCGCGTCGTCGATAAGCCCGGCAAGGGCACTGCCGGCATAGTCGAGAAGCCCCGGGGCGATCACTGGTTGCGCGCGGGCGGGGAGCGCCCAGGCGACGCAGCCTAGAAGGAATGAACGGCGCATGAGCGTGTGGTTTGAAAAGACATAACAGGATATTCATCATCCTATCACGTCGAAACGCGGCCTAAAATGTGGCGATATCGCGACAGAACGTGATCGATGTGTTGGCTGCCGGCCGGCCTGCGAGGCCCCACGTTGCGCTAAAGGCTAAATGCGCTCGCTGATGGCAATCGCGGTGCGGCAACCCGCTTTGATGACCCGTGATAACAGACGATAGCCGAACGCCTGTTCCGCGCCGTGTTCCAGGCCGACGCCGCGATGCTCGCGTTCCTCGGCGCGGAAGGCCACTACCGTTTCGCGAAGGGCCGGTTCGGCGGTTCCCAGCGTTTCCAGTTGAGCGGAATAATGGTCGTCGATGGCCTCCTCGACCGCGACGGTGCAGGCCATGGCGGCTTGCTCCCCCATGGCGGCGGTGACCGCCCCCAACGCGAAGCCGGCCAAATGCCAGACCGGCAGCAACGCGGTCGGACGCACCCGGCGATCCGCGATCAATGTATCGAACGTGTGCAGATGCTGCTGCTCTTGTGCCTGCATATGGCGGATAATGTCGCCTTTAGGGCCTCGACCGAGCACCGCGAGTTGCCCGGCGTAGATTCGGGTCGCACCGTATTCGCCGGCATGATCGACCCGGATCATTCGCTCCACGAGCGCGGGTGCGGCCGGGTCGCCGCCGATTGGATGGCTGCCGGTCATCGTGCCCCTTTCCGGCCGGACATGCCCATGGCCAACGCGGCGGCAACGGCCAGCGCGAACAGCATATTCATCGCCGCCATGGACAACGGCAGCAAGGGGATCAGGAAGGTCGGCTCATCGCATGGCTTGGATGGGCGAGCGGGCATCGAGGCCAGACGTTCCGAGATCGACCCGGTGATGTGTGGTGCGGCGCATTCCGGCAACGGGCTGGGCCACCATTGGAACTCCACCCCGACATGCACGGCGGCGACGGCGGCATCGGCCAGCAGCGCGACGACGATTAAAAACAGCAGTGGCACCAAAAGACGGCTTGGGGCGATGGCGGCCAGCAGGCCGAGGGCGATGACAATGCGGTATGGCCACCGCTCGACCAGACACAACGCGCACGGCACCATTTCGCCCCAGATTTCGGACGCGTAGGCGATGCCCAGCGCCGCGGCTGCCGCCAGGGCGGCCAGGATGGCAAGGGTGCGGGGTGGAAATCGCTGCATAGGTTGCGGTGTGCCCTGCCTGTCCGGGGTATGCAAGTTGCCTCGCATTCCGGTAAGGTAGGCACACAAAAACCCGTTTACCGAGAAAAGACCTATGCAGCGCATCGTCTGGGGACGTCCAACTTCAAGCAATGTGATGAAAGTGCTCTGGCTGTTGGGCGAGCTGGGTTTGCCGTTCGAACGGATCGACGTCGGCGGATCATTCGGCAAGACCGACACGCCGGAGTACCGCAAGATGAACCCGACCGGGCTGGTACCGACGCTCCAGGAAGACGACTTCACGCTGTGGGAGAGCAACGCCATTCTTCGCTATCTGGCGCAATCGAATTCCTCCGCGATCAAACTCTGGCCGACAGATTTTCATGCCCGCGCCAACATTGACCGGTGGATGGACGCGCAGCAGACGGTGTTCAACCGGCCCATGAGCCAGGTGTTCTGGGGTCTGGTCCGCACCCCGGCGGATAAGCGGGATCTGATCGCCGTGGCCGCGGCGATCGAGGACACCACCCGGGCGTGGAAGATGATCGACGCCAACCTGAGGCGCCACCGCTACATCGCCGGGCCGGAATTTACGCTGTGCGACATCCCATGGGGCGTGCATGCGCATCGCTGGTTCAACATGGATTACCTCGGACTGACCCGGCCGGAGATGCCCGCGCTGCGGTCCTGGTACGACCGGCTGTGCCACCGGCCGGCCTACCGACGGGCGGTGGTGGCGACGCCCATTGCCTAACGGGCGCTGGCCAGAACAATACTTTTCATGCGATGAGGTCGAAAGCGCAGAGACAGCCAGGGTGCGCCGCACCCGGGTGGCGATTTTCGGCAACCGTTCGAAAGATAACGTGTGAGCATCCCACAACGCGCTGTCATAGTCTCGGTGCCGGTGCGACTGGCTTTGCCGGCAGCCGTGGATAAGCGCCGGATCGTCTGGCCATACGCAATCACCGTCGGCGCCTATCACCTGGTGGCATTGCTCGCGTTATTGCCGTGGTATTTCAGTTGGACCGGGGTCGTGCTTGCCGTCCTCGGCCTTTACGTTTTCGGCAGCCTCGGAATTAATCTTTGCTATCACCGGATGTTGACGCATCGCGGACTGGTCTGCCCGAAATGGCTGGAACATGCGTTCGCGGTGCTGGCGGTATGCTCCATGCAGGACACGCCGGCACGCTGGGTGGCGGTGCACCGCCGCCACCATGAGCATTCCGACCGGCAGGACGATCCGCACAGCCCGCTGGTCAACTTCTTCTGGGGCCATGTCGGGTGGATGCTGGCCGAGAACCGCGATCTGGTCCGCCTCGGGATCTACGACCGCTATGCTAAGGACATCCTGCGCGACCCGTTCTACCGAAACATGGAGCGCACGCCGCTATACCCGGCGATCCTGTTGGGCTCGTGGCTGGTGTTTTTCCTGGGCGGCTTCGCGGCGGCTTTGCTGGCGGGTGGCAACCTGTCGGATAGTTTGCAATTTGGCGCCAGATCTGCTGATCTGGGGCGTGTTTGTGCGCACCGTTGTGGTTTGGCACATCACCTGGTCGGTGAATTCGGTGGCGCATCTTTGGGGTTATCGCAACTACGAAACCGGCGAGCAGAGCCGTAACAACTGGATTGTCGCGCTGATCTCCAACGGCGAGGGTTGGCATAACAACCACCATGCGGATTCCCGCTCCGCCCGGCATGGCCATCGCTGGTGGGAGGTTGACGTGGTCTACCTGACGATCCGCCTCCTGGAGATGGCGGGGTTAGCGCGCAATGTTTGCCAGCCGGATGCACGCGCGGTGGCCGGGTTATCGGGGAAGAAACGGGCTCCATAGCGACGCTGCCCGCCGACACCAGCCTGGCCAGTCGCTGATTGACGGCATCGGCGAGCGGACCGACCGATGGGAACACCGATATGGTATTGGCTTACGGTTAAGCCGATTATTCGGCGGCAACAACGGATTGTTGTTCGGCCGCCATGTGCCACAGGCCGTCGGCATCAACGTCGATCGCGGGTTCGCCATTCGGACGTGAAGGGACCGGCCACTCGATCGCCGTTCCATGGTCGGTAACCCGCGCCCGCGCGAACAGGCGTTCGTCCCGTAACGCCTTCCATACCGGAGCATTACCAATGTCGCCGGAAAAATCCGCGACAGATTGGTCGCCGGAGGTCCAATGAACCAGCAGGCGATACCCGGACCTCGGTTCGATCGAAGCGATGCGATGCAACGTCATGACAACGGGATCTCTTCCAATGGCAGTCCGGCGCGAGCCAACATCCAGTTACGGGCCAAGGCATCTCGATGAAACCGCGCCCAATGACGCACTATTAGCATATCCGTCGGCCGAATTGAACCTTCGATTACACAAAGGTCGGCGATACGGATCGACGCTTCCAGCCCGGCGTGCTGAACATGAAAATGCGGCACGCCATGCTCTTTGTAATACAAGAGCACGCGAATTTCGCCGGAGAGACGCGCTACAGTGGGCATGACCAAACGAGTTTGGCACGCAATGGTTAACCAATCGTGAACGCGAGGCCTTTTTTCTGAATCTCTGGCCCCTACCCCTCCGGGGCCGCCTGAATATCCACCATCAGTTCATTCCCCAACTGCTCCAGCCCCGCCCGCATTGCCTCAACCGCCGCTTCGCTCGGTGCGCGGACGTAGGCGGTGGCGCGGAACAGGGTGCCGCCGCTGAACGACCCGCTGGACGCGCCAGTCGTCAGTTCCTCGATATTGACGCCATTGGCCGCCAAAACCTGTGTGATGTCGCGCACGATTCCCGGACGATCGTTGCCGACCACATCGACCACCAGTAACGGCTCCGAGGCGACGGCCGGCGGTTCCACCGCGCCGATCTGGACCTGAACGCGCAGGCCCTGGCTTTCCAGCGCCTGAAGATCGTCCAGCAGCGACTCCGGCGCCTCCACCAGCACGATGCCAGCGAACTGGCCTGCCAGCCGAGCCATACGGCTGTCCAGCCAGCTTCCATTGCGGGCGGCGACGGCTTCGGACAGCGCGCGGACCAAACCGGGGCGATCCGGCCCGACAACCGTCAAAATCAGCGAAGCCATGATGAATGTCCTTTTGAACCAGGGCAACGATATATCGGGTCCGGCTGGTTCCGGCCACCCGGCGCATTCCCGCTATTCGCGAACGTTATTGCAAAATGAGGCGCGGCATGGTTGTTACGCGCGCCTTGGAGGGTACGTTTTCTAATGTCAAACTTTGTTTCCGGCCGCCACTTTCTTCAGACTCCCGGGCCGACCAATCTGCCCGAGCGAGTCCTGCGCGCCATGAACCGGCACGCGATCAACCACCGGGGTCCGGAATTTGGCGCCCTGGGCCTGGAAATCGTGCGCAAGATGCGCATGGTGTTCCAAACGTCATCAGCGACCATTGGGATTTTCCCGGCCTCCGGCACCGGAGCGTGGGAATCCGCGCTGACCAATACGTTGGCCCCCGGTGACCGCATCCTGATCAGCCGCACCGGCCAGTTCTCCCATTTGTGGGAGCAGATGGCGACGCGATTCGGGCTGGACGTCGTGGCGTTGGAAACCGATTGGCGCCGTGGTGCCGATGCCGCCGCGATCCAATTGGCGCTGGAGCAAGACACCGAACACAAGATCAAAGCTGTGTGCGCGGTACAATGCGAAACCTCGACCGCCTGCATGACGGACATCGCGGCCGTGCGGGACGCGATGAACGCCGCGAAGCACCCTGCCCTGCTGATGGTCGATGCGATTTCGTCGCTTGGATGTGCCGACTACAAGCATGACGACTGGGGCGTCGATGTGACGATCGCCGGGTCGCAGAAGGGCTTGATGGTTCCCCCCGGCCTGTCCTTCACCGCCATCAGCGATAAGGCTCTGGCCGTTGCTCGGGCTGGCGGCGGCCGTCGCAGCTATTGGGATTGGGAGCCGCTGGTTGCCTCGAACAAGACCGGCTTCTTTCCGTACACCCCGGCGATGAACCTGCTGTACGCACTGAATGAGGCGCTCGACATGCTGGCCGAGGAAGGCCTGGCCACCACATTCGCCCGCCACGCACGGTATGCTCAGGCGACTCGCTTGGCCGTCGCGGCATGGGGATTGGAGCTACAGTGCCAGGACCCGAACGCGTATGCGCCGGGTGTGACCGCGATTCGGGTGCCGGAAGGCCACAGCGCCGACAAGCTGCGCGCCGTGATCCTGGAGAAGTTCAACATGGCGCTGGGCAACGGGCTTGGACGCATGGAGGACAAGGTGTTTCGGATCGGCCACATGGGCGATCTGGGCGTGCTGTCATTCACCGGAACGCTGACCGGGGTTGAGATGGGTCTGCGTGCGGCCGGCATCCCGCACAACGAAGGCGGCGTGCAGGCGGCGATGAACTACCTGGCGACGTCGAACGGGTAACGCCACGCCTGGACATAACTGCGTCGGGCGAACAGCGCTTCCCCATCGTCCTGGCCCGGCTTGTCCGGGCCACCTGTGGCGGCAGGAGCGGGGATAGGTGGCCCGGACAAAGCCGGGCCATGACAGAATGGGCCGTGACGGAATGGGCCAGGCCGATCGGGCCATTACTGATCGGGCTATGAAGATCGGGGAACCCAGTGCCGAAGCGAACCAGCCTACCCCGTGGCCTGCTGGAAATCTTCCTGGTCTTCCTCCGCCTGGGCTGCACCAGCTTCGGCGGTCCCGTAGCGCATATCGGGTACTACCGGGCTGAGCTTGTGGCCAAACGCCGCTGGGTGACCGAGGCGACGTTCGCCGACCTCGTCGCACTGTGCCAGTTCATGCCGGGACCGGCCTCGTCGCAAACCGGGATGGCGATCGGCCTGATCCGGGGCGGACCGTTAGGAATGTTGGCGGCGTGGGCCGGGTTTACGTTGCCCTCGGCGGTGGCGATGACGGTGTTTGCCTACGGGGTCGGGGCGATCGGCGATCTGTCGCAGGCCGGGTGGTTGCGCGGTTTGAAGCTGGTCGCCGTGGCGGTGGTCGCGCAAGCGGTATGGGGCATGGCCCGCAGCCTCGCGCCCGATCGCGCCCGGGCCAGTGTTGCGGTCACGGCGTGTCTGGTGTGTCTGGCGGTGCCTTCATCGTTCGGTCAGATCGCGGCCATCCTGCTGGGCGCTCTGGTTGGCGTGACGGCGCTGCCGTCCGAACCACAAGGTGCCGACAAGCCGGTGAGCATGGGTATTACCATTCCAGCCGGGGTTGCCGTCGGGCTGCTTGTGACATTCTTTGCGTTGCTGGCCGGATTGCCCGTTCTGACGGACCTGACCGGGGGACATTTTGTCGCGCTGGTCGATGCGTTCTACCGAGCGGGCTCATTGGTGTTTGGCGGCGGGCATGTCGTGCTGCCGTTGCTCCAGGCGACCGTGGTGGAGCCGGGATGGGTCGATCCCAACCTGTTCCTGGCCGGTTATGGCGCGACCCAGGCCATGCCGGGACCAATCTTTACGTTCGCGGCCTTCCTGGGCGCGGTGGAGACCCCCGGCCCGAACGGATGGATCGGCGCGGTCGTGGCGACGGTGTCGATCTTCGCGTCGTCGTTCCTGCTGGTGGGCGGTTTGCTGCCGTTCTGGGACACGCTGCGGCACCGGCCCGGCGTGCGGGCGGCCCTGCGGGGCGTGAACGCGGCCGTAGTCGGCGTGCTGTTGGCGGCCTTGTTCACCCCGATCTGGACCGGGGCGGTCCATACCGCGACCGATTTCGGGCTGGGGTTGGTGGCTTTCCTGTTGCTGGTGTTGTGGGCCATGCCGCCGTGGCTCGTGGTGGTGCTGGGTGCGGTCACGGGGGAATTGCTGGTCCAGTTCGGCTTGCCGGTCTGACGGGGTCCTATCGGTCTTCCGGCGGGATATCCTTGATCCGCCTTGAATGCGCGGCGATCTCCGCCGGCGTAAAGGACAAGTAGCGCCGGTTCGTGGATGGAGGACGTTTCTCAACGGAAAGCCCTGGCCGCCATTCGATTACCGGACGAATGGGCCGCGGCGCGAAGCCGCCGCCGCAGTTCGGGCAGACATTGTGCAGCTCGCTCTCCACGCACTCCACACAGAACGTGCATTCGTAGGAGCAAATGCGCGCCAGTAATGACGCGGGGGGTAGATCCCGGTCACAGAACTCGCAATTGGGTCGTAGTTCCAAAGCCATGGCAGGCTCTCCGCTTGTTCTTACGGGTCCCCATCGATTGGGGGCGGCTCGTCCGGGCCACCTGTCGCGGGCTCTGTCAGGACAAAGGTGGCCCGGACACGCGACCCATGATTGTCAGGGAGACCATTGCGATCCAGGTCAGGCTGAAAATGCTCCAGGGTAAGGCTCGCCGCCGCTTCAATCGTTTCGGCTGACAGTCTCCGGCGACCGTGGCTTCAGCGCAGTGGCCGGCACGGTCAGTCCGGGATCGGATTCATACGACACAGCCTCGACCGGGCCGGGAACCCCGTCCTGCCCTGAGCGCGCCCGAAACAGCTTGCGCCACATGGCGTGGAGAAATCCCCCTGCCCCGGCCGGCATCAGGAACATCACCGCGATCAGGATCACCCCATAGACCGCACTCGGTGCCGCCTTCGACACCTTGTCGGCGAGATTGGGAATGAATTCGATAAACGCGGCGCCGATCAACGTGCCGCCGATGGATGAGGCGCCGCCGACCACCAGCCCGACGAACAGGAAGATCGAGACGAAAACCTGGAAACTATCCGGCGCCACGAACTGCACCGCGATGGCGCCGAGCGAACCGGCCAGACCCGTGTACATCGCGCTCAACGCGAAGGCTCGGGTCTTGACGATCGGCAGGTTGATGCCCATCGCCTCGGCCGCCATGGCGTGGTCGCGGATCGCCATCATGGCGCGTCCCATGCGGCCACGCACAATGTTCCAGGCGACGATATAGAGCACGACCGCGATGGCGACAGTGAACAGATACAGCCACTGATCGGGCGACAACGGCAACCCGAACGGCGCGTCCGGCTTGTCGATCACCAACCCCTGCACGCCACCGGTCCACTCCTCGAACGCCTTGTATTTCAGGATCTGCGGGATCGCGACGGCCAGGGCGAACGTCGTCAGCGCCAGATACAGACCGCCCAATCGCAACGCCGGCAGCCCCAGCACGAAGCCAACACAGGCGCACACCACCGCCGACACAGGCAGGGTCAGCCAATACGGCATGTTCCAGGTCGTCATCAGAATCGCGGTCGTGTACGCGCCGATCGCGTAGAACGCGCCGTGCCCGAGCGAAATCTGGCCGTTGAAGCCGGTTAGCAGTGAGAGCCCCAGGATCGCGATGGCATAGACCACCACCATCGTAAGCTGGAACAGATGGTAGTCGGTGAACCGGGCCACCGGCACGATGGCCGCCAACAGCACCAGAACGGCAATCAGCCACGGAGTCCGCATGTTGGTCATACCCGGCTGTACACTTTGCGGCCCATCAGGCCGGTGGGCTTAATCGTCAGCACCATCACGATAATCGCCAGTGCGAGGGTCAGTTTCAACTCGGTCCCGACCAAATAGGCACCGCCGAGGTTTTCGATGATGCCGACCGCGAAGCCACCGAGCACGGCGCCCAGCGGATTGTCGATGCCGCCGAGCAGGGCTCCGGCGAAGGCATACAGCAAGATTCCGGACATCATATTGGGATCGAGGAACACGATTGGCGCCACCATACAGCCGGCCACCGCCCCGATCGCCGCCGCGAGGCCCCAGCCCAGCGCCAACATCCAACCAACGCGCACGCCAACCAAACGGGATGACGTCGCGTTGAACGCAGCCGCGCGCATCGCCAGCCCGAGGCGGGTGTGGCGGAAGAACAGATACACGCTCAGCAGGACGATCAGCGTGACGGCGGTCGATCCCAGTTCATGGCCGGACAGGTAGCCCCCCAGCATCGGACGGTCGGGGAACGGCGTCGGAAATTGCTTGATGGTGTAGTCGAAGAACCAGCCGCTGAGGCTGTTGACGATCAGCAGCAGGCCGACGAACACTCCGACCGAGGCCAGGATCGGCGCATTCGCCAGCGGACGCATCAGCACCCGCTCGATCGCCACGCCAATGGCGAACGAGACGACCACGGCGGCCGTGAAGGCGATCCAGTAAGGGAAGCCGGCATTGATGAAGGTCAGCGCGATATAGGTGGAGAAGGTCGCCATCTCCCCTTGCGCGAAGTTCACGTGATGGGTGGCCTGGTAGATCATGACCAGGGCCAGCGCGACGGACGCATAGATGCCGCCCGTGGCAATGCCCGACATGATCTGATGAATGACACCTGCGAGCATCGTGGCCCCTAATGGTTGCGTCGTGTCATGGCCGGGCCTGGCCCGGCCACCCACGACTTGCTGTGCTGCTGCCAGGGTAGTCGTGGTTGGCCTCGCCAGGCCCGGCCATGACGGGCAAAGGTGATCCGTACCTGCGTCATCGCGCTAGTAACCGAGGTACGAGCGGCGGACGCCCTCGTCCTTGCTGATGTCAGCCGACGAACCGGCCATCACGATGCGGCCGGTTTCCAGCAGATAGGCGTCCTCGGCGAATTCCAGCGCGATGGCGGCGTTCTGTTCCACCAGAAGGATGCTGACACCGGCGTCCTGCCGGATGCGCGCCAGGATGCGGAAAATCTCCTGCACAATCAGCGGAGCAAGCCCGAACGACGGCTCATCCAGCAGCAACAGGCGGGGACGCAACAACAGCGCCCGGACGATGGCCAACATTTGCTGTTCGCCACCCGACAGCGTGCCAGCCTGCTGTTTGTAGCGTTCCTTCAGGCGGGGGAAGTAATCGAACATGTGCTCGAAATCGGCGGTCGCCTCACGCGCCGGGCGGGTGTAGGCGCCGAGGCGCATGTTTTCCTCGACCGTCAGCTCCATGAAAGTGCCGCGGCCTTCGGGGACATGCGCGACACCGAGCCGCACGATGTCCTCGGTGGCCATGGCATCGATTCGTTTGCCGTCCAGCGTCATGGTCCCGGTGGTCCGGACCAGACCGCAGATGGCGCGGAGAGTGGTGGTCTTGCCGGCGCCATTGGCGCCCAGCAGGGCCGTCACGCCGCCCTGGCGCACCGCGAAATCGATGCCGTGGAGAACCCTGGTCTCGCCATAGGCCGCATGGAGGCCCTTGGCCTCAAGCAGGTTGGTCACGCGCTCTTGCCCACCGCGCCGGGTGAAAGGGCTTCGCACGTCGTTTTCATCCGTGCGTCGCACGAAATGCCGATGCAGCCACAGCCTGCCATACGCCCCCGATCCCCTCGTTTTTGGTTTTTTCCTGCCGGTTGGAGGGTGGCGAAGCGAACCGGCCGAGTCAATCGGCTAAGATCGCGGATGGCGTCGGGCGCACCCCGTTTAACAATCAGGCGTGCGACCGGTTGCGGAAGGTCGCGTCCCGTTGGACACAAAATCCGGCGCATGACCAAATGTCTGGAACCGAAGCGGCCACAGGTCGCTCTGGGGAAGCCATCAGGCCAACCTGGAGGGCAGGATGATGGCTGTACCGGCAAAGTGGGGGAAGTTCACGATGCGCGCCGCGTCAGACCGTCGGCACGGCCCACCGGGGCGGCTGATCATCGTCCTTCCGCTGATGCTGACCGGCTGTCAGGCGGCCATTCTCGACCCGAAAGGCTTCGTCGGATTATCCGAGAAAACCATCCTCATCGATTCGCTGGCCATCATGCTCGCGATCGTCCTGCCGACAATTGCCGCGACGCTCGGATTCGCCTGGTGGTTCCGCGTGTCGAATATGCGGGCGCGATACTGGCCGGACTGGGCCTATTCCGGGCGCATCGAATTGATTGTCTGGGGCATTCCTCTCCTGACAATCATGCTTCTCGGAGGGGTGGCCTGGATCGGCTCGCACGACCTGGATCCGGCGACACCACTGGCATCCCCATCGTCGCCGCTGGAGGTTCAGGGCGTGTCGATGGACTGGAAATGGTTGTTCATCTATCCCGACCAACATGTCGCGAGCGTGAACCAATTGGTTATTCCCGCCGGCGTGCCGGTCCATTTCTCGCTGACATCCGCTAGCGTGATGAATGCGTTCTTCGTTCCTGCTCTCGGAAGCATGATCTATACTATGAACGGCATGGCGACACAGTTGAACCTGGAGGCCGGCGCACCCGGCAGCTTCCACGGCCTGTCCAGTCATTACAGTGGCGACGGATTTTCCGACATGCACTTTGAGGTCCACGCGATGCCGGCGGATGAATTCCAGGCATGGGTCGCCGCCACGCGCAACACCGGCAGCGCGCTGGATACCGGCACCTACCGCCACCTGATGATTCAAAGTATCGCGGTCGAGCCATTCACCTACAAAGACTCGGAAGCCGGGCTGTTCCAGAAAATCGTTCGGCAGGAACTGCCTCCCGGACCGGGTCCGCAAACCGGCACACCATCGCTGGACGTATCGCCCCGCAGTGCACATTAACATCGACGGAGCAACCGCATGTTGGGCAAACTGTCCTGGAGCGCCATTCCGTTCGATCAGCCGATTCCGTTGGTGGCGGCGGCCTTGGTTGGTTCGGTTATTGTTTGTGTTCTGATCTGGGTCATTGTAAAGGGACATCTGCCCTATCTGTGGAACGAATGGATCACCAGCGTCGATCATAAGCGGATCGGTGAGATGTACACGATCCTGGCTCTGATCATGCTGCTGCGCGGCTTTACCGACGCGATCATGATGCGATCACAACAAGCCCTGGCGTTTCAGTCCCCCGGCTATTTGCCGCCCGAACACTACAATCAGATCTTCTCGGCGCACGGCACGCTGATGATCTTCTTCGTAGCTATGCCGTTTATGATCGGCTTGATGAATTTCGTCGTGCCTTTGCAGCTCGGTATTCGCGATGTTGCGTTCCCCACATTGAATTCGGTGGGGTTCTGGCTGACCGCGACCGGGGCCCTGTTGGTGAATATCTCGCTGGTTGTCGGCGAGTTCGCCCGCACCGGTTGGCTGCCCTATCCGCCGTTGTCGGAACTGACTTACTCGCCCGGGGTGGGTCCGGATTACTACCTGTGGGCGTTGGAGATTTCCGGCGTTGGCACCCTGGTGTCCGGCGTCAATCTGGTAACGACCATTCTGAAGGTTCACGCCCCCGGTATGACGTACACGCGGATGCCGATGTTCTGCTGGACGGCGTTGGCGTCCAATTTGCTGATCGTCGCCGCCTTCCCGATCCTGACCGCCACATTGGCGATGCTGCTGCTGGATCGCTACCTCGGCTTTCACTTTTTCACCAACGAAGCCGGCGGGAATGTGATGATGTTCATGAACCTGATCTGGGCGTGGGGCCACCCGGAGGTTTACATCCTGATCCTGCCAGCCTTCGGCGTGTTCTCCGAGGTGGTTGCGACATTTTCGGGTAAACCGCTGTTCGGATACCGGTCAATGGTGATGGCGACAATGGCGATTTGCCTGCTGTCGTTCACCGTGTGGTTGCACCACTTCTTCACCATGGGCGCGGGTGCTGACGTCAATGCGATCTTCGGGATCATGTCGATGATTATCGCCGTACCCACCGGCGTGAAGATCTTTAATTGGCTCTTTACCATGTACGGCGGGAGGGTCGTTTTTGCTCCGCCCATGCTTTGGGCGTTGGGTTTCATGGTGACGTTCGCCATCGGTGGCATGACGGGTGTGCTTTTGGCCGTGCCGCCGGCCGATTTCGTGCTGCACAACAGCCTGTTTCTGGTCGCTCATTTCCATAACGTGATCATCGGCGGCGTGCTGTTCGGGGGCTTCGCGGGCTACAGCTATTGGTTCCCCAAAGCGTTCGGCTTCCGGCTCCATGAAGGTCTGGGTGTCGCCGCCTTCTGGTGCTGGCTGGTTGGGTTCTATCTTGCGTTCGGGCCACTGTACGTGTTGGGCCTGGAGGGCATGACCCGGCGTATGCAGCATTACGACGTTCCCGAATGGCACCCATGGCTGCTGGCGGCCGCTGCTGGCGCCCTGGTGATCCTGGCCGGCATTGTTCTGCAGGTGGTGCAACTTGTCGTCAGTATTCGCGACCGTGTGGAACTGCGCGACACCACCGGCGATCCCTGGAACGGCCGCTCGCTGGAGTGGGCGACGCCGTCTCCTCCCCCTGCGTTTAATTTTCCCGTGCTGCCGCATGTCGAGGGCGGGGATGCCTACTGGGCCATCAAACAGCGCGCTATCGCCCACGCCGCATTAAGTGAGGAACCAGCCTACGCCGCCATCGAGATGCCCCGGAACAGCCCCACCGGTTTCATCTGCGCCTTCTTTGCCACCTTCATGGGTTTCGCGCTGATCTGGCACATCTGGTGGATGGTCGCCGTGGCGGCGGTGGGCGCGTTCGCCACCTTCGTCGTCTTCGCGTGGCGGGATGTTCCGGACTACATCATCCCCGCCTCCAAGATCGCCCGCATCGCCCGCGCCAACCGCCGTTCAAGGGAACTGGCGCTGGCGAACCTACGGCCGGTTCGATGAACGGCGCTCCGGCCACGGCCGATTCGCACCAGATGAGCGAGCTGTTATCGAAGCGCATCGTCACCGGCTACGGATTTTGGATTTTCCTGCTCAGCGACATCATCATGTTCTCGGCCTTTTTCGCCACCTATGCGGTGCTGGCCAGGGCGACCGCGGGGGGCCCGACCGGGCGTGATCTGTTCAACCTGGACAGCGTAGCGATCGAGACAGGCTGTCTGTTGCTGTCCAGTTTTACATGTGGGCTTGCCAGCATCGGGGCGCAGACGCGGCGCGATCTTTTGTTTTATGGCGCAATGACTGTCACCTTCCTGTTGGGACTTGGATTT
Source organism: uncultured Rhodopila sp. (assembly GCA_903932145.1). Classification (GTDB taxonomy): domain Bacteria; phylum Pseudomonadota; class Alphaproteobacteria; order Acetobacterales; family Acetobacteraceae; genus Rhodopila. The sequence goes on along the minus strand of CAIZFE010000086.1, from coordinate 154,194 downwards.
CTCAGCATCGAGGTTCGGGAATTCGCCGGCATGGTCGCGCGCGGGGCCGGACCGAGCCGCAGCGCGTTCCTGTCAGCGTTTTTCACCCTGGTGGGCTGTCATGGACTGCACGTTTCGGCCGGATTGCTGTGGTTGCTGACAATGATGGCTCAGGTTTTCGCCAAAGGGTACCGGCCGGACATTCTTCGGCGCGTCTTGTGCTTCAGCCTGTTCTGGCATGCCCTGGATATCGTTTGGATTGGCGTGTTCACCGTGGTTTACCTGATGGGAGCCGGACAATGAGCCCCGCTGAAGATCCCGACCTCGCACCCGGTGACGAAGGAACCGAAGGCATTGCCGGCTATGTGGTTGGGCTGGGCCTGGCCATCCTGCTGACCGGCGTGTCGTTCTTCGTCGCCCAAACGACTCTGGTTTGGCAACCGAGCATTCCCGTCGCGCTGGCTGTGTTGGCAATCGCGCAGATGGGCGTGCATCTGGTGTTCTTCCTCCACATCACGACGGGGCCGGATAACGTCAACAACGTTATGGCGCTGGCGTTCGGCGTGCTGATCGTGATTCTGTTGATCGGTGGTTCGCTATGGATCATGGCGCATCTGAATCAGAACATGATGCCGATGGACCGGATCATGCAGATGCAGCGATAAATCGACCGATACTTCCGTTTTCGGCCGTCCCTGGAACACCAGTTCAAAATGAGAACCGCTGCCGGCAAAGTGTGCGGACATGGCGCTGCAATTCCAAATGTGATTCCTCTTCCCTTACGCTTTTGAGGATTATTCCTGAACAAACCATCCTCTTGTTGAAATAATAGTGAACCTGTAGTGATGCAAAACAACTCGCCCGCGCCCGATCAAACGGCACGAAGCACGGCGTTGCAGGCCTGGATTCGCGCTCTTGAATACACTCGCGTGGCGCCGGACACCCGTCCGGCCATGCTCGCCGCCCGACTGGATGCGCTCGCGGACACTTATGCCGATCGCCCCGCGCTGTCGGGCGAGGCGGAACATTTCAGCTATCGCGAACTCGCGGCTCGGTCGAACCGATACGCAAGGTGGACAATCGCGCACGGTCTCGGCAAAGGCGATGTGGTCTGCCTGCTGATGCCCAACCGTCCAGATTATGTCGCGATCTGGTTGGGTGTGACGCGCACCGGCTGCGCCGTGGCATTGATCAACACCAATATGGTCGCCGAGGCGTTGCTGCACAGTATCCAGGCCGCCGGTGCGACTCACCTGATCGTGGGGAGCGCCCTGCTCTCCGCCGTGGCGGCGGTGGCGGATCGGCTTCCTCCGGGCCTGCGCGTCTGGATACATGGCGCACCCGCGCCAAGCCCATGGTCCCGGATTGAGCCAGAGATCGCGACGCTGAGCACGGAACGGCTCAATGCCGCCGAATGCCGGGAACCCGCGGCGGCCGACCGGGCGTTGTTGATCTACACCTCCGGCACCACAGGCCTGCCGAAGGCGGCCAACGTCACCCACGGACGTGTGCTGGAATGGAGCCTTTGGTTCGCTGGCATGATGGATGTCCAATCAACCGACCGCCTCTACAATTGTCTGCCGATGTACCACAGCACCGGAGGAATCGTCGCCATCGGCGCCATGCTGGTCAGAGGCGGTTCGGTGGTGATCCGTCAACGATTCTCCGCCAACCGTTTCTGGGATGATGTCGCGGACTCCGAATGCACGATCTTTCAGTATATCGGTGAGCTTTGCCGCTACCTCACCCTGACTCCGCCGCACGCGCGGGAGCGGCAGCATCGGCTGCGGCTGGCCTGCGGCAACGGGCTACAGGGCGATGTCTGGAACGATTTCCAGCCGCGCTTTGCAATCCCGCGAATCCTGGAATTCTACGCGGCCACGGAAGGCATCGTCTCGCTATACAATTGTGAGGGTAAGCCCGGCGCCATTGGCCGCATACCTCCATTCCTGGCGCATCGTTTCCCGGTGGCGCTCATAAAATGCGATCCAGAAACATCAACCCCGCTACGGGATGCGGCCGGGCTCTGCATCGCCTGCGGCGTCGACGAAGCGGGCGAGGCAATCGGACAGCTTCCGCAAGCTTCCGATGTGTCCGCTCGACGCTTCGACGGCTACACGGATCGGGCGGCATCGGAACGCAAGATGCTGCGCAACGTCTTCGTCGAAGGTGACCGGTGGTTCCGCACCGGCGATCTCATGCGGAAAGACGCGGCAGGATTTTTCTACTTCGTTGACCGTATCGGCGACACTTTCCGCTGGCGGGGCGAAAACGTATCAACCACCCAGGTTGCCGAGGTGCTTCGCACGTGCCCGGGTGTGACCGATGCGATCGTTTATGGCGTGACGGTGCCGGGGAATGAAGGCCGAGCCGGCATGGCCGCGATCACAACCGATCACCGCTTCGATTTTACGGAACTAAGTGCTCATTTGGCGGCGCATCTGCCCGCCTACGCGCATCCGTTGTTCGTTCGCCGCGGCGCGAGCCTGGACGTCACCGGAACCTTCAAGCTGACGAAGGGCAAATTTGCGCAACAGGGCTACGCCGATTCAACCGACCCGGTTTGGTTCAACGACCGGGGAGGCAACCGCTTCGTGGCTTGCGACGCATCGCTGGTGCAGGAGATCGGTGACGGTAGGCGCCGCCTTTGACCTGCCCGTCGGCGATACTGCCGGCGTTGTTGGTGGATTTTTCGCTGAGCGCGTTCAGGCCGCCGCGTTTTCATAGAGCGAAACAAAATCGCCAATTGTCACAGGAAATGGAACGTCGCCGTCACGATCAAACGGATCGATACCCAGGCTGTCATCCAAAGACGCGACCAGCACCGCGATACAAAGCGAATCCAGCCCTGAGTTGAGCAGAGGAAGCTCGTCTGTCAACGGCGACAGTGTTTTTTTCTGTTGTTGGGCAATTCTTACCATTTCTTCAATTATAATAGATCTGGTTGACATTTTTACCTCAATGACTGGATTGTCCAACTGACGCACCCGCAAGCTCACCAGGCGAGGCTCATTCCGCCTCCGCGAGAACATCCACAAGCGTCTCGATATCCTGTACCGTTGTTTCGCCGTGCGTTATACAGGCGCGAATGACGTCCCGCCCTTCAAACGTGGCCACCGAAACCCAACCGCGCCCGGAGGCCAGGACCTTGTTAACGATTGATCGGACGTCGGCAGAGTTCGGCGGTGGCTCGATACACAGTACGGCAAGAGAAGACCGGTTGACCGTCCGCCAGCCTCGCGCCGCGAGGGCGGCGCTGAGGCGTTCCGCCAGATCAATCGCATGCTCGACGTGGTCCCCATAGGCATCCCACCCGCCCAGCGCCAGCGACAAGAATAAGCGCAATCCAAGGAAACGCCGCGACCATTGGAGCGATAGGACATACGGATCGCGCTCACGATCGTTTGAGGGCATATAGCCCGTGGAAACAGCGAATGCCGATGACAGGACGGCGGGATGCGCCGTCAGGACCATGCCGCAGCCCATGGTGGTTGCAAACCATTTGTGCGCATCGATCGTAACGGAATCGGCTTGTTCGATCCCGGTCAGCACCTGCCGATGCCTGCCGGACGCGATGACTGCTCCACCCCACGCGGCATCGACGTGGAACCATGCGCCCTCGATCCGGGCCAGTTCAGCACATTCTGAGAGCGGATCTATCATACCGGCATTGGTCGTGCCCGCCGTCGCAACGACCATGACAGGGATGCACCCCGATGCCCGGTCATTCGCTATGGCAGCGGCCAAGGCGTTGGTATCCATCCGGCCTGACCCATCCGTGGCGATCAGTCTGGCCGCCGACCGGCCGATACCCGCCTGATGCGCGATCTTGAGCCACGCGAGATGACTCTCTTTTGAGATGTAAAACACCGGGCGACCCGGAAATGATCGGACCCCATCCACCGCGAACCCGGGGTCCGCGCGCGTCAGGGCGCAGATGAGCGCCGTATAGTTGGCCTCGGCTCCGCCGGTGGTAAAATGACCCGCTGCCCCGACCGGAAGCCCGGCACGCCGGATAACCGAACGAATCACATGTGCCTCTATCTCGACCGCCGCCGGGGACGTAGTCCAGGTCGCAAGCTGCGGATTGAATGCGCTTGCGATTCGATCCGCCCATTGGGCCGGCGTTGTCGGTGCGGGATTAAACAGTCCGAAATAACGAGGATGGGTGACATGAACGATGCCATGCTCCATCTGTGCGATCGTCCAGGACAGGAGGTGTTCGGCCTGGCGCGGTGCCTGGAAATCGAAAGCCGCAAGCTCATCGCGAAAGGCCGCGAGGTCCAGTCGTGGCGTGACCGGGCCAGCGGCGACGCGTTGATGGGCGGCGGCCAACGCGCGGGTTAGATAGTCGTCCCAATCCCGACGATCGTGGTCACTGAGAAAAAGCGGCGACGCCGGATTGTCCACGTTACAGGCCGCGTGTGAAATCGTGGTGAGCATGCCGAAGATCGCTGGCGAGCGATCTGCTCATCTGGTCGGCGGACAGATGGTGATGCCTCGCGCCGCCCGCATATTGAGATTTTTGCGCTGCCAGATAGGCAACCCAGTTCGCGTAGATGCCTCTCGCCGGTTCCCGCCAGGGATGCGTCAGCATGACCTCCGCGATCCCGACTGGAAGTTCCACAAGAATATCCGTATTGCGTCGTTCAAGCGCACGCAACCGAAACGCTTCCAATGCGGCAGCCGTCTTGTGATCGAAGTAGAACCTTGGCGCTTCAGGAAAATCATTCCTTTCACCGGAAAGGAACCGCGTGATGTCGCGGCGGTATTCGCGGAATAACGCGTCAGGGTCGTATTCCGGGTGTCCCTGGGCGAAGATGAACAGGCTGGATCGCTGCTTGACGAAAAGGTCCGCGCCAGCATCTTTAGATGTGGAGATTATCTGATAGCCCATTGCCTCAAGGGCTTTGGCAGGCAATCCGTTGTATCGCGAATGGGGAATGCGCCACGTCGCCGGCATGCCCGACACCAAAGGGTGGTCAGCCACCTTCTGACAGTCGAACACCCCGGAGAGCTTTTCATCCAGCGGGCTGCGGTCGATGCCGTCCAGATGAAGCACAGCAGCGTGTGCCGCCAGACAGGACCACACCGTCGAAACGGTGTGGTCTTCGGCCCAATCGATTAATCGGGCAAGTGTGTTCCAATAGGGCTCTTGCTTCAGGCCCGGCGCGCGTGGCTCCGCCCCGGTTACGATAAGACCATCGAGATCGCTCGTCCAAAGATTGTCGATCGTCTCATAGTGCTGGTGAAGATACGGTTGAATAATATCCGCCCGCGGAACGTCAGGTAAGCAGAACCATCGGATGGAAACGCGATTGCCGAACGGCCCCGCCAAAAGCAAATCCCGGAATTGCCGCTCTGTCGTGCGCAACGCGGCATCCGGCATATTGTTCACAAAGCCAATGACAATAGCGTCCTCCGCGTCCGGTTCAACGCGATTCGCTTGCTCCGAACCGATGGCTTTCCCCATTGCCTTAACTTTCCTTGGCCGGATGGCGATCCCGATCAGTCGGACCCGACGTGACCTGGCTCAGGGCCGCATCAAGCGCTTGATCCAGATCAGAAACGATGTCATCGATGTGCTCGATTCCAATGCTGAGGCGGATCGTTTCCGGTGTCACCCCGGCGTTGCGCTGCTCTTCGAGCGACATCTGCCGGTGCGTCGTGGAAGCCGGATGACAGGCCAGCGATTTCGCATCGCCGAGGTTCACCAACCGTTTGATCAAACCGAGCGCGTTGTAAAACGCCGTTCCACCATCGAATCCGCCGCGTATCCCGAACGTCATGATCGAACAGGCGCGGCCACCGAGATATTTTTGCGCCAGCGTGTGGTATGGATTGTCAGCGAACCCGGCGTAGTTGACCCAATCTACCCGCTGGTCGTCGCGCAGGAATTCAGCCACGCGCCTGGCGTTGTCAACATGCCGGTCGATGCGCACGCCGACCGTCTCGATCCCCTGGAGTAGTAGGAACGCACTGAGCGGGGACAACACAGCACCCATGGTGCGTTGAAAGACGCTACGGCAGCGGGCGATGTAAGCGGCGCGACCGAAATGATGATTGTAGACCATGTTATGGTACGAAGCATCGGGTTCGCTAAACATTGGAAAGCGTGTGGCATGCCGTTCCCAGGGAAAATTACCACTGTCAACGATGATCCCACCCATGGTGGTTCCGTGGCCGCCGAGGAATTTCGTGAGGGAATGCACGACGATATCCGCCCCGTAATCGATCGGGCGCAGCAACATTGGCGTGGCGACGGTGTTGTCAACCAGCAAGGGTACCCCGTGCTTGTGCGCGACAGCGGCAAGCGCCTCGATATCGCATATGTTACCTGCCGGATTGCCGACGCTTTCGCAGAACACGGCTTGGGTGCGATCATCGATCATTCGCTCGATGGCCGACGGCCGATCGCTGGCCGCGAACCGCACGTCGATTCCAAGCTTTGGCAAAACATGGGCAAAGAGCGTATGATTCGTGCCATATAGTTTCGGAACAGATACGATATTCGAGCCGTTTTCAGTTAACCCGAGCACCGAATAGTTCAGTGCGGCTTGTCCGGAACTGACACAGAGCGCGTCGATGCCGCCCTCAAGCGCAGCCACCCGCTTTTCAAGTACGGCTGTGGTCGGATTGCTGATGCGGCTGTATCGGTGGCCCTCTTGCTCCAGGTTGAAGAGCGCGGCGCCGTGTTCGGCACTGTCGAACGCATACGCAACCGTTTGGTAGATCGGCACGGCCACTGCACGCGTCGTGGGATCGACATCGTAGCCGCCGTGAATTGCAATCGTTTCGCTACGCATCTACAGCATCCTATGCAATTATCGATCCGGCATTTCGTGCGTGCAGCCGAGAAAACCCCATGGTCATCAAGGCGCCTGCTGCCGCGTCAGCCCGTTGCCATGCCTGATTGTGACCGCCTTGTTGACGATGGTCAGCCCGTAACGCCATCGGATTTAACGCGTTCGAGAAGCAGCGCCGCAACACAAAACCACGCGACCGTACGGCAGTCACCTTTGGGCGATGTCATCAGCAGCCGCGTGCCATCGGAGAGTGCGCTTGAACGCTGTAATCCAAGGGGGACCGGGCGGCTTGCTCCGTTTCTTGTGAAGACGATGGATGCACGCACAATAAAATTTGCCTGCGCGCTCAATTCGGAAAAGCAATCGTGAACGGATTCAGTTTGCCAACAGACCGCCGTCGATCTTAGGTTGAGACCTTCGGACTACATCCGAACTCCGGCCCGATCTGGAAAAAGGGGATGACTTTGAAACTCGGTGAAACATTCCAATACGAGCAGGTCGTTGATTCGATATGCGAGCTGAACTGGAGGGATCTGACGTCAGAGGAACTCACCGACGTAGCGACGATATACTACTACTTCTCCATTCAATTCCGCGAAAACCTTCAAATCGCGCGCGACCTCCATCCCGACGATGAAAAGCTGATCGAACTCGAAGCGGGTGAATGCGACACAGCGAATCTGTCTCCATGGCCGGGCGTGGCGCATGCCGAAGAACGGCTTGATCACGACGAATTCATTCGGCGATCACTGGAATTATTGCCGATCGACAGCAGCCGGAGACCGGCGGTGGACGAAATTGGCCGAGTCTATTTAGCCAACATCCGTCAGATGGACCTCGCGATCCGAGCGCGGAGTATCGCCAGTTACGAGGATCGCGGCCTCGAAAGAGTGTTTAATGCAATATTGACATCAACGCAGTGGCATGGTGCCACGTTGAAGGCGTTTGAGCATTTCCTGGTTCAGCACATCAAGTTCGACCTTGATCCGAATCTGGGGCATGGGGCTTTGGCCCGGCATCTCGCGCCGAATGATGATGTGCTTCCATTGTGGGCAGAGTTCAAACGTATTCTTGTCAAGGCTGTTCCCGGGCTACTGGCTTGAACGCGCGACCAAAATCGGTTTGCCTCCCGCATCGCGTCCGGACCTGCCCGAGACACCGCTGGACCCGGCAGCGATAGCACGCCTCGGTTCTATTCGCATTGCAGCGCACTGGCCGGTGTCAGATCACGCCGGCGACCTCGTGCCAGCCATGCCAGATCATATTAAGAGAGACATACAGCACGATCAGCAGGCCGATCCAGGCGATCCAGCGGTGCCGCTCCAGCAGCCGGGCGATCAGGCCGGCGGCCAGACCCATCAACCCGACGGACAGTATCAAGCCGGCGGTTAACACCCAAAACTGGTCATGCGCGGCGCCGGCGACGGCCAGCACGTTGTCCAGACTCATGGAGACGTCGGCCAGGACGATCTGCAGCATCGCCTGGCGCAGGGTCTTGGTCCCTGCCCCCGCGGATACGGCGTGGTGAGGCCGGCGCAATTCGCGAAACATCTTCCAGCAGACCCACAGCAACAGAATGCCGCCGGCCAGCAACAGCCCGATGATGGCCAGTAATTGCAGCGCCACCGCACCCATAGCGATGCGGATCACCGTCGCCCCGCCGATGCCCAGCAGGATCGCCGGGCGCTTCTGCCGAGCCGGCAACCCGGACACCGCCATGCCGACCACGACGGCGTTGTCGCCCGCCAAGGCCACGTCGATCATTACCACCTGGGCCAACGTCACCAGGTCCTGCGTCCAATCCATGCTTGTCATCCGCCTTACACGGGTCTAGCTGGCCCTTTCCCTGCCATCGGACAAGACAGCGATGATCCCTCGTTACTCACGACCCGAAATGGCCGCCATCTGGGCGCCCGAGAACCGCTACCGCATTTGGTTCGAGGTCGAAGCCCTCGCCGCCGAAGGCATGGCCCGCATCGGCGCCATTCCCGAGGAAGCCGCGCGCACGATTCGCGAGAAAGGCGCCCCCAAGCTGGCCGCCATGAACGCCGCGGATGTGGAGCGCATCGACGAGATCGAACGCACAACCCGTCACGATGTGATCGCCTTCCTGACCTGGCTGGCCGAGGCGGTCGGCCCCGACTCCCGCTTCGTTCATCAGGGGATGACGTCGTCGGATGTGCTGGACACCACGCTGTCGGTGCAACTGACCCAGGCCGCCGACCTGCTGCTGGCCGACATCGACGCCGTCATGGCGGCGCTGAAGACCCGCGCGATCGAGCACAAATACACCGTGACCATCGGCCGCAGCCACGGCATCCACGCCGAACCGACGACGTTCGGGCTGAAGCTGGCCGGGCATTACGCGGAGTTCGCCCGTAACCGCGAACGCCTGGTCGCGGCGCGGGCGGAAGTCGCGGTCTGCTGCATCAGCGGCGCGGTCGGCACGTTCGCGCATCTGGACCCCTCGGTCGAAGAATACGTCGCTGAGAAGTTGGGGCTGAGCGCGGAGCCGGTCTCCACCCAGGTCATCCCGCGCGACCGTCACGCCGCGTTCTTCTGCACGCTGGCTGTCATCGCCAGCGGGATCGAACGGCTGGCCACCGAAGTGCGGCACCTGCAACGGTCCGAGGTGCGGGAGGCGGAAGAGTTCTTCCACCCCGGCCAGAAGGGCTCCTCCGCGATGCCCCACAAGCGGAACCCGGTGCTGAGCGAGAACCTGTGCGGTTTGGCTCGGCTGGTGCGGGCGGCCGTGGTGCCGGCGCTGGAAAACGTGACGCTGTGGCACGAGCGGGACATCAGCCACAGTTCCGTGGAGCGCGGTATCGCCCCGGATGCGACGGTGACGCTGGACTTCGCGCTGATGCGGCTGGCGGGGATGATGGATAAGCTGCTGATCTATCCCGAGCGGATGCTGGCGAATTTGGAGAGCCTGGGCGGCGTGGTGCACTCGGGCGAGGTGCTGCTGACGCTGACCAAGGCGGGGATTTCGCGCGAGGACGCATATCGGATCGTGCAAAGCTGCGCGATGGCGACGTGGACCCGGTTGGGCACGCCGGAGGGGCGGTCGTTCCGGGTGAACCTGGAAGCCGATCCGGATGTGGCTCGGTTGGTTCGGGCGGAGGATCTGGACGCGGCGATGGACCCGGCGCTGCACATGCGGTCGGTGGATAGGATTTTTGAGCGGGTGTTCGGGTAGAGAAAGCCCGTCCGCAGATCTGACCGCACCGCGAAGGGGGCGTCGCTGTCCCGGAACTCGCCTCACTGCGGAATTGGCCTCCGATCAACTCCATCATGCGGCGCCCGCAGCGAGGAACCCATCCAACGGCCCAGGTTCGGGTTTGAGCGAATGGGCTTCCTCACGGTGTGGGACGAGGCTATATCTCTGATATGCAATCCGACCAAAAATCCGGATCTGATGAGCTGGCTTTAGAGGGCAATGTCTCGCCAGAGGACGCTCGCCTGTTTCATGATCTTGTGCGACGGCGGTTTCCATTACCGGACGGCTTTCGGACGGTAAAGTTTCGCTTCGGCGAAGACTCGGCCGGAGATCCCGCGGTATGGATTGTGTTTATCGTTGAGAAGGATGATCTGAGTCCGAGCCGAGAGAGGATCGCCGAAATCCGGCGCGCCGGTGAGGCGATGAAATCCGAGGTTCGGCGCACCGGTACCGAGCGGTGGCCTTATATTGCGATGGAGACCGGGTGACCGCAGTTGACTCTTCATCATGATCTGCTTGAGCAGGCTTCCCACCTGGCAACCCGAGAGCCAAGAAAACCCAAGCAGGCAAGTCTCCGGCGGGGCGTGTCCGCAGCCTATTACGCTCTGTTTCATTTGTTGGCCGCGGAGGGGGCAGGGCTTCTGTCACCCAAGAGTCCGGCGGGCATCAGGCGTGTAGTCGGCCGGGCATTCGATCATGGACAGATGCGGCAAGTCTGCTCCGGCTTTATGAAGTGGAGTGGTGGCCAGACTGGCAACAAGAACATCCCCGAGGCCACCCAAACGCTCCTTACGAAGCCGCTTGATCCTCGTCTTGTCACGGTCTTGAATGCGTTTGTTGACCTTCAGGAAGCCCGGCATCAGGCAGACTATGATCTTGCGAAAGCCTGGCTCCGGACGGAAGTGTTGGATCACGTTCAATCGGCGCGAGATGCGTTCAGCGATTGGGCCCAGGTTCGGAAAACCGATGGCGCGACGGTGTTTCTGACGGCTTTGTTGCTTCAGAAGCATTGGGCGAGGTAGTGTTCCTGGTTGATTGGGATATCGGCGGGTGGGAGCCGGTGTTGGGCAACAAGATGTACCAGTGCGATCAGCGTCGCGCTCGATCAGGCTCACAACGCCGACATACTGATTTGGTTCGGTCCACGATACCTACGCTTAGAACCCGCTCGCGGCTGGCAAATCGACAAATTCCCCCGGGAACCTTTCACGCCGCCGGCCAACCAGCCAGAAAGTTTCTGTCTAGCAACTTTGGCCGGAGTTCCCCGATGACACGTTTTCTGTTCGCGGCGCTGCTGCTTGCCGGGCTGGGGGGGCAGGCCGCGGCCGCCGATCTCAGTCTGAAGCGAGTCATTCTTTCCTCGGGTGGAGTGGGCTATTTCGAGTACGCGGCCGATGCCGACGGCGACGCAACCCTGGGCCTCGATGTTCCGATCGGCCAGGTGGACGACATCCTAATGTCGCTGACTGTGTTCGATTCCACCGGCGGGGTTGCCTCGGTCGAGTTACCAGGGCGCGACAACACCGTGCAGGCTTTCGGCGACGCACCGTTCGGTCCGGAGGCGCTGAACGATCCGGTTTCCTATCTGAACGCGCTCCGTGGCACTGAAGTCACCGTTCAAGGCCCACGGCCAACCACCGGACGTATCTTGCGCGCCGAACCTGTGACCGAGACCACCGACAAGGCGACCACACAACGAACCCGCGTCACCCTGCTCGGTGACGACGGTATGCACCAGTTCGTGATGGAAGACGCCGACTCGGTCCAGGTGACCGATCCCGCCCTGCGAGCGAGGATCGAACGCGCATTACAGTCGCTGCGTAACGAGTCGAGCCAGACCTCACGTCACCTGACGATTCGCGTCAAGGGCCATGGCAAACGCAATGTCGCCGTCGGCTACGTCGCCGGTGCGCCACTCTGGAAGGCAACGTACCGCCTGGTGCTACCGGCCGATAGCGGCTCGCCTGCACGCCTACAGGGCTGGGCGACGCTGGAAAATCAATCCGGCAGCGACTGGAAGGACATCAATCTTACCTTGCAATACGGCAACCCGGTAACGTTCCGGCAGTCCCTGTATCGCAGTTATTTCGTGCAGCGACCGGAGGTTCCGGTCGAAATCCTCGGTCATGTGCTGCCAGATATAGATACGCGCGCGCGACAAACGGAGAAGCAGGAATTCGGCCAGATGGCGCCCCCACCGCCGGCTCCGACACTACGACTAAATGGAAGGTTAGGGACCGACAACCGGGCCGTCGCCAACTCCGCGCCCGCGATGGCTGCCCCCGCCGAAGCTGCCGTGACAGAGGAAACGGCGGAGGAAGCGATCTTCACCCTCGTACAGCCGGTCAATCTCGCGGCCGGGCATTCGGCGAACGTTCCGATCATCGATCGCGAGGTCCCGGCCTCTCGCATTGGCCTGGTGCCGTTCCGGCAGACCAATCCGCTGACCGCTATTCGCGTCAAGAACGACGATCCACACGATCTGCCCGCCGGGGTCTTGACCCTGTATGATGCGAGCGCGAGCGGCGTCGGGTTCGCGGGGGATGCCCGCCTGGGCGGTCTGCCGTCTGGCGAGACGCGCCTGCTGTCGTTCGCCCGCGATCTGCGCACGACGATCGAGACCAAGGAATCGGCTCGGCCGGATACGATAACATCTTTCAGCGTCGCCGATGGCATCCTGACCTACAGCGAGCTTAAACGGGAGGTGTTCCAGATCACCGCCGTCGCTCCGGAGCATGAATTACGCGATCTGCTGCTGGAAATTCCGAAAATCGGGACCGACGAGACGCTGACCGTGGATGACGGCAAGACGCCCGTCGCCGAGCAGACCGCGACCGCATTCCGGATCGCACTCCCGCTAGCGGCCGGGCAGACGCGGACGATCACCGCAACGCTCGATCTACCGATGCGGCAAACGGTGGGGCTAATGAACGGCAGCGATGTTGTGCTGCAAGCGATCATTGGGGCGGACAAACTAAATGCGGCGGGACGGACTGCTCTACGCCACATCCTGGACCTGCGCATGGACGAGGCGCGCAAGTCGGCCGAGGCCGACCGGCAGCGGAAACTTTTGAATGACGTGTTGGAGGATGAGGAACGGATTCGCAAAAACCTCGGCGCAGTGGCCGCCACCGATGCGCTGCGCTCGCGCCTCACCAAGCGTTGGATGCGGATGAAACCAAGATCGAGCAACTGCGCAAAGCCATTGATGATGCGGTCGCGGAGCAGGAACAAGCGCACCGGGCGCTGGCCGATGCGGTGACTTCGACTCGGATTTAGGCGATGGCGCCTGATGGCCTGAGGCTTAGCAGGGTATGTGGCGGACCATCGCCGGAAGCCAATAGTCGTTATCCCCAAATTGCAATTTGGTGGTAGCGGCTATTGGCTTTCCCCAGGCACATTCGGACCCCTGCAACAGCGTCCAAACGCTGAATTCGTTTGAGGTCGCGTTCAGTCCTCAGTCAACGGAGTCTGCCGCGTATGGAGGCTTCTGATGAACGTTATCGTGCAGGTTCCACTTCCGGACGATCTGAAATCCGCCATCGACCGGCAAGTCGCCGCCGGACATGCCCGATCCGACTGCGATTTCCTGATTGAAGCCGCCCGTCTGTATGCCGAGGAACTGGACGAGGACCAGGACCTTTGGTCCATCGCGCAAGCCGGGACCGCGGACGCCGAAGCTGGCCGATTTATCCTCATCGAAACCGAGGCTGACGCCGAAGCGCTCTATGAGCGCACGATGGCTCAGACACGGGCCAATTTGGCGGCTGACAAGACCCGGGTGGCGTATCGTCTGGTTGGCCAAGCCAATGGGCAGGTCAACCGCATACTGACGGACGGCGCCCGCAAATTCGGAATCGTCGCTTCCGGGCGATAGTATCGCCTGATGCTGGCCGCGTTCGCGGCGTTGAGCGATCGAACCGTCCAGCCCCTCGACCCGGGAAGATCTGTTACCGCCCAATGTCCGGGCGTATCCGCTCGCTTTGGCACGCCATTTCCTCCCGCCAACAGAACGCGTTGGCCGCCCTCGCCACATTGTGCTGTATCGCGTGGCGTCCGATGGGGTCGTTGAGGTTTTAGGTCTGGCCCGGGACCGTATGCTACTCGGCAGAGCGGCTCGGCGCATGCAACGGTCGGCCGGACACCAAAGCCAAGGGGGAAAACCAATGAACCGTCTATCCGGCAAAATCATCCTGATCAGTGGCGGCGCTCGCGGACAGGGCGAGGCTGAAGCGCGCCTGTTCGTCGCCGAAGGTGCCAAAGTCGTCATCGGCGACGTGTTGGAAGCGCAAGGCAAGCAACTCGCCGCCGAACTGGGCGATGCCGCCGTCTTCGTCCGCCAGGACGTCACCCAAGAGCAGGACTGGGCCAACGCCATCGAAGCCGCCGCAGCGTTCGGCGGACTGCACGGACTGGTCAACAACGCCGGCATCTATCGCCCGGCATCGCTGATGGAGACTGACAGCGCCCTGTTCGAACAGCACATGCGGATCAATCAGTTTGGTTGCTTCCTCGGCATGAAGGCGGTCGTTCCGCTGATGGAAAAATCAGGCGGTGGCTCGATCGTCAATATTTCGTCCGTTGCCGGCCTGCGGGGATCACCGGGTTCCTTCGCCTACAGCGCCACAAAATGGGCACTCCGAGGCATGACCAAATCGGCGTCCGCCGATCTCGCGCGGCGAAAAATCCGGGTGAATTCGATCCACCCCGGCCCGATCGCCACCGAAATGCTGGCGGTCCGCACCCCGGAACAAAATGCCAAACGCCTGGAAACGGTGCCGATGAAACGCCAGGGCACCGCCGAGGAAGTTGCCAACCTGGTCCTGTTCCTGCTGTCCGAGGAAAGCGGCTACATCACCGGCGCCGAGGTCGCCATCGACGGTGGCGCAACGTTATAGTCGAATAACGGATCGGGGACCAGCGTCCCCGATACCGGACCCGTTCGGGCGCTTATCCGCCTACCGCAGCGCCTCCCACACCTTCACCGGCGTCAGCGGCATTTGAATCGTGCTCGCCCGGTTCCCATGCCCGGCCCGCGCCAGCGCATCGGCGACGGCGTTGACCACCGCCGGGGTGGCGCCGATCGTTCCGAGTTCGCCGACGCCTTTGACACCGAGCGGATTGTTTTGGCAGGGGATGGACTGGTCGAGGACGTGGACGAATTCGCGGATGATGTCGGCACGCGGCATGAAGTAATCCATCATGCTGGCGGTCATCACCTGGCCGGACTCGCGATCATACAGCATGTGCTCGCCGAGCGCCTGACCGATGCCCTGGACGGCGCCGCCGTCGAGTTGGCCGCGTACGATCATCGGGTTCACCACGCGGCCGACATCATTGACGGACATGTAGGAAACGATATCCACGGCGCCGGTGTCCGGATCGACTTCGACCTCGGCGATATGCGCGCCATTCGGCCAGCTCGGTCCGTTCACACTGCTGGTTGAATCGACGTAGATACGATTGTCCGGCTGACGGGCCGCGAGTTCGAACAGGCCGATGCCGCGATCGGTGCCGGCAATCCGGTACATGCCTTCAGCGTATTCAATATCCGTCGCGGCGGCCTCCAGCACCTCGGCGGCGAGGTCGCGGCCGTTCGCGACCACGGTTTCCGACGCGTGGTTGATCGCCGATCCGGCAGTGAACAGCGACCGCGAACCGGCGCTGCCAAAACCAGACCCACGATCGGTGTCGCCGTGAACAAGCCTGATCCGCTCGATCTCCACGCCAAACACATCGACGATTAACTGGGCGAAGGACGTCTCGATGCCCTGCCCCATCGGCATCGTTGCTGCGTACACCTCGATCATGCCGTCGCCGGAGACCGCTACCGTGACGCGTTCCTCGAACACGTTGGCGCCGGTCCACTCCAGAAACGATGCCAGACCGCGTCCGCGCAGCATGCCGCGTGACTTCGATTCGGCTTCGCGGGCGGCGAAATCGTCCCATTTCGCCAGGGCCAGTCCCTGCTCCAGGATCGAACCGAATTGGCCGGAATCATACACCTGCCCCATCGCGTTGGTGTATGGGATCTGTTCCGGACTGATCAGATTACGCCTGCGGATCTCCGCCGGGTCCAGGCCGAGCTTCAGGGCGGCGGTGTCGAACAGGCGTTCGATGATGTAGATCGCCTCGGGCCGGCCGGCGCCGCGATAGGCCGAGGTGGGGGCGGTGTTCGTCAGCACTGCCTGGATGTCGAAGTCGATCGTCCGGATGTCGTAGATGCTGGTGGACACAAACGGGCCAATCATCAACTGGATGATGATCCCGACGACGCTGCCGTAAGCCCCCATGTTGGCGAGCGAGCGCACCCGAAACGCCAACACCTGGCCATCCGCGTCCAACGCCAGTTCGGCATGGGTTTCGACATCGCGGCCATGCGTGGCGGACAGGAATTCCTCGATCCGCGAAGGGGTCCATTTGACCGGGCGGCCGATCTGGCGAGAGGCGTAGGCGACGACGAGGTCCTCGGGATACAGGCCGCCCTTCATCCCGAAACCGCCGCCGACATCGCCGACAACGACCCTTACTTTGTCGGTCGGCAGCCCCAGTATCAGGCACAACACGTCGCGCGCGGCGGACGGCATCTGCGTGGACAGACGCAGCGTCAGGCGATCGGTTGCCGTGTCGTAGCTGGCGAGCGAGCAGCGCGGCTCCATCGTCGCCGGCACCAGACGCTGGTTGACCAGGTCGAGCGCCACGATATGGGCGGCCTTGGCGAAGGCCGCGTCGGACGCCGCCGCGTCGCCGTGTTTCATTTGGGCGGCAATGTTGCCGGTCGCGGCCGGCCAGACCAGCGGGGCGCCGGGGGCGGTCGCGGCGGTCAGTTCGGTGACGACGGGCAATTCGTCGTATTCGACCAGGATGGCTTCGAGCGCATCCTTCACCTGGTCCGCGGTCTCCGCGACCACGGCGGCGACCGCCTCCCCCACGAAACGGACGGTGCCATCGGCGAGGGCCGACCGCAGCGGCGAGGCACCCGGCGAGCCATCAGGGCGGACGAACATCGGTTCCAGCGGCAGCGGCTTCACGCCGGCCGCGATAAGGTCCGCGCCGGTCAGGATCGCCAGCACACCCGGCAGCGCCCGAGCCGCCACCGCGTCGATCGAGACGATGCGCGCGTGGGCGTGCGGCGACCTCAGGAAGCCGATGAAGGTCTGACCGGCGGGGGCGAAATCGTCCGTGAAGCGACCGGTGCCGGCCAGCAGGCTAGCGTCCTCGATCCGCTTGACCTCGCGGCCGCTGCCGAAACGCTGTGTTGTCACCTGATCGTTCATGTGAACTCCATCGATCCGTTGTCGTTGTTATTATTATGTCAGGTGCAGCGATCGCCGGCCTAAACGCGCTGGCCGCCGTCGATATGGACTTCCGACCCGCTGATGTACATCGCCTGGTTGGAGCACAGGAAGAACAGCAGGTCCGCGACCTCGTTGGGTTTGCCGAGGCGGCGCATGGGGATTTCGCGCTGCACGATCTCCTCGGTGCCGGGCGACAGGATGGCGGTGTCGATTTCGCCGGGGGAGACGGCGTTCACCCGCACGCCGTAGCGGCCGAGATCGTTGGCCATTTCCCGCGTCAGGGCCGCGAGGCCGGCCTTGGAGGTCGCATAGGCGGCGCTGGCGAACGGATGCACCCGTGAGCCGACGATGGAGGTCATGTTAACGATGCTGCCCTTGGACTCGATCAGGTAGTCGCTGAGGCCCTGGGCCAGCAGGATGGCCGAGAAGAAGTTGACGTTGAAGATGTGCAACCAGTCCTTGTAGGCCATCTGCAAGCTGGTGATCTTGCTGCCGTCCGGATGTTTGGGGGAGATCGCGGCGTTGTTGATCAGCGCGTCCAGCCGGCCGCCGGCGATGCGCTTGATCTCCGGTAGCGCGGCGCTGACCGAATCAACGTCGGACAGATCCATCTGGATGTGGTTGCGCTCACCGCCCGGCCAGGGGCAGCGCGGGTCGAAGGCCTGGCGGGAGATCGTCAGCACGCGCCAGCCCTCACTGCTGAAGCGTTTGACGGTGGCGTGACCGATGCCGCGGCTGGCACCGGTCAGTAGCAAGACGGGTTGTTGGGCAACGGTCATGATCGGGTCCTTCACGCTGCGGTAGAGTATGGTCTTTGCCACCCGCTTCGCCAGGGGGTGAGTCAGCTTTCGATCGCGGTGTTCAGGCGGACCCAGGCGGTGAACTCATCGTCCGGTAGTTCGCCGGCCGCCATGGCGAGGGTCATTACGACAGCCTCAGCATCACCAACGGTGAAGACACAGCCGTTCAGGCGCAGGAACAGTTCCAGCGCCACGAATGCGGTGCGCTTGTTGCCGTCGACGAAGGGATGGTTTTGGGCGATACCGAGCGCGTAAACCGCCGCCAGTTCGGCAATATCCGGTTCGCCGTAGCCTGCCCGGTTTAACGGCCGGGCGAGGGCGCTGTCGAGAAGGCCGGCGTCACGAAGGCCGGTGGAGCCCCCGTGTTCCGCCAATTGTTCGTCATGGATGGCGAGGACAAGCTGCGACGAAAGCCAGATCGTCACTTCGCCAGTTCGCGCAGTACCGCGCGGCGGTCCTTCATGACCTTCCGAGCGACCTCCATCTGCGCCGCGAAATCCGGGTTCGCGACGGTCAGGCGGACGCCATCGGGCTGATCGACGGCGTAGATGGTGTCGCCCTTAGTGACACCCAGCTTCGCCAGCAGTTCGCGCGGCAGGATCATGCCCACCGAGTTGCCGATCTGGGTCAGTTTCAATGCGTGCATGGCTTTTGCCTCGCCTGTCCGTGGCCAAATGCCATCGGAGCCGTGGGTTGCGCCATCGGCCTAGATGTTATAACGGAGGTTATACCGAATTACAATATGAACCTGCTCAGATCCCCCTTCTGCGCCAGCGGGGCCACCTTTTCCGCCACGTATGCCGCATCCACCACGAACGTCTCGCCACCCCGGTCGGTGGCGGAGAAGCTGATGTCCTCCAACAGCCGCTCCAGCACCGTGTGCAGCCGCCGGGCACCGATATTCTCGATCCGATCGTTGATGTCGGACGCCAGTTCCGCCAGGGCATCCACCGCATCGTCGCGGAAGTCCAGCGTCACGTTCTCGGTCCCCAGCAACGCCGCGTATTGCTTCAGCAGCGAGTGCTCGGGTTCGATCAGAATCCGCCGCAAATCGGCGCGGGTCAGCGGCAGCAGCTCGACGCGGATCGGCAGGCGGCCTTGCAGTTCCGGCAGTAAATCGGACGGCTTGGCCAGGGTGAACGCACCGGAAGCGATGAACAGAATATGATCGGTCTTCACCAGGCCATACTTGGTGTTCACCGTGGTGCCCTCGATCAGCGGCAGCAGGTCGCGCTGCACCCCTTCCCGGCTGACGTCGCCACCGCGCAATCCGCCTTCGGACGTCCGAGCGCAGATTTTATCGATTTCGTCGAGGAAGACGATGCCGTTGTTCTCGGCGTGGAAGACCGCGTCTTTCGTGAGTTGCTCGTTGTCGAGCAAATGGTCGGCTTCCTCGGCTTCGATGATCCGGCGCGCGGCTTCCACCGTCATGCGGCGCTTTTGCAGGGGGCGATTGCCCATAATGCCCTTCATCATCTCGCTCAGGTTGATCACCTGACCGGGCGGCATGCCGGGCATATCGAACTGGCCGATCGGGGAACTGCCGGCATCGGCGACGGCGACCTCGATCTCTTTCTGCTCGAACTCGCCATTGCGCAGCATGCGGCGGAATTTCGACCGCGTGTCGGCGGCGGCTTCCTCACCAACCAGAGCGGTGACCAGACGTTCCTCGGCGTTGGCTTCTGCCTTGGCCTGGACGCCCTTGCGGCTGGATTCACGCAGCATGTTCAGGCTGGCATCGACCAGGTCGCGGATGATGCTGTCCACGTCGCGGCCGACATAGCCGACCTCGGTGAACTTGGTCGCTTCGACCTTCAGGAACGGGGCCTGAGCGAGCTTCGCCAGCCGGCGGGCGATTTCCGTCTTACCGCAGCCGGTCGGGCCGATCATGAGAATGTTCTTCGGCACGACTTCCTCGCGGATGCCGTCGGGGAGTTGTTGCCGGCGCCAGCGGTTGCGCAGCGCGATGGCCACCGCGCGCTTGGCGTCGTCCTGACCCACGATGAATCGATCCAATTCCGAGACGATCTCTCTCGGCGAGTATGTGGGGACGTCCATGTTACAGTGACTCGATAATGATGTTGCCGTTGGTATAGACGCAAATCTGCGAGGCGATCCGCATGGACCGGCGCGCGATTTCCTCGGCCGTGAGGTCGGGAACGTCCATCAACGCACGAGCAGCCGCCAATGCATAGTTGCCGCCGGAGCCGATGCCGATGACGCCGTCTTCCGGCTCCAGCACGTCGCCGTTGCCGGTGAGGGTGAAGCTGCGGTCCTTGTCGGCAACGGCCATCAGCGCTTCCAGGCGGCGCAGGTAGCGGTCGGTGCGCCAGTCCTTGGCGAGTTCGACGCAGGCGCGTTCGAGCTGGTTGGGGTATCGCTCCAGCTTGGATTCCAGGCGTTCGAGCAAGGTGAACGCATCGGCTGTGGCCCCGGCGAACCCGGCAATCACGGCGCCCCCCGCGCCAATGCGGCGCACTTTGCGGGCGTTACCCTTGACGATGGTCTGACCCATACTGACCTGACCGTCCCCGGCCATGGTCACTTTGCCATCCCGCCTTACGCACAGGATGGTGGTGCCGTGCCACCCGATCGGATCGGCAGCGGCGAGTGTTGTGTTCTGCATAGCGTCACTAGATGGCGACGATAGAGAGGAAGGGCAAGTCCCCGTGGGGGCGGTGGATATGCCGCCTTGCAGGCAAACCCGCCCTTACGTCCGTTTGCTCGGGCGGTGCCCTGGTGTGGGTCACTACAACAGGCGTTCACCCGAGCGCCGGGGCCGCCGCATCAGGTGAGGATGGTCGATGACATTGGGCGTCTGCCGAGGGATGCAAGTTCGTGGCGGCAATCGGATCGGGAGCCAGCAAAGGGAATGCTGGCAGTGAATAGTCGGCACGTCGCCGGAGCAGCGTGTTTTTTTTTGCAGCCACTGTATTATGTTGTGACCGGAAGTCAGTCCGGACCAGCGAGGCAGCCATGGCCAGTGTGATTGTGCAAGACCCCGAAATATTGGGTGGCCGCCCCGTCTTCCGCGGGACGCGCGTGCCGGTTGAGGTGTTGTTTGAAAACCTTGAGGACGGCCTGTCGATTGACGACATTATCCAGTCTTATCCAAGTCTCAACAGGGCCGATGTGATTGCCTGCCTTGAAGGGGCTTGCGCCAGCCTGAAGGCCGCGTAGCGTTGCGTATCCTGTTGGACGATAACATTCCGGTCCAATTGAAAGCGGCATTTCGCGACCATCTGGTCAAGTCCGTCATCGATAGCGATGTTGGCTGGAAAAAAGATCCAGAATGGCCGTTTGCTCGCGGAAATGGAGGGGGGGGGTCGACCTGTTGATCACGGCTGACCGAAACATGTTCGCGCAACAGAACCTGACCGGCCGCACCATTTGCATCCTCGTGCTGCCGGTCAACCGGCGCAGCGATGTCTTGGCGCTGAGCGAGCGGATCGTCGAGGTTGCCGCGGGCTTGTCCGCCGGCACCTATGCGGTCCTTGAGTAAACCGGCACGGTTCAGATGCGGTCTTTCGACCAATAGACCGGGACAGGCCCTTACGGCGCCTTAACCATTTGCGTGAAATCCGACCACTGTTCCGCCCGGAAGGCTCGGATATCCCGCACCCAGGGAGGGCGGCAGACAAGGCAGCGCCTTCAATGCCGAGATCGCGCTGAACAGGTTAGCCAAATCCTCGGACGGGGTCGTGTAGAGACTGCCCTGCACCCGGTCGAAGCCGAAATTCGCTAGCGTAGCGCCGATATCGGCATACGCCTGCACACACCCTTGGGATGATTCTGTGCTGCCTCGGCGACCACGAGGTCGAACGCGATGGCGAACATCAGCGCTCCCGCGGGTCGTCCAGGATTTCCGTGAGGCGGTAGTCAATTTCCTCTCCGGACTCGACGACACGGATACGCATCAGGCAGTCGCCGCCGGGTAGTTCGTCACCCGCACGGATGATTTCGTACACAGGCCCGACCGCACCAAAGCGGCGCCAAGTCCCGACCAGATTGGCCGGCACGGGCATCCTGGGCGAGTCTGAGTAGGCCTGATCCATAACCAGACCTTAACACGGTTGGGAGGCTTCGGCTACCAGGCCCGCTGTTCCCAGGCAAAGATCGGGGCCGCCTGGGCCGCGATCGTCACGCCGATCCAAGATCGTGCCGCGAACGGGAACATAGATAAGAACGAATTGGTGTGGCACCATCCAGGGGCCATCGATCCGCTCCGATGAGTCCGTCGCCTTGATATAGATGGACTCAAACATTTGGCCGCCATAGACCGACCAAAGCGCCCCCAGGGCCATACTGTGATTATACCGCTACAGTATTTACAGATCAATGGTCGGACCAGAACTGATCCCGTGTGCTACGACGTTAACGCCAACGCCCTGTCAGTCGAACGCGACGCCCTCGTAGATCTCGTCGAACCCCAAATCCACTCCGAACTCTGGCAAACGCAGCGGCCCGCCGGCGTCCAAAGGTTCCCCGCGCCAAGCGCGCTCCCCCGGTTCACGCCAGAACACGCGGACGCCGCGGCTCTCGGACTCGACAATCACATAGCGCAGGATGGTCGGCACCGACTCGTACTCATCGACCCTCTCAGTCTCGTCACGGTGCCGGTTTTCCCGCCCGGGCGACAACACCTCAAACACGATGACAGGCGCGGCGATGGTAACAGACGTCCGCCGCGGCGCCGAGCAGGCGATGAAAGCGTCCGGCTCCCGCAGGGCGCCGCCGACTGTCTCGATCGGTTGCTGCGGACCGTAGGTTTTACACCCCATTCCCGAGGGCAACCGGTCGCGCAGTGTCTCGCGAATGTTCCGGGCGATTTCGTTGTGCCCGAGCGTCGCTGGCGCCATTGCCACCGGCCGGACCCCATCGAACTCGTAACCGCGGTCGCCGGCATGCGCTTCGGCCCAGGCCAGGAACTGCTCCCTGGTCCAAACGTCCGGGTCGATACGGCGCGCCGCCAGGGTCATCGACTAGCCCTCCTGGCGAAAACCTAATGCGAGCCGGGTGGCGGCGCAATCAAACGCGACAGGACACCTCGCCACAGGCTGCTGGACGGGTTCCAATCCCGGGCCGACGACGGCAAAGGCTATCAGTCCGAGGTCAACCGCGTCCCGCGCCGCCGCGATGGAAAAGCCTCCGGCCTGACCGGCTCTCTTCCCCCAAGCCAGCGAACCCCTTATGCACGCTCCAACCGGATAGGGATAAGCACATGGCTCGCACGCTACAGGTCGCGGTTCAGATGGACCCGATCGACAGTATCAACATCGATGGTGACTCGACGTTCGCCCTGATGCTCGAAGCGCAGGCGCGCGGGCATGCGCTGTGGCACTACGAAGTGCGGCACATGGCGCTGAAAGAGGGCGTCTCGAAGCCCGCCGGCGGCAAGCGCGAGGAACGCCTGTTCGCCCGCGGCCATTCCGTCAAAGTCGCTCGGCGGCACGGCGCCCATTACGAGTTCGGGCCGATGGAGACCCGCGATCTCGGCGGCATGGACGTGGTGCTGATGCGCCAGGACCCGCCGTTCGACATGGCCTACATCACCGCGACTCACATGCTGGAGCACATCCAGCCCGGCACGCTGATCGTCAACGATCCGGCTTCGGTGCGGAATGCGCCGGAGAAGATCCTGGTCACGCACTTTCCCGACCTGATGCCGCCGACGCTGATTACCTGGGACACGCAGGCGATCCGAGCGTTTCGGGACGAATACAAGGACATCATCGTGAAGCCGCTGTACGGCAACGGCGGCGCGGGCGTGTTCCGCATCAAGCCGGACGACGAAAACCTGGCCTCATTACTGGAAATGCACTTCGCCCGCTCGCGCGAGCCGCTGATGATCCAGCGTTACGAGTCAGCGGTGCGCCAGGGTGACAAGCGCATCATCCTGGTCGATGGCGAGCCGATGGGCGCGATCAACCGCGTTCCGGCGGCAGGCGAGGCTCGGTCCAACATGCATGTCGGCGGCCGGCCGGAGCGGTCTCCGCTGACCGATCGCGATCTGGAGATTTGCGCGGCGATCGGGCCGATTTTGCGCGAGCAGGGCATGATCTTTGTCGGGATCGACGTGATCGGAGATTACCTTACCGAGATCAACGTGACGTCGCCCACCGGATTGCAAGAGATCGCCCGGTTTGACGGCGTGCATATCGAAAAAGCGATCTGGGACCGAATCGAGGACAAGGTCAGCGGTTAGGGCGTCGCAGCCTTATGATCCGGGCAAACGTCACCGCGTCGCTGGTTATTCTCGCGATGTGCGGAGCATCTTCCGCCCGTGCTGACGATTGGCCCGACATCGCCGGTGACCTGGCAAAAGCCGGGGTCACTCCGGCCCTGACGTATCAAGGCGATGTCGCTTCGAACGTATCGGGCGGTGCGAGGCGCGGCTCGACCTACACCGATCTCCTGCATGCTCAAGTCAGGTTTGATTTTGATAAGCTGGCCAACATGCCAGGACTTTCGGCGTTCCTGGATGGGATTCGGATCGGAGGTGGACAGCCCGACGCTCTGGTCGGCGATGCACAGGGAATCAGCAACATCACCGCTCCCTCGGCCGTCAGGCTGTACGAGGCGTGGGTGCAGTACAACTTCGCTGACAATCGCGTTTCTGTTCTGGCCGGCCGCTACGATCTGAATACCGAGTTCTACCATTTGGTTTCCTCTGCCTGGTTCCTCAACAGTTCCTTCGGCATCGGGCCTGAGTTGAGTCAAAGCGGCTTCGGCGATGCCTCGGTTTTCCCGGACACTTCGCTCGCTTTGCGCGTGGCATACAAACCGAGCGAACAGACCGTGGTGCAGTTGGCGATTTTGGACGGTGCGCCGCTTGATCCGCAGAATGGATCGCCCAATGCTTTCAACCCCCATGATGGGGTGTTGGTGGTGGCGGAGGCGGCCTGGTTCAATGGTCCACCGGCATCGCCAGATTCACCCGGTCACCCGTTCCAGATCGGCCGTGGCGATACGCCGTTGACCTATGACGATAAGATCGCCGTCGGCGGGTGGTATTACACTGCCACCTTCAACGAAATCGCCGGCCCGCCGGCACAACATCGCGGTGAAGGTGGCGCCTACGGGCTGCTCGACTGGTTGCTGTTTCAGTCGGCCAATGACCCCGCGCGGCGTCTGACGGGTTTCGTCCAGTTCGGCGTGGCCGATTCGGTTGTGGACCGGTTTGGCACTTATGTCGGCGCGGGTCTGACGATGTCCGCCTTGCTGCCGAACCGGCCGGACGATCAATTCGGCATCGCCGCCGCGATGGCGCGGAATGGGTCATCGTATATACGCTCGCAACAACAGGCCGCACGCCCGGTCAGTGACGCGGAAACCGCCATCGAACTGAGCTATCAGGCCCAGATCATGCCCTGGTTGGCGCTACAGCCGGATGTGCAGTATGTGGTGCATCCGAATACCGATCCTCGGCTGCACGACGCAACAGTTGCGCAACTTCGGTGCACGTTGACGTTTTGAACGGCTCCGGGGAGCCGTCTGGTTACCCTTGCGGAGCCTCGGGCTGTTCGACGTTCGCGTAGATCTCGTGCAATGGAACGGCGATGCCGATCTCGGGTAGGTCCAGGCTGGCGTCGTCGCCGGAGACGATCTCTGACAGCCAGCCATCCTGCGTGCGCACAAACACGATCGCCGCTTTGTCGGCCTGTTGCAGGATGACGTAGCGCTGGATGGATGGGGTCGCGCGGTATTCCCGGTTCTTGTCGATGAAATCGGTCTGACTGGTGCCCTCGCTGAGGACTTCGAACACAACGACGGGATCTTCAGCGACCGTGGCACTGGGAGAAACCGGGCGGCACACGACCAGCGCGTCGGGATAGCGGGCGCGGCCGTCCACGATGACTTTGACGTTGGGGCCGAGCGGCCGGCAGGACTTTCCCGCGAGCCTTTTGGCCAGGGCTGTTCGGAGGTCGAAGGTGATCTGGTCATGGGCGATGGTTCCGCCGGTCATGGCGACCGGGTCGAACCCGTCGAACTCGTAGCGCACCTCTTGCCATTCCTCCCACGCGAGGAATTCGGCCAAGGTCATTGGCTTACGAAGGGCCATGCTCATGGTAATCAATGTAGCACAGCGGCGCTGCATCTTCCAGAGCGTCGGAGCCTCCCGGCCTTGATCTCATTCATGAAGAAATATTTCTTGAAATCGGCGGAATGTTCACCTATTGTCCGCTCGAACAAACAACGAACATAACCCGGACCCGCCCCATGGCCCTCGCCACCAGCATCCCGGCCGCGATCTTTGAAACGATCGTGGGCAACCTTGTCCGCCTGTTCCTGACCGGCGCCGGTGGCGACCTGGTCGCCGCGCATCGGGCGGCCAGCCACATGGTGGCCGTCCACCAGCCGGAAACCGAGGACGAACTGTACCTCGCCGCCGACATCGTCAGCTTCGGCTTCCACGCGCTGGACGCCCTCCGTCAGGCGGCCGAACCCGACCTACCGCTGACCCGGCAGCTTCGCCTGCGTGGCAGCGCGGTCAGCCTCAGCCGCCAGTCCCACAAAGCCCGGCACAAGCTGGAACAACTTCGGAAGCTCCGGATGGCCGGTGCCGCAGTGCAGCCAGCCGAGACCCCTGCCCCGCAATCGGAGCCGGCTCCAGCGCCGGTCGAGACGCCCGCCCAACCGGTCGCGGCCGCCACGCCAGCGCCTCCGGCCGTCGCCAGGACTGGCGGGCAAAACTGGTCAAAGGGGTACCAGCAACGCGAGGCGGCTCGGCGCATCACCGAGAATTTGAGAAAGAACCAGGCAAGCGCGGCGGCGGCCTGTAGTCATACCGTTGCGCTGACTGGATAGTATGCCGGCCTCAGGACGTGATCCGGGACCGGATCACAGCGGGCTCAAGTATTTCGTTCGCCCAACGCCTCGCGCCGTGGTGACTACTGGCCAGCCGGTCCCGGCATCTCCGGCGCCGTCGTGTCCGATCCCGACACATCCAGGCCCTCGTAGAGTTCCGCGACAGGAATATCGACACCGATTTCCGGCATCGCCAGGACTTCATCCGCCACGAGGGTCGTGACCGTCCATTTCGCATCGCCAGACAGCCGATCCATGACCGTGAGTCCGACGCTCGCCGTTTCCACGATGACATAGCGGAGCATGGACGGCACCGCCGCGTATTCGCGAATCTTGACGATCCTGTCCATGCGGCCGGAGGTCGGGCTGATAACCTCAAACGCCACAACGACTTTGGGCGTCAGGTATTCATCGCCGGTGATCGGGGAGCAGGTCACGAGGCCGTCCGGGTAGCGCACGATATCGCCAATCGTGGCAACCCCGACGTCAGGTCCCATCGGCTGGCAACCGTTGCCTTTCAGGCGGTTCCGCAACGCGGTGTAAATATTCTGCGCTATGATAGTGTGCCGAAGATTGGCCCCGGTCATCGCGACCGGCTGGAACCCATCGAACTCATAGCGTTCGTCCCGGGCTTGGGCCCAATCGAAGAACTGCTCGCGGGTCATCCGCTTCGTGCGAAGAGCGACGTTCAAGGTCCCAGTCTATCAGCGAGAAGAGGGGCTGTCGTCTGGTTTCGTCCAGGTCCAGGCGGTTCCCATTTTGGCAAAGCGGACCTCTTTAAGACCAACGACCGTTTGACATTGACTCTCCGCCAGCCTCACCCCGTGATGCCGACGAAAGTCGGCATCCACGTCTTTTATGAGTATAAACAAAGACGTGGATGGTGCGCCGTCGCGCACCATGACGCTGCGGGGCGGCCGGCGCGCGTCAATGGCAACGGCTGTGGGCGTTATGCCTCAATCGACCAGGGCATCTCCTCGCCACCCCGGAACACCACGACCCGGTCGCCGTTCACCGGCACCGCGTCCACCGTCAGTGCGGCCTTGCGCACCAACGTCACGCTCCCGGCGTTGACCGGCAGTCCATAGAATGCCGGGCCGTTCAGCGAGGCAAACGCCTCCAGTCGGTCCAACGCGCCTTCCTCGTCGAACACTTGCGTGTAGCATTGCAGCGCGGTCGGGCCGACGAAGCAGCCGGCGCAGCCGCAGGCGGTTTCCTTGGTGCTCGCGGTGTGCGGCGCGGTGTCGGTGCCGAGGAAGAAACAACCCTCGCCGCTGGTCGCGGCCTGGCGCAACGCCAGACGGTGCTTCTCGCGCTTGGCCACCGGCAGGCAATACAGATGCGGTCGCAGACCGCCCTGGAACAAAGACGTGCGATTGATCATCAGATGATGCGGGGTAATCGTCGCGGCCAGCCAGGGACCGTGCGCGCGCACGAAATCGACCGCCTCGGTGGTGGTCACGTGTTCCAGCACCGCCTTCAGGCCCGGATGCGCCGCCAGCAGCGGGGTCAGCACGGTGTCGAGGAATACCGCCTCCCGGTCAAAGATATCGACGTTGGGGTCAGTGACCTCGCCGTGGATCAGCAACGGCATGCCGATCCGTTCCATCCGCTCCAGAACCGCGGCGACGCGGCGCAGATCGGTGACGCCGCCATGGGAGTTCGTGGTCGCCCCGGCCGGATACAGCTTGGCGGCGACCCACACGCGGTCAGCGAAACCGCGCTCGATCTCGTCCGGGTCAGTGGAGTCGGTCAGGTAGCACGTCATCAACGGCTGGAACGCCGAACCCTCCGGCAGCGCCGCCAGGATGCGATCACGATACGCCTCAGCCAACGTCACCGTCGTCACCGGCGGCACCAAATTCGGCATCACAATCGCTCGGCCGAACTGAGCCGCCGTCCACGGCAGCACCGCCTGCATCATCGCGCCGTCGCGCAGATGCACATGCCAGTCGTCGGGCTGGCGGATAACGACGCGGTCGGTGTTGGTCATGGCGGTCTCGTCTCGCAGGGGTCTGTGCTCCTTTCGCACAAACACCCCGGCAACGGAAATGCCCTACCATTTGGCGAACGCACATCCTCCCTGGTCGATCGGCCGGAACGCCTCGGCAGCCGGGACCGTCCGCTTATGGGTGTAGTAGTCCCACGGCTCTTTCGACTGTTCGGGCGACTTCACCTCAAACAAATGCAAATCGTGAATGACGCGGCCGTCCTTGCGCACCGCCCCCTTGCCGAACAGCGGATCGTCGGTCGGGGTCGCCTTCATCTGCTCGATGGCCGCCCGCCCGCTGGCCTTGGCCTTGTCCGGACCGAGCGCCACGCAGGCTTTCAGGTAATGCATGACCGCCGAATACTGGCCGGCGTGCACCGATCCCGGTACGTTCCCCGGCATCAGCGCGCCGAACCGTTTGGCGAAATCCCGCGTCCCGGCGTTCATGTTCCAGTAGAACGGCTCCGTCAGCAGCACGCCCTGAGCCGCATTCAGCCCGACCCCGTGCACGTCATGGATCAGGAACAACAGGCCGGCGATTTTCTGGCCACCCTTCTGAATGCCGAACTCGGCCGCCTGTTTGATGCAGTTGACGGTGTCGCCGCCACCGTTGGCGAAGCCGATCACCTTGGCGCCACTGGCCTTGGCCTGCACCAGATACGAGGAAAAATCGGTTGTGCCGGGGAACGGAGCCAGCGCCTCGCCCAGCACCTTGCCGCCGGCCCCGGCAACAAAGCTGGCGGCGTCTTTTTCCAGAGCGTGTCCGAAGGCATAGTCGGCGGTAATAAAATACCAGGTGTCGCCGCCTTCTTTGACGGTCGCATCGACCACGCCGTGCGGCATCGACCAGGTGTCATACACCCAGTGCAGATGGTTCGGCCCACAGTGCTCGCCAGTAATCGCGGCGGAGGCGCCGCCGGTAAAGATCGCCGCTTTGTCTTTCGCCTTCGCCATGTCGCCAATGGCAAACGCCGCCGAGGACAACGGCACATCGGTGATCAGATCGACGCCCTGGTTGTCAAACCAGTCCCCGGCGATGCCGACCGCGACATCGGGCTTCAACTGAAGATCGGCGGACACCAGCTCGACTTTCACGGCCGGGTGCATCCTGGCAAAATCCTCGATGGCGAGTTTTGCGCCGGTTACTGACCCCTGGCCGGTATTGGCGGCATAGACTCCGACCATGTCGGTCAGCACGCCGATCCGAATGGGTTTTGACTGCGACCATGCGGAACGGGGCAGAGCCGCCGCGGCCAGGCCTCCGGCGAGCAGGCCGCGACGCGGTATCGATAGGTTCATTGGTGCCTCCCGAACATTTCTTATGCCGGGTAGCGTCCATCGGTTCGCTGAATTCCGCAAGCGGGCGTTCCGCCATGATTGATAATCATCTTGCACGGCCGCTCTTGATGATCGAAGTGATACTCGCCTTTACCCAGCCGGCACCGGTGCGACATCATAGGGCACAAGAAGCACCAGCGGGTTAGAGTATTCACCGAGATCATAGGCTGGAATCACTCCGTCCTCAATGGCGCGCGGTAGCAATGCGCCGGCCTCGACCGCTGAGGCCAACGCGTCCCGTGCCTGCTCCGCGATTTGCTCCGGCCGATCCGCGGCTGATGTCACCCCGGGAAAACCCGGGAAGCTGATCCACCAGGTCGTGCCGTCATCGGATGGTTCGGCGATCGCGATATAGTTCTTCACATCCATGTCCCTTACCTTTTCGGCGGATAATCCCAACCGGCTCCGCGGCAAATCGCGCGGAGCGTCCCGGGTTTGATATCACCCTGCCACTCGCTTTGAGTGTGCGAACCCTTGCCTGGCCGCTCGGTCCATCCTTCTCGCCACAGCCGGCTTATCACTTCCCGTGACGTCAATCCGGTATCCCTTCCAGTCCAATTAGGCTGACCATACCGTTCATTCGGGGAATGATAGCAGCCTCGACCCGTGTCCGGCTATTCTGGCTCTGACGCCTGCCGCTGGCCCGTGGAATGCCGGGGTGCATCACCGGGACCCGGCGTCCCGTCGAATTTTGCGCCTGGCCCTTGCCGATCAAATCTCAGCGCCCATATGCAACGTTCTATGGGTCCTACAGGGCAACGACTTGGCTTTCACACCAGCCGACGATGACATGAAGTACGGCTATTTCCCATTTTTCATGGCTCGGCTTTTTCGGACCCACCCGCGACTATATATGGCGCGCCGAGCAAAGTCGTGGGTGGCCGGGCCAAGCCCGGCCATGACGGAGAGGGCAAATCCTCCCTGGCAAATACTTTAAATACTACGTTGGCACGAAATATTACGCCGGCACGCCCTTGCTGGTGGAATACTCGAAATGCAGCGCCAGACCGGGATGCACGATCGGATGAATCGCATGCGCCGCGACCGCTGCCTCGCTGAACCCTTGCAGGATCAGTTTCAGCTTGCCCGGGTAGGTCGCCACGTCGCCGATCGCGAACACGCCCGGCAGACTGGTTTGGCCCGTCGCCGGATCGACCGTTACGTGGTGGGCCACGCTTTGCAGGCCCCAGGCGGCGATTGGTCCCAGATCCATCGACAGCCCGAAGAACGGCAGCAACACATCGGCCGGGATCGCCTTCACCTCGCCCTCCAGCGTCGCGACCTCCACGGCAGACAACACCCCGCCGGTGCCAACCAGGCCGTGCAGTTGGTATGGGATGACCATCTCGATCTCGCCCTTCCGCGCGGCTTCGTCCAACTGGGCGGCACTTTCCGGAGCGGCGCGGAATTTTGGCCGCCGGTGCACCACCGATACCGTCGCGATGTCCTTCAGCGCCAACGCCCAGTCCACCGCCGAGTCACCACCGCCCGCGATCACCACGCGCTTGCCGCGCAGATCCTCGCGCCGCCGGACGAAATATTGGATCGCACCGCTGGCCTCATACGCTGGCAAACCGTCCAAGGGCGGCCGGTTGGGTCCGAATGCGCCCGCACCCGCCGCCAGGATCACCGCTTTCGCGCGAATGGTGTCGCCCTGGTCGGTGGTCAGGGTGAACGCGCCGGACTCGCCACTCAGACCGTTGACCTGGCGGCCGAGCAACCGGGGGACCGGGAATGGGGCGATCTGCTCTTCCAGCCGGGTGACCAGCGCGCCCGCCTCGATCGCCGGATGGCCCGGGATGTCGTAGATCGGCTTCTCGGGATACAGCGCGGTGCACTGGCCGCCGACCTCCGACAGGGCGTCGATCAGAACGCTCGAAAGCTTGAGCATCCCGAGTTCAAAAACGGCGAACAAACCGACCGGGCCGGCACCGACGATCGCCACGTCGGTTTCGATGTGCTGTGTCATGCCCCGCCCTATACGTCGCTTTTTCGTCAACACAAGCCGCATAACACGTCGGTGACCCCGACTCGTAACCGAGGTGACGCCGCCCACCTGCCTGATACACACTTCAGTTGGTAGGAAACACCATGGCGTGGCTCGCCCGTGGCTAGAAATACTGTTGTCGCCATCCCGGCCAGGGACGAGGCTGAGCGCATCGCATCCTGCTTGACCGCACTGAACCGGCAGACCGTGAGCCCGGATACGGTGTTGCTGATGGTTAACAATTGCCGCGACGACACCCTGGCGATCGCCCGCGCTTTGACGCCCGGGTTGCGATACCGGCTGGCGGTGATGGTTCGGGACTTTCCGGCTGAGCAGTCCGGCGCCGGCCATGCAAGACGCCTGGCGATGGAGGTTGCCGCGACGCTTGCCGGCCCCGATGGTGTCCTGCTGACCACCGACGCGGATGCGATGGTCGCTCCCGACTGGGTATCGCGTAATCTCGCGGCATTGCGGCACGGCGCCGATATCGTGTGCGGCCGGGCTTTGATCGACCCCGAGGAAGCCGCGTCGATCCCGCCGCATTTGCATGCGGACGACGCCAGGGAATGCCGGTTGATCGCGTTGCTGGACGAGCTTGCCTGGATCCTGGACCCCGAGCCGCACGATCCGCCGCCACGCCATACCGAGGCATCGGGCGCCAGCCTCGCGGTGTCGGCCAGGGCTTTTCGCTTCGTCGGCGGCATCCCCGCGATACCATCCGGCGAGGACAGGGCCTTTGTGCGAGCCTTGTGGATGGCGGACGCCCGCGTCCGGCACGACCCGGCTATCACGGTGACAGTGTCCGGCCGCATCAGCGGGCGGGCGATCGGAGGCATGGCCGACGCGATCCGACGCCGCATGATACAACAGGATGAGTTCACCGACGATCAGGTCGAACCCGCGGTGGACGCGTTCTGGCGCTATAGCCTGCGGTACCGATCGCGCCGCGCCTGGATGGGGATCGAGGATCAGGCGCTGGTTCGGGACCTCGCGGTCTCGCGCGCCACGCTGACGGACGCACTGGCACACCGTTTCTTTGGCCGGGCGTGGGCGAACCTGGAGGCAGCGAGCCCGGTTCTGCGCAGGCGTCGGGTTCGTTTCGTCGATGTAGATACCGAAATCGCCGCCGCACGATCGTTGCTTGATGGTTTGGCGGTGCCCGACATTTTGGCGGCGGACTAAGGATGCAAAACAAATCAATCCCAAGAATTCCATCAGCCTCTGACTTGCGCGAAACCCTGTTCGTCAGCCCATAATGTCCAGGCTCCTTACAAACGTCGCCGAAATGATCCCCCGGATGCAAGAGCGCGCCGGCGCGCTCGACCGGGATAGCGCATTCCCCACCCTGGAGATCGATCAGTTGCGACGTGCAGGGGCGCTGTCGTCGCCACTTCCCGTTTCCGGCTCTGGCAATGTGGACGAATTGGCCCAGCTTCTGATTCTGACCGGACAGGGGAATCTCTCAGTCGGCCGGATCCTGGAAGCCCACATCAATGCTCGGCATCTCATGGCCCGTTACGATGCGGCGGCAATTCGGGACGACGATCGTCTCTACGCGTTGTGGGTAACCGATCCGCCATCCAACGGACTGACCATGCGGCGCTTCGGCAACCGGATTGCCCTGAGCGGCGGCAAACAGTTCTGCTCCGGCGCCGGCCATGCCACTGGTGCCCTGGTCACCGCACAGGACGAGCATGGCAACACGCGCATGCTGGTGCTGCCGTTGGGCATCGGCGAGCACGTAACACAACTGCCGTCGCCGCTGCAGGGCATGCGGGCGGCCGTCACCGGAGCCGTCGATTTCACCGGCTGCGAAACCTCCACCGATGCCATTTTAGGCGACCCTGGCGATTATCTGCGGGAACCGGACTTCTCCGGCGGAGCCTGGCGCGGATCGGCCGTCGCGCTGGGTGGCCTGATCGCATTGATCGAGCATGCCGTCGCCCAACTTCGCCAATCCGGCCGGCTGGACAGCCCGCACACGCAGTCCCGCCTGGGTCAGGCCATCATCGCCAGGGAAACCGGCCGACTATGGGTCCACCACGCGGCCCGGATCGCCGAGGATAATTCCGAGGATGCGGGTCATCGCGTGGCCACGGTCGGACTTGCCCGCATCGCCGTCGAAGCAGCCTGCCTGGATGCGATGCGCCTGATCCAGCGCTCCCTGGGCCTGTCCGCCTTTCGTCAGGGCAACCCGATCGAACTGATCTGCCGCGATCTTTCCACTTATTTGCGTCAACCTGCGCCGGACGAGGTCCTGACCGAGGCGGCGACATGGTTCGCGGATCACCCGGAGCCGACGTTGTGACCACCGCGGGCGAGTTGCACAGCGTCTGGCGGACCCTTCCGGTCGGCCGCCTGGATGACATCATCGGGACCGGCACCTGCCTGATTCTGGCGCCCCATCCCGACGACGAAAGCCTGGGCTGCGGCGGGCTGATCGCACAGTGCGTCCAGTCGAACCGATTGCCACTGGTTGTTGTCCTGACCGATGGCGCCGGATCGCACCCCGGGTCACACGCGTTTCCCGCCGAACGTCTGCGTGCGGTGCGAGCAGACGAGGTTCGCACCGCCGTTGGATGTCTCGGACTTCCGCCGGAACGTGTGATTTTTCTGGGTGAACCGGATACGCGCGCGCCCCATTGCGGCCCCGGCTTTGACAGGATCGTCGCGCGATTGGCGACGCTGCTCGAGCCAGATTGCACCGCGATTCTGGCACCATGGCGACACGATCCGCATGGCGACCATAAGGCGGCGTCGCTGGCGGCTGAAGCGGCAGCCGGCTGTCAGCAAATGGTTCGGCATGTTGCGTATCCGGTCTGGGGGTGGACGCTGCCCGCCGACTCTCCTGTTCCGGCCACAAGGATCAGCGGTTGGCGGCTCGACATCAGAAACGTTCGTAATGCCAAATGGGACGCCATTCAGTCCCATAAGTCCCAGTACGGCGGTCTGATCACGGACGACCCGACCGGGTTTCAACTCCCCGCACACTTGCTGTCGGTCTTCGACAGCAACTATGAAACCTACCTTTTGCCATGACGGACTCTCGCCCGCCGGACCATTTCCAGAAATTGTATCGGTCAAATCCCGATCCTTGGGGCTTCCAGACCAGTCCCTACGAGCAGGAGAAATACCGCAACACCGTGGACGCGCTCGGAACCCGTCGTTTTGGTTCCGGTTTGGAGGTCGGCTGTTCCATTGGCATCCTTACCCGTATGTTGGCCCCCGCCTGCGACAGGCTGCTCGGCATCGACATTGTCGAGGAACCCCTGTCAGATGCCCGCTCGCGGTGCGCCGATCAGCCGCATGTGCGGTTCGCGCGCATACGGGTTCCGGCGGAATGGCCGGCGAATCGATTCGATCTCATCGTTTTTTCGGAGGTATTGTATTTTTTGTCAGCCGCCGATATCGCGCTGTGCGGCCGGCATGTGTCGGACACAATTCTGCCCGGCGGCTTGGTTCTGTTGGTCAACTGGCTTGGGCGCACCGACGACCCCAGCCCGGCCGACGCGGCCCCGGACAGCTTCATCGAAGCAACGAAATCGCACCTGCGCGTCGTTCGGCAAGAGCGACATGCACGGTATCGCCTGGACCTTATGGCCCGTGTGTGAAGCGTTCCGTCAACGCCACCAACGTCCGCCGAGCCCGCGCGGCATCGCCGGCCAGTGCAAGCAACGCAGGAATCTGGCCCGGATGCCGCGCGACGGAGCACAATACGCCCGTCAGTCCGATGCCGCCCGTTGAATCGAGTGCCACCAGTGCCGCCGGTGGAAGGTTTCGCTCGGCCGGATCGCAGATGGCTCTAACCACGACGAATGGCAGTCCTTTGGCCGTCGCGACACTCGCTACCGAGCCGCTTTCCAGGTCGATGGCATGGGCCTTTGTTTCAGCATACAGGCGTCGCTTTGAAGCGACGTCCGCGACGATCCGCGACCCGGCGAACAGTGTGTGGTCCGTCAACCCACCGAACAGCAAGGCGAGGGCCAGGTCCGCATGCCAACGGGACTCGGAGGCAACGATTGATGGAATGATCAGCGAGCCCGGTCGAAGGGCCGGGTCCAGTCCGCCGGCCAGGCCAAAGCTGACCAAGGCCGTTGCCCCTTGCTCGACCAAGCGGGATGCTGCCCGTGCCGCCCCTTCAGGTGTGCCTCCGCCAGCTTCGACCGGGAAACCGAACCGGGCGGCGATACGGGCTTCCGCCGTCAGGCCGACGACAAAGCCGAGCATGCGGACGCCCGATGCCGACAGCGCCGTCAGAATCCGACCTCAACCCGGCGAATATTGCTGCGGCGCAAATTCCGATACCGAGCCAGCGCCAACAGAGGAAAATAGAGTTTGTAGCCATGATAACGCAGATAGAACACGCGGGGGAATCCGACAGCCGTATAGGCTGCCTCGTCCCATTCGCCGTTGGCTTTCTGTGTCGCGGCCAGCCACGCAATGCCGCGCGCCGTCGCCGGATGATCCGTGGCCCCCGCCGCCATCAACCCCAACACTGCCCAGGCAGTCTGGCTGGGTGTGCTTTCCTTGTAACGGCCGTGCGGAGCATCGGCGTAGCTTTCCTCGTCCTCACCCCAGCCACCATCGTCACGCTGAACCGAAACCAGCCAGTCAACGGCACGCACCATCGCCGGATCGTCATGCGCGATGCCAGCCGCGTTCAACGCGCACAGCACCGACCACGTTCCGTAAATGTAGTTCGTGCCCCATCGGCCGAACCAACTGCCATCCGCCTCCTGGTCGCGCCGCAAATACGCCAGGGCGCGCGCCATCACCGGGTCATTGTTACTGATGCCGATCTGCGCCAGGAACGACACGCAGCGGGCGCTGACATCGGCCGTTGGCGGGTCCAGCAGCGCGCCATGATCGGCGAACGGAATGTGATTGAGGTAATGTTGGGTGTTCTCCGGCTCGAACGCGCCCCAGCCGCCATCCGAGGACTGCATCCCGATCACCCACTCACGCGCGCGATCGATCGCCTCGGCGTGCGCCGGATCACCATTCCTGTGCAGCAACATGCCAACGACGGCGGTGTCATCGACGTCGGGGTAATGCGGATTGTTATACTGGAACGCCCAGCCACCCGGACGCAGGCCGGGACGGCGCACCGCCCAATCGCCCACCACATCGGTGATTTGCAGCGGGGTCAGCCAATCGCAGGCGGCATCGGTGGACACCCCGGCCTCGGCCAAAGCGTGCCCGGCCAACCCGGTGTCCCAGACCGGAGACAGACAGGGCTGGCAGTAAGCGCGGTCGTCCTCGATCACCAACAGCTTGCGCACGGACTGCCAGGCGATCGCCGCATCGGGATGATCGGGCGAATAACCCAACGTGTCGAACATCATCACGCTGTTCGCCATGGCCGGGTAGATCGCCCCCAGCCCGCCGTCGCCGTTCAGGCGTTCGGTGACGAACGTGACGGCCTTGGCAACCGCACTCTGGCGCGCGGCCTTGGGAAACAGCGGTTCCGCCGCCCGCAGCAGGACATCGATGCCTTTGAACGCACGCCCCCAGCCCGAACGGTAAGGTCCCTTGATCCAATCCTTTACCTCCTCCGCCGGCGTGCAAAACAGCTCCCCAATACCGATGCCCCGCGGATTCCGCGCCTTCGGCCGCAGCCCCATCAGCACCAGCAGCGGCACGATAACGGTGCGCGACCAGTATGAAATTTTGGACAGATGAAACGGAAACCACAGCGGCAGATGCATGATCTCCAGCGGCATCACCGGCACGGCTCGCCACGGGACCTGCCCGAACAGCGCCAACTGGGCGCGCGTAAAGACGTTTGTCGTTTCCGCGCCGCCGGCCGCCAGGATCGCCTTCCGAGCGCGCGCCATGTGCGGGGCATCCGGGTGGTCGCCGATCGCCTTCAGCGCGAAGTAGGCCTTCACGCTGGCGGAGATATTGAACGCCCCGTCGTGAAACAGCGGCCAACCGCCATGATCGCCCTGGATGCCACGCAAATACACCCCGATCCGCGCCTCAAGATCGGGGTCGATGCGGTCGAGAAAGTGTTCGAGCAGCACATACTCGGCCGGGATCGTCGCATCCGCTTCCAGTTCGAACACATAGTGCCCGTCCGGCTTCTGGTGGCGCGTCAGCGCCGCCGCCGCGCGCGTGACGGACGCCAACAATTCGGCGTCATCGACCAAGGCGATCGTGTCGAGGGGCATTACATCCTTAGCAGTCAAAGCGAGAGAATGACATCCGCGGCAGTACGGCCGGACCTTATGGCGCCCTCGATCGTGGCAGGCAAGCCGGTGTCTGTCCAATCGCCGGCCAGGGCCAGATTCGCGGCCAGAGCGGTTTTCGCCTTCGGCCGGCGCTGTTCCTGCCGCGCGGTCGCCGCGAAGGTGGCGCGCTTTTCCTTGACCACGCGGAACGGCGGCATGGCGTCTTTCGCCTCGGGGGGCAGACCCAACGCATCGACGACGTTCGGCCACACGTCCATCGCGATCGACCGGGCGGGATCGTCCACCATCGCATTCGCCGCGCTGATGGTGACCGAGACATGCCCTGGCTTGACGAACACCCATTCCGCCGTCGCCGAGGTCAGGCCGATAAAACCGGCCTCTTTCAGAGGCCCAACCGGTTCGGCGTCATACCGGAAATGGATATTCAAAATCGCCTCGAACGCATCAGGCGCAATCAATTTCGGCAGCAGATCCGCGGCGACCCGCGCCGGTGCCGCGAGAACCACGGCATCGCCCGATTCAATCGGTATCGACCCGTCCGGCCCCCTTAAGGCGACGACGACACCGCTTTCGACCGTCAATTCGGCG
Organism: uncultured Rhodopila sp.; assembly: GCA_903932145.1. Lineage (GTDB taxonomy): Bacteria > Pseudomonadota > Alphaproteobacteria > Acetobacterales > Acetobacteraceae > Rhodopila. Next base: position 115,186 of record CAIZFE010000086.1, on the reverse strand, counting down.
ATGCGGCTGTTGAAGCGAACCACCGCGCCGCGCGCCTGCAACGTGGCGATGGCGGGATCGATCATCGCCTCTGACAGACCCTCCTTCGGCAACAGCGGGATGCAGGCCTTGCCACCACGCAGCAGGGTTTCCTTCATCACCGCCCCCAGCAAACGGGCGAGGCCTTCTTGAGACGAGGTATTGAGCGCGGCGATCGCGAACGGTTCCAGCAGACGCCAATACAGACGGCCACGCCGCATACTGTCCGCGACCGGCCGGTTGTCCTTGATCCTGGCGATACGGGCCATGTCCAGATAATCAGACAGACGTGTGTCGGGTACGCGGCGGCTGTTGCTGAAGATCCACCACGGGAAGCGGCCGGCATTTGGCCTGACCACCCAGCGCTCCTCCGTGCCGACATCCATAAAGGGAAACAGAGCCGTCTTACCGGCCTGAAAGGCGTCCTGCGCGCCGATTTCGGCGATGTAAGCCTGAACCGCGTGATTACCGGACAACATAATATGATTGCCGTTGTCGATCCGCAGTCCCAGTTCCTGGTCGAAAAACGACCGGCAGCGGCCGCCCGCGGCCGGGCCGGCCTCGTGAACGGTTACCGCCCACCCCGCCGCGCTCAGCGACAAGGCCGCCGAAAGGCCCGCCAGTCCGGCCCCGATCACATGAACTTGTTTCATTCTGCTTTGCGTTTGCGCTATCAGGGCGATCCGCGCAACCGGTGGTCATACAAATCAGATATCATTTGTATGAAATCACCATATTGGGCGCATCGGACTGCCGTCAAAGCAGGCATAACGCCTGAAGTTCATATCGCAGGCTGTCCGGCAGGCTGTCCAACCCCAGAATGGCACCGATCGACGGCATATCAGCGGGCGCTGCCTCAGGTTCCAGATAGCGCCACCCCTGGAACGCCCGTGTCGGCCGGCCGGCCAACGGCACGATGTCCGGGTCGAGGATAAAGCTGGCACACGCGGATTGGTCGGGACGCTGGTCCTCCACGATATCCAGGATACGCTGGCGCGCCATCATCGTGCCGCCGATGACCCAGTACATCGAGCCGCCGGCGATGATCTCGGACCGCCGCCGTGGAAAGTTGCGGGTCCGATGGAACAGCCGGCCGATATCCCGCAGGCGTTCGGCCTGCAGGTCGCGGAGATGGTCGATGTCGCGCACACCGACGGCCAGCTTGGTTACATGCAACATGATCGGGCGACTCGGTTGGGCGGGTTCAGCCATACCGTTGTAGGCTGGAACGCGATTGGCTTCACCGGGTTGAAACCGGCAACACGGTTGATTTTATGTTGCGATGCAGCATATTCGCAGCCTCCAGATGTGAAAGGCCGCACGCGGCATGCAATGGTCTCGTCCGCTTTCGGCGCTTCGCCGTGGCATCAGGCTCGTTACCGGCCTTGTGAAGGCGAAGTTGGGCTTGGGCGCGGCCCCCCCGGCCCCGTCGCCACCACCGCCCCCGGAGATCAGCCAACTGCTCACCATCGCCGATTTCGGCGACAACCCCGGGCGGCTCGGTATGCAGGCGTATGTGCCGCCCTCGGTTGGAGGGCGGCCGCTGATCGTGTTGCTGCATGGGTGCGGCCAGGATGCGGTTCGGTTCGCCGAGGATTCCGGGTGGATCGACCTCGCGGATCATGTGCGGTTCACGCTGCTGTTGCCGGAGCAGACCGCGGCCAACAACCAGGGCCGCTGCTTTCAATGGTTCGTGCCCCGGCATACCGCGCGCGACATGGGAGAGGCTGGCTCCATCGCCTCAATGACCCGGCACGCAATTGCGTTGTTCGACAGCGACCCCGGGCAGGTTTTTGTGGTCGGCCTGTCCGCCGGCGGCGCGATGGCGGCGGCTTTGCTGGCTGCCTATCCGGACATGTTTGCCGCCGGAGCCTCCGTTGCCGGTCTGCCCGTCGGCACCGCGCGTTCGGCACTACAGGCGATGCGGCGAATGGCATCGGCCGAACCCGATCGAAACCAGGACGAGTGGGCCGCACAAGTGCGCCACGACCTGCCAACCGGCTTTACCGGACCCTGGCCACGTTTGTCGGTGTGGCACGGCCTGGCCGACACGACCGTCGCTCCCGACAATGCTGACCGTCTGGCCGCCCAGTGGCGGGCGCTGCATCGCCTGACAACGCCAGCCGTGGCGGAACAATCCCTGAACGGGGTGCGTCACCGCATGTGGCCGGACGGGACACGCAATCTGGTGGAGCAGTGGACGGTGCCCAACCTGTCGCACGCCTACCCCGTGGGGCTGCGCGAAGTTACCGCCGGCCGGTTCGTGGCACAGGCTCGCACCGATGCGACAGCCGGCATCGCGCGATTTTTCGGATTGAGGGAAGCGGTGGATCGATGAGGGCGGCGGACGGCCGCCATTGACTCGGACGCGAAAGCGGCGATGCCCTATTGGCACTACCAACAACCGGTCGCTCCTGTGTCAGGCGACGAGGTTGGTCGCGGAGGCGTTCGAGGCAGCGGTGCTGAAGGATTGCGACGACGTATAGGCAGCCACCGCCTGAGCGATTTGGCGGCTCATCCAATCGTTCCCGGCTGGCTGACTGCTGCTTGTAGAGGCGGCCGACGGATCAGAACTGGCTGACCATCCAACGGGCGCAATGACCGGAAGGCCGCCCGGTGTCGGGTTAGTGGACGAACTCGACCAGGGCACGGGCTGGATCGTCAGTAGCGACGCCTGGTCAACAGCACCGTTACTGGCCGTGGCAGTGTTCAACCCCGGCGCCGGGGTGCTCGTAGGCGAACTGCCGCCGCTGAGGTCAGAGAGAAGGGTCTGAAGAGCGGACAGCAACGTGGTCGAGCTATCCGAACCCTGAGGCGCACCACCTTGTGCGCCCCCCCCGGACGTAGCGCTGCCGTTAGGGCCCATTTGCAGCGACATCAGCGCGGCGATCAGATCGTTCGATGCCGGGCTGGCGGTGGAGCCGGTCACCGCGTTTCCGGATGGTGTGCCGGTGGTGAGCAGCGTGCCGGCGGCTGCAGCCGATGCCCCGGTCGTATCAGTCTGGGATGAGGCGTTCGAAGCCCGATATGCGGCGATTTGTGCCCAGGCATCGGTGCGGCCCGATGTGGCATGCGTGTGCAAAATGTCCTCCTGTCATGGAACACTTAGTCATATAAGGGTGCAATCGTCGTTATCCACGAGAAATATGTTTCCAGCCGCCGGAACAAACTGCCGCTATCGGGGAAAAATTTGCCGCCCCGGACGGGTCGCGTATCAGTGCGACAGTCGCCGGCTTCCGTCGGCCGTCACATGCGCTATCCGCCCGGCAACGATGGTCGCGACCGCACGCGACGTCGCCGGATCGACCAAGACCAGATCCGCCCGCTTCCCGGGGTCGATCGTCCCGCGATCCGTCAGTCCGCCGGCCCGCGCCGGGTTTTCGGAAATCAGCGCCCAGGCGCGGGGCAAATTCACTACACCACGATCCGCCAGGATGAACGCGGCCCGCATCATCGCCGGATAGTAATAATCTGACGTCAACACAGTACAAATGCCCTGTTCCGCCAATTGCGCCGCCGAGGCCCACCCCAGATGCGATCCACCCCGCACCACGTTCGGGCTTCCCATGACAACAAAATCCCCGGCGGCAACCGCGGCCTGCCCAACCGCCTCCCCAATTGGAAACTCGCAAATAGTCGCCCCACGGGCTCGGAATCCGTCCCGCACCGCTATACTGTCATCGTCATGACTGGCCATCGGCAATCCGGCCGCCCGAGCCGCGGCGGCGATGCGGTCCAGCGCGGCGGGAACCGCATGCGCGCGGGCTGCAACGTCATCCGCCATGGCCCGGAACGCTTCCATCTTCATCCCGGCCCGGCCGCTATACTTGGCACCCTCCACAGGGTCTTTCAGCTTCTTCAGGATCGACGGCGTATGATCGTTGAATGCCAGTAAATGCACCCGTCCGGCCGTGATATCGGCCAGCGCGGTTTCCAGCGCCTCGAGATTGTACGCCTCCCACCGCAGATGCACCCGCATGTCGCAGGTCCAGGCCCCCGCGTCCAACGCCGCCAGCAACGCCCGCCACGCCGTCAAACTACGCAGCCCCGGCTCCCACGACAGGGTGACGCCGTGGTACGCCGTCGTGATGCCATTCGCCAGAAGCTGAGACTCGGTATCGCGCAACGCCAGATCGGGCGGAAAATCCACCCCCGGCCGAGGCTGCAACTGCCGCTCAAACGCATCGCCATGCAAATCAACAATCCCCGGCAGCACCAACAATCCGGAGGCATCGAACACCGGCCCACCCGACCCGGCCGAGGCAATCATGCCGTCCCGGACAACGACGTCCGCCTTCACCAGTCCATCCGAACCCAGCAAGACCGTCCCGCCGGCTATTCGCAGATCATCCATCGGTCGCAGTCCTTATGGTTCGAAAACGATTTGCACCCGGGGAGTCGGATAACACCCCGTACTCCATTCCACGATCATACCGGCGCGATCCACGTTAACATTCTCGGTGATCAGAACCGGACGATTCCGCGCCATCCGCAGAAGTTCAGCCTCAGTTTGGGTCGGCAACCTGGCGGTCACCCGGGTTTCTTTCCGCACATAATCCTCGACGCCACATGTCTGTAGCGCATCGGTAATCCGGGGCGAAGCCTGCAACGCCGGCAATATCCCCTTCAACCGAGCCGCCGGAAAGTAATGCCGCGTCAGGCTGACCGGCCGGTCATCCGCGAAACCAAGCCGTTCCAGCACCACCACCCGGCTGCCGCCGCGAACGCCCAATCCGGCGGCAATGCGCTGATCGGCGGCAATTTCCCGTAACTGCCGCACGATGCCCGACGGGTCCTTGTTGTGCTTTTGTATCCACTCGGAAAACCGCGTTCGCGCCCCGACAGTATAGTCCAGCACGTCCTCGGCAACGAACGAACCACGCCCCTGCTCGACCCGCACCAACCCGTCCCGGGACAGTTCCTCCAGCGCACGACGCACGGTATGCCGATTGACGCCGAACCGGACGGACAACTCCGCCTCGGTTGGAAGCTGCGAACCGGGCTTGTGCGTGCCGGCCGCGATGTCAGCCTGCAACGTGCCCGCGATCTGGCGCCATAAAGCGACGCCGTCCTGGCGGTTGACCGGATGAGTGATCGAGTCGTCCAAATCGGCTGACACAGTCATCGTTCTTTCACACATCCCAATGCCGGCATCTGGCATTTCGAGGTTGACGATAGGACGTGTCGGCCCTACCTGTCTAGACATCTAAACAATGTCACGGCAATGAACTCTGGTATCCACGCCGATCATCCATTCCCTGCCCGCCGTCGTTGGATGGCTGTCCTCGCTCGGGCGTCAGCGAACGAGATAGACACATTGTTGACCAAGCACGGCTCGGTTCCCAGCCACACCATCCTGCGCGGACCGGAGGGCGGATTGGTCATGGTCCGTGGCAGAGCGGGGGGCGGCGGATCGGCGTTCAATTTAGGCGATATGACGGTGACGCGGTGCACGGTGCGAACCGAGTCCGGGTTCGTTGGTCACGCCTATGTCGCCGGACGGGAAACCCGCCGAGCGGAACTGGCGGCGTTGGTTGATGCGTTGATGCAGGACCCGGATCGGGCCGCCGACCTGGAAGTCCGGGTGATCGCTCCTTTGGCGGCCGTTCAGGCTCGGCATGCTGCCGAACGAGCAGCAAAAGCCGCGGCAACACGCGTTCAGTTCTTTGCCATGCAGACGATGCGCACATGACACTTTCCGCTGGCTTCACCAATCCCGTTGCCGATGCGCAAGCGTGCTTTCGATCGGTATTGGACGCCATGGCGCGGCCGGGACGTATCCATACAATAACGGGAATTGTGGCGCCGGCTCCGCTGTGCGAGGCGACGGCGGCCGTGCTGCTGACATTGGCGGACCACGAGACACCATTGTGGCTGGATTCCAGCACCAAAGCCGCTCGTGATTGGATCGCATTCCATACCGGGGCGGCGATCGTGCCGGCAGATCGTTCCACGTTCGGGGTGGCGTTGGCGCTGCCGGATTTGGCCGGTTTTCCGAACGGAACCGATGAGATGCCGGAAACCGCCGCCACGATCATTGTCCAGGTGGACTCGCTGGAAGCCGGCCAACGGTTCGTGCTGGCAGGCCCCGGTTTGCGCGAACCGGCAATCCTGGCCGTCACGGGACTGCCACCGGATTTTGCCGCGCTCTGGCAACGCAATCACGCCTTGTTTCCACGCGGCATCGACCTGATCCTGTGCGCGGGCGTCCGCCTGACCGCATTGCCCCGCAGCGTCAGCATAAAGGACGCCTGAGCCATGGCCTATGTCGCGATCAAAGGTGGTGAGCAGGCGATCGACAACGCCCATGCCTGGCTGGCGGAGGAACGCCGCGGCGATACCGCCACGCCCGCGCTGTCGGTCTCGCAAATCCAGGAACAACTCGGGCGATCGGTCGATCGTGTGATGGCCGAGGGTTCGCTGTACGACCGCGAACTTGCTGCTTTGGCGATCAAGCAGGCGCAAGGTGACCTGATCGAGGCCGCCTTCCTGTTGCGGGCCTACCGCACCACCCTGCCCCGTTTCGCGCATTCCGTCGCGGTCGAAACGGGATCGATGCGGATCGAACGCCGGGTATCGGCGATATTCAAGGATCTGCCGGGCGGCCAGGTATTGGGTCCGACCTACGACTACACCCATCGGCTGCTGGATTTTTCGTTGCTGGGCGATGAGACGGTGGCGCCGGAAACCGAAACGGCCGCGGGTCACGTCGGAACGATGCCGCGCGTGCCGGACATTCTGGGCCATGAAGGTCTGCTGGAAGCGGATGCCCCGTCGTCGCGCGAACCCGGCGACTTAACGCGCGAACCTCTGACCTTCCCTGCCGAACGTGATGTCCGCCTACAGGCCCTGGCGCGCGGCGACGAAGGGTTCCTCTTGGGCCTTGGGTATTCCACCCAACGCGGCTATGGCGGATCGCACCCCTTCGCCGGAGAAATCCGCATGGGCGAAGTGTCCGTCGAGATTGAACCCGCCGAACTTGGTTTCGACATCGATATTGGCGACCTGATCATGACCGAATGCCAAATGGTCAATCAGTTCAAGGGATCGAAGACCGTCCCGCCGCAGTTCACCAGAGGCTACGGACTGGTGTTCGGCTTCGGCGAACGGAAAGCGATGGCGATGGCTTTGGTGGACCGCGCGATGCGCGCCGCCGAACTGGGCGAGGACGTGACCGCGCCCGCCCAAAACGTGGAATTCGTGCTGTACCACTCAGACAATATCGAGGCCACCGGCTTCGTCGAGCATCTGAAGCTGCCGCACTACGTCGATTTCCAAAGCGAACTCCAGAACGTCCGCCGCATGCGAAAGGAGGCGGCGGAATGAAAGGTTACAATTTCGCTTATCTCGACGAACAAACCAAACGCATGATCCGGCGCGCGCTGCTGAAAGCCGTTGCCATTCCCGGGCATCAGGTGCCGTTCGGATCGCGCGAGATGCCGTTGCCGTATGGTTGGGGCACCGGCGGAATCCAGGTGACAGCCTCGATTTTGGGTGCCGCCGACGTGCTGAAGGTGATCGACCAGGGCGCCGACGACACCACCAACGCGGTGTCGATCCGCCGTTTCTTCGCCCGCACCGCCGGCGTCGCGACCACCACCGCGACAGCCGAGGCGACGGTGATCCAGACGCGGCACCGCATCCCCGAGAAACAACTGCGCGAAGACCAGATTATTGTCTATCAGGTGCCGCAGCCGGAACCTTTGTTTCGTCTCGAATCCAGCCGGATAGAAACGAAACGCATGCAAGGTCTGGCCGACTATGGGCTGATGCATGTAAAACTGTACGAGGATGTCGCTCGTTTCGGGCAGATATCCATCAGCTATGATTATCCGGTGATGGTGAACGAACGTTACCTTATGTCACCAAGCCCGATCCCCGCATTCGACAATCCCAAAATGGACATGATGCCGGCGTTGCAACTGTTCGGCGCCGGACGGGAGAAACGCATCTACGCGATCCCGCCTTGGACGCGGGTCCGCTCGCTGGACTTCGACGACCACCCGTTCCGCACGATCAATGCGCCGCATCCGTGTGGGCTGTGTGGCGCAACCGACTCCTACCTCGATGAAGTCGTAACCGACGACCGGGGCGGCCGGTTGTTCGTGTGCTCCGACACCGATCATTGTGCGGAACGACGCGCGGCCGGCCATGTCGGCACGGACGGGTTTCAGGAGGCTGCCGAATGATCCGTTGTCCGGTTCGTTCACCCGCATCGTTATGGCGGGCAAAGGCCCTTCCCAGATCGTCATGGTGGGCGCAGGCCCGCCATCCACGTCTTTCGGCGTCGCGGACCAGCAAAGGTGTGGATGGCGGGCCTGCGCTCACCATGGCGGGCGAGACGATCCCGTCGTCCGCATCGTCATTGCCGAGTTTGGTTCGGCCACCCGGGACTTGCGCTGTTGCAACCCGCCCATGACCGAACCAACCCTCCTCTCCGGCCGCGGCCTGAACCTGACATTCGGCACCATCCCTGCCCTGGCCAACGTCAACGTCGATCTATGGCCGGGTGAACTGCTGGCGATCGTCGGCGAATCCGGCTCCGGCAAGACAACGTTGCTGAACGTCCTGTCGGGCCGCCTCGCCCCTGATTCTGGCACCGTCTGGTATCGTGACCCGGCCAACCACCTGCACGATGTGCATGCCATGCCGGCCCCGGCATTACGGACCCTGCACCGCTCCGACTGGGGCTTCGTGCATCAGGACCCGCGCCAAAATCTGCGTATGTCCGTCAGTGCCGGCGGCAATGTCGGCGAGCGCCTGATGGCCCGCGGCGCCCGCCATTACGGCGACATTCGCGGCGTCGCACTCGACTGGCTGTCGCAGGTCGAGATCGACGCCGACCGCATCGACGATCTGCCACGCACGTTCTCCGGCGGCATGCTGCAACGCCTGCAGATCGCCCGCACGCTAGTCACCCATCCGAGGCTGGTGTTCATGGACGAGCCGACCGGCGGCCTCGACGTTTCTGTACAGGCTCGGTTGCTGGACCTGATCCGCTCGCTGGTCGCGCGCCTACGGATCGCCGTCGTGCTGGTCACCCACGATATCGCCGTCGCACGCCTGTTGGCGCACCGGATCGCGGTCATGCAGCGCGGCCAGATCGTCGAAACCGGACTGACCGACCAGGTGCTGGACGACCCGCGACATCCCTACACACAACTGCTTGTTAGTTCAGTGTTGAATGCATGAGTATGCAGTTAGAACAAGGACTTGCACAAAGCCTCCAAAAAGAGGTATATACCGAAACTCGAAGGGCGTTGTTCGCACCCTCCGAGCCCCGGTGCAGGTCAGAGTCGGATTTTGATTTTTATCTCGATCCTCTTCTTTCCCCACCGAACGACTAATATGACCTCGATAGTCATGATTAATCTCCGATGGCGACGTTGCCCTGGCAACAGGGCAACACGCCCCGCTTTCACCAAGGCGAGCCGCGACCGCGTTCTCACGGTTTCGTTCTTTGGAACTCTTCAGGCGGCGTTCAAAATACATACGTGGGCAGCACTTTTGTGTGACGGCCACAGTGAACACCAAAAAGATGAATCAATCGTAAACGGCGGACTATTTTTATGACCGTCATGGTGCGGACACGCGCGCTCGCCAAAAGCTTCACCCTGCACCTGCGCGACGGTCTGGTGCTGCCCGTCTTGTCCGGCATCGACCTGGAGGTCGCCAACGGCGAGTGCGTCGTCTTGTCCGGCCCGTCCGGCGCCGGCAAATCGACCCTGATGCGCAGCCTGTACGGCAATTACCGAGCCGAAAGCGGCAGCATCCTAATTCGCCACGGCGAGGAAATGATCGACATCGCGACCGCCGATCCCAGAACGATCCTCGCGGTGCGGCATGACACATTGGGCTACGTCAGCCAGTTCCTGCGCGTCGTCCCCCGGGTTTCGGCACTGGACGTGGTGGCCGAAGTGCTGCTGACGCGCGGCATCGACCAGGACGCCGCTCGGTCGGCCGCCAGGGACCTGTTGTTGCGGCTGAACATCCCATCCCGCTTGCACGCGATCCCGCCGGCCACATTCTCGGGCGGCGAACAGCAGCGGGTCAACCTCGCCCGGGGTTTCATCGCCCGGCATCCGATCCTGCTGCTGGACGAACCCACCGCATCGCTGGATGCGGAAAACCGCGCCGTCGTGATAAGCATGGTTCTGGATGCCAAAAAATCCGGCACCGCGATCGTCGCGATCTGCCATGATGCGGACGTTCGCGATGCCATCGCCGATCGCCTGTTCGCAATGACACCCTACCAGGACGCCGCATGACCGTAGAAACGATACTGACCAATGCGATCCTGGTTCTGCCGGATGAAACGCTGTTTGGTACCATTGTCATGCGCGGCAAGACGATCGCCTCGATCCAGGCCGGCCGGTCCAGCGCCGCTGGAGCGATCGATCTGAACGGCGACACCGTCATTCCTGGCGTGGTCGATGTCCACACCGATAATCTGGAGCGTCAGGTACAGCCCCGCAGCCTGGCGCGCTGGCCATCCCGCTCCGCTATGGTGGCGCACGACGCGCAATGTGCCGCCGCCGGTGTAACGACCGTGCTGGACGCGCTCTGCCTGGGCGATCTGGGGTTCGACAAGGAACGCATCCAAACGTTCCGGGAAGGCGTGATCGACCTGGACGCGTTGACGGAAGCCGGCCTGCTAAAATCCGACCATTTCCTGCATCTGCGCTGTGAGATTCCCGCGCTGGACATGCTGGAGCTGTTCGATCCAGTCGCTGATCATCCGCTGGTGCGCATGATCAGCCTGATGGATCACAGTCCCGGCGTCGGCCAATACGCCAACATGGATTTCTATCGCAAACTGCGCCGCCAGGGCGGTCTAGATGAAGCAACGGTCGACCGCCGCATCGGCGAAATGCTGGAACAACGTGCCCGCTGGCGGGATCCGAACCGCAAGGCGCTGCTGGACCGTGTGCGCGGCACCACCATCGCCCTGGCCAGCCACGACGACCGCACCGAAGCCGAAATTGCCGAAAATGCCGCCGACGGCATCCGCATCAGCGAATTTCCCGTCTCGATGGAAGCCGCCCTGGCCGCGAAACACGCCGGCATGCAGGTGATTGCCGGAGCCCCGAACATCGTGCGCGGCGGTTCGCATTCCGGCAACGTTTCGGCCGCCGATCTGGTCCGGGCCGGCGCGGTGGACGCATTCGCCTCCGACTACGTGCCACCAAGCTTGGTGGAGGCTGCCTTTCAGGTCAATCGAGAGGTGGGACTCAGTCTGTCCGAAGCTGTCGCGATGATTTCCGACCATCCGGCGCGCATGTCGAACCTGTCTGACCGAGGGCGCCTGGACATCGGTCTGCGGGCCGATCTTGTCCGCGTCCATTTGCATGGGACACTGCCGATCGTGCGTCAGGTCTGGCGCACCGGCGAACGGGTCATCTGATGAGTCGCGTCGCGATTTATTACGCTCCCTTGCCGGACGATCCGCTGGCGACTCTGGCCTCGGCGTGGCTAGGCGACGATCCGGCGACGCAACCGGCGGTGGAGGGGATCGCGGCGTTCACGGCGGAACCGCGCCTGTATGGTTTTCATGCGACACTGAAACCACCGATGCATTTGAACGGCCGGGATGGATTCGTGGCCGCCGTTGGGGCCCTGGCAAACACCATTGCGCCATTCGAATTGCCGCGACTGGACGTGCATGATCTGCGAGGCTTCCTCGCCCTGCGCGAGACAGCCCCCTGCCCGGCGCTACACGCTTTGGCCGATGCGTGCGTGGGACATCTGGATTCATTTCGAACCCCGCCGTCCGCGGACGAACTGGCCCGACGGCGGAGGGCGAACCTGTCGGCGGAACAGGACGCGATGCTGATGCGCTGGGGTTATCCCTATGTGTTCGGCACATGGTTCTTCCACATGACGCTGACCCGACGTTTGTCGGATGCCGAGAAAGCGGTGGTGCTGCCGGCCGCGAAGGCCTGGTTTGCGCCGGCGCTCGCACTGCCGCGTCTTGTGGAGGACATCTGCCTGTTCATCCAGGCAACGCCGGGTGCGGCATTCGTTCTGAGCGAGCGGATAAAGCTGCGCGGATAAGCGCGGCGACGAACCGATCGGCAGCCTCTTCCGGGCTTGTATCATTCGCCACCATTTCTGTTTCAATATGGCTTGGAATCGGACTGTCTCGGGCAAGACGTTGCGCGACGTTATCCGCCGTTTCACGCCCTCGCGCCGTCAGCCGCTGCGCCAGAACAGCCGGTGAGGCGGTGATTGCGATCACCCGCACGGGAAATCTTCTGGCAGCCTCGGCGATAATGCCGCGCGACGCGTTCGCCACCACCACAAGACCGCGGGCGAGATCGTCGACGATGTCCAGCGGGATACCGTAGTTCAACCCGTGCGCCTGCCATTGCAAAGCGAACGCGCGCCGAACAAAGTCGGCATCCGACACGGCCTCGTGGTCCTCGCCGCCTGCGTCCGCCGGCCGGGTAATCACGCGGCGTACAAAACGAAACCTCGGATCGTCTGCCAGCGCCGATCGCGCCAAACCCAGCACGGTATCCTTGCCGGCGCCGCTGGGGCCGACCACGAGCACAAGCATGACGGTTCCCCATTGACCGGCCACAGCCTGGCGGTAGCCTGTCCTGGGATCAACCCATCAGGAGCGAAAATGGAGACGATCCGGTCATTACGCCAACCCGGCCCGGCGCATCCCAACCGGATCGACTGCTTCCGCGGGGATCTGACGGCGTTGCGCTTCGGCTTGACCGCCGGCCAGACGCTGACTCAGGCGATCACCACGCCGCTGGTCGAGGCGGGGTTTCAATGCGCCACGGTGACGTTCACCGGCACCGCACTGAATCCATTCCGCTACGTCATGCCCGGCCCGGCTGACAATCCCAGCCATGTCGCCTATTTCACCGCCCCCCGCGCCCCGTCCGGCACCACCATCATCGAGCAAGGAAACGCCACGTTCGGCTGGGCTGACGGCAAACCGTTCATCCATTGTCATGCCGCCTGGCTGGAACCCGGCGCCGGCCGGCGCGGCGGGCATATCCTTCCCAGTGAAACCATCATCACCGAATCCGGTGAAGCCGTGGCTTGGGGGTTCCGCAGCATCCGCATCGAGGCGACACCCGATCCCGAAACCAATTTCACTCTGTTCCAGCCGTCGGGAACCAGTTCCGGATCGGATCTCGTCGCCAGGATCAAGCCGAACGAAGACATTCTCACCGCCATGGAAACGATTGCCCGCACGCACGGCATCGAAAACGCCACCGTCCGCGGCAGCCTGGGCAGCCTGATCGGCGCCCGATTCACGAACGGCACACACGTTGACGACCACGCCACCGAGGTCCTGGTGCGCCAGGGCCATATCCGCGCTGGCAAAGCCGCGCTGGACCTTCTCGTCGTGGACATGCAGGGACAGGTCCACGAGGGATGGCTGCAGCACGGTCAAAACCCGGTCTGCATCACCTTCGATCTCTTCATGCAAAGCGATCCGGCCTGAGCGCAACCAAACGCTTTCCGTCGCGTTAACCGTCTGCTGGACAGCAAGAGCGGTCATGCCGGGCCATCGTTCCTGCGTTTGTGATCAGCGTGCCCGCGCCCGCACAGCCTGAAGTGTGCGAGGCTTGCAAAGGTCGCCCGCGTTCGTAACGAGGAACCTCAACATGCCCAGCAGCGCACCCCTGCCCCAGCCCCGCGATCCGCATTTGCGCGATATGGCCGATTGCATCCGAGCCCTGGCGATGGACGCGGTCCAGAAGGCCAATAGCGGCCATCCCGGCATGCCGATGGGCATGGCTGACATCGCCACCGTGCTGTTCCGCGATTTTCTTCGTTTCGATGCCAGTGATCCGCACTGGCTGGACCGCGACCGGTTCCTGATCTCCAACGGCCACGGCTCGATGTTGCTGTATGCCCTGCTGTATCTCACCGGCTATCAGGACATGCCGATCGAACAGATCGAGCGCTTCCGCCAGATCGACAGCAAAACCCCCGGCCACCCCGAATACCGCCACGCCGACGGCATCGAGACCACCACCGGCCCGCTCGGGCAGGGTTTGGCCAACTCCGTCGGCATGGCTCTGGCCGAACGCATCATGAATGCAACGTTCGGCGACGCGCTGGTCGATCATTACACCTACGTCTTCATGGGCGACGGCTGCCTGATGGAGGGCATCAGCCACGAGGCGATCTCCCTGGCCGGACATCTGAAACTCGGCAAACTGATCGCATTTTTCGACAATAATTCCATTTCGATCGACGGCGCCACCAGCCTGTCGGTGTCGGACGACCAGACCGCCCGATTCCGCGCATCCCATTGGCATGTGCAGGAAATCGACGGCCACGACACCGATGCAATCCGCGACGCGATCCGGCAGGCACAATCGGTGATCGACCAGCCGTCGATGATCTCATGCCGCACCGTCATCGGCTTCGGCCTGCCCACCAAAGCCGGCACCCAAAAAGCCCACAGCGATGCCCCCGGCGAGGATGAAATCGCCGGAGCCCGCAAGCTGCTGAACTGGCCTTCGCCGCCGTTCGTCATTCCGGCACGGTTATTGGAAGCCTGGCGCACGATCGGAGCCAAGGGACGAGACGCCCGCATGGCCTGGGCCGGCCGGGTCAAAAACGCGCCAGACGGCTTACGGACCGATTTCGAACGCCGCACCCGGGGTGACCTTCCCGAGGGCTGGCGGGCGGCTATCGCGACCGCTAAACGCGAATTCCTCGCCGGAGACAAGGACATCGCCACTCGGGCGGCCAGCGGCGCGGTATTGAACCACCTGTTCGATGCCATTCCGGAACTGCTCGGTGGTTCCGCCGACCTGACCCCGTCCAACAATACCAAGACGAAAAACCAGATCGAAATCCGGCCTGGCGCCTATAAAGGCTCCTACATTCATTACGGCGTACGCGAGCATGGCATGGCCGCCGCCATGAACGGCATCGCCTTGCACGGCGGCCTGATCCCGTACGGCGGCACGTTCCTGACATTCTCCGACTATTGCCGCCCGGCTATCCGCCTCGCCGCGATGATGGAAATTCGCACGATTTTCGTCATGACCCACGATTCCATCGGCCTGGGGGAGGACGGCCCCACCCATCAACCGATCGAGCACCTTGCCGCCTTGCGGGCCATCCCGCACCTCGCGGTCTATCGCCCCGGCGACCCGATCGAGACGGCGGAGTGCTGGGAGGCGATCCTGGACGCGCCCCGCCGAGCGGCCTTGATCGCGCTGTCCCGGCAGCCGATGCCACTGCTGCGGCGCGATCCCGGCACGGAAAACCTCAGCGCCAAAGGCGGTTACGTGTTGCTGGAAGCGGACGGCGGCACGCGCAAACTGACGATTATGGCCACCGGGTCGGAACTTCAACTGGCCGTGCAAGCCCGCGAGGTCATGCAAAAGGACGGTTTCCCCACCGCTGTCGTATCGATGCCTTGCCGGTTGCTGTTCGAACAGCAGGATCCGGCCTACCGACGTGCCGTCCTGGGCAACACGCCCGCCCGGGTCGCGGTGGAAGCCGGCGTGGAGATTTCGTGGGACCGCTACCTCGGCATCGACGGCCGCTTTGTCGGGATGCACGAATTCGGCGCCTCCGGGAAAATCGGTGATGTGTACAAGAAGTTCGACATCACCACGGATGCGGTGGTGCGGGCGGCGCGCGAAGTGCTAAAGTCAATGAGTGCTTAACCGACAATGCCCGGACTACATTTCCCGCGCTGATGTCCCGCCAAAGCACAGCGGGGCCGCCATGGAATCGATGGTAACCGACTTTGCTGACGCGATGAGCGCCGTCACCCCGCCCACCGCTTTCTATACCAGCGGCGGCCATTGGTGATGGCGTTGATTACTGTCGCGCCGGTGCCCTGGCTGTCGGCGGGGGTCTTGTAACCCTTGGCATTTCCGCAATGGTCAGCACGAAAACAAGGATTTTAACACGGAGAAAGAACGAGGGTAACGGAGGGCCACGGAGCCAATTGCGGCCGGCATTTGCCGGGTTTGCTACCGATAACCGTCGGTCAGCGTCCGAAGGAACGCCACCAGATCATCGACATCCGCATCGGAAAGCACCTGTTTGGAGCCAAACGGCATCTCCATACTGACATTTTCGGCATACTCCCGCGGCAGATCGTCAAATTTGCCGGCGGGATACCATTTCCCCGGATCAGTATCGCGTTCGGCGTAAAACGCCACCGCATCCCGCAACGAATGGAAAACCCCGTTGTGGTAGAAGCTTTGCTTCAACGCCACGTTCCGCAGTGTCGGCGCCTTGAACATCCCGCAATACTGTGCCTCGCCGGCCAGATCGTGCCGCAACGGACCACACAGCCCCAGATCGAAATACGCCGGATCGCCGTTCGCCGGGATCTCCCGGTTCCGCGGCACCCCCAGCGCCACATAGCCAAAATCGGTGAACAACGGCGGCTGGCCGTTACCGCTGGCCGCGCTCTTATGACATTGCGCGCAGTTTCCCCTCGCCGGATCGTTGAAGGTCGCCAACCCCCTGCCCTCCTGCTCCGTCAGCGACGCCTGCCCGCGCAGAAACGCATCGTACTTGCTGCTGAACGGACTGAATGTCGCGGGACTCTGCTGGTAAAACTCCAACGCCTCGGTCACCGCGGCGAATGCGCGCGCCGGATCGGCGAAAACGCCCGGTCCATACAGACGCCTGACGTCCCCGGCGTAAGCCGCTTTTTTCACGGCCGCCACGACGGCATCAGGGCTGACGTTCGCCATCTCGTTTGGGTCCAACAACGGCAACGCCGCCTGATCCCGTGCCCGGTCCACACGCCCATCCCAGTCGCGGCCGCCGGTCGGGCCTTGATCGATGCTGCCGTTCCCATCGTCGTCCGATTCGAAAAAATGCTCCGAGAACCCCGGCACGAAGGCGCCATACATCAGGCCGGGCACCGCCCGCACGCCGGGGCGCCGCAGGTCCGGCCCTCCCGGCTGCACCGGCAAAGCGTTCGGGGCCGAAAATCCGTGCGCCGGATCATGGCAACGCGCACAGGACATGCGGCCGGAGGCCGACAGCGCCGGATCGAAAAACAGCTTGCGTCCCAGGTCAGCGATGGCCCTGGCCTGGGCATAGGCGGTTGTGACGGACGGGTCCGGCCCCCATGGCAAGCCCGCGGCTGCCGGAGTGACCACCATCAATCCCGCCAGAAAAACCCAGAGTTGCTTCATGCGCCCGGTCTTGGCACCGTTCCGGCTGTTGACGACAGCCCCCGCGGCGATATTCATCCAATTGCAATCATCCAACCGTCGGGTCACCCGGTATAATACCCGGCCTGCCTCGGCCGACGCCTCTTTAAGGACCCGTGATGCTGAAACTGACCACCCTGACCGCGACCGCCCTGCTGGCGGCCGCGCCAAGCATGGCGGCAACGCCGAACTACGCCGACATTCAGACGGTCGTGGTGATCTATGCGGAGAACCGCAGTTTCGACAATTTGTATGGCACGTTCCCCGGCGCCAACGGCCTCGCCAAAGCCAGCAAAACCTCCATTGTCCAACTCGACCGCGACGGCAAACCCATGCGCGGTCTGCCCGCCATCTGGGGCGGCGTCGCCGCCAAGACCATGGCGGGCGCGCCGGTCGCTCCGGTTGCCATCACGCAAGGCCAAACCGCAACCTGGCTCAGTCAGTTCAACCATCCGTACGACGTCGCCGGACTGTATCGCACCGGTTCGGCCGAGGACTCCGATCCGCTACGGTACACCAATCGCGACCTGTATCACCGGTTCTATGAGAACCAGATGCAGATCAACGGCGGCGCCAACAACATGTTCGCGGCGTGGGCGGACTCCGGCGGCATGACGATGGGGTATTTCACCCCGAAGCCGAAGGATCTGCCGCTGTGGAACTGGGCGCATCAGTATGTATTGGCGGATAATTTCTACCAGGCGGCGTTCGGTGGCTCGTTCCTGAACCACTTCTACCTGATCTGTTCGTGTGCCCCCCTGTATGGCCACGACGGGATCAATCCGAACGGCGGCAAAAACCCGAGTGTGACGGCAGTGGAGGCGGACGGCGTGACGCTGACTCCGGCGCCGAATTCGCCGGCCTCGGCCCTCGAAGGGCCGCCGGTCTTCAAACTCAGCGGCAACCTGACGCCCGATTTCTACGCGATCAACACGATGATGCCGCCGTTCGCGCCCAGCGGTAACGCCGATGACACGCAGCAAACGGTGGACCTGAAATCGGCGTCCACGCTGGTGCCGCAGACCGAAACAACGATCGGCGACCTGCTGAGCGCAGCGAAGGTCGATTGGGCATATTATGCCGGCGCCTGGGATTTTGCGCTGACGCATGCTCCGTTCGCCGCTGGATCATCGAAGGCGAGCCCGGACTTTCAGTATCACCACCAGCCGTTCAACTATTTTACCGCGTTCGATCCCTCGACGCCTGAAGGCAAGGCCAACCGCGCGGCGCATTTGCTGGACGCCGGCGTGGTGACCGATCCGGACACCCTGCCAGACTCCCGGTTCCTCAGCGACATCCGAGACGCCAAACTGCCCCCGGTCTCGTTCTACAAGCCGCACGGATCGGTGAACGAACACCCGGGGTACGCCAACGTCGCCGATGGGGACCACCACATCGCCGCCGTACTGACCGCGCTGAAGGCCAGTCCGCAGTGGAAGCACATGCTGGTGGTCGTGACCTATGACGAGTTCGGCGGTTGGTGGGATCATGCCGCTCCGCCGAAGGCCGACCGGTTCGGACCCGGCACGCGCATCCCGGCGCTGATCATCTCGCCGTTCGCCAAGAAAGGAACACTGGACCACACGCTGTACGACACGACCTCCATCCTGCGGTTTATCACGCACAAGTGGAATCTGCCGGTGTTGCCGGGAATCGCCGAACGCGACCAGGCGCTGGCGGCTCACCATCAGCCGCAACTGGGCGATCTGACGGGGGCGTTGGTGCTGCGGTAGAGACCCACCGCGTTTCATTCCTTGCTTTCACCCACCCATTCGGGCGATTCGATCTCCTCTGCCGGCTCGATCCGACTCGGCGGCTCCCGCCATAACAGCATGGCCCAACCGCCCGAGGTCGAATCACGCCTATGCCGACACCGTTCACGTCCCAGGATCTGAGCCGCATTTTTGACGCCCGCGTGCTGACGCGCGGGCGCGGCCTGGGACTGGCCGGTGGGGTGGATGTGCAGCTTGAAGGCGACACGATCACCGCCACGGTCAAGGACAAGGCGTTCTCTTATAATGTCCGCATCACCCCGTCCTTGTTGGGACGGCGGGTGGTGTTCGACCACCACTGCACCTGTCGCGTTCCCGGCTGTGCCCATCTGGCCGCCACCGGGTTCGCCGCGCTCGACCGCTTTCCGTCGCTGCGCAAACCCGAACAGCAGACGTTCCTCGACACGTTAGCCGCGCCACCAGACAAAGAGCGGCAGCGGATCGTGTTCGAACTCGCCCCCGCCGAACCGCCGCACGCCTGCGTTGTCATAACGATGCTGATCGGGGAACGGACGTTCACCGCGACCCCGACGACTCCCGCGAAGATCGCCGCCGACGAACATACCGAGACCAAGCTGCGTGACGTCGCCTACTTGCTGGGCGAAGGCGACGAAAGCCGCACCGGTGTGGCGGATTCGTTGGTCGTCGATCTGCTGGACGCGCTGATCGAGAGCGGCCACGCCCGTTGGCATGCCGGCGGCAAACGCCTGATCAAGGGCGAGACCCGCTTCTTCACCTCCGCCGCCGCCGCAACCCTGCCGCCGCGGTCCGGCGTCATCGTCGCCGATTCCGGGCCGTGGTACGTCGATGCCGTCACCGGCCAGGTCGCTCGCGTGCGTATTCAGGCGGCGGCGCCGCCGAAGCCGGTGTTCATCGCACCCACCGTTGCCCGCGTGGAGCCGCCGAAACGCCGCCCCGACATGTCGGTGGTCAGCGAGCAGGTGATCGTGGATCGGCCGATGACTCCGTTGGTGAAGCTGACCCGCTTCCCCTGCCCCGACGAATTCGGCCGCATGCAGCAACTCGATGCCCTGCTGCTGGAGTTCGATTACGACGGCACCATTGTGCCGTTCGACGACGACCGCCAGTTCGTGCGCACCAACTCGCCCGAGGGGCCGGTGTTCGTGCGCCGGGACAAGACGGCCGAGACCGCCGCGCAGGACCTCATCAAGCAGGACGGCCTGGTGCAAATGCGGATGGCCACCGCCAAGGTCGCCAAGGGCCGGTTGGTGTTCGTCTTCCGCGGACGCGACGCCGCCGAGGCGTGGCAGGGCTTCGTCACCGAACGGCTGCCGGTGCTACAGGCGATGGGCTGGCGCAACCTGATCGACAAGGATTTCGGCCCCAAGCTGGTGCAATCGGTCGGTCTCTGCGACATGAAGGTCGCCGATGCGCCGTCGGGCGTTGGCGCCAGCGGCTCCTTCTCGCTGGATTTCGGGATCGAGATCGACGGCGCCCGCCATCCGCTGCTGCCCATCCTGATGCGCCTGCGCGATCGCGGCGGCATGGAAAACGCCCGGATCATCGACGGGTCCGTGGTCACCAGCCTGGACGACGGCCGCATCCTGCGCCTGCCGGCCGACCGGATCGCCCGCCTGCTCGCAGTGATCGAAGACATGATGGAGGCGTCCAGCCGCACCAGCGGCGACACCATGCTGCTCGACGCCACCGCCGCCCACACTGTGCTGGATCTGGAGGACGTCCTGACCACCCGTTGGCAGGACGGCGCGGTCATCGCCGCCAACGTCGCGCGATTCCGGGCGGTGCCGGAAATCCCCGAGGCGCCGGTGCCGGCCAGCTTTAAGGCCAGTTTGCGGCCCTACCAGCAGCAAGGCGTCAACTGGCTGCAACACCTGCGCGAGAACGATTTGGGCGGACTGCTGGCCGACGACATGGGCCTCGGCAAGACCGCGCAGACCATCGCGCATATCGCGATCGAACATGAGTCCGGCCGGCTGGACCGCCCCGCCCTGGTGGTCGTCCCGACCACGCTGGTGCCGAACTGGTCCGCCGAACTCGCCCGCTTCGCGCCGCATTTGCGGGTCGTGGTGCTGCACGGCCTGGAGCGCCACGAACGGCGGCGCGACCTGACCGGCGTGCATGTCGTCATCACCACCTACACGGTGCTGTCGCGCGACGTGGAGGACATGGTGGCCATCCCCTGGCACATGGTCGTGCTGGATGAGGCGCAGGCGATCAAAAGCTCCACCGCCAAGGCGACGCACGCGGTGTGCCGCCTGGACACCCGCCACCGGATTTGCCTGTCAGGCACGCCGATCGAGAACCACCTCGGCGAGTTGTGGTCGCAGTTTGCGTTCCTGATGCCGGGCCTGCTGGGACAACGCAAAGTCTTCAACCGCCGCTTCCGGGTGCCGATCGAGAAGGACGGCGATCCTGTTCGCCGCCAGCAACTGTCCGGCCGCATCCGACCGTTCATCCTGCGCCGCACGAAATCCGCCGTGGCGACCGAACTGCCGCCAAAGCACACGATCCTGCGGCGCATCACGCTGGCCCCGGATCAGCGCGAGCTGTACGAAACCATCCGCGCCATGATGCATGAGAAGGTCACCGAGGGCATCGCCGAGCGCGGCGTGGCCCAGAGCCACATCCTTGTGCTCGATGCGCTGCTGAAGCTGCGGCAGGTCTGTTGCGATCCACGGCTGGTCAAGTTGTCCTCCGCTCGGATGACGCAATCATCCAGCAAACTGGACGACCTGATGGAGATGGTGTCCGAGATGGTCGCGGAAGGCCGCCGCATTCTGCTGTTCTCGCAGTTCACCTCGATGCTGGACCTGATGAAGCCGGCACTGACGGCGGCCGGCATTCCGTTCGTGGAACTGCGCGGCGACACCCGCGACCGCGCCGACCCGGTGACGCGGTTCGAGGCGGGCGAGGTGCCACTGTTCCTGATCAGCCTGAAGGCCGGCGGACGCGGGTTGAACCTGACCTCCGCCGATACGGTGATCCACTACGATCCCTGGTGGAACCCGGCGGTCGAGGACCAGGCGTCTGACCGCGCCCACCGGATCGGTCAGACCAAGTCGGTGTTCGTCTACAAACTGATCGCGGCCGACACCGTCGAGGAGCGGATCGTCGAGCTGCAGGAACGCAAGGCCGCGTTGGCGAATCTGGCCCTCAGCGAGGACGGAATGGCGCTGCCGGCGATGGATTCGAACGACATCGACTTCCTGTTTGGGGCTACTCCCGACCTGCTGGCGGCATGATGCAGGCGGTGCTTCCGCACGCCGTCCACAGGGCATTCCAATAGTTAACAATAGTTTAACAGTGTTCCCTCACAGGCCCATCACGCTTATATAAAATCAATGACTTAGCGGATTGCTTAAACTTTCATCAAGCGGGAAAACCGGCGGCTTCACGCCCGTTTCAGCCCGCTCACGGCGGTTTGCCCACCGACTTATCCACAGGTCTCGGGGATAACATATTCGGCATCGTTACCGGTCGGACTACGGACCGATTTCGGCTCCACGCGGTTGTCCGGGAGCTCCGTTCACGGGATCGGGACGCTCCAGAACCGACCGAACGCACCCGGATGGAGGCTGCGATGAGGTGCCGGCATTCCTGATCAGTCGGAAAGGGAGGCACATCCGAGGTCCGGAACAACCGATGACATTTGCGCGCCTCCAACGCGGAAGCCGATTGCTTAATTTTTAATCGGGCAACGAAATCGGCGGAGTCACGCACATTCCAGACTGCTCACGGGACTTTGCACACCAACTTATCCACACGCCCGGGGGATAACGAACACGTTATCCCCTGGCCTGATGGAGAAACGTCAGTTGGCTTCACGGAGTTTGGCGGCACCGGCGGACAATTCAGTATCGGTGGATTTGTGCGCGGCCCACCGCCCGACGTCCAACGGCACCCAATCAGGATCCGGAACAACCAACCGCGTTTGCGCTCGTTAAAAGCAGAAGCCGATTGCTTAATTTTTAATCAGGCAACGAAATCAGCGGAGTCTCGCACATTCCAGCGTGCTCACGGGACTTTGCACACCAACTTATCCACACGCGCGGGGGATAACGGACACGTTATCCCCCCGGCTTTCTCCAAAGGGCCGGCGGAATCAGGCCGGTCAATAAGCCAGCGGCTGGTCCACGACGGGCACCCAGCGCCCATCCTTCACCACCGCCAGAAACGCCTTGGTCGAGCCATGATGCTGGTTGGGTCCGAACGAGTAGGTGTTGCCGTACAGATCGGTGAACTGATTCAGGCTTTCCATCGCTGTGACCAGACTATCGACCGTCAGGTCCCGGCCGGCTCGCTTCAACGCTTCCAGCGCGATCTGCGCGCAGATCACGCCGGTCTGGCCGATGTAGTTCATGTCGATGCCATAGCGGGTGCGATAGCGGGCCATCAGATCATGCACCGCCGGACGGGGATCGTCCGGATACGCGTACAGGGTCGGAGTCATGGAATAGAACCCCTCCCCGGTGCCACCGGGCGCCGTCGCGATGGCGGTGTCGTACGAGGCCGCCTGCCCCAGCAGATCGACGTTCCAGCCGATCTTCTTCACCGTCGCGATGATGATCATGCTGTCGCGCACGATGGTACCGAGCGTTACAATATCGCAGTTGGCCTCACGCAATTTGGTGACGGCGGCGGAAAAATCGGTATCCGTCGGCTTGTGCGCGGTCACCGCCGCGACTTTCATATTATGCGCCTCGGTTTCCAGGGTGACGCCCGCCAGGACATCCTTGCCGAAATCAGTGTCCTGGTACATCGCGCACACGACTTTCTTGCCGCGCTGCTCAATGAAGTATTTTACCCCCGCCCGCATTTGATCGACATAGGACGAGGTCTGGCTGAACTTCAGTTTGTTGAAAGGCTCATACATCGAGCGCGCGGCGGTCAGCGGCAGCAGCTTGGGGGTGTTCTTATCCAAGGCCATCGGCCACGTCGCATTGTTCATCGGCGTGCCGCCGTCCTGCAACGTCATGAACACCTTGTCGCTGTTCAGCAATTTATTCATGGCCTGAACGGCCCGCGGCACCTGGTACTGACTGTCCTCGACGATATAGCGGATTTTGCGTCCGTTGATGCCACCGGCGGCGTTGGCTTCTTCGAACAGCATGCGGATGGCCTGAGCGTTGTTGACGCCCTGTATCGCGGTGACGCCCGACAGGTCCGTCACGGTGCCGATGACAATTTCGGTATCGGTGACGCCGTGCACCGGTTCGGCGGCGATGGCCGAAGACATGCTTGCAAGAACAAGCACCATTGCCGGCAACAGGCCAGATCGTGATCTCATCGGATTGTCCCTCACCTGAAAAATCTTGTGACAGGCATCCTCTCTTGGGAGGATCGCCGGTCACACCACCACGGAATGAGGGTACGATGCGGTCAACTGGCTGTGTGTCCCGGGCTGCGGGAAAGACTGCCAGGCATCAGCCGGCCTCGAACGTGACCCCTGTCAGTGTCCCGGACAGATCCCACAACCGGCGCCCGGCTTCCGGGTCGGCCGCCTGCGGGAAAATGCGCGACGGACCTGGCGGGCCTGTGCGCTCGCCCCGCCCGGTGGGACCGTAATACCCACCGGCGGCCGCCTCCGGAGCCATCGCCGCATACAGCATCGGCAACGCCCCATCCGCCGCGGATTGCGCCAGCGCGTCGAACCCAAGCTGGATCAGCCACGCCTTCAGTCCCGGCTTGCCGTTGCCAATGCCGTTGCCGATGATGTCGGTCCTCGCCCAGCCCGGATGCGCGGCGATACTGGTCAGGTTCCAGCCATTCCGCACCGACCGGCGATGCAGTTCCAGCGCGAACATCAGCATCGCGAGCTTGCTTTGACGATACACCAGCATCGGCACGTACGACCGCTCCGACTGCAAATCGTCCAGCTTCAGCACCGCCTTCTGATGGGCGAGGCTGGCCACCTGCACTACCCGGGCACCGCGCAGCGAGTCTCGCAGCAGCGCCGTCAGGGCGAAATGCCCGAGATAGTTGACGCCGATCTGCATCTCGAACCCGTCGCGCGTCAGTTGCCGGTTGGGCAGGCCCATGACGCCGGCGTTATTGACCAGAATGTCGATGGCCCCGCGCCGTTCGGCGAAGCGTCTGACCGATGCGAGGCTGGCGAGATCCAGCGGCTCAAAACTGACTGTCGCGGACGGAACCTCGCGCCGGATACGGGACAGGGCGTCCGCGCCCTTGTCCGGGTTGCGGCCGGTCAGGATGGTGGTCGCGCCGCATCGGGCGAGACCCAGTGCCGTCTCATAGCCCAGGCCACCGGTCGCGCCGGTGACGATGGCGAGTTTGCCCGCCTGATCGGGGGCATCGGCGAGAGTCCAGTCGCGGCCGGGTACGGGCATGGAGATCCTTGGGCATCAGAGCGATTTTGCGGAGCAACCTGTGTAAGAGCCAGACCGGCTCCCGGACAAGGGACCGTTGCGGTTTCGTCGGGGCAGCGCCAAGCGCAAATGTCCCTGGTCCTTCGGGCGGATGATCACCAGCGGTGTCTGACGTCGCGCCCCAATCGTGCCGGTGCCCGTCGCGAAGGTTCGCCTACTCCGCCGCGTCCCGCAACGCTACCGGGCGGACGACATGCTTCAGACGTTCGTCATACACCGCCTGCCAATCGTCCCCCTCGGTCACACACTCGCCGCTGCGCGCCCGAGCATAAACGTGCGGCGAATCAACGCCCGGCGGCGTGGTCCCCTGGTCGCGCAAAGCCCGCGCGGCAACCAGTAACCGCCGGCGAGTCCGCGTGATCATCTGGTCGCTCGGTGCCAAATGCTCGAAGCCATGATCAACGATCGCGCCCATGCTTTCGGTAATCGCCTGATCCTGCATGTGGATTTGTGTAATGCCGGTGTAGATGACGTCGTTACGCTGGGCATCGCGGTCAATCTGATAGTCGTTGGCGGCGTTGGCAACCGGGCGCCAGCGGCCGTACCAGTCCGTGCTGGCCGGCTGGTAGTCGATCTCCGGTTTCGCGCCCGGGATCGGGCCGCCATTCTTCAGCGGCGGCAGGCGCGACATCTTCTTCCAGGTCAGGCTGATGAACATCGTGTGCGTATCATCCATCGGCACCCAGGCCCTGGCCTGCACGCGATCGGTGATGTCGCCCTGCGGCACCCAGGTCCAGAACGGGAAGCCGAAATGCGCGAACCGCCAGTAGGTCTTGCCGTCCTCGGCCGGGCGATAGGCGCTGTACATCGTGCCCCAGTCGGTGTCCGTGACATGATAGGCCGGCGCGCGGTTCCCGACCTGATACTTCAGCATGTTGTCGTCGCCGACCTGTTCGGTGCGCACGCTGCCGGCATGCAGGAAGCCGAAATGCGAGGTGTCGATGTCGCCTTCCAGCGCCTGTAACCAGTTGCATTCCCGTTGCGCGAACATCGGTTGCAACTCCGTTTCGTCCAGCAGCGTCGCTTCGATCTCCGGCATCGGCGGCGCTTCGGTTCGGGAGCCCATATAGACCCAGATCAGGCCGGCGCGTTCGGTGACGCGATACGCCTTTGCCTTGACCTTGTGCCGGAAATCCTGGTCGGCGGGCAGGTTGGGCATGTCCACACAGTTGCCGTCGGCGTCGAACTTCCAGCCGTGATAGACGCAGCGGATGCCGCCGTCCTCGTTGCGGCCAAAGAACAGAGACGCGCACCGGTGCGGGCAGCGGTGATCCATGACCCCGACGCGCCCGTCGCTGTCACGGAAGGCGATCAGCTTCTCGCCCAGCAGCATCAGCCGCAACGGATCGCCCTCGGGCGGCACTTCGGAGGACTTGGCGGCGGGAAGCCAGTATTGCCGCATGAGGTCGCCCATCGCGGTGCCGGGACCAACCCGGGTCAGTTCCTCGCTCTCGATTGCATTGGTCATGCTGCGCTCCCCGGTCTTAGACTTGAGACGGAGGCTATGGTCCGGTGGCTTGGCGGTCAAATTCTTTCAGATTTGACCGCCAGACTTCGATGCTCTTACCGACCATTGTGTGCTGAGGCATCTCAGCTGCCATTGCCGCCCCGTTTGGCAAGCTGGTCCAAACTCCGGCCGGCGCCCGTTTGCCAACCACCCCAATCCCCCGCACTCTCCCACCCCATGACCCAAGACCCATCCCGCCTCACCCTCTACGGCAGCTTCACCTCCAGTTCCTCGTACAAGCCCATGCTGTATCTGGCGCTGTCCCGGCTGCCGTTCTCCTTCCGCACCGTCAATCTGAAGAATGGCGTCCAGAAGCTGCCGGACTACCTCGCCGTGAACCGCTACGGCCAGGTCCCCGCCTTGCGCCACAACGGCCTCACCATCGTGCAATCCAACATCGTCCTGGACTACCTCGCCCGCACCACCGGCCACTTCGCGGGCGAAACCGAACAGGATCGCTGGACCGCGCGCGAGTGGCTGTCATGGGAAGCCGACAACATCACCGCCGTCGCCAAAGTCCGCCACTACAGCCGCTTCCGCAAAGTCGATGAAGCAGTCATGGACTACTTCCGCCCCCTCGCCAACGGCGCCGTCACCTTCGTGGACAAGGCGCTGGACGGCAAAGACTGGCTCGTCGGCGACGCCCTGACGATCGCAGATATCGGCTGCTGGGGCCGCATGGTGTTCATGGCCGAGGGCGGCATGGACATCGCCAACTGGCCCAACGTGCACGCATGGTCTAAACGCCTCGCTGCCCTTCCGGGCTTTGCCCTGCCCTACGACCTGATACCCAAAAAAGATACGGAGTTCGATCCATGCGTATAGCTGTCATTGGTGCCGGCGGAGTCGGCGGTGCGTTCGGTGCCGCCCTGGCAAAAGCCGGCGCCGACGTCACATTCGTCGCCCGCGGTGCCCACCTGAAAGCCATGCGCGAGAACGGCCTGCGCATCGACAGCCCGCGCGGCGAGACGCTGATCTCCCCCTGCCAGGCCACCGACGATCCGGCCAGCATCGGCCCGGTCGATTTCGTGCTGTTCTGCGTCAAGCTGTGGGACGTCGAATCCGCCGGCGAGGCGATCAAGCCGCTGATCGGCCCGAACACGGCGGTGATCCCGCTGCAGAACGGCATCGACTCCGCCGAACGCCTGATCCCGATCCTGGGCGCCAAAGCCGTCATGGGCGGCGTCGCGCAGATCAGCGCCACCATCGCCGAACCGGGCGTCGTTCGTCAGGTCGGCACCTTCATGCGGCTGGTGTTCGGCGAACTCGAAGGCGGCAAAAGCGATCGGGGGGAGGCGTTCCTGGCGCTGTGCCAGAAGGCCGGCTTCGACGCGACGCACAGCGACAAGATCATGACCGAGCTGTGGATGAAGTTCATTTTGCTCGCCAGCAATGCGGCGATCACAGCGGCAACTCGGACGCCGATCGGCGCTTTGCGCGACGATCCCGACACCAACGCGCTGTTCGCCCTGACCTACGCGGAAGTCGCCGCGGTGGGCCGGGCGCGCGGCGTGAAACTGCCGGACGACGCGGTGGAAAAGACCCTGGGGTTCAACCGCAACGCACCGCCGGCGATGATGGCGTCGATGGCCCACGACCTGATCCGCGGCAACCGGATAGAGCTGCCGTGGCTGTCCGGTAAAGTCGTGGCGCTGGGCAAGGAGCTCGGGGTGCCCACCCCGGTGCATGAGATCCTGTATGCGGTGTTGAAGCCGTTCGTGAACGGGCGGGCCTGATCATTACGGGGTTGCCGGAGCCTCCGCTCCGGCATTCCGCTTTCTACTTGATGCGCCCCATCTCCCGCAGCTTCTCCACCACGTTCCCCATCATGCCAAAATACGGCTTCGCGGTGGACAGGTCGCGAATTTTGTCCAGGCTATCGCGCACCATCTCGATCGTGACCGGTTCGGCAGGGTCGAACTGGGCGCCTTCACTGACAAAATACTGGACTCGCGCGTAACCACCGGCGGTGGCGGCAATGATTTCGCCGTTTTGGTCGCAGTCCTCGCTGCACATCCAGGCCACGGCGGGGGAAACCAGTTCGGGCTTCATCCACGGCGCGATGTCCGGCGGCAGCAACGATTCCGTCATCCGCGTGTAGGCGGACGGCGAGATCGCATTGCAGCGGATGTTGTATTTAGCGCCCTCGTGCCGCAACACGTTGATCAAACCGTTAACCGCCATTTTCGCGGCGCCGTAATTAGCCTGACCGAAATTGCCGACGGTGCCCGATCCTGATGTCGTCACGACAATGCGGCCATAGGATTGCTTGCGCATGATCGGCCACGCGGCCTTGACGCAGTAGGCGGTGCCGAAATGATGCACCTGATTGACGTATTCGTAGTCCTCCATCGACATGTTGTTGAAGGCTTTATCGCGCAGCACACCGGCGTTGCAGACCAGGATATCCAGCCGGCCCCAGGTATTGATGGCGGTATCGATAATGCTCCGGGCGGCGGCTTCCTCGGCAACGGAGGCATAGCTGGCCACGGCTTCGCCGCCGGCTGCCTTGATTTCCGCCACCACCTGATCGGCCGCGGTGTGCGCGCCGCCGGTGCCATCGACCGATCCGCCGGGATCGTTCACCACCACTTTGGCGCCACGGGATGCCAGCAGCAGCGCGTGCTGACGGCCCAGACCGGCCCCTGATCCGGTGACGATAGCGACACGGTCATCGAAACGAACGTCCATTTGATTAATTTCCCCCTATACGGCGTCATGACCGATGACTGGCATAGCGGGACAGACAGTGCAACCGTGGCCACGAGATCCAATGGAATCACGGAAGGAAACAATTATTTGTGAACACGCGGATACTGCGCCAGGAACGATTAGCCTCATAGGCGTCACTGGTTGGCGGACAACGCGGCCAATTTGCGAGACCGGCACGCCACGCGATAAGCTGACAACCCAACCACCGGGAGAGATCGATGTACAGCCATCCCAACGTGAAGACCTCGCTGGACTTTCCGATCCCGGAGACCATGAAGGCGTGGGTTTTGGGAGACCCCGGTGAATTGGCCTTTTCGGAAAAACCGACGCCGATTCCCGGCAGGGCCGAGGTGCTGGTTCGGATCGACGCGGTGGCGATCTGCGCGACCGACCTGGAGATTATCTATCACGGCAATCCAGCAATGATCGAAGGCGGCATGCCGTTCAACAAGCGGTTCACACCGGGCCATGAATATATGGGAACTGTCGCGGCGCTGGGTGCCGGCGTCGATGAATATGCGATCGGCGATCGGGTCACCGTTGAGATCCATGCCGGATGCGGCCAATGCAAACGGTGTCGCGAGGGCATGTACACGTCCTGTCATAATTATGGCCTCAATTATGGCGACGTGAATAAAGGCCATCGCGCCAACGGCTTCACCACGGACGGCGGTTTCGCGGAATATGCCGTTAACCACATCAACACATTGATTCATATCCAGGATGATATGACCGATGAAGAGGCCACGTTGGTGGTCACGGCCGGGACCGCCATGTATGGCCTGACCGAACTCGGCGGGCTGGTCGCGGGAGAAAGCGTCGTGGTCACCGGGCCGGGTCCGATCGGGCTGATGGCGGTCGCCGTCGCCAAGGCGCTGGGCGCATCGCCGGTGTTCCTGACCGGCACCCGAGACAATCGGCTGAAGATCGGGACCGAACTGGGCGCTGACCACGTCATCAACGCGCACACGGAGGATCCCGTTGCGGCGGTGCGTCGGCTGAACGGTGGGAAGGGCGTCGATTACGTCATCGAATGTTCGGGTGCTCCCAATGCGATCAACGAGGCCGCGGCGATGCTGAACCGTGGTGGTCGTATTTGCCTGGCCGCCTTCCCACACGAGCCGGCAACCATCGACATCGCCAACATTGTCCGGAACAACATCTATCTGTACGGCATTCGCGGCGAAGGCAAAAGTGGTACGCACCGAGCCGAGGCATTCATGCGGCAGAAACGATTTGACGCGACGAAGATCCATACGCACACGTTCCCGCTGGCCGATCTGCCGACAGGGCTGCGTTATGCGAGGGAGCGGGTTGACGACGCGATCAAGGTCGTCGTGAAGGCGAACGCGGCGGAACTGGTGCGTATCGCGGCGGAGTAAGGTCGACGCGGCTGCGAAGCCGCGTCAGTGCTTCGGGCTAATCCCCTTTGATGGCTTTTCGCACGAAGGACCCGCCGGAGGCGATGGCGCGCCGGCCGGCCGACAGCACCGGGAAATACAGGTGCCAGATATGGATCATTTCGGGCCAGATCTGTAGATCGACGATCACGTCGGCGGTGCCGACCCTCCTGGCCAGCGCGATGGAATCGTCCAGCAGGGTTTCAGCCGAACCGACCTGGATCAGCAGCGGCGGCAAGCCGGTCAGGTCGCCATGGATTGGAGAGGCGTGCGGGTGGCGGGGATCCGCGCCGGCCATGTACCACTCCGCCATCATCAGGATGGTGGCTTTTTGCACGGTCGGATCGGCGGCAGAACGGTCGGTAAAGGACTGACCCAGCGCCTCCATATCGACCCAGGGGGAGATGCACCAGGCGCAGGCCGGAAGCGGCAAACCAGCGTCCCGGATCGCAAGCAGGGCGCCGACGACCAGACCGCCCCCAGCACTGTCGCCGGCAAACGCAATGCGGTTGGGCTTTATCCCGGTATCCAGAAGATATCGATACGCCGCCACGGTGTCCTCGACCGGCGCGGGAAATGGATATTCAGGCGCCAGCCGGTAATCGACAGCCAGCGTCCGCGCGCCAGACGCTCGGCCTATTTCGGCGACCAGATGCCGGTGGCTGTCCAGAGAGCAGATCGCGTAGCCGCCGCCGTGCAAATACAGGATGGCGGTGGACGGATCGGCGTCGGGCGTCGATGTCCATTCCGCTTTCACGCCGTTGGTGGTCACAGCTTCCACGGTCACGTCGCCCGGCAGTCCGAACGCCAGGCCGCGCGCGTCCGCATCGAGGCGCATTTGCGCGATGTCCGAGGCCCTGGGCCTGGCGGCGATCACCGCGCGCAAGGCGGTCATTTCGGGGTCAGCCATGGGTCATCCTTTCAGTTCGTCGGCGATCGGCAAAATGTCGCGGGTCCGCACGACGCGCGTGTCCCACACCCGGTCGAACTCGGCGATCAATGCCCGAATTTCCGGACTGTCGCTGATGGCTTGAACGTCCTCCAGCGTGTCGAAGCGATAGTACGCAGTGTGGACGGATGGATCGTTCGTGCTCCATCCGCGCATCGCCGACCGCGCCTTGAACGCCTTCACCGCATCCGGCAGGTGTTCCGCCCGATACCAATGATCGAACGCCGCGCGGTCTGCCGGATCGGCAACGACCGCGCGGACGACGAGGTATGCTGTCATTCCGGCTTCGCGTATTTGCCGGACACCTGCGGCGTCGGGCCTTCCTCGTTCTTCTCCTTGCGATCCTGACGCGTCTCGCGCAACCAGGTGCGCTTCAGGTCGTCGCGAACATTGAAACGAAGTTTGCCCAGTCCTTGCGTCTCCAGTTCCACCACATCGCCGTCCATGAAGCTGGACAGGCCGCGATGGTTGGTGCCGGTGGCCAGAATATCGCCGGGTTCGAGCGTGTGGACAGACGACACCCACTCGATACAGCGGGCAATGTTGTGCGCCATGTCGTTAGTGTTGAAGTCCTGTTTCGTTTCGCCATTGACGGTCAGCTTGATCGGCAGGTTCTGCGGATCGGCGATCTCATCGGCCGTGACCAGATAAGGACCGATCGGCGCGAACGTCGCTCGGGATTTCATCGCGAAGAAGCCGGTCGAAGGCAAACCGCGGGCGGAGCCGTCGATGAAGTTCGTGTAGCCAAACACGTAGTCCATCGCCTCGGAGGCCGGCACGTTGGAGGCACGCTTGCCGATGACGAGCGCCACTTCGGCCTCGCCTTCGAAGATCGTTGCCGGTTCGTCGGGCAGCACCATAGTGTCGCCGTGGCCGATCACAGCGGTGGCGGCTTTGTGGAACGCGTTGATCTGCGGCTTCTTCGGCAGGGTGCCGTTTTCCATATAGTTCACCGCCATGCAGACGATGTTGCCGGGCTTCGGCAGCGGCGGCCGAATGCGGACGCTGGCCAGGGGCGTGCCGGAGCCGGTCGCGGCGGCTTCCAGTTTCCCGCGATAGTCGCCGAACCGAGCGATCAGACCGCTCATCAGGTCGCCGGGACCGACATGCGGGATGTCTTTCACCACCGCCGACACGTCGTGAATCACGTCGCCCTTGACGACACCGAGCTTGAAATCGTCGTAAAATGCCAGCTTCATGGCGGTTCCTCCCTTATTGTCCGGTCAGCCTAGACCAGATTGTCCGGGACTGGAAAGTCGGGCCGCAAGTCCTTCAGCAGCGGCATCGCCTCGCGCGCAAACCACTCGATTTGATCCGCTTTCTGTTCGTAGGGACCAAGCATATCAAGGACGACGTGGCGGACGCCGGCGGCGTGGAATTCGCGGATGCGTTCGGCGACCATTTGCGGCGTGCCGAGCGCGCAATACCGCTGGGCGGCTTTACGGAAATCCATGGCGTAACGAACGCTGAGCGTTTCGGTGGCGCGGTCCAGCGCCTCTTCGTAGGTGTGGTCCAGACGGGTGAACAACAGGTGGCCGGTGCCGAACGCCAGGGTGCCCCGGCCGGCTTGTTCCGCCGCCTCGTCGATCGTTGCCAGGGCGCTGCGGTACATCTCCGGCGAGATGACGTAAGCCAGATAACCGTCGCCCAGGCGGCCGATGCGGCGCAGCGCCGGGTCCTTGCGGCCGGCGAACCAGATCGGGGGACCGCCTGGTTGGCGCGGCGGCGGGTTCATCGGGACGTTTTCGAACGGGCCGTAGAATTTGCCCCGATGGGTGACCGGCTGGCCGGTGAAGAACTTGCGCAGGACTTGCACGCCCTCCGGCAGCCGGGCGCCGCGTTCGTTGTGGGGAACGTCGCAGGCCGCATATTCGCGCGGGAACTCGCCGCCGACGCCGACGCCCAGGATGAAGCGGCCCTCGGTCAGGTGATCCAGGGTGGTGACCTGCTTCGCGACTGGCGTCGGGTGGCGCAGCGGCAGCAGCAGGACGGAGGTGCCGAGCATGAGGCGGCGGCTGACCACGGCGGCCTGGGCCAGTTGCAGAAGGGGATCCAAAATCGCGACGGGGAAGGAGATATGGTCGCCGACCCAGAGTGAATCGTAGCCGCTGTCATCGACCAGTTTCACCAGATCGACCAGTTCATCGATCTTTGGCAACCATGGCGCCGTCGCCGGTTCGGTGCGGCGGTGGATCGTCTGGATGCCTATGCGCAGGTTTGTGTCGAGGGTCAGGGTCATGTGGCGCCTCCCGTGGCTTATCGGCACAGTGTTGCAGCTTGCAGCGGGCCAAGCCAAGGTGGCGGGGACTGACATCCCGGAGAAACATCCATGCCCGACCTGATCGAGACCGTCGAAGACGGCGTTGCCACCCTGACCCTGAACCGTCCCGAAAACCTGAACGCCCTGTCCGACGAAATCCGCGAGGGCCTGCTGGAATCGATTTACCGCCTGGGCGCTGACAATTCCGTCGGCTGCATCGTGCTGACCGGCGCGGGCCGCGGCTTCTGCGCCGGCGGAGACGTCAAGACCATGGCCGGGCGGTCGGCCCGCAGCTTTGAGGAACGCGCCGCCGGGATTCAGCAATCCAACCGCATTCCGATGCTAATGCATAAAACCATGAAGCCGATTATCGGCATGATCAACGGCGTCGCGGCCGGAGCTGGCCTGAGCATGGCGGCGGCGTGCGACATTCGAGTGGCTGCGCGGTCCGCTCGTTTCGGGACCGGGTTTATCAAGATCGGGCTGTCCGGCGATTGGGGCGGCACCTGGACGTTGACGCGGCTGGTGGGCACGGCGAAGGCGCGGGAA
The DNA here is from genome assembly GCA_903932145.1 of uncultured Rhodopila sp. GTDB lineage: Bacteria > Pseudomonadota > Alphaproteobacteria > Acetobacterales > Acetobacteraceae > Rhodopila. Next base: position 80,477 of record CAIZFE010000086.1, on the reverse strand, counting down.
TTGTTCTTCACCGGCGATCTGATCGATGCGGAAGAAGCGCTTCGAATTGGTCTGGTCAACCGGGTTGCCGACGACGCGGACTTGCTGACTGTGACTATGGCTATGGCTCGGAAGATCGCGTCGATGCCGCGCATCGCGATGGGCTATACGAAGAAGAATTTGGGCGCCGCGGAAACCGGTGATTTCGCAACGTCCTTGGAAGGCGAGGCGTTCAATCAGGCGCGGTGCTCGCAGATGGAGGACCATCGTGAGGCGATCCAGGCGTTCAAGGAAAAGCGCAAACCCGTGTTCACGGGACGCTGACCGATGCGCGTTCTGAACACATTGCCGCAGACTGATCTGCGCGCGACTGCTGCCTCCGCTATCGCCTCGGAGGCAGCCGGTTACGATGGGCTGCTGACGATGGAGAACAAGCACGATCCGTTTCTGGCGCATGCCATCGCCGCAGTGAACACGGATCGGGTCGAACTCGGCACATCCGTCGCGATCGCGTTTCCTCGCAGCCCGATGGTGGTGGCGAACGTAAGCTGGGATTTGCAGAACGCGTCGCGCGGCCGGTTTGTGCTGGGAATCGGGCCGCAGATACGGCCGCATAATGAAAAGCGGTTCAGCGTCCCTTGGACCGCTCCGGCGCCTCGGTTGCGGGAATATGTGCAGGCGCTGCGGGCGATCTGGACGACCTGGGAAACCGCGGCAAAGCTGGATTTTCGCGGCAAGCACTACACGTTCACGCTGATGCCGCCTTACTTCATGCCGCCGTCCACCGGCCAGAAGATGGTGCCGATCACGCTGGCGGCGGTGGGTGAACATTCGTTGCGTCTGGCCGGAGAAGTCGGTGATGGCGTGAGGCTGCACGGGTTCTGCACCCGCCGCTACATCGAAGAGGCGATCATTCCCCGCGTGCAAGAAGGCATGGCTCGGTCTGGCCGGACGCGCGAGCACTTTGAGATCACCGGTGGTGGGTTCGTTGCGACCGGCGCGGATGAGGAAGCCACCGCCAAGGCGTTCGCGATCGTGCGTGGGCGGGTGGCGTTTTACGGCTCGACCCCCGGCTATTGGGGCGTGCTGGAAATGCACGGGTACGGCGATCTGGGACGCGAACTGAATGCGATGTCCAAGGCCGGAAAGTGGAACGAGATGGCCAGCCTTGTGTCGGACGACGTGGTGCATTTGTTCGCCGCCGTCGGGACGCACAAAGAGATCGCCGCTCGGATTCAGGAACGTTTCGGGGGCGTCAGCGACGCGCTGAACCTGCGGGCAGATTCTTCGGCGGCTGGCGGGGATGTGCCGCCGGATGTGATCCAGGAGATCAAGCGCATCGCCACTCCGTTCCAGGGATACAAGACGGCATGGTAACGACGATTGGGGTCATCGGGCTTGGGCCGGGTGCGGAGCCGCATGCGAAGAGTTTGTTGGACCTGGCCGATCGGGTTCATGTGAAGGCTGCCGCGTCCCGGACGGAGTTGCGGACGCAGGCTTTCGCGGATCGGTTTGGCTTTCCGGTAACGACGGACGTTGATTCGGTCATTGCCGATCCGGCAATCCAGGCGGTGATCGTTCTGACTCCGGCGTCGGCGCATCTGGAAGTCGCGGAACGCTGCCTGCGCGCCGGGAAACATGTGCTGGTTGAGAAGCCGCTGGAACTGACGGTGGAGCGCGCCGCGAAGCTGGTGCAAGTCGGTCGCCAGGTGGGCCGGCGCGTCGGCGTGGTGCTGCAACACCGGTTCCGTCCGGCCAGCCTGCGGTTGCGCGCGGCGATTGATGCGGGCGAACTGGGGGAGATTACCGCCGCGTGGATGCTGGTGCCCTGGTGGCGGCCGCAAGCGTACTACGACGAACCCGGACGCGGAACGATGGCGCGTGACGGCGGCGGTGTGCTGATGACTCAGGCGATCCATACGCTGGATTTGTTTCGATCTTTGGTGGGCGTGCAGTCGGTCGTCGCGGCGCAGGCCGTTACGACGTCGATGCATCGGATGGAGACGGAGGATTTCGCCTCCGCCCTGGTTCGGCTGGGAAACGGAGCGCCGGGCACCATTATTGCATCGACCGCGGCTTATCCCGGCAGTCCGGAGCGTATCGAAATCACCGGGACGAAGGGCAGCGCGTCTTTGATTGGCGGCGGGTTGCGCCTTTCGATCCTTGGTGGGCCTGATGAAACGATCGCTCCGGATGCAGGCACCGGCAGCGGCGCCGGCATGATGGACTTTCCGCATGACGCCCATCGCGCGGTGCTGAGCGATTTCCTTGATGCGATCGAGCAGGATCGCGATCCGATGGTGACGGGGGAGGAGGCACTGGCAAGCCAGCGCCTGATCGCGGATATCCTTACGGTCGCTGCCAACCCAGCCAGTCAATGATGCCTTGGCCCATGACTTTTTCCAGGTCTTTGCCCTTTAGCCAGGGTAGTTCCTCGGTGAAGAATGTGACGCATTGCCGATAGCTGCACGGCATCCGGGTGATGTCGGTGCCCCAGAAGAACCGGTCGGGTCCGTAGGCATCGAAGATGCGGTGCAGGCCGTCCTTGATATCGTTGAAAGGGTAGGCCTCGTTCGAATAGCCCGGGGCACCGGTCGCCTTGATCGCAACGTTCGGCAGTTTGGCCATCGGCAACAGATCGTCCAGCGTCGCGAAGGCGGCCGCGCCTTTACCTGACCGAACCAGGCCGAGATGATCGACGATGAGTTTCAGATCCGGGTGCCGTTCAGCGATTTTTTTGAACCCTGGCAGAAAACGCCAGGCCATCGTCGCGACCGGGGTGCCCGCTTTCTCGGCGGCTGGCCACAGCCAGTCCATTGTGCCGTCGGCTGCCCAGGTTTCCTGGCCCGGACGCGTCAGGGACCAGCGTAGGCCGAGCATGCCGGGCTGCTGCTTCCAGGTTTCGATACGCTTCCGTTGGGAGGGATCGTCCAACGGGAACCAACCCAGGCTGCAGAATTTGTCGGGGTACTTGACCGCGGCTTCGATCGCCATTTCGTTGGAACCGGCGTCCCAGCTTGGCGGGTGCAGGACCGCGCCGTTCACGCCGGCCGCATCCATTTCCTGGATGAGTTCCTCGGCTGTGTACAGCGAGGTTTGGCGGTGGTGGTCGCTGGGTTTGCCGCTGCCCCAGATGTGGACCTGGGCGTCGATAATCAACATTGGCGTTCCTCCTTGGCTTTCCCCGGATGCTGGCCTCTTGCCGCGCGCGATGCAACCGGGTCAAACAGAGGCAGCAACAAGGAGTGCGCGCGGTGCTTGATCGGGTCATGCTGACGAACGACGACGGAATCGATGCCCCCGGCATGGAGGTGATGGAGGCCATCGCCGCCCAAATCGCCCGCGAGGTTTGGGTTGTCGCTCCCGAACACGACCAGAGCGGTCAGTCCCACGCGATCAGTTTGCATCATGCGCTGCGTATCAGCGAACGCGGTAATCGCCGCTTCGGGGTGACCGGAACGCCTGGCGACTGCGCGGCGATGGGCCTGTGCCACATCATGAAGGATGCGCCCCCGCAACTTGTTCTGTCCGGCGTCAATCGCGGGCTGAACCTGGGGTTGGAGACTGTTTTCTCCGGCACCGTCGGCGGCGCGATGACGGCGATGATGCTTGGCGTTCCCGCGTTGGCATTGAGCCAGGCGTTCACCAAGCGGGATGCGGTGCCCTGGGATACGGCGCGCACACTTGGCGCCGAAACGATCCGAACGCTGTGGGCGATCGGTTGGGGAAAGAACGCGGTGCTGAACATCAATTTTCCTCCGCTGCCCGCCGCCGAGGTCGGGCCGCCGACGTTGGCGCGACAGGGCGAAGGTGCCGTTGCCGGTATGAATGTGGAAACGCGGGTCGATCCGCGCGGAATGCAGTACCACTGGCTGAATTTCAAACGCGGCGATATCCAGCAGGGGCCGGAGAGCGATTACAGCGCCATGCGGGCGGGAAAGATCGTTGTGACACCGTTGCGGTACGACCGCACGGATGACGAGGCTTATGCGGGGTTGGCCGAACATCTGCCGCGATTTGGGGCCTGAACGGGATGGGCGGGGTTAAACCCCGCCTACCCCGACTGCCCGCCCGTCACATCGATCGTCAACCCAGTAACGAAATCCGCGTCCGACGACGCCAGGAAGCAGATCACCTTGGCCTGATCTGACGCCTCCGCCACTCGCCGCAGCGGGGTCGCTTCAACCTGGGCGGTTTGGGCCTCCGGCGACCGTTGGTTCCAGTGCGGCCTGATCCGTTCCGTCAGTGTCAGACTGGGGGCGATGGCGTTGATGTTGATCCCGAACGGACCCAGCTCGAACGACAGCTTGCGGGTAAACGCAATGACCCCCCCTTTGGCCGCCGCGTAGGCACTGCCGCTGGCGATGCTCATGCCGCGGCCGGCGATGGAGGCCAGGTTGACGATCTTTCCGGACTTCTGTCCTTTCATGATCGGCACGACCGCGTGGGTGAACAGGAACGTGCCATCCAGATTGAACCGGATCACCCGCTGCCAGTCGTCCAGCGAATGTTCCTCCACCGTCGCGGACGGTTTCGCAATGATCGTGCTGCCGCCGACGGCGTTGACCAGAATGTCGATACGGCCGAACTCCTGGACGACGCCGGCCACGACCGCATCCACCTGCCCCTGGTCCAGAGCATCGCACAGGCGGCCGTGCGCGTGGTCACCCAGCGCCTTCACGGCAGCGTCCAGGCGTTCCGGATGGTTATCGACGCAGACGACCGTGGCGCCCTCGCGCGCCATGATCGCGGCCGTTGCGCGTCCGATTCCGTTTGCCGCTGCTGTGATCAGGGCAATCTTGCCGTTGAACCGCATTGTGTCCTCCCGTTCAGTTTAAGCGAGCTGCCTGCGCCATCACTTCGATCGCCTCGGACTGACGCGAGCGAACCGTTATGCTGGTGGCGCCGGATTCCTCCCACGGCCGGAACCGTTGCCGAATGCGATCCGGTGGCCCGACGAGGGATTTCATATCAACCCACTCATCCGGAACCGCCGCGATGGCTTCTTCCTTTCGGTGGGCGAGATACAGTTCCTGCACGCGGTCGGCCGCTTCACCGAAGCCCCGCCGAATCATTTGTTCCTTGTGGAAATTTTTGTCTTTGTGCCCCATGCCGCCGACATACAGCGCTATCTCGGGTTTCAGGCGCGCAAGGGCGGCTTTCACGTCTTCGGCGACCTCGACATGAATCGTTGCTTGAATCTCGAAATCCTTCAGGCTTTTGCCATTGCCGGCACGCCGGAAACCTTCTTCCAGCCAGGGCCCGTATTCTTCCATGCAGCCCGGCACGAACCCCATCGGCAGCCAGCCATCGGCGATTTCGGCTGTCAGCTTCACGGTCGATTCGCTTCCTGTGGCCAGATAGATCGGGATGTCCGGGTTCATGTGCAGGATGGATTTCAGCGGCTTGCCGACACCAGAGGCGCCCTCCCCTGTGTAGGGCAGGCTGATTTCGCGGCCGTCATGCGTGACGGGTTCCTCCCGCCGGAAGATCTTACGCATGATCGCCACGTAGTCCTTCAGCCGGTAATACGGTCGTCCCCACGGTTGCCCATACCAACCCTCGACGATTTGCGGGCCTGACACACCCAGCCCGGCAATGAAACGCCCGCCGCCCGCCAGCGCATCGACCGTGCCGGCGCACATCGCAGCGTTGGCTGGGGTGCGGGCCGCCAACTGCATGATCCCGGTTCCCAGCCGAATTTTCTTGGTCACGGCCGCCAGGAATGCCAGCGGGGTGACGGCGTCTGAACCGTAGGCCTCGGCACTCCAAACGGAATCGTAACCGAGTTCTTCGGCGCGCTGCACCAACGCGACCGGCAAGTCCATGTGTGCTTTCGAATAGCCAATCGACAAACCGAGTTTCATGTCAGGCTCCCGTGCGGGATGGGTAGTCCCAGATTTTCGCGCAATGTCGCGCCAGCGTAGTCTTTGTGGTACAGGCCGCGCCGTTGCAACTCCGGCACGACGTATTTCACGAATTCCATGTAGGTGCCCGGCACATGCGTTGCGGCGATCACGAAACCATCGCAGACGCCGGTGCTGAACCATTCCTCCAGCCCGTCCGCGACCTCTTTCGGGCCGCCGATGAACGGCAGATTTGGACGCGCACGATGGCTGAATTTCACAAAATCACGCGGTGTCGGATGCAGGATGCCGCTGGCTTTCAGCACGCGGTCGCGCATTGATTGAGTGCCGGAAATTCCGTCCAATTCCTCAGAGGTGAACGGTTCATCCATGCCCTTGCTGGCGAAATCGAAATTCATCGCTTCGGACAGCAAGGACAACGCGTCTTCCTCGGTCGCCAGCGTTTCAATCAACGCCATCTTGTCCTCGGCCTCGGATTTTGTTTCGGCGCAAACCACATAGGCTGACGGAGTGATCGACACATGCGCAGGATCGCGGCCCTGACGTTCGATTTCCGCTTTCATCTCGCGATAATTCTGGCGGCCGTGTTCCATGCTGACCGGCGTGCTGACGAACACCAGTTCACCCCATCGCGCCGAAAACTGTTTGCCGCGCCCGCTTTGTCCCGCCTGAATAATGACCGGATGCCCCTGCTTCGACCGAGGCACAGTAAACGGCCCTCGAGACTTGAAGAATTCTCCTTTATGATCCAGCCGCCGTACCTTATCGGGGTTGGCGAAAATGCCGGTTGTCTTGTTGTGTATGATCGCGTCGTCGTCCCAGGAATTCCAGTGTCCCAGCACGACTTCCATGAATTCATCGGCGCGGTCATAACGGAGATCATGTTCAAGGTGCTGATCCTTGCCCATGTTCAACGCCTCACCATCATTCATTGACGTCACGACATTCCACGCTGCTCGGCCTTCCGTCATCAGGTCCAGCGTGGCAAACGTCCTGGCAACATCGAACGGTTCGTAATACGTGGTGGATCGCGTGGCACCCAAACCGAGACGTTTCGTTGCCATGCCCATCACGGTCAACACCGTCACCGGGTCCATCTTCACGCAACGAATGCCATGCTCTACCGTGTGGCGATGATCGTTGCCGTAGCGGTCAGGCATCGCCAGCCGGTCGTCAAAGAAGCCGACGTGGAATTTGCCCTCCTCCAACACCCGGCCGATCGTTTGGTAGTAGTCAGCGGAGGTGGAATCCTCACGCGAGTCAGGATGCCGCCACGAACTGACGAGGTTCGTGCAATTCTGGGCCTGTAGAAAGCCCACCATCACCATTTGACGCATGATCAGTCCCCCGCCGCCGCAAGTCGTTCTTTTTCCGCCATGCGCTGCTTCAACTGATCGGGCGTCATCCGGACAATATCCTCGTTTTGATGGGCGTAGAGATCGTATTGTTCGGTATCCAGATCCTCCAGCACAATGCGCCCGGCCAGCACGTCCTGCTTCCAGGTGTCCTGCGCCGCCTGGCGGTCATGGAACTCCGGCATTACTTCGCGGGCGAACAGATCCAGGCTTTCGCAGATGTCCTTGTGCGAGGTCTTCCCGGCCTGGTTCAGCAGGATCACCTGATCGACATGCGCTTCCTCAAACTGGCGCAGCCGCTTGCGAATGGTTTCAGGCGATCCGATCAACCCGTTGCGCAGCGCGACCTGCGCTTTTTCGGTGTGGCGCCAGTCCTGATATTCCCGCCACAGATCGCCCTTGCCCGGTGCATCAACTCCCTTGCGGCCGTAGTAGCTCAGGGCGAAGATAAAGAACGTCCAACCGGAGGCTTTTTCCAACGCTTCCTCATCCGTCGGCGCACACATGAAACCGTTAACGATCGCGACGTTCGGATTCGTCTGGTAATCGGTCAGACGGCGCGGCTGGTGTAGATACATTTTGTAGTATTTATGCACCCACGCCTTGGCCGCGTCAGGCGAAACGAAACTGAATCCCAGCGCGCCCATGCCCCACTGCCCGGCCTCGCCGATCGTGCGGATGTTGGAACAAGCCACCCACAGCGGAGGATGCGGTTTCTGGAACGGCTTCGGCACGACGTTGCGCGCCGGAAAATCGTGGTATTTGCCGTGAAACTCCCAACTGTCTTTGGTAAACATCGGGATGATGGCCTGCACGGCCTCTTCCCACCGATCCCGCTTGTCGCGCACCCGTACCCCGAACGGATGCAGTTCGGCGGGTCCGGCGCCCTCGCCCATCCCCAGTTCGACCCGCCCGCCCGAAATCTGATCCAGCATCGCCACCCGCTCCGCCACACGATGCGGCTGGTTGGTGGTGAGCTGAACGATACCGTGACCCAGCCTGATCCGTTTGGTCCGCTGGCTGGCCGCCGCCAGGAAAACCTCCGGGGCGGACGAATGCGAGTATTCTTCCAGGAAGTGGTGCTCGACTTCCCACATGTAGTCATACCCCAGCTTGTCCGCGAGTTCCACCTGCGAAAGCGAGTTCTGAAACAGCTCATACTCGCTGTTTTCGGTCCATGGACGCGGCAACTGATGTTCGTAGAAAACACCGAATTTCATCGACTTTCTCCCTTGCCGTCACGCTTGCACCCGGTCTTGCGGGCGTCAAGGTTGCGCCGCCCCGCCCGCTCGCCTAGTGTGTCTGGAAAGATAACAACCGGGGAGACGAACCATGAACATGCGCGCCGCACTGATGATGTCTTGCGGAGTCCTGGCGGCAACGCCGGCATGGGCCAGTATCCATGACATCCTGATCGGCCTGGACGCGAAAATTACCTACGAGGCCAACGGTCCGGTGAACGGCGCGCCGGGTAACGATGCCGTTCTGATCATGGATGTGTCCAACCCCGCCAGGCCGAAAATCCGAGCATCGCTGCCGCTGATGAATTCGTTGCTTGGACCACCCACAAATTTGCAGATCACGCCAGATGGCAAGCTGGGTCTGGTCGCGAATTCGGTGGTGCACAACCAGGACGGGGCGACGTGGAAGTCCACACCGGACAACAAGTTGTTCGTGATCGACCTGAACGCCAATCCGCCGAAGCTGACTGATACGGTCACCGTCGGGATGCAGCCTTCCGGCCTTGCGATTTCCCACAAAGGCGATCTGGCACTGATCGCAAATCGCAACGGCAAAAGCGTATCGGTTCTCTCAATCCAGAATGGCGTCGTAAAGTCGCTCGGTGATGTACCGTTGGAGCAAGAGGCGGCGGCGGTTGTAATCACTCCCGACGGAAAGCGGGCGTTTGTCTGCCTCAATCAGGTGAATAAGATCGCGGTCCTGAGTATTGACGGACAAACGGTCACCTACGATAAGTCCATGGATATCCCATCAGCGTTCAATCCTTATAATATCGATATCACGCCGGATGGAAAATACGTGATCGCATCCAACACCGGCGCGCAGAAGAACAACGGCGACGCCGAGGTTATCATCGACGCGACCGGCCCGCATCCGCATGTCGTCGATATCATGAGCCCCGGCAACGGCCCCGAAGGCTTCGCGATCTCGCCCAACGGAAAATGGGCGGCCACCCCGCTGCTGTTGGGTTCGGGCGCGAAGACCAGCGACTGGTTCAAAACCAAAGGCGGCGAACTGGTCGTCATGTCGGTCGGTCCCGGCGGCAAGATGACCATCACCGGCAAGGCGCCGCTGGGCGGACTGCCGGAGGGCATCGCCTACAGTCCCGACAGTAACTATATTTATGTCGGGAATTACTTCGACAAAGATCTGCAGGTGTTCCGGATCGTTAACGGAAAGCCGGAGCAGATCGGGCCCAACATGAAACTACCCGGCCAACCCGCGTCGATGCGGGGCCTCGCACGATAAACCCCGGCGCGGCCCTGCAAAACATGGCCGCGCCATAACGCCGCGTCAGTGCCGGAAGTGCCGCATCCCGGTGAACACCATCGCCAACCCGGCGGAATCGGCGGCGGCGATCACCTCGGCGTCGCGGATGGAACCGCCCGGCTGGATCACCGCCGTCGCCCCGGCCGCGATGGCCGCCTCCAGTCCATCGGCGAATGGGAAGAACGCATCAGAGGCAACCACGCTGCCTTGCGTCAGACGTTCCGGCAGCCCGGCGGCCTTGGCGGCTTCCTCGCTTTTCCAGGCAGCGATGCGGGCGGAGTCCACACGGTTCGGCTGACCACCGCCGATGCCGACCGTCGCGCCGCCCTTGGCATAGACGATCGCATTCGATTTGACGTGCTTGCAGACCCGGAACGCGAACAGCAAATCGGCCAGTTCGGCGTCGGTCGGCGCGCGGCGCGTGACCACCTTGACGTCCGCCGCTCCGATCCGCCCGGCATCGCGCGTCTGCGCCAAAAAGCCACCGGCCAGACTGCGGAATGTCATGCCGGCAGCGGACGCGTCCGGCATGCCGCCGGTCAGCAACAGCCGCAAATTCTTCTTCCGCGACAACAAAGCCATCGCCGCCTCATCAGCGTCCGGGGCAATAATGACCTCGGTGAAGATGGCCGCGATCTTTTCGGCCGAGGCCAGATCCAGCGTCCGGTTCACCGCGACGATGCCGCCATACGGGGACACCGGATCGCAGCGGAACGCCGCATCCCACGCATCTACCAACGAAGCCGCCGAGGCCACGCCGCACGGGTTGGCGTGCTTGATAATAGCGATGGTCGGCGCATCGAATTCCGCCACGCACTCGAACGCCGCGTCGGTATCGTTCAGGTTGTTGAACGACAATTCCTTGCCCTGCACCTGCCGGGCGGTCGCCACGCCCGGGCGGTTGCCTGACACGTAGAAGGCGGCTGCCTGATGCGGGTTCTCACCATAGCGCAAGGTCTGCCGCAGGCTGCCCGCGAGCGTCATCCGTTTCGGAAAAATATCGGCGCGCTGTTCGGCGAACCAGGCACCGATGGCGGAATCATAGGCCGCCGTCCGCGCATAAGCCTCACCGGCGAGTCGCCGGCGCAACAGCAGTGACGTGCCGCCGGACGCCGTGATCTCTGCCAATACGTCCCCGTATTGATCGGGATCGGTCAGAACGGCCACGAAATCATGGTTCTTCGCGGCACCACGAATCAGCGCCGGGCCCCCGATATCGATGTTCTCGACGCAATCGTCGTAGGCAGCGCCCCTGGCGACCGTGGCCTCGAATGGATACAGATTCACCGCGACCAGATCGATCGGCGCGATGCCATGTTCCCGCATCTGGTCCATGTGTTCGGGAACGTCGCGGCGCCCGAGGATGCCGCCGTGGATTTGCGGCACCAGCGTCTTCACGCGGCCGTCCATGATCTCCGGAAAGCCGGTGTGATCGGACACCTCTGTTACCGGCACCCCGGCGTCGCGCAGTGCCTTGGCCGATCCGCCGGTGGACAGGATTTCGACCCCTCGATCCGCCAACGCTCGGGCGAACGGCACCAGACCGGTCTTGTCGGAGACGGAGATCAAGGCCCGTCGGATAGTAACGATGTCGGTCATGGCGGCGAGGTTCCGTTAAAAAAGGCGGGATAGACCTACAGGCCCAACAGGTCCAGCGTGTGTGACAGAACTTTCGCCTCGTCATAGCGCTCCAGCGCCCGGAGACGGCCGGCCTGCCCCATCCGAACGCGCAGATCCGCACCCCGGACCAGGCGACCGAGCGCGGCGCCCAACGCTTTCGAGTCGCCTGCTGGCACTGACAGGCCGGTCTCTCCATCCACCACCTGTTCGGCCGGCCCGCGCACGTTGGTGGCAACGACAGGCAGGCCGGTCAGCATCGCTTCAATCACCGACATCGGCAGGCCCTCGAACCGGCTGGGCAGGGTGAAGATGTCGGCGGCGGCCAGAAGGGCGGGAATGTCGGAGCGATAGCCCAGCAGGCGCAGGCGATAGCCCAGGCCGGCGGCCCGCAGCAACGCGGCCATGTCGGGGCCTCGATCGGTTTCCAGCCGTTCCCCGACCACCCACAGTTCCGCTTCCGGCACCGCCCGCATTGCGGCGGCGAGTTCCGGGTAGCCCTTGTGCCAGACCAACCGCGACACCGCGATGATCACCACCCGGTCCATCGGTACCCCGAGTTCGGTCCTGATCCGCTCCCGCGCCCCCGGATCGGGGTGGAAAATCGCCGGGTCACGGCCGTTGCGCACCGGTTCGGCGTTGGCGGCAATGTGCAGGCGGCGAGCATCCCGCGCCTCGGCTTCCGACACGGTCAGAAACACGTCTGTCACCTGGGCGGCGCTCCACTCCATGACGAACGACAGCCCCCGGCGAGGCCAAGAGGACGACGCGTGATTGAACAGAAAGCCGTGGCAGGTATAGGCCACCTTCGGCACCCCGGCGACGCGGGCGGCAAGCCGGGCCAGAAAGCCGCTGATCGGCATGTGGGCATGGACGATATCGGGTTTTTCCGCGCGTAGAATTTCCACCAGCGACTGGAATGCCCGGATATGCGCCAGGGGCGACAAGCGGCGGACAAATGGGATCGCGATCACGCGGAAACCCTCGGCACGGACATCGTCCAACAACGGCCCCTCCGCGCAGGCACCGACAACCTCGTGGCCACGGGCGCGCATCGCCCGCATCAACGGCAACAGGAAGTGCCGCAGGGAGAAATCGACGTTGGTGATTTCGATGATTTTCATCGTCGATTTGTCCGGGCCGCCCGTCGAGGCACCGCCATGGCAGAGGTGGCCCGGACAAGCCGAGCCATGATAGGTTGGGCCAGACGTGTCCAAACCAACGCGTTGATCACCCGGCGCGTTCAACCTTGCTGAGCGCCCACTTGACATGCTGCGAGCCGTCAGCGAACCCGGTCAGCACGACCTGCTCACTGCGCCTCGGTTCTGCGCCGCCGAGATAGATCGTCTCTTCCAGGCTCATACGCGCCCCGTCGGCACGCAAGCGCCAGAACGTCCCACCCTTCAGTTTCAGCAGCACGGCCGTCCCATCCTGCTGCACACTGACCTGCACATCCGGATGCAAATGGAAGCGCAACGTGAACGGCTGCGGGTCAGGCGCTTCGATCAGGTCCTCGCCACGAATGTCCTCGCCGCTTTCCGCCATATACAGCCGGCGGCGATGCACCGCGTTAAACGGCTTGCGCCACCCGTCATGCGACACGTCCAGCCAATGCGCCCCGGCGGCTTCCTCACGATTGACCTCGACCAGTGTCGGACGGCGGCCAAGACCCTCGGGCTTCAGTTCGCTGCTGTTGATATCGCCGATCACCAACGTCGAGTGCGCGGCGGTCGCTCGGGCCGCATCGCGCCATTCCGGCGGGCCGGTCAGGAACGCTCCGCAATTGACGATCAACCGGTCGCGGCCGACCGATAATTCCATCGACAGCGTGCCGGCATGTGCCAATCGATCGAGTCCGGCTGGGGCCGGAACCCCGCAATCCACAATCACCACCGTTCGGCCGGCCTGCATGCGGTGGAAGCCGCCATCAGCTAGCGCGGAGGGACTGCGGCCGCCACGTCCCGCCTGGGTCAGCACCAGATCGACCAGCGTACTGGTTTCTTCGCGACTGCCGTTAAACAGCGCCAGCCCACCGTCGCCATGCCGCATCATCCGCAACGCCGGGGCCATCCGCTCTATCGCGTGCGCCAGGATCGGCGGCGCCGTGGTCTGAGACGTCTGAAACAGCGCCCGGATTTCCGTCAGATCCTGCAGCGCGGACAACTGCGCCGCCGGACTGCGTTCCGCATGGCAGCCATCGGGCAATATCTGTCGGGCAATTTCCTGCGGCAGAAACCGCAGTGCCCGGGCCAGAAAGCCCGCGTGCTCTCGCAACGCGACGGCCGCCGCGATCAAGCCCTTCATCGCGGTCAGGGCGCGGGCGTCCAACTCCTCGGCCGGCAGGGCGGCGGACAGGGCACGAGCTTCCGACACCAGCCGGTTCATCAGCCGCTGGCGGAACACATCGTCGGCGGTGGCGGCGAAGAAGTCGTAATGCCCGAGCCAAGCGGTGATGCGCGCCCCGGCGACGTCGGGACGATGGGCGATGGGATCGGCGGGCGGGCCGGCGATCCATTCCGCCACTAAAGCGCGCGCCCGCAAACGGGCCGCATCGGTACCCAGGGCCCGCAGGTCGCGCAGCCAGGTGAAACCGAACGCACCGGCGCGCAGCGCGGCATTGCCGTCAATCTGGTTCCAGCCGCCTTGCCGCAGGATCTGGATGGCGCCGCCAATGGCCAACTCGCCCTTGATCAGTTGCGCGCCTCGGGCGGCATCCCCCGGCCACGGATCGCGCACCGACAGTGCCGGAGCATCCGGCACCCGCCCCATGCGGATACTCGGCAAGCGAGCCATGGCGCGCCGGGCGCCGCGCATCCAGCTACCAGGGCTGGCGGCGGTCATGTGCCTCCTCGCAAGGTTGCGATCGCCCGGGCGTAGTCGGGGGCGCGAAAGACGGAGGTGCCGGCGATCAGCGTGTCAGCGCCGGCCGCGATCGCCAGGGGTGCGGTGGCAGTCGTAATACCGCCATCGACCGCCAGCGTGATGGGATGGTCCGCCGCGTCGATCATCCGGCGCAGATGCGCGATCTTCGGCAGTTGCGAGGTCAGGAACGATTGGCCGCCGAAACCGGGGTTGACCGACATCACCAGGATGATATCGACCAGATCGAGCGACCACTCCAGCACGTCAGGCGAGGTCGCGGGGTTCAGCACGATTCCGGCCTTCTTACCGGCATGACGAATGTGTTGCAGCGACCGGTGCAGATTCGGCCCGGCCTCGGGATGCAGGCTGATATGATCGGCACCGGCGTCGATGAACGCGTCCAGATACGCATCGACCGGCGCGATCATCAGATGCACGTCAAACGGCAGCTTCGTGTGTTTGCGCAGCGCCGCCAGGACACCCGGGCCGTAGCTGATGTTCGGCACAAAGTGGCCGTCCATGATATCAAGGTGCAGCCAGTCGGCGCCGGCAGCCTCAATCGCGCTTACCTCCTCCTGCAACCGGCCGAAATCGGCGGCCAGCAAACTCGGGGCGATGGTAATAGGCCTGGACTGGGGAGCAACCATACGACGTTTCTAGCCACCGTCGCCGATGTCGCACAAGGTAACATCAGACCTTGATCAGGCGCGCGGCGAAGAAACCGTCCATGCCGCCGCGTTCCTTCCACAGCCCCGGGTGGGTCCGCAGGTAGCCCTCCTTCGTCAAAGCCTGCGGAAGCGCCGCCAATTCCTCCGGCCGGAACGGTTCCAGGCGCACGCCGCCCCTGGCGATGGCGGCTTCGATGCGCGGTGCACCTTCCTCGGGTTGCAGCGAGCAAACGGCGTAAATCAGCCGTCCGCCCGGCCGCAGCATGGCAACGGCGGCTTCCAGCAATTCATCCTGGGCCTGGCTGACGGTTTGCACTTCCCGCAGGCGTTTGACGCGAGCGACATCAGGATGCCGGCGGATCGTGCCGGTGGCGCTGCACGGAGCGTCCAGCAGCACGGCATCGAAGCCGGTCCATGGCCGCCAGGTGGTCGCGTCGGCGTTTATCACTTCCGCGTGAAGTCCCCAACGTTGCAGGTTCGCGCTCAGGCGCTCGATCCGGGCAGGGTCGCGTTCAATCGCCGTGACGATGGCGCCCGCCGCGACCAATTGGGCGGTCTTGCCACCGGGTGCCGCGCACAGATCGGCAATCTTTTCACCGGGTTGGGCGGCGAGAAGCTGGGCCGGCAGGGCAGCGGCGGCGTCCTGCACCCACATATCGCCAGCTTCAAACCCGGGAATGTCAGCGACTCGCGTTCCCGCCGGGAAGCGCACCGACCCGGTCGGCAGCAATTCACCGCCCTCGGGCACCGCGCCACCGGGTTTCAACGTCACATCAAGCGGTGCTTCGGTCTGATGCGCCGTGGCGATGGCGCGGGCAGACGGACCCCAGGCCGTCCACAGCCAAACCGGGGTATCCAAACGGGCGGAGTCCAAATCGTCCATCGCGCCAGTTCCAGCGGTGGCGACCTTACGCAGCACGGCGTTGATCAACCCGGCAAAGGGCGTCAGTCCTTTGCGTTTGGCCAGCGTTACGGCCGTCGCCACCGCCGCATGCCCGGGCGTGTCCAGCAGCAGCAGACCGGCGGCACCGATGCGGAGAATGTTGCGGACGGGTTCCGGCGGTTCTTTGCGCAGGAAAGGCTCCAGCACGGCGTCCAGCGTGCCCATTCGCCGCAGCACGGCGGCGGCGAGCCGATGCGCGGCGGCTCGGTCGCGCGGCTCCTGTGCTGGCAGCGCGTCCAGCGCCTGTTCCAGCGTGCGGTGCTTTTCCAGGACGGCAGTCAGCAGGTCGAAGGCGGACTCGCGTGTGGGATCGGACATCAGACGGCCGCTTCAACAGCGGGGCGGCCGATACCGTGATAGGCAAAGCCGGCCTGACGCATGGCGATCGGGTCATACACATTGCGTAGATCCACCAGCACCCTCCCCCGCATCGCATCGCGCAACCGCACCGGCGATAAGGCCCGGAATTCATTCCATTCAGTGATCAACACCAGCGCATCCGCTCCCGCCGCCGCATGCAGGGCGTCGGTGCAATATTCCACCGAATCCGGCAGCAGCGGCCGAGCCTGTTGCATCCCCTCGGGATCGAAGGCCCGAATGATCGCCCCGTCGCCGGCGAGGCGAGAGACGATGGACAGCGATGGTGAATCCCGCATGTCGTCGGTTTCCGGCTTGAAGGTCAGGCCCAGCACCGCGATGGTCTTACCACGAACCGAACCGCCGCAAGCGGCGATGACGCGCATCGCCATGCTGGACTTGCGCGCATCGTTGACAGCGACGGTCGCCTCCACCAACCGTGACGGGGCGCCGTAATCCTGGGCGGTGCGCACCAGTGCCAAAGTATCCTTCGGGAAGCACGACCCACCATATCCCGGGCCGGGATGCAGGAATTTCCGGCCGATACGGCCGTCCAGGCCGATGCCGCGCGCCACGTCATGCACGTCGGCGCCGACTTTCTCACACAGATCGGCCATCTCGTTGATGAAAGTAACCTTCATCGCCAGGAAGGCGTTGGCCGCGTATTTCGTCAGTTCGGCGGTTTCGATCGCGGTGAAGACGATGGGGGCCTCGATCAGATACAGCGGCCGGTACAGCCGGCGCATGATCTCGCGGGTGCGTTCGGTCTCGGCGCCGATCACCACCCGGTCCGGACGCATGAAGTCGCCGATCGCATTGCCTTCACGCAGAAATTCCGGATTGGAGGCGACGTCGAAGTCCAGGTCGGGGCGCGTGGCGGCGACGATTTCCTTGATGCGGCGCCCGGTGCCCACCGGCACAGTGGATTTGGTGACGATCACGGCATAGCCTGTCAGGGCGCGGGCGACCTGTTCGGCGGCTGCATAGACATATGTCAGATCCGCGTGGCCATCGCCACGGCGAGTGGGCGTGCCCACAGCGATGAACACCGCCTCGGTTCCGTCCACCGCCGAGGCCAGATCGCCGGTGAAGGTCAAACGGCCGGCGGCGACGTTTTCCCGCACCAGTTGTTCAAGGCCTGGTTCGTAGATCGGCATGCGGCCCTCGCGCAGGGCGGCCAGTTTGTTTCCGTCGGTTTCAACGACCGTCACCTCGGTGCCAAATTCGGCGAAGCAGGCGCCGGAAACCAGGCCGACATAGCCGCCGCCAATCATCGTTATGCGCATGTTCCAGAGTCCTTGAGCCGCTGTACGGTCGCATAAGCACATGGCGGCGGCGGTTTCCAGCGATTTACCTAAGACGGCGGTGGCATTGTTACGCATATGCCCCCTTGACACGAACGCGATAGGTCGGATGTCTGGCACCAGATCGTTGACACCCGGATTCGCGCAACGTTCAGTTACAAAGCCGAGGATTGTCATGCCAGAATCAATGCTTCGGATCGGGATCGCGGGCGCCGGACACTTCGGGCGCTACCATGCGCTGAAGGTCGCCGCGTCCTCCCGCGCCAAATTGTCGGGCATTTTTGACCCCGACCAGGAACGCGCCAAGACCGTCGGTTGGGAGGCAGGAGCCGAGGCGCTGGACTTTGCCGCGCTGCTGGACGCCTCCGACGCCGTGATCATCGCCGCTCCGGCCAAGGCGCATTACGAACTCGCGACCCGGGCCTTGCACGCGGGCAAGCATGTGCTGGTGGAAAAGCCGATCGCCGCCACGTTGGCTCAGGCCGACGAAATGGCCGCTGTCGCGACGGAACGCGGACTTGTTCTGCAGGTCGGACACCTGGAGCGTTTCTCCGGCGCATATCGCGCGATGGCGGGCCGCATTGGTGCGCCGCTGTATATCGAGGCGACCCGCATGGCCCCGTTCAAGCCCCGCGGCACGGATGTGTCGGTCATCCTCGATCTGATGATTCATGATCTGGATCTGGTGCTGGCCCTGATCGACAGCGAGATTGAAAGCGTCGATGCGGTCGGCGCCCCGGTCGCCAGCCCGCATGAGGACATCTCCAACGCCCGCCTGCGGTTTCGTAACGGTGCGGTCGCGACGATTACCGCCAGCCGGATTTCGCCGCGCACGGAACGCCGGATGCGCATCTTCGCCCAGGACTCCTACATCGCCGCCGACTTCGCCGCTCGGACGTTGACGGTGATCGCACGCGCTCCGGGCGGCGGCGCCTTGCCGCCCGGTCAGCAGCCGGTGGCGGGCGTGGCCGGGTTCGGGATCGAGGATGTCGCCTGGGCAGAACACGACTCGCTGGCCGCCGAACATGCGGCGTTCGTGGCGTCGGTGCTGGACGGAGCGCCGGTGCTGGTGGATGCGGCGGTTGGCCGGCGCGCGTTGGCGGCGGCACTGGCGGTCGGTGAGAGCATGCGGGCGTCACGGACCCAGATGACGGCGTCGGGATTGATCCGGGCGGGGTAATCCGGCGCTGGTCGGGTGCCCTGAGCCGTCAGGACGGTCGAACGAGTAGGTGCCGTTTTCGTTCAGCGACTGGCTGGGTTGATTGGCCCCCTGGTTTGGGCGAACGCCTGCCGCACGGCGGCATCGACCATGGCGGCCGGATCGGGATTAGTCGGCAGCACCGCCGTCGCCGGCCCCAATGCGGCGCCGTTCCTCGCAAAGGCCGCGATGAGAATACGAGCATCGCGCTTCATGGATTCAATATCCTTGGGCGTTCCCGACAGGAAATCGGCTGGCAATCCGCCGGCCGGCACAGCGTTCGCCAGCAACCTGGCAATCGGCGCCTTGCTGTTGGACGCAACCGGATGCCCCGCGGGCGCTTTCGGCGCCGGGACCGGAGGAGCCGGTTCGACCGCGGGCGCGGGAACACGCGGCAACTCGCTTGGCGGCGTCTTGTGCGCCGACGTCCGATGGCTCTGCACGATGTCGAGAATCTCCCGGCAACGATCCCCTGCCCGGCTGAGCGCCACCGCGTTCGAGCGGTACCGCAGTTTCTTATTGTCCGACATCCCTTGGGCCATCGACAACCGTAAGTTGTCCATCGCCACGACGCTAAAGCCCAAAATCCGGCCGACCAGTTCGAGTTCGGTCACCGTCGCGGCATCATAGGCTTCCGCCAGTTCCCGGATCGCCGATCGCGCGAGGGCCGCCTCACTGCCCGCCGCGAACAGAAAGAACGGCAGGAGGAAGGCGAGAATGTTTTCGAAGATCACATCCACGGCATCGATCGGCGGTTCGGCGAGAGACATGCGGGCCTCCTAGCATGAGTTCATAATATGTTCTATTTATCTACCTCAGGTTGAATAAGAACGCAACATGAATCTTGTGTGACCCGCTACGGATCGCCGACTTGCAAAATGATGTCTCTCGGAGGCGTTGACGGCTGGAGCCCCCGTGAGCGCGATGCACGGGACAGACAAACGACCAGAAGGAACCGCGCCGCGAGCCGCCTATGGTATTGCCCTCAGCTCCGCGAGCGCGTCCTCAACATCGTCTGACACAGCCGATGCGCGGGTCTTCTCCATGAGCAGCGCATTCAGCGATGCAAGATAGGTCTGGCGTTTTTCAAGCGAGAGACTTCCGATCTCCGTCTGCTCCGCCGTCTCGATATCGTTAATGACCGCGTGTACGATCGCGACCGCGCGCTGCCGGTTCGGGATTTGTACGTCCGCTTCGAGTTGGCGCTGAAACGCGTCCCATGTCAGGCCATGCCTGAGGTAGCGGCCCGCGAGATAGACCACTTCCACCAGAAGCGGCCAACTGAGACCCTGAAGGCGATTGCCTGACACCATCATCGCGTCACCCATGCAATTCGAGAACGTCGAAATAGGCCCTTGGGAGCTGCTCGATAATATACTCATCCGATGTCGCCCTGGCCACGATCGCTATATCCGCTGCCCTCACAAAACTACTGACCGAAGCATAGGGAATAACAAGGAAAAGCGGGAAAAAATCTTGGAGGGGTGCCTGTGTCACCATGGTTGCGATCCGCTCTCGCGTTGGCCGGTCGATCACCCCTCGCTTTTCCTTGACGGACGCACCGACGAGCAAGCCACTACGATTTGCTTCGATATACGGACTATGTCCGTCACCGTCAGAGATATCTCGATAGAACCGCCAATAGATGGAGAGCGGATCGGATGAAGGCGGGTTGCGAAGCGCATTGCGATCAGCCTGATCATGGGGCGCGCACCACACATAGTGTTGGCCGTTATAGTATTTTTGCCCCAGGCTATCAGCCAATCTGGTGATCGTGGAGTAAAGGACGAGAGGTGTGGCCAAGGCTGTTTCCTGATCGTGGGATGCGACGGATTAACCTCCATACCAGCCAATAATGAAGATTTCGTTAACGCTCAGGTTCTGTTTGGACAAATTCGCGTCCTTGACTGCCCCTCAGCCCATCGGGTCAGCCTCGGAAAATCGCCTGCCGCACGTTCACCACAGCATCCCGGTCGTGCCGCAAGTCCGCCGGCCATGCCTCTGGTCCGCACGCTTGCTTGACGGTGAACGGCGTGTCCCGCACCTCCCAGAACAGGCCCTGGCCCCAGATCGCCATGCCGCCGCCGCTATCGTCAGCATACCAGCCGTCATGCACCGGCACGACCGGCCACCCCTCGGCCTTCGCCGCCTCCGGGTCTCCGAGGCAGAAGATGTCCGTTTTCCCAGCACTGTCCGGCACGATGGCGGGCGTCTTGCGCACCATCCTGGCGTTCAATGGCGGCGTTTGTCCGGCGTCAGTACGAACGATGAAAATCATGACACAAACCGATCGATTGCCGCGACGAACGCGGCGGGCTGTTCCAGTTCCGGATGGTGTCCGGCGCGCGGGATCGTTTCGAACGCCGCCCCGGGAATCAGGCTGGCGTAGTGACGGCCGTAGTCCGGCGTGACGATACGGTCGCTCTCGCCCCACAAGACCAAAGTCGGAACGCTGATGCGATGCAGCCAGTTCTTCAGTTGCGGATTGAACATATGCGGCCGCCACGCGAACAGGCACAGCGAATCCCAGTTCCGCGCCAGGGAAATCATCTCGGCATCGGTCATATCGTCGCTGATCACCGCCTGCCAGCCGAGGCCATAGATCCCGGCGGGACGCGCGGCGGGATCATGCCAGCTTCGGTGATTCAATTCGACCGGATTGGTGTTGAACATGTGGACGATGTCGCGGTCCTCGCGGCCACCGATCTTGATACCGACCGGATCGACCAGCACCAGACGCTGCAATTTCGGATGCCCGGCGACCGCCAGTTCCGCCGCGATCCAACCACCAAACCCGAAACCAACAACGGTCGTTGCGTCCGGAAGATGGTCCAGCACGTCCAGATACAGGTTCACCATATCATACATCGTATCGAAATCGGGCGGCAGCGGTGATGCCCCGAATCCCGGATGCGACGGTGCGACGACATAATGCGACCGCGCCAGATCGGCCACGAACGCAGCCTTGGGAGAGATCGGGTTGATGCCGTGGATCAACAACAGCGTGTCAGCGGTTTCATCCCCGGCGCGCAGAATCTCCAGTTCATGCTTCATCATTCGGCGGCCGCCCGCTGTTCGATCGGCGACAGGTCCTGTAGTTGCGGCAGCACTTCGTTCGCGGCGAGGTCGAAACTCTTCATCGCCTCGGCATGCGTCACCAGCCCCTGGCGCGTCATCATGATAATTCGTCCAACGCCGCCGACACGTTCGCGAAACGCCTTGATCTGTTTCACCACTGTATCCGGATTGCCCGCGAACATCTGACCCTGGCCGATCAAAGCCTCCACCGTCAGATTGGTCGGACGCTTCGACGCCCCCGCCCGCCACGCGGCGGGAGTCAGTTCCGGCGGCAACTGGCCCGGCATGAACTTCGACATCTGCGGCGCGCTTTTGATACTGACCGTCAGAAACCAAGCGATCTTCTGGCCGATCCGAAACGCTTCCTCATCCGTATCACCGACGTAGCAAAATGCCATGTACGAGAAACGATCCTCTCCCGGCGCCGGCAAGGCGGCGGCAGCGCGAGCCTGCTTGTACGTCTCGAACGCCTGCCGCGTCCGATCGTAACCACCGAACAGCAGCGTGTTTACGTAACCGCGCCGCCCCAGTTCGGCACAGGTCGGCATGTCGCTGGTCGCCGCCCAGAATTCCGGCCGAGGCTGCTGATACGGCCGCGGCCACACATTCACATGTGGATGCGTAAAGAACTTCCCCTCCCAACTGAACGGCCCGTCATGGCTGGTCAGGGTTTTTTCGATCAGATCGATCGCTTCCCATTCGCGCTCGCGTATCCGCATCGGGTTGGCGTCGCCGGAGACCATCTCGGTCGCGCCGGACTTGACGAAGCCGATGTCCAACCGCCCGCGCGAGATCACGTCGATCGTTGCATACTCAGTCGCCACCCGCACCGGATCGGGCCGCACCGTGATCAGCGTGCCCAACGACAGAATGCGGACCTTTTTCGTCATGCGCGCGACGATCCCGGTAATCACCGGGCTGGCCGCCCAGAGATTGTTGATGCCGGAATGATGTTCGTTGGTGACGATATTCAGGCCTACCTCGTCACAGCGCTGATATTCCTCGAACACCTCGTCGTACAAACGCGCGGCGATTTCCGGGTCGCAGTATTTGCTGGGCAGGCTGGCGCGCACCGATTCCGCCGCATCCAGCACCTCAGCCGGGACGAACGGATACGGATTTTCGCAATGATTCCACAGTTCCATATTGGTCATCGCGGTTCAGCCCAAACGACGCCGATATAGCGCGATCAACCGCTCCCAATGCCGCTCGGCACCCTGCTTGTCGTAACACCAGCGAGTCGGGAACGCGAAACCGTGATGCACTTCAGGGTAAATCTCCAGTTCGCCGCCGTTACCGGACGCATCGAACAGCGCCTTCAGTTCCGCCACCATCGGCAGCGGCGCCAGTTCATCGTGTTCGGCGCAGGCGATGTACAATTCTCCCTTCGCCTTGGCCAAGGTCAGGTGCGGGCTTTCCTCATTCTCGCTGACCAGCCATGTGCCGTAGAACGACGCGGCGGCAGCGACTCGGTCGGGAAACCTGGCAGCGGCGGCCAGGGAATACGGTCCGCTCATGCAATATCCGTGCGTTCCAACGACGCCTGGCTTCGCCGCCGGTTGCGTATCCACAAACGCCAGCATGTCGGCAAAATCGTCCATCACCGGCGGGATCGTCATCCTGGTGCGAACCGCCCGCATCCGAGCCTGTTCGGCACTGCCCTTGTCGGTGACGTCCGGGCCGTATTTCGTGTCTTTACCAGCGCGGTAATACAGGTTCGGCAGCACGACATAGTAGCCGACGCTGCACAGCCGGCGCGCCATGTCATACAGTTCCTCGCGAATGCCGGGCGCGTCCATCAGCATGAACACGACCGGATGCGGCCCGTTGCGCTCGGGATGGACGATAAACGTCTCCATCGCGCCGGAGCGGGTTTGAATGTCGCGGACTTCTTCGATCATGGACGTGCTTCCTCGTGCGTTGAGGCGATGGTTCCACGGCGCGCCCTTCAGGGCAAGATTCCAAGCCGCCAACCCGCTATCGTTACGTCCTCAAAAACTCACCGCACCAATGCCGCGGCGATCCGTTCCCGCGTCAGCGGCATATCCCTGATCCGCACCCCCAGCGCATGCGCCACCGCATTCCCGATTGCCGCCGCCGTGGGGCCAAACGTGCATTCGCCCATCCCCAATGTGGGAAGCTCCGGGCGGGCAACGATTTCCACGTCAATCTCCGGCACTTCGGAGAACTTCATGATCGGATAACTCGCCCAGTCCAGCGAAGTGATGCCATCGCCGTCCAGCGTCACCTGCTCCTTCAGCGTCATACTGGCGGCATGCACGATCCCGCCCTCCAACTGATTACGCGCGCCATCCGGGTTGATCACCAGCCCCGCGTCCGCCGCGCACCAAACCCGGCGCAGCCGAACGTCCTGATCGACATCCAACTCCACCGCCACGCACGCATACGCCGCCTTGTTCTTGTAGCGGCTCCACGCCAGCCCGAGGCCGCGCCCGGTCCCAACCGGCCACCGAGACGCCCAATCGCACCGCGCCGCCACGTTCTCGATCAGATGCCGCGCCCGAGGATCGGACAGCAGCGACAGCCGGTATTCCACCGGATCAATACCCGCCCGTTCGGCCAGTTCGTCCATGAAACATTCCAGCGCATAGACGTTCGGTAGCGCGCCCAACCCGCGCAGAGACGACGTCCGCACCGGCGTTTGCAGCGCCAGATGATGGATGACCCGCTTGGCCGGAAAATCGTACATCGGAAATCCGTTGCGCGTGCCGCCACCGCCATTCGCCTCGGTCGGGTCGTTCGCCTTGGCCGGAGGTGGCGGGTTCGGCAGCGCCTCATGCGCCAGCATCACACCGCCAAACACCGGCCGCTGCACGTGAGAACCCGCCCAAACCTCCGCCGTCCAATCCACCGGCCGGCCGTTGTCGTCCAACGCCGCGCGCAACCGAGTCATGTGCGCCGTGCTGACAGGCTCATACCCGAACTCTTCCTCGCGCCGCCACTGCACCCGGATGCACCGATCCGGCACCTGTAGCGCAATGATCGCCGCGTCCAAGGCGGCGTCGTCAGCGCCATTATGCCCGTAACACCCCGCCCCATGCGCGTGCCTTACCGTCACCTGATCCCGCTGCAACCCCAGAATGTCCGCCAAAGCATTCCGTAACGGATAGACTCCCTGCGTGTGCGACCACACAGACAAATGCCCATCCCGATACTCCGCCAACCCACACGACGGAGCCAGCGCCGCATGCGCGACAAACGGCCGCGAATACGTCTCGCTGACGACCATACCGACCTCCGACGGTGGTCCCGGATCACCAATGAACCGGTCATCCGAAGGCTGGTCGCGGAACCAAGCCGCCTCTTGCTGCAACGGCGTCAGCTCCCGCACTCCGGTCCAAACCGCATGCACCGGAGCCGCCACCGCCGCCCGCTGAACAACGGTCTCATCCGCCCCAACAAACGCCACGAAATCGCCAACCCGAACGATCTGAATCGCCCCACCGGCAGCCCGGCGGATCGCCGCCTCATCCAGCGCCTGCAACCGCGCCCCCCGCGACGGCTGCCGCAGCGCCCGAGCATGCAGCATGTCCGACCTCACGATATCGTGAATGAACGCCGCCCCCGAAACCTTCGCAATCAAATCCCGCCGAGGCACAGGCTGCCCCACCACCCGATAGGAGGCAAAAGGCTTCGGCACCGCCGAACCCTCGATCGCCGCCGCGAAATCCTCCGGCGCGGCGAAACTCCAGTAATCGTGCCCGGTCGGGTTGCCGTCCTGCAGGAACACGCCGTCCTCCACGGACAGGTCTTCCGGCGCGCAGTTCAACCGTTGCGCCAATCGGCCAATCACCCTGGTCCGCAGTTCCGCGCTGACCAGCCGCACCGACCGGCCGGATACCTCGATCGACTGGCTGGAACTGGTGGATCCCTCATCCGGAGCATCCGCCGTGTCACCCGACAGAATGTCGATCCGGCCGATCGCCACGTCCAACTCCTCGGCGGCGATCTGCGACAGAGCCGTCAGCACCCCCTGCCCGATCTCCACCTTCCCGACGGCGAGCCTGACGGTGCGGTCCGGCTGGAAGCCGAGCCATTTGTCCATGCGGCGGTTGTTGACGATGCTCAGTGGCAGGGTGTCGCTCATGCGACTTCTCCCATCAGGGCGGCTTTTTGGACCGCTGCGATGATCCGTGTATGCGTGCCGCAGCGGCACAAATGCTTGTCCAGTGCGGCGACAATGTCCGCCCGTGACGGAGCCGGATTGCGGTCCAGCAACGCCTTCGCACTGATGATAATGCCGGACAGGCAGTAGCCGCACTGGCCCGCCTGCTCCTCCAGGAACGCGGTTTGCAGCCTGTGCGGATGCTGGGGAGTCCCCAGCCCTTCAATGGTAACCACCGAGCAGCCTGCAACCGAACCGATCTCGCGGGCGCAGGAGTATGCCGCCTCACCGTCGATCAGCACCATGCAGGTGCCACATTGCTCCAGCCCGCAGCCGTAGCGCGTGCCCTTCAGATCGAGGTAGTTGCGCAGCACGTCCAGCAGCGGAGTCACCGGATCGGCGTTCAGCGCCACGTCCCGTCCATTGACGGTCAATCCGATACTCATTCCCATTGTCTCCCCGGCCGGACGTAAAGGCCGCGCTGTCCGATTGGCGCGCCACATTCCGCCAAGCCTGCACCGGCTTCGGCATGCAGTGCAATTCTCCGATCGAACCAGCACGGGATCGGTGGATTGAACGCCTTACGGGCGCGATGAAAAAACAGGGCAATTAATTGGACTTGCGGTTGGGCAGCCGATATTACAAATAAAATACGGAACGTCGGAACAAAGACAGGCATACGGGCGATCGGTTGGGATATGTGCGAATTTTTTCTTGAATATGACCGGCCCGGGGAAACACGGATTTCATGACGGACGCCCTGATCGCGTTTTCCGCCTCGATTTCCCGCCTGGTGCAATTGGCAGCACCATCGTTGTGCGCCATCCGGCTTGCCCCGAACCGCCACATCGCCGGCCTGATCTGTCCGGGCGGTACCCTGGTGACGACGGATCAGGTGCTGCCGGCGCTGGATAGTTACACGATCGTCCTGCCAAACCGGACCGTGACGGCTGCCTGTCCCGGCGCGCGCGATTCGGATATCAATCTCGCCACGCTGCGACTCGACGCGCCATGGCCTGTGGCCAATCCCGTGTTCGCCACCACGACGGTCGGCAGTTTGGCGGTTGTGCTCGGCGCTGATGCCGATGCGGCCCCGACCGTGCGTCTGACCGCGGTCCATCGTTTCGTCCGCACCGCCGACGGCCAGGCCCCTGTATTGGATCTCCCCGGAGAGACGATCGGGCAAGGCAGCCTCGTCCTCGACCCCCGTGGCCGCCTGATCGGCCTCGCCACGATTGGTGCACAGGGCGAAGCCATGGTGGTCCCGGGTGCCTTGATCGGCCGGATGGTGATGCCGTCTCAAACCGGCGAGTTTTTCCATGCGGCGCCCCAACCGCAAACCGCGACGCCTGCCCCGCCATTGGCCGCGGTCCCTGGCCGGCCGGGCTGGCTTGGCGTCGCCTTACAGCCGATCATGGTACCCGAACGGCTCACAGCCCTCGCCGGACAGAGTTCGGGGCGTCTGGTCGTCAGCATCACGAAAGGCGGCCCCGCCGCCGTGGCCGGGGTGCGGATTGGCGACGTGCTGTTGGCGCTGAATGGCACCAGTGCATCCGGACCGCAGGCACTTCGGGCCTTCCTCGGTCCCGATCGCGTCGGCACCGCAGTGGAGGTAAAGTTGCTGCGCGACGGAAAGATGGAGTTGGCACAATTGGTTGTCGCCGAACAACCAGCTTAGGCGGTTCCGGCAAACCCGGACAATGTTCCGGTTCTGCATTTGATACCAGCCGCCGTTGACATTGACGTACTGCCATTCCACGGCCGTCATGGCCCGGCACCGTCAGGGCATAGGTGGCCCGGACAAGCCGGGCCATGACGACGGGGCGACAGTCGGCAGCAACGGCGGTTGGTATAACAACCGTCCCCGGTTTGCATCACGCCGCCAAAACGGTGTTCGATGCGGATAACAACCACCGGGGGTTCGCCATGAACATCGACTTTACCGGCCGCAAGGCGGTCATTTGCGGCGGCAGCCGCGGCATCGGCCGCGCCATCGCTCTGGGACTGGCCGCGAGCGGGGCCGACGTCTCCATCTGCGCACGCGGTGCCGAAGCGCTCGAATCCACACGTAGCGAGATCGCCGCCCTGGGCCGCACCGCGCACGCGTCCTCCGTGGATCTGGGGAATGAGCCGTCCATCAAGACTTATATCGCCGAAGCCGCCGCGGCACTCGGCGGCATCGACATACTGGTGAACAATGCGTCCGCCTTTGGCTCGACCGACGATGAGGCCGGCTGGGTCACCAGCCTGGCGATCGACATGCTGGCGATCGTGCATGCGACACAGGCGGCCCTGCCGTTCCTGAAGGCGTCGAAAGGCTGCGTGGTGAATACGTCCTCGATCTCCGCGTTGCGCGCCGCCGCGCGGCAACCGCCATACGGAGCGATCAAGGCGGCGGTCATCCATTACACCAACACCCAGGCGGCGATGTACGCCCGGGCTGGCGTGCGGGTGAACGGCGTGGCCCCCGGGTCGATCGAGTTCCCCGGCGGCGTGTGGGACCTGCGAAAGACGGAAAATCCGAAATTGTATGGCGCGGTGCTGAATTCGATTCCGTTCGGGCGGCTGGGGACGCCGGCCGAAGTCGCCAACGTCGTCATGTTCCTGGCCTCGCCGTTGGCAACCTGGGTCACCGGCCAGACGATCGTGGTGGACGGCGGCCAACTGCTTTAAGCGCCGCAAGTTCATTTGGTGTCGGTCGCTATCCAGCTTCGGATGATGGCCAGCGTGGTGTCCGGGTGCATGTCCACCAATTGCGTGACCTTGCGAAGAGACGATGCCTTCAGCTTGCCCTCGACCCGAGCCATCTGCACGTTGAGATCGTTGGCCTCCTCCACCGTGCCGCCATAGTCCCCGTCATCCGGCTCCGATCCGTCCGACAGCGGCGGCGCAAGTCCGGGATTGGAGCCGGCTGTCGCGATCTCCCCATTCGGGCCGGCCGCGATCGACAGGTTGACCGGGCCTTTGCTGATCGCGGTGAGGATGGAGCGTGCCGTCAGGATGATGATTCCGAAGCCAACCACACCAAAGGCAATCATCTGCACGAATGTCAGCAGGTCGCCAGTCGCCTTGCCGGGCGACACAGCAGGCGCGGTTTCCGGAACATCCGGCATGGCGACAAACGGCATGCTGACAACGTCCAACCTGTCGCCACGCGACTCATCGAAACCGATCGCGCTTTTCACCAGTTTCTCGATCTGATCGAGTGACGCCTGGTCGCGCGCCTTCCAGGTGTGCCGGCCGTCCGCGGCGACCTCATCGACTCCATCGACCATCACCGCCAGGGTCACCCGTTCCACCTGTGGCTGGTCATGCACGACCGCTCGCACAGTCTTGCCGATTTCGTAGTTGGTGGTTTCTTCCTGGCGTCCTTCCTGACTGCCGCTGGCGGTTGTCCCGGCATCGGCGTTCGGCAGGTTGTTTTGCAACGATACCGGGCCCGTCTTGTCCGTGGTCTTGTTGTTCGACGTTACGTTCTGCGTGCTGCGCACCACCGATCCGTCCGGATCAAATTTTTCGCGGGTTTCGTTCACCTTGTCGAAGTTCATGCGGATCGAGGCTTCCGCATGCACATGGCCCGCTCCCAGACTGCGTTCCAGCATCAGTTCCACCGCCTGGGCCATACGCATTTCGGTCTTCTGGCGAATATCCTCCTCCATCGTGGACTTCGTACGGGGGTCGTTGGTGTCGCCGGCCTGCACCAGCAGATGCAGGTTGGAATCCACCACGGTCACGTCCTGCGGACGCAATCCCGGGACGCCCGCCGCGACAAGATTGACGATCGACTGGATCGCCTCTGGCGACAGCATCTGCCGTCCGGGGATCGTCAACATCACGCTCGCCTGCGCATTCTGCTTTGTATGGGCGAATGGCTCCCGGTGCGGCAACACCAGGTGAACGCGCGCATGCGTAATACCACGCACCGATACGATGGTACGGGCCAGTTCGCCTTCCAACGCTCGGGTCAGCTTGACCTGTTGGTCGAAGTCGGTCACCGCCAGGTCGTTGCCGCGGTCGAAAATCTCGTAACCGGTTCCCCCCGCGGCAGACGGGCCGTTGGCGGACAGCATCGTCCGGGCGGCGGCCATGTCGCTGTCGGGAACCAGAATTTGGCTGCCATCCAACCGGTACGGGATTTTCCGAGCCGTTAGTTCCGTCGTCAGTTGCTGCGCCGTTGCCGGGTCGAGATCGGATGCCAGCACCGCCATGCGCGCGCGTCCCGGCCCCTGCACCTCCAGCCAGACGAAGGCCGCAATAATGCCAAGAGTGACGCCAACCAGCATGGCCACGCGTGCCATGCCAAACTTCCGAATACTGTCGAGGTAGTCCTTCATCACGGGTGCCCGGATTCCTGCTCCGGTCCACCATCTAGCAGCAAATACTTACCGATCGGTTAACGCCCGGGCTTGCATTCCCCCCGCTGCTCGGGCTTGCTTCCGGCCAACGGAGGAAAAAACAGGCGTGGATGGATCACACATTCGAAGCGCGGCCCGCGAGATGATCGCGGTACGACACCTATCCAAGCGATTCGGCACCGAAGCCGCACCCGTTCTGGCATTGAGTGAAATCGACTTTACCGTTGACGAAGGCGAGTTGGTCGTGGTCGTCGGCCCCTCCGGCTGCGGTAAATCGACGCTGCTGCGCATTCTGGCCGGGCTGTTACCGCAAAGCACCGGGCAGGCGTTTCTGCACGGCACCAAGATCACCGGGCCTCGGCGCGACATTGGCGTCGTTTTCCAGTCGCCGGTCTTGTTCCCCTGGCGGAGCGTGCTGAACAACGCTTTGTTGCCCGTGGATGTACAGCGCCTGGGACGCGACACAATGCGCGCCAAAGCGATGAACCTGTTGAAACTGGTCGGCCTTGAAGGGTTCGAGCACCGTTTTCCCTGGGAGCTATCCGGCGGGATGCAGCAACGCGTCGCGTTGGTGCGCGGCCTGATCCACGACCCGGCGCTATTATTGATGGACGAACCGTTCGGCGCGCTGGATGCGATGACGCGGGAGTCGATGAACCAGGAACTACAGCGCATCTGGATGGAGCGGAAGAAGACCGTGCTGTTCATTACGCACTCGATCGGCGAGGCGGTCTATCTGGCCGACCGGGTGCTGGTGATGACACCACGGCCCGGCCGGATCGCCGATGTGCTGAAGATCGACCTGCCCCGTCCGCGCGGCCTGGATGTGATGAACACCCCGGAGTTCGGTGCCTACGTCAAACGCATCCGCACCGGCCTGAACGCGTCGGGAGGCATCGAATGAACACCGTCCGGAATTTCCTGTTGCGCCTGGTATTCATCGTGCTGCTGCTGGGGCTGTGGGAGGCCGCCGTGCGCCTGCTGGAGATCCCGGCGTTCCTGCTGCCCACCCCGTCCGCCGTCGGCATGGCCCTGTATCGCGGTACCGTCACCGGCCTGTATCAGGAGCATATCGGCGTCACCCTGATGGAAACCGCCTTCGGCTTCATCTTCGGCTCACTCGGAGGGCTGTTGCTCGGCACCTGCGTCGCGCTGTCCCGGCGGTTCGACTACTTCATCTATCCCATCGTCGTGATGTTCCAGGCGATGCCGAAAGTCGCGCTGGCGCCGCTGATCATCGTCTGGTTCGGACTGGGCATGACCTCCAAGGTCGTCAACTCGGCGCTGGTTTGTTTTTTCCCGCTGATGATCAACACCATCGTCGGGCTGCGGTCGGCCGATGAGGACCGGATCAGTCTGATGCGCTCTCTGGCCGCCACACCGATCCAGATTTTCACCATGTTGCGGGTGCCGAACGCGCTGCCGTACATCTTTGCCGGTCTGGAAATCGCGATGATCTTCGCGCTGATTGGCGCCATCGTGGGCGAGTTCGTGGGCGCCCAGGCCGGCCTGGGGATGCTGATTCAGAGTATGAATTTCACCATGGATGTAGCCGGGCAATTCTCGATCCTGCTGATCCTGTCGGTGGTGGGACTGGTGCTGAACATGTCAGTGACACTGGTGCGCAAGCGCCTGCTGTTCTGGGACCCGGCGAGCCGGCAGGCCGGGATCAGGCCGGACAAAAACTAAAAAACCAGGACTTGTTCTGTCCACCACCCGTCACACCGGTTCCGTTTCCCTGGAGTAATTTGTATGCGCCTTCTTCTCGCCGCCGCGCTGTCGTTTGCCTCTGTTTCCGCGGCGCAGGCGGAAACCACCATCCGTGTCGGCTGGTGCGCCAACACGGTCAGCGGCGCCGCCTCTCCGTTCGCCATCGCCCAGAAGTTTGGCTGGTTCGCGGACGAGGGCCTGAAGGTGATCCTGACGCCGCTGCCCGGTGCGACCGACTGCGTGAAACAGGTCGCGACCGGGGAGTTGCTGTTCTCCCAGCCCTCGATCGAACCCGTTCTGATCATTCATCCACAAGGGGTGAACGGGAAGCTGTTCTATACGACGTATCAGAGCTTCACTTACGGGATCGCGGTCCCAGCCGACAGCCCGATCCAGACTCTGGCTGATTTGAAGGGCAAGACGATCGGTGTGATTTCGATGGCGTCCGGCGGCGTGGTGGTGGCGCGGGCGCAGCTTGCCAGTGTCGGTCTGGACCCGAACACGCAGGCGCATCTCGTCGTGGCGGGTGAAGGCGCGCAAACGGCGGCGCTGCTGCGGTCGAAGCAAATCGATGCGCTGTCGCAGTTCGATACACAATACGCGATGGTCGAAAACGCCGGTATCAAGCTGCGCATGTTGCCGTTGGGAGAGATGGCGCCGTTCCCCGGCAACAGCTTGTTTGCCCTGGACAAGACCCTCAAGGATCATCGGGCAGAGGCGGTCGCGCTGGGGCGTGGATTGGCGATGGGAGAGGCGTTCGCCATGGCCAATCCGGAAGCCGCGATCCGCATCCTGTACGAAGTCTTTCCGCAGACCAAACCCACCGGCAAAGACGAGGACACCGCCATCCGCGACGACGTGAAAGTCCTGAGCGCTCGGATCGCGCACTGGGATCTGGCGTCCGGTGGCGTGACGAAATGGGGCGAAAGCAATCTGACCAATTTCGCCAATTACATCGATTTTCTGACGAAATGGAAAGTGTCGCCGGTTGCGACGCCGGTTGGAGAGGTCGTCACCAACGATCTGGTGGATGAGATGAATGCATTTGATCAGGCGGCGATCGAGGCACAGGCGAAGGCGTGGAAGCCGTGATTCCGCCGATTTTCGCTCGATGGCGATAGCGAGATGCGACCTTGTGAACATCGACATGTTATCTCGGGCTTCTATGGTAACATGTGTCGGCTTTAGACAGCGCGAGGAAATCCATGAGCCAGATCGAAGAAGCGCGGCAGTTGGTAGCCGCCGACGACCGCAAGGATTTCGATTTTGCCAATCGCGGCTTTATCGCCACACGCGCCGATCCGGTGATCAAACGTGCCGACGGTCGCGTCGCCTACGATCTATCATCCTATCGCTTCCTGGAAACCGAGGCACCGGAGACGGCCAATCCCAGCCTGTGGCGGCAGGCGCGCATCCTGACGCAGCATGGTCTGTTTAAAGTCGCGGAGCGCATTTATCAGGTGCGCGGCTTCGATGTCTCGACCGTCTCGTTCATCGATGCCGGCGCGGGCTGGATTGTTGTCGATCCGCTGACGACGACCGAGGTCGCGCGGGCCGCCCTCGACCTCCTGTTCGAACATGTGGCGCGAAAGCCGGTCCTGGCCGTCATCTATTCGCACAGCCATGTCGATCATTACGGCGGCGTCGGCGGTGTCACGACCGCCGCCGCGGTAGCCGCCGGGACCGTTAAGGTGATCGCCCCGGAAGGGTTCCTGGAAAACGCGATTTCGGAGAACATCATCGCCGGTCCGGCGATGCTGCGCCGCGCGCGTTTTCAGTTCGGCCACACGCTGGCCTGCTGTGCCGAGGGTGAAATAACCTCCGGGCTGGGGCCTCGGCCATCGCGCGGCACGCTGTCACTGATTGCCCCGACTGATGTCATTACGCGAACCGGCCAGGAGATGACGATCGGCGACGTAACAATGGTGTTCCAGCTTACGCCGGGGACCGAAGCGCCGGCCGAAATGAATTTTTATCTGCCGGAGCACCGAGCGGTGTTCATGGCCGAGAATGCAAACCTCACCATGCACAATCTACTGCCCGCCCGGGGTGCCCTGGTGCGCGATGCGAAGGCGTGGGCCGACTATCTGACGGAATCGATCCGGCTGTTCGCGCACAAGAGCGACGTCATGTTCGCCGCCCATGGCATTCCGCGCTTCGGCGGGGATGAGATCGTCGCGTTCCTGCGCAGTCATCGTGACGCGTACAAATTTCTGCACGATCAGACGGTGCGGCTGATGAACACCGGCCTGACGGCAATGGAGATCGCCGAAACACTGCGTCTGCCCGATGTTCTGTCCAAGCAATGGTTCAATCGTGGCTACTACGGGACCATGAGCCACAATTCGAAGGCGATCTATCAGCGTTACCTCGGGTGGTATGACGCCAATCCGGCGAATCTGAACCCGTTGCCGCCGGAGCCGGCGGCGAAGAAGTATGTCGCCGCGATGGGCGGTGCCGAGGCGGTGAAAGCGCTGGCATCAGTGTCCGAGGCGGACGGCGACTTGCGGTGGGCGGCCACGTTACTCAACCACGTTGTGTTCGCGGACGAAACCAATGCGGCGGCCCGAGAACAATTGGCGGCGATCTACACGCTGTTGGGCTTTGAATCGGAGGCAGGAACCTGGCGCAACATCTATCTGACCGGAGCGCAGGAGTTGCGTACCGGCCCGGCGCGACTGCCATCCGCCGGCTTCAGTCCCGATGTTCTGGCAGCGGCAACGACGCCCATGATGCTCGACTTCGCGGCGGTGCGGGTCAATCCGGACAAGGCCGCCGAACGCGCATTCACGATCAATATCGAACTGACCGATCGGGGCGAACGCCATCTCATTACGGTTGAAAACGGCGTATTGGTTCATGAGGCCGGCGTCGCCGATCCGAACGCCAACATCACGGTCAGGCTGTCATGGCCGGATCTTTTGGCGACCTTGCTTGAGGGCGTCGCGGTGGAACCTTGCGTCGCATCGGGCAGCATCATGATTGAGGGCGATGCAGCGCTGTATTCTGCGTTGACCGATCTGATCGAGCCGCTCACCGCTAATTTTCCGATCGTAACGCCATAAGTGTAGGTCCAGCCCGACCCGGCCACCTCCGATAGGTGGCCGGGTCGGATGAAACCATGCCGATCGGAAAGGCGGGGACAGAAACCCCGCCTCCGCTCGCCCGCGATCCGTTCCATCACATCGCCAGATAGCCACCATCTACCAGCAGTTCCGTTCCCGTCACATACGACGCCTCGTCCGAGGCCAGGAACAGAATCGCATTGGCGACTTCGTCCACCTCGCCATTGCGGCCCAACGGCACCGCCTTCAGCATCTTCGCCCGCACCACCGGATCGGCCGTGGCGCCGGATGTCCGCATCGGCGGCATCAAACCAGGATGGACGGAGTTGCAACGGATGTTGTCCTTGCCGAACTGCACGGCGGTCGCCTTGGTCATCGTGCGCACCGCGCCCTTCGAGGCGTTGTAGCTCATATGCACCATCGTCTGGCCAACCACGCCGGAGATCGACGACAGGTTGATGATCGATCCGCCACCGTTCTTTTGCATCGCCGGCACCGCCGCCGCCGTGCCCAGGAACGTGCCGGTGCTGTTGACCTCCATGACGCGGTACCACAGCGCGGAGTCCAACAGGTCATTGGTCGCGCTGCCGCTGATGCCGGCGTTGTTGACCAGGATGTCCAGCTTGCCGAAGGCCTTCACGGTCTCATCCACGACGGTCTTCCAGCCGGCCTCGTCGGCGACGTTCAGTGCCATGAAGACCGCCTTGCCGCCCGCCTTGTTGATGTCGTCGGCCACCGCCCTGCCCTCTTCCTCCAGCATGTCGGCGATGACGACCTTCGCGCCTTCCTTACCGAAACGGCGCGCGGTTGCCGCGCCCATGCCCGATGCGGCACCGGTGATAATGGCGACTTTGTCTTGCAGGCGCATGGTTTGGTTCCCTCCTGGTATGGTTCCCCGGAGTGTGAGGCGGCGTGGCGCCGATGCCAAGAGCGCGGGTTGCCGGAGAACGCGATGGCCGCTTTCCTTGCGTCCCGCCGCCGGTGCCGCTAAGTAGGAAACCATGCCGGACAGTCTTTACCAACACGACATCCTGGCCTGGTCGGCGCACCAAGCCGCCCTGCTGCGGCGCATTTCGCTCGGCGAACGCGTTAACGATGTTGACTGGGCGCACGTCGCCGAGGAGATCGAGGACGTGGGTGTCTCCC
Organism: uncultured Rhodopila sp.; assembly: GCA_903932145.1. Classification (GTDB taxonomy): domain Bacteria; phylum Pseudomonadota; class Alphaproteobacteria; order Acetobacterales; family Acetobacteraceae; genus Rhodopila. Next base: position 44,336 of record CAIZFE010000086.1, on the reverse strand, counting down.
AACTCAACGCGGTACGCAGTTTCCTGCGCCAGATGCTGGTACATCTGCTGAAGCTACAGGGGTGGCCGGACAGTGCATCCGCGAATCACTGGCGGCAGGAAGTCATGGCGTTCCAGGCAGATGCCGAGCAGCGGTTCGCGCCGTCGATGCGGCAGTTGATTAACCTTGATGCGTTGTATGGCAAAGCACTCCGTCAAATCCGGGTGGTTGAGATCGATGGCGTTCCGCCCCGGGCATGGCCGGAGACCTGCCCGGTCGGACTCGACGCCCTGTTGAACGACGATGTTGTTGCATTACAGGAGCGGTTCGGCGCGCTGCCAGATATGCCCTGACGAGGGCGGCGACCACGACTCAATTCGCTCCCAGAATCATTCTGTCAACTGACCGAGAGCGCATCAGCCCAATCCCACCCTTGGCTACCGGTGGGTATCCGGGGCAGAATGGGGCATCTGATTTGGAGCAACACCCATGGCCCGTCGCGGCTTGACCTTCGGCATTTTCCTCGCCCCGTTTCACCGGTTGGGCGAAAACCCGACCCTGGCGATGGATCGCGACGTGGAACTGATCCAGTGGCTGGACTACCTCGGCTACGATGAGGCCTGGATCGGCGAGCACCACTCGGCAGGATGGGAGATCATCGCATCCCCCGAACTGATCATCGCGGCGGCGGCGGAAAAGACCAAGCACATCAAGCTCGGATCGGGCGTCACCAGCCTGCCGTATCACCATCCGTTCATGGTGGCGCAGCGCTGGGTGCAGTTGGATCACATGACGAAAGGCCGAGCGATGCTGGGCTGCGGGCCGGGGGCGCTGACGTCGGACGCGTATATGCTGGGGATCGCGCCGGCCACACAACGGCCGCGCATGCTGGAATCGCTGGATGCCATCATGCAGCTTCTGAAGATGGAGGAGCGCGTCACCATCAAGACCGACTGGTTCGAGATGAACGACGCGCGCCTGCATCTGGCACCCTACAGCGATCCGCATTTCGAAATCGCCGTCGCTAGCACGATCACGCCGTTCGGCATGATCGCGGCGGGCACGCACGGCACCGGCGTGCTGTCGATCGGCGCCGGCCTGCCGGGTGGGCCGGAGGCTTTGGCCACCCAATGGAAGATCGCCGAAGCAGCCGCGGCAAAGTCGGGCAAGACCATCAGCCGGAAGAAATGGCGCGTTGTCGTCAACGCCCATATCGCCGAGGACGACGAAGAGGCCTTGCGCGAGGTCCGCAAAGGCGAGCGCAACGAAACTATCACCTATTTTGAGGACACGCTGGGCCGGCCGCCCGGCCGTTCCGACGACCCGTTGACCGATGGCGTGAAGATGGGAACGACGCTGGTCGGCTCGCCGGAGACAGTCGCCAAGGGGATCAAGCGGCTGCTGGAATACAGCCAGGGCGGCTTTGGAGGGATTCTATTCCGAGCGCACGAATGGGCAACGCGGGAGCAGACGATGCGCAGCTACGAGTTGTTCGCCCGTTACGTGATGCCGGTATTCCAGCAGTCGCTTGACGCCCCGGTCGGATCGGCGGCGTGGGCGGGAGAGAACCGGAAGCAGATCTTCGGTCAGACTCCCGATGCCGTGCGGCGCGCGTTTACCGACGTCGGCGCGGCGGTCCCCGAGGACTTCAAATCACGCACGCTGGGTGGGCGGGACGCAACTTAGAGGGGCGAGTTCCACGCCCCGTCATCCCCGGACTTGATCCGGGGATCGTAACCGTTACGTTGTTCATTCCGGTATCCGTGCGGGTGATCATCTTGAACAATGTGTTGACGGCTCCTGGGCCTACGAATGAGGCGGCGAATGTGAACCGCCGTCTATCGGATGCCGACGTAGCAGCGCTGCGTACCTATTTGGGCGAAGCCGACGACCTTAAGCCGTGGCTCAGCACCGAAATCCTGGGTTACCTGTTGAGCGGCGAGAACGAGACGCTGTTGCTGCGTCTGCCAAAACTGGCTGGCCTCGCCCCCAGTTTCACTCGCATGCTGCCCCTTCCGCAACCGGATGGTCCTTATGGTGATCCTTTAACCTTGGCCCGGAATACTTTGCGCGACGAGGCCAGGGTTCGCTTCCTGTATGGCTGCGAGAGCTGGGATGCTGCCGTGTTTCGCCGCCTCGGCCAGGTGTTCGTCGCGCTAGACAGCCGATCCACCGCACTTTCTTCGGCTCGCCCGCCCACGCAGTTCTCGCCAGCGTGGTTTCGTGCGTTGCTGGAGGCGTTCAAGTCTTGCAGACCGGCCGGGCGCTGGCCGACCCGCCCTGTGGGCGTACTCGACGCCGAGCGGTGTCTTGAACTGCTGAAACTCGACGCGGTCGGCGCGGATGCATTTATCGACGTCTGGTTTGCCTCCCAGGACTCGTGGGGTTGGAACAGTAGCAATATCAAGGTGTTGCCCGGCCTGTCCGGTGTGCTCGCCGACGCGGTCGAGGCAATGATAACAGGCGTGCGGCGACTGCCCCCCGCTGCACAGGTGGGGGCACTGGATTGGATCGCAAAAGAAATCGGCATGACCAACCCTGCCCTGATGGGCGAGGTGATCAAGCTGCTACGCGGCAACAAGCAGGTGGCCGCCGCCGCCCTGGCCGCACTGCGAGGTGCCGACCGGATGCGTTTGCGCGCGAGCGCTGAAGCTCTGCTGGCAGCCAAAGACACGCAAGATCGGCTGATCGCTGTCCAGCTTCTTGGCCGCATCATTGGCAGCGAGGCGGAGGGCACACTGCGGACGCGGCTGGAGACAGAGACGGTTCGCCCCGTTGGGCAAGCGCTGCGGGAGGCGCTGTTGGCGCTGGCAGCCACCGATACAAACGCGACAGAGCAGCGTGTTGACGACGAAACCGGCTACTGGTCGGCTGACGGCAACTGGATCGCCGTCCCGCCCTTCACTCTTCCGCCGGAAACGCCGTTTCCTGACATTTTCCCTGCAGCATTGCAGCTAGCCGTTATTGGGGCAGATCGGTTGCGGCGTGAAGTGCGCGCGACGTGGGGCCATACCAAGGATGAGGGCTTCGATCCCGTTGGCTTGCACCTAATCGCCTGGGCAGCCGACGGAAAGACGCACCCAGAGGAGAACGCGGCCTCGCTCGCAGCGGCAAGAACCATGGTGCATACGCATTCGTCCATCTATGACGTTGCCAACAAGGTGTTCGATCGCGCCTTGACCGCGTTTCTGGCGCGTCCCGATGTTACCCCTTGGCATCTGACTCGCCTCGCTGTTGTGAAATTCGGCGTGAACGGTTTGTTCGGACATGGCGGGAGCGAATGTTCTAGTCTGCTAGGGGATAATATCTGCCCTGCCGCCAAACGGTTGCAATCGCTTATCCGGCAGGGCTTGGACATGCGTGCTGTTCTGACCATGGCGCAACCATGGGCGGGCGACGGTCTTGACGCCGCGGAGTGGATCATCTGGCGACCAGGCGATTACGACGACCAATTCGAGTTGCGTTACGAAGGCTTGAATCAAGCGCTGTGGCCGCTGATGGCGCAACACTTGGCCGCCCTGGACCCGTATTTCGGCCTCGCCGCATGGCGATCGAGCCATAGACGCGGCGACGACGACACGCTGAAAGCCCTCAACATCCTATCGCTGCTGCCGGAACTGCCCCACCGCTTCCTGCCCGGCGTGCTCGACGCGGCCATGGCCGGCCACCCGAAAGCGGCACCAGCGGCGCGCACGCTGCTTCACCGAGTCGAAGCGGCGACACCGATGCTGATCGGCCGCCTCACCAGCCCCAATGCCGCGCATCGCCTTCGCGCCGCGGTATTGCTAGCGAAAATGGGCACCGCCAGCGACATCGCCGCGCTGCGTGCTGCGCTAGAGAAAGAAAAGGCCGAACCGGTCCGCGCCGCCTTACTTCGCGCCCTAACCACGCTCGGCGATGACATCTCCGATCAATTCTCCGAAGAAAAATTACTGACCCAGGCAAAGGCGGGACTGGCGAAGACCGCGACGAAACTCTCCGCCTGGTTCCCGATGGACGCCTTGCCACCGCTGAAATGGCAGGACGGCCGCCCGGTGCCGGCGGAACTTGTCCGCTGGTGGCTAGTGCTCACCGACAAGACGAAGCTACCTGGCGGCGATCCGCTGATGCGGATGACGCTCGACCGGTTGGACTCCACCGGTGCGGCCAAGCTCGGCACACTGGTCCTGTCGGCTTTCATCGCCCGGGACACGCGCCGCCACTCGGCCGAGGACGCCGCTGCCTATGCCCACACTCACGCCGCCGGCCGCCTCGCCATGATTCATCAATCGATAAAGGATTTCACCCTGGAGCAGGCGTTCGATCAGCTGCGGCGCGAAAAGCTGGCGGAATACCTGACCAGCGCCAACGACCACCGTGGCATCCTTGCCCTCGCGCGCCACGCGCCCGGTGCCGACGCGGCGCAAATGGTCCGCGCCTATTTCCGCGACCACTACCCGCGCACCGCGCAATGCAAGGCGCTGCAACTGGTCCTGGCCACCGCCAACCGCTACCGCACCGCCGCCGTGCAGACGCGAGCGAGCGAACTTGTCGACGAAATCGCCACCGAGAACGGCTGGGGCCGCGACGAACTGGCCGATCGCACCATGCCGACCGGGGGCCTGGACGCCAACGGCGTGCTGGACCTGCCAATCGGCGATCGTGTGTTCCGCGTGCAACTCGATACGGCAGGCAAAGACTTCGCGGTGACACTGACCAACCCCGCCGGGAAGCCGATCAAGGCGCTGCCGACCTTGCCGCAGGGCGCGCTGGCCAGCGAGCATGAAGACTTGGCCGCCGCCAAGAAGGCGCTCGCCAGCCTGCGCAAGGAAATCAAGCAAACCGCGGAAATACAGACCGCTCGGCTATACGAGGCGATGTGCGCCGCCAGGGTCTGGCCACCTGAAGAATTTGGCACTTACCTGCTGCGGCATCCGATCGTCGGTCCGCTGTGCAGGCGCCTGGTGTTCGCCGGCCTTGACGCGGGCGGCCAGGTCGTCGGCAGCTTCCGCCCAATCGGCGACGGCACATTGACCGATTGCGCCGATGTGTCGGTCAGCCTGGATGGGTTCGCCCGGATCCGGGTCGCGCACAGCGCGCTGGTGCCGGAAGACACAGCCAAGAGGTGGCGCACGCACCTGGCCAATTACAAGGTGACGCCGCTGTTCGATCAGTTCGACCGCCCGGTGCCCGATCTAACCGCTTTACGCGATGACGCCATCGAGATCGAGGACCGCAAAGGCTGGATGATCGAAACTTTCAAGCTGCGCGCGGCCGCCACAAAGCTGGGCTACCAGCGCGGTCAGGCCGAGGAGCACAACATTTTCACCAGCTACGACAAACCGTTCGCCTCGCTGCGCCTAGTAGTGCGGATCGAGTTCACTGGCGCCGCGATGCCAGAGAGCAACCTACAGGCGGCGCTGACTTCATTGAGTGTGTTCCGCCATGGCGGAGGCATTGCGCAACGGCTGCGCGACCTGCCGCCGGTGCTGCTGATCGAGGTATGGAAAGACCTGTACAAGATCGCCGCCGCCGGCACCGGCTTCGACGAAGATTGGGAGTCGAAGGCGGAATGGTCCTGACGCCTCGCTCGTTTATATTACGATAAATAAATTATATACTCAGCGCATCGCCCATATTGCACCGCTACAAAACCCAGCCCTGGCTTTCATCATCCGCATCGGATCCGGTGTAACCCAGGGTGGCTCTTCCGGCCGCCAATCCGCCGGACAATGCACACCTGGCAACAGGCTTTCCGCAGCGATCGCCTGCTTCTGCTCGGTCGATCAGCGGCGCCGGGGTTCGCCGCCCGTGGTCAGCTCGATGCCCGCTCCGCGACCACCCTTGAGAGTACTCGTACGAGCGCTCCTTGGTTCCGCGTGCTGTTCGGTGATGATGGGGTCCGTGTCCATGACGCAAGATCAGCATATCCGGCCCTGCCAGCGCCATGTGGGGCCGGCGCGACGCTTACCGGGGATCCGCTCAACCGCCTGAGTCCAGACGGATCCCCGGATCAAGTCCGGGGATGACGATGGGTTCGGGGCGTCCGCGGGACCAAGCCTACAAATAGTACTCCGCCAACGGCGCGAAGCCATTGAACTTCGTGCTGCAATACGTCGTCACATACGCACCCGTGGCTTGCAGCTCCACCCGGTCGCCAGAGGTCAGCGCCAGCGGCAACCGGTAGTTCGATTTTTCGTACATGATGTCAGCCCCATCGCAGGTCGGACCCGCGATCGCAACCGGCCCCGTCGCAGTCCCGTCATACGGCGTCGTGATGCGGTATTTAATCGACTCGCCTTCCGTTTCCGCCAAACCGCCAAACCGGCCGATGTCCAGGTACACCCAGCGCACCGGGCTGTTCTTATCACGCTGGCTCACCAGCACCACCTCGGCCTGTACCACGCCAGCGTCGCCAACGACGTAACGGCCCGGCTCGATCACCATGTCTGGCAAATTATTCCCAAAGTGCTCGGTCATCGCCGTCATGATCGCGTCGCCGAACCGGTCGATCTCCGGCACGTCGTCGCGATACCGGGTCGGGAAACCGCCGCCCAGGTTCATCATGCGCAGATTGACCCCGGCCTCGGTCAGGTCGGTGAACAGCATCGCCACCTTGCCGATCGCAACTTCGTACGCGTTCGTCGTGGTCTGCTGGCTGCCGACGTGGAACGACAGCCCATACGGGTCCAGTCCGAGTTCCCCGGCTTCCAGCATCAACTCCCGAGCACTCTCGATGGTTGTGCCGAATTTGCGCGACAGCGGCCATTCGGCGCCCTCATTCTCCACCAGAATGCGGCAATAGACGCGGGCGCCAGGTGCGTGGCTGGCCAGCTTCGTCAGCTCTTCACGCGAATCGAACGCGAACATCGTCACGCCGGCGTCATGCGCGCGCTTAATCGCCGACACCTTTTTGATGGTATTGCCGAAGCTGATCGCGGCCGGACGCGCACCGGCGTCAAGGCATGCCTCCACCTCTTCGATGCTCGCGGCATCGAAATGGCTGGACAGACTGACCAGCCGTTCCAGCACCTGATGCGCCGGATTTGCCTTCACCGCGTAATAGATACGCGCCAGCGGCAGCGCCTTGCACAGCGCCCGGAAGTTGTCTTCCACACGGTCAATGTCCATCACCATGCACGGCGTAGCCGGCTGGTGTTGCGACAGGAATCGGGCGATTTTCGGAGTCATCGCACCCGGCCTCCCTAGTTAGACGCTCACCTTTCCAGGCGATGAGCGTAGTTGACGAAACGGTCGAACGAACCAGCGACCAAACGATTGCCAGAACGCTTGACGTCGTTGCGTAACCACAGAGGGCCAGAGGCACGTGCGTTGCTGCGTGAGGGGCACTTAAGACCCCCACCCCCCCCATGCAATAGGAAAATTGTGTACTGGTTAAAAAACCGCCCCCGCACCGCCACATGACGTTCACGACTCCGCAACCGAGGACGACGTGGCACCGGAACAACCCCCAAAGCCCGCCGTCCGGGCCGAATCGACTCAAACTCGTGTGACCTGGTTCGGGTTGTTGGGGCGGACTTTGCGCGCGAGCACCACCGACCGCGTCTCCCTCGCCGCCGCCGGCTGCGCGTTCTACGCGACGCTGGCCCTATTTCCGGCGATCAGCATGCTGATCTCCGTCGGCGGCATGATCCTGGACCCGGCGACGGCCGAACAGCAGTTGATCACCTTGTCAGGCTTGTTGCCAGCGCCCGCGTTCAGCCTGATCGAGGACCGCGTGCATCAGTTGGTTGACCAGAGTAATGGCGATTTGAGCATTCATCTGCTGGTCAGCTTCCTGCTGACGTTCTGGAGCAGTGCCACCGGTAGCAAATCGGTCCTGTCCGCCGTCAACGTCGCCTACGATGTAACGGAGCAACGCCCGTTTCTGCAATTTCAGGCGATCGGCCTGGCAATGACGCTGGTCGCGGTATTTTGCGCGATCCTGGCGATCAGCGTGTTGCTGCTGCTGCCGCCAGCGATCAATTTCCTCGGACTTTCAAGCCACGGGGGCAGCCTGATCCATGCGGCCGGCATGGCCATGCTGATCGGGTTCTTCTTCGCCGCGATCTGTCTGCTGTATCGGTTCGGACCGTCCCGGCCGTCCCCGCCGCACCCACGGATCAAGCCGGGCGCGACGCTCGCCACGGTGTTGTGGCTGTTCGCGTCCGAATTGTTGTCGCTGTACATCTCCCGACTCGGCACCTTCGGCGCAACCTACGGATCGCTCGGTGCCGCGGTCGGGGTGATGCTGTGGTTTTACATCTCGGCCTACGCCGTTCTGTTAGGTGCGGAATTGAATGCACTGCTCGAAGACGGTACGATCAGAGCGCACAGGAAGCGGGAGGACTGACCCGTGGATGCCTAATTTTGGACGCATCCGGACATCTGGCGTAGCACGCGGCCCGGCGGTCACGTCGTGCCGACAAGATAGAACTAAACATCTTCGTGATATTATTCCGGAAAGTCCGTCTGTTCGTAAAATTGCTTTGTTTCGCCTCGCCGAATCCTATGTAGGTCCTATCAAGCAGGTGCTTGCATGCGATTTTTTGTGTCGCACACGGTCCAGGCGATCTGCTTTCGACTGGAGGCTCACCAGATGGATACCGGCCCAGCCATACTAGCATCGAAACACGAGGCGCGACCGATCGACGGACAAGAATCGTCATCTCTGATTGTGCCAGCATGAGCGTGGTGCGACCAGGTCGAGACGAACTTTTGGGCGTCCAGTGCCTGCGGGCCGTCGCGGCCTTGCTGGTGGTCGCCTACCACGCCGTGGAGCAGTGGACGACCCACACGCCGGGGTACGCCCCGATAGAGTATTGGCCGAATGGTTCGGCGGGCGTTGACATCTTCTTCGTCATCAGCGGCCTGGTGATGACGATTTCGGTGCAGCGCAGTGCCGGACGGCGCAACGCGGCCTGGGCCTTCTCGAAAGGTCGCATGATTCGGATCATGCCATTATATTGGGTCGTCACCACACTGAAGATCGTTTCGGTTCTTGCGTTGCCAGCTTTGGCAACGCGAACGACGCTCGATCCATTCTACGTGGCCGGCTCCTATGCGCTGCTACCGGTTCGCGATGCGCTCGGCATCATCAGGCCGGTGCTGCCGGTCGGCTGGACCTTAAGCTACGAGATGTTCTTTTACATTCTGATCGCTGCCGCCCTCGTCTTCAGGGTCCCGATCATGCGGGTTTGTGCGCCTTTGCTGCTGGCGTTCGCCGCGCTGTCGTTTGTGCTTCCGGCGGGCAGCTTCGCCAATACCATCGTCATTGAATTTATCTTCGGCATTGTCATCGGCAATGCTGTTCCACACTTACGGAACGTGCGCCTTACCGTTGCCGCTGCCATCGGCATAATCGCGTTTGCACTTCTGATGGTCGTGCCGGTTGGCGGCGGGTTCGCGCGTCCGTTGACCTGGGGTGTTCCGGCTGCCTTTATCGTGGCCGCGACCGTATCGACCGAATTGTCACTACGCCCCTGGCTGCCTCAATGGTTGCTCGCAGCCGGTAACGCATCCTATGTCACCTATCTGACCCATGGTTTCGTGATACCGGCCGTGTACCTGTTGATCCGCCCGATATCGGCCAATTTGGCCGCGATGATCGTCATCGGACTGATCGTCAGTGCGATTGCAGGTCATGCCACACATCGTTTCATCGAACAGCCGCTCCAGCTTAGACTGAAGACGAGGCGGGCGGCCTCCACCTTGCCCGCGGTGGGATAGACCAAATTCGCCACGTCCGCTGATACGAGACAGCCAATGTCCCGGGCGGGCGGATCGTTGCCAAGCTGACGTGTAGATTTTGCAGGTCCAACGCGGAACCCAGCTACAGAGCCTACTGCGCCGAGGCCCTGTCCGCGCCGATCCCGCAGTCAGCCTGTGGCTGCAATTGACGATACACCTCGTATTGCGCCCGGCGCGGCGTCCCATCCTCGGCGAGTGTGCCATTCAGCGACTGCCCGGGCAGGTGCCCCCAGGCCCACCAGTTCGTGGAGATACCCTGCTGCGACCCTGTGAAGTGGGGCCCGCCCAGGTCGCCAAGCTGACCATTCAGGTAATTGACCAGAGTGGATGCCCACGCACGGCTTTCCGCAACATTTTCATGTCCCCAACTACCGTCGAAGTTCGCCCCCATCTCGCCGATCCAGACCGGTGCGATATTCTCGGAAACCAGATAGCCCCAGGCCCGGTTCATGCGAGCCACCTTGCCCGGGCCGCTGTCCTCCCGAACCCCGGAGACGTAACGCGGGTAATCGTGCACCGAGTAAACAACCTTGTTTGGGATGGCCAATTCGACCGGGGCGAAGCGCACTTTCGATAGGTCGCCCCACGGCTTGTCGGTGCTGTAATCCTGCGGCCCCTCCGCAATGATCAAGGCTCCGGGATTGACCGCCAATATGGCGTTGCCGACGGTCTGATACATCATTCGAATGTCAGTGACGCCGCCACGGCCCCAGGTCGCTCCGCCACGGATCACCAGTGGCTCGTTATCCAGGTCGAAGCCGATCACCGTGCTGTTGCCGGCGTAGCGTTTGGCAACCTCCACCCAATGCGCCTGAAAGATCGCCTGCGTGACGGTCCCATTGACGCCGGCGCCGTTCGTTCCATCCGTTCCCGGTCCGCTGTCAAACCAAAGCCCGTTCTTTTGCTGAGCGCCCCAGCCGTCAGCCTCGGTTCCAGCCTCATTCGTGTGATGATCCAGGATCACCTTCACACCCCTGTTGGCCGCGGCAGCCACAACACCGTCGATCGTCCGCAGATCACGCTCCATGGTTGCGTCCACCCAGGAAAACCGCACGGCGTTGAATCCGGTTTGCACGATCTTGCGCATGGCTTCGTCCGGGTTCTCGAACCCCTGGTTCCAGCCCACCGAGGCGATACGAACCGGTTTGCCAGCGTCATCTACGATCTGAGATCCCGCTGTATGCAAATACCCGGGGGGAAGCAGCCCGTTCGCGGGTCGGCCCGCGCAGGCACCCGCCTCCGCTCCGATCGCTTGGTTCGCCCCAACCGTGATCATCGCGCAGAACGCGACGGTGCGTATCGCCTGTATCGGATAACCCATGGTATTGCGCTTCCGCTCTGGTTGCCGACCTGTTCTGCCCGGATCAGTACGCCCGCGTGAATGGCAATCGTTGTCGCTAGCGAAGATGTCAATTCACCCACTCGGACGGGACGACGGAGGGTGGCCGGCTCATCGCATGCCAGTGCATCATCCGCAGCCGCCCGTCCCGGACCAACCGGCGTCGCAGCAGCCACAACTCCGCCTCGCGGGCCAATTGCGCGGCTTGCACCGAAGTAGGCCGGGTCGCCGGCAAGTCACGCAACAACATACGCCATCCCAACAATGCATCTTCCATATGCCGAACGGAGATGTCCTCGGCGATGCGGACATCCAACCCGATACGACCGAGCATCCGGGTCACCGCTACGGAAGTCAGCACGGAGGACGGATCGCGTTGCTCCAATTCGGCCCAACGGCGCACAGTCCGGTCGGCGGGGTTCAGCGGCGCGGCGGCCGCCAGCGCAGCGATCACCATTTGGCCGCCCGGCTTTAACGCCTGCGCGAGTGCAACGGCGATGGGTTCTGGTTGCCCGTCTTGAAACGGCTCCAGGGCCACGCAATGATGATGGCCGGCGACGCCAAACGCCGGAGCGTTCGGCTCCCAGGCTTGCAGTGTTACTTTGCGATCAAGTTGGGACCGTACGACAAGTCCTCTGGCTGCGGCGAGCAGCACGGGATCGCTTTCCATCCCCACCACCCGGGCCCCAAGGTTGCGTGTGACGGCCACGGCCGGACCGCCGCTGCCAACGCCAACGATCAGCAGGCTGGCCGCGGATGAAGCACCCAGCGGCCGGGTCAGACGTAGGATCTCGAACTCGCCGCCAGGGACGATGTAGCCGTTTCCCCACAGAGTGTTGGACAACGACAACCGTGCGGCCGGCCAGTCGGTTCGGCTCTTTTCAGCCCCAGTCACGACCGGCCCAACCGGCCTAACCGGCAGAATGTCAGGTGCCAGCGCAGCGACGGGCAAATTCGACGCTCCGAACTGGCGCGGTGGCAATCGTCCAAAAAACGAACGTACAGCGGAATTCAACATGTCTCGATCTCCAACGACCGAGACTACGCCGCAATTCTTACCAAAAGGTTTACAGCCCCAACTATGCTCAATCAGCTTGGGCCGTTTAGTCCAGGCATCAGCCGAAGCTCGCGGCAGGTTACGGCACGAGGTATCGGTCTCTCAAATGCGGCATCACCTCGGCGGCGAACAGGTCCATGTTACGCCGGGTGAGTTCGTCCGAAAGGATGCCGAACTGAAGCATCGCCACGAGAATCCCAAATCCGGTTCGCTCCCGCATCCGCTCGATACCCGCCAGCACCGTCTTGGGGCTACCGATCAGCGCCGTGCCGCTGTCGATCAGCGCCTCAGCCGTCAGCTTGTCGCCGCGCAGCGCGGCGCGGTTGCGGACAAAATTCTTCATCGACGCCATCGACGTATAGCCGGGCGGCATCAGCATCTCGAACGTCTGCCGCAGGAAGTCGTTGAACAACGTCTCGACCGCCCGCCCCGCCTCCTCGCGCGCCGCAGCGATGCACTCGGCCGCGAGATCGAGCTCATTCGCACCGACCGGCAGCAGCGCGGCGACCTTGGCGATGGCGGTGTGGTTTCTGGCGAGCAGCGCCGTGGGCGAGTCATCAATCGGCGGCGGCAACAGGCGGGTGAGGGTATAGATGACCTGATGATACAGGTACTTGGAAAGATCGATGGCCGGTGGTGGGGATAAGGTTTCCATCCCTGACTGATAACCTAATGTAGGAAATTAGTCAAGGCGTCCTGGTTCTGTTCTGGTCTGGGTTCATCAGGTGAACCCAGATGTGGCAACCGGATTTCGGCACAGTTATCGCCGGCCGAAGGGCCGGTCCGGACATAACCGCCTCAGGTCGATGCCGTTTCCCCATCGTCATGGGCGGACCGGAAGCAAACAGCTGCAATGTTACGTGCGCTCGGCGCCAATGGCGGTCGATCCGAACGTAAGCACTGGACCCCAAAAGCGGACACCATTTCAGTTATGGGCCATTGACTGCCACGGAAGTGAGGCGTCTGAGAGGGAAGCCGCCGACTGAGAGCGTCGGCGGGGATTAGGGGTACACTTTTCCAGGGAAGATGTAACGATGCTTTATGTGGCGCGGTTTCTTGATTGGCCACGCGGTTGGGTTGGGATAAGGGAAGCCGGGATAGTGGCCCAAGAGAGATTGAAACGACGCCGCAGACCAGCCAACGGCGAGCAAAACCCAGAATGGTAGCGCACATGAATGAACAACCGCCTGTCGACGTCGCCGATGAGCCTGAAGGCGTAGAAGATCCTAGCGGCGACGGCTGGGGCGACTACCCGCTCGACGCGGTATTTGTACGCACCGAACAGCGTACGGTCGGCGAGGTCGTTAACCGCATCCAGAAGAAGCGCTACATCCTGGATCCTGATTTTCAACGTGACTTCGTATGGCCGAACGCCAAGCAGTCCAAGCTCATCGAGAGCTGTATCATGCGTATACCACTGCCGGTCTTCTACGTGGCCGAGGCGCCGGACGGGCGAATCATCGTGGTCGACGGCTTGCAGCGCCTCACAACATTTGCCCGTTTCCTCGGCGGCGAATTGAAGCTGACCGGGCTAGTCAGTGGACAAAACGCTGGATCGCATGAGCTGGAAGGAAAGACCTTTGAGCGGCTACCACTGAACCTGCAAGAGCGCGTGGCAGATACTCAGCTCACCATGTACATTCTTGATGCGAAGGCGCCCGAGCGCGCCCGGCTCGACATTTTCGAGCGCGTCAATAGCGGGGCGATGCTCACGCGCCAGCAAATGCGGAACGCGCTTTACAACGGGCCTGCAACGCAATGGCTCAAATCGGCCGCAGAGGGCACACCATTCCAAACGGCCACCGCCGGATCGCTGGACAGGCTGACCATGCGAGACCGCGAGGCGATCAATCGGTTTGTCGCCTTCTCGCTGATCGGATGGCAGAACTACCGGACCGGCGACATGGACGGGTTCTTAGCGAGGGGAATCAAGCTTCTGGCCGACTGCGACGAGCAGGCACAGCTCGATCTCCGCCGCAGATTTGATGCCGCAATGACGCTTTCCTACCGGCTGTTCCATCAGCATGCCTTTCGCAAATCATTGGCGTCCGAGTTGGACGTGGCCGCGCGCAGTCCCATCAATATCTCACTGTTCGAGGTAAGCGCAGTGGTGTTCGCTCGCTTCGCCGAGACATTCGATCCCAAAAACGATGCCGCCCTCCGCGACTTCATGATTGATCGGGTCAAGGACGACACATTCGCGAAGTCGATTACGTATTCGACCAATAGCACGCAGGCCGTGCACCAGCGATTCAAAACACTCGAGGACGCGGAGGAGATGGCGCTGTGACCAACCCGATCCTGAAGGCGCTGCAAATCGAGGACTTCAAATGCTTCGAACAGCTGCGCGTTCCGTTGGCATCCCTGACGGTGTTGAGTGGCTTTAACGGGGCTGGCAAATCAACCGCACTCCAGCCGATCCTCCTGCTGGCCCAGGCTGCGCGCCGCCGCACCTGGACCTGCGAGGCGGCCACGGGCGACTTGCCCCTAAACGGCGCGATCGTTCGCCTTGGATCCGCCGGCGATGTTATTCGCGCGCAGTCTCTCGACGCTACCGCACATTTCAAGCTGTTCGGCGATAAAAAGTCATTGGCGTTAAGTGCAACCGCAAAGACCGGCGCTCGCAGCCTCACCGTAACGAGGGACGACGGCAGCGGCAATTGGCCCGAACTCTCCGAGTGCCTCGCTCGCCTCGTCCATCTGAGTGCGGTGCGCGCTGGACCGGCCGAAGCGTTCCCGACCCCCGATCTCGTCAGTAGCCAATCCCCCGACGTGGGCGTTGACGGACGCTTCGCCAGCTATTGGTATCACGAATTCGCGGACGCGGAAATCGATCCCGCTCGGCGATGCCCGGACGAACCCGCTACGGTGTTTCGAAAACAGATCGACGCTTGGCTCAGCCGCCTTGCACCGAATGCGAACGCCAATGTGCAGTCATTGTCGGTTGCATCAATGTTTGCGCTCCAATTCAGACTGTCTGAAACAGGCGAATGGAGACGCCCGGCAAATGTCGGCTACGGCCTGACCTACGCCTTCCCGATCCTGGTCGCGCTACTCGCCGCCGAGCCCGGCAGCATCGTCGTAATCGATAGCCCCGAGGCGCATCTTCATCCCTCAGCGCAGTCGCGCATGGGGCATCTCCTAGCCGTTTTCGCTGCGGCAGGTATCCAAGTAATCGTCGAAACGCACAGTGACCACGTGCTCAATGGAATTAGGCTTGCCGTCCGCGATAAGGTATTAGAGGCTGAGCAACTCAGCCTCTTGTTCTTCGCTGGAAGTTCTCTTCAGGGGCATGGCGTCACCAATCCGCGAATTGACAGCGAGGGTCGAATAAACGAGTGGCCCGACGGCTTCTTCGATCAGGGCGATAAGGATGTCGCGCGGCTCGCCGGGTGGGGCTGAGGTGCGGTGGTATCTTAACGACGCGTCTCTCCAAGCGCAATTTTCCGACCGTACCGAGTTCGAAAGGGTACTTCGCGGCCTGTTAGCCGCGCGCGTCAGGATTCCGGCGATCTGGCAGAATCTGCGGTCGACCCGCTCATTGCAGGAGGCGATGGTCGCTCCCGAGATCAACGTCCCCGGGCGTTGTTCGAGCTTCGCGACAAGGATTTGCGAGCGGCTACTTTCTCTTGGCTCGACAAAACTGGCCCCTTCGTCGACGATGACCGGTTGGACGAGGCCGACGACTACTTTGAGTATCAGGACGTCGAAGTCACGACGACGGGACTGGGTGAGGCCGCGCGGAGGACTAAGGCAGGAGTAGAGTGCGCTACCTATAGCTTCGTCGGGGGAAGGATCAATTTCGCGGTTAGCCTGCTCAGGGTCGATCATGGGTTGCGCGAGGAACGTTACGGCCGCTACTCCGTGTCCAATCTCTGGGAGACCGACGCGCTCGTCAATCAAGCGCTCGCGGCAGAGGGACTTATTGGGTCATGGCCCGCTTTGATTGAGGCCGCACGGCGACGCTTTCCCAATCTCGAAATCGGTGAACTCCACGCTAACTCCGCTCTCGCCCGCGAGCCATTCGAAGCATCGCTGCGTGATCGTAGCCTAGAACTGATGAAGGTACTCAACGACTATGTCGCGGGCCGAAGCGAAGCTGGCGTGGATGGACCGGTCGCGCGGGAGATCGTCGAGACTTATTTCACCGGCGAGAGGGCACTGTTTACCGGTGAATCTGCGACAAATCAGAAAATGTTTGCCAAGGAAATGACGTTTGAACGGACATCGGGCGGCAGCTATTTCGCGCACTGGCACGGCAAGATCAGCCATCGATTTTTCCGGATGCACTTCGAATGGCCGCTGGGGAAGGATCGGAAGAAGCTAGAAATATTTTATCTTGGCCCGAAGATTACAAAGAGCTGAGTGATGATGGGCGCGTCTTCCAGACGCGGCCATTTTGTTGCTTGCCGCGTCTGCTGATCGGCAGATTCATCTCTCTTCGTTATCCTGGTCCGAAAGCACCCCTACCGCTCCCGGCCAACCCAAGCCATCGGTGGGGACCGCCGACGGCCCGAAATAAATAGGGTCTATAAGCCATATTTCTAACCTGCCCCTCGGAAACGTCCCTTGCCACCCCCGTCCCAGTCAGTATTTTGCCGCCCGGACCAAACGCCCAAGGAACCCGCATGTCGCTGTTAAACCGCCGCACCCTGATCGCAGGGGCTGCGCTGCCTCTGTTCGCCATCAACACCCGCCCTGCCCGGGCAGCGGAGTTCAGCCTGAAGCTGGCGAATAATTCGCCGGCCACGCACCCGCAATCGATCCGCCAGCAGGAAGCCGCCGATCGCATCAAGGCCGCGACCAACGGCGCGGTCGAGATTAACGTGTTCCCGAATAATCAGCTCGGCTCCGACACGGACATGCTGTCGCAGCTTCGGTCGGGCGCGATCGACTTTTTCACGCTGTCCGGCCTGATTCTGTCGACATTGGTCCCGGCCGCGTCCATCAACGGCATCGGCTTTGCGTTCAAGGACTACGACACGGTTTGGAAAGCAATGGACGGCAGCCTCGGTGCGCATGTCCGGTCCGAAGTGGACAAGCGCGGCCTGATCGCCTTCGACAAAATCTGGGATAACGGCTTCCGCCAGATCACCAGTTCGACGCACCCGATCAAGGGGCCGGCCGACCTGAAGGGCTTCAAGATCCGCGTGCCGGTGTCGCCGTTGTGGACGTCGATGTTCGCCGCTTTGGGCGCCTCCCCGATCAGCATCAACTTCGCCGAGGTCTATTCGGCGCTGCAAACCAAGATCGCCGAGGGCCAGGAAAACCCGCTGACCCTGATCCAGATCGCCAAGCTGTACGAGGTGCAGAAATACTGCTCCATGACCAGCCACATGTGGGACGGGTTCTGGATGCTGGGCAACAAGCGCGGGTTCGCGGCACTACCCGCCGAGGCACAAACCATCATTGCCCGCGAACTGAACGCCTCGGCGCTGCAGGAGCGGGACGACATTGCCAGGCTGAACGGGTCTGTCGCCGACGACCTGAAATCCAAAGGCCTGGAATTCGTCGAAGTGGACAAGCCGGCATTCCGCGAAGCCTTGAAGGCCGCCGGCTTCTACGCCGAGTGGAAGAAGAAATTCGGCGACGAGGCCTGGGCGATCCTGGAATCCGAAGTCGGCTCTCTCTCCTGACATGGCACACGACATTTCCGCCGGCATCGCTCCGGCCCCCAGCCTGCTCGCCGCCCGCATCGACGGATTGCTGCGCCTGATTGCCGAGGGGCCAGCCGCCTTGCTGGTGCTGGCGGAAATTGTCGTGTTGTTCACCGGCGTGACAGCCCGCTACGCGTTCCATTCGCCACTCGTCTGGACCGACGAACTGGCCTCCATACTGTTCCTGTGGCTGGCCATGCTCGGCAGCGTGATCGCTTTGCAACGATCCGAACACATGCGCCTGACCGCGATCATCGGCGGCATGTCGGCGGCCGGACGGGCGCGAACCGATGCTCTGGCCTCGGCGGCCGTAGCCATATTTCTGCTGATGGTACTGCCCTCCGCCTGGGAATACGCATCCGACGAATGGTTCATCGAGACCCCGGCGCTGGGCATCCACAACACCTTCCGAGCTATGGCGATCCCGGTGGGCGCGGCGCTGATGGTGGTGACAGCGCTGTCCCGGTTGCTCCGATTGTCGTGGAAGGACGCCGTGTTCGGCGTGGCCGTCGTCGCGGTCCTGGCGACAACCCTGCATTTCGCAGGTCCGTGGCTGAAGGGATTCGGCAACTGGAACCTGGTGCTGTTCTTCGTCGTCTTGCTGGGCGCCGCCGTCCTGTTGTCAGTGCCCATCGGCTTCGCCTTCGGACTGGCCACCCTGGCCTATCTGGCGACCCTGACCCGCACGCCGCTGACCGTCGTCGTTTCCCGCATGGACGAAGGCATGAGTTCGCTGATCCTGCTCGCCGTGCCGTTGTTCGTGTTCCTCGGCCTGCTGATCGAGATGACCGGCATGGCCCGAGCCATGGTGAACTTCCTGTCCTCGCTTTTGGGTCATGTGCGAGGCGGCCTGTCCTACGTGCTGCTCGGCGCCATGTACCTGGTATCCGGCATCTCCGGCTCCAAGGCGGCGGACATGGCGGCGGTCGCCCCCGTCCTGTTCCCCGACATGAAACGGCGCGGCTTCAACGAAGGTGAACTGGTTTCCCTGTTGGCCGCCTCCGGCGCCATGAGCGAGACGATCCCGCCGTCCCTGGTGCTGATCACCATCGGGTCGGTGACCGGGGTTTCGATCGCCGCCTTGTTCACCGGCGGGCTGATGCCGGCCGTCGTGCTGGCAATCGCGCTGGCGCTGGTCGCCCGCTACCGAGGCCGCAACGAAAACATGGCCGGCGTCAAACGCCCGCCCTGGAGCGTCATCGGCAAGGCGTTCATCATCTCCCTGCCCGCTTTGGTCCTGCCGTTCGTGATCCGCACAGCGGTGATCGAAGGCGTCGCCACCGCGACCGAGGTTTCGACCATCGGCATCGTCTATGCGGTCGCGATGGGCGTCCTGGTGTATCGGCAATTTCCACTGCGGCGCCTGTTTCCGATGCTGGTGGAAACGGCGGCGCTATCGGGCGCCATCCTGCTGATCATCGGCACGGCAACCGGCATGGCCTGGGCGCTGACCCAGTCCGGATTCTCCCGCCAGTTGGCTGCCGCGATGACCCAGATGCCAGGAGGCGCCGCCGGATTCATGGCGGTTTCCATCCTCGCGTTCATCGTGCTCGGCAGCGTGCTGGAGGGTATTCCGGCCATCGTGCTGTTCGGGCCGCTGCTGTTTCCGTCGGCCAAACTGGTGGGCATTAACGAGGTCCACTACGCGATGGTGGTCATCCTCGCGATGGGCATCGGCCTGTTCGCGCCCCCGTTCGGGGTGGGATATTACAGCGCCTGCGCAATCGGGCGGGTATCGCCTGATGCCGCGATGCGACGCATCTGGCCTTACCTGTTGGCGGTGCTCGCCGGACTGATCGTGGTCGCCGCCGTGCCGTGGTTCAGTATCGGGTTCTTGTAACGTCGGCTTCGGTGGTCCCGGTCGGCATCGATGCGTGCGCCGACCGGATCGCCTGACCCAGCAGCACACCGGCGACCTGACCGACCGACGGGCGAAAGCCCGGTTCGGCCATGGTTTCAGTGAGCTGTTTGGCCATGTCCCATTCCGCATCCGTCAGCGTGACCTTGCGCGGTTCGGCATCGGGCAATCCTGGACGCCCCCCGGTCGAGCGCAGACGTCTGGCGACTTCTTCTCGGGCGGCGAACCAGGAGACCGGCGAACCACCGGATGAAGGTGCCGGCGAAACCTCGCTGGCACCCAGCGCAGCGGCCAGATCGGCAACGCTGACGCGACGCTTGGTGGTGTCGGTCAACACCACGCGCGGCTTAGGTTCATCAGTCAAAACGAGTCGTCGTGCCACGGTTGGTTCCTTTGCCTGCGGATTCTTGATGGGCGGGTAGCGGAACATGGGTGCCTCCTTCATCCGTGATCAAATTGCCGTATCTTATAAAGGCGAGCCGCAAATTCCAGAATAACTTCGCCCTGGCGTGTTTCACGCCCAAGACGATGGGCGAAACGGCGTAGATTACCCAGCGAGGCCGCGAAACAGTCGGGATCGACATAAGTGTAGATCAACACAACACTTTCCTTGATCAAAACCCCCGTTTCGGGATTGAGCCAAGCCCCTTCAGCCGGTGGCAGAACCGTCGCCCCGCCGCCAATTTCAGCGAGCAATGTTAAAGCCTGATCAATCCAGGGCCGTTGATCGAAGTCATTACCGGCCGCATCCTTGCTTGGGATATACAGCGTCAGACATTCGATCGAAGCACTTTCAGCACCCAAAACCTTCGCGAGATTGAAGCCTATTGTATCCGGCATGCTGCTCTGCCTTACATTCAAGTTGCAACTTTCAGACCCGAAAGTCAATAGGGATGTTGCTGCTCCCGCGGGATTTACCGAACGGATTTCCCGGGAGCACCAACACGTCCGCCAGCGTACTGCCAATTCCTTGACAAATCGTTAAGATGCGGTGGGAAAATCAGACGTTGGCACATACCTGATACCTGGCGATGATCCTCGCTTTTGTGCACCGCAGCAGATACAGTGCGCTGCAACACTCCCGCGGATTGATCCACACCCATGCTGCAAATTGATGACCTCGTGTTCAACGCATGGGGACGGCGCTTCTTCGACCATGCCAGCGTGCTGATCCCATCCACCGCCAAAGTCGGCCTGGTGGGCCGTAATGGCGTCGGCAAATCGACGCTGTTCAAGCTGATCCTCGGCCAATTATCCGCCGACGGCGGTGAGATCAGTATGCCAAAGCTCGCCCGCATCGCCAGTGTGGACCAGGAGCATCCCGCCACCCCGGTCAGCCTGTTGGAGACGATCCTGGAGGCGGACACTCAGCGCGACGCGCTGTACGCCGAACTGGAAACCGCCGAACCCGAACGCATTGCCGACATCTATGCTCGGCTAGAGGAGATCGGTGCCGACCGAGCGCCTGCCAGGGCCGGCGAAATTCTGGCCGGTCTGGGATTCTCGGTGGCCGATCTGTCACGTCCGATGGCGGAATTCTCCGGCGGCTGGCGTATGCGTGTGGCGTTGGCGGCGGCGCTGTTCGCCGAACCTGACATGCTGCTGCTGGACGAACCGACCAACTACCTCGACCTTGAAGGCGCGATGTGGCTGGAAGCTCGGCTGCGCAAATACCCGAACGCGGCGATCATCATCAGCCACGACCGTGAACTGCTGAACAATTCCGTCGATGCAATCCTGCATCTGCAGTCCGGCAAATTGGATCTCTACAGCGGCGGCTACGACGAATTCGAGAAACGCCGTGGTGAGAAGGCGCGCCTGCTGGCGGCGTTCGCCGTCAAACAGGATGCCGAACGCGCGCATCTGCAAAGCTTCGTCGATCGTTTTAGGGCCACCGCCAGCAAGGCCGCCCAGGCGCAATCGCGCATGAAGCGACTGGCGAAGATGGAGCCAGTCGCAACCACGATCGAGGAGCGCGTCGCGCCGTTCATTCTCCCCTCTCCCGGACGGCCGTTGTCGCCTCCGTTGATGGGGTTGGAGAACGCGTCGGTCGGCTATGACGGCGTACCGATCCTGAGAAACCTCAACCTGCGGCTGGATGTGGACGACCGCATCGGCCTGCTGGGCGTCAACGGCGCCGGCAAGTCCACCTTCGCGAAGATGGCGGCGGGCGCCCTGGGCCTTCAATCCGGCCACATGCAGCGCGAACGCCGCATCAAGGTCGGCTGGTTCCACCAGCACCAGATCGAGGCGCTCGACCCCGCCGACACCCCCTTGGACATCATCCGGCGGGAACGCCTGGACGACACCGAGACGCAGCACCGCTCCCGCCTGGCCGGGTTCGGCATCGGCTTCGACAAGCAGTCCACCACGGTGGAGAACCTGTCCGGCGGCGAGCGTGCCCGCTTGCTTCTGAACATGGTCGCCATGGCGGCGCCGCATCTGCTGATTTTGGATGAGCCCACCAACCATCTGGATATCGACAGCCGGCGCGCTCTGCTGGACGCACTAAATGACTACAAGGGCGCGGTCATCCTGATCACCCATGACCGGTCATTGATGGAACTGGTGGCCGACCGGCTGTGGTTGGCGGCGGATGGCACCGTGAAGCCGTTTAATGGCGACATGGACGACTACGCTAAATTTGTGCTCGACCGCGCCAAGGGTGGCAGCGCGCCGAGCCAAATACGTCCGAACAAAAGCAAGAAGCTAAAAAAAGCGGCCTGACGCCAAACGCCTGACGCCAAACGCCCGGCGGCGGCGGGCGATGGCGCATCGTGCGGTCATTGACCCATCGCCATGGTCCTGCTGTCATTCCGGAACGAGGAGACATGCCGACCCGGACAGCCGGTTCGGCCGTGTCGCCTCCTTGCACAAAGAACCGGGGCGGACATGGACGTAAGAACGACAGGCATCTGGATGCGCGCGGCACTGTTCGCCGGCTTTGTCATCGGAGCGCTGCCCGCTTTCGCGGCCAGTTACCCCGTCGCGCAGGAAGCCGATTGGGTCGCCACCGACTTCAAATTCCACACCGGAGAGACCATACCGGCGTTGCGGTTGCACTACACGACGATCGGCAATCCGAATGGGGAACCCGTGCTGGTGCTGCATGGCACCGCGCAGTCCGGCCGAGCGATGCTGAACCCGGGATTTGCCGGGGCGTTGTTTGGCGAGGGGCAACCTTTGGACGCAACGAAATACTTCATCATCTTGCCGGACGCACTCGGCGCCGGCCAGTCGGCTCGGCCGTCGGAAGGCCTGCGGACGAAATTTCCGCATTACAACTACGACGATATGGTTTTAGCCCAATACCGGCTGCTGACCGAGGGGCTGCACATTCAGCATCTGCGGCTGGTGATCGGCAACTCGATGGGCGGGATGCATGCCTGGGATTGGGGCGTGACCTATCCCGAATTCATGGATGCGTTGGTGCCGATGGCGTCGCAGCCGACCGAGATGTCCAGCCGCAACTGGATGATGCGGCGCATGTTGATCGAAACGATCCGGCAAGACCCGGCCTATGACAACGGTAACTACACCACTCAGCCCCCCTCGCTGCGGTTGGCCAACGTGTTCATGGGGATCGGCACCAGCGGTGGAACCCTGGCCTATGCGGCGCTGGCTCCTACACGGGACAAAGCCGACAAACTGGTGGACGAACGTTTGGCGGCGGCGCCCCCGGCGGACGCCAACGACTTCATCTATCAGTGGGAATCATCCCGTGATTACAATCCCGCACCGATGCTCGACCGGATCTCCGCACCCGTCCTGGCGATCAACTCCGCCGACGACGAGCGCAATCCACCGGAGACCGGGCTGATGGCGGCGGCGATGACGCATGTGAAGAACGGCCGCCTGCTGCTGATCCCGGCAAGCGCCCAAACGCGTGGACACGGCACGACGGCGATCGCGCCATTCTGGGCGGAAAACCTGCGAGAGTTCCTGCAAACCGCGCCCAATCGGCCCCGCTAACGGACGCGGCACGACCGGTGCGCCAGAGACCGGGGTGGACATTTTAGCCGCGTCGGGACAGTCTGATACCAACGAGTAAGTGGAGTGAGAGTATGCGTTTCGGACTGTTCGGCGCCGCGCAGGCACAGCGTAACCAGGGACCCGACGTTGATAGCGCGGCCGGGTTCAAGGATTACATTGAGTATCTGATCGAAGCCGAAGCGCTCGGTTTCCACAGTTCGTTTATGGTCGAGCATCATTTTACGGGTTTTGGCCAGGTCTCCGCCACACTGAATCTGCTGGGCTGGATCGGCGCCAAGACCACCACACTGAGGCTCGGAACCGCCGTGCTGGTGCTGCCGTGGCACAACCCGGTGCTGCTGGCCGAACAGGCCGCGACCGTCGATCTGCTGTCCGGCGGCCGGCTGGATTTCGGTGTCGGCAAGGGCTACCGGCACAACGAATTCGTCGGGTTCCGCATCCCAATGGAAGAAGCCGAGGACCGCTTCAACGAGTCGATCGACATCATCACCAAGTCCTGGACATCGAACGAGCGCTTCACGTTCCACGGCAAGTATTGGCAATTCGACGACATCGTTGTCGAGCCGCCGACCAATCAGCGGCCGCACCCGCCATTTTGGCAGGGCGCCGGCAGCGAGGGCAGCATCCGCAAAGTCGCCGCACGCGGGCACAACCTGCTGCTGGACCAATTTGCGTCGATGGACGAGACGATGCACCGGTTCAACACCTACAAGGCGGCGATGCTGGCCAATGGGCACGCATTCGACCCGTCCAAGGTTGGCGTCGCGCGGGCGTTCTTCGTCGCCGACACCGTCGAGGAAAAGAATGCGGCGATCGAACGCCGGATGACGGCTCAGCACCGCCTGCATGCCGTCAGCCAGACGCCCGACAACAACAACAAAGCCAGCATCATGGCGTTCTCCGACACGCGCGAGGCGAATGAGGAAGCGACGCTGTTTGGCACGCCGGATGAAATCTGCCGCAAGATCGAACGGCTGCGGTCGCAGGGCGTCGAATACATCCTGCTGAACGGCGGCGGCACGTCACGGGTTAATCTTCGCCGTTTCGCGACAGAAGTGATGCCGCATTTCCGGACGGAAGCGCCTGCGCAGACGGAAGCCGCGGAATGACCGGTCGCGTCGCGATCGTAACCGGCGGGCTGCGCGGCCTGGGGCGCAGCATGACCCTGGGTCTGGCCGCCACAGGGGTAAAGGTCCTGGCGGTCGGGCATCTGCCGGAGGATGTAGCGGCCATGGAAGGCACTGAAAACGTGCGTCCGATGGTGGCGGACATCCGCTCCCCTGCCGTGTGCGATCAGGTTGTGGCAGAGGCTCTTTCGGCGTTCGGCCGGATCGACATCCTGGTGAACAATGCCGGGCTGACCTTCACGTATATCGACCCCGATCGTTTCACCGCAGGTCCGAAGAAGTTCTGGGAAATCTCTGATGAGATCATCCAGAACGTGATGGACACCAACTACGTTGCCGCCGATCAGATGGGCCGCCGGGTGGCGCCGTTGATGCTGAAACAAGGTTGGGGCCGGATTATCAACGTCACAACCAAGCTCGATACAATGAACCGGCCGGGCAGCGTGCCGTATGGCTCGTCCAAGGCGGCGCTGGAGATGACAACCGAAATCTGGGCCAAGACATTGGTCGATACGGGTGTGACGGTGAACATCGTCAACCCCGGCGCCGGCGCGAACACCCCCGGCATGTCGCAGGTGATGCGGGATTGGAGCCGCGAGGGCAAGGTATCCAAACTGGTCGAACCCGATCAGATGGTGCCGCCGCTGCTGTTCGTCGTTTCAGAAGAGGCCAACAAGGTCAACGGTTATCGTTTCGATGCGATGACATGGGACACCTCCCTGCCACCAGCCGAGGCTGCCAGGTTAAACGCCATCCCGGCGGGCTTTGTTCTCCATCCACAGGATGTTGGCGCCTTTCCGGCGGAGTAACTATCCAGCAGCCAGCCACCACTTTGAGGTGCCATGGCCGGCCTTGGTCCGGCATCCTTTAGCACTCGATAACAGCATGTTCCCATCGGTCATGGCTGGGCTTGGCCCCATAGGCACCAGGATAAGCCGTCGGGAGGGGAGGATTTACCCATTCGTCATGACCGGGCTTGGCCCGGTTACCCACGACTTTGTCTGGCACGACACAGGAAGTCGCGGGTGACCGGGCCAAGCCCGGTCATGACGGAGAAAATAAAGCCTCCTGCGGAGAACGAATTTTCTCCACCGAACGCTTGTCTGATGCCAATGGGGCTTGGCCCGGCCTTGTCTCGTTGCGACACCCCACCCCACCAGCAAAGGAAACCGACCCCATGGAAAACTGGAACCCGCAACCGCTCGACCCCGGCCTGATCCAACTGCACCGGCGCGGGACCGGCAAGCCGCTGGTCATGATTCACTGCCTCGGCCAATCGCACCGCATGTGGGACGTGCTGGACCCGCTGATGGATCAGAACGAACTGATCGGCTACAGCCTGCCCGGACATCCCGGTACCCCGCTGCCCGGCCACCAGTACGGCGTGCCCGAACTGACTGAACAATTGCATCAGGTCGCTCTGCGCGAGGGCCTGACGAAGTTCCACCTGATCGGCATTTCGCTCGGCGGCAGCATCGCACAGCATTTCGCGGGCACGTATCCCGAGATGGTGGACAAACTGGTGCTGATGGATTGCTCGCCCCGCTATGACGAAGAGTCTCGGGCGATGTGGCCGAAACGCGCCGCCGTCGCTCGGACCGAAGGTGTCACTGCCCTGATCCCGACGCTGCTGCAGATCTTCTTCACCGAAGGCTCCCGCAACGAAAATGGCCCGAACGTGCGGCATGTGCGCGAAACATTCGAGGCTTGCGAGAACGAGGGTTACGCCCTGGCGTGCGAAGCCCTGGCGACGCTGGACGCCCGCGAGCAGACCAAGAAAATTACCGCCGAAACGCTGATCATGCTGGGCTCCGCCGAACGTCAATCGTTCAAGGACGCGGCAGCCTGGATGAACGAAACGATCCCCGGCAGCAAGGTTGTCGAAGTCCCGGTCGCCGGCCACGCATCGGTGCGGGAACGGCCGGAATTCGTGGTCGAGCAACTACGCGCGTTCCTGGATTAACCGCTGGCACTTGTCGGCTAAACTCTCCCCGTCATGGCAGGCGAAGGCCTGCCATCCACGCCTTTCCTTCACCGCAACCGCAAACCGTGAATGACGGGCCCTCGCCCGTCATTCACGGATTAGCAAACGTTCGCAGCTAGGCCGGCTTTGCCACCGCTTCCAAATTCCGCCCGCTGGTTTCATGTGCCATCACCAATGTCAGCCCGGCCGAGGTGAACTGGAAAGCCGCCATCAACCCCCACACCCAGATCAGATTGTCAGCACTGATCAGGAAGCCCGCGACAACGGGCGACAGCATGCCGCCGAAACGACCCCAACCCATCGCGATGGCGGCGCCCTTGCCGCGAATGCGCACGGGATAGACCTCCGGCGTATAGACGGTCATCGCCAACGAACCGATATCAGCAAAAAACCCATATAGCATTGCCGTGCTTAGCAAAGCCGCTTCCGTACTCACCTGAGTAAAGATCAACGCCGCGCAACCCGCCACGCCATAGCCAATCACGATCAAAGCCTTCCGGCCAAACACATCGATCAGGCTAAAGGCACAGGCACGGCCGACAACCGACGTGCCGGCAACCATGAACGTGTACGTCAGCGACCGGGTCAGTCCAATATGGTAATAGGTCGCGAAAATCGACGGCAGCCAAACGCTGAATGCCGTCGATGCGAAAACGGAACAGAACCACATCAGCCATGTGTGTGCCACGCGGCGTAAATACGGCGGCGTGAACAAATCCGCGAAGGTCGCATCTTGCTCCCGCGCGCGGGCGGGCATGGCGGCGAGTTCGGCGCGCGCCAACTCGATCGTTGCGTCGTCCACGCCTACATAGGCCAGTGCCTCGCGGGCTTCGTCATGCCGGCCCTGGTCGGCCAGCCAGCGCGGCGATTCCGGGATACCGCGCCGGATGAAGTAGGCCAGGATCGCCGGCAATGCCCCCAATGCGAACAGCCAGCGCCAGCCAAAATTCGGCACGATCGCCAAACCGGCGCCAGCAGCGGCAAAGATCCCGATCGGCCAGCAGAACGGCAGCACCGCGCTGACCCGGCCGCGAATCCTCGCGGGGGCAAACTCCGCCACCAGCGCCTGATCAATCGGCACCATGCCACCGAGCCCGAGACCGGTCAGGAAGCGGGCGCCGACCAGAAAGCTCAATGACATCGATAGGCCCGCGATGCCGGTGCACAGCGAGAACATCAGCACGGTGGCCGTGAACACCACCCGCCGTCCCCATTTGTCGGCGACCCAACCCCAAAACCACGAGCCGCATCCCATGCCGGCCAACGCGGCCGACCCGATCAAACCCAGTTGTTTGGGATCGAGTACGAACTCCTGTTTGATCAACGGCAACGCATAGGAAACTATCAGCAAATCGAAGGAGTCGAAGAAAAACCCGGCTGCTGCCACGGCGATGATGAACATCAGCGCCTTGTTCAATGGGATCTTGTCTATCGCCCGCCCGATCAACTCCGGGGTCAGCGTTTGGTTTCGGCTCATAGTATGGTTTCCCCCGGGAATTCCTGACGCTTTCAGCGTCCTTTATGAGCCAACGTTGGCTCAGGCGGGCGGCAAAGGCAAGCCGCGCGGTTTTACGTCAAGCGCATGCCGCGCTATCCATGGATCAACGCATGGGAGAACGCCGATGATCGACGACACGCATAAAGCCGACCGGACCAGTTGGGTGAGTTCCGCCAACGGTCACGCGACATTCCCGATCCAAAACCTTCCGCTGGGTGTGTTCAGCCCCGATTGTGGTTCGGCCCGGGGCGGTATCGCGATCGGTGACAGTATTTTCGACATCGGCGCCGCGCTGGAAGCCGGCCTGTTCACGGGTGCGGCGCGCGATGCGGCCGAGGCGGCTGCCGGGCGTATACTGAACCCGTTGCTGGAGGCCGGGCCGGCCGCGCGGCAGGCGTTGCGCCGGCGTGTGGGTGACATCCTGGATGCCAACAACGCGGATGCCGTCAAGGCTATCGCGGGCCGGCTGGTGCACGACTCCGACCGCTGCGCGATGCATCTGCCCGCCCGCATCGGCGACTTCACTGATTTCTTCGCGGGCATTCATCACGCGGAAACGGCGGGCCGAATCAACCGGCCGGACAATCCCTTGATGCCGAACTACAAATACGTTCCCGTAGCGTATCACAGCCGAGCGTCATCGGTGCGGCCGTCGGGCGGGTTGGTTCGCAGACCCAATGGGCAGCGCAAGCCGCCGGAGCAGGCCGCACCTGATTTCGGGCCGTGCCGTAATTTGGATTATGAGCTCGAACTGGGGGTGTGGATCGGACCCGGCAACGACATCGGCTCACCCATCCCGATTGCCGAGGCATCCCGGCACGTCGCCGGTTTCTGCCTGCTGAACGATTGGTCCGCGCGCGATATCCAGTCGTGGGAATCACAGCCGCTCGGCCCGTTTCTGTCCAAGAGTCTCTCGACATTCGTTTCCCCGTGGATCGTTACGGCCGAGGCGCTGGCGCCGTTCCGGATTGCTCAGCCGCCGCGTCCGGCCGGTGATCCCGCGCCGTTGCCGCATTTGAACGATCCGGCGGATCAGGCCCACGGCGGGTTCGACATCGGCTTTCAGGTGCTGCTGCTGACACCGAAGATGCGCCAAGCCGGCGCGGCACCGCATGGGCTGTCGCGGTCGAATGCGTCGATGCTGTATTGGACCGTTGCGCAGATGGTGGCGCATCACACGTCGAACGGCTGCAACCTCCAACCCGGCGATCTGTTCGGCAGCGGCACGGTGTCGGGAACCGCGCCGGGATCGGAGGGATGCCTGCTGGAGATGACCCGCGGCGGGCGTAACCCGGTTTCATTCCCGAACGGGGAGACGCGGACCTATCTGGTCGATGGCGATGAGGTCATCTTTCGGGCAACCGCTCGCAGAGACGGGTTCGTTTCGATCGGGTTTGGTGAATGCCGCGGGACGGTGACCGAGGCTTTGGCCCTGGGGTAACGCGTGCGCGCATTTTGAATGGGGCCGTCGTTTCTCTGGCGCGTCACCATCGTCATGGCGGGCGAATGCCCGCCATCTACGCCTTGCAGGTCTGGACCAACATAAGGCGTGGATGGCGGGCCTTCGCCCGCCATGACGGGGTTGGGTCGGACTATTCGGCCGTTTCCTTACTCCGCGGCTGCCGCGACCGCCTTCAGATCGCGGTCGATCTCCTCGATAGAGCGGCCTTTCGTCTCGATACCAAGGAAGAAATAAACCGCCCCGGCCATGACGAACCAACTGGCGAGATACAGAAACGCGGGTTGGATCGCGTCCAGCGTGGCATCGGGCTTCACCACGTTGGAACTGCCCACAACCAATGCCAATCCCAACGGACCGATGATCTTGCCGAGACCGCCGAAACCGTAGGCGCTGCCCATGCCGGAGGTCCGCAAATGGGACGGCCAGACCTCCGCCGCGTAGGGACCGACGACCGCGAAACCGCCATCGGCAAAGAAGAACGCAACAATCAGCAGCAGCCAGAAGGCCGATACGCCAAAGATCATGTCGCCATGGTAAATCCCCGCCAACGCGATGAACAGCGCGGCGCCGAAGCCGAGCAGACCACCCGATTTACGGCGTCCGATTTTCTCCGACAGCATGGAGAACGATACGCGTCCGACCACGCCGCCGATCGTGACGGCGATCATCGCCTTGGAGGCCTCGGCCGGGGACACATGCAGCACCAGGACGAACAATGTCGGCGCCCATAGCAGAACCCCATAAACGCCGGTCTGTGCCCCAAGATTACCGAACCACGAAACGATCAGGCTACGCGGATACCTGAACAAATCGAGGAACCGCGTCGGCGTGGACTCGCATTCCAACGGCGTCGGGTCGGGCAAATCGTTCGGGTCCATCTCCAGCGCCCAGGCGAGCGATTTCTTGGCATCCGCGACACGTCCCTGACGCAACAGCCAGCGCGGTGATTCCGGCACCCATGCCCGTACCACCAAAACCGCGAGCGCCGGCAGCACTCCGGCGGCAAAAAGGCCGCGCCAGCCGACCTCTGGTGCCAGATAGGCACCGAACAGGCTGCCGATCATCACGCCGATGGGAATGAATGCGGTGACCAGACCACCGATGAAACCGCGTTTGCGGGCCGGCATGAACTCCTGGACCAAGGGCAGATCGACGCAATACAGTCCGCCGACACCGAAGCCGACGAACGTTCGCATGACCGTCAGGAAGATCCAGCCGTTATCCGGCGTGAAGTATAGAATGCCCGTCGCGATCGAAAAGTTCAGGATGGTCATGTTGAACACCGGCCGGCGGCCGATCTTGTCCGCCATCCAGCCCCAGAACGCCGCCCCCAGCATGGCGCCGATGCCCGACGACAGCAGAACGATCGCCGATTGCATGAAGGTCAGCTTCCATGGTCCGACGACGAACGCCAGCACGAAGCCAATCAGGAAATAGTCGAAAAACTCCAACATATCGCCGAGTATCGCGGCGGCGACGATACGCTTCTGATTGCCAGTCAGCGATTGCCGCTGGTCCAGGACTTCAAACATGCGTTTCCCCTTCTCCGGGCTCTGACGGCCCTGCTTGTTGTCAGCGTTTCACACCTTCGCCGGTGCTGCCAGTCCTGCCGGCCTTTCATTATGTCCCGGTAGGTTGATCGTCAGCATCAGCGCGCTCAGGCTCTTGCCATGCGGATCGATCGCCAGGGACCGCGTGACGCCGCCGCCCAGCGCGTTTTCGATGACGAAGTTCAGTGCGCGCAGTTGCGGCAGTTCATACCGCCGCACCGGGCCGGGAGTCAGGTGCCGAAAATGCGCCAGAACCCGTTCCGGAGTCAGTTCACGTTGCAGCACCTGCCAGCCCTCGTCGTTATAAGCCGTTACCGAAATATTCGAGGTATTCCCTTTGTCCCCGGCGCGCGCATGGCCGAGGTCGTACACACGGACGGTCATGCCGCGCGCTCCATGATGATTTCAGGTTTGACCCATTCGCGCGGAATAAGCACCGATTTCACCGCCAGTATCTGTCTGGCTCCGAAATTGATCCCGCCGCCGGCCCCGGTCGGGCCTTGCATGTGCAGGCTGCGCACTTCCGCGCCCACTGCCTCGGCCGCCTTCTTGTCGGTGGTGCGAGCGGCGATGCGCAGGCGAACTTCGTAGGGTTCCGGACACAGGCTGGGATCGTTGCCGTGCAGCGCGTTCATGCCGATCAGGTCGATCCGCATCTCGTCGTAGCTCAGGCCGCGGCGGCGCAATCGTTCCTTCACCACCTCGATCCCCAGTTTCGCCCTCGCGAGCGCGTTGATGCCGGCGAAACCCATCTCACCGGAGCCCATGTAGCCATCGAAATAACCGACCACGACTTTCAGGGTCGGTGTGCGGGCCTTGCCGCGGGCGCCGTCCAGCGCCACGCGATCATGCGCCAATTGGCGGAACGATACGCCGGACGCATCCAGCACGCAGTCCGGTGTGATGTAGGCCGACGGGTCGTGCATCTCGTACAGAAGCTGTTCCGTGCAGGTCGCTATGTCCAGCCGGCCGCCTGATCCGGGGGTTTTCGAGACCTCGACGCGTCCGTCCGCCCACACATCGGCCAGAGGGTAGCCGAGGCCCGCCAGGTCCTCGACCTCTTTCATGCCCGGATCGGCGAAGCAGCCACCGGTTAACTGGCCGGAACACTCCAACAAATGTCCGGCCAGAGTGCCGTTGGCCAGTTTCTGGTAGTCGTCATAAGACCAGCCGAACGCGTGCAACATCGGACCGAGAAACAGTGCCGGATCAGCAACCCGGCCGGTGATCACCAGATCGGCCCCGGTGGCAAACCCCTGCGCGACAACGTCGGCGCCAAGATAGGCGTTGGCGGAGGCCATCCGGTTCAGTAACGACTCCAACGGCGCGCCGTCTTCCATCAGCGGCAATTCCGGATGCGCGCGCATGATATCGGTGACCTCGTCGCCTTGCACCACCGCGCAGGTGTAGTCCGGGCAACCCCACTCCGGCGCGTGCTTGCGCAGGATCCGCGCCGCGCCCATCGGATTGGCCGCGCCCATGTTGGTCACGATCTTAACGCCGCGCCGCAACGCCGGCGGCATGATCGCCTCCATGCGCTCCAGCAGGACGGGTGTGTAGCCCTTGGAGGGGTCCTTGGCCCGATCCAGCGTTTCGCGCGCGATCGTGCGTTCGGCCAGACACTCCATAGCCAGATAATCGAGTTCGCCGCGCTCCACGATGTCCACACCCGGTGGAATGCGGTCGTCGGAAAACCCCGCGCCGCAGCCGATCCTGATTTTATCGCGAGCCATGTCGCCTCCCCTATGTACCGGACGCCATGCTGGTTTTGCGGCCCCGTCAGAGGCTCAGGATTTTTTTGCATGTCCAGCCCCGGCGTTTACCGGATGTTAACCTGAATGCGATCACACTGTCGGTTCCTTGGCAACGGGCAGGCAGTGTGGCGAACCAGGCAGACCAAATTCAGCAGGCCGTCAGTGCGACCATCCGAGCGGAGATGGGCGATCTGCGCAGCTTCGTGGACCGGCGGATCGCCGAGCTCAGTATGGAAATCCACGCTACCGTCGATCTGATGGATTTTTCTGAAACCAACCTGACCGGACAGTTGCAAGCCATCCGCGAGCAAATCTCCAGCGTGGTTGCCCGGCCCGCCGCCGCGACCCGCAACAGCGGGTTGGAACTGGAAGCCGTCGTGCAAGCGACAGAAGCCGCCGCGAACCGGATCATGGAAGCGGCCGAGGCCATCGGGGATTGGGTACGCGACGGCAAAAGCGATCCGGCGTCGGTGCTGGCGGTCAATGAGAAGGTCAACGCGATCTTCGAGGCGTGCTCGTTCCAGGACGTCACCGGCCAGCGCATTCGACGCGCCATCCAGCATTTGCAGCATGTAGAGACGATACTGAACGATATGACCCCGGGTGACACCGCGGCGTCACAGGTCAATGCCGCCGTTGCGGACCCGCCTCTCTCCGCGGTGGCGGGTCCGGCCGAGGCAAATCCCGATTTGTTGCAGGATGCGGTGGATTCTCTGTTCGATTGACGGCCGCGCCCGGGGCCGAGCGTCACGCAGCCAACCCGTTAATAATCGGTAACTTGAACACGGCCCGGTTGCGTCGCTCTGTAGTTGCGGTATGTCCGCCGGCCAAAGGAAATACAGGGGAACGCATGGTGACGACACGCCTCGGGGCCGCATCGGACCAATTGGCTTCGATCGAAATTGAGGGACTGACCAAGCGCTTCGGCGCCTTCACCGCGGTGGATAATGTCTCGTTCAAGGTGCGGAAAGGCGAGGTGCTGGGCTTCCTCGGCCCCAACGGCGCCGGCAAATCCACCACCATGCGCATGCTGGCCGGGTTCATGATCCCGACCGCCGGGACCGCCCATATTGAAGGTCACGACGTTCAGACCGACAGCGTCGCCGCCCGTCGGGTGCTGGGATACCTGCCGGAAGGCGCACCGACCTATCCCGAAATGTCGGTCGAGGGCTTCCTGCGGTTCTGCGCCAGGGTGCGCGGCTTTTCCGGTTCCGAGCTGACCGACCGGGTCGATCATGCGCTCGGTCTGACCACCTTGCAGGGGGTGCGGCTGCAAGCGGTGGAGACATTGTCAAAAGGCTTCAAGCGCCGGGTCGGTCTGGCGCAGGCGCTGTTGCACGACCCGGCGGTGCTGGTGCTGGACGAACCGACCGACGGTATGGACCCGAACCAGAAGCATCAGGTGCGTAAGCTGATCCGAAGCATGGCGCCGGATAAAGCGATCATCATCTCCACCCATATTCTGGAGGAGGTCGATGCGGTGTGTACCCGCGCCATCGTGTTGTCCGCCGGGCGGATCGTGGCGGATGCGACGCCACAGGAACTGGCTGGGTGGCATCCGTCCGGCGAGCTGGACGAAGTCTTCAGAGCGCTGACCATGGAGGGGGAAGCGGAATGAGCAAGACGCTCACGATCGCCGACCGGGAATTGCGCGCCTATTTTGCCACGCCGGTCGCCACCGTGTTCATCGTCATCTTCCTGGTGCTGCAAGGGGCGATGACGTTCAACCTCGGGCAGTTCTTCGACCGGGGGCAGGCTGATCTGAACCCGTTCTTCACCTTCATCCCGTGGGTGTTCCTGCTGCTGATCCCGGCCATCACCATGCGCTTGTGGGCGGAGGAACGCCGGCTGGGCACGATCGAGCTGCTGTTGACCTTGCCGATTACCCAGGGTCAGGCGGTGTTGGGCAAATTCCTCGCGGCCTGGGCGTTCTGTGCGATTGCCCTGCTGCTGACGTTCCCGTTCGTCATCGCGGTGAACATCCTCGGTTCCCCCGATAACGGCGTGATCGCGTCCGGCTATCTTGGGTGCCTGCTGGTTGCCGGCGCGTTTCTGTCGGTCGGTGCGGCCATGTCGGCGGTGACGCGAAACCAGGTGATCGCGTTCGTGTTGGCGGTGGCGATCTGCTTCCTGTTCGCGGTCGCATCCAACCCGATCGTCAACGACTTTCTGTCGGCGAACATCCCGGCATTGGGGGAGTTCACCCGCCGCATCGCCGTCACCGACCGCTTCACCAACTTCACCCGGGGCGTCATCGCCCTGCGCGACCTGATCTACTTCGCGACGTTCATCGGCTTCTTCCTGTTCCTGAACACCGTGCTGGTCGATCAGCGGAAGGCGGACTGATCCCATGCGCAGATTATGGTTTTCCATTGTTGGCGTGATCGCCGTCGCGGCCATCGCCATTGGCATCAACATGTTCGCCGACGCCCGTCTGGCGAATGTGCAACTCGATCTGACACAGGGCAAAATCTACTCGCTGTCGTCGGGGACGAAGCAAGTGCTGGCGAGTCTGAAGGAGCCGGTGACGCTGCGGCTGTTCTACTCGCGACAGTTGGGCAGCACGGTGCCGACCTATGGCACCTATGCCGACCATGTGCGGGAGATGCTGCGGGATTACGCCTCGATCTCCGGCGGTAAGGTGAAGCTGGAACTGTACGATCCGGAACCGTTCAGCGACACCGAAGACCGGGCGATGGCGTATGGGCTGCAAGGGGTGCCGCTGGATCAGGGTGGCTCGCAGATCTACTTCGGCCTGGCCGGCACCAACCAGGAAGACGATGAGCGAACCATCCCGTTCTTCCAGGCCGACCGGGAGCGGTTCCTGGAATACGACCTGACCAAGTTGGTCTATGAACTCTCCAATCCGAAACGGCCGGTCGTCGGGGTGATGTCGTCACTGCCGCTGGATGGCGATCCGCGCGCCATGATGATGTCGCAGGGACGCGGTCCGGGCGGGCAACCGTATGCGTCCTCGGTGCTGCTGCGGCAGACCAACACGGTGAAGCCGGTGCCGCTGGACGCGCAGGTGATCGATCCGGATATCCAGGTGCTGCTGGTGGCGGAGGCGCAAAACCTGTCCCCCGCGACTCTGTATGCGATCGACCAGTTCGTCATGCGCGGCGGCAAGCTGATGGCAATGATCGATCCGTGGAGTGAAGGAATGGCGGCAGTGCCGTCGCAAACCGGCATGCCCCCGACCGACACGCACGCGGACCTGAAGACTTTGTTCGATGCCTGGGGGATCGCATTCGACCCAACCAAAGTTGTTGGCGACCTGACGGGAGCGTGGCGCGTGCGCACCGGCGGCAACGACCGGGTGCAGGCGGTGAGCTATGTCGCCTGGTTCACCATTCACGACGGAATCAACCACGACGACCCGGCGACGGCGGATTTGCAGCAGGTGACGGTGGCGTCGTCCGGCTATCTGGCGAAGGCGCCGGCATCGTCGATCGATTTCACGCCGCTGCTGACCAGCAGCGACCACAGCGGGCTGTTCCCCGTGGATCAGGTCAAGACGCCCGATCCGGCGAAGGTTTTGGCGAATTTCAAGTCCGACAACACGCCCAGGGTCATCGCGGCGCGCGTGCGCGGCGTGCTGAAGTCGGCGTTCTCCGGTCCGCCGCCATTGACCGGCGACCAGAAACGGCCGGACGGATTTCCTGACTATAAAGCCCAGACGGATGGGCCGGCGAACATGGTGGTGGTCGCCGATTCCGACATCCTGGTGGACCGCTTCTGGGTGCGTATCGCCGACTTCTTCGGGCAGCAGACCGCCACGCCGTTCGCCGATAACGGAGCGTTCGTCGCCAACCTGATCGGCACCCTTGCGGGCAGCGATGCGCTGATCGGGCTGCGGTCGCGCGGCGATACCAATCACCCGTTTACCCTGGTCGCTGCCATGCAGGCGGATGCCGAGGCGCAGTATCGTCAGACCCAACAGACCTTGCAGGCGCATCTGGAGGAGACCGAGAAACAACTGCGGACGCTGCGTTCCGGCGGCGGCGAGAAGGATAAAGCTGACGCGGTCATCACCCCGGAACAGCGTGCCGCGATCGATACCGCGACGCGGGATGTGCTGGAAACCCGGCAGAAACTGCGGGCGGTGCAGTTGGAACTGAACCGCGATATCTCGACGTTGGCGAATGAGATGCGTGTCTTCACGATCGTTATGGTCCCGACGCTGCTGACCGTGCTGGCGATCGGCATGGGCATCGTGCAACGGCGGCGCCGGTCGAGGACGCGCACATGAGGGCGGGAACGGTTGCCGTGCTAGGGGCGCTGGCCGTCGTCGCATTGGCGGGCGGTTGGTATTTCGGGACACGGACGACTTTATCGGAGCGAACCGATGTCGCGTCCGGCAAGCTGATGTTCCCCGATTTGGCGCCCGCGTTGAAGAACGCCGCGCGGATCGAAATCATTCACCAGGGAACGCAGACCGTCATCGAAAAACGTTCCGACGGTGGTTGGGGGATCGCGTCAATGCGCGACTATCCGGTGCAGGAGATCAAGCTGCGCGGGATGCTGACGGGACTGACGGAACTGCGGCTGATGGAGCCCCGGACCAGCGATCCGGCTCAGTTCAGCCGGTTGGGCGTGGACGATCCGAATGCAGCCGGTTCCTCGGCCGATTTATTGCGGGTCGTCGATGCGGCCGGAACCCCGATGGTGGCGACGATCGTCGGGCACCGGCGGGTACGCAGCCAGGCGAACGTTCCGGACGAGGTGTATGTGCGCCGCCCGGACGAAAACCAGTCCTGGCTGGCCGAGGGATCGTTGCAGGTCGATGCCGATCCGGCGCTGTGGCTGGACCAGAATGTGATGAACATCGGTCATGACCGGATTGCCTCCGTCCGCGTCGGGGATGGCGCGCTGGTGTTCGGACAGGCGGATGGGCATTTCGAAGTCGAACAGCCGGCGGAGCATCCGAAGCTGGAAACCTACAAAGTCGAAGCCGTCGCCCGGGCGCTGGAGTTGCTGACCTTCCAGGCGGTGAAGGCCGATGCCGACGTCCCGATGACTAAGGCCGAGCATGCCGTGTTCACCACTACCGACGGGCTTGCGGTAACGGCCAGT
This sequence comes from uncultured Rhodopila sp., assembly GCA_903932145.1. Taxonomy (GTDB): domain Bacteria; phylum Pseudomonadota; class Alphaproteobacteria; order Acetobacterales; family Acetobacteraceae; genus Rhodopila. The sequence continues at coordinate 6,273 of CAIZFE010000086.1, read as the reverse complement.
GTGTTCCACGCTGACAAAGATGTGTGGGCGCGGTTCGCCGTCGCCGGTTCGGACAAGACGAAGGACGAGGCGGAGCGGATGAACGCGCGGCTGGCGGGATGGACGTATCAGATAGGCTCCTGGAAGGAGAAATCGTTGGTGCCGGGAATGGACGATCTGAAGGCCGAGGCCCCCGCGCCCGATGCGGGCAAGAAATGACGGACCGCGAGTATCCGACGCGCCCGTTCGTCGGGATCGGCATCGTGGTGATCAAGGGCGACCACGTGTTGCTGTGCCAGCGCGGCAAACCGCCCAACGTCGGAAGCTGGACCCTGCCCGGAGGCGCTCAGGACGTCGGCGAAACCTGCGAGGCAGCCGCCCGGCGTGAACTGATGGAGGAATGCGGCCTGGCCGTCGGCGATCTGCACTTCTGCGCCCATGTCGATACGATCCGCCGGGACGAGGACGGGCGCGTGCGGTTCCACTACACGATCCTGGATTTCGCCGCGCGCTGGGTGGCGGGGGAGCCGGTTGCTGCCACCGATGTGACGAACGCGGTGTGGGCGCCGATGGATGCGCTGGAGCAGTACGGGCTGTGGTCGGAGGCGCACCGGATTATCGGGATTGCGCGGCGATTGGTTGGATAACGGCGGAAACATTGGAGTGTGGTAAGATCACGTCATGGAACGCGATGCCGTCATCACGAGGCTACAGGAACATGAGGCCGAGCTAAGGCAGCTTGGTGTCGAACATCTGTACCTCTTTGGCTCGACCGCCCGGGGGCAAGCCCGAGAGGACTCGGACGTGGACCTGTTCTTCGACTACGAAAAGGGAAAATTCAGACTTTTCCAACTGATGGACGTCAAGGAACGAACCTCCGATATCCTCGGCCGCACCGCCGACATTATGAGCCGAGATAGTATTCACAGAACCTTGAAATCGACGATTGAGACTTCGGCTGCGCGGGTCTTTTAGTGACGGGCCGGCCGCCGATTCCGCGCCTCGACGATATACTCATGCATAATGAATGACCGACGCTTGAGCGGGATTACCGGGACGAGTTGGCGGCCGCTCGGGCAAAGGGCGGATAGCCACGGTCAACGCAGTTCAGTCCACGCCGTGATCACTGTGCCAATCTCGGCATTACCCTCTCGCCGAACAACCGCATCGACGCTTCGGCCGCGGCGAGTGGCAGATCATTGAAGTTGACCTGCACAGACGCGATCTCGAACGGACCAATTTGCGCCTCATAGGTGGCGATCGTATCGAGAATGCGTTCGGGGGTGCCGACCCAGGCCGCGCATTTCTCGACCTGCGTCTCAAAGGTTTCCCGCGCCAGCGCCGCGATGACCTGATCATAGCCCGGATAGTCCACCGACCGCGCGCCTGACGTCCAGTCCGACGCGGACTCAACCAGGGACCGCAAGTAACGGTTAATCGGCCCGCGGGCGAGTGCCTCGGCCGCTTGCTGATTTTCATGGCACAGCATGTGAAACGCCAGCATCACCGTCCCCTGCCCCTTGTGTCCCGCCGCCGCATAAGCGGTCCGGTAAATATCGATCAACTCTTTCATGGCACCGCCCGCCATTGGAATCGCCATGATCCCATAGCCGTTGGCCCCCGCCTGCCTGAACGACTCCGGTGTGCCCAGAGCCGCGACGTAAAATGGCGGTCTTGGCGTTTGGGTTGGACGCGGCAGGGAGGTGATGTTCCGGAACGAATGAAACCGGCCTTCGCTGGTCACGTTCTCTTGCTCCAGCAACAGGCGCACTTGTGCGACACCTTCGTCGAAACGAGCCCTGCTCTCGTCCAGTTTGACACCAAAATGGTGAAATTCGTGCGGCAGGAACGCTCGGGCAAAGCCGCAATCCAGACGTCCGTCGCATAACGCATCGAGCATCGCCAGTTCGCCGGCGACCTTGAGCGGATGGTTGAATGCCGGCAGGACCGCGCCGGTGATCAGCCGAGCGTTCCGCGTCACCTGCGCGGCGGCGGCCAGAAACACCACGGGATTGGGACTGTAACCGCCATAAGGCAGGAAATAATGTTCGACCGTGCGGACGTGGTGATAGAAGTAGCGATCGACCAGTGCCACGAGGCGGAGTGCCTCTTGCCAGTAGTCACGCGCCGATTTCACCTCCGGCCCGATATCGGGAAAGAACTGAATGCCCACCCGCATGATGCAACCTCCGTGATCCGGCTTCACGCCCAAAACCGGCTGCGCGATGCTGACATCCTCGCGGGCACGGCTCAACCCGGCCCATGGCTCGATCCCGGCGTTGATTAACCCGCATAACGCGCGACAGCACGCTACTTGACTTATTTCCTAAATTAATCTAGTTTTCCGGGAATGAAAACCTCACCCCCGCCGCCGCGTCCGGCCGTCGATCTGTCCCAGCCCATGTATTACCAATTGGTGTACACCCTCACCGGCCTGTTGCCGCCGCCGCTCGATGACTCGCCCGAGGCGCTCCGCGCCAGAAATTACGCCGCCATCGCCAAGGTGGCGGCGCTGATGCCGGTCGGCGCGAATGAGATCGATCTCGCCGCCCATTGCATCGCCGCCCGGGCGCAGGCCGAGGAGATGCTGCGGCAGGTCCGTGAGAACGCCGATGATATTGAGTTGGTGTTGCGGCTGAACGCGCAATACGGATCGATGGTGCGCACCTCGCTGTCGGTGCAAGGCCGTCTGATGCGGGTGCAGGCACTGCGCCAGAAGCGGGAGGCGATCGAGGGTGCGGCAAACCAGGACGCCTGGACCAAGCATATCGCGGAGCGGTGTATGCTATGGGTGGCTGATCCGGAGGTCGGACGGCAGGAAGCGGCGGTGCCGGTCTCGGCTCGGGTTGAGGCGGCGGTCTCGGTGACGGCGGCTTGTTTGGGGAAGCGGGTTGCGGAGGATGTCTCGAATGATGAGATGGATTCTCATGCAACGGCTTTTGAGACGCCCGTGAGCGCGAATCCCCGGAAGCAGCCGTCCCGAGGGTCGGATAAGACGACTCCGCGTAAGGGTAAGCGCGCAGCGAAGGCGAAAGCGCGTTTCGTCGGCCGGGACGTGCCTGCGAACGATCGCGAACGTCCCGAGAGGCCGGACCAAGCCCGGCCGTGACGAATGGGATCATTCCCCCAGCCATGAGAGAGCCCGTCGCCGCCATGATGCCGCCGACACTGTGATAGAACGATATCAGCTCAATCTGCTAATCTGCCACCATGCAACCACCCCCTATCCACCCTGCCCGCCTGCTGCCCTTCGACACGCTCGCCGATGGTCTGGAACGCGCCCGCTCGCTGGGTTTGGTCTATGAGCGCCGCCGGGGCGACCTGAGCCTGTGGTGCTACACGTCGCGCGCGGTCTATGATCGCGTCTGGGACGGCATCACCATCCTGGCCCGCGGCCTGGTGCTTGACCGAGTGGCTCGTGCCGTCGTAGCGACGCCGTTCCCGAAATTCTTCAATATCTCGGAACGCGCCGACGGCATCCCGGCCTTGCCGTTCGACGTCCACGAAAAACTGGATGGCAGTCTGATCATCGCGTTCCATCATCGCGGCGCGTGGCTGACGGCGACCAAGGGGGACCTCGCCAGCGCCCAGGCGATCTGGGCCGGCGAAATCCTGGCGGCCCATCCCGGCATCGGCAGCCTGGTACCCGGCCGCACCTACCTGTTCGAGGCCATCGGGCCGCAAAACCGCATCGTCGTGAACTACGAGCGGGCGGAGATGGTTTTGCTGGCCGCCTATGACGGGGACGGATTGGAGCTGCACCATGACGACCTTCTCGAAACGGCTGCCGCCCTGGATTGGCGGCTGGCAACGCGGCATCGTTTCTTCAGCCTCCACGATCTGCTTCGCCATGCCGACGCGTTGCCGCGGTCGGAGGAAGGATTTGTCGTCCGCTTCACCAATGGCCTGCGGCTGAAGATCAAGGGTGCCGAATACCGCCGAATCCACGCCGTCATCAGCCGCATTACGCCGCTTGCGATCTGGGAAGCGCTGGCGGCCGGCGACGATCTGGACCGAATCCGCATGGACGTGCCCGAGGAATACTGGGGCGATTTCGATGACATTCGCGGTCTGCTGACGCGGTCATTCGATCGCCTGCTGGACGAGGCGCGGGCGGCGGCGGCGGTTTTCGATGGTGTGGAGGATCGTGACGTGGCCGCTCGGCTTGGCGAGGTGGCGGCGCATGTGCGGCCCTACGTGTTCTCGATCCGAAAAGGCCAGATCGGGGAAAAGCTGCGGGGGGCGCTGTTCAGAGCCATTCGGCCGGCAGGCAACGCGCTGGCCGGGTATGTGCCGAGCTTTGCGATGAACCGGGCAACGGCTGATGAGTGATATCGCCCCGCTTAGGGTCTCCATGTCGAACGTGGGGGCACAGTACGTCGATGCGAGCGTGACCGTATTCGCGGCTGGGCGCCGGTCCGCTTTCCGTGCCCCTCGATTTGCGTAAGTGGCGTCCCGTGCTACGCCCCGCCAGACATGTTACTTCAGACCGAGACCACCTCTCCCGATCCTCAAGTCAACAGCTCGGTTCCGGCGGATGCCGCTGCCGCCTCTCGGAATCCGGGCCTTGACGGCTTACGCGGGGTCGCCGCCCTGTCAGTCGCCCTCGGCCATTCCGTTCTCCAGGTCGGAGGCATTGGGCTCTGGGGCAGCCGTCTGCGCGATTTCCCGGCCATGCCCTGGACCGACATCCTCGTGCGGCTGATTTCGGCGCTCGCGCCCAGTGACGCGGCAGTGATCGTATTTTTCGTGCTCAGCGGCCATGTCCTGTGGTCGTCGTTCCAGCGCAAGAACCTCCGCTTCCTGGCTGATCTGCCGGATTACGCCTGCGCACGGCTCTATCGTCTGTTCCCGCTAGCAATCGCGAGTGGGTTGTTGCTGGGTTTATCGCTTGAAGCCTCGGCCAGGGACCTGGCCCTGAACATGCTGCTGCTGAGCCACTCCCTGAACGGCGTGTTATGGTCCTTGCAGGTCGAGGTCGTGGCCAGCCTGTCGCTGTTCGCGGTGTGGGGCGTGACCCGGGCGACCACGTGGAAACTGCTGTTGGCTTTCGCAATCTCGATGGGCGCAACGGCGGCGTTTCGCGGTAACCCCTATATCGTGTTCTTTCCGGCTTTTATCCTTGGTGCCTCCATATCGTTGGTACCCGTTCGAATTCTGCAACGAAGGTGGATCGTGGCCGCCGCGATCACTGTGCTGATATTGACGAACGTGATCCTGGGGCACGGCGGCATCACGCGCTGCTTCGAGATGGCCGCCGCCACAATCCTGGTGGGTGCCGTTTCACGCGGGCAGCTACAATTTCTTCGCTCACGGACGATCATGTTCCTCGGTGCGATCAGTTATCCGTTCTATTTGACACACTGGGTCGGACTGGCGGCCGCCGGCTGGATTATGGACCAGTTGTCGCTCGGGTCGCCATACGTTGGCGTCGCGATCACCGCGGTAGTGTCGGTCACTCTGACAATCCCGGTTGCGTGGCTACTGCATGTTGGGGTCGAGACCCCCGCGCTGAAGGCGAGGCCGCGCCTGCCTCGGGGACCCGGCGGGCGGCCTGCCAGGTTGCGAACATAATCCCGACCGCCACTGTCATGATCAATATGACAATGATCGAGGGCACCGCGACCACACAGATGACCGTGGCCGCATGCAAAAGCGCCTCTGCGTTGGTCGGGACCGGCGCGGTTGGGTGATTTATGAAGCGGCTTGTGCTATTTGGCCGGTATGGACCGTGATACCGTCATCGCAAGGTTGCAAGAGCACGAAGCCGAGTTTAAGCGGCTTGGGGTGGAGCATTTGTACCTCTTTGGCTCCACGGCTCGAGGGGAGGCGCGAGAGGATTCCGACGTCGATCTTTTCTTCGATCACCCGGAAGGGTCGCTCGGACTCGTCGGATTGATGGATGTTAAGGAGGCCGCTGCCCATATTCTGGGATGCAAGACGGACGTCATGACACGTCGCAGCCTGCATCCGGTGCTGCGAGACAGAATTGAATCGTCGGCACGGAAAGTCTTTTGATGCCGTCGGCATCGCCACAAGCCCGATTGACAGACATCGTCGAGGCAATTGAGCTTATCGGCACCGAGATGGCCAACGTAACGCTGGAAGCGCCGCGGACGGATAAACGTAAACGGTGGCTGGTCGAACGCGGCATGGGAGTGTCAGCTTTTCTGTGTGTGAGGCGTTTTCAGTCTCACCCACCATTGGGCAAGAAACAGTATCCGGCGCCTGGCCTACTCGGCAAGGGTCATCTTGCTGACTGAGCCATGTTCCTTGGTTCGACAAAGCACCCGT
>CAIZFE010000085.1 GCA_903932145.1 uncultured Rhodopila sp. | reverse complement strand
TAATTCGGCCAGCGTCTTCTCGCCCTTAAGGGCCGCCAGCGCCACTTTGGCCTTGAAGGCCGGGGAATGGGTCCGGCGTGTTCGTCTTGCCATGCTCGCTCCTGATCCGCGCCATCTTCGCCGCTTTCAGGCAGATTTTCCGCTTATCGACCTGTCCGAATTTGGCCGACCACCTCTTTGTCCCATGGAGTGGCGGAAACCTGATGTCAGAGCGACACGGTGACTGCGGCTCAAAGTGGGCCGTCTCGGTTTGTCGCGCATTGCGCCGGCGACCGGATCGCTACGACGCTCATCGGGCGGAAGCCACATTCGTAGCACGTCTGTGACCGATCATTGGCAACGATGCCGGGCGCCTCGCCACCCGAACCCTGGACTACCCCCGGGGGACGTTGCCATTCCGCGTGGCATGCGGATCAAGCCAGCCCATCGTCGCCGAAATTTCGCTGTCCGTGGTCGCCAGGTACGGCTTGATATCGAGCAGCCGTGTGCCGTCTATGCAGTCCAGGAAACGGACCTTCAGCGTATCTGGCCCGTCGAAGCCATCGAAAGCCACGACAGACAAACCAATTGGGTTTGGCCGAAACGGAGCACGCGTCGTAAACACGCCGCGCGGCTGCGGATCGAAGGGCGGTGTGAAGGTCAGCTTGGCCTGCGCCGCCGCCTGATCGAGCCAATACAACAGGATCAGGTGCGAGAACCCCTCCAGGCCACTCAGCCCCTCCAGGAACTCCGGCAACACAACTGCAGTACAAACCGGAGCGAGGTCAGGCTGCCGGCCATTACGAGGGCAGTCGCCGATCGCGTGCCACGGCGTATGAAGAGTCCCGATCGGATGGATACTGAAAGCGGTCAAAACAGATCCTTGCCAAATAATGGTCCGTCCCGGATCATGTGCGGCAAGGCGTGTTCCGGCAAGCTTCGCGTCATGCCGCCAGCGCGTTCAGGTTTCGCACCCGCGGCATCACCTCACCGCTCATAAGCTCCATCGAGTGCAGCGCCTTGCGGTTGTCCAGACCGCCGATCCGGGTCCAGCACAGCAGTTCGTCGAACCCGTACTCCACAATCAATTTCGATAGTTTTTCCACGCAATGATCGACGTCGCCGCAAACCATCAGCGGGCTACCGGCCAAATCGTTGAAATTTAGCGTTTCCGCGGAGTTTTTCGTCTGGCTATACAGTTCGTAGCTCTTGATCGCCCTGGGCAGGACCTCCTAGACGCGCATCAAATGGTGTCCCACCGGTTTATTGCCCTGATCCACCCGGGCATCCGGCCATCAAGCAGGGAACGCTTCTCTTGACACTGCCCCATACCTGAACCTTCATCCTCGCAACACGAAAGGCGGGGAGCGATGACCCAGAAATCCAAGCTGCGAAGTAGTTTCGCGGAAGCCGTAGCCGACATTCCCGATGGTAGCACCATCGCGTTTGGTGGCTTCGCCATGCCGGGAACACCATTCAACCTAATCAAGGCGTTAATGGAGCAGGGCGCCAAACGCCTGACCCTGATCGGTAACACCACCGGCGGCGCGCAGAAACCGAGGATGCCGGATATCGGCATGCTCGTTGAAAACGGCCAGGTAGCCAAAGTCATCTGCGCCTTCACTGCGGCCACCCGGCCCACCGACACGCTGCCGTTCACCAAATATTACGAGTCTGGTGAAGTCGATGCCGAACTGGTCCCCCAAGGCACACTGGCCGAACGGCTGCGCGCGGCCGGCGCTGGAATCCCGGCATTCTACACGCCCACCGCCGTCGGCACCGAACTCGCCGAGGGCCGCGAGACCCGTGTGATCAACGGCCGCGAATACCTGCTGGAATACGCCCTGCCGGTTGACTACGCCTTCATTCGCGCCAGCACGGCCGACACCGCCGGCAACCTGCGGTTTCATCGAGCGCAGCGCAATTTCTGTCCCGTCATGGCCACCGCCGCGCGCATAACGATCGCCGAAATCGACAATCCAATCGTTGCGGCCGGTAGCATCGACCCGGACGACGTGCATACATCCGGTATCTACGTGCATCGCCTCGTCCAAGTCCCGCCGGAGCCCGAAGGTCTCTGGCCCGCCAAGAGGCAGGAGCGAAAACGATGAGCGGCACAAAAGGCCTTAACCGGCAGCAGATGGCCGACCGAGTGGCGCGCGAATTCCAGGATGGCTGGATCGTCAACCTCGGCGTTGGCATCCCGACGATGTGCTCCAACACCGATATCGGTGACAGGGACATCACCTATCATTCTGAGAACGGTGTGATTGGCTACGGTGCCGTCGCAGCCGAGGGGCACGAGGACCTGAACCTCGTCAACGCCGGCGGCCAAAACGTGACGCTGAAGCCCGGCGCGGCGGTGGTGCATCACGCGGACAGTTTCGGGGTGATCCGGGGCGGGCACATCGACGCGACGGTTATGGGGGCCTACCAGGTCTCGATGAACGGCGATTTCGCCAACTGGAAACTGAAGGGCCAGAAAGGCGGCGGCATCGGCGGCGCGATGGATCTTGCCGCATGTGCCAAGCGCGTGTTCATCATTCTGGAGCATGTGACCCGCGACGGCAGTTCCCGACTGGTGACGGTCTGCGATCTGCCGGTGACGGCGCGCGGTGTCGTCACTCTTGTCGCGACGAATTACGGCTTGTTCGAACCGACCAAGACCGGCTTTTATTTGCGAGAAATCGCACCCGGCCTGACGGTGGATGAAATCCGGGCGGCGACGGGCGGTGTGCTGACGATCGCGGATGGGTTAAAGCAAATCGCCGTCGACGGATAACACCGGCTCCCGGGACAAACGCGTCAGACATTGCAAACAAACGCCTGACGCGTTCCCGCGGCGTTGCGGGCATGTTACCTAGGCGCCATGCCTGATTTCCGCTTCCTCCACGCCGCCGATCTGCATCTGGACAGCCCGTTGCGGGGCCTGGAGTCCGACACCACCGCCCCGGTCGAGCTGATCCGTGGTGCGACCCGCGTGGCACTCGGCCGCATGGTCGATCTCGCAATTGAGGAAAAAGTCGCGTTCGTCCTGATCGCCGGCGACATCTACGACGGCGACTGGCTGGATTTCGGCACCGGCCTGTTCTTCTCCAACCAGATGCGCCGCCTCGCGCAGGCGGAGATTCCGATATTCGCCATCCGTGGCAACCACGACGCCGCCAATCGCATGACCCGGTCCTTGCGCATGCCGCACGTCACCGTCTTTGAGCATAACCACGCCCACACCCATCGCCTGGATTCGCTAGGGGTGGCCATCCACGGCCAAAGCTTCGCCGACCAGGCGGTGCCGGACGACCTTTCGAAAGACTATCCCCGACCGATCGACGGCCTGTTCAACATCGGCCTGCTGCACACGTCGGCCGAGGGATACGCCGCCCATGCCCGCTACGCCCCCTGCGACATCCAGGGCCTGAAATCTCGTGGCTACGACTACTGGGCGTTGGGCCATGTCCACGAACGGCAGGAACTGTCGCAGGATCCCTGGATCGTCTTCCCCGGCAACCTGCAAGGCCGCCACATCGGTGAGACCGGACCCAAAGGCGCCAGCCTGGTAACCGTCGCCGGCAATCGCGTGCAGTTGGTGGAGCATCGCGTGCTTGATGTTCTGCGCTGGACCCATATCGACGTAGACCTTGACGGAGCGCCGGACGAAGCGGAGGCGATGATCCGCGTGCAATCGGCCTTGGAGGCCGCGTTGCAGGAGGCCGAACCTCGTCCGCTCGCCGCCCGCGTCACGCTCAGCGGCATGACCACTGCCCACGCCCTGCTGGCCGCCGAAGGGTTGCGCGACAAGATTCTGAACGAAACGCACGGGATTCCGGGTGAGCATCGCCTATGGCTGGAGGCGGTCAAGCTACGCACCCGGCCACCAGCTTTGTCCGCAAGGCCCGACAACCTCGGCCGCCTATTGACCGAGATTGACGCGATCGCCGCTGCCCCACCGTCCGATCTCCTGGGCGACTGGCCAAGCGTGTTGCACGCCAAGCTGCGCGAGGCGCTGCCTGAGGACCATCCGTTGCACGCCGGCGTTACCGGCGACTTGACCGCGATCGTCGAACAGGCTCGGCGAAGGTTGGAAGCGGCTTTGGCGGACCACACCTGATGCGCCTCGCCCATGTCAGACTCGAACGGTACGGCCCGTTCGAGGCCCTCGACCTGCCACTTGACCCCACACCAGGCCGGGTCAACCTGATCGTCGCACCCAACGGCTATGGTAAGTCGGTGATCCGCCGAGCGATCGGCGAGTTCCTGTTCGGCATTGAAGCCCGGACACCGATGACCTTCCGATTTGGCACGGAAAAGATGCGCATCCTGGCGGACGTCGTCCAGAACGGCAGCGTCCGCTCGCTGGTGCGCCGCAAAGGCAACGGCAACACATTGGCCGTGCTTAACGGCCGGGACGTCTCGCCGGAGGAGGCCCGCCGGATGCTCGGAGGCGCTGACGAGACGGTATTCCGCGAATTGTTCGGTCTCGACACGGCGCTGCTGCGCTCCGGCGGCAAGGAACTGATCCGCAGTCAGGGGCGTCTGGGGCAGGTCCTGTTTGCCGCTGGCGGCGGGATGGGCCGGGTGCGCGATCTGCTGACGGAGTTGGAAAGAAAGCGCGACGACCTGGGAAGGGCGACGGCGCGGCATCGGTCGCGGCCGATATGGAATGCCCTGAGTGAGTGGGAACAGGCGGCTTCCGACCTCCGCCGTGTTGCTTTGCGGCCGGACGCCTGGGGATTGCTGGAACGTCAGGCGGCCGACGCCGCGAAGCATTTGAAAACGCTGCAGGAAGAGCAGGCGGCAGCGGTAGCGGAACGCGACCGGCTACGGACCATCGGCGCGAGCCGGCCGTGGCTCGATAAGCTGCGCGCTGCTGAGCGGGTGCGCAACGAGGCCGGCGACGCACCCGAACTGGACGACACGTTCGAACGGCGGTGGCGGGATGCGTTGGAGGCCGGTGCGACGTCGTCCAGTTTGGCGATGGCGGCCGAGGTGGACTTGCTGGCGGCGCGGGAGGCACGTTCGGCCCTAAGCTTCGACCCGGCGTGGCTGGCAGCGGAAGCCGAAATTGACGCACTGCCAGCTTTGCGCGGGCGAGCTCAGGGTGCCGAAACCGACCTGCCGGCTGTCGAGCGGACCCTGGCGGAGGAACGGGCGCGGGCGTCGGCGTTGCGGCGCGACCTCGGGTGGGATGAGGCGGTGGCGCTACCGCCCGCGCCGATCGTCAGGGACGCGCAACGCCGTCTGCAACAGCACCCGAAACTGGCCGCCGAGGCCGCCACGGCGCAAGCGCGGCAGGCAGACGCCGAACGGGCGCTGGCCGCGACCCTGGCCGAATTGGCGGCGCTTCCTCCGCAGACCGATGTCGCGACGATCCCCGATCTTGCGCGACTGTTGCATGCCGGGGGCGATCCGGCGGCGCGGCTGGAGGCCGGAAGACAGGCGGTGCGTAAGGCGGAAACAGCGCTTCAGGCAGCCCTGGCAGCGATTCCCGATTGTCCATTACCGGAAGCCGCGCTGCGGACTACCGCTGCTCCGTCAGACGCGGCAATGGACGCGGCCGAAGCAGCGTTAGGCCGAGCGGAAGCGACGCTGGCGCAAGCCGTGCGGGATTTAACGAAGCAGACCGCAGCGATCGCAGCCGAAACGACAAAGTTGGCTGCGCTGGAACGAACCGTGAAGTTGCCGCCTCCCGATGCGCTGGCCGCCGCTCGTTCACATCGGGACGCTGTGTGGCTCGCGATATGCGGGCCTGCGCCCGCACGTCCCGACCCGTTGGCTGCGGTGGCCCTGGATCGCGCGATGCGCGAGGCCGACAGGATCGCGGACGCCCTGATCGAGCATGCGCAGGAGGTCGCTCAGGCGGCGGCGCTGCGTGGCCGGTTGGCAACTTTGGAGGCCGAACGTGCCACGGCCGAGGCGTCAGTCGCGCAAGCCACCAAAAGCGTGGCTGCTGCGCGAGACGCATTGTCGCAGATCGCTCGCGCCGCGGGCGGAAATGCGTCCGATGTGCCGGTGTTGCGCGCCTTCCTGCGGGCCCGCGCCATAGCCGTGGCACGCCATACCGAACGCGACGCGGCGATAACCGAGTTGTCCGATGTGACGTCGTACCTAACCCGCCTCGGCCATCAATTGGCGGCTGCGATGGCGTTCGAATTGCCGGACGTTAGCGGCCTGGGCGTGCTGCTGGCGGAAGCGGATCGGCGGACCGATGCGGCCCGAAACCTCGCTGCCCGGCGCAAGACGTTGTCGGACCAGGCGGCCACCCAGCGCACCGTCATGGCGTCGGCGGCCACGGCCGCATCTAAAGCGGATCGGGCATTGGCGGACTGGACCGCCCACTGGGCCTCCGCGACGGCGGCGTTGTCTCGGCCCGAGAGCGAGGCTCAGGGCGCCACATCCGAGGCTCTGGCGCTGATCGAGGATCTGCGTGCGACCGAACTGAAATGCGAGGATGCGCAACGCCGGATCGCCGACATGCAGGCTTCCATCGCGCTGCTCACCGCCAGGGTTGCCGCTCTTTCGGCGTTGTCCCCGGATTTCGCGGCGATGCCGCCGATTGAGGCCGCGGAGGCGTATCAGCGCCGGCTCCAGGCGGAGCGCCAGCAGGCCGCCCGCTGTGCCGACGCCGACAAGCGCGTGGCCAGTGCAACAGCAAGGCTGATTGCGAGTTGTTCGGCATCCGAGGCAGCGGGACGGACTCTGGCAGGTCTGCGGGCGGCACTGCGGGCGGACACCGATGAGGCCGCCGAACTCCAGCTTCAGTGTGCCCGATCGATCTTGGCAGCCCGACGGGACGTGGCCGAGGCGCGCCGGGAACTGGCCGTTCAGGGTGGCGGGCTGAGCATCGACGCTTTGGCCGACCGCTGCGCCGAAACAACCGCCGAGGCGGATGCGGCGCGGGTTGCCGCTATCGACGCCGGCCACGCAGAACGCGCTGCTGCGATCGAAGCGGCGCGCGAAGCCAGCATCGCCGCCGCGACCGCGATGGAACACGCCGGCACCGGCCATCAGGCGGCTGAGGCGGCCCAACGGCGAGAGGCCGCTCAGGCGGTGCTGTCTCGGACGGTGGAGGAAGCGTTAGTCCTGCATGCCACGCACGCCCTGCTGCAAGCGGCGCTGGATCGGCAGGCAACTGGCGCGGATCAGCCGCTGCTGGCCCGCATTGGCTCGGTGTTCCGTACAATTACCGGCGGCGTGCAGGCCGGAGTGAAGATTGAGGACACCAAGGACGGCCAGACAATGGTAGCACTGGAGGCCGACGGCGTGACGCGCAAGGCGCTCGATCAGCTTAGCGAGGGGACAAGCGACCAGCTTTATCTCGCGCTGCGGATCGCTGCGCTGGAGGACTATGCCGCCGCCACGTCACCATTGCCGTTCATCGCCGACGACGTGTTGCAGACGTTCGACGATCCCCGGACGACAACGACGTTGGAGGCTCTTGTCGCGCTGAGCGATCGGGTCCAGGTGATCGCGTTGACGCACCACGCCCATCTTGGCGGCCTGGTTGAGCGGCTTCCGTTAGGTTGTGTGCATGTGATGCGGCTGGGCGATTGAGCAGATGTTCACCGACACTATTTTCGCGCTCGCTTCCGGCTCGGCCCGCGCTGCCATCGCCGTGATGCGCCTGAGCGGCCCCGAATCCGGTCTGGTGGTGGCGGCCTTATGTGGCGGATCCCTGCCAGCCCCCCGCCACGCCTCGCTGCGCCGCCTGCGCGACGCATCCGGCGCTATGCTGGACCACGCGTTGGTTCTGTGGCTGCCCGGCCCGGGAACCTACACCGGCGAGGACTGCGCCGAATTGCATCTGCACGGCGGCCGAGCGGTGATCGACGGCGTGGCGGCGGCTTTGACGGAAGCACGATTGCGCCCAGCTGAGCCGGGTGAATTTACGCGCCGTGCCTTCCTCAACGGCCGCATGGACCTGGTCGAAGCCGAAGCCGTCCACGACCTAGTCGTCGCCGAAACCGAGGCGCAACGCCGCCAGGCCTTGCGTCAACTCGAAGGCGCGCTCGGTGCCTTATACCAAGACTGGGCCGATCGGCTGCGCGGCATCCTCGCTTACCAGGAAGCTCTCATCGACTTCCCTGACGAAGACCTGCCGCCCGAAGTGGAAGAGCAATTGCTGGCCACGCTTGGCACCGTGCATGCCGAAATCCGCACCCATCTGGACGACGCCGGCCGTGGCGAGAAACTGCGCGAGGGACTGTTCTTTGCTATCTCGGGCGCCCCCAACGTCGGCAAATCCACCCTGATCAACGCGCTGGCGGAGCGCGACGTGGCGATCGTGTCCGACATCCCCGGCACGACCCGCGACGCCCTGGAAACCCGCGTCGTGTTGGGTGGCGTGCCGGTCACGCTGGTCGATACCGCCGGGCTGCGTGAAACGACCGATAGCATCGAAGCTGAGGGTGTCCGCCGGGCCCTGCTCCACGTCAAGAACGCCGATCTGGCGATGATCGTGGTCGAAGCCGGATCGCCACCGTCGGACAACCCCGGCCATCTGTTGATCGCCAACAAGGCCGATCTCGGCGCGGCCGGCCCGGATGGCGCACTACGGATCAGTGCGAAAACTGGTCTCGGCATGGACGAACTGCGCACCCATCTGGCGGCCGAAGCGCGCCGTATGACAGAATCCAGAGGACCGCCGCCATTGACCCGGGCGCGGCACCGGGCCGCGCTGCTGGCGGCTGCCGAACATCTGGACGCCGCGGAGAATGCCGATCTGCCCGAATTGCGGGGAGAGGACCTGCGTCTGGCGATGCGCGCCTTGGGGCGAATTACCGGTCACGTCGGGGTTGAAGACATCCTCGACACGGTGTTTTCGAAGTTCTGTATCGGGAAGTAGCTACTCCACGGCCCCCCGAAGCCCGGCCCCGGCCGCCAGTGGGCACAGCGGCAGCGCCGCCGCCAGCATCGCGGCCAATAGCATCAGGTGCGGATGTGGCGAGAACCCACCAGCAGCCGCATCTGCCGCCGAGGCTCCGAAGATCAGCACCGGGGTCACCAGCGGCAGCACCAACAAAGGCAACAACACACCGCCTCGTCTCGCGCCCAGTACGATCGAGGCTGCCATGGTGCCAAACAGCGACAACAACGGACTGCCGAGCAGGAGGCCGAGCAGAAGGGCGGGGATACCGTCCTCGGGCATGCGCAACATGATTGCCACCGGACCGGCTGCCAGAAGCAGCGGGACGCCTGTCACGAGCCAGTGCGACATCGCTTTTGCCGCGGCAATCCCGAACGGCGGCAGGCCGGACAGCATCAGCAGATCCAGGGAGCCGTCCTCCAGGTCCGCTCCGAATAACCGGTCCAGCGGGAGCAACGCGGCCAGCAGGGCACAGACCCACACAATGCCGGGCGCGATGCGGCCGAGCGTGTCGGGCGCCGGGCCAATCGCTAACGGAAACAGCGAGGCGGTGACCATGAAGAACAGCAACGCCGCGAGGGTGTCTGCCCCATGGCGCATGGAAAGCCGCAGGTCGCGGGACAAGACCGCCCAGAAGATGCGCATCAGGTGGCGGTCCCGGTTGAAACGATAAGAATAATTTGGTGTGGATGACGTGATCCACTTTTGTCATGGCCCGGCTTGGCCCGACCGTCCACGACTTCCTTTAGCGCTGCCAGCCAAGTCGTGGGTGGCCGGGCCAAGCCCGGCCATGACGGAGGGAAAAGGACGCGCATCAATTCAGCCTGAATTCAGCCGCGTCCGGTAACGGCAGCGGCACATGTGTGGCCGCGACAACGATCCCGCCGCCCGCCCGATGTGTCGCCAGCAATACGCCGAATCGCTCGATGGAAGCGGTGTCGAGACCCAGGGTGGGTTCATCCAACAGCCATAGCGGCGCACCCGACAGCACCAGCCGTGACAGGGCCAATCGCCGCTTCTGCCCCGCCGACAGCATTCGCGCCGGCAGGTCGGCCAGTGCCTCCAGCCCTACCGCGGCGAGCGCTGTCATGACAGAATGTCCGGACACGCTTGCGGCGAAGCGAATATTTTCCACCACCGTCAGTCCGGGTTTGACGGCATCCTGGTGACCGAGATAGGCGACGCGTCGTCCATGGGCAGCAAGGTCGTCGAGGGCATCCTCCGCGTTCCACAACACGCGGCCGGCCGCCGGTCTGATCAATCCCGCCAACATCCGCAGCAATGTGGACTTGCCCGAGCCATTCGGCCCGGCCAGCACCAAGGCGCCGCCGGACGGCGCGGTAAACGAAAAATCACGAAAAATCAGCCGTTCCCCACGGAACACCGCCACGTCCTCTGCCGTCAGCACACTCTACCCCCAAACCTTTGCCGAAACGGCGTACGCAGCCTGTGGACGATTCACGGCCGGTGTGGTTAAAGCCCGCCGTCGTGAATATTTCATCCGCGGCGTGATCTCCACCCCACGCCGCCTTAACGGAAGGCGTCTCGTGAACCGAGGCGATAGCAGCGCATGACCGCAGTCGGGCACGATACCCTCAAAACCCGTCGTACACTCACCGTAGAAGGTAAGGGATACGATTATTTTTCGCTACCGGAAGCAGCCAAGACCCTGGGTGACATTTCGCGCCTGCCGGTCAGCCTGAAGGTCCTGCTGGAAAACACTCTGCGCTTCGAGGATGGCCGCAGCTACAAGACCGATGACGCCAAGGCGATCGTCGGCTGGCTGGAAAAGGCGTCCTCCACCAAGGAAGTGCCGTTCAAGCCCGCGCGCATCCTGCTGCAGGACTTCACGGGCGTTCCCGCCGTCGTCGATTTGGCTGCCATGCGTGACGGTTTGACCAGGTTGGGTGGCAATCCGCAGAAGGTGAACCCGCTGGTGCCCGTCGATCTGGTGATCGACCACTCGGTGATGATCGATTTCGCCGGCACCGCCGATGCGGAACAGAAGAACGTCGATGTCGAGTTCGAGCGTAATGAGGAACGCTACAAGTTCCTGCGCTGGGGCCAGGACGCGTTCGACAATTTCCGCGTCGTCCCGCCCGGCACCGGCATTTGCCATCAGGTTAACCTGGAATACCTCGGTCAATGCGTGTGGACGTCCACCAACGGCGGCACCACCTTCGCTTATCCGGACACGCTGTACGGCACCGATAGCCACACCACGATGGTCAACGGCCTGGGCATCCTAGGCTGGGGCGTCGGCGGCATCGAAGCCGAAGCCGCCATGCTCGGGCAGCCCATCGCCATGCTGATCCCCGACGTGATCGGCTTCCGCCTGACCGGCAAGACGGCCGAGGGCATCACCGCCACCGACGTCGTGCTGACCGTCACGCAGATGCTGCGCAAGAAGGGCGTGGTCGGCAAGTTCGTCGAGTTCTTCGGGCCGGGCCTGGACGATCTCGGCCTGCCGGATCGCGCGACCATCGGCAACATGGCGCCGGAATACGGTGCGACATGCGGCTTCTTCCCGGTCGACAAGGTCTCGCTGGACTATCTGCGCCTATCCGGCCGTGACACCCACCGCATCGCGCTGGTCGAAGCCTACCTGAAGGCTCAGGGCATGTTCCGTGAGCCCGGCCAGCCTGACCCGATCTTCACCGATACTCTGGAACTGGACCTGTCCACGGTGCTGCCGAGCATGGCGGGACCGAAGCGTCCGCAGGATCGCGTGCTGCTGAAGGATATTACGTCGTCGTTCAAGGCGGACCTGACCAAGGGTCTGGGCGTGCCGGCTGCCGACGTTAATCTGTCGGTTAAGGTCGAGGGCAAGAACTACGAACTGACCCACGGCGACGTGGTGATCGCGGCAATTACGTCGTGCACGAACACCTCCAACCCGTCGGTGCTGGTTGCCGCTGGTCTGGTGGCGCGTAAGGCGCGTGCGAAGGGCCTGACTCCGAAGCCTTGGGTGAAGACCTCGCTGGCTCCGGGTTCGCAGGTTGTGACCGAATATCTGGACAAGTCCGGCCTGTCCGCCGATCTGGACGCGCTCGGGTTCCAGACCGTTGGTTACGGCTGCACGACCTGCATCGGTAATTCCGGCCCGCTGGACGAGGCGATCGTCGATGCGATCGAGGACAACAAGCTGGTCGGCACGGCCGTGATCTCCGGCAACCGCAACTTCGAAGGCCGCGTCCACGCGAACGTTCGGGCGAACTATCTGGCCTCGCCGCCGCTGGTTGTTGCTTATGCGCTGCTGGGCAAGGTGACGGTCGATATCACGACGGAGCCGCTCGGCATCGGCAACGATGGGCAGCCGGTTTACCTGCGCGATATCTGGCCGACCAACAAGGAAATCTCCGAGGTCATCGCGTCCAGCCTGTCGCGTGACCAGTTCCTGAAGCGTTACGGCGAGGTCTTCAAAGGCCCGAAGCAGTGGCAGGCGATCGAGGTCGATGGCGACAACGCCACCTACCGTTGGAACGATGGCTCCACCTACGTGAAGAACCCGCCCTATTTTGACGGCATCACCATGGAGCCGAAGCCGGTTGGCGACATCTCCGGTGCGCGTGTCCTGGCGGAACTGGGCGACAGCATCACGACGGATCACATCAGCCCGGCCGGCAACATCCGCAAGGCGTCTCCGGCTGGTGAATACCTGGGTGAGCGTCAGGTGACGCAGGCCAACTTCAACAGCTACGGCGCTCGGCGCGGCAATCATGAGATCATGATGCGCGGCACGTTCGCCAACATCCGCATCCGCAACGAGATGCTGAAGAATGTCGAAGGCGGCATGACGAAGCATCTGCCGGACGGCGCCGAAATGCCGATCTACGACGCGGCGATGAAGTACAAGGCCGAGGGCGTGCCCTTGGTCATCTTCGGCGGCAAGGAATACGGCACCGGATCTTCCCGCGACTGGGCGGCGAAGGGCACGATGCTGCTGGGCGTGAAGGCGGTCATCGTCGAAAGCTTCGAGCGTATCCACCGGTCGAACCTGGTGGGCATGGGCGTGCTGCCGCTGGTGTTCAAGGACGGGGCGGATCGCAAGTCGCTGAACATCGTCGGCGACGAAGTGATCGACATCACCGGCCTGGACGGCGAGATCACACCGCGGATGGAGCTGTCCCTGGTTATCCATCGCGCTGATGGGACGGTCGATACCGTACCTGTGATCTGCCGGATCGATACGGTCGATGAGGTTGCTTACTACAAGCACGGCGGCATTCTGCAGTATGTGCTGCGGGAAATGGCAGCGGCCTGAGGCGGTACCCGGGGGTGGGCCGGCCCGTCTTAGGACCGGCCCCTCCCCTAGCGCTTTTTGATGATGATCTTGACTTTTATAATCACGATCACCAACATCATCGCCAGGAAGCTGTGGTAGTAGAGCATTCCAGCCTCCAGGTTAAAAGCCGGCGGAAATATTCCGCCGGCTTTTTCATTATCGCAGCGATGTATGAACAAATAGTTTACGCGGACGCAGCCTTCTGACTTGAAGCGTCGCGTGTGACGCCGTGGCTGTCATGCCCTGTACAGATGCGCGAATCCGCACAGGCAGTTCATCGGACTCAGCCAAAATCAGCCGCCGGTTGGCGGTTTCTCGATACGATCTGTCCGTGGTGTGGGCGGCGAGGCCGCGGTCAATCATCCACGCGGTGGATATCGTGCAGGCTGAAACCGGCGTCGGTTTCCGACACTTTCAGCCAGTCCCGGTGCCGCAGGGTTCGCTGTGTATCCAGATAACCACTGTTCCAGTGTTCGCGCATCGACGCGGCGCTGAATTCGTAATCCTTTGCTTGCGTCTCGTAGGCGGCCTGCTGGTAGATCAGCTCCAGGATCGTCGCCTCGGGCATATGCGCCAGCCGCGCCTTCAGCGCGCGTTCGTCCGCGTCCAGCATCTCTTCCGGCACTTTCGCCAGCAGCTTCTTCACCAATGCGCCGCGCTCATGCTTTTGGCTGTAATAGTCGGTGACCAGACGGGTGCGGCTGGAGAACTGGATGTCCTTCTGGCGCGCCAGCACTTCATCCATATCCCGCGGCAGCGCTCCGCGTGCGCTGAACAGATCGACCTGGAAGATCAGCATATGCAGGCACGCGGCATTATCCAGCACATGCTGAAGCGGCGTGTTCGACACCAGTCCGCCGTCCCAATAAAAGTCTGTGCCGATCTGTACCGCGGGAAACGCCGGCGGCAGCGCGCCGCTCGCCATCACATGCTCCGGTAGAATCGTCGTCTGCGTGGTGTCGAAGTAGGCAAAATTGCCGTTCAGCACGTTCACCGCGCCGGCGGCGTACCGCACGCCGCCGCTGTTCAGCAGATCGAAATCAACCAATCGCAGCAGGGTCTCCCGCAATGGGGCGGTATCATAGAACGACGTCGCGGTTTTCGACCCGCGCGGACTGATCCACGGGCTGACTATGTTGGGTTTAAAGAAGCCGGGTTGCCCGAGCGCGGTGGTGAGCAGGGCGGACCAGGCATTGGCGGCTTTGCGGGCTGGGTCGCCGTCGAGGGGAAGCAGGGTTACGGGACGTGCGGTGATGCCTTCCCAGAATGCGCGAAGGCGCTCGATCCTGCGTTCGGGTGGATTGCCCGCGATGATCGCGGCATTGATGCCACCGATCGAGACTCCGGCGACGGTATCGATCCGCAAGCCTGTCTCATGCAGTGCCTGATAGACACCGGCCTGATACGCGCCCAGGGCGCCGCCGCCTTGCAGGACAAGCGCGATGTTGTCGCAGCCGGAGGGGCGCCATGGTTTGCGGGCCTCGCGGCCAGAGGGAAGGGGGCGAGACGGCAAAGACGTATCCATGAAAATCTCTCCGCATGTGGCGCGCTGCTTCGGGAATAGGGGGTCCTATGACGGGCGACAATGCTGGTTCATGATGCGGTGCGGCATAATTCGCCGATAGTATTGCTTGGAAGGATGAAGCGATGAGTCTGAAGGGAAAAGTTGCCCTCGTCACCGGATCGACCAGCGGCATTGGTCTCGGGATCGCGCGGGCTTTGGCAACCGAAGGGGCCGACATCATGTTGAACGGCTTCGGTGACGCGGAGCAGATTGAAACGTTGCGGTCCGAGATGGCCGCAACGCATGGCGTGAAAGTCGCCTACAGCGCCGCCGACATCAGCAAGGCTGATCAGATTGACGCCATGGTGGCGGATGCGGTGAAGATCCTCGGGTCGGTGGACATTCTGGTCAACAATGCCGGGATCCAGTTCACCGCCAATGTTGAGGATTTTCCGAATGAGCGGTGGGACCAGATCATCGCGATCAATATGTCCGGGGTGTTCCACGGCATGAAAGCCGTCATTCCCGGCATGAAAGCCAGCGGGTGGGGTCGGATAATCAATATCGCCTCGGCGCATGGACTGGTCGCCAGCGCGCAGAAGGTCGCCTATGTCGCGGCCAAACATGGCGTCCTGGGTATGACGAAGGTGGCGGCGATCGAGCTTGCCAATGCCGGCGTTACGGTCAATGCGATTTGTCCGGGTTGGGTGCTGACGCCGCTGGTCGAAAAGCAATTGCAAGACCGAGCGGAAAAAGATGGCAAGACCGTCGCACAGGAAACGCATGATCTGGTGGCCGAAAAGCAGCCGATGGTGAAATTCACCACGCCGGCGCAAATCGGCGGCCTGGCAGTGTTTTTGTGCTCCGAAGCCGCCGCGACGATCACCGGCACGCCGTTGTCGATTGATGGCGGGTGGGTGGCACAGTAACGTTGGATTAGTGTAGGACTCCATCGTTTCAAACACGATGGAGTCCGCATGCTTCTCTCCCCCGAAACCGCACTTCGTGCGGCGATGCCTGCGACGAACATGCCAGCGGGCGACAACGCCGAACGGCCGAACCTGTGAAAATCCTTGTCACCGGTAGCGCCGGGTTCATCGGCTATCATGTGGCCGAAGCGCTGCTGGCGCGCGGCGATACCGTGATCGGGATCGACAACCTCAACGATTATTATGATGTGCGCCTGAAGCACGCACGGCTGGATCGGCTGCGCGGCCACGCTGGATTTGCGTTTCATCATCTGGATGTGTCGGACAAGGATGCGGTTGGCGCCTTGACCTCGGACCATGGCGATATCGCGGGGATTGTCCATCTGGCGGCGCAGGCGGGGGTGCGGCATTCGCTGGTGGACCCGTATGCCTATGTGACGGCCAACGTCATGGGCCATCTTGTTGTGTTGGAAGCGGCGCGGCGTCTGCCGGCGCTACGGCATCTGGTCTATGCCAGCACATCGTCGGTTTACGGCTCAAACACCGAAATGCCGTTCCGCGAGACGGATCGGGTGGATTCCCCGGTATCCTTGTATGCCGCGACCAAGCGTGCCGACGAACTCATGAGCCACGCCTATGCTCACCTGTTTGGATTGCCGCAGACCGGATTGCGGTTTTTTACGGTGTACGGTCCATGGGGCAGGCCGGATATGGCCTATTTCACGTTTGCCAGGGCCATCATGGCCCGAGAGCCGATCACCTTATACGAAGAGGGACGGCTGCGCCGCGATTTCACCTATGTCGATGACATCGTCGCCGGGATCCTGGGAAGCCTCGATCGGCCGCCGCAGGATACATCCGTCCCCCGCATCCTGAATATCGGGAACCATCGCGTGGAGGAGGTGCGGGAAATGGTACGTCTGTTGGAAGATTCTTTGGGCCGCAAAGCGATTATTCGTTCCGCACCCCGGCCCGCGGTGGACGTGGAGGCGACTTTCGCCTCGGTCGAAGCGATTGGCGCACTGACCGGTTACGCGCCGACAACCCCGCTTTCGGTAGGGATTCCGCGGTTTGTCGAGTGGTTTCAAAACTGGCGAATCGACTAAATGACGATTGTGCGAAAAAACCTGCTTGACGCTCGGAATGCATGGGCCTAGAAGCCGTTTCACCGAGACGGACTGGACCACTTGCTTCGGTTCGTCTCTTAGACTACCTTCTCCGGCTCACGCCGAGTTGGCGCTTCTCGAAGCAACATGAACCTGTTAGACCACGAAGAGTGGTCGATGGGCTGTTGTTGG
>CAIZFE010000084.1 GCA_903932145.1 uncultured Rhodopila sp. | reverse complement strand
ACCGTCAACGCGTAGGTGGCCCGGACAAGCCGGGCCATGACGGGTGGGGAGACCTCTGCCACGTCCCTCTAACATCCGCTGGAATGCTGACCCGCAGCCCAATTCCGCCAGCCCCCGAAAGCGGCCATCCATGGCAATGATCTGGGCGCTGTGGGCGCAGCTTATCCAAATGACGCTGATCCTGGCAGTCTCGCCGCTGCTGACGGGCCTTGTTCGCAAGGTCAAAGCGCGCCTGCAACGCCGCCGGGGCCCGTCGCTGATCCAGCCGTATCGCGATCTCCGCCGCCTGATGGGCAAGGAGGCGCTGGTTGCCGAAAATGCCTCGTGGCTGTTCCGTGTTGCACCGTATTTCGTGTTCGCCGCCACCTGGGTCGCCGCCGCGCTGATCCCCACCTTCGCGGCCAATCTGATGTTCAGTTGGTCGGGCGACCTGATCGCCATCACCGCCTTGCTGGGCAGCGCGCGGTTTGCCCTGGCGCTGGCCGGAATGGATATCGGCACCAGCTTCGGCGGTATTGGTTCTTCGCGAGAAATGATGATCTCGTCGATGGCCGAACCGGCGATGCTGATGATCGTGTTTTCGGTCGCATTGATTGCCGGCTCGACTCAACTTTCGACTATCGCGGAATTCATGCTGAACGGGCAGGTCGGTCTGCGCGTCTCCCTGGCGCTGGCGCTGGTGGCACTGCTGATCGTGGCGATGGCCGAGAACGGCCGCGTGCCGGTGGATAACCCCGCGACCCATCTGGAACTGACGATGGTGCACGAAGCGATGGTGCTGGAATACTCCGGCCGCCATTTGGCGATGATCGAACTTTCGGCAGCGTTGAAACTGACTCTGTACCTCGCGATGATCGCCTGCGTGTTCTGTCCGGTTGGCATGGCGAACGGTCCCGGGGCACTGGTACCGGATGCCATGGGCGCGGTCGCATGGTTAGCGAAAATGGCCGTGGGTGGCGTGGCCCTGGGCATCGCGGAGACATCGGTTGCCAAAATGCGCGTCTTCCGGGTGCCCAACTTCCTCGGCGCCGCCCTGATGCTCGGGTTGCTGGGCGTGCTGCTGCTGTTCGTTTCGCGAGGCATGTGATGCAATCGATCGCCGCGCACACTCTGTCATTCGATATCGCCCACATGCTGGCGGGCGGCCTGGTATTGGTCAGCTTGATGATGCTGTATCAGGACCGATTGACCGCCTTGCTGCATGTGCTGGGCCTGCACGCGTTCGTGCTGGCGCTGTCGGTCGCGTGGCAGGCGCATATTCAGCAGGCGCCGCATCTTTACATCACCGCCGCCATCGCCCTCGGATTCAAGGCCATCCTGATCCCGTATTCCCTGCGCCACATGGTGTTCAAAATGGGCATGCACCGGGAGATCGAGACTGTCGGCGGCATCGGCCTGACCATGTTGGCTGGCATCGCATTGGTTGCGTTGTCGCTGGTGGTCATGCTGCCGGTCACCGCCAATGCCGACCCGGTGGCGCGCGAGGACATCGCGTTGGCGCTGTCGGTCGTGCTGATCGGGTTGTTGATGATGGTCACCCGCCGCAACGCGATCAGTCAGGTGGTCGGGTTCATGTCTCTGGAGAATGGCATCAACCTCGCTGCGACCGGCGCCCGGGGGATGCCGCTGGTGGTGGAGATCAGTGTCGCGTTCTCCATCCTGATCGCGTTTATCGTCATCGGCGTGTTCCTGTTCCGCATCCGCGAACGGTTCGACACGGTCGATGTGAGTGCTCTGGACCGGTCGCGCGGGGGGCAGGACTGATGCCCGATCCCGTCGCCGCCATCCTCCTGACTCCTCTGGTCGCAGCAGCGATCCTGGCTGTGCTGCCGAGCTACCGGCTTGGCGCGGCGTTGAACATGATCGCCAGTTTAGCGTCGCTGCTGTTCGCGCTGACCCTGCTGTGGGACCGGCCGGCGACCGGGCCGTATCTGCTGGTCGATGACCTCAACATCGTCTTTGTGCTGCTGAACTGCTTCATCGGCTTCACCACCAGCACCTTCAGCGCATCGTATATCGGGCATGAACTGGAAACCGGCCGGCTGACGCCGCTGCATCTTCGTTTCTATCACGCGATGTTCCAGTTGATGCTGTTCGGCATGAATCTGGCACTGCTCGCCAACAACATCGGCCTGATGTGGGTTGCGGTGGAACTGGCCACGCTGACCACGGTGATGATGGTCGGCATCTATCGGACGGCCGAGGCACTTGAAGCCGCCTGGAAATACTTCATCCTCGGCAGCGTCGGCATCGCGTTGGCGCTGTTCGGCACCATCCTGGTTTACCTCGCCGCCCGGCCCGTGGTGGGCGAGGGGCTGGATGCGATGATTTGGACGAATCTGTTGCTGTACGCGCCGCAATTCGATCCGTCTTTGTTGAACATTGCGTTCATTTTCCTGCTGCTGGGTTACGGAACAAAAGTCGGTCTGGCGCCGCTGCACGCATGGTTGCCTGACGCGCATGCCGAGGGGCCGACGCCGATCTCCGCCGTGTTGTCGGGGCTCCTGCTGAACGTCGCTTTGTATGCGCTGCTGCGGTTCAAGGTGCTGCTCGCCGCCAATCCGCATGCCATCGCGCCGGGACCGCTGATGATCGGGCTGGGGCTGCTTTCACTGATCTTCGCCGGATTCATGCTGTACCGGCGGCGCGACATCAAACGGCTGTTTGCATACTCGTCTATCGAGCACATGGGTATCATCGTGTTCGCCTTCGGAATGGCCGGCCCGCTGGGCAATTTCGCCGGGTTGTTGCAAATGACCATGCACAGCCTGACGAAATCGGCGATCTTCTTCTCGGTCGGCCACATCACGCAGGTCAAAGGCACCCAACGCATCGACGGCATCGGCGGCCTGACCGAGAGCCACCCTTTGCTGGGCTGGGGTCTGGTGGCCGGTGTCGCGGCGATCATCGGATTGCCTCCGTTCGGGGTCTTCACCAGTGAGTTCCTCGTCGTGTCCTCGACGTTCGCGCGGGCGCCAGTGCTGGCGGTGTTGCTGGTTGCCGGACTGCTGCTGGCGTTCGGTGCTTTGCTGTTGCGCATGACGGATGTGGCGTTCGGGCCGGTCAAGGGGCCAATCGGGCGCGTGCATGCCTCGTACATCCCCCTGTTCGCGCATCTGGCGCTGGTGCTGATGGCCGGGATTTGGCTGCCGCCCCCTTTGGTCGCGTGGTTCCAGCATGTCGCGGCGTTACTGGGATGAGCCGAACATACCAAACGGCCCTGGCCATTGTTCGGTCGCCTGAGCAGGGGACGACAGCAAAAATTTTGAACCACAGATGCACACAGATGCACACAGATCAGACATTCAGGGATTTTGATCGGATAATCGGCTATTACTATCGGCGTCCGATCGGGTTTCTATTATCGTTTTTTAATCATTCTTATCTGTGTGCATCTGTGTGCATCTGTGGTTCAAAATTCTTGACTGGTCCAGCCAGGGGACAGCCTGTCGGAGCTCCGCTCGTTCTCTGCACGGAAGGGGTCAGCACATGACCGCAGCCTCCGACAGCGCCCCGATATCGACCCTCGCTGACCTGATCGCCTCGAATGAACGGGTCGCGTCCCACTGCCCATGGCCGCGCGTTTGGGTAGAGGCCGCGGTCTGGCAGCAGGCCATTGACCGGCTGGCTGACGGCAGTCTGACCTTGCTCAGTCTCTGGGGGGAACCGGGCGTCGCGCACATGGCGCTGCTCGGTGACGGCGTCCCTGACGCGGCGGTTCTGAGTATTGTCTGCCAGGCCAACCATTTTCCCTCGGTTGGCGCCCGGCATGCCCCGGCGATCCGGCTGGAACGCACGATGCGCGACCTGTTCGGGTTAAAGGCGGATGGACTGACCGACACCCGCCCATGGCTGGATCACGGCCGCTGGGGTGAGGCGCAGCCACCCGCCGCGTCGTATCCGTTCCTCCCGGTCGAGGGCGGTGCGTTGCACCAAATCCCCGTCGGGCCGGTCCACGCCGGAATCATCGAGCCCGGGCATTTCCGTTTCACCTGCGACGGCGAAACCGTTGTGCGGTTAGAGGAGCGGCTGGGCTACGTCCACAAGGGCGTCGATCTGCTGATGACCGGCGCGCCGCTGGCCCGAGCCGCCAGTTTGGCGGGGCGCGTGTCGGGTGACAGCACGGTTGCCTATGCGTTGGCATTCTCCCGAGCGGTCGAAAGTGCGCTTGGGGTCGCGGTGCCGTTGCGGGCGGTCTGGCTGCGAGCGGTGATGGCGGAATTGGAGCGGATCGCCAACCACATCGGCGATTTCGGGGCGATCTGCAACGATGCCTCATTCGCGATCATGCTGGCGCATTGCGCGATTCTGCGCGAGCGGGTGCTGCGGATGTGTGTCGATTGTTTCGGACATCGGCTGATGATGGATCGGATCGTTCCCGGCGGCGTGACGGTCAATATCGGTCCCGAACAAATTGAACAGTTGCGCACGGTTTTGGATGGTGTTCGGGCGGCCATGCCTCGCTTGGAGCGGCTCTATGACGACACACCGTCGTTGCAGGACCGGACGGTTGGCACCGGGATACTGCGAGCGGCGTTGACGAAACGGTTTGCTCCCGGGGGCTATGTGGGACGCGCGTCGGGACGGGATTTCGATGCGCGGCGGGATTTGGCGTATGCGCCGTATGACACGCTGAAATTCGAGGTGCCGGTGCGGCAGGATGGCGACGTCAACGCGCGGGTGTGGATCAGGATCAAGGAAATCGGCGAGAGCCTGTCGTTGCTGGATCAGTTGTTACGTGATCTGCCGGACGGGGCGATAGCGACCGACATTGTTGGGACAGACGGAGAGGGCGTGGCCGTCGTCGAAGCCTTCCGCGGTGATGTGCTGGTGTGGGTCCGCATCGTCAATGGCGTCGTTGAACGGTGCCACTTGCGCGACGCGTCATGGTTTCAATGGCCGCTGCTGGAGGCGGTGATCGAGGGCAATATCGTTGCCGACTTCCCGTTGTGTAATAAGAGCTTTAACTGTTCGTACTCGGGGCACGATTTGTAAGCTGGCCGCTTCGTTCGGTTTCCTGCGCCCTTACCGCTGGGGGCGCCAAAATTCCGGGTTGCGGAGGTGCGGACGTCATCTGCATCAGATCGGTGGAAACTGGAAGAATTTGGCCTTATGAGCGGCACTCCCGTGCGGCATATCGTCAACGCGAACCTCTATGAATCCCATTTCCTTCATTTCTTGGGCAACCCGGAAGCCGGCTTCGGCCCTGACGGCGCCATCGCTTATATAATCGGAGCCCGGAGCCGCCCCCAGGCACTCATCGACACCAGACAGAGCCGGATGACCTTTACTGGTGGCGAGAACCATACGTTTGATGCCGTCCGCGGACTGGATAACGGCCTTGATAATCGTAAGACGAGGGTCGGCGTTCGTCAGCGTGGTAACTTCCTTGGTTTTCTTTCAGCGCAGCAGATCGTGCTTGAGTATCGGCGTTTAACGATACGATGTCCAACCGCAATGTCACCGCACGGCTAACTGCCGACAATCAACGCCCGCTCGGCCTCCGCAAGCGTAACCATCAGCATCATGGGATCAACCGGCGACGCCTTGAACCCGTGCCGCTCATAGAAAGCCTTCGCCTCGGGGGAGATCGCATGAACCAAAATAGCGCGTACGCCGATCGCCTCGCCCGCGACCAGAGCGCGCAGGAAGGCTTCACGCAGAAGATCGCCCCCAAGCCTAAAATCTAACCGCCGCCGACCGCGTTACGTCGAGGCGCCCCCTTGCAGCGCCTCATTCGCCCCGGCATGGAACCGCACATCCGGACGCGGCAACCCGTACAGCGCCCGCAGCGTATCGCCATCATACTCTGTCCGAAACAAACCGCGCCGTTGCAACAGCGGCACCACTTCGGCGACGAACACCTCCAGCATCGACGGCAACACCGGTGGCATCACGTTGAACCCGTCGGCCGCCCCATCGCGGAACCAGTCCTCGATCAGATCGGCGATCTGTTCCGGAGATCCCGCGGTCACGAAATGGCCGCGCGCGCCGGCGAGATAGCCCAGCAACTGCCGCAAGGTCGGCTTTTCCCGGCGCACCAGGCCGATGATGACCTCTGTCCGGCTGCGTGCCGCTTCCACCGTGCCGGGGTCGGGGAAGTCTTCCGGCGACAATGTCTTGTCCAACGGCAAATGCGAGAAATCGTGGCCGCCGAACCGTCCGGATAGGCGCTTGCGGCCGACCTCGGGGTCGCTGAGGTCGTTCAGCTCGCGCGCGATCCGCTGAGCCTCGGCCTCGGTGCCGCCGATCACCGGACTCAATCCCGGCAAGATCAGCACATGTTCGGGCTTGCGGCCTTCCTCGACCACGAGCCGCTTCAGGTCGGCATAAAAATCCTTCGCCGTGGCTTTTTCCATCTGGGCGGTGAACACCGCCTCGGCGTATCGCGCGGCGAACCGGCGCCCGGTTTCCGACGACCCTGCCTGGACGAAGACCGGCCGTCCTTGCGGAGAACGCGGCAGGTTCAGCGGCCCGGTCACCTGATAAAACCGCCCCGCATGGTTCAGCGCCCGGATGCCGTCCGTCCTGGCATATGCGCCGGTGGCGCGGTCATCCAGGATCGCATCGTCGGACCAACTGTCCCACAATCCGCTCACCACGCGCATGTATTCTTCCGCGCGCTCGTACCGTTCGGCATGGCTCAGCGGTCCCGCGCCGCCATAGTTCCCCGACGCCGTCGCCAGCCATGTCGTAACAATATTCCAGCCAACCCGCCCGTTCGACATATGGTCGATCGAGGCGAACTGCCGAGCGAGATTGAACGGTTCGGTGTAGGTGGTGGAACAGGTGGCGATCAGCCCGATCCGGTTGGTTGCCCCGGCCAGTGCCGCCAGTGTCGTGACCGGCTCCAGCCAGGTGCGCGGCGCGCTCGCCACATCGTCACCCACCCCCAGCGAGTCCGCCAGGAAGATCGAGTCAAACAACCCGGCCTCGGCAATGCGCGCGCATTCGGCGTAGTAACGAATATCGGTCAGCGGCAGCGTCGAGGCGCCCGGATGCCGCCAGGATGCCTCATGGTGGCCGCGGCCATGAATGAACAGATTGAGATGCAGGTGTTTGGTCATGGGTGGCTCACTCCAACGGCTGCCTCCAGGCCTTCCACCCCGCGCCCTCAGGTTGCCCGGGACGGCCAAACAGGCGACCCCGGCATAGAACATGACCGGGCCGGTTTGGCCAACAGATAGACCCAGCGGACTACGCAGGGTTCCGTCCCGTTTGCGGCTACTCCGGCAGCTTGTCCAATCCCTCCGTCGCCGGCACGTCGAACGCATTCGTCATGCCGGCCAGAAAGGCGTAGAAATTCATCGAGGCGGTCATCTCGACCATCCATTGCGGGCCGAATTGTGCGTTCAGCCTGTCAAACAACGCCTGATCCACCCGGTTGGTGCGCATCAACTGGCGAGCGTAGTCGATCACGTCGCGCTCGTCCTCGGGTAAGCCAGCCGCATCGCCCTTGGCGCGCAGCAAATCGATCAGATCCTCCCGTATCCCCACTCTGCGGGCGTAACCGACCTGAGCGGCCCATACATACTTAGCCTCCCGCTCCCGCACGGCAGCGAGGACGCCAGCCATGCGGAGCGAATCAGGCACGACGGAGTGTTCACGGATGAAAGGCACCAGCGGCAGCGCCAGTTCCGCCAGGGCAGGGCTGTGCAGCAGAATACTGAATGGCCCACGCACCGCTCCAAACACCTCCATCACGCCGTCCACAACGTGATGATAGGCCGGATCGATATCGGCCTTGCTGGTTTTGGGGACGATTCGGGTCACGACATGATCCTGCGCTGAGCCGCCCTCGGCGGCGCACCGCCGCGGGCTCGCGCATGCGATCCCGCGGCAAGTGAAGTTCAGACGATCGACTGACCCGTCTTCGCCCAGTCCGCCAGGAACGTCGCCAGGCCCTTGTCGGTCAGCGGGTGATTGAACAGCGAGCGCAACACGGCCGGCGGCAGCGTGGCCACATGGGCACCCATCTTCGCCGCCTCGATCACATGGTTCGGGCCACGGATCGACGCTACCAGAACCTCGGTCTTGAAGTCGTAGTTATTATAGATATCGACGATATCGGAGATCAGTTGCATCCCATCCCAGCCGATATCGTCCACCCGGCCGACGAACGGGCTGATGAAGGACGCGCCGCTTTTCGCGGCCAGCAGTGCCTGGGCGGCGGAGAAGCACAGCGTCACGTTCACCATCGTGCCGTCGTTGCTCAGATGCTTGCAGGCGCGCAGCCCGTCCATGGTCAACGGCACTTTGATGCACACGTTGTCGGCGATTTTGCGCAGCACCTTGGCCTCGGCCATGATCTGGTCGTACTCGGTGCCGGCGACTTCGGCGCTGACCGGGCCGGGAATGATCTCGCAGATTTCGGCGATCACCTTGGCGAACACGCCGCCGTTCTTGGCGATCAGCGACGGGTTGGTGGTCACGCCGTCCAGCAGACCGCTGCTGGCAAGGGACCGGATTTCCGTCAGATCAGCGGTATCGATAAAGAATTTCATGCCAACGCTCCGTTTTGCGGGTAAGTCAGGGTTTCGAAAGATCGCGATAACGCCGGTTATATAGGTTGTCACTCCCCCATCTGAACCTCGGGTTTCCGCCGGAGCACCGTGTGCCGGTGCTGTTGCCGTATCCGTTCGCAGGCCCGTTCGACTATCGCGTGCCCCCCGGGATGCAGCCGAAACCCGGCGATGTCGTGCTGGTTCCGTTGAATAATCGCGAGGAAGTGGGCGTCGTCTGGGACGCGCCGGCCGGCGCGGCGGTGCCCTCGCACAAGCTGAAAGCCGTGATCGGGATTTTGGACACGCCGCCGATGGGCGAGTCGCTGCGCCGTTTTATCGATTGGATCGCTGCCTACACGCTGTCACCCCCCGGCGAGGTGATGCAAATGGCGCTGCGGGTCATCTCCGGCGGCGGCATGCGCCCTGTCGTGCAATACCGGCGTGCCGATCCTTTGCCTGTCGTGCGTCTCACCCCACCAAGGCAGCGCGTCCTGGATGTGCTGGCCCGTCAGGAGCCCCGATTAGCCGCCGACCTGTTGCGAGAGTCTGACGCCAGCAGCGCGGTGCTGCGCGGGATGATCGAGGCGGGTTTGGTGGTCGCGGAAACCGCCGCCGCCGGGGCGCCGTTCCAGTGGCCCGATCCCGATCATCCCGGTCCCGGATTGTCCGGCCAGCAGTTGGAGGTTGCGGCCGGGCTGCGAAAGGTGGTCGCTGATCGGGCATTTTCGGTCACCTTGCTGGATGGCGTCACCGGCTCCGGCAAGACCGAGGTGTATCTGGAGGCCGTCGCCGCGTGCTTGCGCGAGGGCCGTCAGGCGTTGGTGATGTTGCCCGAAATCGCGCTCTCCTCCCAATGGATCGAGCGGTTTCAACGCCGGTTTGGCGTGGCACCGGCCGTCTGGCACTCCGATCTGGCGTCGCGACTGCGCAAGATCACCTGGCAGGCGGTAGCTGAGGGCAAGGCGCCGGTCGTCGTCGGCGCGCGGTCGGCTCTGTTCCTGCCGTTCCCGGACCTCGGTCTGGTCATCGTCGATGAGGAGCACGAGTCTGCCTTCAAACAGCAGGATGGCGTCGTTTATAACGCCCGTGACATGGCGGTCGTGCGCGCTCGGTTTGCCGGTGCGCCGGCTGTCCTGGTGTCGGCGACGCCCAGCCTGGAAACCGTGGTGAATGTGGAGGCTGGCCGTTACCAGCATCTGCGGCTGGCCCGCCGGCACGGTGGCGCCTCGATGCCGCGGATCGATCTGATCGACCTGCGGGAAAATCCACCGGATCGCGGCCGGTTCCTCGCACCCCCATTGATCCAGGCGGTGCGGGAAACACTGGCGCGCGGTGAGCAGGCGATGCTGTTCCTGAACCGCCGAGGCTACGCCCCGCTGACGCTGTGCCGCAGTTGCGGGCACCGGATGCAGTGTCCGCATTGCACCGCATGGCTGGTGGAGCACCGCACCCGCAGCCAGCTTCTGTGCCATCATTGCGGCCACACCGTGCCGATCCCTCCGGAATGCCCGCAGTGCAAGGCGGCGGACAGTTTGACGCCGGTCGGTCCCGGCATCGAACGCATCACGGAGGAAGCCGCCCTGGTGTTCCCGGATGCTCGGCGTTTGATCATGGCGAGCGACACCATCGCCGGCCCGCATGCCGCCGCCGCCGCCGCGCATGCGATCGAGGAACGTTCGGTGGACCTGATCATCGGCACGCAACTGGTCGCGAAAGGCTGGCACTTTCCGCATCTGACCTTCGTCGGGGTGGTCGATGCCGATCTGGGACTGGCGGGGGGGGAACTGCGGGCGTCGGAGCGGACGGTGCAGTTGCTGCATCAGGTGGCCGGCCGGGCAGGGCGGGCCGAGGCGGCGGGGCGGGTGATGTTGCAGACGTTCATCCCGGATCACCCGGTGATGCAGGCTCTGCTACAGGGCGATCTGGACGCATTCATGGAAAGCGAGGCCGACAGTCGGCGCGACGGCGAGTGGCCGCCGTTCGGACGGCTGGCCGCCCTGATCGTCAGCGCGGATACGGCGATCCTGGCGGATACGGTGGCACGGGATCTGGGCTGGGCGGCGCCGCATGGCGACGGGGTGGTGGTGCTGGGTCCGGCACCGGCGCCGATGGCTCTGCTGCGGGGCCGGCACCGTCGGCGGTTGCTGCTGAAGGTGCGGCGGGATGTGGCGATCCAGCCGATTTTGCGGAGTTGGCTGGCGGCGGTGAAGGTGCCACGGGGCGGGCGGGTGGATGTGGACGTGGACCCGATTTCGTTTTTGTAGGCCGTTACCGCTCAGTTGCCCGTCATGCGGGCGTCGGTTCCGGCGCCGGGAAGCCTGACCGAGCCGGCGTGCGGGTTGGCGAGGACAGGTGGATTGGGCGGCTGAACGCTACGCTGACGGAGCGCAATCGCACGCGTCATCGGCCATTTTATGAAAATTGTGCGCTGCACCATTTTCTCCTTGACGGTTCGAGGCCCCCGCCTTAAATCCCTGTTTGTGCAGTGCAGCAATTCGCTGGCTGGGACTTCCCGAGGCAAGGATCTGGTGCCGCTATCCGGGCCTTTTCCTCTGACAGGAGACAGATTGATGAGCAAAAAGCCGACCTCGGCAGCTCCCTACCGGGCGAGTGTCACCGCTCCCGCAGTGACCAAAACTGCACCGGCCGCAGCCGAACCCGTCATCGCCGAAACTGCCCCGACGCCAGTCGAAGTCGCGCCGGAACCTGTCGCGGTAGCGCCACCGGCAGCCGCACCGGTGATCGAAACGGTCGCTCCGGCACCAGTCGCCGAGACGCCCGTCGCCGAGACATTGGTCGCCGAGACGTTTGTCGTACCGGCAGAAGTCGCTGCCGAACCCGTTGTGGTGACCGCCCCCATATCGACGCCCGCGGTTACGGCGCCGGTTATCTTCCCACCCGCCATGTTGGCGCTTCCTACCCTCACAGAAGGACTGAAAACCATGTTGAACAGCAAAATCGATTTCGTCGCCGTTGGCAAAGACAACCTCGAAGCCATCACCGCTTCCAGCAAGATCTGGGCCGCTGGCGTGCAAGAGCTGAACAAGCAGTTCGCCGAATCCGCCAAGGCTTCGCTGGAAGAGTCCGTCGCGGCATTCAAGGCGCTCTCGTCCGTTAAGTCGGTCAAGGAAGCCATCGAACTGCAGACCGCTTACAGCAAGTCCGCCGTCACGAAGGCGATGGCCGAGACGACCAAGCTGACCGAAGCGTCGCGCAAGCTGACCGAGGAAGCTCTGGCCCCGATCACCGCCCGCATCTCCGTTGCGGTTGGCTCGCTCTCCAAGGCGGCCTAATTCGCTAACGCCTTGCTTTGATAAAACGCCCCGGTCGTCAGACCGGGGCGTTTTTGATTCAGCTACTGGTCCTGTTTCGGCTTGGCGGATTCGCGTTGCCGAGCCTGATCCTTCCGCTTCAGCAGATTGGCGCGCAACGCCGCAGCCTCTCGTGCCGCGCGTGCCAGTTCGGCGGGCGTTTTCGTTTCGGACTTTTGTCGCGGTGGCTTGTTCATGCCGGCTGCTTTCGCATCATCGCCTGCCGGGTGCAAATGGCCACCATCTCGTCAAGCTGATTCCAGGCCGTGTGTTCGAATTCGACAATGCCAACATCGGGGCGGGAGCGGCTTTCCCGCATGGTCAGCACCTTGGTCCGGGCCTTTAACGTGTCGCCGTGAAAGACCGGTTTCGGAAATCTCATCTCGGTGAAGCCCAGGTTGCCGACGGTGGTGCCGAATGTTGTGTCGTTCACGCTCATGCCCACCATCAGGCCGAGGGTGAAGATTGAATTGACCAGGCGCTGGCCGAACTCGGTTTCGGCGGCGAAGTGCGCGTCAAGGTGTAGCGGTTGGACGTTCATGGTCAACGCGCTGAACAGAGTGTTGTCCATCTCGCTGACCGTTCGTGTCCAGGGATGGGCGAACTCCTGGCCCACCGAGAACTGTTCGTAATAGAGCCCGGCCATGCTGTAGTCCTTCCCTGATGCGGGGCGGAGTCAACCGCATCGAAGCGCGAATGCCAAGACACGCGACCAGCCGCTTTTCGTGCGGGTTGCCAACGTCCCGGGGCTTGGATAGCACCCGCGGCACAGTGTGATGCAAAGGGATACCATCGTGCGAGTCGACGTAAAATTCTGGCGGGTTCTGGCGGTTCTGCTGCTCACGGTGGCGCCGATTCTCAGCGCATGCAACACCGTGCATGGAGTGGGTGAGGATCTGAGCGCCGCCGGCAGAGGCATTGCGCATACCGCCGACAAGGTCAGCGGCAACAAATAGCGTCCAGCGTAGGCGACGCCCAAGAGACAGGCGAATCGGCCGCCAGACTACCCATTTCGTCACGGCCCGGCTTGTCCGGGCCAACTATCGCGGCACCGTCGAGTCATGGGCGGCCCGGACGAGGTTCAACCGGGCCATGACGATGATGAAATGGTATCGCCCTGATGCGATACCAGGACAAGAACGGGTCCGATACGACGCCGCTCAAATATCCGGGTGAAATCAATTTCATTCTATATCAACAAGTTGCGACTTGTAACTGTCGCGGTCGGGGTGACCTGTACGGTTGATCGGAGTCACCCGAAAGGCCAATCATATGTGCAAAACAGCCCGGCTTTTGCTGACCATGGCCGCGCTTTCCGCAGCCTTACCGTTGATCACCGCCTGCACTCAGGCCCGTCATACGGGCGACCAGTACAGCGCGTTCGGGCACCGGCCCGGATATTATCCCGACGCGAGCGACCCCGTCCTTCACCCGCCCGCGGATCGGTAAACTGCCATTCTGATCGAGGCCTGACCAGGAGGGCCGTCCGTGCTGTGCCAACGCGGGCGGCTTGTGGGTCGATCCATTATCGGTTGACGGCCTTATGTCTTACGCCGCCACCTTGTCGGCGTGGGTATCCTTGATATCCCGGAACGTCAGGCTTGGGGCCAGATCTTCCGCGCGCCGCATCATGAACGTCGACGTGGACAGGAAAACCGGATCGCCATCGACGTCGTCCGCCATCGCATTCCGGTTGTCCGCGATGAATTTCGTCAGCGCCGCCTTGTTCGACGACGAAATCCAGCGCGCCAGCGAGAACGACGACGCCTCGAATCCGATTCCCACGCCGTATTCCGCCCCAAGCCGAGCCTGTAGGACGTCTAGCTGAAGCGTGCCGACGACGCCAACGAGAGGGGCCGATCCATCTTGCGGACGGAATAACTGCACGACACCTTCCTCGGCCAGTTCCACCAGCGCCTGGCGCAGCTTTTTGGCCTTCATGGCGTCATCCAGCCGGACCCGGCGCAGGATTTCGGGGGCAAAGTAGGGGACGCCGGTGAACTGGATGTCCTCGCCCTCGGTCAGGGTGTCGCCGATTCGCAGCGTGCCATGGTTCGGGATACCGACCACGTCCCCAGCAAACGCCTCATCTGCGATTTCGCGTTCGCGGGCGAAGAAGAACTGCGGCGCGTGCAGCGGGATCGACTTACCAGTCCGCACCTGCTTCAGGCGCATGCCGCGCACCAGCCGGCCGGAGCAGACGCGGGCGAAGGCGATCCGGTCGCGATGGTTCGGGTCCATGTTGGCCTGAATCTTAAACACCAGAGCGGTCAGGCCGGGTTCCGTCGCCTCGACCATCCGCTTATCGGCGGGTTGCGCGCGCGGCTGAGGCCCGTAGTCCGCCAGCCCGTCCAGCAGATCGCGAACCCCGATATCCTTGATCGCGCTGCCAAAATAGACCGGCGTCAAATGGCCCGCGTTAAAGCTTTCCAGATCGAATTCAGGCAGGGCGGAGCGGATCAGATCGACCTCATCCGCCACCGCCAGCATGCGCGGATCGGACTGCGGGAGTTCATTGATCAGGTGCATCTTCCGCGTGCGCAAATCATACGTCCCGGCGAACTCCGAAGCTCGGCCGATCGGCCAGGTCACCGGGCAGGTGTCGAGCGCCAGGGTGGAGGCGACCTCGTCCAGCAACTCGATCGGGTCGCGGGCCTCGCGGTCCATTTTGTTGATGAAGGTGATGATGGGGATGTCGCGCAGGCGGCAGATTTCGAACAGCTTGCGGGTGCGGGCCTCGATACCTTTCGCGGCGTCGATCACCATCACGGCGGCATCCACGGCGGTCAGCGTGCGGTAGGTGTCCTCGGAAAAGTCTTCGTGGCCCGGCGTGTCCAGCAGGTTGAAGACGCAGCCTTTGTATTCGAACGTCATCACCGAGGTGACGACCGAAATGCCACGGTCGCGTTCGATCCCCATCCAGTCGGAGCGCGTGCGCCGCCGTTCACCCTTCGCCCGCACGTTGCCGGCAAGCTGGATGGCGCCGCCCTCGCGCAGCAGATGCTCCGTCAGGGTAGTTTTTCCGGCGTCAGGATGCGAGATGATCGCGAAGGTGCGGCGGCGGGCAATCTCGGCGTCGGGGTCGGTCATTCATGCGCTTTCGTCAGGTCGGGGCAGTATATAGGTCGCGGACACCCGGCCGTCACGCTTGATCGTGAAGGCAGCCCGCGGTGGTTCGAAAAGCGCACGGGCTGCGATCAGTGCCACGACACCCGGGATTCCAGAGGCTTGCCACCCCGGACCCAACATTGCGCCCGGGTCTGCTCACCCGGTCTCGCCGACGCCAGGCCGGCGAAAGGCGAAAGAAACTGGATGTAGCCAAATCCATGAAAATCGCTGAAAGTGTCGCATGAGGCCGCAAATCGGGCGCCCTGACGCGGCTGTAAAGGGTCAGCCAACCAACCGTTTCATGCATTGTCGGCGCCCACCTTTGTTAATCGGGCTGAGCGTACGATCTTGAACAAATTGAGCGGGTGACCCCCGATAGCGAAAGTTTCGTTCGGCTATAATTCAAAGGGGGCGGCGATGCCCGGTGCTTCTGACGGCTTTACCGTTCACGAGACCCACAGAATTTTGTTACAATCCGGGTTCGAGATCAGCGTATCAAGCGATACGCGAGGGTGGTCCTCGTTGCATGCATCGGTGCAACGCGAAGTCCCTTACGAGGGATTTTTCAATGCTGTCGACGACCAGCTTATTGTGCTTCACCTCGACGGACCTGCGACTGTCCATTGGCGAATCCCCAAAGGTGAAGACAGTCGTCTTATTCCGCCGGGCGGCAAGACCATGATGCCAGGTGGCATGGATTTTCGCGTCCGGCTTGGCGAGCCTTTGCATACGCTTCATCTGTATCTTCGTCGCGCCGTGCTCGAAGAGGTCGCAGGGACCATGCTGGCCGGCGACCCGTCTCATATTGAGATACTACCGTGTCTCGGCGACAGCGATCCTCTTATCGAATACCTGATGCTCGGGGTGCGCGACGCTCGGTACGACGAGAACCCCTCGGCAACTCCTTATGTTGACTATCTTGCGCGTGCGATTGCAGCCCGGCTGGTTCAACGGCATTCCTCAGCGTCACCTGCGTCGCGCTCCGGAGACACGTCCGCGAGCCTGACGGGCGGCCCGCTGAATAATGCCATCGACTTCATGCAGGCGAATCTTGAACGCTCAATTGATCTCCCGGCGATCGCAGGTGCTATCGGATTGAGCCCCAGCCATTTCGCGCGCCAATTCCGCGTAACGATCGGCAAGGCGCCACATCAATATCTTATGCAATTGAGAATAGAGCGCGCCAAGCGGTTGCTGCGCGAAACTGATACCAGCGTCGTCGAGGTCGCATTGGCTTGCGGGTTCGCCAACCAGGAACATATGACCCGGCTATTCAAGCAACACTGCGGCACTACGCCGGCAGCTTATCGCAAAGTACTCCGCACCTAACCCGCTGCATCATCTATCTCTTGATACCCTCCCGGTCGCGGCGATCGTTTTGTGCAGAACGATGCGGGAAATGTGCAGGACAGAATGGCCCGTATCGCCAAAGCTGCGACGGAAGATGGGGCCGCCATTTCAAACGCAGTTAACGCGGTGACGACAGAGAGAATACTGTGGGCATAGCGTGCGGCTTCTGCGTCCCGCCGGGACAGGGGGCGATATGGAACATGTCAGCGGCGGGCGCTCATTGAGGTCTGTCGTACGAGGAAAACCGAGATGCTGCAGATTATCAGTATTGTGCTCCATTGTTCGCGATCATCGCTTTGGGGAAGGCGGCCATCCTCTGGAACTTCATGGACAGCAACGGTTCTGCAATCCTGAGCCGCTTTACCTTCTATGTACCCATTCCCGCTCTATTATTCGAATTGATGGCAGATCTCCAAATTTCGCTTGGTGTAAGTGGCGTTTATTTCATCGGTTGCCTGTTTGTTTACGCCGCTGCTCTTTGGGTGGGTCGATGGTTGGCGGACTCGTCTCTGGCTCACAGAGCGGTCTTCGCGCTGGACACAACATTCGGTAACGTTACATTTCTCGGTGTACCCCTGATTTTGTCCTTATGGGGTAAGGATGGGTTAGGCCATCTCGTCAGCATCATCGTAGTCACGGCAACATTAATCCCAATCTCCGTTGTTTTGATGGAGATCAGCGGCAAGCGCCAGACCGGAAGCACGACGACAGCGAGAGACACAATTGGGGGCCTTCTTAAGAACCCAGTCATCAACACCGTGATATTGGGGTTCCTTTGGAGGGTTACAGGCATTTCGACACCAGCTCCACTGCAGGATTTTCTGGATATTCTGGCACGTGCGGCACCGCCCCTGGGATTGTTCTGCCTGGGCGCTTCGCTCCCGGCGATGAGTTGGGAGGTTATTCGTGAGTGCCTGTCGGGAACTTTGCTAAAACTCGTGATCATGCCTCTGCTTGTGGCAGCGCTGTGTTATGCAACGGGCTTTACCGGTCTTGCTCTGGCCGTCGCCGTTCTGACCGCCGGATTACCAACCGGGGCCAATGCATTTTTGATCGCCCGAGGCACGACGAGCTACGGTGAGAGCTCAGCTACTACCGTCGTGATGGCAACGATGATGTCCGTAATCACTTTGCCAATTCTACTGTATTGGTTACGGTAGTCTGCCTCCGAGCCATTAAAAACACGTGAGATAACGATGGGTGTGGCTTCATTCTCAAGCCACGGCAACCAGTCGGGTTCGGCGCGCCTGTAGCCTGTGGGCCAGGAGAAAAGCCCGGCCAGAAACGGTAGCAGCGCCATGACACCCGGGATCCTCGGGGCTTGCCAACCGAGGCTTAGTATCGCGCCAACGATCAGCGGCCCGAAACGCTCCACCAGGCGACCGGCGCTGGCCATGCCCCCACGCCGACCAGATTGTGCAAACCGATCATCATCGCGGAGCCTACAACGGAACGCCGCTCGCCCGGAACAGCGTCGGGGTCAGCAGGACCATGACTGTGGTAGTGCCGAACGCAGGGAAAAACATCGCCCACAGAAGAGCGTTCCGGATGCTTGTCCATCGGTGAACAGGTGCTTCAACGTTGCGCCGGCGATCCTTCCCGTTTCGTGGCGTCGTTGAGGCGGATATGACGACCGGCAGATCAGCATCTGTTCCCGGGCGGCTTTGTGGCGCTGCCGGCCTCTGATAAATGATCCTTCTCGATTGCAATATTCTGTTCGAGTTGACGCTGGTGCTTACGATCGAACGAGGAGTGAGCCGTTAAGCCGGTTGATATAATCCCGGTTTTCGTCTGTATTTTCATGATGTCTCCTTGGAAATGCGGCACATCTGGGGCCGAAGCGGCACCG
Organism: uncultured Rhodopila sp.; assembly: GCA_903932145.1. Taxonomy (GTDB): domain Bacteria; phylum Pseudomonadota; class Alphaproteobacteria; order Acetobacterales; family Acetobacteraceae; genus Rhodopila. Next base: position 14,460 of record CAIZFE010000084.1, on the reverse strand, counting down.
AAGCGCTGATCGGATCAATGCGCGTATTGGGGATGATAAGGTTGATGTTGGAGCCGCTTGAAACCAATGGATCATACCCTGGTAGGTCCAGTTCGCGGCAGGGCTGCCACCAGCCATAGACCGTGCTAACGACCTTTGGGTGCAGTGCTCCGTTGAATTTCACCTTGAGCCGCACCTTTCCGGCGGGAGTTTCGATATCCACCCACTCACCATCAATGATATCAAAGTCATCGGCCGTTTCGGGGTGAATTTCCACGAAAGGCTCGCGGGCGGCCTCGCGCAAGCGCGGAATATTACGGTTCGTTGAATTGATCAGTCGCGATAGCCGGTATGATGTCATCACCAGCGGCCAGTCCCCGGGCTCGGGCGTGCCGCCTCGCGGGGTTTCGGCTGGTACATCATGGACTGGCAGTGGATCGTAGCCGGCATTGGCGAAAGCTGGCGAATAGAGTTCGATTTTCCGCGATGGTGTCGGGAAACCTCTCGGCTGGTCAGTCCTCGGGTCGATACCGGCGTATTTCGCATGGTGGGTCACGACATTGGCGGCCATCCCGCCCGGGTGCGCGCGTAGTTGCTCCATGGTTAATCCCGCCGGCTCAAGCTGGTAATTCCATGCGGCTTCCACGTCGCCGCCAAAGAAATGTTCCGCGAGACCCAGACGGTGCGCGAGATCGAACATCACCGCCATATCCGGCCGAGCCTCGCCTGCCGGAGGGACCACCGCTTTTCTGGTCTGAGCCCAGGCTGACGCGGCCTGCGTGGTGCCCTTGACGCCAAAGTTAGGTTTCAGTGCCTCGGACTCCCAGCAGCTCGCCGCGGGCAAAACGATATCGGCGAAGGCGGCGGAGGCGTTGGCGAACAAATCCATATGCACATAGAAGTCGAGCGCTTCGAGCGCTTGTTTGCCCCGCGCGGTATCACCCTGACCAAGCAACGGATCCCCGCCAAACATCACCATCGCTCGGATTTTGTAAGGACGGCCTTCCAGGATGGCATCATAGACCCTGCCGGCCTGCACGATCCCTGGATCGTTCGGCGGTCCCAGCGGGTGGTCGCCCAGACCCAGCCGTAAAGCGGCTTTTTCCTTCGAGAGGAGTTCTCTTCCGGGGATTGGACGGGATGGCGCCGTCGCGGTGAGCACATTGCCGCCTTTTTGGTCGAACTGCCCGGTCAGCGCGTAAAAGCAGGAAATCGCCCGATTGGTTTGCGCGGCATTGCCATGCATTTCCAGACCGGCCCAAGGGAAATAGCAAGATGGCCGCGCGGTCATGAACATTCGAACCGCCTGGCGGACGGTCTCCGCCGGAACCCAGGTGGTATCTTCCGCCTGTTCGGGCGCGTGACTCGCCGCCCTCTCCGCGAGACGCGCGAAGGCCGGACGGCAGGGCACCCGGGTGCCATCCACCAGGCGGCACGCGAAGGTGCCGAACAGCGCGGGTGTTATCCCGGGGTCCACGCGACCCGTTTCGATATCATGAATGACGGGGACGTTGCGTGCCAGATCCCAGACGGCGAAGGAAGCTGGCGAACCCGAAGAGGATAGATCGCGCGCCGCAAGCGGGCGCCCGGTATCGTCGCGGATAAGAAACGGGCCATTGGTCCAATCGCGGACGAAAGCCTCATCGTAAAGCTTCTCGTCAATCAGGACGTGGGTCATTCCAAGTGCCAGGGCAGCATCGGCTCCCGGCCTGACCCGCAACCACCAATCCGCTTCGCGCGCGAGCCGATGTTGCCTCGGATCAATGACAATCAGCCTGGCGCCCCGTTTCCGCGCCCGCAGAATCCGGGCGCCGGCGGTCGGAAATGTCGCGAGCGGATTGGCACCCCAGAGCAGGATACACTGCGTGTTTTCATAGTCCGGCGCAGGTGTTGGTGTCCCATAGGTGTACTTCGCGCCGTAAACGGAATTCCATGTACAGATATGCGTCGTGGAGAGATTGTTTGGGGTGCCAAAGGCACTTGCGAGACGGATCACCCACGGCTCGAAATCGGATGCGGCACTGCCGGCCGGGGTCGATCGTCCGAAAACCACTGCTTCGGCCCCGTATTGTTCCTTGATGCCGCCAAGTCGGGCGGTAACAATGTCAAGCGCCTCCTCCCAAGAGATGGCTAACCATCCCGGGTCCGGGTCACCCTTGGGCCGGGTCCGCTTCAGTGGCGTGTGCAGGCGATCGGGGGAATAGACGATTTGCGGCGCGGAGGCGCCTTTGATGCAAAGACCGCCATTGGGATGCTCCGAGTCGGGCCTTACCCTGGTGAAATGTCCGTCTTCGACACTGGCGATCACCCCACACTGGGCCACGCACATCGCACAATACGTCCGATATTCGACTGTCGTCATGACCGTGTTCCACCAAGTGTCGACGAGTCGATCCATGATTACTTCGTGTCATCACCCATAAGCCACTCGCCAGCAGACCATAGGGGGCACGTAACGCGGAGGGCCCATCAAGAAGATCCAGTGAGCCCGAGCCACGATGACCGCCCGCCAGCATGCCCGACAGGCTCGCAATGGACGACGGTAGGAAAAGCGCTGTGCGACATCAAGGGTCAGCACGTGAGCTTCGGCGAAATGGTCGCTCTCGCCGGAAAACTTGATGCTACTGGATGGCCTCGTCCGTCCCGGCCGGCTGGGGTTGGCTTGCCCGCTCAAACCACCACGACCACCCCGGTTCGGCGGGCCTGAAGCGTCCGTACCAGGCAAAACAGCCCGGCCAGGAACGGCAACAGCGCCATGACAGGCAGAATCCGCGGGGCTTGCCACCCCAGGCTCAACATCGCGCCGACGATCAGCGGGCTGCACACCTGTCCCAAACGGCCCAGCCCCATCGCCCAGCCCACGCCGGTGGAGCGGATCGCGGTCGGATAGGACGTTGCCGCCAGGGCGATGCCGCCCGACGCACCCAGCAACACGGTCAGTCCCAGCAGCGCCATGCAGATCGCGGCGAGCGGCACCGACGACGCCACCGACCCCAATAACGCGAGCAACGCCGCACCGATCCACAGCGCCGGAACCAGGATCAGCGGCCCGAAACGCTCCACCAGGCGGCCGGCGCTGGCCATGCCCGCCACGCCGACCAGATTGTGTACACCGATCATCATGGCGGAGGCGGACAATGGAATGCCGCTCGCTTTGAACAGGGTCGGAGTCAGCAGGACCATGACCGTCGTGGTGCCGAACGCGGTGAAGAACATCGCCCATAGCAGCAGCGTCCCGGTCGCCCGTCCATCGCTAAACAGATGTTTCAGCGTGGCGCCGACGACCCGTTCCGTGGTGACGACAAGGCGCAACGCCGGATCGGTCAGGCTGCGATCCAGCCGGCGCACGATCGCGCGCGCCCGCGACGAGGTGTCACCACGTGTCAGCAGATAGCCGGGCGATTCCGGCAGCAGGACCGCCAGCAGCACGGCGACACACAGCGGCAGGCCGCCGCCGATGAAGAAGATCGCTTGCCAACCGAGAAAGGGGATGACGTACGAATTCAGGAAGCCGCCGAGACTGGCGCCCAGCGGATAGGCTGCCCACAACACGCTGGCGATCATCGCCCGTCTGCGTTTGGGGGCGAATTCCGCGGACAGGGTGATGAAGCCGGGCGTGGCGCCGCCCAGGCCGATCCCGCCCAGGAACCGCACGGCCAGCAGTTCGTGAAACGAGCCGGCGAACGCGGTGAGCAGGGTGAACACGGCAAAGAACATCACCGCGATCATCAGCATGCGCTTGCGGCCGAACCGGTCTCCCAGTGGGCCGAAGGTCAGCGCGCCGATGGTTGCTCCCAGCAGACCGGCGGAGAACGCCGGTGCGAACGACCCCATCGGCATGCCGAACTGAGCGGCGATCAATGGACCGGCCACGCCGATCGACTGGCTGTCGGCGCCATCCAGCAACGCGACGAAGGCGCACAGCAGGAATACCTGCCATTGCAATCCGGAGATCGGCCGGTTGTCGATCAATTCCGTAACATTGATCACGCCGGCGGTTGGGACGGTCAAAGTCGGCCTCCTTTATCGATCGAGCCGCCGTTTTGCGCGGGCTTGTTCGACCCACAAATCCCACGGGCGCTGCACCTGCGGCTCCACGTTGGCGACGCAGGCGCGGCTTTCGGCCTCGGTCAGGTAGGTGACCTCGCCCATGCGCATCGCCTCGATCTGATAACGGGCGTTGAGTTCGGCATAGATCGCGCGATAGACCGCCTGCCGGATGGAGCCGCCAACCACGGTCGATCCATGGCCGCGCATCAGCACGATGTCATGGCCGTCGAAATGCTGCGCCAGGGCGGCACCGAGCATCGGGCTGCTGATAAGGAGGTCGGTGCCATCGCCGCCGGCATCGCGGATTTCGAACACCGGGGCGCCCTGGCCGACAAACCCGGCCATGTGGAAAATGGCCTGGAGTCTGACTCCCTTGACCACGGTGAGCGGTACGATGGCGTGCGAATGGCTGTGGACCACCGCCATGACGTCGGGACGCTTTCGAAATATCTCGCCGTGGATGAAGCGTTCCAGGTAAACCCTGCGGCCGTTGGCGTTCACCGGGTCGCCGTCGAGGGTGAATTCGACGATGTCCGCGGCGGTGACCTGGCCGGGCGCCATGTTGCGCGCCAACAGGAAGCGATCCGGCCGCTTGTCGTGGCGCACGCTGATGTGGCCGAACGCATCGACGACGCCCTGGTCGAACAGGATTTGGTTGGCGACCACCAGTTCCTCGATCAACGTCGCGTCCGGAGCGGCGCCTGGAGCCGCGTGGTCGTCCACGGTGACGGCGATCGGATGGCTGTGGTCGCTATTGGGACACATCGGCAAACTCCTGGATGGACGGCCGCAAGGGCAGGGGACGGAATCGTGATTCGGGAACCATAACCGTTTCCGGTAGCGCGGGAAGCCTTGGCTCCCGGGAGTGTCAATGACCGGCATTGCTCAGGGGCTTGGGCTGTGTGCGGCATAATGCCACCGTACCTTGCGCTTTAGCCTCGTGGCGCGACCAGATACTCGGCCAAGGTTGCGCTCGCGGTCAGCATATGGGCGCGCATCAGGCGGCCGGCGGCCTCGCCGTCCCCCTGTAGCACCTGCGACAGGATCGCCTCGTGTTCGGAATGCGACTGCTGTAGCCGCTGTTCGCCACGAAACTGCGCCCGGCGAAACGGCGCCAACCGCAAACGCAAACCGGTCGCATGATCGACGAGTGCCGAGTTGTGGCTGCCCCGGTAGATCGACGTGTGAAAATCCCGGTTGTGCTGGTCATACCGATCGACATCATTCCGCCCGACAATCGGCGCCGATTGCCGGTGCAGCATCTGCAAGGCGACCCGCTCCACGGCGGTCATCCGATAGGTCGCCAGCCGGATGCACAAGGCTTCGGTTTCTGCCATCAGTTCGAACAATTCGCCCAGATCGTTGGCGGTCAGGGCCGCGACCCGCACGCCGCGTCGAGGTTCGATGACGACGAGGCCGGAGGCGGCAAGCTGCCGCAAGGCTTCACGAACCGGCGTGCGAGAGGCTCCAAACCGCCCTGCCACCGCCTGCTCATCGATCTCGGTGCCGGGGGCAAGGGCGCCAGACGTGATCTCGTCGGCCAGTCCGACACGGATTGCCTCAGCCAGCGTTCCGCCGGCACCGGACCGCGCAATCGGCGACATACCGTCGTCCTCGGAGTCTGGTTTCCGTAAGCCTGCGGTGGTGGTGTCAGTCATGCGGTCATCCTACCCGGTCCCCGGCTGGCTTGCATGCGCTCGCCTTATTGTATTCATAATGAGCTATTCGAAGATGTTTTGCATACACCTCTTGCGTGATCCACGAGCATATTATAATTGTTGACCTTCATTCAACCTTGGGGAGGGGCGGCGTGATTTCAGAAGCAATTTCGGCCTCCGAGTCCGGCTCGCGGTCCTGGATCGAACGGCTGTGGTCGTCGGTCGCCGATCGCGGACGATCCTATGCGGACGTGCTGCAACCAAAAGCGCCGCAACCGCCGATCGACAGCGCCTGCCAGTTCGCCGCGGCGCTGCTGTCGGAACGTGGCGAGGCCTCCGGCGCCGCCGTCGCCCGCGAACTCCAGATCGCTCTCCGGCAACTGACCCCAGCCGACCGGCTGGAGTTTTACCGGTATCTGGCGGAGAATTTTCTACCGCCGGAGGCCGGATTGCGCGCCGCCGCGCAGGCCTATCTGGCCGAACCGACCCCTGAACGCGCAACCCAGCTGGCCGAGGCCGCCGAACCGGCTCGGCAGGAACTGCTGCGGCGGATGAACATGGCGCAAGGCGGCACCGCCGCGCTTGTGGCGATGCGCAAGGATTTGCTGTCCCATCTGCGCGCGGAGCCGGCCCTGCGACCTTTGGACTCCGACCTGCGGCACCTGTTCGCGTCCTGGTTCAACCGCGGCTTCCTGGAATTGCGGCGGATCGATTGGCAGACCCCGGCCGCCGTTCTGGAAAAGCTGATCACCTACGAAGCCGTTCATGAAATTCACGGCTGGGACGACCTGCGCCGCCGGCTCGCTTCCGATCGGCGGTGTTTCGGGTTCTTTCATCCGGCGCTGCCCGGCGAGCCGCTGATTTTCGTGGAGGTCGCGCTGACAACCGGACTTGCGTCCTCCATCCAACCGTTGTTGCAGCGGGATGGCGATGAGGCGGCGACGCGGTCGCAGGAACACAGTGCCGACACGGCGATTTTCTACTCGATCTCCAACTGCCAGGACGGTCTGCGCGGCGTGTCGTTCGGCAACTTCCTGATCAAGCAGGTGGTCGAGGAACTGAAAGCCGAACTGCCCGGGATCGTGCGGTTTTCAACGCTGTCCCCGCTGCCCGGCTTCCGGCGCTGGCTGGATAAGCAGCTTACGTCCGGCGAGACTCTGTTGCTGGATGGTGAAAGGACAGCGCTCGGCATGGACTTCGCCGCCGCGCTCGGAACCGTGCGCTGGTGGGAAGACGCGGCGCTGACCGAAGCGCTGCGGGAGCCGCTGACCCGCCTGTGTGCGCAATATCTGACCACGCCGGCCGCGAAGGGGGGACCGGCCGATCCGGTTGCCCGTTTCCATTTGGGCAATGGCGCGCGGCTGGAGCGGGTGAACTGGCTCGGCAACACCGCCGCGCGCGGGATCACCGAATCCTACGGGATCATGGTGAATTATCTCTACGATCCCGAACAGATCGAGGCCAACCATGAGGCGTTTGTGCGGGGGGCAATCGTTCGGTCGCCCGCCGTGGACGCTTTGATGGGAATGCCATCGATGGCCCCGGCGCTTCAACCTGACGCCGCTCCGGCAGTCGTCGATCAATCACGGTCCCTGCCAATGGCGCGCCGGGACAAGAAATCAAAAGAGGAAGCAAACAGAATGTCGCTCGATTCCACCGGTGGCGCCGCCACCGGTCTCATACCCGCCCTGAAGCGCACCAAGCTGAACCGGCAACAGATCGTCGGTTTCTGGGCCGCGTGGTTCGGCTGGATGCTGGACGGCATGGACTCTGTCATCTACGCGCTGGTGCTCGGCCCCGCGTTGACTGAGCTGCTGCCGAAATCGGGCATCGAGGCGACGCCTGCCAATATTGGCTATATCGGGTCGCTGATGTTCGCCCTGTTCCTGGTCGGCTGGGGGCTGTCGTTCATTTGGGGGCCGATCTCCGACCGGTTCGGGCGCACCAAGTCGCTGGCGGCGACGGTGCTCGTGTATGCGCTGTTCACCGGCGCCGCCGCCTTCGCCCCGAACGTGTGGATGCTGGCGCTGTTCCGCTTCCTGGCCGGTATCGGCGTGGGCGGCGAGTGGGCGATGGCCGGCACCTACGTGGCCGAAGCCTGGCCTGAGGACCGGCGCAAAATGGGCGCCGGTTACCTGCAAACCGGCTACTATTTCGGCTTCTTTGTCGCAGCGACGTTGAACTACACTGTCGGCGCCTCATTCGGCTGGCGCGCCATGTTCCTGTGCGGTCTGGCTCCGGTGGTGGTGTCGATCGCGACGCTGCTGAAGGTGAAAGAGCCGGAGAGGTGGGAACACACCAAACAAGACGTTACGGCGAAGCGGCCAAACCCGATGGCGGTGATTTTCAGCCCGCGGTATTTGCGCCAGACGATCACCATGTCGGCGCTGCTGACGGTGGCGATCGTCGGGTTGTGGGCCGGCGCGGTGTATGAGCCCACGGCGATCGTGTTCCTGTCGAAGCAGGCCGGCATGGCTCAGCCGGACGCGGCGAAGATGGCGTCGTATGGCACCGCACTGCTTTCAATCGGCACGATCCTTGGCTGCATCGCCGCCCCCTGGCTGGCGGAACGCTATGGCCGCCGCCCGACGCTGGCGGCCTATTTCTGCGGCATGATGGTGACGATCGCGGTGGCGTTCGGCTGGGCGTTCTACTTGCCCATCGGTTCGGCTCTGCCGGCGTTCATGACAGTGCTGTTCTTCCTCGGCATGTTCGGCGGCAACTTCGCGATCTTCAGCCTGTGGCTGCCGGAACTGTTCGGCACCGAGGCGCGGGCGACCGCGTTCGCTTTCTGCACCTCGATCGGGCGTTTCATCGGCGCCGGGGTGAATTTCGGGCTCGCCGGAGCGGTTGCGGCAATGGGCACGCTGGGAACGCCGATCGCGATGACGGCGGTGGCGTTCGGGCTGGGGCTGCTGATCATCCCGTTCGCTCGGGAGACGCGCGGGGACGTGTTGCCGGAGTAGGCAGGGCGGATGGACGGCGGGTCGGAGAGAGGGCAGCATCCGATCCGCGTCGATCTGTGGAGGCGAAGAAGCGGTGGCGGTCAGGCACGGCAAGACGGACACAACCAAGCCAGGACTTCTGCTGCGCGGCTTCCAGGTCGATCCGGCCCGCGGCGGTGAACGGATCGAGCGTCTGCCGTTCCTGGCGCATGGGCCGGTCGATATCCAACTCCGGTCCCCGCTGACGTTCCTGATCGGCGAGAACGGATCGGGGAAAACCACGCTGCTGGAAGCCATCGCGGCGCGCTGCGGCATCCGGCCGGGCGGCGGTGGCAGTTACGCCGAGACCGAGGACGATCGCGCCGCCACCGCGATCTCCCGAGCCGTTGACGTGACCTATGGTGTGCGGCGGCTGAAGGGCCTGTTCCTGCGGGCGGACCGGTTTGCCGAGATGATGCTGCGGGCCGGGCACCTGCCGATGCCGGCTACCGGCGAATGGCGGGCGGCGGACGAGCAAAGCCGCGGCGAAGGCGTGCTGTCGCTGCTCAGCGCCAGGGTCGATGCCAGCGAGGGGTTGCTTTACCTGCTGGACGAACCGGAGACCGGCCTGTCGCCGCAGCGGCAGATGGCGCTGCTGTGCCTGTTGCACGAGTTGCATCGTGATGGCCGATCGCAGGCCTTGGTGGCGACGCACTCGCCGATCCTGATGAGCCACCCGGGCTGCGATTTGTTATGGATCGATGAGGACGGCATCAACCGCCGGCCTTTGGCCGATATCCCGCACTGGCGTGACATGAACCGGTTCATGCGCGATCCCGACACGGCGTTGCACCGGCTGCTGGATTGACGCCAAATCGGTTCACTCCCGGGGCCGGTTGCTGTAAGCGCAGCGCCATCGCATCCGCCGCCGAGGGTTTATGATTCGCCTGGACAATATTACGAAGCAGCAAGGCACGCGCCTGGTGTTCATCGAAGCCTCCGCCGCGCTGCAGAAGGGCGAGAAGATCGGGTTGGTCGGGCCGAATGGCGCCGGCAAGACGACGCTGTTCCGCATGATCACCGGCCAGGATGAGCCGGACACCGGCCAAATCCTGGTCGATCGCGGCGTCAGCATCGGCTTCTTCAGCCAGGATGTCGGCGAAATGTCCGGCCGCAGCGCCGTCGCTGAAGTCATGGACGGCGCCGGCCCGGTCAGCGCGGTCGCCGCCGAGTTGGCGTTGCTGGAAGCGCGGATGGCCGACCCGGACGAGGCGGACATGGACGCCGTCATCGAACGGTTTGGCGACGTGCAGGCCAGGTTTGAGGAACTGGACGGCTATGCGCTGGACGGGCGGGCGCGCGAAGTGCTGGACGGGTTGGGGTTCAGCCAGGAGATGATGGACGGCGACGTGGACAAGCTGTCCGGCGGCTGGAAGATGCGCGTGGCGCTCGGGCGGATTCTGCTGATGCGGCCTGACGTTATGCTGCTGGACGAACCGAGCAACCATTTGGATCTGGAGAGTTTGATCTGGCTGGAGGGGTTTCTGGCCGGGCATGACGGGGCGCTGCTGATGACCTCGCATGATCGGGAATTCATGAACCGCGTCATCAACAAGGTGATCGAAATTGACGGCGGGTGTCTGACGGCGTTCTCGGGCGATTATGAGTTTTACGAGCAGCAGCGGGCGCTGAACGAGAAGCAGCAGCAGGCGCAGTTTGAGCGGCAGCAGGCGATGCTGGCGAAGGAAATCGCCTTCATCGAACGCTTCAAGGCGCGGGCGTCTCACGCCGCCCAGGTGCAAAGCCGGGTGAAGAAGCTGGATAAGATCGACCGGGTGGAGCCGCCGAAGCGGCGGGTTTCCGTGGCGTTCGATTTCGCTCCCGCGCCCCGGTCCGGGGACGACGTGGTGAACCTGCGAGGGGTGCATAAGGGGTATGGGTCGCGGATGATCTACGAGGGGCTGGACCTGCTGGTGCGCCGCCGCGAACGCTGCTGCGTGCTGGGGGTGAACGGCGCGGGGAAATCCACGCTGCTGAAGCTGGTGGCCGGCACGACCGACCCGGATGCGGGGTCCGTTACGCTCGGTGGCAGCGTGAAGATGGGCTATTTCGCCCAGCACGCGATGGATTTGCTGGATGGCGACGTGACTGTGTTTGGAACGCTGGAGGATGCGTTCCCGATGGCGGGGCAGGGATCGTTACGGTCTTTGGCGGGGGCGTTCGGGTTCTCCGGCGATGATGTCGAGAAGCGGTGCCGCGTGCTGTCGGGTGGCGAGAAGGCGCGGCTAGTGATGGCGCTGATGCTGTACGATCCACCGAATTTCCTGGTGCTGGATGAGCCGACGAACCATTTGGACATCGCGACGAAGGAGATGCTGATCGGGGCGTTGTCGTCGTTCGAAGGCACGATGCTGTTTGTCTCGCATGACCGGCATTTCCTGGCGGCGCTGTCTAACCGGGTGTTGGAGCTGACGCCGGAGGGGATTCACCAGTATGGCGGTGGGTATACAGAGTATGTCGCTCGGACTGGGCAGGAGGCGCCGGGGCTGCATGCTTGAAGTTGGCGGTTGAACGATACCGCCGATGATACTATATGACATCCATGATCAAGGGTGCGCATGGCCAGGGGCGACAAGACTCTCGAGGCGATGCGGGGAAATCCGCGCGACTGGCGCATCAACAGCCTGGAAAGCGTCGCCGCTGCCTTCGGGGTGAATATTCGCAAGTCCGGCGGCAGCCATGTGGTGTTCGAGCATCCCGATGTGGCGGAGGCGTTGTCCGTCCCGGCGCGACGGCCGATCAAGCCGATTTACGTGCAACGCTTCGTCCGCTTTATCGACTCGGTGAGAGGTCGCGATGAAAGAGATTGAATACCGGTTCACGGTTCGGCCGCTGACAGCGGAGGAGGGCGGCGGCTATCTGATCGAGTTCCCCGATTTGCCCGGCTGCATGTCGGATGGGGAGACGATCGAGGACGCTATTGCAAATGGCGCCGAGGCGAAGCGCGACTGGATCGCGGCGATGACGGAGGCCGGGCGGCCGGTACCGCCGCCTGGGGGCGATCCGGCGGAGGGGTACTCGGGGAAGTGGGTGCTGCGGACTCCCAAGTCGCTGCATCGTACGCTGGCCGAGCGGGCGCGGCAGGAAGGTGTGAGTTTGAATGCCCTTGCGGTGACGATGCTGGCGCAGGGACTTGGGCAACGGATGCCGCGGGACGGGTAACGGGTGTCGGTGGGAGCCTGATCTGACGGTCAGGTTCTAGGCCAAAGCGGCGACCGTTAGTCGGCCCGCGCCGCCATGCCCGCCAGCCGCCAACAGGTCACTTCTGGCCGAGCTCCGAGCCAGGAGCGCGGAGGCACCGATCAATCTAGTTTCAGTAGGGTTTTGCTCAGCCGCAGCACTCGTGATGCAACCCATCCTTCCACATGATTTGCAAGGTCGATATAGGAAATGCCTCGAAATGCCAAGGCGGCGAGCGCTACGGCCAGAAGTCCAAGAGCGGCGTGAGAGGCTGCCTCACCGATCCGCTCCCGCACCGGCTCCAGGAGCGATGCCCCCGCAAATACATCTATGGCGGTGAACAAGATCAAAGCAACCATAATACATATTGCTATGAATTTTATGAATGTAGCGGCCCACGATGCTATGCTGCGCGCTACTCGGTCGCGGGCCGCCCGTGTCTCCGCCGCACCGGCGTTCAGTTGAGCGATGGTTCGTTCTAGAGCGGTCAGGCCTCGCTCACCGACGCCTGTATGATCTTTTTGGATAGCACCCGTTCGCGGGCAGCCCTTATGCTGGCATCGCTGGCGCTCTGATCCAACAAGGCTCAAATGTCCGAATCCAAGGAAGCGACTCCGCCGCCTGTTGGCTCGCACGCTACCCCAGAGGTCACTGCCTTGCTGCTTGCCACCTTCGCCGATCTCTACCGGCAAAAGGTCGGCGCGGAGGAAGACGTTCACCGCACCCTGCCATTCTTCGGCACCGCCCTGGGTATTGTCATTGCGTCTCTGGCCTATGCGGCGGGCCGGTTGCCGAAGTGGCCGGACCTACCGGCTGACAAGGGAAACTATGCGTTCGATGCCGCTGCGGCCTTGCTCACACTCGCGGTCCTTGAGGCAGCGTGTGTGCTGGTTTGGATATCGTTCGCCATCGCCCGCCGCAATTACGAACGCATCGGGCCGGAGGCGGACATGCTGGCGAGAGTGGAGGAATTGCAGTCCTATTACGACAATCAGGGCAAAACCGCAGCCGCCCGGAGCGCGGACATGCTTTAAGATGTCCGGCAGATGCTGCTCGCCTCCTACGCCGCGACAACCCCGGCCAACCGAAACCGAAACCATCAACGCTACAAGTACCGTGCTTGGGCCTCATTGCACCTGGTAAGAAGCTTGATTTGGGCGTTGAGTGCGACCAGTCTAATATTCATGTCCGACAAGCTTGGCTATCTTCCGAAAGTGATCCCATGACCGCGATGAGGGACAAGGCTCCGGGTCAATCAAGCCAGGGCAAAACGTCCAAGGAGACGGGTACGCTCGCGGGTCGGGTTCTGTCGGACAAGCCAGCGCGTCGCAAGCCGTCCGGCCCTGTCACCTATACGATCCAAAAGGGGGCCAATGTCTGGCCGGGTCGAAGCAAGGCATAAGACTCGCAGGGTCGTCCGCGGTTGATGCTTGTAACGAGAGCCGGCGTCTGATTGCGTCTGTAGTGATGGCCCTACGGAATACGCCGTTCGGGTTTGTTGCCGTGGCTTAGCACCTCCAGGTGGGCAGCCATTCGGATACGTCCGATCTCCGCCCCGATTGCGGGATCATCTGGAAAAAGCAATCTCTTCCGTGCTATGCGCACATCAAGACCATGCCGGTGGGCGTCCGCTCCCAGCGCATACATCGCGAGTGGCCCATGACAACACCACAGACCAACGACCCTGTGCTGTCGCGGTTTCGGACCGCGTTGGACTCGATGTACGGTCAGCGACTTGAGCATGTCGTCCTGTTTGGCTCTCGGGCCAGAGGAGACGCACGTAAGGACTCCGATTACGATGTCGCGGTATTCCTGCGCGATATGCCGGACCGGTTCAAAGAGCTGTACCGCCTAGCCGATCTCAGCACAGACCTCATCCATGAAACGGGCACGTTCGTACATGTCATGCCTTACCGGGCTGGCGCTTACACCGAGCGAACACCGTTGATGGGGGAAATTCGCCGAGAAGGTGTCGATTTCTGAAGCCTGAAACCGGCTGCTTCCCGGACAAAGCCCGCAAGCTGCTCGGTGAGGCCGGCGGCATGCTGACGCTGCACTACCATGAAGCGGCAGGCCGGGCCGCCTGGCTTGCAGGCTTCCATGCAGCTCAGGCTCTAATTTTTGAAAAGACCGGCCGCACGGTGAGAAGTCACAAGGGAGTCAATGTGGAATTGCACCGCATCACCAAAGACGATCCACGCCCGGGTATCGACATGCGTGCGTTTCTAGGTCGCACCTATAACCTCAAGGCCATCGCCGATTGTAAAACGGGGCCGGGGTCGGACGTCTCGTTGGAGACGGCGCATGACGCAATTACCGATGGAAAGCTGTTCGTTGACCTGATGGTTGAACTGATGTAAGCGTCCGGCCAGGCACGCGTGGGTCGCTTGCTCAAGCGGCGTCGCGTTGATCCAGTCGCGCTCGGACGCTGCTCATATTCCATGGCAGCAATTCATCGACCCGTTTGACCGGATGATCGGCGATCCGCGCCAGCACCTGGCGGAGATAATCCTCTGGATCGAACCCATTCATCTTGGCGGTCTCGATCAGCGAGTATGCCGCGGCGGCGCGCTCGCCGCCGGAATCAGAACCGGCGAACAGCCAGTTTT
>CAIZFE010000083.1 GCA_903932145.1 uncultured Rhodopila sp. | reverse complement strand
CCAACAACAGCCCATCGACCACTCTTCGTGGTCTAACAGGTTCATGTTGCTTCGAGAAGCGCCAACTCGGCGTGAGCCGGAGAAGGTAGTCTAAGAGACGAACCGAAGCAAGTGGTCCAGTCCGTCTCGGTGAAACGGCTTTTAGGGGGAGCACCTCGGGGTGTCAAACGCTTTCCTCAGACCCCGAAAAGTTTCTGATACCCCCCCTAACCCGTTGAAAGATAACGGTCACAACCCCCTAAAGTGACATAAAGCGGTCACACAGGGGAGCCATGCTTCCTCAACATGGTCCCCGTTTCGATCCCCTGAGACTCGCCTGCGACCGCGGTTTTCCGGGATGTTTTGCCCGGAATTCAACCGAAATCCCCCGATCACGCGTTAGTGAACAATGTCCGAATACGGTTCGATCAGGTTCCCCGATTTCATCGAGACCGGCCCCAGGATAGTTTCCGCCTTGCCGCCGCGGAACTGCTCCACGTCGTTGCCCTGCACATCGTGGAACTGTTCGACCACGACCTTAGCCACTTTCCAGTCGCCATCATCGCCGAACGCGATGTCGCCCAGGATGGTTTTGAAACTGTGAGCGTGGAGGTAGGCGGTCAGTTTGTCGTCATCCAGCGTCCCGGCACCGTTTACCGCCGCACCCAGCACCTGCAATTCGGCGTAGGCGAACGGCGGCAGGTAATAGCCCAGCAGATCCACACCCTCTTTCGCGGCCTGCGCCTGGTAGCGATCCAGGAAGGCCAGCACCTCGGGATTGACGGTGGCGGGGGTGGGAAGCCAGAAATTGTAATTCACCAACCCGTTCAGCTTCGGACCAAGCTGCGTCTTGATCGAGGTTGTTTGCAGGCCGACCATGTTGCCGCCGACCATCCGCGCCTTCATCCCGACCTCATGCAGCGCATTCACCATGCCAACGCTGTCACCAGGGTAAGAGGCAATATACACCACGTCGGCGTGGGCCGCCTGCACCGCCCGCACGATGGGCGAATAATCGTTCGTCGTGGGCGGATAGGACTGGTTGTAGATCACTTTCAGGCCGGCCTCCTTGGCGTTGTCCAACGCGCCCTCGATCGCATTGCGGGAGGATTCCGCATCCGTCCCCACGATCGCCAGGGTCTGCGGCGGCGGGTTCATCGCAGCCGCCACGTCGAAGAATTGCTTTGAAAACGCCCGCCGGGCCTCCGCGGCCGGACCGGCCGGCAGCATCCCGAAGAACCGGCTGTATTTGAACTCCGAGTTCACCCCCAGGGCGAACAGCGTCATGAACAGGCGCTTATGTTCCATCATCACCGGCATCGCCGGCACAGTGACGTTGGTGCCGTATCCCGAAACCACCAGATCGACTTTGTCCACCGTCAGCAGCTTCTGATACAGCGCGGGAACGCCGGAGGGTGTGCTCTGGTCGTCATAATACACCAGCTTCACCGGCCGGCCGAGCAGACCGCCGGCTTTGTTGATGTCCTCTTCCCAGAGTTTCATGGCGATCAGCGCGGCACGTCCGTTCGCCGCGATATTGCCGGTCAGCGCCATGCCGAACCCGATCGTCACCGGCTCCGCCGCTTGGACCCGCCCGGTTCCCATCATCAGCGCGCAAACGACCGCAAAACCGCGGACCAGATTGGTTCCTCGCATCGATATTTCCCCCCGTTGCCGCCAAGTGTCTGGCGGTCTCAGGCGGGACGCTATCGTGCCCGGTTCACTAAATCCAGGGGGGCGAGCCGATCCTACACCAATCGGCCATCGAGAACACGATGGCCGACACATTCTCGCGCGCGAGGGAATCATTTATATTCCAAGGTTATTGTTGAGGTCGCGCCGACGCCGAATGCCAAACCGATCTGCGCGCGCCATCGGCGACCCGGCCGTTGGAAGGGGGGCGCCGCCCGTTTCCGTGGCTTCACGGTCGCAAAATCAGGCGCGCATGACTTTTCCTTGCGGAGTGATAGTTTTTACGCTATCAGAGGAAAATACAATTTACGGGACAATTTTCGATAATTAGTATGAACCCGGCGATCTACGCAGAGTCCATCGTCACACGCTTTCGGGAGTCGCAGCTATGCACAAGGTTGTTATCGCCGCCGTCGGCGTCGCGGTCTTCTCCCCGCCCCCGTTGGCCTATGCGATGAATTTCGACTTCTCGTTTAGCGGAAGCGGCGGCGGCACGATCACCGGCGAGATTTTCGGCCTGGCCAGCAGCGGCGAGTCGGCCGCGGTCGATCTACAAATCTTCAGCGCCCCGTCCTATCTGGTCTCCACCCCGAGCTATAACGGCCTGCCATCGACCCCATTTGACATCTTTTCGGGACACGTCTCCACAAACCTGTTCACGGTGAGTGCCGGACACATCGTCGGCGCCCAGTTTCTCGCCACCAAAAGCAGCTACGCATTGGGTTTGAATGTCTTCGGAGGCTTGAACGCTTTCGGCACGACCTGGGGCGGCTCCCCGACCGCCAACGGCAATGGCTTCGCCGGTGCGACCTACACCCCGACCTTGGGCGGAGTGAGCCAGGCCTCGGGCGGGGCATCGAACGTTCCCGAACCTGCGACGATCCTGCTGTTCGGCGCTGGTTTGGCGGGTATCAGTGCCTTTCGCCGCCGCCGCATGGCGGCCTGAGCCACCGCGCACATAGGGACCCAGGCAACCCGATCCGAGCTGGTGAACCGGTATCAGAGGACCTTTGGGGGCACCGCTGGCGGTGTGCAACCAACGACGCCAAGAGCACGAAACGTGTGAATGGATCTGACGGTCCCTAATTGGGCATCGCCCTGGCGCTTTACCGGCGCCCCGGGTTCTATCCCCGCAGAGTCTCTGCTGCTGACCGCCGGTTGCAACTGGGGATCGATCTTCAGCGATTCGCCAGTGCCAAGCGTGGCCATCTCTCCAAACGAGTGTAACGGCCGTCGGAATGACGATTATCGCGCCTTATTAGTTCATCGAGATCGCAGAACCACCCTCAGATTGTATCCATATATTTCGGAACGATTTTTAATCGCGCTATCGGATCGGTGCACAATTTGCGATGGTTTGCCGCCAACGATATGCACCGGGCAAATTTCGTGAGGGCAGCGTCGTCACACACGTTCCAGGGGTCCCCGTCATGCGTAAAATTATCGTCGCCGCAGCCGCCACCGCGGTCTTTTCATCGCCTTTGTCAGCCTATGCACTGGATGTCGGCTTCTCGTTCACCGGAACCGGCGGCGGCACGGTCACGGGTGAGATTTTCGGTCTGAACGACAACGGCGAGTCGGCCGCCGCCGATATCCAAATCAACAGCGCACCCGCGTTCATTGGGTTGCCTCCGACGCCATTCGATTTGTTTCCGGTGCTCTTTTCGTTGACGAACCACTTCACCGTTAGCGCCGGGCATCCCTGAACCCGCCACGATCGCGTTGCTCGGCGCTGGGTTGGCCGGCATTTCCGCCTTCCGCCGCCGGCGCACCGCAGCCTGAACCGTCGTCACACGCAGCGGATCGGGGCAGCCCGGTTCGCGCCCGTGATCCGGTCCCTGACAGGCTATGGCCATTCCGCTGGCGACTTGTTAATCCAACGCCACCATTGCGGGACGCGCCCTTATGAATGAACCCAACCGTCCCGATTTCGCCACCGCCCTTGGCCTGCACCAGCAGGGACGCCTGCTCGAAGCCGCCCGCGTCTATACCGACATCGCCGCCGCCGATCCCGCGCATGTCCCGGCGCTGATCCATCTCGGCGCCCTGCGGCTGCAACAAACCCGCCCGGACGACGCGGAAGCCTTGCTCCGCCGCGCCGTTGACCAAGACCCGTCCTCCGCCGCCGCACACTCCAATCTTGGCGCCGCGCTGCAATCCCTCGGCCGCGTGGACGAGGCGATCGTTTCGCACGAAACCGCCGCCCGGCTCGCCCCGGACTCGGCCGAGTTCTGGTATGGCCTCGCCACCGCGCTCCAGGACGCCAACCGGCACGAAGACGCCATCGCCGCCTACGAACACATGGCGGCGCTGCAGCCGGATCAACCGGAGGGCGCCTACGGCATCGCCTCCGCCTATCAGGCCCTGAAGCGATGGAAGGCAGCGCTGCCACATTACGACCGTGCGCTGGAACTCGATCCCGGCTTCGCCGAGGCGCATTACGGCAAGGCGACCGCGCTGCAACGCCGCGGCCGGCATGACGACTCCGTACCGCACTTCGAAGCGGCGCTGGCGATCGATCCGGCCTACGGCGACGCGCATCACGGCATCGCCATCAGCTTGCAGGCGCTGGACCGCTGCCCGGAGGCATTGGAGCACCTGGACCACGCCCTGCTGGCCGATCCCGCATCAGGTGAGCGGCACTTCCGCCGCGGCGACGCGTTGTCGCGGCTGGACCGGCCGAAGGACGCCGAAGCCGCCTATCGCAAAGCCCTGGACCTGGCGCCGGAACGGGTGGAGGCCATGCTCGGCCTCGCCGGTGCGCAACAAGCGCAGAACCACGACGCCGACGTGTTGGGCCTGTATGAACAGGCGCGTGCGCTGGAACCGGACAACGCCCTGGTTCTGACGCTGCTCGCCGCCGCCCTGCTGCCGCTGGACCGGCATGTCGAGGCACAGGGTCTGCTCGATCGGGCGCTGGAGCTGGAACCGAAACTGGCGATGGCGCATGGCGGCCTGGGCAATTTGCGCGAACAGATGGGCGATCTCACCGGCGCCCGGAACGCCTTCGCTGAGGCGGTGCGTCTCGCCCCCCGCCGCCCCGCTTTCTACGCCGGCCTGTTCAATACCGGCCGGCTCCAGGCCGGCGATCCGCTGATCGCGGCGCTGCAAGCCTTGGCGCATGACGGACGGACGCTGACCAATCAGGAGCAAATCGTCCGGCTGTTCGCCCTGGCCAAGGCGTATGACGACACCGGCGAAAAAGCCCGAACGTTTGACTGCCTGCTGGAGGCCAACGCGATGAAGCGCCGCGGCATCGATTATGACGAGCCGCGCATGATGGAGGCCCAGCGCCGCGTCAAACGGCGGATGACGGGTCCGGCAATGCGCGCCGCCGGCCGCGGCGATCCGTCAGCCGTTCCGATCTTCATTTTGGGTATGCCGCGTTCCGGCTCCACTTTGGCCGAACAAATCCTGGCCAGCCATCCGCTGGTTGTGGCGGGCGGGGAGCGCAGGGATTTCGGCGTCGCGATGCGCGCGGTCGCGCCCTCGGTGCGGGGCGAATACCGCTTCCAGGTCTCCGATAGCGCGGCCCTGCAACGGCTGGCCCG
The DNA here is from genome assembly GCA_903932145.1 of uncultured Rhodopila sp. Taxonomy (GTDB): domain Bacteria; phylum Pseudomonadota; class Alphaproteobacteria; order Acetobacterales; family Acetobacteraceae; genus Rhodopila. The sequence goes on along the minus strand of CAIZFE010000083.1, from coordinate 22,654 downwards.
CGTGTATCTGGATCGCCTGCCGGCGCTGCCGCCAGGTAAGACGCGGATCACCGACAAGATGCTGGGCAATTACCGGGTGACCGGGCTGATCCATCTGGCGCTGCCGAACGCGAAGATCATCCATACGCGCCGCGACGCGGTCGATACGTGTCTGTCGTGTTTCTCCAAACTGTTCAGCGACGATTTGAACTATACTTACGAACTCGGCGAACTCGGCCGGTTTCACCGGGCGTACGAAGATATGATGGAGCACTGGCGCGAAGTGCTGCCGCCGGAGACGATCCTGGATGTGCAGTACGAGGATGTAGTGGACGATCTGGAAGGTCAGGCCAGGCGGTTGCTGGAATACTGCGGCCTGCCGTGGGATGACGCCTGCCTGTCGTTCCACGAGACGCAGCGCGTGGTGCGAACCGCCAGCGTGGCGCAGGTCCGGCAGCCGATTTACCGGCGGTCGGTCGGCAAATGGCGGCCGGATGAGGCGCTGCTGCGCCCGCTGCTGGACGGGCTAGCCGGCACTCGGTGACAGGCCGGCGAGCGCCCGAGAGCGCCTGATGCGAGGCCCCGAGATAACTGCGTCAGGCGCATACCATTTTTCCATCGTCATGGCCCGGTGTTGGTATTATGGGGCTGCCCCCTCCATGACGATGTGGGAACAGGATCAACCAGACGCGGGTATTATTGGGTGCGCTCTAACGTCCCCGCAGCAGATCGATCATCGGTGACACACTGGCAAGCTGCCCGAAATCGTGAATCCGGGCGAGGCTGGCCTCGATTGCCTCGCCGGACAATCCAGAGGCCGGAACCAGCGCGCGATACTTCGCATTGACGTCGCGCCACGCAATTCCCAACGCGCCGGAGCCTTTCGGCAGATAGACCGTATTCGTCGATTCGCGGCCGTCGGCGGTGCGGATCGTGACGGTCGCCCCCTGCCGGTAGCGGTCGGCATTCTCGATTGGCGGTATTCCGACCCGGACCTTGTCGATCAATCCGTGAATGACCGGATCAGCGATTTTCGCATCGCTGGCGTTTTGCCAGCCGAAGGTGCGATCGGCGACACCCGCCGCCGCGAAGTAGGCCGGACTATGCGCCATATCGATCAGGTCAACCGGGTGCAGGGGGCCACTCAGTTTGGTGAAGCCCGGCCGGGAGATCGTGATGCTTTCCACTTCAGTCGCAACGATCGCGCCGTCGCGAGCGGCGTTGGCGGCAGCCTCGGCGAACGCGTGATACGGATGGCCGCCCGGCACCAGCTTGATCGCCATATCGGTAACGATGTCCCAGCTTTCGCCGAAACCGAGCGTGGCAGTGCGTGCGGCGGTTGAACCATCAACGCCGCCGAACGCTTCGAAGAATCCTTGCGGTGCCTCTAGGACGCGCTCCTCGGCGCGATATCCTCGTTGCGCGGCCAATGCCGCATTGACACCTAGCTGGGCCGCCAGACCGGCGTGGTACTCGCGGGCGAAACTGGTATCGGCGGCGGTCGCCAAGCCTCCGATCGACACCGCCGAAATCGCAATCGACTGCGCCATCTGTTCGGCCGTCAGGCCCAACAGGTGCGACGCCGATACCGTGGCGGCAAACACGGCGCCGAGGCAGCCATGGAAGCCGCGCGCCCGAAAACCCGGTGTGATCGGTTCGCTGAGACGTCCGGCCGCCTCGTATCCCAGCACGATCGCAGTCAACACGTCGCGGCCACTGGACCCCAGGCGTTCGCCGAACGCCAGGGACACCGCGGTCAACGGCGTACCCGCATGCACGATATTGCGCAGGTCGCTGTCGTCGGAGGCGGCGGCGTCGCTCAGCATGGCGTTGGATCGCGCGACTTCAGCAACAGGCAGTTTCGCCCCGCCGCCGCCGAACCAAAGCGACGCATCCGGCCGGCCGCCCTGCTCGCGCACCAGGTCGCGGATGATCCGGGCGGATGGGATGCTCGTTCCGTAGGCCGCGCTGGCGATCGTGCTGGCGATGATCATCGTTGCATGCTGCAAGGTTTGCGGCGGCAGATCGGACGTCTTGGCGCCAACCAGGAAGTCGGCGAGTTCGCGGGCCACGGTCATGGTGTTTCCCCCTCTGCTTCTAGGCGCCGATCCACCCGAGATCGGTTTCGGTCTCCAGAGCCTGCAGTCGGTCGAACAGACCGGCAGCCTCGCCACCGTACCGCAGCCTCGTCAACGTCGTGAATTTGTCACGCAGTTCGTTGCGATTGAGCGGACGCGCGGGTGTGCCGTTGAACTCTTCCACTTCGCGGGTCAGAGACAGGCCATCCTTCAACAGGACCGTCACGATACTGGCGCCTGGAACCCTGGTCGGCGGGTCGGCCACCGTCACCGCCACCCGGTCGCACAGGGCGCGGATAGCGGCGTCTGTCAGTGCGGAGTCATCGAACGATGCCGGGTCACGCGGGTCGCGGAACAATGCCAGGGCGACGCAGAACGGGATCGAATACTGCGCCATCATCATATCCGCCGGTTGCCGGATGTTGTTGATCGTCGCCATGCGTTCGCTTCCCTCCACCGTCACACGATCGACCTCGGCGCCAGTGAAACCATGTTCGGCCTGTAGTTCCAGCACAGCCTGAACGCCGGTCTGCGCGGTCATATGAACCGGGAATCGTTTCAGACACAGATTCATCGTGGCGTAGTCGGTGCCCAAACCGCGAGTCAGGTCTGAAACATCCCATTCCGAACAAAACACTTTCAGGAAACCGGCCTCGCCCTCAAGGACACTCGCCGGGCCGGTGAACCCGTCAGCGGCGAGGCTAGCAGCCACTACGCCGGCCTCGGCGGCCCGTCCCAGATGCAGACGTTTCACCATCGCGCCCGTGCCGGAACGGGCAAATTCCATCAACCCGCCGGCCATCGATCCGGCGACACCAAGGGCGTTGGTCATGGCTTCAGCGTTCAACCCCAGCAGCACGCCGCCGGCAACCGCTGCACCGAACGGACCGGTTGTACCGGGCGCATGAAAACCACGCTTTTCATTACTGTGTTTGGTGGCGTGGCCGATGCGGTACATCACCTCGAAACCGGCGACCACGGCGGTGATCAGTTCGCGCCCGGTATTGCCGCGTTCCTGAGCGATCGCCAGCCCCGGCGGCAACAGCGTGGCGCCCGGATGCACGCCGGCACTCGGTCTCGTCAAATTGTCGGATTCGAACGCGTGCGCCAGCGTGCCGTTGGCCAACGCGGCGGCCGGGGCATGCAGCGTCGGTCCCGTGGCCCCGAGAATCCGGCTGCGCCCACCCGCACCAATGCGCTGGGCGTAGGTGACGACGATCCGGCTCCAGGGCATCGCATTGCCCAGGACGATGACCGCGACCGTGTCGGTAATGCAGTCCTTGGCCCGCTGGATGACCTCGGGCGGCAGTTCGTCGTAGCGCAGCCCCACCGCATATTCCGCGAGCCGGACGGTTTCGTTGGCCATCGTGCCTCCTCCTGTTGCCGCGGACGCTACCCCATCCAGGGCGCGAGGCCAAAACAAGGAGGCGCCGGGCATGAAACTTTTGTGTCAGCGCTCAACATGACGCCTTCCCAACGCTTCGGTGCTAAGACGCCGCAACGACGGCCCGCCTGGAGACTCGCATCATGGAATATTCGCGTCATTTCAAATTCTTAATCTGTGCGCCTGCCTTCGATCCGGCCGATCTCGAGGGCCAGCGCCTGCATGCCATCACCGAGGAAATCGAGCGTGACGGCTATATCGTCATGAAGGCCCGCAAGATCGATGACGCCGAACTGGTGATCCAAACCGATGCCGCGGTCGGCTGCATCCTGCTGGATTGGGGTAAGCGCGGACCTCAGGGCAAAATGGGTAGTCTGGTGTCGCTGATCCGCAAGCGCGGACTGGACATGCCGATCATCATCCTGGTGCGCCGTCACCGCCTGGAAGACATCCCGGTCGATGTGTTGCGCGAAGCCGATGGCTACGTGTTCCTGGCTGAGGAAACCCCCGACTTCATCGCCAAGAACCTGATCAGCCGGCTGAAGCAATACGCCGAAACACTGAAGACTCCGTTCTTCGGCGCCCTGGTGGACTATGCCGAAGAAGGCAACCAGTTGTGGACCTGCCCCGGTCATAACGGCGGCGTTTTCTACGCCCGCAGCCCGATCGGCCGCATCTTCTTCCAACATCTCGGAGAGGCGATTTTTCGCGATGATCTGGATAATTCGGTCATGGACCTCGGCGATCTGCTCACACATGAAGGCCCCGCGCTGGCGGCGCAACGAGAAGCGGCGAAAATATTCGGGGCGGAACGCACCTATTTCGTCCTGAACGGCACGTCGTCATCCAACAAGATCGTCTTGCAATCGTTGGTGACCGAGGACGATCTGGTCCTGTTCGACCGCAACAATCACAAGGCGGCCCATCACGGCGCACTGTACCTGGGCGGCGCCATTCCGGTGTTCCTGGAAACCGACCGGAATGCTCACGGATTGATCGGCCCGATCGACTACGAAGCTTTGGACGAGGAGACCATCCGCGAGAAAATCCGCGCCAATCCATTGGTCACCGACCCGGACGCATGGCGCCGCGAACGGCCGTTCCGCGTCGCTGTTATCGAGCAATGCAGTTACGACGGAACCATCTACAGCGCCCAAACCATCCTCGAAAAAATCGGGCCGCTCTGTGACTACATTTTATTCGATGAGGCCTGGGCCGGCTTCATGAAATTTCACCCGATCTTTCGCGGACGGTTCGCGATGGGTCTGGAGGGGTTGGGGCCGCAACACCCCGGGATCATCGCCACCCAATCCACCCACAAACAGTTGGCGAGCTTCAGTCAGGCCAGCCAGATCCATATCAAGGACTCCCATATCGCCGGCCAGCGCCGCCGGGTCGAACATCGCCGCTTCAACGAGATGTTCATGATGCACGCCTCGACATCACCGTTCTATCCGTTGTTTGCCTCGCTGGATGTCGGCGCCCAGATGATGAAAGGCCGCCAGGGCGAGGTTCTGTGGGACGACACGATCCGCCTGGGCATCGAGCTGCGCAAGAAGATGCGCGCGATCACGCGGGAATTCGAGGAGAGCGAATCCGATCCCGACCGCAGGTGGTTCTTCGATCCGTTTGTGCCCGATATGATCGAGTACGACGGCGGCATGACCAAATGGGAAAACGTGCCGACCGACGAACTCGTTGCGGACTCGCGATTTTGGGAGCTGGCGCCGGACGCGTCGTGGCACGGGTACCGTCACGTCAACCCCGGTTACGCGATGACCGACCCCAACAAGCTGACTCTGTTGACTCCGGGTTTTGATCGGCAGACCGGCGCCTATACGGAATACGGCGTGCCGGCACCGGTGGTGGTGCAGTATCTGCGGGAAAACCGCATTGTTGCGGAAAAAAACGATTTTAACAGCATGCTGTTCCTGCTGACCCCCGGCGTCGAATCCAGCAAGGCCGGCACGTTGCTGAGTGCGCTGGTGTTTTTCAAACGCCTGCATGACGACAACGTGCTGCTGGAGGAAGCCATCCCCGAATTCGTCCGCAAGCGGCCGCAGCGTTATGGCGGAATGCGCCTCCGCGACTTGTGCCGGGAGATGCACAGCTTCTATCGCGAGCAAGGCACCAGTGCCCTGCAACGCGCTCAGTTCCGGCCGAAGCATTTTCCCACCATGGCAATGGCGCCGCAGGAAGCCGTGCGGCGCCTGGTGAAGAACGACGTCGATTACCTCCCGGTCGACGAAGTCTATGGCCGCATCGCCACCACATTGTGGGTCGTCTATCCGCCCGGCATCGCCACCATCGTGCCGGGTGAACGGCTGGATGAGCGCGCCCGGCCGATGATCGATTATCTGAAGATGTTCGAACGTGGATCGAATCTGTTCCCGGGGTTTGAGAGCGAGATCCAGGGCGTGTATCGTGAAAAGCAGCCGGACGGTTCGATCCGGATTTTTACCTATGTAACAAGCTAATGCGGGTCGGGGCGGCTGTGAGGCCCCCTTGGTTTACCTAGGTATTTTCCGATCCTGCCTGCAAGACCTGGCCCTCCCTATATTTGAAATCACGCAGACACAGTGCGTCGGTTGAAACAAAGGAACAGCAAGCCATGGACAAGAATCGCATCATCGGCGCCGCGAAAGAAGCCAAAGGCGTTATTAAGGAAGCCATCGGTAAGGCTGCGGGCGACGCCAAATTGCAGACTGACGGCCGGGCCGACCAAGCCGAGGGCAAGGTACAGAACGCCGTTGGCGGTTTGAGCGACGCCGTGCGAGACGCGGTCAAGAAGTAATACCAACCCTTCGTCATGGTGCGCGAAGGCGCCTCATCCACGTCTTTGATTAGACTGTTGAAAGACGTGGATGCGGGCCTTTGTTGGCATGACCTGTTGGCCGTCAGAGTGTCAATGCCAGCTCCGGCTGGTGTAGATAGCTTCACCAGCGGCACTCATAGGAGTTCGTCATGGGTTTGATTCTGTTCATTGTAATATTGATCTTGGTATTCGGCGGCGGCGGTGGGTACTACGCCCACAGCCAATACGGATATATCGGGTCCGGCGGCGTTCTCAGCACGGTTCTCATCATTTGTCTTGTCGTCTGGTTGCTGAATCGAGTTTAGGGGAGAATTTCGTGAACACTAACCCTATGACAATGGGGGGAGCCGCCCTGGCTCTCCTCGGGCTGCTTGGCTTGGCCGTCCCCTTCTTTACAGCTCAACAAACAAAGGACGTCGCTCGGATTGGCGACCTGAAGTTACAGACGACAGAAACAACCACCTATGCTGTCCCACCGTATCTTGCCGGCGGCGCATTGGTGTTGGGCTTTGTCCTGATCGGTGGCGGCTTTTTCCAACGCCGGTAACCGCCGCCATTGGCCTGTCCTCGCCGATCACCTAGACTTCCGGCCAATAGGCCGGGAGGACCAGGCAATGGGCGTCACCACCGCTCGAAACGCGAAAACTCTTCGCCGCCACGCTCGATCCAACGAGGCCCGCCGGGGCGTCGCTGGCCGGCGCGGCCACGCGTGTGTCTGCCATACCTCCCGCGCCCCAACGCGAACGGAGGACCACCAATGACCGAAACAATAGGCACCGGCGACTTCACCTATAAGGCCGAACACGGCTGGGGAACGCTGCCGCCCGGCTACGCATTCGGCGATGTCGCCGCCGTCGGCGTGGACCGCTGGGACAACGTCTATGCGTTCCATCGCGGCGAGCACCCGATGGTCGTGTTCGACAAGGACGGCAATTTCCTGCGGTCCTGGGGCGACGGCATTTTCGCGCGCGCGCATGGCGTGCATATGGGACCGGACGATACGATCTACTGCACCGATGATGGCGACCACACCGTCCGCAAATGCACCCTGGACGGCAAGGTGCTGCTGACGATCGGCATCGCCGGCAAAGCGACACCGTATATGAGCGGCGAACCGTTCAATCGCTACACGCACACGGCGCTGTCGCCGTCCGGCGACATCTACGTGTCCGACGGATACGGCAACTCACGCGTTCACAAATATACCGCGGATGGACGGCTGCTGCATTCGTGGGGCAGCCCCGGAACAAATCCGGGTGAATTCAACATCGCCCACAACATCACCTGCGATGGCGATGGCTGGGTCTATGTCGCGGACCGGGAGAATCACCGCGTCCAGGTGTTCGACGCCAACGGGCGTTACGAGACGCAGTGGAACAACATGCACCGCCCCAGCGGGCTATTCATGACGGGCGGCAAATGCCCGCTGTGTTACATCGCCGAACTGGGGCCGCATCTGCCCGTCAACATCGACCTGCCGAACATCGGCCCGCGGATCAGCGTCTGGGACCACACCGGCAAGCAATTGGCCCGCGTGCAGGCCGATCCGTCGCGCGGCACCGCGCCCGGTCAGTTCATCTCACCGCACGGGCTGGCGGCAGATTCGAAAGGCAATCTGTACGTGGGAGAGGTCGCCTACACGTCCTGGTCGCGATCGTTTCCGGGCATTACAAAACCGCAATACATCCGATGCCTGCAAAAGCTGGTCCGCGTGCCGGCAGAGACGTGACCCGACGGTAACGGACCAACCTGCGATCAATGTGACGGCTGCCCGCAACAGCGCGGGCGGCCGTCCCGGCTAGGCCGCGTTCGGCAGTGCCCTCGCCTGCTGCACGCCATGGATCGCCGCCGTGATGCTCGCGGCCTGCGCGGACAGCGTATAGTTAACCAGCGCATGCAACCGCCCGGCATGTCCCAGCGCCTGGCGATCCGCGGAAGACAGTCCGGCCAGCCACAGGATCGCATCGGCAAGGTCGTCCACATTACCCGGCTCGACATGGCGGCCATTGGAGACCTGAACGCTCTCCTTCAGCCCCATCAGGCGCGATGCGACGATGGGCAGCCCCATCGCCAGCGCCTCCTTCACCGCCACCGGCCCGGTGTCGCGGTCGTTGTCGGCGCAGATCACATACGGTGCGAGGAACCCCTGGTAGCGCGGCCCTTCGATTGCGATCCAGGTGGACGGCTTGCGGCCCAGGAAGCAAATGTTCGCGGCCACGCCCAGGCGTTCGGCCATCGCCGTCAGCTCGTCCTCCAGCGGACCGCCGCCGACCACATCGACGACCGGCCGTTGCGCCGCGGGAATGCGCGCCAGCGCTTCGATCAAGGTGGAATACCCTTTCTGCTCGACCAGGCGGCCGATCGCCAGCAAGCGGCCGTTGCTGGTGGCGCAAGGTGACGGAGCGAAACGGTCGGGATCGATACCGCACGGCGAGACAATCGTTTTCACGTCGGGCGCCAAGCGGCGGAAGTCGGCGGCCATGTCCTCGCACGTTGCGAAAACCACGTCGGCGGCACTCAGTTTGACGGGCAGATCGCAGGGCGTCCCGTAGATGTCGTAACCATGACCAATGAAAGAGCAGGTCATTCCCCCGATCAAGGCGGCGGCAACCGCTGTCGCTGCCGACGAATGGGCGTAATGCGCATGCAAATGGGTGCATCCGTGCTGCTTAGCGGCCAACGCCACCCGGGCTGCGGCGCGAATCAGCGAGCGAGCCGGGATGCCGGTTTGGCGATTTGCGAATCTCAGCGCCGCCGCCATGCCGGATGGGCGCGACGCCGCGTAAGCCAGGGCGCGGGTAGTGGAGATGTCGCCGAGATGGACTCGCTCCGCCCGCATCGCCTCGTCTTCCGGCTGACACGGCCCGTCATATGGCGTCAGCGCGAGCGGCACAATCGTGTGGCCCATCCGGCGCATGGCGCGTATCTCATTGGAAACAAACGTTTCAGACAGAACCGGGAAGGCCGCCAGCACGTAACAGATGGAAAGAGGAGCGGAGGCGTCCTGATTGTGGATCGTTTGTGCCATGATGCGGTTCCTTGTCCGGGCCATCCGATTGGGACGGCGATACGGGGTTCACTGCATCACTCATGCCAACGATTGGCGGCTTGAAAATCGCGAAATGCGACGCAATCCGCCGTCATTTCCTGGCGCGATATATGCATCACCATCGCCCGACGCCTCGGCCAAACGGGAGCGTCGAAAGGCACGAGGCTTTTATGACCGAGCTACCCGCCGTAAGCGTGATCATTCCGACCCGCGACGCGCTTGCATGGCTACCGGCTGCGATTGCATCGATCGGACCTCGTCCGGACGTGGAGATCATCGTTGTCGATGACGGGTCGTCCGATGGGACGCTGGCATGGCTGGGGGAGACCGCTGCCCGTGATCCGCGGCTGCGGTTCATGGTCGGCATGCGCGCCGGCCCGTCGCGGGCCCGCAATCTGGCGATCGGGGCGGCACGGGCGCCGTTGATCGCGTTTCTCGATGCGGATGATCAGTGGCTGCCCAACAAACTGGACATCCAACTCGCGCTGCACCGCGATCACCCCGAGATCGGATTTTCGTTCACCGATTACCGGCATGTCACGACCAAGGGCGAGGACCGCGGCGGCTGTTTCGCCTTCTGGCCGCGTTTCGCCGGCCGGTTCGTTTCAGCGCGCCAGCCGTTCGTGTTGGAACGGGCGGTGTCAACGCTGTTTGCGGAAAACGTCGTGGGGACATCGACCGTCATCGCGAGGACGGACCTGTTGCGCGAGGCCGGCGGATTTAACACCGGCCTGACCTCGGCCGAGGACTGGGACCTGTGGCTTGTGCTGGCTCGCCGGGCACCGGTCGGCGTGGTGCCGGGGATCCAGGCCGAATACCTGATGCATCGTCCCGGCAATGCGACCGGCCGCATGGATCTGCGGCTCATGGCCATGAGCCTGATCGCCGAACGTCACCGAGCGGCGGCGCTGGCAGAGGACCCGTCCGCCGAAAGCGGCTTCAATGCACGCATGTACGCCGCCCGGGCCGAGATCGCCGAGGCGTCCGGTCACCGGATGCGATCCGTCGGCCTGCGTTTACAGGCGTTGGCGTATCAACCGACCCGGCGTGCGGCCTGTGAGGTGCTTGGCGCTTTACGCTCGGGTGGCGCGACCGCGTAAATCGTTAACCGACCGCTCGACGGCCTGTCGGCAACGTTGCGAAAGCGGGATCGGTCTCCGACTCGAAAAATAAAGGTTTCGGCGCCCGCATCCGTTGGCCCGCTGGCGCGTTATTACGCGCATCGGTCGTCCTATGCCGGAACAGGAGATCCTTATGAAGCCATTGCTGGCTTTGGCCACGTTGGCGCTGACGGCGCTTTTATTGGAGGAAAGAGCGCGTCAACTTGCCAGCGACGCGAACCACGCTTCCGGACAGCTGTATGATCAGGCTCGGGAAGTCACCGCAAATTTATCATCCACCGTTGAACGGCAACCTCTGATCTCCCTGCTGGTAGCGGGAGGGATCGCTTATGTCCTGGCCTCGATCCTGCCGACCCGGGACCAAATATCAACCCGATAGAAGGAAATCGCTATGTCCATTCTCGCTTGGCTGATCCTTGGACTGATCGCCGGCTTTATCGCCAGCAAGCTTGTGAACAACAGTGGTGAGGGAATGATCCTCGACATCGTGCTGGGCATCGTTGGCGCGTTTGTCGGAGGATTTTTGTTCTCGTTCGCCGGCGCTGCTCCGGTTACCGGTTTCAACCTCTACAGCGTCATTGTCGCGGTCATCGGATCGGTCGTGGTGCTGGTTTTGTATCACGCCATCGTCGGACGGCGTTCGATCGGCACATGATACCAGACGCCGTTGGGGCCGATCATGGCCTTCGCATCGCCATGGCCCTTCCCCGATCAAATCGGGGAGCGCCAGGGCAGGTACGAAACAGGCGTCCGGCAGCGCAATCGCCGATCAGTGTAACACCAGTCCGTGTTGAGACGCATACACGCTGATCTTACCCGGATCGTCACGGTGCGCGCAGGCGCACCATCCATGTCTTTGTTTAGACGAACATAAGACGTGGATACCGACCTTCGTCGGCATGACGGTCGCGGGCTACCGGAGAGTCGATGTTTACGCCAGCTGGTATAACAGCGGCGATCGGCCAGATCAGGTAACCAATCAGATGTTGGCGTTAATCCAATCCTTCAGCTTGCTCTTGGGCATCGCGCCGACCTGAGTCGAAACCGGAGCTCCGTCCTTGAACAAGATCAACGTCGGGATGCCCCGGACGGCGAACTGATTCGGAGATCCAGGATTGTTGTCGATATCGACCTTCGCGATCGTCAGCTTGCCGGCCAATTCCCCGGCAATTTCTTCCAGCGCCGGCCCGATCATCTTGCAGGGACCGCACCATTCGGCCCAGAAATCGACCAGCACGGGACCTTTCTTGCTGGCTTCCACCACGTCCGTGGCGAAGCTCTTGTCGGTCACGGCAACTGTGTTCGCGCTCATTGTCATATCCTTGAAATTCGGTTGGGTTGAAACTGGGACCGGCAGCCAAACCGGTCAAGCGGGAAGTCATGCCGATTCTGCGAAGCCGATCAGAATGCCACGCTGTGCGGCGCCTCTTGTTCGGATCGACGCAGACCGGGGTCATGCGAATCGAGCATCTCGTCCGGCAGAATCGCCACGCTCGCCGCCCGCGTCCAGATCAGAGCGCATCGCACGGCTCTGCCGGGGAAAACGGCTCGCAGCACCGCCCGATACGATGCCATTTGCCGGCGATACAGGATCGGCGTGTCCTCCACCCGAACAGGCGGCCGCCGGTTGGTCTTGAAATCGGCGACCAGCACGCGATCCGGCAACACCACCAGCCGATCGACCAAACCGCCCACCACCTGATCGCCCACCACGCCCGTCAACGGCACCTCCGCCCGGCTGCCGGGCCCGAACAGAGGCGCCAGATCCGGATGCGCCATCACCGCCAGAACCTCGTCGGCGACCCGTTCGGCCTCGCCAAACGGCAGCCCATGGCCGGGTTTTTCGAGGTACCGCACCGCAGCGTCGCGTCGGCTGTCGGGGGCCAACACGGGCAGATGTTGCAGCAAAGCATGAATCAACTGGCCGCGCCGGAACCGGTTACCTCCGGCATCCCGTTCGGCGAACGGAGACTCCGCCGCCGGCACTGCTCCCAATTCAACACCTTCCGGACGGCTCGGCGCCAACGGCACCGGACGCGGCGGTTCGGGCGGCGGGGCAGCCGGCGTCCATGACGGTGCCGACCCGATCCATGCCGGCAAGTCGGCAGCGTCATCAGCGTGTGCGGTCTCGCGTGCGATCTCTGGTGGTAGTGTCTGCAACGCGTTCAGACGCAGCACATCGCCTTCCCAGCCATTGAATGTCTCCCGCTCCGCGCCGGCTGTTTCGAACCCTCGCTGCACCAGGCTGTGCCAGCATTCCTCTTTGATCGACCTTGTCGCCCAGCCGCAAACCAGTAGCCGGTCCTCGGCGCGAGTGAGGGCGACATAGAGCAGACGATTATGCTCCTCCATCTGCCGCTGCCGGCTGTCGGCGCGCAGTTGGTCCAACCGGTCGCAGCGGAATTCCTTGCGCGGCGCCCATAGCGGGACCTCGCGGCCGGTCACTTTGTCGATAGCCCAGACGATCGATCCGTCATCCTTCGGCAGCGCAGAGGTATCCGGCACGATCACCAGCGGCGCCTGCAATCCCTTGGCGCCATGCACCGTCATGATGCGGACCAGATTGCCGGCGGCTTCGGGCTCGCGCTTCACCTCGGCCCCGGAGCGGCGCAGCCAGTGCAGGAAGCCTTGCAACGAGGGCGGATGCCGGCCGGCGTAGGTCAACGCGGCGTTCAGCAGTTCGTCCACCGGCTCCGCCGCCTCGGGGCCAAGCCGCGCGAACAGGCGGGCGCGGCCGCCGAGTGGACCGAGGGCCTCGGCGAACAGGGCGTAGGGGGAAACGTAATCGACCCGTGTTAGAAGCTGGCCGAAGAAATTTGCAGCCCGAATGAACGACGGCCTTTCGTCGGCGCGGGCGCGCAGCGCGTCCCACAGGGAGCCGCGTCGGTCAATGGCAATTTCGGACAATTCGTCGTCGGTCAGGCCACCGAGCGGGCTGGTCAGCAGACAGCCGAACGTCAGGTCGTCGGAGGGCAACAGCAGCGCATCCGCAAGCGCCATCAGGTCCTGCACCGCTGGTTGGTCCGTCAGCACCATCCGGTCCAGGCCCGCCACCGGGACGCCTCGTGTTTTCAACGCCCGCACCAGCGCACGAGCGAATTCGTCGCGCCGGCGCACCAGGATCAGCACGTCGCCGGCGTTCAGCGGCCGGCCTTTGCTTTCCAGTTGAGTGGAACCGTTGGTCTGGCCCCGTATCCAGTCCGCCAGCTTGTCCGCCAGCATCTGCCTCGCGGAGGTCTGCGACTGGTTCTGCTCCGGCACCGTCCAGGGTTGGTGCGGCGCCGGGTCGGGCAGCGGGGCGAGCGGCCAGATTTCGACCTCGCCCCCATGACCGGCGCGATCGGCGTAGTGGGTCAGGATTTCGTTCAACCCGACGACTCCAGGGCGTGCCATCGGGTCGGTGAACACAGCGTCGACCAAGGCCAGAACCGGGGCGGTGGAGCGGAACGACACGTCCAGTCCGACATCCTCAAAATGTTGCCCCGATGTGCGAACGCGGCGGGCGAGGATGTCGTGGGATCGATCGAACTCCGCCGTGTCGGCGCCCTGGAACGAGTAGATCGACTGCTTGCGGTCACCCACGGCGAACACCGTGCGGGTGCGGTCTTGCGCGCCCTGGCCGGCGAAGAATTCCTCGGTCAGGGCGTGGGCGATGCGCCATTGTTGGGGCGCGGTGTCCTGAACCTCATCCAGCAGCAGGTGGTCGAGGCCGCCGTCCAGTTTATACAAAACCCAGGCCGCGCCGGGATCGAACAGCAGAGTCCGGGTGCGGTCGATCAGGTCGTCGTAGTCGAGCAGGCCGGCGTCATCCTTGCGCTGGGCATAACCGTGCGCGACCGGTCCGGCCAGCAGCAGCAGCGCGGCGGAGACGGCGGCGAGTTTAAGTGCGCGGCGGGAATCCTCGACGGAGACGATGCGGGCGGCTTCCTCCACGTAGCGGGGAAGTAAATCGGGACGTTTCGCGGACAGCGCCTTGTTGACCAGCGCCGTTTCGCCGCGCGGTTCGCCCTTGGCGGTCAGGAACAGGTCGCACCAGTCGGCCCAGTTTTCGGCCCTTATTTCGGGTGGGAGGCTGAGCCAGTCCAGGATCGCGGCGGATTTGGCGGATACGGCCGGGGAGGCTTTTTCCGCGACGATCCGTGCCGCCTCGCGCAGGGCGGATTCGCCCATCCATTGGCAGGCCTGCTCGATCAGCGAGTCTTCGTCCGGCGCCGTGACACCCAGCACCCGGCGTTGCGCGCGTTCCAGTTCGTCGCCGAGTTCCAATGCTTCCTGGAGCCTGGCTCGGTCTTTCTGCAACGTCTTGACGTGGCCGCCGAATGCCTCGGCCGAGGTCAGGCCGGCCAGGGTGCGGAGCGCATGCTGCATGGAAGGGGTGCCGGCGTCGGTCAGCATGTCCTCCCGCGCCTCGGTCATCGCGTCGTCGGCGTCGCGGTCGTCCACCAACTGGAAATGCGGGGAGATGGCGGCTTCCAGCGGAAAGCGGCGGAGGAGAGACTGGCTGAAGGCGTGGATGGTGCCGATGCGCATGCCGCCCGGCAGGTCGAGCACTTTTGCAAATAACGCCCGGGCATCTCCGCAGGTCTTTTCCGTGGGTTCGACGCGAAGGCGGAGAAGGTCATGGGCCAGCTTGTCCGCCGGCATCGTGACCCAGCGCCCGAGCGTGCGTTGCAGGCGGAGCGACATTTCCGCGGCGGCGGCTTTCGTGAAGGTCAGGCACTGGATGCGTTCAGGCGCGGCCCCGGTCAGCATCAGGCGGAGCAGCCGGTCGGTCAGCAGCTTGGTCTTCCCCGACCCGGCCGAGGCGGCGACGAACGCGGATACCGCCGGGTTGGAGGCGGTGAGTTGCTCGCGGTTGGCGCGCTGGCGGGCGGTTTCTGGGTGGGTGGTGGGTTCACTCATCGCCATCTCCCGCCGCCGACCATTCCGCCACTCGCGCAAGCTGCTCGTAGTCCGAGAACCGAGGCGCCAGGCCGGGGTGCGGGCGCGACAGGTAGGCGCGATCCGGTTGGTCGAACGCGTCGATCAGGTCCCCCAGGCGTTGCTTCGCGTCCTCCACCGCATCAGGAATGTCGGCCGGGTTCTTCTTAAACAGCGGCACCGCCTTGCCGGGGTCCATGCCTCCGGACAGGTGCCAATAGAGCAACTCCCCGGTCACGCCCGCCAGTTCCAGACCGAACCCCTGTTGCATCGCCATCGCGGCTTCCAGCAGCAACTGCGGCGCCAGTCCGGCATCGACGTCTTTCTGGGACGGCGGGGAGCCGGTTTTGTAGTCCAGGATCGACAGCGTCCCGTCGGCGTACCGCTCGATCCGGTCGGCGCGGCCGGTCAGGGTGAACGTTCCGCCGGGACGTAGCAACGCGATCGAGCCGGATGCCTCGGTCGCGATGTGCGTGGGTGCCCGCACGGAGCGGCGGTCGATCTCGGTCTGCGCCACCCAGTCGGCGATGCGGTCCAGACGCGGCGACCACCACGCTCGCAAGGCCGGCCGCAACCCGGCTTCGGCGAGGGCCTGTGCCATGGCGAGGCGCAGTTCGCGAGCGGCTCCGGCAGGCCAGGTCGCGCCGTATTTGGCCAGGAACCGGCGCATGCCGTCATGCACGAGCGACCCGTAATCGGAGGCGTCCGTCGCCTCGTCCAGCGGCTTCAGGGCGGAGAGTTTCAGGATGGTGCGGGCATGGATCGCGTAGGGGTCGCGCAGCCAGGTTTCGATCGCGGTGACGCTGAGTTTGCGCGGGCGTTTGCCGACCGGCGGGCGGGGGGATGGCGGTTTGACCGGGGTGGGCCCGCCGCGCGGCAAGTCAAGGGCGCGTGCCCAGGCGGTGGCGGGGTGTTCGGGGAGGGCTTGTTCGGGACGTGCCCCCTTACCGTCATGGCCCGGCTTGTCCGGGCCACCCTCGCCAGGGCCTGCCGCCACAGGTGGCCCGGACAAGCCGGGCCATGACGAGTTGGGAAAGTCCGGCCGTGACGGGATGGGCCGGTCGGGCGATGACGCGTTGGGAAGAACGGTGCCCGCCGTGCCTTCAACCTCCCGCCCCGCCAAAAACATATCCAGCCGTGTCAACCATCGCGCCGGCACGGCGGGCGCGTTGTCGCGCCGCACCGGGCAGGACAGCACGACCCTCGGGGCCGCGCAGCACGCCGCCAGGAAATCGTGCGCCGCCTGACCGACCGATTCCTCCGGCGCCGGCAACCCGACGCGGGTCCGCATCGGACGCGACAACCAAGGGCCGGGTTCGGCCATCGGCGGCCAGACCGTCTCGACCAGCCCGCCCAGCACGACCAGATCGACCGATTGCAACCGCGCCTCCAGCAGGCCCCAGATAAAGATGCGAGGGTGTTCGACGCCGCCCCGGCCACGCAGGGCACGCCGGCTGCGGACGACCTCACCTTCCAACACCGCGTCCAGCAATCCAGGCAGCACACGGCGCCGCAGATCGGGCATTAGCCCCACCGCGTCGCGCAGTTCCGCCAGCCGCGTGGCCAAAGCCTCGCCTTCCTCCGCCGCCCAAAGCCGAGCGGGACCGGCGGTTTCGTCCGTGGCGGCAAGCGCTTCGGCGGATTCGATGACGGCGGCCAGAGCGTCCCCGGGCGCGATCTCCATCGAGGCGTCGATCCGCAATACCGGCGCCAAACACTCTTCCAACCGTACCAGGAACGCCACCGTCGGTGCATCCCGTTCGGCCGCATGCCGCAAACCAGCGATCCCGTGCATCGGCCGTGGCCCGCGCAGACACTCCCTCTCCAGCCGCCGCGCCGCCTCTCGGCAAGCGATTGGACTGAGGCCAGCCCCCGAAAGCGGATGTTTCAGTAATGCCAATAACGGCACCGGCGCCAACTCCTCAGCCACCGCCCGCACCAACAAGCGCAGGAACACAGCCGGTGGCGAATCCGCCAAAGGCTCCCCGGCGCTGTCATCCGCGACAATCCCGAACCGCAACAGCGCCGCCGCCACGCGCCCGGCCAAATCCCGATCCGGCGTCACCAGCGCCGCGCGAGCCCCCGGAGTCTCAAGCGCCTCGCGCAACACCAGCGCGATCGCCTGCGCTTCCTGCTGTTGGTCCGCCGCCTTCAGCCGAGACAGACCGTCCAGCGAAACCGCCTCCCGCCGCATCCAATCATCCAGAGCTCCAGCCGGCAGCAGCGCTCGGGACAGCACCCCAAACCGATCCGGGGGCACGTCGCCCGGCGCGCCACTGTCCCAAGGACGCACATCGCCGCGCGTCGCATCCAGGTCCGCCAGCAATCGCGCCAAACCCGCCTGGGCGTGCGAGGCTTCCAACCCGCCCCAAGACTCCTCGTCCATCCCGAGGTCCAACTGCGGCAGCACGACCTGCCCCAATGGCATCCGAGCCACGACGCGCAACAACCGAGCGACGGCGGGGATACCGGCGGTGGTGCCGGCGATGAGGACGGGGTAGTCGGGCGGATTGTCCTCCCAGGCGCGGGCTTGCGCCTCCAACAGAGCCACCTGCCGAGCGGCCGGGTTCATGACACCGTTGTCGGCCAGCCAGGCGGGCCACAGGCCGGTCACGATGTGGAGGAATTCCAGCGTCTTCGCCCAATGGGCGGCGTATTCCGGGTCGGCGGCGTCGGGCAAACGCCGGCCGAGATCAACCCCTGCCCGCTCGGCCTCATCCATCAGCGACGCCAGTTCCCCAGCCAACAGCCATGCTCGGTCAGCGGATTGCGGCGCCCCGCCATCCCCGTTCATCGCCAGGATCAATCGCGTCAGCGCGGCCAGACGCTGCATCGGCTCTACCGCCGGCGGCAAATCCAGGGCACCGGCCAGCGCCAGTGGGGCCTCGTCCAAAGCGCCCAATGCCGTGATGCGAGGAAGCAGCATCGGCGCCCCGTTGCGAACCCGCAGAAACGCCTCGGCCAGCGAGCGGGCGGAGCGGCGGGTGGGCAGCAGGATCAGGCCGTTGCTGACCGTTAAAGGATCGTCGCCGCGTTGCAGCCAGCCGCGCGCCAGGGCATCCAGGAACGGAACATGCGGCGGGACGGCGTAAAGGTTCAGCGCCACGGCCAACGGGCATCGCCGGTGAAGCGCGCCTCCAATATTTGTTCGGCTTCCGCCAGATCCGGCGGCGTGGACAGATGGAACCACAGCCCGTCATGCACCACCGCTTTCAGGCGGCCCGCGGCCAGGGCGATATCCCAGGCGCGGTTCATGCTGAAAGCGCCCTCCGGCATTTCGGCCAGCAGACGCGGGTGAATCAGTTGCACCCCGGCGTAGATGTAAGGGACGACCTCGCGTTCCCCGCGACGGCGCGGGATGCCCCATTTGCTGAGTGCGAAGTCGCCGTAGCCGACATCGGCGTGGACGTGGGATGTGCGGTGGACCAGCAGGACTCCGTCCACCGTACTGTCGAACTCAGACGCCAACCGACGCAACGCCGACATCGGGCCGTTCACCCAGAACGCATCGCCGTTCACGACGAAGAACGGGTCGGGGCCGAGGACCTGCAACGCCGCCCGCACGCCGCCGCCGGTTTCCAGCAGATGGTCCTCGCGCAACAGAACCGTCTTCGGCGGAGATGGCCGTCGAGCCAGATGGTCCGCGACCGCATCGGCCTGCCAATGCGCATTGACCGCAACAGTCTCGACCCCGGCCTCCACCAGATGGTCCAGTGCGTGGTCCAGCAACGTGCGTCCACCAAGTTGCAGCAGCGGCTTGGCGGTGAAGTCGGTCAACGGCCGCATGCGGGTGGCAAGGCCGGCGGCCAGAACCATGGCGGAATGAGGAGATGTCGTCATGGTGCAAGTCCTGAGGGGTTGCCGCGCAGGGCGGCCGGTATCCATCGATCCAAGGCAGCGGCGAGCGGTGCAGCGGCTGGTTCGGACAGGGCGTCTTGTAGCAGCCGCCACGTCCGCGGCCCATAGGCGAGGTACTGCGGCCGGCTGTCGCGTCGGGCAAGCCTGACCCACTGACAGGCGACCCGAAGATGACGCTGCGCCGCGCATGCCGTAAACGCCGCTCGGAATTTTTCCGGGTCCAGATCGGGCCGGGCGGCCAGATAACGGTCCAGTGCCCGGGAACGCGATGCCTCCGGGATATCACGCCGCGCGTCCTGCAGCAGGGAAACCAGATCGTAGGCTGGATGGCCGATCGCCGCGCCCTGGAAGTCGATGATGCCAGTTTGACCGTTCGGTAGCCGCAGCAGGTTGCCGGCAAAATAGTCCCTGTGGACAAAGCATTTTGGGCCGGTCGCCACCGGTTCCAGCATGGCGTCCAGCGCCGCCGCCACGTCGTCGCGCGCCGCATCCGGCGCCGGCGTGCCGAATTGGGCCGGCCACCACCAGTCAAACAGCGTGCCCATCGCAGTCGAGGACATCATCGGCGCATCCCAGGCCGGCAGCCAATCCGGAGGCGCGGCTCGCTGCATCACCACCAACGCATCGACAGCCGCATCCAAAAACGGGTTCGGGTTGTCACCGCGGTCCAGCAGCACCGACAGCAGATCGTCCCCGAAATCTTCCTCCAGGACCAAGCCCTGCGTTTCATCGGCGGCGAGAACCGCCGGAACCAACACGCCGAGGCCCCTCAGGTGGGCGGCGATACGCAGAAACGGCCGCACATCCTCCGGCGGCGGCGCATCCATCAGCACGGCCGGGCGATCACCCCGAATGCGCAGATAGCGCCGAAAACTGGCATCCTGCGCCAGCGGTTCGGCGTCGCTGGGCGCGTAGCCATTACGGGCGAGAAAGACCGCGATCAGGTCGTCACGATTCATGCGAGCATTCCGGAGTGAAGGGGCTCTTTCCGAAGCGGCCCACCACCGCGTTGCATGCAGGTCACGACGAGACCCCCAGCCCATAATGCTCGATCCGCCCGTCCCATCCCGCCAGCGTCGCCTCTCGCGCCTCTTCTTCCCCCAGCCGCAGCGTGATCGTCAAAGCACCCGCCGGACGCAACGAGCCCAGCCGATCCGGCCATTCCACCAGCACGACTCCGTCCAATGCCTCCTCCCAATCCAGCTCTGTCAGCGAATCGGACCCATCCAGGCGCCACAAATCGTAATGGAACACGGGACCAATTTTCGTGTCGTATATCTGCACCAGGGTGAACGACGGGCTGGGCACCTCCATCGCCGGATCGCCCGCCGCCGCGCGCAGGAACGCGCGGGCAAACGCGGTCTTCCCCGCGCCCAACGGCCCCTCCAGTAAAATGCAATCCCCGGCATGCGCCACGCGGGCCAAACGTTCAGCCAGCGCTTCCGTGGCGGCAAGGTCGGGCAATGGGATGATCACGGGTTCGGCCATCGATCCAATCTGAACCACCTGTGGAGTCGCATACAACAGTCCAGCCACAACAGTCCGGGTTTCTCGCCGTGGCCGCGCATGCTACAGCACCGTGGCGAACGAAACCGTAACCCAGTTTGGGACCTTCGATGACACAGCACGACACCAAGCGCTTCTTCTCCGCCCCCCTGGCCGAGACCGACCCCGAACTGGCCGCCGCCATCCGGTCCGAACTCCACCGCCAGCAAGACGGTATCGAGTTGATCGCGTCGGAGAACATCGTCTCCGCCGCCGTCCTCGAAGCCCAAGGGTCTGTGCTGACCAACAAATACGCCGAGGGTTACCCCGGCCGCCGCTATTATGGCGGCTGCGTTTATGTCGATGTCGCCGAAAACCTGGCGATCGAGCGGGCAAAGCAACTGTTCAACTGCGCCTTTGCCAACGTCCAACCCCACTCCGGCGCGCAGGCCAACCAGGCGGTGTTCCTGGCCCTGGTGAAACCCGGCGACACCATCCTGGGCATGAGCCTCGACGCCGGCGGCCATCTGACCCACGGCGCCGCGCCCAACCTGTCCGGCAAGTGGTTCCGAGCGGTGCAGTATGGCGTGCGCGCGGAAGATGGCATTCTGGATTATGAGCAGCTTGAGCACCTCGCCCGCACCGAAAAGCCCAAACTGATCATCGCCGGCGGCTCCGCCTACGCCCGCTTCATCGACTTCGCGCGCATTCGGAAAGTTGCCGACGAGGTTGGTGCCTTCTTCATGGTCGATATGGCGCATTTCGCCGGTTTGGTGGCCGCCGAGCTGTTCCCCAGCCCGCTGCCGCACGCCCATGTCGTCACCACCACGACGCACAAAACCCTGCGCGGCCCGCGCGGCGGCATGATTTTGTCAAATGACCTGGAACTGGGAAAGAAGATCAACTCCGCCGTGTTCCCCGGCCTGCAGGGCGGCCCGCTGATGCATGTCATCGCCGGCAAGGCGGCGGCGTTTGGTGAGGCGCTGACTCCGGCATTCCGCATCTATCAGAAAGCGGTGCAGGACAATGCCCGCGTGCTTGCCGAAACCCTGAAGGAACAGGGCCTGGACATCGTCAGCGGCGGCACCGACAGCCATCTGATGCTGGTCGATCTCCGACCCAAGCGCGTCACCGGCAAAGCCGCCGAAGCTAGCCTGGAACGCGCCCACATGACGGCCAACAAGAACGCCATCCCGTCCGATCCGGAAAAGCCGGCGATCACCTCCGGCGTCCGCCTGGGCTCCCCGGCCGGCACCACGCGCGGCTTCGGGGTCGAGGAATTTCGGGAAATCGGCCTGATGATCAACGAGGTTCTGGAGGGTCTTGGCCGGTCCAATGACGGCACCAACACCGCCGTCGAACAGGCGGTCGGCGCCCGGGTGCAGGCACTGTGCGCCCGCTTCCCGCTGTATCGGTAACCGACCATGCGCTGCCCCTTCTGCGGATTCGACGACACCCAGGTGAAGGACAGCCGTCCCACCGAGGATAACGGCGCCATCCGCAGACGCCGTTTCTGCGGCAACTGCGGGCAGCGTTTCACCACCATCGAGCGGGTGC
This sequence comes from uncultured Rhodopila sp., assembly GCA_903932145.1. Classification (GTDB taxonomy): domain Bacteria; phylum Pseudomonadota; class Alphaproteobacteria; order Acetobacterales; family Acetobacteraceae; genus Rhodopila. The sequence goes on along the minus strand of CAIZFE010000083.1, from coordinate 408 downwards.
AGTTGCGCGAACTCACGGTCGTCAAATCCGACGGCCGCCGGGTTCCGTTCGATCGCGACAAACTGGCTCGGTCGATCCGGATCTCGATGCGGAAGCGACCGATCCAGGAGGAGCGGATCGAGCGGATCGTCAATTCGGTCGTGCGTCAGTTGGAGGCGTCAGGCGACAGCGACATCCCCAGCAAGCAGATTGGCAAGCTGGTGATGGATACGCTGAAGGAATTGGACAAGGTCGCCTATGTCCGGTTCGCCAGCGTGTACCGCAATTTCCGGGAAGCCAAGGATTTCGAGGATTTCGTCGGCGGCCTGGCTCCGGTGCCGGAGGAATAGTGTCCCGCCCCCCCCGTCATGGCGGGCGCAGGCCCGCCATCCACGCCTTGCGATGCGCACCGGCCGAAAGACGTGGATG
>CAIZFE010000082.1 GCA_903932145.1 uncultured Rhodopila sp. | reverse complement strand
CGATGGACGTCCTCCGCGCCCTGGTGGCCGAGAAGGCACCGCGGGATGCCGCCACCCCGCGCAAGCCGCGCGAGGGGACCAAGCAAGAGGCGGTCCTCACCCTGCTCCGCCGCACCGAAGGTGTAAAACAGCGTGCAAAACTTTCCAGATTCCGGGGGTAAACAGCGTCCAATAGTTTCCACCCCGGCGCATGCGATCATCCAGCCTTTGCGCTGGAGAATCTGGGGTGTTGCTTATGGACATGATTGCCGAGATCCGCCGCCGTCATCTGATTAGCCAGGAGAGCATCAGCTCGATCGCGCGTGACCTGAAGTTGTCACGTCCGACGGTTCGCAAGCATTGCCGAACCCACTCCGAGCCAGTCTACCATCGGAGCAAGCAGCGGACCCCGATGCTTGGGGCGTTCGAGACCACGTTGGAATCTTGGTTGCGGACCGAACGCCTGCTGCCCAAGCGCCAGCGCCGGACTGCGCGCCGGTTGTTCGAAGGCTTGCAGGCCGAGGGGTATCGCGGCGCCTACGACAGCGTGCAGCGGTATGTGCAGCGCTGGAAGGCAGCCAAATCCGGCCCGGCTCTAACCGGCGCCTTCGTTCCCCTGGCGTTTGCGCCCGGCGAGGTCTGCCAGTTCGATTGGAGCCATGAACATGTCGAGCTCGGCGGCGTCATGCAGACCATCAAGGTCGCGCATTTCCGCCTGGCATTCAGCCGCCAGATGTTCGTCGTGGCCTACCCGCGAGAGACGCAGGAGATGGTGTTCGACGCGCATAACCGGGCGTTTGCCTTCTTTGGCGGCGTGCCCCTGCGCATGGTCTACGACAACCTGAAGGCAGTCGTGGAAACGATCTTCACCGGCAAGGAGCGCCTGTTCAACCGCCGCTTCATGGTGCTGGCCAACCATTATCTGTTCGAACCGGTCGCCTGCACTCCGGCTTCGGGCTGGGAGAAGGGACAGGTAGAGAACCAGGTCGGCAACATCCGGGAATGGTTGTTCACCCCACTGGCCCGCTTTGCCACCTTCGAGGCGCTGAATGAATGGTTGGCCACGCGTTGCCAGGAACTGTCGGCCCGCAAGCATCCAGTGACCCCGGAGCAATCGATCGCCGCTTGCTTCATTACCGAGCAGCTTGCTTTGCGGCGGATTATCGCACCGTTCGATGGATATGTGGAGAATATGCTGCGCGTCTCCAGCACTTGCCTCGTGGTGCTGGATCGCAACCGCTACAGCGTTCCGGCGGCGTTTGCCGGTCGTGCGGTATCGGTGCGCAGCACCGCGACAGAGGTGCGCGTGGTGGCCGACGGGGCGGTGATCGCCGAACATGCGCGCCGCTTCGGGCGGGATCAGTTGATCTGCGATCCGTGGCATTATCTGCCGATATTGGAGCGCAAGCCCGGCGCTTTACGCAATGGTGTGCCGTTCCTCGACTGGGATTTGCCAACCTCCATTCGGCAGGTGCGCGATCGTATCCTCAAACAACCCAAGGGGGACCGAGCCTTCGTCGAACTGCTGATGATGGCACGCGATGTCGGCTTGGAAGTGCTGGAAGTAGCCTGTGATCTCGTGCTGGACGGCACTGTCGTCAGCGCGCCGATTGTGATGAATGAGATGCGCCGGCTGGTCGCGCCGGGGCTGCCGATTATGCTGAACGTGCCTGACATGCTGAAGCTCCATATCGAACCGCTCGCCGATTGCGGCCGCTACGACCATTTGCGCGAGGTGAGCCATGTCGTCCACTAAACCCGTTGGCATTGACCGCGGAGTTCAGCTCAGCACGCTGCATCTGTATGGAATGGCAACCGCCTGGAGCGAGTTGCTGGCCGAGGGGCCACGGCGCCCGGTGCAACCTGAGGCCTGGCTGGATCGGCTCATCGAGGCAGAAATGGCTGATCGGCAGGTTCGCAGCCTGCGGTATCAACTCAAGGCGGCGCGCTTCCCGGTGCATCGGGACCTGAGCGGGTTCGATTGGGCGGAAACGCCGTTGCCACAGGCGCAAATCCAGCAACTGGCCAGCGCCGCCTTCATGGAAACCGCGCACAACCTGATCCTGGTGGGTGGAACCGGAACCGGGAAAACCCATCTGGCGACGGCTTTGGGCGTGGCCGCAATCCATCGCGGCAAACGCGTGCGCTTCTACAACGCGGTCGATCTGGTGAACCAGTTGGAGAAGGAAAAGCAGCAGGGAAAAGCCGGAAACATGGCCCGGCAACTGGTCCAGGCCGACGCGGTCATCCTCGATGAGTTGGGGTATCTGCCGTTCCCGACCTCGGGTGGCGCCTTGCTGTTCCATCTGATCAGCCAGCTCTACGAAAAGACATCGCTGGTCGTCACCACCAACCTGTCCTTTGCCGAATGGGTCGGAGTTTTCGGAGATGCCAAGATGACCACGGCCTTGCTCGATCGAATTACCCATCACTGCGATATCCTGGAAACCGGGAACGATTCCTTCCGCTTCAAGCAGCGCAAAAAACAGCCGAAATCAGCCTGACCCCCGGCGTCACCCACTTTGGCCCGCGAAACCTGACGGCCCTGCCAACCCATTGGACGCGTGACGCGTCACGAGATATCAAGCACAGATGCCAGGACCACAACCCCGCGGCGACCGCGCCGCGACCCAAGCCGAGCGGGCCGCGGCCTACAGAGCGCGGCGCAAGGCGACTGCGGCCGATGTGCCGGCGAAGCCGCCAGTTGTCATCCGATACCGCCGGCCCGCCGCCCGACGCAGCCGCCCGCAACAGTGGGCGGACGCGGTGCAGACGCTGGCAGACCTGCTGGACCACTTCGAGGAGTGGCGTAACAAACTGCCCTCAAGTCTCGAAAACAGCGCAACGGCGGAGGCGCTCGACGCCGTGCTGGAGTTGCGCTGCCATGTCGAAGATCTCCAGGCAGCCGAGCTCCCTAAAGGCTTTGGACGCGACTGACGGCGCTCTTCGGTCGCGATACCCCGGTGCTTCCGTTCCAGCCCAGACGACACAATCCGTAGGAGCCAGGGAGACAATCAACTGGAAACTTTTGGACGCTGTTACCTGGAAAGTTTTCAACGCTGATTGACAATCCTGCGCGGCCGACATGAGGCCTTGCCCGCCCATGAACCGCTCAGCGAGGAACGCCATGCCCATGCGCTGACGGCGTCGTATCGCGATGCCTACGCCAAATGTGCTGCCCGCGACCCGGCCGCCCTGCCAGCCTTCGCCGCCCTGCTCGGCCAGGCCAGCGATGACGGTCTGGTGAGCTTTCACCTCAAACGCCTGCTCGCTGGGCATACCGGTGTGGCGGTGGCGTTGGATTAAGCCTGCCCGCGAAGGGACTACGCGCATGACGCCCGACGAAACAATTGCCGACCTTCAAGCCCGGCTCGCCGCCGCCGAAGCCCAGGCCACCGCGATCGGCGAGGTGATGGCAATCATTACTGATTCTCCCGGCAATCTGGCGCCGGTGTTCGATGCGATGCTGGACAAGGCCATGCGCCTTTGCGGCCCCGATTTCGGCCTGTTGCGACACTTCGACGGAGAGCGGCTCCATGTTTTGGTGTCCCGCGGGATGCCGTCGGCGTATGCGGACTACCTTGCCGCTGGTCCACACGCGCCAGAAGCGGCTGGCAGGCTGGCCGATATGCTGGCGACCGGGCGCCCCCTCATGCGGGCCGACATACGGGATTCGGATCCGTATCGGGCCGGGAATGAGCAGGTGCGCGCCATCGCCGATCTCGCCGGCGCCCGGACGATGCTCCACGTGCCGCTGATGAAAGACCAGGTGGCGATCGGCGCCTTCACCTTCTATCGCCAGGAAGTTCGGGTGTTTTCCGACAAGGAAATCGCGTTGCTGGAATCTTTCGCCGCCCAGGCGGTGAT
>CAIZFE010000081.1 GCA_903932145.1 uncultured Rhodopila sp. | reverse complement strand
ATGATCGGTGCGGAAATCCTGTATCAGTTCCTGCCCGGTGCGGCCGGTGGCGCGATATGTGATCTTTTGCGCGAACCTGGCATCGGCATCGAATACCTCCCGCGCGATAGTGGTGACGGTCTCGGCATGGGAATCGGACTGACAAAAAATCAGGGTCTTCGGCACCTCTGTCCGGCCGGGGAATAGCTGCGTTGGCAGCGCATCGCGATAGGCGGTCAGCACGGTGCGGATTTGGTTCGGCACTTCAACCGCTCGGTTCAGTTGCGCGGGGACGTAGTTCAGATCGTCTTCCAACGCCGCGAGGCGCTGGCGCCGGGAGGTGCGGTCGCGATGGGGCACCGCGAAACCGGCATGGACGGTGCCGCCGCGTTCGCCAACCTCGGTTCGGATACGCCAGACTTCGAAATCCACGTTCACGCCATCGGCGACGGCGCGTTCGAACGGGTACTCGCTCACCGTGTTCTGATTGAAAAAGCCGCGCGTATGGTTGCCGGGGGTGGCGGTTAACCCAACCGTGAAGGCGTCGAAATAGTCCAACACCTGCCGCCATGTGCCGTAAATGCTCCGGTGGCATTCGTCCACGATGATAAGGTCGAACGTCTCCGGCGGGATCGCGGCGTTATAGACGACTTCGTGTTGCACGTTGTCCGCAGGCCCTTCGAAGCCGCTGCGTTCGTCGTCTTCGTCGTCAACGTCCTGGCCCCGCAAGGCGGCGTAAAGGCGCTGCACCGTGCTGACCACCACGCTGGCAGCATCGGAAACGGTCCGCCCCTTGAGATGCTGAACCGTATATTCATCGGTGAACAGCCGGGCGGACCCGTCGGGGTGGTAGTTGGCGAATTCGCCGCGTGCCTGCGTGCCAAGATTCGAACGGTCCACCAGGAACAGGATGCGGCGGGCGCGAGCATACGTCAGCAGGCGATAGGTCAAAGCGCAGGCGGTGAAGGTCTTGCCGGCGCCGGTTGCCATTTGCACCAGCGCACGCGGACGTCCAGCGGCCAGGGAGGTTTCCAGGCCGCGAATGGCCTCCGACTGACAGGGGCGCAATCCGGCGGAATCCAACGGCGGCAAGGTGGTCAGGCGCTGGCGCAGGCTGCACCCGGCTTTCATCGTTGCGCGGAGTGTTTCCGGCCGATGCACCGCGAACACATCGCGCGGGCGCGGATGCGGGTCGCGGACATCCTGAAAGAGTGTCTCGGCTCCGGTCGAGACATAGACGAATGGAAGAGGGTTACCCCAAGCCGGATAGCCCAGCGGCGCTGCCGCAGCATAGCCGTCACCCTGCGGCACTACTCCCGAAAGGGTCACACCTTCTGGTTTCGCTTCTAATGCCCCGCACGCTCTACCGTCCAAAAACAGAATGTAGTCCGCTGGCCCGGTCGGAGTAGGCACCTCGCGCACGGCTACTCCCGAGCCGGCATGCAAATTTAGATCCGCTCGGCTCTGAACAACCCACCCCGCTTGCACCAGCATCAAGTCGATGTGCTTGCGCGCGCGGGCTTCCGGAGTCGTTGGATGCGAACTGTTCACGTTGCCAATCGATCAGAAGTTGCGGGTGTCGTCTAGTTACAAACCTCGAATGAACACCGACCGCAAAATCGCCCTTGCACAAATACAATATGACCATATAGTATTTGCTCAGAGGGTAGGAGCGGGTCATGCGGCAGGTTGTAAGTTACATCCGGGTATCGACGGGCAAGCAGGGCAAGAGCGGCTTGGGGATCGAAGCCCAACGCGAAGCCATCGCTCGGTTCGCCATTGCCGAGGGTTGCGAAGTGATCGCCGAATTCGTGGAAGTGGAAACCGGCAAGGGGACGGATGCCCTAGACCGCCGGCCGACGCTCGCCGCTGCCCTCGCCGCTGCCCGCAAGGCTAAGGCTCCTGTGGTCGTGGCCAAACTCTGCCGCCTGTCGCGCGATGTAGCGTTCATTTCCGGTCTGATGGCACAGCGGGTTTCGTTCATCGTTGCCGAGCTTGGCGCGGACGCGGACCCGTTCATGTTGCATATCTATGCCGCGCTGGCCGAGAAAGAGCGCAGCCTGATCGCGGATCGCACGCGCGCGGCCTTGGCGGCAAAGAAGGCGCAAGGTGCCACTCTCGGCAATCGGACCAATCTGGCCGACGCTCAAGCCAAAGGCGTGGAAACCAATCAGGCGGCGGCGGGCGCATTCGCCGCGAACGTGCTGCCAATCGTCAAGCAGATACAAGCAGCCGGCGCGACAACCCCCCGTGCCGTTGCCGCCGCCCTGAACGCTCGCGGTATTCGCACCGCTCGCGGTGGGGCTTGGCACGACTCGACGGTGCGGAACCTGCTGGCGCGGGAGGTGGTCGCGGGCTAGGTCTGGCGCGTTTCCTGTCGAGCCGGATGGGACAACGCACTCGATTACCGGGGTTCGCACGCGTGCGCGCGCGAGGCCCAAACGTCATTTTCGCGGTCCAATTTTGGACCGTCAGAGTCCGCACGCGCGCGCGAGGGACACCCGTATTCGCGATAGCCGCGCCGGTTCGAAATTGGACTGGCAGATTACCGGGTTTAAGTCATCCGTCCTTGCCGCGCGCGGTCAAAATCCATGCCACGCCACCGGCCATTGGCAGATCACCAGGCTTGGCACCCGCCGCGACCACCGCCGGTTCATTGGTTGGACAAAGTCGAAACCCGTCTCGCCGGGTCCGCATGGGGTCCGCAGATTTCGTTGCAATTTGAAGATGCATGCAAGCCGGGCCGAATTAGACAAATTTTTCAATGGGATAAATGGTGCCGGCGCACAGAATTGAACTGTGGACCTACTGATTACGAATCAGTTGCTCTACCCCTGAGCTACGCCGGCCAGCCACGCAGGGCACCCTATACAGACCTCCCGTCCCGCAAGCAACCGGCTATAACGCCCTGATGACCCAAGACCCGATGCACGAAGCCCTGCTGGAAGCCCGCGCCGCCGCCGCCCGTGGCGAAATCCCCGTCGGCGCCGTGGTGCTCGGCCCCGACGGCCGCATTCTCGCCCGCGCCGGCAACCGCACGGAAGCTGACAACGACCCCACCGCGCACGCCGAAATCCTCGCTCTGCGCGCCGTCGCCGCGCTTCGAAACAGCCCGCGCCTGCCCGACTGCGACCTGGTCGTGACGTTGGAGCCCTGCCCGATGTGCGCCCACGCCATCAGCCTGTTCCGGGTCCGCCGCCTGATCTTCGGCGCCTACGACCCCAAAGGCGGCGGAGTCGATCACGGCCCGCGCATCTACGAATCCGCCTCCTGCCATCATCGCCCCGACATCGTCGGTGGCGTGCGCGAAACCGAATCCGCCACATTGTTGCGCGACTTTTTCCGGGAGAAGCGGCAATAAGCCGCCATGTCCACCGCTTCCTTGTTCAGCGCGCCCGATCTGGCGCGCCTGCCGATCGTCGTTAATACCCGCGCCATCAGCCTGTCGGAGGGCATGCGCGCCGGCCTGTCGGTCGCCGTCATCATCGCGCTCAACGAATACCTGACCTTCGCGCCGCTGCGAGAGGCCGCCCTCGCCGCCATGCTGACCTGCATCTGCGACCCCGGCGGCCCAATTCGCCGCCGCATCCCGGTGCTGGTGAGTTTCGCCCTGGTCGGCGCCACAGTGACCGCCTGCTTTGGCCTGCTGCGCGATTTCGGCCCCGCCGTTGCGCTGCCGCTTGGGGTTTTCGGCCTGTTCTGCTCGTCATTCGCGCGCATCTACGGTCAGGCGCCGATGCAATTGGGCGGGTTGCTCGCCACGGTGCAGGTGCTGGCCCTCGACCGGGGCAATCCCAGCCTGTCCGAGGCGGCCGTTCTGGCGGCCTCATTCATCGGCGGCGCGCTATGGGCGATCCTGCTGACGATGGTGATCTGGCAAATCCACCCGTTCCTGCCCGCCCGCCGAGCGGTCGCCGAAGCCTATCGTCAGGTGTCGGAGTTGGCGCGCGATCTGCGGGAACTGGTGCAGGCACCGTGGATCACCGAGGCGGCCTGGGAAGCCCACGCCCGCATTCATCGCCGAGCAACCCGGGAAGCGATCGAGGCCGCCCGCACCGTCGTCATGGACACGGTGCGGTCGCGTGGCGCTACCAGCAACCGGGCCGCCCAGGCGATCATCCGGCTGGAAACCGCCGATCAGATTTTTGGCGCCCTCATCGCGCTGAGCGATCTGCTGGAACACAGTTCGCCCACCGAACGCGGCGTGGCGGAGCGGGTGCTGCGCCGGATGCGTCCGGTGCTGCTGGTGCTGGGACAGGTCATGGTCACCGACGACCCGGACGCGCATGCCCGTATCGAGAAGGCGATCGAGGCGATCGAGGCCGATATGGCGCGCCTGCCCGCCGAGTCGCCCCTGCATGGCGTGATCGACCAGATCACCGAACGGCTGCATATCGCGCGGACCCTGGCGGTGCCGGCGAACCTGATCCCGGGCGCCGATCCGGCGGGCCGGGCAATACCGATGTGGCAACGGGTGATCCGGCCGCTGCGCGCCAACCTGAATTGGAAATCGCCCGCACTCCGCCACTCCGTGCGGACCGCCGTCACGGCTGCGTTCCCGCTGGCGTTCACCATGTACTGGTTCAACCCGTACGATCACTGGCTGACCATCACGGTGGTCGCGACGATGCAGCCGTATTTCTCGCTGACCTACACGCGGGCGGTGGAGCGGATCGTTGGCACCGCGGCGGGCGGCATCATCGCGGCGGCGGTTGGTTTGGTTTGCACCACGCCGCTCAGCATCGCGGCCGCGATGTTCGTCCTGGCGATGTCTGCCTTCGCCATCCGGTCGGTGAGTTTGGGCCTGTTCCAGATGGCGCTGACGCCAGTGATTGTGTTGTTGGTGGAGACCGGCGCCCCCGGCACCGATGAATGGCAGATCGCGTTTGCCCGCGCCGCGTTGACCACGATCGGCGGACTGGTCGCGGTCGGGGCGAATTTTCTGCTGTGGCCGAGCCGGGAACCGGATCTCGTGGCGGCCGAGGTGAAGAACGCCATCGCCGCGCATGGCGTGTACGCCGACGCCAATTTTGCTGCCCTGCTCGGCGAGGGCTCTACCGCTCGGCTTGGTCAGGCGCGCCGGGGTGCCGGTGTCGCCAGCAATGCGCTGGAGGCGCTGATAACCCGTGCGCTGCTGGAGCCGGGGAAACAACAGCACGACCCGCTGGAGGCCGCGATGGTAATCGACGCCGCCTTGCGCCGCTGCGCCGGGCGCTTGGCGACGCTGCAACTCGATGCCGCTGCCGTGGCTGGCGTGCCGGACGCGGCGTTGCGCATCTGGCGCGACTGGGTCTCCGGGTCGCTGTCGCTGCTGGCCGCGGGCAAGGCCGACATCCCGCCGCGGCCGAGCGGGCCGGAAACCGATGCGCTGGCGCGCATAGGCCGGCAGATCGAACTGATGTCGGGGGCGATTGGGCGCGTCGGGTAGTCAGGTCAGCCCGACGACCTCCGCACAGGCCGCGAGTTGTTCGACATGACGGGAGACAGGGTTCAGTAAAAGGTGGTTCGCACCCATGTGGACCATCTCCTCCAGCCGTTCCCGCACATGTTCCGGTGTGCCGTGAATGCCTGAGGCATCAGTGCCGGCCGGGTTATGATACACCTCGGTATACCAACGATGCAGTTCGGCACGCGCAACCGCCGGGTTGTCGTCGATCGCCATGAAGATCCGTTTGGAGATCGGGAATTTTGCCGGGTCGCGGCCGCCCTTTTCCAGCGACTCCTTTAGCAACGGCACGGCTTTGCGAAAATCCTCGGTGCTGGAGCCCCCTGCCCCCATCCAGCCGTCGGCCAATCCGGCCGCGCGACGAATGGCGTCGGGGTGACCGACTCCCATCCAGACCGGTAACGGCTGTTGCACCGGACGGACGCCGAGTTTGGCATCGTCCAGGTTGTAGTAACGGCCGTGGTGGGTGACTTTTCCGTGGCTCCAGAGGGCGCGAATCAGCTCGATTTGCTCACGGAACCGAGCCACGCGGCCTTCTTGCGGGACTTCGAATTCGGTGAAGTGGAACGGCCGGCCGATGCCGACGCCCATGATGGCGCGGCCGTTGCTGAGCGCGTCCAGGCTGGCCCACTGGTGCGCGACCATGCGCGGGTCATGCACCGGCAGCACCAGCACCGAGGCCCCCAGCCCGATCCGGCTGGTGACCGCGGCGGCATAGGTCAGCACCACGATAGGATCGAAGGACATGACGTGATCGAGTGTGTTCTCTGTCACCCACAAATCGCGAAAACCGATTGTGTCGGCTCCGGTGGCGACCGCGTGGACGACATCGACGCCGACGCTGTCGGGCGAGCGATGCGGCAGCGACATGCCGAACGGAATCAGGTCCTTCAATGCCATTGTGAAAATCCTAGATTTTTTCGATGATTTCCATCTGGGCGCCATCCATGGCAGCAACGAACGCGACGCGGTTGCCCTTGTCGCCGATCAGTTCCTCCAGCACCGCCACACCGTTTTCGCGCAGTTTCGCCAGCGTCGCCGGGTAGTCGTCGGTCACCACCGCCATGTGTTCGATGCCGTAATGCTGCTCGTGATTCTGTTCGGTGATGATGCCGGTGATGTTGAGCTGGGTGCCGTGCAGATCGAGCTGCCAGCCGCGTCCGACCATCTCGGCCTTCCGCGTGGCGCCGTAGTTCTTCATGTAGTACTCGACGGTGGCCTCAACGTCGCGGGACTTCAGATGCACATGTTGGAACGTAATGGCCATGGTCGTTTCCCCTTGTCTGGTTCGGTGCGGCCGATGGTTGCCGCTTTCGCGGCGTGCTGGCAAGGACCGGTTGATGCCGATAATCACGCAGTTCGGAGGTGCCCCTGGTGTTTTGTTCCGGACGCCGGCTGCAACGCTCCTTAATATCTCAATCGCAATTTTTATATCAGCACGCATCAACCTGGCACGTTTGCCGCCCCACCTACGATGCCGCCTGGCCAACAACCCGTCGAAGGAGCCAGCGATACCTGTCAGGGAGAGGACGGTTTCCGATAGGGCGTAGCCATCAGGGCCGCGGCAGTCGTCACAAAGTTTTCTGCCTCCCCCACGGCTCGGAGAGCCTTTTCCAGCGGCACTGGCGTCGCTTCATAATCCGCCACCTGACGCAGGGTCTGAACACGTTGAATGGCCCGACCCGGTTCCGTTGGGAATAGTCCCGGCTTCACAAGATGTAACCCGAATGCAGAGAGAAGACCCTGGTGCGACCTGAACGCGCCACGCTCCGGCGCGATGCCTGCCCATATCAGCATCGCCCGTGCCGCGTCATACATAGCGTAATACGCTCGGCTACACGCACCGTCGGTATCGCCAAGGCCGAGTAAAACGCGCGCGCTCTTGATGTTTGTTTCGGCTTTCTGCAAAAAAGCCAAAGTCACAGGCGAATTCCGTCCTTCTGGATGTTCCTTATCAGCGCGGGATTTTTCGCTTGTTCCGGGTGTTCCAGATCGTCGCGCCACAGCGGCAAAGCCGATATCGCGATGCCTGTTTCGGTCAGCACGTCAAAGGTGATGTTAGCGAGGGCGACGGCGGTATCCCAGATATCGCACCGGCTGCCGCGCAGCACCACGGCGAGATCGACGTCGCTGTCCGGCCGGAAATCACCACGCGCGCGAGAGCCGTACAGTCGCACATCATCCACCGCGTACTCCTTGTGGAGTGCGTCCACGAACAGGCGAATGGCCCGTTCAACCTCCGGGGTTTGTGCGACCCGACCCATGACCTTCGCTCAAAATTTGAAGCATCTCCGACAATCCATAACAAAATCGGAGCGTTAACGCCACCGTATAGCGGCTGGAGCGAGTCCGATCGTCAAGGCCGTGTGCCGGCGCAGGGTAACGTCTTAAACCAAGCGTTGTGGCATTGAGGCACTGCCATTCAATTCCGCCATTGCGCGGCCACTTTTCGCGGCACCATGAAGGCAGAGCGGGTCCGGACAAGCCGGGCCATGACGGATAACGAGCCGAAAGCCGGGGCCAGCGGCCGCGAGTATTACCCCAGCACCAGATCATCCCGATGGATCATTTCGTCACGGCCACGCCAACCCAGAATCGCCTCGATCTTGTCCGACCGGTGGCCGGCGATGCGTTCCGCATCCACACTGGCGTAGGCGGACAAACCGCGTGCCAGGATCGCGCCGTCCGGCCCGACGACGGTGACCGGATCGCCGCGCTCGAACACGCCATCGACCGCTCGCACGCCGGCCGGCAGCAACGACCGGCCGCCGGCCAGGGCTTTCGCCGCGCCGGCATCCACCGTCAGCACGCCCTGCGGCGACAACGACCCGCCAATCCAGCGTTTCCGGGATGACCGCCCCTCGGGTGCCGGCAGGAACCATGTGCAACGGGCACCGTTTTCCAGCGCCAGCAACGGCCGTTCCACGTTGCCGATGGCGATCGCCATGGCGCACCCCGCTTGCGTCGCAATCCGAGCGGCAACCAGCTTTGTCCGCATCCCGCCGGAGGAATAACCGGGAGGCGGTTCGCCCCCCATCGCCTCGATCTCCGGCGTCAGCGCTTCGACGACCGGAATATGCGTGGCACCCGGATCGCGGCGCGGATCGGCGGTGTAGAGGCCGTCGATGTCGGACAGCAGGATCAGTTGGTCGGCCTGCACCATCTCGGCCACCCGGGCGGCCAAACGGTCGTTGTCGCCGAAGCGAATTTCCGTGGTCGCGACAGTATCGTTCTCGTTGATCACCGGAATGCAGCGCAACGCCAGTAACGTGTTTAACGTTTCTCGGGCGTTCAGGTACCGGCGGCGGTCCTCGGTGTCACCCAGGGTCAGCAGCAATTGGGCGGCGGTCAGGTCGCGGGCGGACAGCGCCTGACTCCATGCTTGCGCCAGCCGGATTTGCCCGACCGCCGCCGCAGCCTGCTTTTCTTCCAGTTTCAGTCGTTTCTGCGTCAGACCCAGCGTGCGGCGGGCCAGGGCGATGGCGCCCGACGACACGACGATCACGTCGGTGCCGCGTTCCCGCAGCATCTGGATATCGGCGGCGACGCTATCCAGCCACACCGAACGCGGCGTGGCCTGTTTCTCATCCACCACCAGCGCGCTGCCGATCTTCACGACAATCCGTTGCGCCGCCCCGATTGATGGGGACAGCGTCACGCGGCGTGCTCCTGCCTCGATGTGGTGATGGTGTTCTGCATGACGCGCAGCAGTTCAGGCACGCCCTGGCCGGTGACGCCGGACAACAGATAGACCGGGCAACCGGACGCTTTCCTCAATGCCGCCATGCGGGACGAGGTTTCCCGCGGTGTCATGGCGTCGGATTTGTTCAGGCCGATGATCTCGGGCTTTTCGGCCAATCCGCCGCCATAGGCCTCCATCTCGCCGCGCACGGTGCGCCAGGCTTTGACGCAGTCTCCCGCCGCACCATCGATCAGATGCAGCAACACGGCGCAGCGTTCGACATGGCCGAGGAAGCGATCACCCAGGCCGGCGCCTTCGTGGGCGCCCTCGATCAGGCCGGGAATATCGGCCAGAACGAACTCTTCCGAGTTGGACAGGCGGATAACGCCGAGTTGGGGATGCAGCGTGGTAAACGGATAGTCGGCGATCTTCGGCTTCGCGGCGGACACGACCGACAGAAACGTGGATTTACCGGCATTCGGCAGCCCGACCACGCCCGCATCGGCGATCAGTTTCAGGCGCAGCCATACCCAGCGCTCCTCACCCGGCCAACCGAGCAGGGCTTTACGGGGGGCGCGATTGGTGGAGGTCTTGAAATGGGAATTGCCGAAGCCGCCATCGCCGCCATTCAGCAACGTCAGCCGCATGCCGGGAGAATCCATGTCGGCGAGCATCGTCTCCTGGTCATCGGCAAAGATCTGGGTGCCGACGGGGACGGTGATCACGACATCTTTGGCACCATGGCCGGTCTTGTCGGCGCCCGATCCGTTGCCGCCCTTGGGGCCGCGGAAATGCTGCGTATAGCGGAAATCGATCAGCGTATTCAGGTTGCGTTCGGCAACGAAAATGATGTCGCCGCCCTTGCCGCCGTCGCCGCCGTCGGGTCCGCCGAACTCCATGAACTTCTCACGCCGGAATGCGACCACCCCGTCGCCGCCGTCGCCGGAGCGGAGGTAGATCTTAGCCTGGTCGAGGAACTTCATGACGTGTCACCAAAACAGAACGGGGGCCGGTATGGAAACCGACCCCCGCGCAGATATTACAATGGGGTCGATACTACTCGGCAGCGAGCAGCATCGGCTCCTCGGCAGGATAAGGCTCAACCGAAATGTGCACGCGGCCTTCCGACCGGCGGGTGAACTTCACGTTGCCATCGACGAGCGCGAAGATCGTGTGATCGCGGCCCATGCCGACATGGGTGCCGGGATACCACTTGGTGCCGCGCTGACGGATCAGGATATTGCCGGCGACAACGGCTTCGCCGCCGAACTTCTTGATGCCAAGGCGGCGGCCTTCGGTATCGCGACCGTTGCGGGACGAACCGCCTGCTTTTTTATGTGCCATTGCGGATTACTCCTGCGTTTCTGCGACGGTTTCGACGGGGGCGGCAGCAACGGCGGCCGGAGCCGTGTAGGTCTGGCCGTTGGCGTTGATGCCGGCGATGCGCAGCACGGTGACATGCTGGCGATGGCCGTTGCGGCGGCGGCTGTTCTGCCGGCGGCGCTTCTTGAAGATGATAACCTTGTCGAGGCGATCCTGCGCGATCACGGTCGCGGTCACGGACGCATCGATCACCAGCGGGGAGCCAATGGTCAGGTTGCCTTCGACGCCTACGGCCAGCACGTCATTGAACGTGATGGTGCCGCCGGCTTCGGCTTCCAGCTTCTCGACTTTCAGGACCGTGTTAGGGCTAACGCGGTACTGTTTTCCGCCTGTGCGGATGACAGCGAACATAGATCAAACTTTCCAGACACTACAAATGGGTCAGCCGGGCGAAAGACACCCCGGCGACCGGAAGCGCGCCTTATAAAGGCCGCGGCCAGGGTGTCAACCAGGAAATTGGTAAGCCGGTCAGCAACTTGCTTATGTCACCGCCTTGCCGTTGACCAGATTGGCGAACGTCTGACCTGTCACCCATCGCATGAAGGAACGGGAGGCGGTTCGGTCCGCGCCGCCTTCACGATATGGTACGGCAATGAAACGGTGCGACTACACGACGGCAGGGAGGGACTCGAAACTGATCCGCAGACGATGGCCGGTTGCCGCGGCCAATCGTTGAAGGGTGCGCGTCGATGGTTTGACCCGGCCACTTTCAAGCCGCGCAATCACCGCTTGGGTGGTTTGCATGCGCTGGGCCAGTTGCTCTTGAGTCAAGCCGGCTTCAGCCCGCACGTTAATCATGGTTTGGGCGAGGGTGAACTCCTCCTCAAGCGCATCCCATTCCTTGCGATAAGCAGGATCTTGCATCGCGGCTTTATGCAGATCGGAAACCAGAATCGTGGTCATATTGCCTCCTTCGCGCGTGCACGGGCTAACTCAAGTTCCGCGCGCGGGGTTTTCTGTGTTTTCTTGACGAAAATGCGAACCACCACCACACGCTTGCCGCTTGCCGTCACATAGATCGCCCGAGCAATCCCATCGCGGCCGGTCATCCGAATTTCCCATAGTCGATCCTCAAGATGTTTGACATGCGGTTCCCGCACATGCTCAAGGCCTTGAGTTTCGATCAGTTGAGCGATCCGGTTGAACCGTGCCTGCATATCCAACGGGAGCGCGGCGTATTCAGCCCGCACGACCTCATTTTGTAAAACAACGGTCCAATCCATTACCGTTTATACCCAAAAAGCTATAGATACGTAAGCTCTTTTGCCGCCAACCGGACCAGCAATCCGGCCGGTCAATCAGCGACGGCAACGTCCACGATAGGACGTGCATCGTCGCCGCCAACCGCCAGCATCGCCCCCAGGCAGTCGAGAAGCTGCACGTCGCTGATCGGTTTCCGCAGCAACGCAACCGCCCCGCCGATCGAACGCCCCAGCGCGAGGGCAGCATCATCCCCGGCATACCCCGTCAGGAGGATCGCCGGCAGCGCCGGATAGCGCTCTCGGGCGCTTCGAATGACCGCGAGACCGTCCATGCCCGGCATCGACAGATCGGTGATCAGCGCGTCCACCGCCGATTCCGTCGCCAGCAACACCAGTGCCTCCGCGCCATTGGCGGCAACCAACACAGAATAACCGCCGTCGGTGAGATAATCGGCGATCACCTCACGGATCATCGCTTCGTCGTCGACCACCAGCACGCGGGGCCGCGTGGCCGGCCCCATGATCCGGGTCCTGGCCGGATCCAATGTCTGCAGCGCCGGTGCGGTTTCGGCTTGAGGGAGCCAAAGAGTAACCGTGGTACCCTCACCCTGACGGCTTTCCAGCCCGAGCGCACCCCGGGATTGTTCCACGAAATTCTGCGCCATCGCGAGGCCGAGACCGGTGCCGGCACCGAGTTTCTTGGTGGTGAAGAACGGTTCGCGCGCCCGCGCCAGGGTCTCCGCATCCATACCGGCGCCGGTGTCGGACACGCTCAGTCGAACGTAGGCCCCCGGTTCGATCCCCGCCGGATGCGGCGGTCCCGCCGGTGACACGATCTCGGCTTCGACGGCGAGAAGCAGCCGGCCGCCGCCAGTCATCGCGTCGCGCGCATTCGTTGCTAAATTGACCAAAACTGCCTCAAGCTGGCGCTTGTCGGCCATGATTGGCGGCAGATGGATGGCCGAACTCACAGTCACCTCAATGTTGGCGCCCAGGGTGTGGATCAACATTTCCTGCAATCCGTTCAGCAGCGTCAGCACATCCACCGCCTCGACATGCAGGTCACCGCGACGCCCGAACGTCAGCAACCGGCGAGTAATCGACGCGCCGCGATCGATGGCTTCGTCCGCGAGCCGGATCAACCGCAGAACGGCGGTTTCATCGCCGCGCCGGCGCGCGATCATTGTCATCGCCCCGGAAACCGATTGCAGAATGTTGTTGAAATCGTGCGCGATGCCGCCGGCCAATTGTCCCAGCGCCTGGACCCGTTCCGCCTGCGTTGCCCGGGTTTGGGCCGCTTCACGCGCGACAACCTCTTCCCGCACCCGCTGTTCCAGTTCGCTGCTCAGGCGGCGCAACACGGCTTCGTTTTCGCGTTTTTCCGTCACGTCGAACGCCACACCGACGATGCGGACGGGCTCGCCGCGGGGATCACGGCTGATAATCGACCTGGCTTCCAGCCATCGAACGGCGCCATTCGGCCAGACAACGCGGTATTCGCACTTAAATTGGTCGAAGGGATTGCCGAGGGCGGCCAAACTCGCGGCATCCACGCGGCCGCGATCATCGGGATGGATCCACGACCTCCATGTGTCGTTATCCGGCGCATCCGCCCGGGGCTCCCGTCCGTGCAGGCGCCATAACTCGACTGACCAGACCATCGTGTCGCGCGCCACGTCACGGTCCCAAACGCCAAAACCGGCAGCCTCCCGCGCAAGCTGCAACCACGCTTCGCTTTCCCGCAGAGCGGCTTCCGCTTTCCGGGTTGCCGTCACATCCATGGTGATCCCGACAATGCGAACCGCTTTACCGGATTTATCGCGAACGACAGTGCCGCATGTCAGCAACCAATGCACCGTTCGGTCCGGCCAAACCACGCGATGTTCGGTGAGGTAAGGATAGTCCGCCCGTGTCAACGAGGCCGTTATTTCAGCGTCCATGCGGTCCCGATCGTCGGGATGGATCGTTGCTCGCCAGGTTTCGACATGGGCGCCGGCCGGTCGTGGCTCCAAACCATGCAGATGCCACTTGTGATCGGACCAGTCAGACTCCCGGTTTTCAAGGTCTGTATTCCAAACGCCAACACCCACGGCGTCACGCGCGAGTTCCAGCCGGATCTCGCTTTCATGGAGCGCGGTGGCAATGCGGTGTTCTTCCGTGACATCACGCATGTAGAGCGTCAGACCTGCATCCGACGGAAAGACGCTGGTTTCGAAGAGCCAGTTCCCGATGCCGCAGACCGTCTCGATCTTCGCCGGCAGACCGCTGTCCCGGGCGTTATCGCAGATTGTCGCGAATTCGCCCCGTTCCAGGTCGGGAAACGCGCCCCAGAACGATTGCCCCACCAGATCGCCGCCGCCTGTCAGCAGCCGCGCGTGCCGGTTGATGTAGGTGACGTGCCAGGCGTGATCGACAACGATCACGGCGTCCGTGGTACTCTCTAACGCTGTTTGCACCGCCCGTTCACGACGCTCCAACGCCGCCGCCATCTCGTCGAGTGCCGCACCGATTTGCCCGAATTCGCTGGCGTCCCCGGCCAGGTTGGTGCGGGTTGCCAGCGCGCCTTTGCGCCATCGGGCGGCCGCTTGCAGCAATTGGAGGGCGGGACGGCGTATCAGGTGGTTTCCGAGTAAAGCGGTCAGCGCCAGCGCCAGGATGCCGCCGGCGACCACCAGCAGCAGACCGATGCGGTCGGCGCGGGCGACGACCGCGAAGGCGGTGTCGGGGTCTACACCAACCCCAACCGCCAGGCCGGTCGGGCTGTACCCCGGGGGCGCATAAGCTATACTCATCAGGCGACCGTCCAGGTCGCGCACCAGACTGACCCCGGTCTGAGTTCCTTGAAGCAGGGGACGATTGTCCCCCGGGTATCGGCTTGCCGACATACCGTGCCCCGTCGGGCCGGCGAGCCAGCACCGTTCCATCACGATCGGCGATGAGCGCGACCGCGCCGTCCGGCAACGGAATTTGGTCAAGCTGCTGACCGAACCATACCAGGGTGAGGGAGATTTCAAGGACGCCGGTGATCGTTCCTTCGCCATTACGGAGCGGCTGAGCGATCACGAAAGCCGGTGTGTGTAGCACGCGCCCGACCATATACTCACCGACGACAAGACCCCCGGTTCGCAGCACGTCCTGAAAATAGGCCCGGTCGGACAGATCGACTCCACTGCCGTTCGGATCGGCCGAACAACCGAGGCGTCCATCCAGACCGATGACGCCGGCATTGCCGTAACGCGGCTCGCGGACCAGGAGGTCCTTGAGCAGACGCTGGCAGAACTCGGGTTGATTGCCCTGCACCGCCAGGGCGACACTCACAGTGTCCAGAACCTGAGCGGCGCCTTCGAGAATGCGCTGCTGTTCGGCGTTGACGAGGTACATCAGACGCAGCGATTCGTCCTTGACCAGTTGCTGGCGGACGTTGTGTGCCTGATTGGCGGTGTAGACATGGAAAACCATGGTCGGGGCCAGGGCGGCCACCACCACGAGCACGAGCCGGGTTAGCAAACTTTTCAAAGTTAAAACCTGGTGCGTTCGGTGCGAACGCTTTTTTTCGCTGTAATTCAGACAGAGATCACGTTTTTTGGGCGCGCACGACCGAAATCGGTCCGACGCACCTATATTCACGATAACGTGATATCAAAACTTTGAAAGGTCGGCCGGCGCCGGATGCAAACGGCGGCGCGGTTCGCGGTATTTTGGTGTTCGAGCGGTACGAGGGGGCGCCCTGAGGATGCCGCCCGGGCCGTGCGTCCCGAAGCTCGGGGCACGGCCTGGCGTTTGACTAGAATGCCAATCCGGTCGCCTGAACCACCAGCGGCAAGGTGCGGACCATCGCGAGAACCTCCTCCGGGACCGGTTCATCGACCGACACCAGGCAAATCGCGTCGCCGCCCTGGTCGGCTCGACCGAGGTGGAACGTGGCGATATTGATTCCGGCACCCGCGAGCGTGGCACCGAACCGGCCGATGAAGCCGGGCTTGTCCTGGTTGGTTACGTACAGCATGTGCGGCGCGAAATCGGCCTCGATCCGGATGCCCTTGATCTCGACAATGCGCGGCCGCGACCCGGCGAACAACGTCCCGGAGACGGAACGGGTCAGACCATCGGTCTCCACCGTCACCCGCACCAGCGTCAGGTATTCGGTGGGACGATCATGCACCGTTTCGGACACGTCGATGCCGTGATCGCGCGCGGCGACCGAGGCGTTGACCATGTTGATGCCTTCCATCAACGGCGACATCAGTCCGGCCAGCATGGCGGCGGTCAGCGGACGATGATTCAGGGCGGCGACCTGCCCTTCATATTCGATCGAGACCTTGCTGATCGCGCCCTCGCGCGCCTGGGTCAGTTGGCCGGCGAAGGCTCCGAGCAGGCGGCAGAGTTCGAGGTAGGGCTTCAGGCGCGGCGCATCCTCGGCGGAGACCGATGCCATGTTGATCGCATTGGTCACCGCGCCGGTCAGCAAGAAGTCGCTCATTTGTTCGGCGACATGCAGGGCGACGTTTTCCTGCGCTTCCGCCGTGGCGGCACCCAAATGCGGGGTGCAGACAACGTTTTCCAGGCCGAACAACGGCGAGTCGGTGGCCGGTTCGGTTTCGAACACATCCAATGCGGCGCCGGCGACGTGGCCGGATTTGATGGCATCGGCCAGCGCGGCTTCGTCGATCAGACCGCCACGGGCGCAGTTGATGATTCGGACGCCCTTTTTCGTCTTCGCCAGGGCCTCCCGCGACAGGATATTTTTAGTCGCGTCGGTCAGCGGCGTGTGGATGGTAATGAAGTCGGCGCGGGCCAGCACGGTGTCGAGGTCGGCTTTCTCAACGCCGAGTTCGAGCGCCTTCTTCTCGGACAGGTACGGATCGTAAGCGAGGACACGCATTCTCAGGCCGACCGCGCGATCGGCGACGATCGAACCGATGTTGCCGCAACCGATCAAACCCAGCGTCTTTGCGGTCAGTTCCACGCCCATGAAACGGTTCTTTTCCCATTTCCCGGCTTTGGTGGAGGTGGACGCCTCCGGTATCTGGCGGGCCAGGGCGAACATCATGGCGATGGCATGTTCGGCGGTGGTGATGGTGTTGCCGTGCGGCGTGTTCATCACGACGACGCCGCGCGCGGTGGCGGACCGGACATCGACGTTATCGACACCGATGCCGGCTCGGCCGACGACTTTCAGGCGTGGCGCGACGTCCAGCAACTCTTTCGTTACTTTGGTGGCGGAGCGGATGGCGAGCCCGTCATACTCGCCGATAATGGCGCGCAGTTCGGCCGGGGTCAGACCGGGTTTCAGATCGACTTCGATCCCGCGATTGCGAAAAATCTCGACAGCAGCCGGCGACAGCTTGTCGCTGATCAATACCTTGGGCATGGGACGTCCTAACGTTACTGAACGGAAGCGAATGTTTCGGCGACGCGGGCGGCGGCCCAATCCAGCCAGGGCAGCAGTGCCTGGACATCGGAGGTTTCGACAGTGGCGCCGGCCCAGATACGCAGGCCCGGCGGTGCGTCACGGTAAGCGGCGATGTCATAGGCGACACCTTGCTTTTCCAGCAACGACGCAACCTGCTTCGCCGCCTTTGTTTGGCCGTCGGCCGGCAGCGCGGTGAACCAGGGCGCGGTGATCTTTAAGCAGATCGACGTGCACGAGCGGATTTTTTCGTCGGTGGCCAGGAAGCCGGCCCAGTCGCTTTGCGCGACCCACGCTTCGACAGCCGCCAGATTGGCTTCGGACCGAGCGATCAGGGCGGGGAGTCCGCCGATGCTTTGCGCCCAGCGCAGGCCATCGTACGCATCCTCGACGCACAACATGGACGGGGTGTTGATCGTTTCGCCCTTGAAGACACCCTCGGCGATCTTGCCTTTGGAGGTCAGGCGGAAGATTTTTGGCAGCGGCCACGCCGGGGTATAGGTTTCCAGGCGTTCGACGGCGCGCGGCGACAGCGCCAACATGCCGTGCGCGGCCTCCCCGCCCAGCACTTTCTGCCAGGACCAGGTAACGACATCCAGCTTGTTCCACGGCAGATCCATCGCGAACGCGGCGGATGTGGCATCGCAGATCGCCAGACCCTGACGGTCGTCGGCAATCCAATCCGCATTCGGCATCCGCACGCCGGAGGTCGTTCCGTTCCACGTAAACACGACATCGCGGGCCGGATCGACCAGGGCCAGATCAGGCAATTCTCCGTAGGGTGCGGACAACACCCGAGCATCGGGCAGCTTCAGGTGCTTGACGATGTCGGTCGCCCAGCCTTCACCAAAGCTCTCGAAAGAAACGATATCGACGCCGCGCGCGCCCAGCATCGACCACAGCGCCATTTCGACGGCGCCGGTGTCGGAGCCCGGCACGATGGCGAGACGCCAGCCGGCGGGAATGCCAAGGATCGAGCGTGACAGGGAGATAACTTCGGCCAGTCTGGCCTTCGGTTCGGCGGCGCGGTGGCTGCGGCCGAGGAATGCGCCCGACAGGGCATCCAGCGTAAAGCCGGGCCGTTTGGCGCAGGGGCCGGATGAAAAATTTGGATTTTCCGGACGCACATCCGGTGTCGTGGTGTTTGCCATCGTGGCTCTCCCTTACAGAAGAAAAGCGTCCCGGTGGGGGGACGTGACCCACCGCGGCGTTTAGGCGCCCGCCGTTGCCGCGTCAATCTGTTTTTCGCTGCGCCGCAACAATCAGTTTGTCGCTGCGCCGCAGCGATCTATTTTGCGCTGCGCCGCAGCGATCCTCACGATCCCGTCAGCAGGTCGGTTTGTGCGTCCCGAGTGCCCCGGGCGGTGCTAGACAACGAGGCATCACCACCAAGCACTGGAGCTGCCCATGACGGAGATCGATGAAATCTCTGCGCACCTGACTGTACTGGAAACCGTGGTGCGACAGCTCATCACCCATATGGCGGTTCGCGATGACAATCCGTCGGGCTGGGTGCAAACGCGCAAGACCCTGGCGATGAGCGTGCTGGATGCCGACGGGACCCAACAGTCGGCCCGACTGAACGATGCGATGACGGATTTTTTCGAACCGGCCGAGGCGGTTGCAAGTGATTATAGCGATCTGGCCAAGCCGGGAACGCCAGGCATGTCCGCGCGTTAAGTGTGCGAACATCCGGGATTACGTTCATGGCTCTGAACCTATCATAGGGGCGATTCCAAATAGCAGCCTCTCAACATCACCCCGCATCGGCATGCAATCGTTTTGCTCCGTGGACCTTTTCGTTCCTCGTGTTGCCTCCGTGATGACTCTTTCCTTGTTTTCCGGCCCACCCGTCGAGGCCCCACGAACGTCCGGGGGGCGCCGGTTCGCGATGCCAGACAGAAAACAAGGAAAGAGTCATCACGGAGGCAGCACGACGAACCCGGAGGTCCACGGAGGGAATCGTTGCCCTGCCGCGCATCGGTGCGGAAACGGGCGAACCGCCGGCCAGCCGGGCGGTCATTGTGATCGGGACCGAATTCACGCAACCCAACCGACAGGAGTCGTTGCATGATGAAGCCAATTTTATGCCTCGCCGCCGGGGTGCTGGCAGCCGTGCCGGCCATGGCACAAAACCCGCAAGCCTTGCCGCCGGCCAACCCGACGGTGCCTGTCGCGCCGCCGAACACCGCGTCGCCGCCGGAAAGAATCGCGCCGCCGGATAACGACCTGAGCCAGCGCCTGTCGAATCGCAAGGGCACGATCACGCCGCCGAACGTGGACCCCGGCATGACCGTCAGTCCACCCCGTAACGGCTCCGGCATCACGCCGGTGATCCCGCCGCCGGGTTCTCCCGGCGGCAATCCGTCAGTCGTGCCGAAGTAGCGTTTTAAGAGCGGAACAGACCGTCTCGACATCCGCGTCGCTCAGTTCCGGATACATCGGCAGGCTGAGGATTTCGCGCGAGGCGGTTTCGGTTTCCGGGCAACCGGATGGACCGAGCGCTACGCGGCCGGCATAGGCGGGCTGCAGGTGAACCGGCATCGGATAGTGAATGCCGGTGCCGATGCCGGCCGCCTTCAGATCCGCCTGGAACCGGTCTCGCTGTTTCGAACGCGTGACATAAAGATGGAAGACAGATCCCGCCCCCGCGCGTTGAACCGGCGGGCTGAGCGTGCACTCCGGCAAGGCGGCGGTGTAGGCTGCCGCGATTTCGCCACGCCGATCATTGTGGCGATCGAGATGCGGCAGTTTGGCGCGCAGGATGGCGGCCTGGATTTCGTCCAGCCGGCTGTTCACGCCGACTTCGTCGCTGATGTAATGTTTATGCCAACCATATTGCCGCAGCGCCGCGATTTTCTCGGCCAGAGCCGGGTCGGACACCGCGACCGCGCCGCCATCGCCCAACGCGCCCAGGTTCTTGGTCGGATAGAAGCTGAAGGTGGCGGCATCGCCGAACGTGCCGACGCGTTGGCCGTGCCATCTGGCACCGTGCGCCTGGGCGCAGTCCTCGATCAGTGCCACGTTGAAGCGGCGACATAGCGGAACGATCCGGTCCAGGTCCACCGGTTGACCGTATAAATGCACGGCGACCACCGCTTTGATCGGTGGCAATCCCGGCGGCGGTTGTTCCAGCACGCTTTGCAATGCGTCCGGGTCCATCGTGTAATGGACCGGATCGATATCGACCAGTAATGGCGTCGCACCGGTCATCTCGATCGCCGCGACCGTCGCGACGGCGGTGTGGGAGACCGTAACAACAGTAGCGCCCGCGCCGACGCCCAGGCCACGCAGGGCCAGCGCGATCGCGTCGGTACCGTTTCCACAACCAATGACCGAGGAAACCCCCAGCCACGCGGCGAATTCGGCCTCAAACGCCCGCAGTTCGTTGCCGAGGATGTACCAACCGGATGACAGCGCCCGCGCGACGGCGCCGTCGATCTCAGCCTTCAGCGCGCGATAGCCGGCGCCGGGATTTGCTTGTGGGATCATAGGTAATCCGCCAACCGGGTTTTGTACCATGCCAACGTGCGGCCGATGCCATCTTCCAGCGACGTCACCGGCGCCCAGCCCGACGCTTTCCGAAAGGCCGTGTCATCGGCATGGTAGCTACCGATGTCGATCCGCGCCCGATCGGCCGGAAACTCCCGCGTGGTGTAGTGTCCGGTGCCGCCGGACAGGCGCACCACGATATCGGCCAGTTCCAGCAACGACGCCGGAGGCGCGCCGCCGATGTTATAGATACCGCCATGACAGGCCGGATTTTCGGCCGCGGCCAGGAACGCGTCCGTCACGTCATCGACGTAGGTCAGATCGCGCAACTGGGCGCCTCCCCAGACCTCGAATGGCCGGTTTTCCAGCACGCAGCGGATCCAGATTCCCAGGAATGTCTGGCGCGCGTCGCGAATGCGCAGGCGCGGGCCATAGCAGTTGGTCAGGCGTAACGAGACCACCGGCCGGTTGCGGACCCGGTTTTCCAGCATCCAGTACTGCTCACCGGCGAATTTCGATACGCCGTTGGCGTCAGGCGGAGCGACCGGCTGATGCTCGTCCACCGGCAGCTTTTCGACGCGGCCGTAGAACTGGCGCGTCGAGGCGTGCACGACGATCGCATCCGGCGCGGCCTCGCGCGCGGCCTGGATCAGCCGGACCTGGGCAACCGCGTTGACCGCGATGTCAGCCAGCGGATCGGCCTGACCGCCCATGTGGCTGGTTTGCGCGGCGAGGTTGAAGATGACCTCGGCCCCCTCGCACAAGGGGCGCAAGTCGAGCTCTCTAATGTCGCCGCGGACGAACTCCAGCTCCGCGCCATCCAGGTTGCGTGGATTGGCGCCCCCGCCAAACAGGAAACCGTCGAGGGCTGTCACCCTGGCCCCCTTGGCGACCAACGCGTGACACAGGTTGGAACCGAGGAACCCGGCGCCGCCTGTTACGAATACTTTTCGACCTGACCAGTCCATGACCGCTCCTTACCGCGTGGCGAGTGTGTGACGCCACAAAATGGCAAGATTAGGCGTTTGGTATGGCCTGCCGCCACAAGCTGGCGCGCGGGCCGGTCAACATGCTGACAACCCACAGACCACCCGCCGTCAGCACGATCGACGGGCCGGCCGGGATATCCAGATTGTAGGACAGGATCAGGCCGCCGACCGACGACAGGCACGCCAGCAACACCGCCACGCGGACCTGTCCCGACAACGAATCGGACCAATGCCGGGCGGCGATGGCCGGTAACATCATCAGACCAACCGACATCAGCGTGCCCAACGCCACAAACCCCGACACGACGCACAGCACGACCAGCATCAAAAAGATCAGATGCCAGACCCCTCCCCTACCCGACGTCGCCGCCATGAACCCGGGATCGAGGCTTTCCAGCACCAGCGGCCGCCAAATTAATGCCAGGACGGGCAAGGCGATCGTCGCCACCCCGGCCATCCCGAATAAGGCCGCGTTATCCACCGCCAGCACGTTGCCGAACAGCAGGTGCGTCAGATCGATACTATGCTGGGTCGAGATCAACGCCACGCCGGCCGCCAGCGCGAGAAGATACATGCCGGCGAGTTGGCTGTCCTCCCGCCCGCCGGTCCGGCGCGCCAGCCAGCCGGCCAGCACCGCCACAGCCAATCCGGCGACGACTCCGCCGATTCCCATCGCCCAAACCGACAACCCGGCGAAAATCGCGCCGATCGCGATGCCAGGCAGAACGCCGTGCTGCAACACGTCGCTCATCAGGCTCATGCGCCGCAGGACGAGGAAAACGCCCAGTGGCGGGGCTGCGACCGACAAAGCCAGACACCCGGCCAAGGCTCGGCGCATAAAACCGAGCGCAAACGGCTCCCAGAGGAAATCGAGCATCAGGCGGCCTGGAGCCCCGGAGCTGGCAATGCGTCCCAGGACGCGGTTTGGCCCGACAGCAACAGAGTGTGCGGGAAATGCCGGCGCACCAGTTCGATATCATGTAGCACCGCGATCACGGTGCGGCCTTGCGCATGCCAGTCCTGGATCACGGACAAGAGTAGCCGGGTCGTCGAGGCATCGACGGCGGTAAACGGTTCGTCCAGCAGGATCAGCCGCGCATCCTGCACGATCGTGCGCGCGAACAGCACACGCTGGAACTGACCGGCGGATAAGGCCTGGATGGGCCGCGAGCCCATCTCATGCAGACCCACTCGGGTTAAAGCCGCATTCGTTGCCGCCAAGCGGTCCTTGCCGATCGACCGGAACGGACCGACCCGAGTCGCCGCCAGTGCCACCACGTCGCGGCAGGTGATCGGGAAAGAGCGGTCCAGATGGCTGCCTTGCGCCAGCAGCGCGATATCCGGCGGCGTTAGTCCGCCCAGGTCGATCCGGCCACTGCTCAGCGGATGCAAGCCGGCAATCGCGCGCAGCAGCGTGGTCTTGCCCGATCCATTGGAGCCGATCAGCGCCGTCAGACTGCCGGTTTGGATCTGACCGGAGAGGCCGGATACAATCAGCCGCTCGCCATGGCGCAGTTCAACGCCGGATAGTGTGATCATAGCGCCCACACCACAGCCGCCCAAACCACCACAAGCACCGCCGCCGCCAGGATAAGGCGGGAAGACGCGCCGGCGGTAGGGGACAAGGGGTCGATCATGGTTACAGTATAACATTACATCCCGTTGGACGGAAGAGCCACGCGCGCCTAAACTGACAATCGATGATCAATCCCGACGTTCTCGCCCGGCGTACCCTGCGCAACCACCGCCTGTTCGCGACCGGTTTGCTGGTCCTGATGGCCGGTTTGACGATCGCCAGCTATTTTACCCCGCCGAACTGGTGGGGCGGCTTGCTGCAAGCCTCGGCCAAAGCCGGGTTCGTCGGCGGAATCGCGGATTGGTTCGCTGTCACCGCCTTGTTTCGCCATCCGTTGGGCCTGCCAATCCCCCACACCGCCATTATCCCGAACGAGCGCCACCGTCTCGGCCAGGCGCTCGGGCGCTTTGTCGCGACGCATGTCTTCACCAGCACCGAGGTGTCCAACCTGCTTGGCAGGCTGGACCTGCCGGGGATCGTGCATCGGTTCCTGGCCGACCCGGCCGCCGCGCATCCCGCCGCGATGGCGCTGTCGGGCATGCTGCCGCGCGTGTTGGCCAGCGTGGAAGACGGGCGTGCCCGGCGCGTGTTGGCCAGGGTTGTGCCGCGTATCGTGGGCGGCCCGGCCGCCGGTCAGGTCGTCACCCGGGTGCTGCACAGTCTGGTGGAGGGCGGCCGGCATCAGGAGGTGTTCGGCTTCATACTGGGCCAACTGAAGATCCTCTTGGCCAGCCGCGAGGATGCGTTGCGTAAGGCCATCGAAGAACGCGTCCGCGAACAGGGCGGCCGCCTCGTCGGCTGGGCCGTGGGCGCTTCGATCGCCAAGCGTGTATTGGCGCAAATCAACGCGGAACTCGACAAAATGAGTCCGGATGGATCGGACCTGCGGCTGGCGTTCGACGAATGGGTTCACCGCGAGATCGACCGTATGGAAACCGACCCGCATCGCGCCGCAGAAATCGGCGCCGCCCTTCGCCGCGTGGTGGCGCACGAGACCATCCAGGCCTGGATGTGGGACATTTGGGCGCGCATCCGCATCGGCCTGGAGGCTGACATCGCGAAACCCAACGGACGCGTCGTCGCCTATGTGGAGGCAGCGCTCGGTAACCTCGGCGCCATTCTGGAAGCCGACCCCGGGGCCAGGATGCGGCTGCAAACCGCCGTCGAGGGGATCGTTCGGACGCTGATGCCGGCCGGCCAGATCCAGATCGCCGAGTTTATCGGGCAGGTGGTTTCCAACTGGGACACGGCGACGATCGTGGACCGGCTGGAGCTGCGGATCGGCAAGGACTTGCAATATATCCGCATGAACGGAACCATTGTGGGATTCCTGGTCGGCGGCCTGCTGTACGCGGTGCTGGATACGCTATTCAAACAGACCAATTTCTAAACGGAGCGGGCATGATACGGCTTTCGGTGTTGGACCAATCGACCATCGTCTCCGGACGCTCCCCCGACACGTCGATTCGCGAGAGCATCGCGCTGGCACAACATTGCGAGGCGCTGGGTTATCACCGGTACTGGTGCGCCGAACACCATAACTCCGACAGCCAGGCCGGGACCGCGCCGGAAATCCTGATCGCCGCCATCGCGGCAACGACAAGCCGTATTCGCGTTGGTTCGGCCGGCGTGATGCTGCCGCATTATTCGGCGCTGAAGGTGGCGGAGCAGTTCCGCGTACTGGATGCGATCGCACCCGGGCGGATCGATCTGGGCCTGGGCCGGGCGCCTGGCTCCGATGGGAAAACGGCGCATGCGCTGAACCCGCGGGCGGACACGGCTTCAGACCAATTCCCCGCCGATGTGCGCGATCTGCTGGCCTGGGTTTCGGGCGAGAAATTGGTCGAAGGGCATCCGTTCCGCGATATCCGCGCGCAACCGGGCGGACCGACCGTCCCGGAAGTCTGGATCCTCGGCAGTTCGGATTTCGGCGCGCAGGTCGCGGCCTATTTCGGTCTGCCGTTCTGTTTTGCCCATTTCATCACGGACGGACGCGGCGCCGATCAGGCACTGGCGGTTTATCGCGAAGGATTCCGTCCCAGCGTTCGGCTGGCCGCGCCGCACGCGGGCCTGTGCGTCTGGGCGATGGCGGCGGAAACGCAGGACGAGGCCGATTATTTGTTCCGCTCACGGGAGATGTGGCGGTTGAACCGTGACCGGGGTGTTTATACGGCGTTGATGTCACCGGAGGAGGCTGGGGCTCAAGCCTACTCGGATGCCGAGCTGGTGCGGATCGAGCGGATGCGGTCTCGCGCGCTGTATGGCACCGCCGGTGCTGTCGCTGACAAACTACGGGCGCTGGGGGCTGAATTTGGCGTGCAGGAAATCGCCGTCCTGACGACATTGCACGACCCAGACGCGCGCCGGCGATCCTACACGCTGCTGGCGCAGGAGATGATGCCCTGAGCTGAATACCTCAGCACAAAGCCTTTCGCTGGATTGATCATCAGCTGCTTCCGCGACCCGGCTTATCCGGAAGCACCCGAACCTGGTTCGAAGCGGGTCTGCCCTCACCCTGGGATTGGTCGTCCAGCCATTCAGCCGATACCGTTGCTTTGCCGCGCCGGACTGTCCATCCGCGGGGCTTAGGCTGTTATACCAAGCCGCATTGGCACTGACGCACACGGATTGTCCTGACATCGTCATGGTGGGCGACGGCGCACCATCCAAGTACTTGATTTAACTCATTAAAGACGTGGATGCCGACCTTCGTCGGCATGACGGGGGATGACCGGCGGAGAGTCGTTGCCAACGCTGATTGGTACTAAAGTTGGCCGGCGAATAGACCGGGACATAGAATCATGCCTGGCTTTGCAACAATTCGCCCGGATTCCGGACACCCCGGAAATTGTTGCGTAGAAGACATCTCTTTTTCGTGTCACCAGATCTGAATTGTTCGTGTGGACACGAAGATGAATCGGCACCTACAAACACGCTTTGTTGGCAGGTTGGCTTCTATTGACATGAATCAAATCATCTATTGATTTCCATGACTTTTAAGGAAAGAGCTGCATCAGTGTCAGCGACGCCAGGATGCGGACTTTCA
Source organism: uncultured Rhodopila sp. (assembly GCA_903932145.1). Classification (GTDB taxonomy): domain Bacteria; phylum Pseudomonadota; class Alphaproteobacteria; order Acetobacterales; family Acetobacteraceae; genus Rhodopila. Next base: position 44,232 of record CAIZFE010000081.1, on the reverse strand, counting down.
TCCGACAGCCAGAAAGTTTCAGGCGTTCCGGCCTTCGTCAGTCGGACAACGTTCCGTTCACCTGTCTGGTTTGCCGCTGCTATTGTCTCGGTCACGTTGATTCCCATTGCGCTCTGGGGCTGGTTGGCATTCGAGACGCGGGCCAACGCCCTGGCCGTGGCGCTGGCCGATCAGCGGCGGGTGACGGAGGCGCTCGGTGAGCATGCGCTCAAGCTCCTGGAGGCCCAGGCATTCGCCCTCGATCTCTTGGCTCGGGAGGCCGGGGAGCGCGACTGTCCGGCGCTGCGCGCGGATCCCCGGATGGAAAGCTTCATGCATCGCGCCGCGCAATCCCCACAAACAAGACAGCTCTGGATACTCAATGCGGACGGCTTGATCTGCATGACGAGCGATCTGTCGCGAATGGACGCCCGCAGCCGCTCCTTTCGGGGGTATTTCATTGGCGCACGGGACGCGGCACCTGACCGCTTTTACGTGGACCGCGCCATCAACGGTCTCATTGATTCGCTTCCGGCCTTCGATGTCGCGAAGGCGCGCATGAAGAACGGTGCCTTCAACGGCATCGTCCTGGCCTCCGTCAGCCTGACCGAGTTGGTGCAATACTGGCACACAACGATCGGCACCCTGCCGACGCAACGCATCGGCCTGTTCCGGGACGATGGCGCCACGATCGCTCGGTCCTGGCAACCCATCGTTCCGGCTCCAGATTCGGCAACCGAGCGGCGTTTGGCTGCAATCTGGCAGACGGTGCCCGACGGCAATGAGATGCATCGCGCCGCGATCGACGGCCGGCCGAGCCTGAGCGCCTGGCACCGCTTGCCGGACTGGGGCGTTGTCGTCACCAGCAGCATCGATCGGGAGACGATTCTCGCCCCATGGCGCTGGTCCATGCTTACCGATGGGGTCGTGACGATGATGTTGTCCGGCCTGCTGGCAACGCTGACATGGTCCCTGTTGCGGGCGCAACTTGTCGTCGGCGCACTCCACAAAAGCGAGTCGGAGTTTGCCGACATGAACCGGACGTTAGAGGAGCGGGTGCGCACGGAAGTGGCGGCGCGGGAGGCGGCGCAGGGGGACGCCGCTCATGCGCACCGGATGCAGGCGCTTGGGCAACTGGCAGGCGGCATTGCGCATGACTTCAACAACATCCTCCAGGCCGTACAGGGTTCCGCCGGGCTGATCGACAAACGCGCGACGGACCCGGCCAGCGTCAAGCGGTTCGCCGGCATCGTGGTCGCCGCGGCGGACCGGGGCGCCGCCATCACCCGTCGTCTGCTCACCTTCGCCCGGCGCGGCGACCTCCGGGCTGAACGGATTGACCCGGCCGGGCTGCTGGACGCGCTGCGGGATGTCCTGGCGCATACACTCGGCAGCCCCATCACGGTTCGCGTCGAAGGTGCGTCCGGACTGCCGGCCGTCATGGCGGATCGGGGCCAGCTTGAGACCGTACTGGTGAACCTTGCCACCAACGCCCGCGACGCCATGCCCGATGGCGGCATGCTGACTCTGACCGCTGCCGCGGAGGAGGTGCTGGTTCACCCGGCGGGTCTGAAACCCGGCCAATATGTCCGCCTGACCGTGACGGACACCGGAACCGGCATGGACCGGACGATCCTGGAGCGTGCGCTGGAGCCGTTCTTCACCACCAAGCCGCAGGACAAGGGCACCGGCCTTGGACTATCCATGGCCAAAGGCTTCGCCGAGCAGAGTGGCGGCGCATTGGCGATCGAGAGCGCGCCACAGCGAGGCACCACCGTCATGCTCTGGCTTCCGGTTGCCGACGCGCTGACCCAAACGGCACCGGTGCGGCCCGCCCTTGCGCCCGTGGCCGGTCTCGCGCGCCGGGTGCTGGTGGTGGACGACGACGATACGGTTCGCGAGACCTTGGCCGCGCAGCTCGAGGATCTCAACCTGGAGGTCCTGGTCGCCTCGAGCGGGGCCGAGGCCATCGCCCTGTTGGCGCAGCAGCCGGTGGATGCGCTGGTGACCGATCTGTCGATGCCGGACATGAACGGCGTGACGACGATCGAGAAGGCCCGTGCGCTGTACCCCGACCTGCCGTGCTTCCTGCTCACGGGCTATGCCGGTGAGCGTGCGGCGCTTGCCGCCGGGGATGCCTTCACGCTGGTGCGCAAGCCGGTCTCCGCCGAGCGTCTCGTCGCCAAGATCGAGGCGGTGATTGAGGCCAGGCAACGGCAGCCGGTTTGAGGGGTCCACAAGTCGCCATCGCTGTCACGCCGCCAGCCTGCTGAAGCTGACGCACGCCGCCACCGCCGCGGCGATCGACGCGATCACCAAGGCCACGGTGGTGCCGTTCGCCGGGAACGCGGTGAACACCAGCGCCACCATGGCCGCACCGATCGATTGTCCGAACAACCGGGCGGTCGCCTGCATGCCGCTGGCGCCACCGGTTCGGGCAGGCGGAGCCGACGTGATGATTGCTCGGTTATTGGGCGTATTGAAAAAGCCGAACCCGATGCCGCAAACGGTCATCCGCCAGACGATATCGATCGTGGCCGGATGGTCCGGCAACATACTCATCAGAAACAAGCCCACCGCCATGACCGCCATGCCACCACCGCCCAACAGCCCCGCCGGGTAACGATCCGCCAGCCGCCCGATGAACGGCGCCAGCACAGCAACGACCAGCGGCCATGGCGTCATCAGCAGGCCGGTCATCACCTGATCCATCTCAAACCGGTGCTGAAACAGGAACGGCATTGACACCTGGGCGATCGACTGGGCGATAAACGAACACACTGAACTGACCACCGACAGCGCAAACAGCGGAATGCGCAGCAGATCGACCGGCAGCAACGGCGAGCTGCGGCTGAGTTGGCGCATCACCAGCAGGAACCCCGACACGCCGGCGACGACAAATTCCAGCACGATGTGGATCCACGATTCGCCATGGCCGAACTGCGAAATCCCGAACAGCAAGGTGCCGATCGCGATCGCCTGCAACACCGCGCTGATGCCGTCGAATTTGATTCCGGACATCGGCGTTGACGGCAGCGTCCGCATGGCGATCACCGCCGCGATCAGGCCCAGCGGCACATTAACCGAGAACAGCCACGGCCACGGCGCCACGGCCAGAATGCCCGAGGCGACCGACGGCCCCAGCGCCGAGGCGATCGATCCGACCGTGGCGTTCAACCCGACTCCGCGGCCCAGCCAGCGGCGCGGATAGATGAAGCGGATCAGCGCGCTGTTGACGCTCATGATCCCGGCGGCGCCCAGGCCTTGCAGCATGCGCGCGACGATCAGGGTCGGCAGCGAGGAGGACAGTGCGCAAAACAACGAGGCGATGGTGAAAATCACCAGCCCGATTTGATAGATGCGCCGGTAGCCGTAGATTTCGCCCAACGACGACAACGGCAGCAGGGAGACGGTCACCGCGAGCTGATACGCGTTCACTACCCAGATCGAGTTCGCCGGCGAGGTGTGGACCTCCCGCGCGATGGCGGGCAGCGCGACATTGGCGATACCGCCGCCCAGCACAGCCAGCGTCAGGCCAAGGGCGATCGTCAGGATTGCCCACATGCGCTGCGGCATGGCGATGCCATCTTCGACCGCGATCCGGGGTTGGGCCGGAATGGACAGCGACGGCACTACCCGGGGAGGCTTTGCAAAACGTCCTCAACCGAGAGGTCGGCCAAATCGGGCCTCTGGAGCACCCGCGTCCAAGGTCCGCCTGGCGCGCACAACAGCGGATCGGAATCGCGGGAAAACAGCGTGATGGAGGGGCATCCGGCGGTCGCGATCAGATGCATCGGACCGGTGTCGTTACCCACCGCAAACCGAGCGGCGCGGGCCAATTCAGCAAGATCGCCGAAACTGGTTTGGCCGATCAGATTGCGCGCGGCGGGGATTTCGGCGGCTAACGGCGCCTCTGATCCGGTGCCCAGAAGCACCGGTTGGATCCCCTGTTCGAGCAGCCGTTCGGCCAGCGCCTGATACCGGGCCGCCGGCCAGCGCTTGGCCAGCCGGTTGGGTGAACTGCCGGGAACCAGCAATGCGAAGGCACTCGGCAGCCCGAACCGGGCGATGTCATCGGTACACCAGGACAGATCGGCGGGAAGGAACGCGGTGATGCCGGCCTGACGCAACTGCCCTTGCTGGCGTTCGGCATCATGCATCGCGTTTCGCTTCGGATCGCGATCTGGCAGCGCACACCCGAACGCGATACCGGACCACTCCGGCCGGTGCTTGGCGGGGAACAGCCGGAAGTAGCGCGAAGACCGGCCCGACGTTTGCAGGTCATACACCCGGCTGAAATGTCCGTCCGCCAGCATGCGCCCCAACCGGTGCAACGCCCGGAAATCCCACCAATCCGGGCGTGGATCGACCAGGACCTCGTCGAAATACGGAAACGTGCGCAGCCAGTCGGCGTAGGGCGCACTGGTCAGCACGCTGATTAGCGCTCCCGGGTGATGCTGACGGATCGACGCGAACGCCGACAGCGACAGGATGATATTGCCGAACGCACCCAGCTTGATGACGAGGATGTTCGGCGGGGCCATTTCCGCCGCCGGTCGCTGTTGCATTGCCGTCTGTTCGCGCCGAACCATAAGGCTCCGTATCAGCGTGGCGCCCGGGCGGCAACCGGCGCGCCACCGTTTTAGATCGGTTTTGCCCCGGCGTGCGATACCGGGTGCCGACAGGGATCAGCCGGCTGGCCTTGTCGCGACATACAGCCACTCCATCGGCAGCAGGCTGAACCGGACCTCCTGCGCCTGCGTCACGCGGAAGATTTCGACCGCGAAGCCCGCTTCCCGCAGGCGATCGGCGAAATCGAGCCCGTAGTAGCGACGGTGATCCGGAGCGTTGAAGTGGGCGTTGCGCGCGACAGGATCGGTAATGCCGGGCGATTCATAGCTTTCCGCCCGTGTCGGGTTAAGCGGCACCGTCAGCAGGGCGATCCCACCGGCGCGCAGCACCCGGAACAACTCACGCATCGCCTGCCGGTCGTCATCGATATGCTCCAGCACATGGTTGGCGATGACAAAGTCATAGGTCGCGTCAGCCATCGGCAGATGGGTGATATCGACCAGATGCGTCACGCCTTTCTGCCGCAGGTCGGCGGTCTCATACAACGGGTCGCGGCCTAACACCTGGCGCAGGGCCTTCTCCGGCGCAAAATGCAGAATATGCTTACCGGTGAGACGATTGCCGCCGCCTTCGGTCGCCCACAGCCACAACAGCCGGTGCCGTTCGCGGCTGCCGCAGTTCGTGCACCGCGCATCCCAGCGCGGCGGATGGCCGACACCGATCATGACACCGGTATGGTCGCAAATCGGGCAGGTCCGCGGCAGTTTGCCGCCGGAAAACTGATACCGGTCGCGGAACCAGGCCCCGGCGGTGCGTCGCGCGATCGCCCAGCGGCTGGCGGTCTGCACCGGTCCCGCGGCAGGCTGTCCAATGGTGGCGGGTCGTTCGCCTGTCGATGGTGGGGTGTTATCCAAATCTGCCTCCGTAAGAGCGCCGCAGTAATGGCCCGGGCCTGTCAAGGTCAATCAATAAACCGGCCACACGCGCGGATCGCCATGGAATCCGCATGTCTGGCGGCAGGCCTCGGTTCGATTCGCCTTGTTGTTGCGGCGGCGCTACAGCGCGGGCAACGGCGACCGGAACCACATTGACGTTCGATGACAGGACGCCGAAAAGGCCGCCCATGTCTGACATTGTCGTCCCCTGGGTCATCAGCGAGGGCCTGGCCGGCCTGCGGTCGCAGGCGTTGGGCCTGGCCGAGGCCGCCGGATTGTCGCCCGAAATACGCGTCTTGCAACCCGCAGCGCCGTGGAAATGGATCGGCGCGAAGTTCTGGCCGAACCCGCTGGCTGCCGTCGCCGCGGCCGTAACAGCGCCGCTGCCGGGCCTGGCGATCGGCTGCGGCGGCATGGCCGGCGCGGTGCTCGCCGCCCTGCGAGGACCCTCGACCGGCGTGGTCCAGGTGCAAAATCCGCGCATGGACATCTCCCGGTTCGACCTGATCATCGCCAACCACCATGACGAACTGACCGGCCCGAACGTATTCGTCACCCGCACCGCGCTGCATCGCGTGACTCCGGCACGCCTGGCCGCCGAGGCGGAGCTTTGGCGGGACCGTCTCGCCCCGTATCGCCGGCCACTGGTCGCGGTCCTGCTGGGTGGCAACAACGGGCGTTTCCGCCTGGATCGCAATGCTGGCGCCAGACTGGCGGCGGACCTCGCGACGATGGCGCAGCGCGACAAGGTCGGCGTGGTGGTGACGCCGTCGCGCCGTACCGACCCCGCAGTGACAAGCTTGATCCGCACCGCGCTGGCCCCCACGGGAGGCTGGGTGTGGGACCTGGAGGGGGACAATCCGTATTTCGGCATGCTCGCGTTGGCCGACCTGATCGTGGTGACGCAGGACAGCGTGTCGATGGTGTCCGAAGCCGTAGCGACAACGGCTCCGGTGATGGTGGCGCCGCTGCCGGGCAAATGGCGGCGACAGGCCTTATTCATGAAACCGCTGCTCGACGCGGATCGTGTCCGGCCGTTCGAGGGACGTTTTTCGTCGTGGCCAGTCACGCCGTTGAACGATACACAGGAAGCGGCGGCCGAAATGCGCCGGCGGTTGGGGCTTTAAGGGTAACACATGCTGCGCATTCAGACGTTCGACGCCCGAGCCGGGGGCAATGTCATCTATAAGGCGCTGGCGCATCCGTTGGCGGCCGAAGCACTGGCTCGTCTCTACGAACGTCTGGACGGTTCGGTGGCGCTGTATGACCCGGACGGCATCGCCGATGCTTTGCTCGCGATGTATCCGGCGACGGTCGACTCGCTGTTCGTTCATGACGTCAGTGCCGTCGGCCAGATCCGGGGCGGCCTGACCGCGCGCCCGTTGACCGAAATCGGCGGTTGCGGTGCCAACACGTTGCTGATCGCCGCCTTCGACGCCGGCAAGATCGTGGCCCGTATCGCCCATATGCTGCCCGCGGGCATGACCGTCCTGACCCTGGACGATGCCCGCCTGCCGGAGGCGCTGCTGACGGTGCGCGGCCGTTATCTGGACAAGCTGAACTTCGCCACCAACTACGCCTTCTTCCGCGATGCGGATGGGCTGCACACGCGCCTGATCTCGGCCAATTACTGGGCCAATTACGGTGCGGCCGAGGTACGGCTGTGGCTGCGGCTGTTCGACTTGGACGGCGCGATCCTGGCGACGTGGGAGCAGACTTTGCCCTCCGGCCCCGGCGGATTCAGCATCGACAGCCGGGTGGTGCGGGAGCGGTTCGGGTTGGATGCGTTCACCGGCCAGTTGTTCATCCATGCCGTCGGAGTCGCCGGCCACGACGTGGTGAAATACGCTTTGGATACCTATGCGTCGGACAATGGCGCGTCGTTGTCCTGCACCCATGATGCCAATGCCTGGCCGTCCGACCGGTTCGCCGGACTGCCCGCGCCGCGCCCGGATGAAACCGTCGTGCTATGGCTACAGAACAGCCACGCCGTGCCAATCCCGGCGGGCACCGTCGCACTGGACCGTATGGGCGCCGAACAGCCCGTGTTCCTGACCCGCGAGGTCGGGCCGTTCGCCACCGTCGCGATGGATGTCGCCGATTTCCTGCCGGGGCTGCATTGGCCGGCCCAGATCGAACTGCGCACCGGCCGCCATGTGGTCAGGCCGCGCTACGAGGTCACACAGAACGACCGCGTGCGGATCGCGCATGTCAACGTGGAGCGCGACAATCTTCGCGTCGATCCTGGCATTCCGGCGCTGCCGGCGGAGATGGGGCGCGGCTATATCCTGCCCTTCCCGATCCTGCCGCGGTCCCGCTTCCGGTCGGTCGTTCAGCCGACTCCGATGTCCACCTGCCAGGACAATTTGCCGATCCGTCTGGATGTGTTCGATGCGGACGGTACCAAACGCGGCGAACGGTTCCTCGGCAACCTGGCTCGCGACCACGATCTGGCGGTGGACCTGGACGCGTTTGGCGTCGAGCAGGGCCACGCCGAACTGGTCTATGATTTTCGCGACGGCGGCAGCGCCGATGGCTGGCTGCACGCGCTGTTCCGGTATGAGGACAGAGCGTCCGGCCATGCCGCGGAGTCCAGCTTCGGCGCGCATATCTTCAATACCGCGATGACCTATCGGGATGAGCCGCAATCCTACTCCGGCCCGCCGCCCGGCCTGTCCACGCGGTTGTTCCTGAAGTTGGGCGATGGCGTTCGCCACAGTTTCGCGGTGCTGATCTATCCGGCCTCGGGACCCTGGCATCCGATGTCCGCAACCACGTTGCAATTGCACAACGGCGCCGGGGTGTTGATCGGCGAGGCGTCCGTCGCGATTGCCTGTTCCGGATCGGCGATGGTCTGGCCGCACACGGCGTTTGACGCCGCCCTGCTGGCGGCGGCGGGATCGGAGGGCTACGTGCTGGTGCGCGACCCGACCTGCCGGTTGTTCGGGTATCATGGCCTGATGGATGATGCCGGTAGCTTTTCGCTGGACCACATGTTCGGATTCTAAAACGGTTTTTCCACCGTGTTGCCTGGATCACACGGTTGCCGGGTTCCCGGGCCAATTTTTCGTGGTCTTGCAACCATATCGATTTTGTGGTTGCGCGGCGCTTCACGGATGCGGCAGAAATGTGGCGAGCAAGGTCACGATATCGCGACAACACTGAGATGTGGTCAGCATTTTTCGTCCGACGAAATAGTGTGACATCGTGCCTGAACGTCGCAACTCATTACGTATGAGGCAGATTTATGACTCACGCCACCCCGTTCGCGGTTGAAGAGCATGTCCATGGCGAGACTGTCTGGGTCGCCGTGCGCGCCCGAGGCGCCGATTGGTCCTGGCTGACGCCCGACGAAGCGGTTGAACTCGGCCGGACCTGGATCGAAAAATACAGCCCGGCGCCGAACGCGGCGGAGTGATCCGCATCAGGGGTGGCGGGCTACACTTGGGCTTCACCCGACGAGCCGGGCGGGCCGGTCCTGATTGCGGAGGCGGGCCATAGCGTTTGCAATGGAATTGCCACGATGTTCCGGAATCGAGATTGTCTTTCCGCCGTCACGGTCATCATTGTGAGACTTCAGTTTGCTGACGATGAACTCGATCCGGCCTGGGTGGCGAGGCATTTTTGGTCGGGCTTGCTTGTCCGGACGCGTCTCGCCTGAAATGGAACTCTGATAAGGACGGATCAGAACGGATAAGAACTGATATGACAGCACATCGGGGCGACCGGCCTGCCGCTTTGTCCGTTTGAACCATGGCACCGCCACACCCGACGTTCGGTGCATCGGTCGCTCGCCACGACAATTTCCTGGAAATCCGTTCTTATCCGTTCTGATCCGTCCTTATCTGTGTTCCCATTTCACCCTCCGGCCCGTCGATCCTGCTGATACCGGGGAAGCCGCGCCATTCACCATAGAATTGTCCGGACAGCCTTCTATACGCAACCTGCGTTAACATTGCCTCTCCGGCGCCCCTGAACCGTCCTGCCGACGAAGGTCGGCATCCACGTCCTTTGTGTTTCTAAACAAGGACATGGATGGCGCGCCTTGCGCGCACCTTGACGATCCCGCCGAGGCCGGCATGTGTTAGCCTAACGCGAACCGAAATCGGGCAGACAAGCCATCGAGGGATGGGCCGCCGTTCAGGACCATGTGTCGCCCGTCCAACCGTTTTCGTCGTAGTCGGCCATGCACTGATCGACCAGGGCTTCCATCTTCGCCATATCGCCGCCCTTCTCGGCCCCGGTCAGGGTTTGCGCGCGAATATCCTCCCATCCGCCGGCATAGTTACGTTCGTAAAGCTCGTGCCGCCCGCCGAATTCGGTGCCGACGCACTCCCAAAGCAGTTTCATGATCTTGATCCGCTCTTTGTAGTCGATACCGTGCGAACCGCGGACATATTGCCGTAGATACGGATCAATCGCCGGGTTGGCGAAATCCTTCACGGATGATGGCAGATAGATCAGCCCGGAGGTCACGGTTCGCTCGATGATGTCCTTGATGCGCGGATAGGCATCGGGCGCGAACACGCGATACGCCTGCCCGGCTTTCAGGTCGGGCAGCACCGCGTCGCCGTTCCAGGGGCTGGGGTTGTGCGCCATGGCGTTCGACAGCGACCAGAACAGGTTGCGCCAGGCGACAGCCTCTCCCAACAACACCTGATTGCCGCGCGCCTCGTCGCCGCCGGTGCAGCGCAGTGCCTTGGCCAGCAGGCCGACGATGAAGTCCAGTTTGACGGCGAAACGGGTGCAGCCCTGGAATTGGAAACCGTTGGTAAAGCCCGAGCGGGGATAGAAGCTGAGCACCCGCGCCGGATCGCGATAAATGAACACGTCCTCCCACGGGATAAACACTTTGTCCAGAATGAAAATCGCGTCGTTTTCGTCGAAACGCGAGGACAACGGATAGTCGAACGGACTGTTATGCCGCGATGCCTGTTCATAGGACGTGCGGCAGATGAGTTTCAGACCGGGGGCGTCGATCGGGACCATGAACATTAACGACATGTCCAGATCCTCGGTCGCGGTTTTCGAGGACTGGCCCATGAAATTATAATGCGTAATGGCCGCCGAGGTCGCAACGACCTTGGCGCCGGAAACGATGATGCCGCCGGCGACCTCTTTCTGGACGCAGACAAAAACGTCTTTGGTTTCCTCGGCCGGTTTGTGGCGATCGACCGGAGGATTGACGATCGCATGGTTCATGAACGGAACGGCTTCCTGGGCGCGTTTGTACCAGGCGCGGGCATTGCCGGCGTAGGGTCCGTAGTATTCGGCGTTGGCGCCCAGCGTGTTGGTGTAGGCGGCTTTATAATCCGGGGTGCGGCCCATCCAGCCGTAGGACAGCCGGGACCATTCGGCGATGGCGGTTTGCGCGCCGATCAGATCCTCGCGCGATCGTTGCACACGGAAGAATTTGTGGGTGTAGCCGCCGGACCCGGTATCGGTCGGGCAGGTCAGCGAGTCGTGGCTTTTGGGGTCATGCAGGGCGTCATACAACCGGGCGATGGAGCGCACGGAATTCCGGAAGGCCGGGTGGGTGGTGACGTCGGCGACCCGTTCGCCGTCGATATAGACCTCGCGTCCGTCCCGCAGGCTTTGCATGTATTCGGCGCCGGTGAACGGACGGCGCTTGTCGGCGATGATGTCTTCCGGACGCATGCGCGTCTCTCCCCTGCCCTGTTGCGGCTTTTCTAGCCGAACGTATCCGACGATACGCGCGGTGCCATCGGGTGAACACCCCGGGCGGTCAGGCGGCGTCGCGAGGAAACATCGGCTGAGTGCTCGCATTTTGACACTTGGGTGGCTGTGGTGAATCCTCGGGATACAAACCTCACTTATCGTCACGGTCGCTGGACGAGGACGCCCGAGGTATTTTGAACGGCCTGCTCCGCCCGCCAGGATCTCAGCGGGCGGCCGCCGTAGCCGCCCCAACCGCCGTTCGCGCGGTAAATTTTCTTATTATCCCCCTTGCATCCACCACCAGGCTCCCCAACCTGCTGTCACATTGAGAACAAACAGTGAATTAAAGCCCCATGCCCGACCCGTCCACCGAAGCCTCGCCCCCGTACAACCCCGACGCCATCTTCCACCCCAACGGCCCGCTCGATCCGCATTGCGTGATCGAGGCCGTCGCCGCCATCAAGCGCGCCCTGCCGATCACCCCCGGCGAACCGCGCGACGCCGTCAGCCGCCGTGTGCATGCCGCCTTGCGCGGCCTCTCCGCCCTGCACGCCCGCGATGAAATCGAGCTGATGCTCGGCGTGCAGGCCCTGTGCGCCTACCACGCCGCGACCGCCTGCTGGCGGCTCGGCATGAACCTGACGCTGCCGCACGGCGACGGCACACGGCACATCGCCACCGCCGCCAGTGCCGCGCGCACGTTCGATTCGATGCTGCGGGCGCTGGAACGGCGGCAGGCGAAGCCGCTGGCGGTGCCGGCCGGCCGTCCGGACTCGCAGGACTGGCAGGCCACCGACCCCGCGTGGCAACAGATGTGCACGATTGAGGCCGGCGATTTCCTGCGCCCGGCCGCCCGCCAGCTCGATCCGTCCAAAGGCAGCGACGACGAGATTCTGGATGCGACGTATTTCGACACCGAGGACGATCTCGACCTCAGCACCGTCGAGGGCATCCTGCCGGGCGGCGGCATCATCGTGCCCGAGGAGCCGACGCCGGCGCAGGCCGCCTATATCGAGCGGCGGCTGCGGCTGATTTACCAGCGCGAGCGCGAGGAAAACCGCCGCAACGGGATCATGAAACCGACGCGGTTCCGGCCGCTGCACGACGGGGATCTGGTGCCATGAGCGCTCTGCCATCTCCGGCCGAGGACACGCAGTCCGGTCCGTTGCTGACGTTGGTGCTGACGATGCTGGCGTCGATGATGGCGCCGACCCTGGCCGACGCGGCGCTGGCCCGTCTGGCGGCGCGCGAGGCGGTGGAGATGTACCGGACGCGCGGGCGCGATGAATGGCTGACGATCGGGCAGATCGTGGGGTTCGCGGTGGCGGCGCTGGATACGCTGCGCTTGTCGATGCCGGCGGAGGTGCCGGTGCCGCTGAAACTGCGGCTGCGGGGTAACGCGAACGGGCTGAACCGGTCGTCGTGCGCGTGCCGGCGGCTGTTGGAGACGGGCCGGGCGTGCGAGCGGGTGGGCGGACGCGGGCGAGCCGTTCGGGCTGGCGAAGCCGGGGCAGCGGCGGGCGTCGATGGCGGGTCCACGACGGATCCGGCGAGCGAGCCTCCGGTGTCGCAGGCTCTGAACGGGACGGATTGGGCCGATGCGATGCAGACCGTGGCGGCGACGCTTGCGACGGACGCGGCGACGGCCTCGCCCGAGCAGCGCGAGATCGATGCGGTGTGGATCGAGGCGCTGAACGGGGTGGGGGCTGAGCTGCGGGCAGGTTCGCCGGCCGCACCCGGGGACACGCGATCGAGACTGATGGCGACGTTCGGGACAGGCGGGCCGCCGGGCTTGTTTGGGAAGGCGAAGGGCAAGCGGAAGCGAGGCGGGACGAAGCGGCGGCGATCCGGCTGAGGCGGGTTTGCTGGTTCAGGCGTGTTGTCCACGACCCGTCGTGCGCCTGAACGGGCTACTCCGTCGGATTTGTCCTGTCATCGCGTTCGTTCCTGCCAAGCTATGGTCGCCGGACCCGCATGACGGAGGCTCAATCGGCCGGCCATTCATTGCCACAAGCGACGGATATGACGCAGGCTCGCCGAGCCTGGCGCAGAGGCTGTGGGACGGAGCCGGCTCAACGCCGAGGCGCCAGGCCGATGCCACGCTCGGCACGCCGAACCAACGACGGCCGGCAGCGCATCCGGCGTCTTGGCGCCCAGGCATTGAAAAGACGTTTTTGGAGCGCGTTTGCCGCCACACGGGACCTCTCCGCCGCCCCCGCGCGGTTCCGGACCCGGGGCGATCGTAATTCAACACCAATTCACCATTGTGTCTGATATCGAATGCTACAGAAAGCAATTTGGAACCACAGATGCACACAGATAAAAGGTATTTTTATCTTATCTGTGTGCATCTGTGGTTCCATTTTTCTGTTTATCGGGAACCTCGCCGGCCCTGCGGCATACCGTGCGTCGATTGACAGGCGCGCTCTACCATGCGGAAAACCTTGGAGAACTCCAGAGGAAGGTCCCAAACATGCCGGTCAAGAAAATCCGCGGCGTCGATATCGTTTACGAAATCCTGGGCGACAGCGGCCCGTGGGTCACTGTCACGCCCGGCGGCCGGCGTGGCCTGGTCGGCGAATGCACCCTGGCCGGCCTGATCGCAGACGCCGGTTACCGCGTGCTGATCCACGACCGGCGCAACATGGGCGCCTCCGGGATCGCCTTTCCGGGCGACAACGAAAGCTTCGAGCAGGCCGAGGATCTGCTGGCGCTGCTGCAAGAACTCGGCACCGGGCCGGCCTATATTGCCGGATCATCCTCCGGCGCGCGCATGTCCATTCTGTTGGCGCAATACCATCCCGAGGCCGTCAAGGCGCTGCTGCTGTGGCGGGTCACCGGTGGCGCCTACGCGGCCGGTCGCCTGGCGTTCAACTACTACGAACAATACATCGAGGCCGTAACCAAAGGCGGTATCGACGCCGTGCTGGCGACGGACCATTTCGCGGCGATGGTGAAAGCCAACCCGGTGAATGGCGAGACGCTGCGGGGCATGGGTGCCGAGGCGTTCAAGAGCGCCATGCAACGCTGGCTGGCAGGATTCAAGGCCGACTGCGACTTCCCGGTGGCCGGCATCAGTCCGGAGAACATGCGCGCGATCACCCTGCCGGCGATCGTCATCCCCGGCAACGACAAGGTGCATCCACAAGCTCCGGGTCAGGCGGCGCATCGCCTGCTGTCCAACAGCGAGTATCAGGAAGTCCTGACACAACAGATCGATGCCGACGTCGATTTCTCCGGCTGGGAACAAGCCACCGGCACCCTCGCCGCCCGGTTTATCGATTTCCTGCGGGCGCGGGACCGCGCGTAAAATCAGCCCTGGCGGTTGACGGGGAGGATCTGCCAATTCGATCGGGTGGGGCTGCCTGGCCCAATAGGTGTCAGGATAAGCCGTGGGGTGGGGAGGATTTTCCCACTCGTCATGACCGGGCTTGGCCCGGTCACCCACGACTTTGGTTGGTGCGGCACAGAAAGTCTCGGGTGGCCGCGCCAGGCCCGGCCATGACGGAGAGGGAAAAACCACGTCCGCGGCACAACCCTCCTCCCCCATTCGCTTATCCTGATACCTATGGGGCCGGGCCCGGTCATGACAAATGGGTCATTTTACGCCGCCAGTCCAAAATACGCGATATCCGCAAGCTTCGGCGTCCAGGCCGGGTTGCGGCGCCATTCCTTGATCAAAGTAGAAAAATCGGAGCCATACCGCACCCGGAACAGCAACGTGCGTCCGGGTCCGTTTTCATATTCGTGCAGTTCACCGCGCGGATGCACGACGAATGCACCCGGAACGATATCGACGGTCTGGTCGGGCGTGCGCATGATGCCGCCACCTTCCAGGCAGAAGTAGATCTCGGTGCAGTTGGGATGCAGATGGTGAGGACTGCATTGGCCGGCCTCCCAGCAGGCCACCGTCACATCGCCCTCGCCCATGCGTCCGAGCACGTTTTCGACGTGCTTCAACGGGTCCCAGCGGGCTTCGGTGTGCAGATTGAAGACATCCATCGTGTTTCCTCCGTTTTGTTGGAAACACGTTGACCCGGGCATCCCGGAAATTCAATGGCGAGCCGGGTTGGCGCTGGTTTCCCCGGCCAAAGGTCTGACCATGAACAGCGCCAGTCCGGCGAGAACAGCCATCGCCAGAAACACCAACCCGCCGTACCGGGCATATAACCACCCTGACAGCAGCATCATCAGCCCGGTAGGCGCGCCATATCCCAAGGAGGCGTGCAGCGCCTGCGCGGTGGCCGCCCGCTCGGCCGGCACGAACCGGCTTAGGACCAGCATCGCCGACAAATGCTGCATTGCGAATGTGGCGGCATGGACAAGCTGCACCGCCATCAACACCGGCAGCGGTGGCGCGAACGCCGTAATCGACCAGCGTAAGACCGAGGCTGCGGCCGCGCAGGCGGTCAGGCCGGCCGGTCCCAGCTTTTCCACCAGCCGGCGGCCCCTGGCGAACAGCAGGATTTCGGCGACAATGCCCTCGGCGATCAGCAACCCGATCATCGTGTCGCTCATGCCCTGCGAGCGCCAGAACAGCGCCGCGAAACCGTAATAGGCCGCATGAGCACCCTGGATCAGCGCCGTGCAGCCGACCGCCATACAGAACGCCCGGTTGCGGAACAGCGCCAGCCCGACAAGCGCCCTTGGGGCGGCGGGGGGCGTGGCAGCCTCCGGCAGGAACACGCTGAACAGCGCCGATGCGCCGTAGAAAACCGCCAGCAACCATGGCACCAGCCAGGAACCGACGCGATTCAGCAGCCACCCCGCCACCGCCGTCGCAACCATGAACGTCGCCGATCCGACCGCTCGGACTGGCCCGTATTCGATGCGTCCCTCCCGAGCCAGGGCGAGCGCCAGGGAGTCCGCCAGCGGGTTGATGGCGCTGGAGGCGATTCCCTGGGCGGCTGCGATCAGCAGCAGCGGCAAGAACCCGTTGGCGGCAGTGTACGACAAACCCAGGCCGGCGGCGGCGGACGCGGCGAACAACAACACCGGGCGGCGGCGTCCCATCCGATCGGCCACCGTGCCCCATTGCGGACCGGCCAGGACGCGCAGCAAGGCCGCCGCCCCCAGGATCTGGCCGATGTCCGAGGCCGACAACCCTCGATCGGCAAACCACAGCGGCATGAACGCGTTGATCGCATTCGCCGCGAAATACGCGCCGAGAAACGCGGCGACCCGCGCGGCCGCCGACATGTTGGGTTAGCCGGCTTGCAGCATGGCGACTTCGCGAACCTTGCGGGCCATCGCGGCAATGCCGTTGCCCCGGTTGGTCGAAAGCGCCTCCAGCAAACCGAGGTCCTTCAGGAATACCGGGTCCGTCGCCAGGATTTCCGCGGGCGGGCGGCCAGAATAGACGCGCATCAGCAGCGCGACCAGGCCCGAGACAATGGCGGCATCCGATTGGCCCGCGAAATACAGTTTTCCGTCGCGCAGGATCGCTTCCATCCAGACGCGGCTTTGGCAGCCGGGGACGCGGTGGGCGTCGTTCGACCACTCGTCCGGGAACGGCGGCAGCTTGCGGCCCATGCCGATGATGAATTCGTACCGCTCCATCCAGTCGTCGAACAGGGACAGGTCTTCGCTGATCGCCGCGATTGCGGCGGCGGCGGTGGGTTCTTCGGGTTGGACAAACGGATCGGTCATGCGGGGGATGTGCGGGCGCCGGGAGACCGCGTCAAGGTATTTGGGCGTCCCGCGGTGGCCGTTCGCCCGTCAGCAGGATTTTGGCACAGAGGGTGTTGAGAACGGTGGAGTTCACTGAGAAACAAGATTGCCGCTTCGCGAACACCAGTAGCCCTTGGCCTGGCCCCGGAGACAGGCGCTATCTATATCTAATTCCAACCAAACACGCACCGGCGCGTTTACTAATCCGGCCGGTGCGGGTCGTTCGCCGGGAGAATGTCCTTCAGGTAGTCGCGACTTTTCCATTCCGGCGCGGGAGGCTCGTAGCCGGGGTGCGGCAGGTAGGCGGACAGCCGGCCGCCCTCCAGGTCATGCACGGAGCGTGGGCAGTTGGAGAACATCTCGCATTCCACCCGCACCACCACTTTCGCCGCGTGATGCCGCGCCAGCGCTTCCGCATCGTCCAGGATTTCGGCGCGGCCGTTGATACGAATGCGCGCGGTCTTGCCGTCGAACTTCACGAACAACAGCCCGACATTCGGATTGCGGGAGATGTTACCGAGCGTGCGATACATGGAATTGCCGTCGTATTCGGGGAACTCGATAGTTCCGGGCGCAACGATTTTGACGAAGCCGGGCATGCCGGACCGCATGCTGCAATCGCTGTATTCGCCAAACGAGGTCGCGATGAAGAAGAACGGCGCGTTCTCGATCATCACCCGGTCGTCGTCCCAGAAGTCGTACCGGCGGCGGTGAGCGGCCAGCCCATCGGCGACGCGGCGTCCGTCGAACCGGTCCTGCAGCGCGCGCATGCCGTCATGGTAGAAATCGCGTCGTTCGCTCATTGCCGGTTTCCCCTGTCTTACCACCGCCTAAACGTCCACCTCTTCCACCGTCTTCGCCCGCTCCTGAATAAACGCGAACCGCAGTTCCGGCCGGCGTCCCATCAGGCTTTCCACCAGATCGTTGGTTTCCGCCCGCATCTCCGACACCGCCATCACCTTCAGCAACGTCCGCTTGGTCGGGTCCATCGTGGTTTCCTTCAACTGAGCCGGCGGCATTTCGCCCAGCCCTTTGAATCGCGAAACCTCCACTTTGGAGCCGGCCTTGAACGCACGCCGCATCTTCTGCTCGCGATCCGCGTCGTTCATCGCGTAGATCGACCGCGCCCCCTGGGTCAGCCTGTACAGCGGCGGCTGGGCCAGATAGATGTGCCCGTGCCGGACCAGTTCCGGCAGTTCCTTGTAGAAGAATGTCATCAGCAGCGACGCGATATGGGCCCCATCCACGTCGGCGTCCGTCATGATGATGACGCGCCCATACCGCAGTTTTGTACGATCAAACCGGTCACCGACGCCACACCCCAGCGCCTCGATCAGGTCTTTCAGTTCCTGGTTGCCGCGCAGCTTGTCGGCGGAGGCACTCGCGACGTTCAGAATCTTGCCGCGCAACGGCAGCACCGCCTGGGTTTCCCGGTTCCGCGCCTGCTTCGCCGACCCGCCGGCGGAGTCGCCCTCGACCAGAAAGATTTCCGTTTCGGCCGCATTTTCCCGCGTGCAGTCGGTCAGCTTGCCCGGCAACCGCAACCGCCTTGTCGGCGACTTCCGCGCGGTGTCCTTGTTCTCTTTCCGTCTGATCCGGTCCTCGGCCCGCTCGATCACGAACGACAGCAAATTGTCGGCGGACGCCGGATCACCGGCCAGGAAATGGTCGAACCGGTCGCGCAAGGCGCCTTCGACCAGCCGCGACGCCTCGCCGCTGGTCAGTTTTTCCTTGGTCTGGCCCTGGAACTGCGGATCGCGCAGGAACAGCGACAATTTCGCCGCAACCGGGTCCAGCACGTCATCGGCGGTGATCTGCGCCGCGCGTTTGTTGCCGCGTTGATTGCCCCAATCCCGCAGCCCCTTGACCAAGGCGGCGCGAAACCCGGTTTCGTGCGTCCCGCCCTGAGCCGTCGGCACGGTGTTGCAGTAGGAGTGCAGAAACCCGTCCCCCTGCTCCAGCCACACCACAGCCCACTCGACCTTGCCGGTGGATTCGCCGGGCAGCGCCGCCTCGCCCGCCCAAATCTGCGGCAGGACCTTGGCCATCTCGCCGATATCGGCGGCCAGGCTGTCCTTCAAACCGCCGGGGAAGTGCAACACGGCCTCGGCCGGCACGTCATCCTTGCCGCCCTTCAGCAGCGCCGGGGCGCAGTTCCAGCGGATTTCGACACCGCGAAACAGGTACGCCTTCGACCGGCACAGCCGGTACAACCGGCTGGGGACGAACTGGAGCGCCCCGAAAATCTCGGTATCCGGTTTGAAGCGAATCGTGGTGCCACGCCGGTTATGCACCGGTCCGGCGTTGATCAGCTTCGTGGTCGGCTTGCCCTTCTCGTACGACTGCTTCCACAGAATGCGGTCGCGCGCGACCTCCACATCCATATGTTCGGACAGCGCGTTCACCACCGAACTGCCGACTCCATGCAGACCGCCCGAGGTCGCATAGGCCTTGCCGCCGAACTTGCCGCCGGAGTGCAGCGTTGTCAGAATCACCTCCAACGCGCTCAGATTTTTGAATTTCGGGTGCGGATCGACCGGGATGCCGCGCCCATTGTCGCGCATGGTCAGCCAGTTGCCTTCTTCCACCGTCACCTCGATGAAACTGGCATGGCCGGCCACCGCCTCATCCATCGAGTTATCGAGGATTTCCGCCGCCAGATGATGCAGCGCGGCCTCATCTGTGCCGCCGATATACATACCCGGGCGTTTGCGCACGGGTTCGAGGCCTTCCAGGACCTCGATGTCCTTGGCCGAGTAGTCCGAGTCGTCGCGCGCCGGCAGCGGCAGACGCCTCTCCGGATCCGCCTTAAGCGGCTTCGCAGGCGGCTTTTGGGGGGACAACGCGGGAGGCTTCGCGGACCCGGGGTCAAACAAATCGTTCATGCTGTGTTCCCAAGACTGAAACGCACCCTACATGGCGCCGGGGCGTTTCGGCAACCATCTTGCTCGGTTTGCGCGTTTGGGCCGCCCGATGGAACATTGCCGCGTCTGACCGGCGATGGCTTCATCGGGAGACAGACCGATCGCGGCCGGGAACTGAAGCGTGCGGGACAAGCCAAAGGGTCGCAGTTCCGTCGCCGGCGAATTCACACACCCGATCGGCTGGGTGTTGCCTTGGGCGCGTTCCGTCCGGCATGAAGCAGCCCATGAATATGAGCCCTCAAAAAGACGGTTCTCGATCGGACTCGTGCCGGTCATCGGTATGTGACGGCCGGCACCCGATCTACATTAGATGAACGAATTTGTATTTTGCCGCATCAGTATGAAATGTTGGAGGAAACAAATGATTTTATGTTGACCCTCATCAGGACGCGGGAATAAAGCATCCTTGCCTATCGATTGGCTTCGCTAACGACGACGTTAATCTCAATCTGGAACAGAATGTCCGTCCCATTTATTGCAAAGACTGACATGGGTGGCACCCAGTGGTGGTGCCAAAGTCGCTTTCGCCCCCAGTTGCCAATGACCAGGGCATAGGCAACCTTTTGGAGCTGATACCGCCTCGGTTTTTCCGCTTGACGTCCCCGATCACCGGCCGCTGCCCGCGACTTAAGACTGAAAGTGATACAAGCGTGCGCTTATCCAAATTTGCTGCCCGGTCCCTGGCATGCACCTGACAATCGCGGGGCTGTGCTTCACCGATGAAGCGGGTATTTCTCCCGGATATAACGGCGCCCTGGTCGCAATCTCGTTTGTTATTGCCGCGCTGGGGTCCTACGCGGCTTTGGAGATGATCGGACGCATGCGGGCAACCACCGGTCTGCGATCCCGGTCCTGGCAGGCGGGCAGCGCGGTCGCCCTCGGCGGTGGCATTTGGTCGATGCACTTCCTGGCGATGCTCGCCATGAGTCTGCCATTTGCGTTTACCTATAATACCGCCCTCACGTTCCTGTCGCTTGCTGTTGCCATCGCGATGGTTGGCCTGGGATTAGCCATAGCCGGTAACAGCAGTCTAAATTTTATCCGTATCGGCGCGGCCGGCGCGGTCATCGGCCTTGGTATCGGGGCGATGCACTATATTGGCATGGCCGCCATCAATTTCCCTGGAACTCTGGCCTATACGCCCAACCTGTGGGGACTCTCGGTACTGATCGCCGTCAGTGCATCCGCGGTCGCGATCTGGCTTGCCTTGACGATGGACGACGCTTTGGAACGCGGCGCGGCCGCCGTCATCATGGCGGTCGCGGTTTGCGGCATGCATTTTACCGGAATGGCCGCTTCTGTCTTCCAGGTGAGTTCGCTGCCGCTCGTGAAGGACGGCATTTCGCCCGATGGCCTCGCGTTGGCGATCGGAGGCATCACCGTGTCGCTGGTCGTGCTGGCCCTGGTCCTGGTTTCAGCCGACCGAAAGATTTCCGCTCACCGTGCGCGCGATTCGCATTTCCGCAAAAACTCCGCTGCCGCGATTGCGGCCATTGAACAACGCGTCTCCTCACTCAATGACGACCTGGAACAGAAAAAATCCATAGAACTGCTGCTGTCCCATGTATTCAGGCTGGTTGACGCGCCGATGGCGATCATTGCCGAACGCGGCGAGTTCCTGATGACCAACCCGGCGTTCGATACACTGTTGGGTTGCCTCCCCGGCACGTTGGCTGGAAAACTGTCGATCAGCTACGCAACGCCGGTCTGTCGCGAGCGACTGTCAAAATTGCGGAATCAGCAACTGACCGACCGCAAGCCCTACAGCACCGACGCGCAATTTTTTCGCGCTGACGGTTCGGATTTCTGTATGAACCTGACCTCGGCCATCGCCGAAGAGGCACCGCTGCACCGCATTCAGATCATTACATTGAGCTACCCGAAGGCCGTCCCGCGATCCGGCGAGCCGCCCAAATCTGTTGTCGGAGGCAAGATAAAATTCATCGGTCTGGAAGAACTGGAAGCCACAATGGGGTCCGCCTGGGCCGCCATGTCTGGCCGGATCATGAGTGCGGCGGAACGGATTATCCAGTCCTGCCTGGTCGAAGGTGAATCCTGCTCCCGGTCCGGCGGCTGCAGCTTCCTGCTGGGGTTCGAAACCGGGTCCGAGGCGTTGGCCGCCATCCGTGCCGCCGAAATCGAACAAACACTGCTCGAAGCGCTGATGAACCTGGGCGAGGACCCGGCAGGCCTTGGGATCGTTACGGCCACGACCACCGTTGTCGTTCCGGATGACGCTCTACCGGGAGGTAATCTCGCTCGGGAAATGATCGACTCAGCCCTCGACGTCAGCGTTCAGGCGACCACACAAGCGTCGGCCCGAGCCCAGCGGGCGCCGTTCCAACTGGGCAATTGCCTCTTCGAACCTGTGCTGACCTGTCAGCGCGCCGAGTTTATCGGGCACTATATCGGTTTGTTACCAACAAATTCCGGCGAAGGCGGCCGAAGCCTTGGACTGCAATCCATTGACATCCAAACCCGTATCATTGCGTCGTCCGAACAGCTTGCGCAGGATATCTCGGATAATGCGCTCAACCTGATGTTTGTCGATCTCAATATCGAAACGCTCTTAAAAAGATCGTCATTGGATATGCATGTGGCGTTGTACAGAAACGCCGGTTCGGCCGTTCGGTCACGGCTGGTGCTCTTGCTGCACGGATGGCCGACCGGCATCCCATCCAGCCGGGTGCGCGATTTGACCACCGCACTGAAGCCGGTGTGCCGGACCCTGGGTATCCGAGCCGGCGACTTCACGATGCCACAGGTCGACCTCAGTTTGTTTGGCAACCCCTACGTGACGATCGACGCCGCACAGGTTGGGGTGGATTGCGCCAAAAATGGCAGACTGGAACGGTTTGTCCTGCAGCTTCACGCCAAAAGAGCCCGTGTGCTGATGCGGGACGTGCCGTCCATGGCGGTCGTGCGGCAGCTTCAATCGTTGGGGATGGATCTGGTATCGATCGAGGCCCGCGCGGCGACGGCCGATATGCGGCGGGAAAACGCCCGATTGGTCGTTGCCTGACGGCAAACGCCGGCTTTCCCGGGACAGATGCATGCATGGCGGACGCGGACAGCGGGCTCACGCGGTCCCGACGTCATCCTCGAGGCAGGGTCGCACGACGGCGCGAATACGGTCGAGGGCCCCCGCAAGCTTCTCCCGGTTGCGCGTCTCACAGTCCCAAACAATGACGACGGTCCACCCCAACCCCGTCAGGTCCGAAACATTCCTGTCATCCCGGCGCCGGTTGCCGTCCAGCTTGGCCATCCAAAAGGCCGCGTTGCTCTTCGGCTGGCGGGTGCCCCGATCGCACATCGCGCAGCCATGCCAGAAACAGCCATGCACAAAAACGGTGATCCGGTGCCCGGGCAGAACGATATCCGGACACCCCGGCAAGTCCCGCCGGTGCAACCGAAACCGCAATCCTTTGGCATGCAAAGCCTTACGAACGATCAGTTCCGGCGCGGTGTGCCGCGTCCTGATCGCAGCCATCTGCCGCTGCTTCGCCGTTGGGAGCACGATCGCGGGCTCGAACCCCAACCCACCGGCAGCGACGCCCTCGGAGCCTTTTGCGCTCACCGTCCGGCCTTGCGCGCCCGCGGCTTCGGCGCTTTCGCCGTAATGATTGTCGCTTTGCCGGCCGGCGCGGGCGCGGATCGCGACTCCATCTTCGGCATCGCCGGTAAACGCCGTCGCGCTGCATCGAAATCCGCCCAGGGATCAGCCCGCAGCGACTTCAAACGCTCCGGCACCGTTCGTACTGTAAACGCGGCCAAATCCAGCTTCGGAGTCACCTCCGTCCAGGCCAACGGTGTGGCCACGCCCGCGCCCGGCCGCGCCCTCGGGCAAAACGAGGCAACGGCGGTCGAACCCAATCCGTTGCGCAGCCAATCGATCAGGATACGGCCCCGCCGATCGGCGATTTTCACATGTGCCAAATACAGATCGGGATGGGCCTCACTGGCGGCTTCAGCGAACCCCCGGCAGAAACTTCGTACTTCATCCCAACCCGCGGCCGCCGTAAGCGGCACGACGACATGCAGTCCCTTGCCGCCACTTGTGCGGCAAAAGGACGCCAGGCCAATGGCGTCCAGCTTCTCCCGCATATCCAGTGCCGCCGCGACAATGGCCGGCACCTTCACGCCTTCCCCCGGATCGAGGTCGAACACAAGCTGGTCCGGATGCAACGGATCGTCCTCCGTCGCCCCCCAGACATGCAGTTCGATCGCCGACATCTGCGCCATCGCCACCAGTCCCTGGAACCCGTCGATCGCCAGGTATGGAGCCTTGTCGGCAACGCCATCGCGAATCCCGGCCGGCATCGTCCCGTGCCCATGCTTTTGGAAGAAATGCTCGCCGTCCACGCCTTCGGGGCAGCGCACGATTGCCAACGGCCGCTTTACCAGCCCCGGCAGCGCGTGATCCGCCACCGCCTGCCAGTAGTCCACGAGATCCCGCTTGGTGATCCCGGGCCATAACGCGCGATCGGGATGCGTCAACGTGACTCCCTCGACCGTCTCGGTTCGCGCCCGCGGCGCCTTCGCGGTCACAATCGCGGTGCCGGTGCGGGCAGGAATGGCAATCGGACGTTTAGGTGGCACAGCAATGACCGGTCCTTTGCGTTTCGCGGAACCCGCGAAGGCCTTGGGATCGACCGCCCGCCGTTCAGCCCCCGGGTCCGCGAGATCTCGGACGACTTCGGCGGGGGGCTTATCCTCGCGCAAACCCAGAAATGCCGCGTGCCGCACCCGGCCGGAGCCGGACCAGCCGGTAAACGACGTCTCAGCCACCAAGTCCGGCCGAACCCAGTGGATGCCCCGGTCCAGCTCCTCGCCAGCCACCATGAGTCCCTTTGGCGGCGCGGAACCGAGCCCATCCAACCGGTCCCGAAGCGTCGCCAGCATGTCGTCGGAGAACCCGGTGCCAACACCCCCGGCGTAGTGCAACCGCCCGTCCCGATCATAATAGCCCAGATGCAACGCCCCCAGTCCGGTGCGGCTTCCCGCTGGTTCGGTCCACCCGATGACAACGAATTCCTCGCGTCCCTGGCATTTGACCTTCAGCCAGTCATGACCCCGGCCGGGGCGATACCGAGCATCGGCCTTCTTGCAGATGATGCCTTCCAATTTCATTTGGCAGGCCGCTTTTCGCATGCGGCTGGCATCGCCCTCGTGATGGTCGCTGTAGCGCAGCATGCCACGCCAGGTATCCAATTCGGACAGGCGTTGTTTGCGGTCTCGCAAAGCGCATGGCCGCAAATCCCAGCCGTTCAGGTACAGCAGATCGAATAAATAGAAGACAAGGGTCTCATCCCGGCCGGCCGACAGCGCCGCCTGCAATGCCGGGAAGCTGGACACACCATCTGTGTCGAGTGCGACCAGTTCGCCATCCACCAGAGCCGCATCGACCTTCAAGCGGCCCATCGCTTTGGCAACCGCCGGCAGGCGATCGGTCCAGTCGTTGCCGTTCCGCGTCAGCAGCCGGACTTGCCCGCTGTCCACAAACGCCAGCAGCCGGTAGCCGTCGAACTTGATTTCCGTTAGCCAACCAGCTTGTTCAGGAGGTTCATCAGCGACTGAGGCCAATTGCGGGGCCTGCCTGGCAGGTAGCTTGCCGCGGACGGCACCGGGAACCGGCGGACCGGACGCCGTCTGACGCGCTGATGATGCCGGGGGCGCATTCAAAGCGACCGCCGCCTCCAGCGACCCGGCGTCGGCGCCTTCCCGCTCGTCCGCATCATGACCCTTGATCAGCAACCAGTTGTCCTGCCGTCCGCGCTGGTTCGGTTTCGGCTTCAGCCGCACCAGGGTGAATTTGCCGTGCAGCCGCTGGCCGGACAGCACAAACTTGATCTCTCCGTCGCGCAGACCCTCGTCGGGATCGATCAGCGGTTCCCAGGTGCCCCGGTCCCAGGTTTCCACCGTCCCGGCGCCATACTGCCCCTCGGGAATGGTGCCCTGGAAATCGGCATAATCCAGCGGATGATCCTCGACATGCACCGCGATTCGCTTGTCCGACGGGTCCAGCGACGGCCCCTTGCGCACCGCCCAACTCCACAGAACCCCGTCATGTTCCAGCCGGAAATCCCAGTGCAGGCCGGCGCGATGGGCGGCATGCTTCTGCACCACAAACATCGGCTCCTGCCGAGCCGCTTTCCTTCGCGGCTCGGGCGCCGGTTCACGCGTCGCGGCAAAATCCCGCTTTGCCCGGTAAGCCTGGATCGAGGTATCGCGAGACGTAGCGGCCGAACGAGGCATAACACCGCCCTCATAAGGATATGATGAACCGAAACGGTGCACCACCGTGGCCGGTTCCGCGCCGATGAAAGATTGCACGCCCGTGAATGTGGCGCTAGATTGCCCAAATCATGGGCAACTGTCGTTCACACATCACACCTTCTGCCCCCGGAGCGTTGGAACTGAAACCTATCGACCTCGGCGGCGGTGTCCGCATCGAAACCCCGGTGATCCTGGCGCCGATGTCCGGCGTCACCGACCTGCCCTTCCGCCGCACCGCCAAACAGCTCGGCGCGGGCATGGTGGTTTCGGAAATGATCGCCTCCTGGGCGATGATCCGTGAAAACCAGAAGACCCTCAGCATGGCCGAAATTGACGGTTGCGGCGGCGTATCGGCGGTCCAGCTCGCCGGCTGCGACCCGGAGGCCATGGCCGGAGCCGCGAAACTGGCGGTCGATCGCGGTGCCCACATGATTGACATCAATTTCGGGTGTCCGGTGAAGAAAGTAGCTGTCGGTCAGGCCGCCGGCTCCGCGCTGATGCGCGACGAGACCGCCGCCGCCGCGATCCTGCAGGCCACGGTCAAGGCGGTCTCCGTCCCTGTCACGCTGAAGATGCGCATGGGCTGGGACCATTCGACCCTGAACGCCCCCAAACTGGCGCAAATCGCCCAGGACGCCGGCATCCGCATGGTCACCATCCATGGCCGCACGCGGCAGATGTTCTACACCGGCACCGCCGATTGGGCGTTCGTGCGCACGGTCAAGGATGCGGTCGGCATCCCGGTGATCGTCAATGGCGACATCCTGACCGAGGACGATGCCGCCGCCGCCCTGGCCCAATCCGGCGCCGACGGTGTGATGATCGGCCGCGGCTGCTACGGTCGCCCGTGGTTCCTGGCGCAGGCCGCGCATTACCTGCGCACCGGCCTGCGTCTGCCCGAACCCTCGCTCGCCGACCAGAAATCCATCCTGATCGGGCATTATCACGCCATGTTGAGCCAGTTCGGCACCAACGCCGGTGTCCGCCTCGCCCGCAAGCATGTGTCCTGGTATTCGCGCGGCCTGACCGGTTCGGCGGAATTCCGCGCGACGATGAACCGGCTGTCGGAAGCCGATCAGGTACTGGCGTTGATCGACCGCTTCTACGATCCGCTGATCGCGCGTGGCGCCACCCGAATGGTGACCGGTTACAACGACCTGCAAACGGCCGAGGCCGCATGAGCAACGTTGTTGCCCGCGCCTCGCGTCTGCTCTCCGGACGAACCCGGTCCGTTGAGTCGCATACCAGGCCTGTGGATGCAGCCGCCATCCTCAGCGGCCTGCCGGTGCCGGTCATCCTGCTCGACCCGGACAATCGGTTCCGCCATGCCAACCATGCGGCGGAACAGTTCCTCGGGATCTCGGCGGCCGGGCTGTCCCAGCTTCGGCTGGACGATCTGTTGCCCAAAGATAACCCGCTGTTTCTGCTGATCGAGCATGTTCGGCTGACCGACTCGACCATCTCCGATCATGAGTTGAACCTGCACAGCCCCCGCCTGCACAAACATGGCATTACCGTCCAGGGATCGCCATTGCCCGAGGAACCGGGTGCGGTGCTGCTGGTGATGCAGGACGCCTCGGCCGCCCGTTCGCTGGATCGGCAGCTCGCGTTCCGCGGCGCCGCGCGCAGCGTGTCCGGCATGGCCGCGATCCTGGCGCATGAGGTGAAGAACCCACTGTCCGGCATTCGCGGCGCCGCCCAGTTGCTGGAAGCCAGCGTCGGACCGGCCGACCGGGTGCTGGCCGAACTGATCCGCGACGAGGCCGACCGCATCCGCGATCTGGTGGATCGGATGGAGGCCTTCGGTGACAAGCCGATCGCCCGTACCGCGGTGAACATCCATCGGGTGCTGGAACATGTCCGCAAGCTGGCGCAGTCCGGTTTCGCGGCGCATATCCCGTTCAAGGAAAATTACGATCCGTCGCTGCCGCCGGTCTGGGCCAATCGCGACCAACTGATCCAGGTGGTGCTGAACCTCGTAAAGAACGCCGCCGAAGCGGTCACCCAAGAGGGCGTCATCCACCCCGAGATCATCCTCACCACCGGCTTTCAGCACGGCATGCGCGTCGCCATTCCCGGCACCAACGAACGCATGGATCTGCCGCTGTTCGTCAGCGTCCGCGACAATGGGCATGGCATTCCCGACGACATCAGGCCGCATTTGTTTGAGCCGTTTGTCACGTCCAAGGCCGCCGGCACCGGCCTTGGCCTGTCGCTGGTCGCCAAGATCATCGGCGACCACGGTGGCCTGATCGAGGTCGATAGCCGTCCCGGCCGCACCGAATTCCGGTTGCACTTGCCTGTAGTCACCGAGAAAGACGCCGACCAATGACCTTGCCCACTGTCTTGATTGCCGACGACGATCGCTCGATCCGCACCGTTCTCACCCAGGCGTTGGGCCGCGCCGGCTACCAGGTGCGCAGCACCGGCACCGCCGCGACGTTGTGGCGCTGGGTGGAGGATGGCGAGGGCGACCTCGTGATTACCGACGTGGTGATGCCGGATGAAAACGGCCTGGACCTGATCCCGCGCATCAAACGCATCCGCCCGGAGCTGCGGATCATCGTCATGAGCGCACAGTCCACGCTGATGACCGCGGTGAAAGCCACCCAGCGCGGTGCCTTCGAATATCTGCCCAAGCCGTTCGACCTCCGCGAACTGCTGTCCGTGGTCGGGCGCGCGCTGGCGGTGCCGACCGAGGCGACATTCAGCCCGCCGGAAGCCAAGGATACCGAGGAACGTCTGCCGTTGATCGGCCGCTCCCCGTCGATGCAGGAGATCTACCGCACCATCGCCCGGCTGACGACCGCCGACCTGACCGTCATGATCAATGGCGAATCCGGCACCGGTAAGGAACTCGTGGCCCGGGCGCTGCATGACTACGGGAAACGCAAGGCCGGGTCGTTCGTTGCGATCAACATGGCCGCCATCCCGCGTGAACTGATCGAAAGCGAACTCTTCGGGCATGAACGCGGCGCCTTTACCGGCGCCACCAACCGGTCGCAGGGCCGGTTCGAACAGGCCAACGGCGGCACGCTGTTCCTGGACGAAATCGGGGACATGCCGCCCGAGGCGCAGACCCGCCTGCTGCGTGTGCTCCAGGAAGGCGAGTTCACCAGCGTCGGCGGCCGCCAGCCGATCAAAGCGAACGTTCGCATCATCGCCGCGACGCACCGCGACCTGCGCACCGCCATTCGCCAGGGCCAGTTCCGCGAGGATCTGTTCTATCGCCTTAATGTCGTGCCGATTCGCCTGCCGCCCCTGCGGGAGCGCGTCGAGGACATCGCCTTGCTCGCCAGGCACTTCCTGGACCGGGCGAAAGACGACGGACTACCGGCGAAGAGCCTGGATCAAGGCGCTGTGGACCGCCTGAAGCAACATGGCTGGCCGGGCAATGTCCGCGAACTGGAAAACCTGATGCGGCGCCTGGCCGCTCTGTGCCCGGACGAGGTCATCGGTACCGCGGTGGTGGAAGCCGAACTGGCCGAACCGCTGGCTGCCCCCGGCCCAACGGCGTCAACGCAGCCGGCGGACGGCCCCGAAACCCTGTCCAGCGCGGTAGAGCGCCATATTAAGGACTTTCTTGCCGCGCATAATGACGGCATGGGAGTGACCGACGTGTACGACAAGATCATCGCCGAGGTTGAACGGCCATTGATTCGCCTGACTCTCGCCGCAACCCGCGGCAACCAGATCAAGGCAGCCTCCATGCTCGGTCTGAACCGCAATACGCTGCGGAAGAAGATTCGCGACCTGGAAATCCCGGTCGTGCGCGGGCTGATGTAAATGCAACGGCGCCCCGCCATTGTGCCCGTGATGACGGCATGCGCCGGGTCAATGACGGCGGGGTGTGATGAGGGCGTTGGCGGGGAGTTTTCGCCCATGACGGAGGAGGGAAAGCCCGGTCTGCGGCACAAACCTTCTTCCCCAGTCGCTTATCCTGATGCCTATGGGGATTGGCCCGGCGACCTCAGCCCCCAATGGCCAACGCCATGACCACCTCGTTGCCGGCCACCAAGCCACCCTGGGATCAGCCCCGCGATATCATTTCTGAACCGAGACTGTCCTGGTTCGGCCAGTTGGGCGATGTCCTGCTGGGCAAGGGCGTCACCCTGCTGTTGGCCACGTTGGCGCTGCTGGTGGGAATCGCCACCTTCATCATTCTCGCCCGCGGCTCGCCGCTGGGCTGGCGCCCCCGCGTCGGCATGACCCTGATGCTGGCCAACCTGTCGGTCCTGCTGCTGCTCGGCACCGTGCTGGCCGGAAGGCTGACCCGGGTTTGGGTGGAGCGGCGGCGCGGATCGGCCGGATCCAAACTGCATGTGCGGCTGGTCTTCCTGTTCAGCGGCGTCGCCGTCGCCCCGACGATCGTGGTCGCCTGTTTCGCGGTTTCGTTCTTCCATTTCGGCATTGCCTCCTGGTTCAACGAACCGGTGCGCACCGCGCTGGAGGAATCGCTCCAGGTATCCCGCGGCTATCTGGAAGAACACAGGAACAATATCCGCACCGTGGCGCTGGAGATGGCGAACGATCTGGCGCGCGCCGGGCGCTTCCTGTCCGCCGATCCGACCGTATTTGCCGAAGTGCTGGATACCCAGACGACCCTGCGCGGCCTGACCGAAGCCGTGATCTATGAACCTGTCACCGGCCAGGTCCTGGCCGCGGCGGGCATCTTCGTCGGCATGGGGGTTGAGGCACCGCCACAGGATGCCACGCAACAGGCGATGAACGGCGATGTCGCTGTGTTGAACGCCGGCGACGGAACGCGGGTGCGGGCGGTCGTGCGGCTGGAATCGACGCCTCCACTGATGCTGATGATCGGCCGCCCGATCGATCCGACCATTCTGGGATACATGCAGCGCACCGAACAGGCGGTCGCTGATTACCATCGCATGGACGAAAATCAGTCCTGGCTGCAGATCGCGTTCGCCTGGATTTTCGCCATTGTTGCCCTGTTGGTGCTGCTGGCGGCCGGGTTGATCGGGTTGATCATGGCCAACCAAATCGCACGCCCGGTCGGCATGCTGATCAATGCCGCGGAACGGGTGCGCAACGGCGACCTGAGCGTGCGCGTGCAGGAAGCCGCGACCGGCGATGAACTCGCCGGCCTGTCGCGCGCCTTCAATCGCATGACCGGGCAACTGGCGGCGCAGCGCACCGAGTTGATGGAAGCCTACAGCCAGATCGACGAACGGCGGCGCTTCACCGAAACCGTGCTGGCTGGCGTATCCGCCGGAGTGATCGGCCTGGACGCGCAGGGCCGCATCGAGCTGCCAAACCGCACCGCCGACGAGTTGCTGGGGCGGGACCTGCTGGCCGCCACCGGCCATCCGTTGTCGGAAATCGTACCCGAATTTGCCGCCTTGTTCGCCGAGGCCGCGGCGTCCCCCGACAAAGCCCGGACGGCCGAGATCCAGACCGGTCCGGCCAATCACCGGCGTCATCTGCTGGTGCGAATCGGCGCCGAACTATCCGGCGAGCGGACAGACGGATTCGTTGTCACGTTCGACGACATTACCGAGTTGCAGTCCGCCCAGCGCAAGGCCGCCTGGGCCGACGTCGCCCGGCGGATCGCGCACGAGATCAAAAATCCGTTAACTCCGATACAACTGTCCGCCGAACGCCTGAAGCGCCGCTTCACCAAGGAAATCCAGTCCGATCCGGACACCTTCGCGCAATGCGCCGACACGATCATTCGTCATGTCGGCGATATCGGGCGCATGGTCGATGAATTCTCGGCGTTCGCCCGCATGCCGCAGCCGGTCATCAAACCCGAAGACATCGGCCGCATCGCCCGAGAGGCGCTGGTGTTGCAAAAAACCGCGCGGCCCGGAATCGACTGGGTCACCAGCATTCCGGAACGAGGACCGGTGGTCCCCTGCGACAAGCGGATGTTGCGTCAGGCGCTGACCAACCTGCTGCAGAACGCTACTGACGCGATCGCGATGCGTGACGGCGCTGGCCATATCGCGCTGATGGTGCAAGACCTGCCGGACGGGGTGCGGATCGTCGTCGCCGACGATGGAGTCGGACTGCCCGCGGAAGAGCGTTCGCGGCTGACCGAACCGTATGTGACACATAAGCCGAAGGGAACCGGGTTGGGACTGGCCATCGTGAAGAAGATCATGGAAGACCATGGCGGAACCCTGACCCTTGGGGACCAACCGGACGGACCGGGGGCAGTCGCTGCTCTCCAATTGCCGAGAGGCACCGCGTCCCTCGCGTTGTCCACCGATGCAAATTCTGTGAGCAATGAGATGAAACAGGTGTCGCATGGCGCATGAAATCCTCATCGTCGATGACGAGCCGGATATCAGGCTGCTGATAGAAGGCATCCTGCGTGACGAAGGCTACGAAACCCGTGGCGCCGGCGATGCCGAGACCGCAATCGCTTCGTTTCGGGCGCGCCGTCCGTCGCTGGTCATTCTCGATGTGTGGCTGCAAGGCTCGCGCATGGATGGGATCGGCATTCTGGACACGCTGCAAGGCGAGGAACCGAGCGTACCCGTGATCATGATCTCCGGCCACGGCACGATCGAGATGGCCGTCGGCGCAATCCAGCATGGCGCCTACGACTTCATCGAAAAGCCGTTCCAGTCAGACCGCTTGCTGCTGGTGATCAGGCGCGCCCTGGAAGCCGCGGCGCTGGCGCGGGAAAACATCGAACTGCGGCTGCGGGCCGGGCCGGAAGTGACGCTGACCGGCGATTCAGCCGTGATCACGCAGCTTCGGTCCCAGGTGGAGCGCGTCGCCCCCACGGGGTCGCGGGTGATGATTTCCGGCCCCGCCGGATCGGGCAAGGAAGTCGTCGCCCGCATGATCCACGCGCGCTCGCGCCGATCGACCGGCCCTTTCGTCGTGATGAACTGCGCGACCCTGAACCCCGGGCGCTTCGAGGAAGAATTGTTCGGGGTGGAAGCGGGCAACGATCCGGTTTCTCACCCCAGGCGGGCCGGCGTGCTGGAACGTGCCCATACCGGCACGCTGTTGTTGGACGAGGTGTCCGACATGCCGATGGAAACCCAGGGCAAGATCGTCCGGGCGCTGCAAGATCAAACGTTCAAGCGCCTCGGCGGGTCCGCTCGGGTCAAGGTCGATGTGCGCGTATTGTCCACCACGAACCGCGATTTACAGGCCGAGATCGCCGCCGGGCGGTTCCGCGAGGATTTGTACTACCGCCTCGCCGTCGTGCCGGTGAAAATCCCGGCGTTGCGCGAACGCCGCGAGGATGTACCGAATCTGGCGCTGCATTTCATCGAACGGTCGGCCGAGAGTTCGGGTATTCCGGTGCGGGCGCTGTCGGCGGATACGTTGGCGGCGTTGCAGGCCTACGACTGGCCGGGCAACGTGCGCCAGTTGCGCAACCTGATGGACTGGTTGTTGATCATGGCATCCGGTCAAGCGAGCGATCCCATCCGAGCGGATATGCTGCCGCCGGAGATCGGGTCGCGCGCGCCGGCACTGCTCAACATCGACCCGGCCGCCGACATCATGTCACTGCCGCTGCGAGAGGCACGCGATTTGTTCGAGACGCAATATTTGCACGCGCAATTACTGCGTTTCGGTGGAAATATTTCCCGAACCGCGCAATTTGTCGGTATGGAACGGTCGGCGCTGCACAGAAAGCTGAAACAGTTGGGCGTCAACTCGGACGAACGGGTGGGTGGATAAACCTCATTCGTCACCCGAAAGCCACCCGCCCATCCGTCGAATGGCCTGCCGCGGCAGCCACACCCATCGGAAAACCGCCCTGAAGACGTTCGGTACAGCCCTGCCGAACGTCTTCGGCTGGTAACACGACTTGACCTAACCGGCGCCTGACATCATGTTCCCGCCGAATCAACAACACCAAGAGGCCTGATGTCAAAAGAAGACATGATCGAGTTCAGCGGTACGGTAATGGAGCTTCTGCCCAACGCCATGTTTCGTGTGAAATTGGATAACGAACATTCCATCCTTGCCCATACCAGCGGCAAGATGCGCAAGAATCGCATTCGCGTGCTGGCCGGTGACCGGGTGAACGTCGAGATGACGCCCTACGATCTGTCCAAGGGCCGCATCACCTTCCGCTTCAAGTAGCGCACGACATTCGCGGCGCCATGCCGCCCCCTCTGATCCTGGCGTCTTCCAGTCCGCGACGGCTGATGCTGTTGAAGCAGATCGGCATCGTGCCGGATCAGGTCGTCTCCCCCGACATTGATGAGACTCCGCTGCGCGACGAGTCGCCACGCCTGTATGCTGTCCGCATGGCCCGAACCAAGGCGGCGGCGGTCAGGTCTGCCGATCATCTGGTGCTGGCCGCCGACACCGTGGTCGCCGCCGGCCGCCGCATCCTGCCGAAGGCCGAAACCGAATCCGAGGTGCGCGCCTGCCTGACGCTGCTGTCCGGCCGTCGCCATCGGGTGTTGACGGCGATCATCTTAACCGCGCCGGACGGACGCTCCACCGAACGCGTGGTCGAAAGCGCCGTCACGTTCAACCGTCTGACCGACGACCAGATCGGGCGCTACATCGCCACAGGAGAGGGCGAGGGCAAGGCGGGCGGCTATGCCATCAACGGCCACGCCGCCAGCTTCATCCGGTTTCTGTCCGGCAGCCATTCCGGCGTGGTCGGCCTGCCGCTGTTCGAAACCGCCCAGTTGCTGCGTGGCCACGACTGGCAGGTGCCGTGAGCGTCTCGATCCGGGTCGCCACCAGCCCGGGTGAGGCACAGGTCGCCGTCGTCGATGACAATCGCCTGCTGGATTTTACCCTGTGGCGCCCCGGCGCACCGGATGGAGTCGGCGACATCCATCGCGGCCGGGTCATCGCCCAGGTTCCCGGCATGGCTGGTGCCTTCGTCGCGTTGATCGATGCCGAGGGTTTCCTGCCTGACAGCGAGGGCGCCAAGGGCCTGTCCGCCGGCACCATCCTGACCGTCCGGATCACGCGCGCGGCGCAAGGCACCAAAGGGCCTCGGCTGACGGCTAAAGTGGATGAGCCGGCCGCGAGCGGGCCGGTGGCGTTGATCCGCCGCGGCCCTGATCCGGTCGTTCGACTCGCCGACCGCTTTCCGGATGCACCAATTTTGGTGGACGATGCCGGAGTCGCGGCCGGCCTGCGTCACGCCGAAGATGCCGGAGTGCGGATCGGTCCCCGCGTTTCTGTCGCTGCGTCCGTCCTCGATGACGATATCAAGAATGCAATCGATGCGCTGTCCGCGCCGGTTGTCGATCTGCAAGGTGGCGCCCGCCTGTCGATCTGGCCCACCCCTGCCCTGGTCGCGATCGATGTAGATGCCGGAGGTGCCCTGGCGGGCGCCGGGGCAGCCCGCACCCGGCATGAAGCCCTGAACCGCGCCGTGCTGCCATCGCTTGGCGATCAGATCAGGCTCCGAAACCTGTCGGGGGCGATTGTCGTCGATCTGGCCGGATTGTCACCGCGCAAACGCGCCGCCCTGGCTCCCGATTTCTTCGCCGCTTTGGCCAAAGATCCGTTGCGGCCCCGCTTCCTCGGCTTCACCGCCCTGGGGCTGGCCGAGATCGTCCGGTCCCGCATCCACCCGCCACTGCACGAACTTCTGTCTGGACCTCTGGCGGCGGGACTGGCTGCTTTACGGGCGGTGATGGCGGACTACACCCGCGACCCGCGTGCCATGCCTGCGGTACGGGCGCATCCGGCGGTGGTATCGGCGCTGCAGGCCGATCCGGCCGCCCTGCCCGACCTGCTGCGCCGCACCGGACGCGGGGCCACTTTACGATCGGACCCATCCCTGCCGGCAACGGCCTGGGTTCTGGAGGTGAACCATGGTTAAGCAAGCGTCCACTTGCCCCATCTGCGGCCGGCGCTCTTCCGAAGCCACGAAACCGTTTTGCACGCCGCGCTGCCAGGAGGTCGATCTCGGCCGTTGGCTGACCGGCGTTTACCGCATTCCGGGGCCGCCGGCGGAACTGGACGAAGACCCGCCGCCGTCACCTGACGCCGCGTAAAACGAATCGGTTGATAGTGGCTTGATCCCCGCGCGGGCATGGGCTAATCAGCCTGCCTCGCCGCCGCTCCACCGGTTCGGCAGCGAGGTGCCTCACGGCACGCCCAGGTAGCTCAGTTGGTAGAGCATGCGACTGAAAATCGCAGTGTCGGTGGTTCGATTCCGCCCCTGGGCACCATTACCACTCCCCGAAATTCCGAAAATTTCTCGATAGATCAGAATGTTGATCGAACTGCGGCGGTCGTCACGGGCTACGCCGGAAACCGCTCCAATATCCGGCGACTTTATCCCACCGCATTGCTGGCGCATTGCTACGATCAGCGGCTGTCACGCATCTTTCGGGTCGAAACACCAAACGAGAGATGTGTCCATGCACACGAAAATCAGCAAGCGAACCGTGGATCGCCTCCAGGCGGACAACCGGGATCCCGGGTAGATCGGGTTTCGCGCCAGTGCGAACGGTCCCGTCGTTGCGAGGGCAGTCGCAGCGCGGTGTGGCAGGATGGTGGCACGCAGCCGTCTCATCTCGACCATAGCATAGACGTCCAGTCCGAGGCCCAGCAGCATGATGACCGTGCCGAACGCATGGGTAACGAGTCCCGCCGCGAAGAGCCTTCTGAACGGATAAATCCAGCCGAGCGCCAATGCCGCAATGGCGGCGCTGGCAAAAATCAAAGGGGGCCACGGCAGGACGTTCGGCCTTTCCCGCCAGTTTGTCATGGCTGACCGACGGCCCGCATCGCCAGCCGCAGCACGCTGGCAACCACGCCGACCGAGATCACGCTGCCGAGCCATAGCACTACGAACCAAAGGAGTTTGCGAACCATCAATGATAGTGTGCTCCCGCCTTAACCTTCCCGCGGAACACCCAGTAGGCATATCCGGTGTAAACAAGAATAATCGGCACCAGGACGAGTGCGCCCACCAGCAGAAAAAGCTGGCTGTCGTATGGCGCCGCCGCCTGCCAGATGTCGATACTCGGTGGCACCATCAGTGGGAACATGCTGATGCCCAGGCCAGCGAAGCAAAGGACAAACCAACCGAGCGCACACAGGAAAGGCGACAGATGTTCGTTGCGCTGAAGGCCACGCCAACCGCGCCAGGCCAGCACCGCGACCAGCAATGGAACCGGGCTGGTCAGCAGGATACCCGGCCAACCGAACCACCGCTCGGCAAAGCGTGGGTGCAGCATCGGCGTCCACAGGCTGACGACGACGATGAGCGCCAGTGTGGCAACGCCGAGCCCCCGCGCATAACCGCGGCAACGGCCCTGCAAAGCGCCCTCGGTGCGCCAGACAAGCCAGGTTGCGCCAAGCAGTGCATAACCAACGACGACCGCGATGCCACACAGGATAGAAAAGCCGGTGAGCCAGTCCCACCAGCCGCCCGCATAAGCACGGTTGACCACATGAATTCCCTGGAGCAACCCACCTAGCGTCAGCCCTTGGCAAAACGCGGCAACGGTGGACCCCAAAAGGAATGAGATGTCCCAAAGGCGCCGTCCGAATCGGGTGAAGGCGCGGAAGCGGAATTCAAAGGCAACGCCTCGAAACACCAATGCCAGCAGCATCCCAATGATGGCGGGGTACAGCGCAGGCAGGATCGTGGCGTACGCCAACGGGAACACCGCGAACAGGCCGCCACCGCCCAGCACCAACCAGGTCTCATTGCCATCCCATACGGGGGCCACGGAGTTGACCATGACATCCCGGTCGGCGTCGTCATGCTCCGCGGCAAACAAGATGCCAACGCCCAGGTCAAAACCATCCATGACAATGTAAGCAAGGACTGCAAAGGCGATCAGGGCCGCCCAGATGACAGGAAGATCCATTGGCATTACTCCGCGGCCATGGCGGGGCCGGGCACAATGCCCGCCGCGTGTGATGGAAGAGGCGCAGGTCCCAACTCACCGGGCTGAGGCGGCGTTGCCATGATGCGCAGCATAAGGATGACACCGGCGCCAAACACGGTCAGGTAAACGACAACGAACGCCGCCAGTGAAATCGCGACACCCGGTGCGCCGATCGGGGATAGACTGTCCGCCGTTCGCAGCAAGCCGTAAACGGTAAAAGGTTGGCGTCCGACTTCGGTCGTAACCCAACCCGCCAGCAAAGCGACAAGACCTGACGGACCCATCGCAACCGCGGCCCAATAGAGCAGTCGGCTGTCGTAGAAATGACGCTTGTATCGCAGCCATAGGCTGGCCAGGCCGATGCCAAGCATCGCAAATCCCAAACCGACCATCACGCGGAACGACCAGAACACGATCAACGCATTCGGGCGGTCTGCAATCGGCCATGTCTTGAGGCCCTGGACCTCGCCGTTCCATTCATGCGTCAGGATCAGCGACGACGCATGCGGGATCTCCAACGCATAATCGAGGCGCTCGGTCTTCATGTTTGGAATTCCGAACAAAGCCAGCGGCGCGCCTTTGGTGGTATCGAACAGCCCTTCCATGGCAGCCACCTTGGCGGGTTGGTACTCCAGGGTGTTCAGCCCATGCATATCGCCCATGGCAATTTGCGCGGGTGCGACGATTGCCGCCATCCACATGGCCATGGAGAACATCATGCGCGATGCCTCGTTCTGACGGTCGCGCAGCAGATGCCATGCTCCTGTCGCGCCGACCACGAAGGCAACAGACAAATAGGACGCCATCACCATGTGCGGCAAGCGCACAGGGAAGCTCGGGTTGAAGATGATTTTCAACCAACTCTCGGGAACAAAGCGGCCGTCCGCGCCGATGATGTAGCCTGCCGGGGTTTGCATCCACGAGTTCACCGATAGAATCCAAATCGCGGAGACAAGCGTGCCGAGCGCAACGATGCACGTCGCGATGAAGTGCAACCCGGGGCCGACCCGCTCCATGCCGAACAGCATCACGCCCAGGAAGCCGGCTTCCAGGAAGAAGGCGCTGAGCACCTCGTAGCCCATGAGCGGGCCGATCACCGGTCCGGTTTTGTCCGCGAAGGCACTCCAGTTGGTTCCGAACTGATAGGACATCACCAGTCCACTCACGACCCCCATCCCGAATGCAAGCGAGAACGGTTTAAGCCAGTAACGGAACAGGTCGAGGTAAACGCGCCGCCCGGTGCGCAGCCACAGGCCTTCGAGAACGGCGAGATAGCTGGCAAGCCCAATCGAGAGGGCCGGAAAGATGATGTGAGCCATCACCGTGAACGCGAACTGCGCCCTCGCCAGATGAAATGCGTCCCAGCCATTCATGTGCGTGTCCTCATCTTCAGTCACTTGACATTATATGATATTAAATTATACATAATGTAAATGTATATGGAGTACCCCATGAGCGACACGACGCAAACCGAGATGGCCATGCCGCTGGCCCGTCTTCCACGCATTGGAGAACCTGCTGTTCCATTCCGCGTCAGGACGACGCTTGGCGAGCGGACTCTCGAGGGATACCGCGGACGCTGGCTGCTGCTTTTTTCGCATCCGTCCGATTTCACGCCTGTCTGCGCGTCCGAGTTCATCGCCTTCGCGAAGGTATTCGACCAGTTCCAGGCGTTGGGGTGCGAACTGTTGGGGCTGTCGGTTGACAGTTTGTATGCGCACTTGGCCTGGGTCCGGAGCATTCGCACCGAGTTCGGGGTCGAAATCCCGTTCCCCGTGGCCGAAGACCTCTCCATGTCCATCGCTGCCGCTTATGGAATGATCCATCCCGCGGATGCCGACACATCGACGGTCAGAGCGACATTCCTGATTGACCCAACTGGCATCGTTCGCCTGCTGACCTATTACCCGATGGCGACAGGCCGCAATGTTGACGAGCTTCTTCGGGCACTCGCGGCCCTTCAGGAAACCGACGCATCCGGCCTTTCAACCCCGGCCGGATGGCTTCCCGGGCAGGATGGCATTTTGCCGCCACCGCTAACGGTCGCAGAGGCTGACGCCCGTGCGGACGCTGGTGCGACCGCTTGGTATTATCAATCACAGGCGGCCAGGCAATGAGCGCGCTCAAAACCGCCCCTGGAGACGCTTGCGACCCTCAGGCTGCCGCTGAGTTACTCCGGGCCCTTGCGCATCCGATGCGGCTACAGATCCTTTGCCGGCTGCTGGCCGGTGAACTTGCCGTCGGCGGGTTTGAAAGCGAGCTCGGCCTGAAGCAGCCGAACCTGTCGCAACAACTTGGGCAGCTTCGTGAGGCCGGTCTGGTCACCACCCGCCGGGAAGCCAAGGCCGTGTTTTACAGCCTTGCCGACGAACGTGTGCGCATCATCCTGGATGCAGTGCGGCATGCGTTCGACGCGCCCCCCCAGCCGCACACATCACCACGCATTCCGGTTACCGCAGCCAGGCAAATGCTCAGGCCGTTGCCCGCAAAGCCGGAGCAAACCGCGCCGGCCAAAACCCAACCGCGCGCTGCGACCGAATGCGGCGTGTTCTCCGTTGCCGGATGGCCCGCTGCACCCACCGGAAGGACGCGAACCAATGTTTGAACTGATCGCGATTGCTTCGGGGAGCTTTGTTGGCTTCACCCTGGGCTTGATCGGCGGCGGCGGCTCCATCGTAGCCACACCACTGCTGCTTTATTTAGTTGGCTTGCCCCCACACGTCGCGATCGGCACCGGCGCACTCGCCGTCTCAGCCAATGCCTTCGTCAATTTTGGCGGCCACGCCAGGGCGGGCAATGTGCGATGGGCGACAGCGGCGCTGTTCGCCACAACGGGAGTGGTCGGCGCGCTGATCGGGTCAACGATCGGCAAAACATTCGATGGTCAGCGCCTCATTCTGCTGTTCGCGATCATGATGCTGGTGGTCGGGGTGCTGATGCTGCGTCCGCGACGTGGCGGCGGCACGGCTCCGGCGGCGATGACCCCGATCGTGGCAGCGAAAGTGGCCGGGGTCGGGTTGTGCGTTGGGACGTTATCGGGGTTCTTCGGGATTGGCGGGGGTTTTCTCATCGTCCCTGGCCTCATCCTCGCGACCGGCATGCCCATGATCAATGCCATCGGCACTTCGCTGCTCGCCGTCGGTGCTTTCGGTCTGGCGACAGCACTGAACTATGCCTCTTCCGGAATGGTAGATTGGCTGGTAGCGGCCGAGTTTATCGGCGGCGGCATTGCGGGTGGCTGGCTCGGTATGAAGGCCGCCTGCCACCTCGCCGCCCGGCGGAACAGTCTGAACCGCATGTTCGCGGCTTTAGTGTTCGCTGTTGCCTTCTACATTATCTGGCGCTCCGTGGGCCAGGCATAATCCCAATCAAAGACAAGGAGGATGTTGCCATGAATATCGTTCCGTATGCCGTCAATCTATCAGTTAAACCGGACGTTACGCCCTTTTTCGATGCCGACACGAATACGATCAGCTACGTCGTGAAGGACCCCGCGTCGCAATCCTGCGCGGTCATCGACAGCGTTCTCGATTTTGACTACCCGGCCGCCCGGATCGGACACCGCTCGGCCGATGCCATCATCGCTTTCATCCGCGAGCATGGACTGACGCTCGAATGGCTGATCGAGACGCATGTCCACGCCGACCACATTTCTGCCGCGCCATACATCCAGACGGCCCTCGGCGGCAAAATCGGCATCGGTGCCGAGATCACCGTGGTGCAGCAAGTCTTCGGCAAAGTGTTTAACGAGGGCACCGCGTTTCATCGCGATGGCAGCCAGTTCGATCGTCTGTTCGCCGACGGCGACACCTATGCGATCGGCACAATGACAGCGTTCGCGATGCACACGCCCGGTCACACGCCCGCCTGCATGACGCACGTCATTGGGGATGCCGCTTTTGTTGGCGATACGTTGTTCATGCCGGACGGCGGCACGGCCCGAGCCGATTTTCCCGGCGGCGATGCGCGCGAACTCTACCGCTCCATCAAGCGCCTGCTCACGCTACCGCCTGAAACACGGCTGTTCATGTGCCACGATTACGGACCGAACGGCCGTGACATTCGCTGGGAGACGATGGTCGCGGACGAGCGCGCAAACAATGTCCATGTTCGCGACGGCATTTCAGAAGACGAGTTCGTGGCGATGAGAACGGCACGCGATGCCACGCTCGGGATGCCGCGGCTGATCATCCCTTCGATCCAAATCAACATGCATGGCGGCAAGCTTCCGGAACCCGAGACCGGCGAGCGCCGGTTCCTTAAAGTTCCGTTGAACGCCCTCTGACACGACCAAATCTGTGCCCGGGCGCGCAGCCAAAACACAATTTCTGGGAAAAAACGATCATGAACCCGCTATCGCTGACACCGACGCTCGCTGTCGCGCCGCAAATCCTGGCGGCCGATGTTCAGGAACTTGCCGCCAAGGGATTCCGCTCCGTCGTCTGCAATCGCCCGGACGGCGAGGGAGCCGGCCAGCCGAATTTCGCTGAAATCGCAGAGACATGCCGCGAGGCAGGATTGGAAGCTGCCTATCTGCCCGTGGCTTCCGGCAAAGTGGGCGACGATGACGCGCGGGCGTTCGGTGACCTGCTTGAACGTTTGCCCAATCCCACACTGGCCTTTTGCCGCACCGGGACACGATCCGCCACACTGTGGTCGCTGTCCGAAGCCACGAAAGGACGGCCGGCGGCGGAAATAATGTCTGCGACAAAGGCAGCGGGCTTCGACATGAAGGGGGTCGTGCGTCGCGTCGTGA
The DNA here is from genome assembly GCA_903932145.1 of uncultured Rhodopila sp. GTDB lineage: Bacteria > Pseudomonadota > Alphaproteobacteria > Acetobacterales > Acetobacteraceae > Rhodopila. Next base: position 1,622 of record CAIZFE010000081.1, on the reverse strand, counting down.
ACGGCGGCCGGACGCCAACCGAGAACGCGGAGCGGCGGCACGAGGTCGTCATTGTTGGAGGCGGCGCCGCCGGTATTGCTATTGCTTCAAGTCTGAAAACGCGCAAGCCCGATCTCGACATCGCCATCATCGATCCGGCCGATATCCACTATTACCAGCCGGGCTGGACCATGGTCGGCGGCGGCATATTCAACCCTCAGACGACCGCCAGGACGATGGCGTCCCTGATTCCCTCGGGTGTCCATTGGATCAAAGCCGGGGTTGCAGCTTTCGAGCCGGAGAATAATGCGGTCATCCTGGACGGTTGCCGCGTCGTCAAATATGGCAGGCTGGTCGTCGCACCCGGGCTGAAACTCAACTGGGGCGGTATTGAGGGGCTGACCGATACGCTTGGCCGAAACGGCGTCACGTCCAATTACCGTTACGACCTCGCCCCCTACACCTGGGAACTGGTACAGGGACTCAAGGGCGGTCGCGCCGTATTCACCCAGCCGCCAATGCCCATCAAATGTGCGGGCGCCCCTCAAAAAGCGATGTATCTCTCGGCTGACCATTGGAGACGTCAAGGAATCATCAAGAACGTCGAGATTGATTTCTTCAACGCGGGCGGTGTCTTGTTCGGGGTCAAGGACTACGTCCCGGCACTGATGGAATACGTGGAAAAATACGGTGTGCACCTCAAATTTCAGCACACGCTGACGCGGATCGATGGTCCTGCCCGAAAGGCGTGGTTCACCAAAACTGATGCCGATGGTGTTAAATCCGAAGTTGAAACCGAGTTCGATATGATCCACGTTGTTCCGCCGCAGACGGCACCCGACTTCCTGCGGGTCTCGCCGCTGGCTGATGCCGCGGGCTGGACGGACGTCGATCAAGGAACCCTGCGGCACAAGACACTTGCCGGCGTCTATGGCCTGGGCGACGCCTGCAATGCACCGAATGCGAAGACGGCCGCTGCCGCGCGCAAGCAGGCTCCGATCGTGGCGCACAACCTCCTCAAGGATATGGGTGCCATCCGTGCGGCCGACGCCGTGTACGACGGTTACGGGTCGTGTCCGCTGACGGTCGAACGAGGACGCATCGTTCTGGCTGAATTTGGTTACGGTGGAAAAATGCTTCCAAGCTTTCCGAACTGGCTGATCGACGGAACGCGCCCGAGCCGCCTCGCGTGGTTGCTTAAGGAGCAGATGCTGCCTTTCGTTTACTGGAAGGCGATGCTGCGCGGTAAGGAATGGATGGCAAAGCCCGAATTGGCCGGATAGGCGGGACAAGATACCACGATGGAAAACTTCACACCGCCCGGGCGGCCGCAGCAGCGGCCACGTGAGGTGGTCCCGGTCGTTTGGACAGCCCAGCGGCGTTGTTAAGCTAATCCCTGGTTCATCATCATGCCGCCAGACCGACCGTTGCCTGCTCACGGGCATGCCCGTGAGCAGGCAACGGTCGCGCCGATCCATAAACCTCATCAGGTGTGCGTCCAGCAAGCGCCGTGTGTGGCCGACGGGCGTTGTAAAGCCCAACCCATGCCAATAGCCCGGCGCGCAGCTCAGACCCCGTCTCGTAAGCGTGTAGATACACACATTCGTATTTCAGGGACCGCCATAACCTTTCGATAAACACGT